>NZ_JAMBNZ010000018.1 GCF_023715365.1 Georgenia satyanarayanai
GCTGGGCTTCATCGTTCGACTTGCATGTGTTAAGCACGCCGCCAGCGTTCGTCCTGAGCCAGGATCAAACTCTCCGTAAATGTCTATCGCCACCCCCAAAAGGGGTAACAACCATACGAAGAAACACGCACCACCCAAAGGCAGCGAGCGATCCAGGCAAACACCCACCCGCAGAAAGGAAACCACGGACGAGCATCAACCAAACAAACTAACGACCCCAGACACCAACCAACCCATCCACCAGACGATGAACAAACCAGCCGACGCCAGGACCATATTGGCATCAAAAACTTGGCACACTGTTGAGTTCTCAAGAAACAGACACACACCGCCAGACCCACATCAATCGTGCGGACCAGGAAACGGGGCCATCTTCAAGCTGTCCCGGCATGACCCAGAAACTTCCGCCCGCTGTGCGAGCGACGCCCTGAACCCTGTCGAGCTCGGACTCACCGAAGCGGCGCCGGCTGAGCGGCGCCCTGATCAGTAGTCCTTCCGGTGGGACCGGCCACCGAGCCTCTCAGCTCCTGGTGTCCGTGCCTCCCTTGCCGGCTCGAGAATCATAGGCAGGCGACCGACCGCCGGTCAAGCCGGATCGAACACCCCGCTACAGACTGCAGATACCGCGTCGTTCAGCGGAAAGGTGGCATCTCGCAGGCGTTCCGGCGTCGGGGTGTGGGTCACGGCACATGCGGGTCCTCGTCGCCCGGCTGGCGCCCCGGCCACGTGACCCGGGCATCCTCGGCCGCCTGATCCACGAGGGCGGGCGACCGACCGGCTGCGCGCGATTCCTCAGCCTCCTCACGGACGGCGTCGGCGACTGCCTCGGCGACCCTGGTGTCGAAGACGCCGGGGATGACGAAGGACGGGTTGAGCTCGTCGTCTTCGACGACGCCGGCGATGGCGACGGCCGCCCGACGCATCGTCTCCTGGGTGACGTCACGTGCGCCGGCGTCGAGAAGCCCGCGGAAGAGGCCGGGGAAGGCCAGCACGTTGTTGATCTGGTTGGGGTAGTCGCTCCGACCGGTCGCCACGACGTGCGCGTGCGCGGCCGCCGCGATGGGATCGACCTCCGGGACGGGGTTGGCGAGCGCGAAGACGATGGACCGTTCTCCCATCCGGGCGACGTCGTCACCGGTGAGGATGTCCCCCGCGCTGACGCCGATGAAGACGTCCGCCCCCTCCAGCCCCTCCTGCAGGGTTCCGGTGAAACCCTCGGGGTTGGTGTTCGCAGCGATCCACTGGTGGTGCTCCCCCGGGGTGTCGCTGCCCGAGTGGATGGCGCCGTCGCGGTCGAAGCCGACGATGTTGCGCGCGCCCTGGGCGTGCAGCAGCCGAATGACGGCCGAGCCCGCGGCGCCCACGCCCGCGACGGCGATACGGACGTCCTCGATGCGCTTGTCCACCACCTTGAGGGCGTTGATGAGCGCGGCGAGGACGACGATGGCCGTGCCGTGCTGGTCGTCGTGGAAGACCGGGATGTCGAGCTCCGCGCGCAGGCGCCGTTCGATCTCGAAGCAGCGCGGGGCCGAGATGTCCTCGAGGTTCACCCCGCCGTACACCGGCGCCAGCGCCTTGACGATCGAGATGATCTCCTCGGTGTCCGTCGTGTCCAGGCACACCGGCCAGGCGTCGACGCCGGCGAACTTCTTGAAGAGCGCCGCCTTGCCCTCCATGACCGGCAGCGCCGCCGCCGGCCCGATGTTCCCCAGCCCCAGGACGGCGGTGCCGTCGGTGACGACGGCGACCGTGTTGCGCTTGATGGTGAGGCGCCGGGCGTCCTCGGGCCGCTCGGCGATCGCGAGGCACACCCGGGCGACGCCGGGTGTGTAGGCCCGGGAGAGGTCACGGCGGGTGCGCAGCGGCACTTTGAGACCCACCTCGATCTTCCCGCCCAGGTGCATGAGGAAGGTCGAGTCGGACACCTTGAGGACGTGGACGTCCTCGAGCGCGTCGAGAGCGTCCACCACCCGCTGGCTGTGCGGCCCGTCGATCGTGTCGCAGGTGAGGTCGACCGTGAGGTGGTCGGTGCTCGACTGCGCGATGTCGACACCGGTGACGGAGGCGCCCTCCGCGGCGGCTGCGGCCACCAGCTCGCTCGTCGCCGCCTGCGAGGCGGGTACCTGCACGCGCATGGTGATCGTGTAGCTCGGGCTGGGCAGTGCCATCGGTCTCATGTCCTCTCGCCGTCGCCGCGGCGTCGCGGCCCCTTGCCATTATCGACCACCGCCGACGTGAGGGCGCCTCCAGCGGCGCGCGGTCTCCATCGTGGCGAAAGTCGGGACCTTGGCCCCGTTTGTCGGACAAGTCCGACGAGGACGCTTGTGCATGACAGCAATCACACCCGCACCACCCACTCCAAGGAGAACTCCGATGGCCACCACGACCACCCCCGCCAGAGACTCCGCCCAGGGCGGCAGGATCCTGTACATGGACGACGTCGTCACCCGGCCCGGCGCGCAGGCCGCGCTCGCCGTGGGGCGCATCGTCGTCGGCTTCTTGTTCCTTTGGCCCTTCCTCGACAAGACCTTCGGCCTCGGCTTCGCGACGCCGAGCGAGCGGGCCTGGATCAACGGCGGCACGCCGGCCCAGGGCTACCTCGGCAACCTCCCGCCGGAGCAGCCGCTGGCGGAGCTGTTCCAGTCCCTGTTCCTCAACCCCTTCGGTGACATCGTCTTCATGCTGGGCCTTCTCGGCATCGGCGTCGCGATGATCACCGGCGCGGGCCTGCGCATCGCGGCCGTCAGCGGCACCCTGCTCATGGCCTTCATGTACGTCGTGGCCCTCCCGTGGGTGGGCGAGCACGGCACCAACCCCGTCCTCGACTCCCACTGGGTGGAGGCACTGCTCCTCATCATCGCGGCGGTGACCCTCTCCGGTGACAAGTGGGGCCTGGGCAAGTGGTGGGCCGGAAAGGTCGGCAACAGCTGGCTCCGCTGACCCCCTGCACCCGCCGAGGACCGGGCACGACCGGTCCTCGGCGCTCGTGCGTCTCCCCTGAACCGCCGGAAGGAGCTGTGCCACGATGGCCCGCATGGACGAGAGCACCGAATACCTGCCCGAGGTCTACCAGTCCTTTCGTCGCCGCTTCGGCGACGTCGTCGAGCGCCACGATGCCGTGGCCCGCGCCGTCGACGACGCCGGACCGCTCGACGAGCGCACGGTGCGGCTGGTCAAGCTCGGCATCGCGCTGGGCTCCCAGGCCGACGGCGCCGTGCGCTCCAACGTCCGCAAGGCCCTGGAGGCGGGGGCCAGCCGCGAGGAGGTCGAGCAGGTGATTCTGCTAGGGCTCACCACGCGCGGCTTCCCGGCGACGATCGCCGCCTGGACGTGGGCCAGCGAGGTCCTCGAGGCGGAGAACCGTCCGTGAGCGACGAGCGGATGGTCCAGATGCACGAGTGGCTGCGCGAGGTGTGCGCCGAACTCGCCCTGGACCCGCACGTCGTCGAGAGCACGGCGGAGCAGCTCCTCGCGCTCGTCGGCCAGGTGGCCCACGGGCCCACCCGTCCGGGGGCCCCGCTCACGGCGTTCCTCGTCGGTCTGTCGGCAGGCGCTGCAGGACGGGAGCTGGACACCGCCACCACCGCGCGCGCCGTGACGGAGCGGGCCGAGGCCGTCGAGCGGCTCGTCGCCTCCCGGACGGCACGCTGACCCCACGCCATGTCCGATCCCAACCGTGCGCTGCTGCGGTGGCTCGCCACGCACGACACCCCCGAGCGCGTCGTGCTCCTCTGCGCGGACGCCGAGCCGCCGCGGGTGGCACGCGGGACGGTGGTCGTCCGCCTCGAGGGCTGTGTCCGCGACGTCGGGGTGGGGCTGCCGGCCCAGCTCCTCGCGTCGGGCGTGGGTGTCGTCGAGGTGCTGCCCTGCCCGACCGACCCCGGTGCCGCTGCCGCCCACGTCGCCGCGTGGAGCGCCGTCCTTCCCGACGGCGTCGCCTCCTTCTCTCCCCCGCGCCGCCGGCGGTCGCGTCCCGACGTCCTCGTCCTGGGGCAGATCCCGCTCCCCCGGCGCACCCTGCTCGGTCTGGGCCTACGCGACCGCACTGCCCTCGACCTCGACCTCGACGACGCCGGCCGCACCCTCGCCGCGCTCCGGCTGCTCGAGGAAGCCGGCCGCGCCCGCCCGCGCGAGGACCCCGCCGCGACTGACGAGGGCCCCGCCGCACCCCCTCCGGCCGCGGCAGCCGCGCGGCTCCTCGTTGAGGGGTGCACGGCCTGCGGCGTCTGTGTGCTGGCCTGCCCCCACGACGCGCTCGTCCTCGACCACGCCGACGGCGTCAGCACCCTGACCCACCTGCGCGAGCAGTGCCGCTCGGAGCTCGAGTGCGTCCGGCTGTGCCCGGTGGACGCCTACTCGTCCACCGGCCCGCTCGCTTTCGCCCAGCTGCTCGAGGAGCCCGTCGCCGTCCTCGCCCGCCTCACCACGGCAGCCTGCGAGCGCTGCGGTGCCCGGCACCCCGCCGACGAGGGTGCGCTGTGCCCGACGTGCCGGTACCGGGAGGGCAATGCCTTCGGCTCGGCGCTGCCCCCGGCCCTCCTCGTCCGGCTGAGTCGGGAAGACGGATCACAGGCGGGGGCGCGGGAAGGGGACTAATGCCCCACACCCTGCCCCCTGGGCGCACCTAGCCTGGCAGGAGCCGGCGTGAGGAGGGGCGATGAACCTGTTCGGCATCAGCTCGGTCGAGCTCGTCATCGTGATCGTCGTCGTCGTGCTCGTCCTCGGCCCGTCCGGGTTCGCCCAAGCGGTGCGTGCCTTCCGCAGGGGCGTCGAGCTCGTGCGCGCCTGGAGCGCGCGGCTGCGGGAGGAGGCGCAGCGCGACTCGGCGGCCGTCGGCCTGAAGGAGCTCGACCTGTCCTCCCTCGACCTGAGGCAGTACGACCCGCGCGAGATCGTCCGCCAGGCCGTCCGCGAGGAGATGGACGCCTGGATGAAGCAGGGGTCCGGGCCGGGACCGAAGTCCGACCTTCCGCCCGGAACGGGTCGTTAGGTTCGATACGACGGCCTGACCAGGCCGCTTCGACCACTGGGAGACACCATGAGACCGACCCACATCCTCATCCTGCTCATCGTCCTCGTCATCCTCTTCGGGGCCAAGCGACTGCCCGACGTCGCCCGGTCCGTCGGGCAGTCGATGAAGGTGTTCAAGAAGGAGATCTCCGAGCTCCAGGAGGACGTCGTCGTCCCCGCCGCTCCGGTCACCGCCACGCAGGCCACCATGCCCGCCCCCGCACCGGTCGCGCCGGCGGCCGGTGAGACGGCACCGACGGACAGATGAGGTCGCGCCGGCGCGCCAACCCGGAGCGGGCAATGAGCGTCGGCGCCCACCTCCGCGAGCTGCGCAAGAGACTCGTGCTCGTCCTCCTCGGTCTCGCCGTCGGGACGACGGCGGGCTGGTTCCTCTACGAGCCGGTCATGGCCTTCCTCCAGGAGCCGTTGACGGAGATTAGCGGCGGCAGCTCGCAGCTGAACTTCCAGACCATCGGCGCCGCCTTCGAGCTTCAGCTCAAGGTGGCCTTCTGGGCCGGAGCCATCCTCTCCAGCCCGTGGTGGATCTACCAGATCGGCGCGTTCATCGGACCCGGCCTCAAACGCGGCGAGAGGGTCCACGCCCTCGCCTTCGGCGCCGCGGGCATCGCCCTGTTCGCGGTGGGAGCCGCCTGCGGCGTGCTCGTCGTGCCACGGGCGGTGACGGCCCTACTGTCCTTTGTTCCCGACGACGCCGCCGCGCTCCTCAGCGCCACCTCCTTCGTCAGCTTCTTCATGTACCTCGTGCTGGCCTTCGGGCTCTCCTTCCTGCTGCCCGAGGTGCTCGTGGCGCTGAACTTCCTCGGTGTCCTGCCCGCGCGCACGATGCTGCGCGGCTGGCGTTGGGCCGTCGTCGTGGCTTTTACCTTCGCCGCGATGATCAACCCCCTGCCCAACCCCGTGTTCATGGTCGGCCAGGCCCTGGCGCTCGTCGCGCTCTACCTGCTCGCGGTGGGTGTGGCCGCCCTGCGCGAGGCCACCCAGCGCCGTCGGGCCGCCGCACCCGCGACCGCGCCGGCGTCCTCCCACGCCTGACGGCGCCCGGTGGACGAAGGTCCCCCGATCCGCGCGTGGACTGGTGGTCCGATGTCCACAGTTGTTGATTTTTCCTCTGGAGGAGACGTGATGAGCCAGACGAGCACCGCAGCACCCGGCACCCGGTCAGGGCCCAGCCGGCGCACCTTCCTCAAGTGGTCGGCGGTGACCGGTGGGGCTGCTGCGCTCGTCTCGACCGCCGCCCACCTGGGGATGCCCGGATCCCCGCCGGCCGCCGCGGCCGAGGGACTGGCCGACGCGGACAAGACCGTGTGGTCCGCGTGCACCGTCAACTGTGGCTCCCGCTGCCCGCTGCGGCTCCAGGTCAAGGACGGCACCGTCGTGCGCGTCCTGCCGGACAACACGGGCGACGACCAGCTGGGCAGCCAGCGGGTGCTCGCCTGCGTCCGCGGCCGCTCCATCCGCCACCGCATCTACAACCCCGACCGGCTGAAGAAGCCGATGAAGCGCAAGCCGGGGACCAGGCGCGGCGAGGAGCAGTGGGAGGAGATCTCCTGGGAGCAGGCCCTGGACGAGATCACCGACAAGATGAAGGAGATCAAGGCCCAGTACGGCAACGAGGCCTTCTACATCAACTACGGCACCGGGACGCTCGGCTCGACAATGGCCTGCTCGTGGCCGCCGGACGCCACCCCGTTCGCGCGCCTCATGAACACCTGGGGCGGGTACCTCGACCACTACTCCGACTACTCGACGACAGAGATCACCCAGGCCTACCCGTACTTCTACGGCAGCTGGGTCAACGGCAACTCCTTCGACGACGCCGCCAACGCCAAGCTCCAGGTGATGTTCGGGAACAACCCGCTCGAGACCCGGATGTCCGGGGGTGGCCAGCTCGCCGTCACGCAGATGACGCGCAAGGAGCACGGGGTGCGCACCATCGTCATCGACCCGCGCTACTCCGAGACGGGCGCGATCCTCGGTGACGAGTGGGTGCCGGTCCGCCCGGGCACCGATGCCGCGCTCATCGCGGGGATGATCCACGTCATGCTCGCCGAGGGCCTGCAGGACCAGGCCTTCCTCGACACCTACTGCGTGGGCTTCGACGAGCACACCCTGCCCGAGCGTGCGCCGGCCAACTCCTCCTACCGCGCCTACATCGAGGGCCGCGGCCCCGACGGCGTGGAGAAGACGCCGGACTGGGCGGCCGAGATCTGCGGACTGCCCGCCCAGCGCATCCGCCAGCTGGCGCGCGAGATCGCCGGTGCCAAGCCGTGCGCGATCACCCAGGGCTGGGGACCGCAGCGCCACGCCAACGGCGAGAACGTCGCCCGGGCGATCTTCCTCCTTGCCTGCGTCACCGGGAACGTCGGCATCGCCGGCGGCGGCACCGGTGCCCGCGAGGGCGCCCAGTCCCTGCCCTTTGTCAAGCCGTTCAACACCGGGACGATCAACACCTCGAACAAGATCATCTCGGTCTTCTCGTGGCTCGACGCGATCGACCACGGCCCGGAGATGGACACCTTCAACGCGGGCGTCTGCGAGAAGCCCGCACCGGGGGTGCGCGACAACAAGATCCCCGTCGACGAGAACGGTGAGCCGACCAACGTGCGGCTCGACGTGCCGATCAAGATGGTCTGGCAGTACGGCGGGAACTCGATCGTCAACCAGACCGGGGACAACAACCGGTCGGCGGAGATCCTCCAGGACGACTCCAAGTGCGAGCTCATCGTCGTCTGCGACATCCAGTACACGGTGTCGGCGCGCTACGCGGACTACATCCTGCCCGGCACCTCGACGGCGGAGGAGTTCGACGTCCACCCCGGGGAGAACGGCGGGCCCATGGCCTACGGCATCGTCTCCTCCCAGGCCATCGAGCCCCTCTACGAGTGCAGGAGCATCTTCGACATCTGCACCGAGATGGCCCGTCGCCTGGGCACCGAGCCGCAGTTCACCGAGGGCAAGAGCCGCGAGGACTGGCTGCGGGAGACCATCGAGGCGACCCGCGCCAACGACCCGGACCTGCCCTCCTACGACGAGTGGAAGGAGCTGGGGATCTACCGCAAGAACCTCGGCCCGGCCATCTCCATGGCGGAGTTCCGCACCGACCCCGAGGCCAACCCGCTCGCGACGCCGTCGGGCAAGATCGAGGTCTACTCCGACCGGCTGGCGGCGATGGCCGAGAAGTGGACCTTCGGGGTGTTCCGGCCCGAGCAGCCGGGCGACAAGCTCACCGCCCTGCCCGAGCACGTCGACACCTGGGAGGGCGCACTCGCGGCCCGCGAGTCCGCCGACCACCCGTTCCAGGTGATCGGCCACCACTACAAGGCCCGGACACACTCCTCCTACGGCAACGTCGACTGGCTCAAGGAGGCGCACCGCCAGCAGGTCTGGCTCAACATCCTGGACGCCGCCCGCAAGGACATCGGGAACGGGGACGAGGTCTTCGTCTACAACGACCGCGGCACCGTCCGCCTCGAGGCGAAGGTGACCGAGCGCATCGCGCCCGGCGTCATCTCCATCCCGCAGGGCGCCTGGTTCGACCCCCGGCCCGCCTCGGAGGTCGCGCCGCCACCGCAGGCCAACCCCGACCGCCCCGTCGACATCGCCGGGTCGGTCAACTCGCTCACCTCGCTGCACCCCTCGCCGCTGGCGAAGGGCAACGCCGTCCACACGACCATCGCCAACGTGGTCAAGGCCTAGGGAGAATCATGACGGACACGTTCACCGAGGCCGGGGCCGACTACGGCTTCTACTTCGACCAGTCGGCCTGCACCGGGTGCAAGGCCTGCCAGGTCTCCTGCAAGGACAAGCACGACCTGCCCATCGGCGTGAACTGGCGCCGGGTGGTGGAGTACTCCGGAGGCTCCTGGCAGCAGGAGGGCAACACCTTCACCCCCAACGTCTTCACCTACTACACCTCCATCGCCTGCAACCACTGCGAGAACCCGGTGTGCATGCAGGTGTGCCCCACCACCGCCATGTCCATGCGCGAGGACGGCACCGTGTGGGTCAACGAGGACAAGTGCGTGGGCTGCCGCTACTGCGAGTGGGCCTGCCCCTACTCCGCCCCGCAGTTCAACGTCGAGACCGGCCACATGTCCAAGTGCGACCTGTGCTACGACTACCGCGAGCAGGGCCAGAACCCCGCCTGCGTGGACGCCTGCCCCTCCCGTGCCCTGGACTGGGGCCCCATCGAGGAGCTCCGCAGCAAGTACGGCGACACCGACGCGATCGCCCCGCTGCCCGACCCGACCGTCACCCGGCCCCACCTGGTGATCACCCCCCACCGCGACGCCCAGCCCTGGGATGCGGGAACCGGGCAGATCGCCAACCCGAAGGAGATCTGATGAACGTCCACGAGCTGCCGATGATCATCTTCACCGTCATCGCCCAGATGTGCGTGGGGTCCTTCATCGTGCTGGGCGTCGTCCAGCTGGTCGCCTCCGTGCGTCATGACGCCCGCACCGTCGACCGGCTGACCGAGCCGATCGTCTACGCCATCGGACCGGCGATGGTCTTCGGGCTGGGCGCGTCCATGCTCCACATGAACGACATCACCAACACGCTCAACGTGTTCCGGAATGTGTCCAGCTCCTGGCTCTCCCGCGAGATCGTCTTCGGCATGGCATTCGCCGGCCTCGGCTTCGGTTTCGCGCTGGTCCAGTGGTTCAAGATCGGCACCTTCCGGCTGCGCCAGCTGCTGGCCGCGGCGACGGCGGTGGCCGGCATCGCCCTCATCTGGGCGATGTCCCAGATCTACTACTCCTTGGTCACCGTCCCGGCATGGAACACCCCGGTCGTCCCGTTCCACTTCTTCGCGACCGCGATCATGCTCGGGGCCCTCGCCGTCGGTACCGCCCTCGTCGTCACGACGTGGGTCCGCCGCCGGCACGTGACCCCGGGCAGGGCTGCCAGGCCTGCCCAGGAGCCGCCGTCGTCCGGGGGTGGGGTGATGACGGCGGTGCGCACGCGGGTCGCGGAGATCAACGAGCCGACCACGCTCTCCGAGTGGGCGCTGAGCACCCGGACGATCCAGTGGCTCGCCGTCGCCTCGGCAGTCGCCGGCGTCGCGGTGCTCGTCTCCTATCCCCTCCACATCGCCGACCTCGCCGCCGACCCGGTCGGCGCCGCCTCGGCCGAGGTGTTCAGCGGAGCCTTCTTCACCGCCCGCCTCCTGCTCCTGGGCCTGTCGACCGTCCTCCTCGCGCTCTTCGTGTTCCGCACGGCGACGAGCACGGTGCTGGAGCGGCCCCAGGTCCTCACGGCGCTCATCACCGCCGCCTTCGTCGTCGCGCTGGTGGCCGAGCTCATGGGCCGCTCCCTCCACTACGACTCAATGCTGCGGATCGGCATCTGATGGAGGACCTCCTCGCGCGGGGCGCACAGGTGGGGACGGCGGGCTTCGTCCTGTCCCGCCTCCTCCTCGAACCGCCCAGCCAGACGCTCGCGGAGAGCTTCGCCTCGCCACAGATGCGACAGACGTGGCCGCTGCAGGACGCCCACAGCGTCCACGCCGTCGAGTCGGTGGATCCCGAGCCGCTCGATGTCGTGGTCCGCGACCACATGACGATGTTCCGCCGTCGTCCTCCGCTCGTGCCGCTGCACGAGTCGGCATGGCGCCGGGACAGCGATGCGGACGCCCTGCGGCAGGAGCTCCTCGACACCTACGCGGCGACGACCTTCGCCGGACTGCCCTCCCCCGCGGACGACCACCTCGGCTTCCAGCTCGCCTTCCTCGCCGACCTCGCCACCCGGGTAGGGCGGCTGCACGCCGCCGGGGACGTCGCCGGCGCAGGTGAGGCGGCGGACACCGCCCTGCGGTTCCGCGTCGAGCACACCGATCTCGTCGCCGGCCCAGTCATCGAGGGCATCGCGTGCCACGCCCGTACGGCGCTCTACCGCGCCGTCCCCGGCCTGCTGCGTGGCTTCCTCACCGGGCACGCCGCCCTGTGCGCCGCCGTCCACCAAGGAGTCTCGTGATCGACACCGACCAGCTCGACGACCTCGCCGCCGCCTTCACGGTTCTCGCGCGGTTCCACCAGGAGCCGCCCGACGACGCCGCCCTTGCCGGCCTGCGCGGTCTCCTCGACGAGTGGCCCCTGCCCGGCACCCCCGGTGCGGAGGAGGGGCTGCGGCTCATGCGCGCCTCGCAGGAGGCCGGCGAGAGCGCCGTGCTGATCCGCCACGACCACGCCTGGCTCTACGGTACTCTCGCGACGGCCCGCGTGGCGCCTTACGAGTCGGTGCACCGCGGCCAGGACCGCCTCGTCTTCGACGCCCACACCCTCGAGGTCCGCGACGCCTACCGCGCGCTGTCGCTCCAGGCGCCGCACCTCAACCGGGAGCCGGACGACCACATCGGCCTCGAGCTCGACTTCGTCGCCCAGTCCTGCCTGCGGGCCCTGGACGCCCTCGAGCAGGGCTCCGCGAGTGACGCCGAGCGCTACGTCCGCCACGGCGCGGACTTCCTGCGCCGGCACCTCCTCGAGTGGGCGCCGGAGATGCTCGGGCGCGTGGTGGCCGAGGCCGACACCGCGTTCATGAGGGGCCTGGCCCAGCTCTCGCTCGGCGCGATCGACAGCTACGCCCGGCTCACCGGCGTCCCCCACCCTGCCTGACCCGCCCCTCGCATACGCCGACAGCCGGATTCCTCGGGAGGAATCCGGCTGTCGGCGTTCTGGGGGCGCGGGCGCGCGGGTCAGGCGCCGACGCGCTCCATGATGAGCTCACGGACGCGGCCGGCGTCGGCCTGGCCACGGGTGGCCTTCATGACGGCACCGACGATCGCGCCGGCGGCCTGCACCTTGCCGCCGCGGATCTTCTCGGCGACGTCGGGGTTGGCGGCGAGGGCCTCGTCGACGGCGGCGATGAGGGCGCCGTCGTCGGAGACGACCTCGAGGCCGCGGGCCACGACGACCGCCTCGGGACCGCCCTCCCCGGCGAGCACTCCGGCCAGCACCTGGCGGGCGAGCTTGTCGTTGATCCGGCCCGACTCGACGAGCGCGGCGAGCTCGGCGACCTGCGCGGGCGTGATCGCGAGGTCGGCCAGCTCGATGTTGACGCCCTTGGCGGTGCGGGCGAGCTCGCCCATCCACCACTTGCGGGCGGCGGCGGCGTCCGCGCCGGCGGCGACGGTCGCCTCGATGAGGTCGAGCGCCCCGGCGTTGACGACGTCGCGCATCTCCGCGTCGGCGTAGCCCCACTCGGCCTGCAGGCGCCGACGGCGAAGGGCCGGCAGCTCGGGCAGGCTCGCGCGGATCTCCTCGACCCACTCGCGGCTCGGGGCGAGCGGCACGAGGTCGGGCTCGGGGAAGTAGCGGTAGTCCTCGGCGTCGGACTTCACGCGCCCCGAGGACGTCGTGCCGGTGTCTTCGTGCCAGTGGCGAGTCTCCTGGGTCACCGTCCGGCCGGCGTCGAGCACCGCGGCCTGGCGGGAGATCTCGTAGCGCACGGCCCGCTCGATGGAGCGGAAGCTGTTGACGTTCTTCGTCTCGGTGCGGGTGCCGAGCGGGGCGTCCGGGCTCGGACGCAGCGAGACGTTGATGTCGGCGCGGACGTTGCCGCGCTCCATCCGCGCCTCGGAGACACCCAGGGCGCGGAAGAGGTCACGCAGCGTGCTCACGTAGGCGCGGGCCACCTCCGGGGCGCGGGCGCCGGTGCCGGTGATCGGGTGCGTGACGATCTCGACGAGGGGCACGCCGGCACGGTTGTAGTCGACGAGGGAGTGATCGGCGCCGTGAATGCGCCCGCCCGAGCCACCGATGTGGGTGTTCTTGCCGGCGTCCTCCTCCATGTGCGCGCGCTCGACGGCGATCGGCACGAGCGTGCCGTCCTCGAGCTCGACCTCGACGTGCCCCTCGAAGGCGATGGGCTCGTCGTACTGGGAGGTCTGGAAGTTCTTCGGCACGTCCGGGTAGAAGTAGTTCTTCCGGGCGAAGCGGCAGGTCTCGGCGATGTCGCAGCCCAGCGCGAGGCCGATGCGGATCGCGTACTCGACGGCGGTGCGGTTGACCACCGGCAGCGTCCCCGGCAGGCCGAGCGAGACAGGCGTCGTCGCGGAGTTGGGCTCCCCGCCGAATCCGTTCGGTGCGCCGTCGAACATCTTCGAGGCGGTGCCGAGCTCGACGTGGACCTCGATCCCGATGACGGGGTCGTAGCGGGCGATCGCGTCGTCGAAGTCGACGAGCTCAGGCGTGGTCGCGGTCATCGGGCAGCCTCCTGGGAGACGGTGGTGGGCAGCGACGGGGCGTCCGCGAGCAGGCGGTGCCCGCGGCGCTCATCGAGCATGCGCTCGAGGACCGCGCCGACCCGGTAGAGCCGGGCGTCCTCACGGGCGGGGGCCAGCGCCTGGAAGCCGACGGGCAGGCCGTCGTCGCTCAGGCCGCTGGGCACGGAGATGCCGGGCACCCCGGCGAGGTTAGCCGGGATGGTGGCAACGTCGTTGAGGTACATGGCCAGCGGGTCGTCGAGCTTCTCCCCGAAGCGGAACGCCGTCGTCGGGGTGGTCGGCGAGACGAGGACGTCGGCCTGCTCGAAGGCGGCCGCGAAGTCGCGCTGGATGAGCGTGCGCACCTGCTGGGCGCTGCCGTAGTAGGCGTCGAAGTAGCCGGCGGACAGCGCGTGCGTGCCGAGGATGATGCGGCGCTTGACCTCGTCCCCGAAGCCGGCGCCGCGGGTGGCGGCCATGACGCGCTCGGCGGTCAGCGGACCCCCGGTGGGCTCGACGCGCAGGCCGAAGCGCATGCCGTCGAACTTCGCGAGGTTGGAGGACGCCTCGGCGGGGAGGATGAGGTAGTAGGCGGCGAGGGCGTAGGCGAAGCTCGGGCAGGAGACCTCGACGACCTCCGCGCCGGCCTCGCGCAGGAGGTCGAGGGCGGCGGTGAAGCTCGCCTCGACGCCGGCCTGGTAGCCCTCGCCACCGAGCTCGCGGACCACGCCCACGCGCAGACCGCGCAGGTCCTGCGCCGAAGCCGCGGCGACGAGGTCGCCGACCGGGTCGGGCAGGGAGGTGGAGTCGCGGGGGTCGTGCCCGCCGATGAGCTCGTGGAGCAGCGCGGAGTCCAGCACGGTGCGGGACACCGGGCCGGCCTGGTCGAGGCTCGAGGCGAGCGCGATGAGCCCGTAGCGCGAGACGCCGCCGTAGGTCGGCTTGACGCCCACCGAGCCGGTGACGGCGGCGGGCTGGCGGATCGAGCCGCCGGTGTCGGTGCCGATCGCGAGGGGTGCCTGGAAGGCGGCGACGGCGGCCGCGGAGCCACCGCCCGAGCCGCCGGGGATGCGCTCGAGGTCCCAGGGGTTGCGGGTGGGGCCGTAGGCGGAGTGCTCGGTGGAGGAGCCCATGGCGAACTCGTCGAGGTTCGTCTTGCCGAGGATCGGCAGGCCCGCGGCGCGCAGCCGCTCGACGATGGTCGCGTCGTAGGGCGGGACCCAGCCCTCGAGCATCTTCGAGGCGGCCGTCGTCGGCTGCCCCTTGGTGACGACGACGTCCTTGACGGCGATCGGTACCCCGGCGAGCGGGTGGAGCTCCTCGCCGCGGGCGCGGCGCTCGTCGACGTCGCGGGCGGTGGCCAGCGCCTCCTCCCCGTTGACGTGGAGGAAGGCGTGGACGGCGCCGTCGACCTCATTGATGCGGTCCAGGTGCGCCTGGGTCACCTCGACGGAGCTGACCTCCTTGGCGCGCAGCCGCTCCGCCAGCTCGGCGGCGGTCGCGGTGGTGAGCTCGCTCATGCGTCCTCCCCCAGGATCTGCGGCACGAGGAACTGACCGCCCTCGCTCGCGGGCGCGCCGGAGAGCGCGGCCTCGACGGACAGCGGCTCCTCCACGACGTCCTCCCGCATGACGTTGGTCAGCGGGATGGGGTGGCTGGTGGCGGGCACGTCGGGACCGACGAGCTCACCGACCTGGGCGACCGCGTCGGCGATGACGCCGAGCTCCCCGGCCAGGCGCTCGACCTCCTCGTTCGTGAGCTCGATCCGGGCCAGCGCGGCCACGCGCGCGACCTCGGCTGCATTGATGGTGGACATGGCTACCAAGTCTATCGTCCCGGCGCCGGGCGACCGCAGGCCCCGCCCGCGCCCCCTGCTCTAGTTTGGGGTCATGAAGCTGAGCACGGTCCGGTACTGGTTGCGCCCTCGAGTCCGTCGCGCCGTGAAGTGGGGAGTCCTGGGGCTGGCCGGTGCCCAGCTCTTGGCCGCCACCACCGTCTGGGGCGTCGACACGCTGCGCAAGCGACGCGACCCCCCAGGTGACGAGTTCCCCCACACCGACCCGGTGGGCGTGGACGTCGCGGGCTCCGAGCTCACGGTCTACACCTACGGCGAGCACGTCTACGCCGCGATGCTCGAGGCGATCCGCGGCGCGCAGGAGTACGTGTTCTTCGAGACCTTCATCTGGAAGGGCGACGCCGTCGGTGAGGAGTTCAAGCGCGAGCTCATCGCCGCAGCGGAGCGCGGCGTCCAGGTCTACGTCGTCTTCGACTCCTGGGGCAACCTCGTCGTCCCACCGGCCTTCAAGCGCTTCCCCAAGTCGGTCCACACGCTGAAGTTCCCGCTGTGGCGACCGGGCCTGCTCACCCTCAACATGCGCAAGTCCGGCCGCGACCACCGCAAAATCCTCGTCGTCGACGGCGAGACGGGCTTCGTCGGCGGCTACAACATCGGCGAGCTCTACGCGACGCAGTGGCGCGACACCCACCTGCGGGTCCAGGGCCCGGCCGCGTGGGAGCTCGACAACGCCTTCGTCGACTTCTGGAACGCCCACCGCGAGCGCCACCACCCCGAGCTCGAGGACCGGGGCGCGCACGCGTGGGACTCGCGCATCCGGGCGGCCCGGAACACCCCTTCCTCCATGCTGTTCCCGGTGCGTGGCGCGTACATCGACGCGATGGACCGGGCGCGCCACCACGTCCTCATCACCCAGGGTTACTTCATCCCCGACCCCGAGTTCCTCGAGTCGATGCTCGGGGCCGCCCGGCGCGGCGTGGACGTGCGGGTGCTCATCCCCGAGGTCTCCAACCACGTCCTCGCGGACTGGGTCGCCCGCTCCTTCTACGACCGGTTGCTGCGCGGCGGGGTGTCGATCTGGCTCTACCAGGGCGCCATGGTCCACGCGAAGACGGCGACCGTCGACGGTCGGTGGACGACCATCGGCACGACGAACATCGACCGGATGTCGATGCTCGGGAACTTCGAGATCAATCTCGAGATCCACGACCCGGACCTCGCCGCACACATGGAGCAGGTCTTCACCACCGACCTCACCAATGCCCGCCCGCTGACCATCGAGGAGTGGGAGCGGCGGTCCTTCCTCGCGCGGGTCGGCGAGGAGCTGCTCCACCCGCTGCGCTGGCTGTTCTGAGGGCGGCGCGTGATCGACCTCCTCGCGGCCAACCCGCTGCTGACGATCATGGTGGTCGTCGCGGCCGGGACGCTGCTCGGCATGATGCCTTTCGGCCCCGTGCGCTTCGGGGCCGCCGGTGCGCTGTTCGTCGGTCTCGCGGTGGGCGCGAGCGACCCGCGCCTCGGCGAGGGCTTCGGTCTGCTCCAGACGCTGGGCCTGGTCCTCTTCGTCTACATGGTCGGCCTCGCGGCGGGTGGCCGCTTCTTCCGGGACCTGCGTACCCAGCTGCCGATGCTCGCCGCGGCGGCGGGGGTGCTCGCCGTGGTCGCGGGTGCCGCCGTCGTCCTGGGCCGGGTGCTCGACGTCCCGCCGGGGATGGTGGGCGGCGCCTTTGCGGGCTCGCTCACCGCCACGCCCGCGCTGGCCGCCGCGGCGACGGCGACCGGCACCCAGGAGCCGGCCATCGGCTACTCGCTCGCCTACCCGCTGGGCGTGGTCGTCACGATCGTCATGGTCGCCGTCGTCCTCTCGCGGCCGTGGACGTCCGAGCGCGACCCGCAGCCGCGCGCCGGCATCGGGCTCGTCGACGTGAGCGCCGAGGTGCTCCACCCCCTTTCGCTGCACGAGATCCCCGGCTACCTCGAGGGGACGGTGCGCCTGTCCTACCTCGAGCGTGACGGGCAGATGGGTGTGGTCGAGGAGGACGAGGAGCTGCGGGAGGGGGACCGCGTCGTCGTCGTCGGCGGCCGGCGGGCCGTGCACGACGCCGTCGACCACCTGGGCCGGCGGGTGCACCGGCACCTGGCACACGACCGCTCGGTCGTCCACTTCCGTCGCTTCGTCGTCTCCGACCGGCAGGTGGCCGGGCGCACCGTCCACGAGCTCGACATCCCCGGGCGCTTCGACGGCGTCGTCACCCGCGTGCGACGCGGGGACACCGACCTGCTTGCCCACGAGGACCTCGTCCTCCAGCTCGGTGACCGGGTCCGCGTCGTCTTCCCGCGCGGACAGCTCACCGCGATCTCCGAGCTCTTCGGCGACTCGGAGCGGCGGGTGAGCGAGATCGACCCGCTCTCCCTCGGCACCGGCGTCGCGGTCGGGCTCCTCCTCGGGCTGCTCACCCTGCCCCTGCCCGGCGGGGTGGCCTTCGCGCTCGGCTCGGCCGCCGGGCCGCTCGTCGTCGGGATGGTGCTGGGGCGCCTGGACCGGACCGGGCCGGTCGTGTGGACGCTGCCGAGCTCGGCCAACCGCACAATTCGCCAGCTCGGCCTCCTGCTGTTCCTCGGCGCCACCGGCCTCGCCTCGGGGCAGGCCTTCGTCGCGCAGGCCTTCACGGGGCTCGGGCTGCGGGTGGTCGTGGCGGGCGTCGTGCTCACCGCCCTGGCCGGCGCCGGCTTCGTGCTCGTCGCGCGGCTGCTCGGCCAGAGCACCGCCCGGACGGCCGGCGGGCTGGCGGGGTTCGTGGGGCAGCCGGCGATCCTCGCCTACGCGAGCTCGCGGGTGAGCGACGAGCGGGTGGAGGCGGGCTACGCCGCCCTCTTCGCCGTCGGGATGATCGCCAAGATCCTCCTCGTGCAGGTCGTCGTCACCCTCTGACCCGCCTCTCCCCACCCCCATGCGCCGACAGCAGGATTGCTCCCGTCGCGGGTGGGAGGAATCCGGCTCTCGGCGAGAGGGGGGAACCGCTCCGCGGGTGGGAGGAACCCGGCTCTCGGCGCCTGGGAATGGGCGGTCAGCGGAGGCGGAGGCGAACCCGCTGGCCGGGGGCGATGCGGCTGAGGAGGTCGTGGTCCTGGGCGACGACGTGGCCCACGACGTTGACGGTCGCGTCCGCCGGGAGGTCCCGCCGCTGGATGGCGATCTCACCCTTGTAGCGTCCGGCGGCGTCGTTGTCGACGGTCACCGAGCCCAGCGGCCGACCCACGGTGGGGCCGGCGGAGATGGAGACGTCGGCGAGCGCACCGCGGGCGCCCTCGAGGCGGACCATCGCGGCGGCGTCGTCGGTGCGGTTGCGGTCCAGGACGGTGAGCCGCTCGGCGACGGCCTGCGGCACGGGCGCCGTCAGCTCGACCTCGAGCTCGACGACGTCCTCCAGGGCCCAGGCACGCCAGGCGCGGCGGGTGCGCTCGGACAGCGACGGGTCCCCGACGAAGATGTCGTCGATGCCGGCGCGGCGCAGGTCCAGGGCGGCCGCCACGGGATGGACGTCGCGGTGACGCTCGAGGGTGGGCAGCCCGAAGCCGAGCGGGATGCGCCGCAGGCCGTCGCCCGGGACCCACGCCTGCACGGTGAAGCCGAGGTCGTGGAACATCCGGGTCTGGGTGTCGAGGAACTCGTCGGACAGGCCGGTCCACGGCTTGGGGTAGAAGTTGTGGGAGATGCCGATGCCCTCGGTGCGCAGCCCCATGCCGACGAGGCGCTCGTAGTCGCCCGCCGTGGCGGTCGAGGCGTTGAACCAGATGGGGATCGAGCGGGACAGCGCGACGATCTCCTCGTCGCTCAACCCGTAGTCCACGCGCAGGGCGCTGACGCCCCACTCGCGCATCCTGCCCGCCGTCGTCACGTCCAGCCCGACGGCCGCGAGGGACGGGCCGGAGATGTCGACGACGAGCCCGAGCCCGGCGTCCTGCGCGAGCGAGCCGACGCCCTGCATGCGGGCGCGGAAGTCGCCGTCGGGCTCTTCCGGCACGTGCAGGGAGCCGAAGAGCATGGTGAAGCCGTCCTCGCGGGCGGTGGCGCAGACCTCCTCGGCGACGTCGAGGTGGCGGAAGTAGGCGGACAGGCCGAAGCTCGTCACGAGGACTCCTTGAGGGGCAGGCGGTAGACGCTGAGGGTGGGGGCGGTGCCGTCGGCGAGCGCCTGAGGGTCCCAGTCGGCCGCCCAGTCCCGCTCGACGACGCGGTCGAAGCCGTAGCGCTGGTAGACGCGGTGCGCCGCGGACATGGCAGGCAGGGAGGACAGGACGAGCGCGTCGTCACCGCGGGCGCGGCCCAGCTCCTCGGCGGCAGCGAGGAGCGCCAGGGACACCTTGCGTCCCTGGTGCTGCGGCGCGACGGCGAGCATGCGGACCTCCAGCTCGCCCACGACGGCCACCTCCGCCTCGGGCGTGCCCGCCTCGACGAGGGTGAGGCCGCCGAGGACCTCCGCGCCGTCGTAGGCGGCGAGGACGGCGACGACGTGCGGTAGGCGCCCGGCGACGTCGCGCAGGTCCCGGACGTAGCGGTCGTCCGGACCGATGACCTCGCCCGCGACGTAGGCCTCGGCCAGGACCCGGCCAAGGCGGTCGACGTCGGCGGGATCGACGGTGCGCACGGTGACGGTGCCCGTGGCCGCGCTCACTCGGCACCCCCGTCCCCGGCGACGGCGGCCGGCCCGCCGGCGAGCAGCGCCTCGAAGCCGGCCTCGTCGAGGATGGGGCGGCCGAGCTCGCGGGCCTTGTCCTCCTTGCTGCCGGCGTTCTCGCCGACGACGACGAAGTCGGTCTTCTTCGACACCGAGCCGGAGGCCTTGCCGCCGCGGGCGATGATCGCCTCCTTGGCGCTGTCCCGGGAGAAGTTCTCCAGGGAGCCGGTGACGACGACCGTCAGGCCCTCGAGCGTGCGCGGCACGGACGCGTCGCGCTCGTCAGCCATCCGCACGCCCGCCCGCTGCCACGAGTCGATGACGTCGAGGTGCCAGTTCGGCTCCTCGCCCTCGCCGGGCTCGGCGAACCAGTCCGTGACGGCCTCCGCGATGGTGGGGCCGACGCCGTCGACCGCTGCGAGCCGCTCGAGCGTGGCGGACCGGATCTCGTCGACCGAGCCGAGCTCCGTGGCCAGGGCACGCGCCGCCGTCGGCCCGACGTGCCGGATCGACAACGCGACGAGGACCCGCCACAGTGGCTGCGCCTTGGCCCTCTCCAGCTCCTCGATCATGCGGACCGTGTTGGCCTTCGGCGCGCCGGGCTCCGTGCGCGCCTCACGCGTGCGGGTGGCGGGGTGGTGCTTGTCCTCGGTCCAGAAGTAGCGACGCAGCGCCCACCGGCCGGTGGACTCGCCGTCCTTGCGGACCTCGTACCAGGTGCGGACGTCGGCGAGGTCGTCGACCGTGAGGTCGAAGAGCCCGGCCTCCGAGGTGAGGACAGGACGCTGGGGCCGGGGGACGCCGAGCGCGGCCAGCGCGTCGACGTCCTCGGGAAGGTCCTGCCCCTCGGGCAGCTCGACGGTGCCGTCCTCCGTCTCGATCACCCCGCCCGCCACGAGGGCGTCGAGCGCGGCCTGGCGCCGCGCCTCCGGGTTGGTGAGCGCGAGTGCCGCCTCCTCGCCCAGCGCCTCGACGTCGAGCGCGCCCCGGGAGGCGATGAACTCCACCCGCGCCGACAGCTGGGCGGGGCAGTGCTCGGCGTTGGGGCAGCGGAGGTCGACGTCGGACTCCTTCGCCGGCGCGAGCGGCGTACCGCAGGAGGGGCACTCGGTCGGCATGACGAACTCGCGCTCGCTGCCGTCCCGGAGGTCCGCGACGGGCGCGACGATCTCGGGGATGACGTCCCCGGCCTTGCGCAGCACCACGGTGTCCCCGATGCGCACACCCTTGCGGCGCACCTCGTTGGCGTTGTGGAGGGTGGCCATCGAGACCGTGGACCCGGCGACGAGCACGGGCTCCATGACGCCGTAGGGCGTGACCCGGCCGGTGCGCCCGACGTTGACGCGGATGTCGAGGAGGCGGGTGTTGACCTCCTCGGGGGGGTACTTGTAGGCCACGGCCCACCGCGGGACACGGGAGGTGGCGCCGAGCTGGCGCTGGAGGGCGAGGTCGTCGACCTTGACGACGATGCCGTCGATCTCGTGGAGGCCGTCGTGCCGGTGCTCGCCGTGGTGGGCGATCATCTCATCGAGCTCGGCGCGGCTGGTGACCCGCCGGGTCTGCGGGGAGACCGGCAGCCCCCAGGAGGCGACCATCTCGTACATCCCGTGCTGGGTCACGGGCCGCGCCTCGGGCGGGACGGCGCCCCAGTCGACGGCGCCGACGCCGTGGGCGATGACGTCGAGGCGGCGCGAGGCCGTCACCCGCGGATCCTTCTGGCGCAGCGAGCCGGCCGCCGAGTTGCGCGGGTTGGCGAAGGGAACCTTGCCGGCCGCGACGAGCGAGGCGTTGAGCTCCTCGAAGGCGGCGACGGGGAAGAAGACCTCACCGCGGATCTCGATGAGGGCCGGATGGTTCTCCCCACCGAGCTGCGCGGGCACCGAGGCGATGGTGCGCACGTTGAGCGTGACGTCCTCCCCCACGCGGCCGTCCCCGCGCGTGGCGGCCCGCACGAGCCGCCCCTGCTCGTAGGTGAGGTTGACGGCGAGCCCGTCGATCTTGAGCTCGGCGGTGAAGGCGACGTCGCTACGCCCGATCTCACCCTGCGCGCGCGCGACCCACTCGGCGAGCTCCTCGAGCGAGAAGACGTCCTCGAGGCTCATCATCTGCTGGCGGTGCTCGACGGTGGCGAACTCGGTGGAGAAGGTGCCGCCGACCCGCTGGGTGGGCGAGTCGGGTCCGCGCAGGTCCGGGTGGCGCTCCTCGAGCTCCTCGAGCTCGCGGAAGAGGGCGTCGAACTCGGCGTCGGAGATCGTGGGCGAGTCCCGGACGTAGTAGGCGAACTGCGCCGCCTCGACGCGCTCGGCGAGGTCGGTCCAGCGCTCGCGCGCCTCCGGGGGCGCCTGGGAGGCGGGCTCGGCGGGGACGGGGAGGTCGGCGTCGGAGGTGCTCACCGTGGCATCATGCCCGGCCCCACTGACACCGGCACAGCATGGCGCGATGGAGGCCGGCGGCGACCGCCCGGACTGGCGCCCCGCCGTGGCGGCGCTGGCCGACCCGCACGTGCGGCGTGTCGTTGCCGAGGTCGTGCTCGAGGTGGAGAGGGAGCGCGTCGGTGCGGACCTGGGTCGCTCGCGACGACTCCGGGGCGCTCGACACGCTGCAGGCCGCGGTACTCTTCCGAAAAGGTCGAGAGTCGCGTCGTGGAGGACCGGCAGGCCCCTTCGCGCCGTGACCTCGTCGAGGACGGGCCGCTCGGGCGGTCCCGGCCCGGCTCGGAGTACGCCCGCGTGCGCCCTGAGGAGGCCCGCCACGTCACGCGGTGCCGGCTCCCCGACCTCCGAGGACCGCACGGGCGGTGAGCGCAATGCCCGGGTCCTCGTCGCCGGCAAGGTCCGCCAGCACCTGGTCGGCGCCGGCTCCCGGCAGCTCGGCGAGCGCCTGGGCGAGGCGACGACGCACGGCGCGCCCGGCGTCGTCCCCGACGGCCTCGACGAGCACCGTCACGATGTCGTCGGCGAGCTCGTCGGTCGACGCCAGGCGGCCCAGCGTCTCCGCGGCCTCGACGTCGCTGCGCCCGGCGACCACCATCCGCACGAGGACCGGCACGGCGTCCAGGCTGCCCCGCTCCCCCAGGGTGATCGCCGCCCTGTCCCTCGTCGGGTCGTCTGGGTCGTCCAGCATCCCGTGGAGGAGCGCCGTCGCCTCCTCGCCCGCCACCTGCGCGACGGCGGCGACGGCGCGACGACGGACCTCCGGCAACGGTGATCCCAGTCCGGCGGCGACGTCGGCGAGGGCCGCGTGCCCCGCCCTGGCCAGCGCCCACTGCATCGTGCCCGCGGCGTTGAGGTCGGTCTCGGCGAGGAGCGCCTCGGCGAGGACATCGGTGGGCAGGGCGGTGTCACGCTCGGCGGACAGGACGGCGCGCTGCCGGGCCACGGCATGCTCCGAGCCCAGGCTGCGCAGCAGCGCGACGATGTGCAGCGCCTCGTCCCAGTCGGCCGGTCCGGCGGACTCGACCCGGCGCAGTCGGTCGAGCAGGTCCTCCTCGCGTGCCAGCCGCCGTCGGGTCTGCTCGATGAGGTCACCGATGAGCATTGACGGCGCGAAGCCGGGGTCCGTGAGGGCTCGTTGGACCTCACCGAGGCTCAGGCCCAGCGCGCGGAGGGCCTCGACGTGGAGGATCCGGCGGATGTCCCGCTCGGAGTACTCCCGGTAGCCCCCCGCCGTCCGGCCCGTGGGCTGCACCAGCCCCTGCGCCTCGTAGTGGCGCAGCATCCGCGCAGTGACCCCGGAGCGCCGGGCGACCTCACCGATCAGCACGGCTCGTCCGGCACGGTGGGCGCGGCGCCGGTGAGGACCACGCGCGTGGCCTCGGCGAGGGCGAACCCGCTGTCGGGGTCGCGGCGCAGCGCCTCGGTGGCGACGGCGTGCGCCCGCACCCGCGGGTCGCTGCTCGCCGTCGCCTCCTCGACCGCCGGCGCCACGGCGTCCCCGAGGGCGACCAGCGCACGGCTCAGGCTCCGCTGCGTGTCGTGACCACCCCGGCCGAGCTCGCGCACGAGCTCGCGCGCCAGGCCGCTCTCCTCGCCCGGTGGCACGAGGACGACGGCGGCACGCCACGCGCTGCGGGCCGCCTCGTCGTCGGGGTCGTGCACCGCGGCCCGGATCGCGGGCCACACACCGTGGTCCCCGATCTTCGACAGGGTGTGCAGTGCCTGGCTGCGTGCCTGGCTGTGTGTGGACCGCAGTTCGGTGAGCAGCAGGGGGACCGTCGCCGCCGCCGGGTGCCGGGTCAGGGCCCAGGTGAGCATGTCGCGGACGAAGAAGTCCGGCTCCGTGCGGCAGCGGTGAACCAGCGCCGTGACCAGGGCCGGGTCGGGCCGGGTCCCGGCGGCGAGGGCCGCGCGCAGGCGCGTCGAGGAGTCGGGGTGCGCCAGCGCGTCGGCCGGCCACGAACCCATGTCGTGTCGCGTCGTGTCCATGGCGACCACCTCCTGGTCACAGTGAAGACCCTGCCACCGTGTCAGGGTCAAGGGCGGGCCCGCGCATCCACCCACGGGTGGACGCCGAGGATCAGCCCGGCGGCGGACGCCGACGACACCCCCACCTGGCACGCTGATCCCTATGTGCGGCCGTTATGCATCCTTCCGTCAGGCCCAGGACCTCGCCGACGCCTTCGACGTCGCCGAGATCACCGACGAGGCCATCGAGATCCATCCCTCGTTCAACGTGGCCCCCACCGACCAGGTGAGGGTGGTGCTCGAGCGCGCCGACGCCGGCCGCGAGATGCACGCCGCCCGCTGGGGGCTGGTCCCCGCCTTCGCCAGTGACCCCAAGATCGGGGTGCGGATGATCAACGCGCGCATCGAGACCGTCGCGGAGAAGAACGCCTTCGCCAAGTCGCTGCGCACGCGCCGCTGCATCCTGCCCGCCGACGGGTACTACGAGTGGCGCAAGAACCCCGACGGCTCCAAGACGCCCCACTTCATCCACCGGGCCGACGCCGCCCCGCTCGCCTTCGCCGGCCTCTACGCCTTCTGGCGCGACCCGAGCAAGGCCGAGTCCGACCCCAGCCGCTGGCTGCTGTCCACGACGATCCTCACCCAGCCGGCCCGCTCCCAGCTCACCGACATCCACGACCGCGAGCCCGTCGTGCTCCGCCGCGCCGCGGTCGCGCAGTGGCTGGACCCCTCGGTCACCGCACCCGAGGAGGCGCTCGCCGTGATCGCCCCCGAGCGGCCCCGGCTCCAGTTCCACCGGGTCGGCCCGGAGGTGGGCAACGTGCGGGTGGACTCCCCCGCCCTCATCGAGCCGGTGGACTGACCCGGTGACGACACCCTCCGGCCCGCCCGGGTCTCCGTGGGGGCCCTACCCGCCCCCGCCTCCGCAGCCCACGCCGCACGGCGAGCCCCAGCACTGGCAGGGGCCGGGTGCGTGGCGCGGCCCTGCCGCAGGCCTCCCCGGCGTGCCCCGGTCGCCGGAGCCGGTGCTGCGTGACAGCAGCCGTGTCGCCGACCTCCTCGTCGCCCTCGTGCTGGCGGGGTTCATCGCGCTGCCCTCGATCGTGTCGGCCGGCGCCGCTCCCAGCGGCACCGGCGTCTTCACGGGGCTGGTGGCGTCGGTCGTCATGCCGGCCGCGCTCTACTGGCGCCGATCCCGCCCGGTGCCGTCCGCCGTCGCCGTCTACGCGGCGGCCCTCCTTCACTTCGCCGCGGGGGCGCCGCTCGTCGTCGCCGACGTCCTCATCTTCGTCGCGCTGTACTCCGTGACCGTCTACGGCCCCGTGTGGGCCGGACGCCTCGCCCTGGGCGGCGCCCTCTTCGGCTCGCTCCTCCTCGCGGCGTGGCTCGCGGGGTCGTCCGGGCCGGGGCTCGCCGGAGGTGAGCTCAACAACCTCTCCTTCTCCTTCGAGGACCTCGTCTTCATCGCCATCATCGGGGCCCTGCTGGGTGTGGTGTGCCTGTTCGTCTGGGCGATGGGCCTGGTGCGGCGCAGCCGGCTGGCCCACACCGAGACACTCGCCGAGCGGGCGGCCCGCCTCGAGATCGAGCGTGACCAGCAGGCCCAGATCGCCACGGCCGCCGAGCGGTCCCGAATCGCCCGGGAGATGCACGACATCGTCGCCCACTCCCTGTCCGTCGTCATCGCCCAGGCCGACGGCGGGCGCTACGCGGCCGCCGCGGACCCCGAGGCCGCCACCCGAGCACTGACGACGATCAGCGAGACCGGCCGCGCCGCTCTCGCGGACATGCGCAAGATCCTCGGCGTGCTCCGTGCCCCCGGCACCGACGCCGAGCCGGAGACCACCACCCCCCAGCCCATCGATGCCGACCTCGACGCGCTCGTCGACCAGGTGCGGTCCTCCGGCCTGGACGTCTCACTCGTCCGCGTGGGGCAGGCAAGGTCACTCCCGCCCGGGCTGGGTCTCACCGTCTACCGCATCTGCCAGGAGGCGCTGACGAACGTGCTCAAGCACGGCGGGCCCTCCGCGAGCGCCACCGTGATGATCCAGTGGGCCCCGCAGCGCATCTCGATCCAGGTGGACGACACCGGCCGGGGCGCCGCGGCGACGAGCGACGGCGCCGGGCACGGGCTGCTCGGCATGCGTGAGCGGGTGGCGATGTTCGCCGGCACCTTCGACGCCGGCGCGAGGCCGGGCGGCGGCTACCGGGTGCGGGCCGAGATCCCGCTCCCCGGCGGCCAGCCGGCGTCGGTGCCGGGTGGCACCGACGCCGCGCCGCTCGCTCCGGCATCATGGCCGCAGCCCCAGCAGAACGGAACCCCGTGAGCACCTCCCCCGAGCCCACCCCCATCCGCGTCGCGCTCGTCGACGACCAGCAGCTCGTGCGTGCCGGTTTCGCGCTGGTGATCAACTCCCAGCCGGACATGGAGATCGTGGGCGAGGCCTCCGACGGCGCCCAGGCGCTGCGCCTGCTCGACTCCTACACCGCCGACGTCGTCCTCATGGACGTGCGCATGGCCGGCATGGACGGGCTCACCGCCACGGAGCAGCTGACCTCACGCGGCGCGGACGGCCCGAAGGTCGTCATCCTCACGACCTTCGACCTCGACGAGTACGTCATGCGGGCGATCAAGGCGGGCGCGAGCGGCTTCCTCCTCAAGGACGTCCCCCCGGAGGACATGCTCCACGCCATCCGTACCGTCCACGCGGGCGACGGCGTCATCGCGCCCTCGTCCACCAAGCGGCTCATCGAGCGCCTCGCCGTCATCCTCCCGGACGAGCAGAAGGCGCCGCCCGCCGTGCTGGAGTCGCTCACCGACCGCGAGCGCGAGGTCCTCGTCCTCATGGCGCGGGGCCGCAGCAACACCGAGATCGCGGCGGACCTCTTCGTCGCCGAGGCCACGGTTAAGACCCACGTCGGCCGGGTGCTGTCCAAGCTCGGCGCCCGGGACAGGGTGCAGGCCGTCGTCGTCGCCTACGAGACCGGGCTGGTCAGGCCCGGGTCCTAGGCCGCCTCACCGGACCTCCGCAGCCGGGAGCGGGTGGTGAGCCTTCCCCCCGGCCCACGAGCCGGGGGCGAGTCACCGCACCGGAGGGCACGGCCACGCCGGTATGACGGCGGGGGCGGCCGCGTACGACCACGGGATGACCTAGGAACGGGTCCACGGCACGACGCGGCGGCGCAGGTGGCGCCCGTAGCGTCGATGACATCACCAGACGCGGCCCAGCGCCGCCCCACCGAGGAGAAACCCTGTGAGCACTTCCCCCAGCCGAGCGGCCGTCCGCGCCCGCTCCCTGAGCAAGGTCTACGGCAGCGGGGACGTCGCCGTCCACGCGCTGCGCGGCGTCGACGTCGCCTTCACCGCCGGTGAGTTCACCGCCATCATGGGCCCCTCCGGCTCGGGCAAGTCCACGCTCATGCACCTGCTCGCCGGTCTCGACACCGCGACGGACGGCCAGGTGGTCCTCGGGGACACCGAGCTCACGAACCTCGACGACACGGCGCTCACGCTTCTGCGCCGCGAGCGCGTCGGCTTCGTCTTCCAGTCCTTCAACCTGCTGCCGATGTTCACGGCGCTGCAGAACATCACGCTGCCGTGCGAGCTCGCCGGCACCACGCCGGACCAGGCGTGGCTCGACACCCTCGTCGACACCCTCGGCCTGCGCGAGCGCCTCACCCACCGGCCCAGCGAGATGTCCGGCGGCCAGCAGCAGCGCGTGGCGATCGCCCGCGCCCTCATCACCCGCCCCGAGGTCGTCTTCGCCGACGAGCCCACCGGCAACCTCGACTCCCGCTCCGGCGCGGAGGTCCTCTCCTTCCTGCGCACCAGCGTGCGGGAGCTGGGCCAGACGGTCGTCATGGTCACCCACGACCCGACGGCCGCGTCCTACGCCGACAGCGTCGTCCTCCTCGCCGACGGTCGCATCGCCGGCACGATCGAGCGTCCCACCCCCGAGGCCGTCCTCGCCGGGCTCGACGCGCTGCGCACGGTGAACGCCTGATGCTGCGCCTCACCCTCACCCAGATGCGCCGCAGCAGCGGCCGTCTCTTCGCCGCCGGGCTGGCGATCATGCTCGGCACGGCCTTCATCGCCGCCACGCTCCTGGGCACCGCGGTCATCCGTGACACCACCTACGGTGCGGTCACCGCCGACATCGCCGACGCGGACGTCGTCGTCCCTCCCGGTGCCGAGCTCATCACCCCGGAGCAGCTCGACGAGGTACGGGCACTGCCCGGCGTCGCCGTCGCGGACGGCCGCCTCACCGTCTTCGGCTCTCTCGTCGCGGAGGGCCGGCAGGACTGGTCCACCGTCGAGACCGTCGGTTCCCCCGGCCTGTCCGCCGCCACGCTCGTCGAGGGCGAGCTCCCGACGGCGCCTGGCCAGATCGCGCTCAGTGCCTCCTCGGCCGAGCGGCTGGAGATCGGGCTCGGCGACTCTCTGCGACTCTCCGCGGACGTCTACCTGCCCGCGCCTGCCGGCGTGGAGGAGAGCGACCCCGTCGCCGAGGCCGAGCTCACCGTGGTCGGGCTCCTGCAGGACCCCTCACCGCTCGTGGGAGGGAGCTCCACCGTGCTCGTCACCGAGGCCCAGCGCGACGCCTGGGTGGAGGAGACCGGCCGCGCTCTCGCCTTCGACGAGCTCGTCGTGCGGGCCGCCGACGGCGCCACCCCCGAGTCCGTGGCAGCGGACGTCGCCGACGTGCTCCCCGGGGCCACCGTGTTCACCGGTGAGGCCTTCGCGCAGCAGCGGCTGGAGGAGCTCACCGGCCAGGCCTACATCCTCAGCGCCGTGATCCTCGCCTTCGGGGCGCTGGCCATGTTCGTCGCCGCCATCGTCATCACCAACACCTTCCAGGTCCTCGTCGCCCAGCGCACCCACACCCTCGCGCTCCTGCGCGCCGTCGGCGCGACCAAGCGGCAGGTCCGCCGCTCGGTGCTCACCGAGGCGCTCATCCTCGGCGTCGTCGCCGGCGTCAGCGGCCTCCTCCTCGGCACCGCCCTCGCGCAGGGCGCCCTGTGGGTCCTGGGCGCCCAGGACCTGCCCTTCGCGATCCCCGAGACCGTGACCGTCACGGCGGCCGCCGTCCTCGTCCCCGTCCTCACGGGTGCGCTCGTCACCGTGCTGGCCGCCCTGTCCCCGGCCCGGGCGGCCACCGTGGTCTCCCCTCTCGCCGCGCTGCGGCCGCCGCAGCCGCCGGACCCGCGGGGCGCCTCACGCAAGCGGGTCGTCGCCGCGCTCCTCCTCATCGTCGCGGGTGGCGTCATGGTCGCCACCGCCCCGCTCCTCGCAGCCTCCGACGTGGGTGAGGAGACCGCCATCCTCGGCGGGCTCGCGCTCGGGATCCTCGGCGGCTTCGTGTCCTTTGCCGGCGTCATGCTCGGCATGGTGTTCGTCGTCCCGTCCGTCGTCCGCGCCCTCGGTGCGGTCGCACGGCGCCTGGGCGGCGGCACCCCGGCCCGGATCGCGACGGCGAACGCCATCCGCAACCCGCGCCGGACCGCCGCGACCACCACCGCGCTCGTCATCGGCGTCACGCTCGTCGCTCTGATGTCGACCGGGGCGGTCAGCGCCCGCGCCAGCCTCGACGCGATGCTCCGCAGCGAGTTCCCGGTCGACCTCGTCGTCCAGTCCAGCGCGTGGGACCCGGACACGGGCCGCACGAGCACCCTCACCCCCGCCCAGGTCGACACGGTCGAGCGCACGGAGAACGTCACCGCGACACTGCAGGTCTCCGAGGCGGTGGTCACCTTCCCGACCCCCGACGGCGAGATCGAGACGAGCATCAGCCTCATCGACAGGGCCGCCGCCGAGGACGTCATGCTCGACGCGTCGCAGCTCGACGGGCTCGACTCCGGCACCCTCCTCGTCGGCTCCATGTGGGCCCGGTACACGGGCGTCACCGACGGCCAGATCCTCTCCGTGGGTGACGCCGAGCTGACCGTCGTCGTCGGCGGCAGCGGCGACTGGGCCTACGCCCCGGCCGAGCTGCGCGAGGCGATCGACCCCGAGGCGCCCGTCACCGAGCTGTGGGCGCGGCTGTCCGGCACCGAGCACACCGCGACGATCACCGCGGTCACCGACCGGCTCACCGAGGCGCAGTCCAGCATCACCGACGACCCCGACGCCATGTACAACACCCCGTACGTCGACGGCCCGGCCGCCCAGCGGGAGGTCTTCGAGCAGGTCATCAACACGCTGCTGGCGATCGTCGTCGGTCTGCTCGCCGTCGCCGTCGTCATCGCGCTCATCGGGGTGGCCAACACGCTGTCCCTGTCGGTCATCGAGCGGCGCCGCGAGTCCGCCCTCCTGCGGGCCATGGGCCTCACCCGTGGGCAGCTGCGCGGGATGCTCGCCGTCGAGGGGCTGTTCCTCGCCCTGGCCGGCGTCCTCATCGGCGCCGTCCTCGGTCTCCTGTACGGCTGGGCCGGGACCGCGGTCATGCTCGGCCCGTCGGGCGAGCTCCAGCTCGCGGTGCCGTGGGGCTACCTCGCCGCGATCGTCGTCGTCGCCCTCATCGCCGGGCTCGGCGCCTCGGTGCTGCCCGCCCGCAGCGCCGTGCGTACCCCGCCCGTGGCCGCCCTCGCGGCCGAGTAGACCCGTCGGGCGCCGGGCTGGAGGGGCCGGCTCCCGACGACGACGGGCCCCGTCACGTCCCTGGACGTGACGGGGCCCACTCGCGCGCCGGGGGCGGCGCAGTGAGACTGGCGGTGCCCAGCTCGCCCCGCCGCCCTGCGGCACCGACCGGGAGGCTCCCATGTCTCAGCACCGTGCGCGCCGTAGCGCCACCGTCCTCGCCGCGACGACGGCGGCCGTCCTCGCCCTGCCGCTCGTCGCCCTGGCGCAGCCGCCCCGCGCGACCGACCCTGTCCCCCCGCTCCCCCTCGGCGCCGAGGACCTGCCCGAGGCGCGGGAGACCGAGCAGCTCGCCCCCGGCGTCACCCTCACCCGCATCGTGCGCGGGGAGACCACGGCCAGCTACCCGTGGACGGTCGAGGTCTCCGTCCCCGCCGGCTCCGGCTCACCCGACCCCGACGCCCCGCCGACCGCCCTGCGTGACCGCGCGAGCGCGGAGGAGGTGGCCACCGAGCTGCGCGACGCCGGCCTGGACGCCCGCGCCGAGGAGGTCCTCACCGAGCCGGTCGCCGACTTCGCCGGTGGCAGCCTCGGCTGGCGCGTGCGCGTGGGTTCCTTCGCCGACCGCGCCGCCGCCGACGCCGCCCGGGCACAGGTGGTCGCCGCGGGTCACCGCGGCTCCACCCTCTCCACCGGCTGGGACGCCGACGGCGACGACGACCGCGGCCCGTGGCGCCTCGACGTCCTCACCGTGGACCCCCGCCACTTCCGCGGCGAGGTGGCCGCCTCCGTGGGCCCCGACGTCGAGCAGCGGGAGACGACCTCCGAGCTTGCGGCGCTGTCCGGTGCGATCGCCGCCGTCAACGGCGGCTTCTTCGTCCTCGACCCGCAGGCCGGCGCACCCGGCGACCCGGCCGGTGTGTCCGTCGTCGACGGGGAGCTCCTCAGCGAGCCGGTGGGTGAGCGTCCCGCGCTTCTCCTCCGGCCGGACGCGCGGCGCACCGAGGTCGAGCGCCTCGGCTGGGAGGGCGAGCTCCGCGCCGGCGGCACCCGGCTGCCCCTCGACGGCCTCAACCGGGTGCCTGGCCTCGTCCGCAACTGCGGCGGCCTCGACGACCTGCCCACCTCCCTGCCGCTGCACGACGTCACGTGCACCGACCCCGACGAGCTCGTCGTCTTCACCGAGACCTTCGCGGAGCGGACCCCTGCCGGCCAGGGCGTCGAGGCCGTCCTCGACCGCCACGGCCGCGTCACCGAGCTCCGCGACGAGCGGGGCGGCCCCGTCCCTGACGGCGGCAGCACCGTCCAGGCCACCGGCGACCTCGTCCCCGTCCTGCGCGCGCTCGCGGAGGAGGGCAGCCGCCTCGACGTGAGGACCGCAGTCACCGGCGAGGACGGGCGCACCGTGCACCCGAGCCGCTACCCCGCCGTCGTCAACGGCGGGCCCGAGCTCGTCCGCGACGGCGAGCGGCACGTCACCGCCGCCACCGACGGCATGGTCCACCCCGACAACCCGAGCTTCTACTACGGCTGGGCCCACAAGCGGAACCCGCGCACCCTCGCCGGTGTCGATGACCGCGGCCGGCTCGTCCTCGTCACCGCGGACGGGCGCAGCACCGACGCGCTCGGGCTGTCGATCCCCGAGGCGGCGGACGTCGCCGTCGGGCTCAGCCTGCGCGAGGCGCTCAACCTCGACGGTGGGGGGTCGACGGCGATGGTCGCCGAGGGCCGGCTGCTCACCGTCCCGTCCGACGCCGCGGGCGAGCGTCCCGTGGGCGACGCCGTGCTCGTGCTCCCGGGACATCCCACCCGCCCCTGACCTCCGCCCCCCTCCAGCGCTCGGCGCGACGGACATGGGCGGCTAGACGACGGCGCGGGGCGGGGCGGTCCGGTCGGCCCAGGCGACGGACGGCGGGACGAGGAGCCCGGCCGTCACGGCGACGGGCAGGACGACGAGGAGGGCGACGACCCACCCCGGGATGGCACCGGACTGGGACAGGCCCGTCGCGAGCACGAGCAGCTGCCAGGTGACGAGCGGCCCGCGGCCCCAGCGCCGGCGCTGGAGGAGTGCCCGTGCCGCCACGACGAGGAACGTGCAGATGCCGAGGAACATGAGCGCCAGCACGGCCGTGACGGCGCCGCCCGTGGTTCGCCCGCTGAGCACCTCGACAAGCATCCCCCCGGCCAGCGCGACCAGTGCGCCGACCTCCACGAGGACGAGGAGGAGGGCCAGGACGAGGGGCAGCGGCGGTCGCGCGGGGCGGTCGGTGGTCACCGACCCAGCGTACGTGGCGACCCGGTGTGACCGACGCCGCCCGTGTGACGAACACCACTCGACTTCGCCTGCAGTTCACCGTCCCGACCCCCTTGTCGGGTGGGACCGGACCATGTGAGGGTTGGAGGCAGTCACCGGCCGCGTTGGACTTCCCCCCTCAACGATCACGGCCTACCGCTGCGCCCAAGAAGGAGTTGCCATGGACTGGCGCCACACCGCTGCCTGCCTCAACGAGGACCCCGAGCTCTTCTTCCCCATCGGCAATACCGGGCCGGCCCTCCTCCAGATCGAGGAGGCCAAGGCGGTCTGCCGCCGCTGCCCCGTCGTGGACACGTGCCTCAAGTGGGCGCTGGAGAACGGCCAGGACGCCGGCGTCTGGGGCGGCCTGTCGGAGGACGAGCGCCGCGCGCTCAAGCGCCGCACCGCCCGCGCCCGCCGCGCCTCTTGAGTCTCACCGCACTGCTGAGCAGGCCCCCGGTGCCCCTTGCGGCACCGGGGGCCTCCTCCGTCTCTGGCGACGGCGGCCTCTTCGGCGGGGTCACCGACTTTGCCGTCAACCTCATGGAGACCCTGGGCGGGCCGGGAGCCGCGCTCGCGATCGCGCTCGAGAACCTCTTCCCGCCGATCCCGAGCGAGGTCATCCTCCCGCTCGCCGGCTTCACCGCGAGCCAGGGCGAGCTCTCGCTCGTCGGCGTCATCCTGTGGACGATCCTCGGCTCCGTCGTCGGCGCCCTCGCTTTGTACGGGCTCGGCGCCAGCCTCGGCATCCACCGGCTCAAGGCGATCGCCGAGCGGCTGCCGCTCGTGGACGCCGGGGACATCGACGACACCGAGCGCTGGTTCGACCGCCACGGCCCCAAGGCCGTCTTCTTCGGTCGCATGCTGCCGATCTTCCGCAGCCTCATCTCGATCCCCGCGGGCATCGAGCGTATGCCGCTGCCCGTGTTCCTCGGGCTGACGACGGCGGGCTCGGCCATCTGGAACACCCTGCTCGTCGGCGCCGGCTACCTGCTCGGCGAGAACTGGCACGTCGTCGAGCAGTACACCGGCATCCTCCAGTGGATCGTCATCGCCGGAGTCGTCGGCGCCGTCACGTGGTTCGTGTGGAGCCGCACCGGAAGCCGCGACCGCACGCGTCGGCAGCGCCGCAAGGAGCGCGCCGCGGACTAGCGCGCGTCGGCGATGTGCGCCCGGACCACGACCTCCGTCCCGCCGCCGGGGGCCGGGCGCCAGTCGATAGTGCCGCCGAGCTCCCCGCGCACGAGCGTCGAGACGATCTGGGTGCCCAGGCCGCTGAGGACGCTGCCCTCGGCGAGGCCCGCGCCGTCGTCGCGCACCACGACGTCCAGCTGCTCCCCCTCGCGCTGGGCGGTGACGACGACGGTGCCGCCGGTCGGGCCCAGACCGTGCTGGACGGCGTTGGTGACGAGCTCGGTGAGGACGACGGCGAGCGCCGTCGCGTCGTCGGCCGGGACCTGACCGAAGCTGCCGCCCACCTCGGTGCGCACGTGCCCCTCCCCCGCCGCGACGTCCGCGGACAGGCGCAGCACCCGCACGAAGAGGGCGTCGAAGTCGACGATCTCGTCGATGATCTGGGACAGCATGTCGTGGACGAGGGCGATGGTCGACACCCGCCGGATCGCCTCGCCGAGCGCGTCGCGCACCTCCGCGCTGCTCGAGCGGCGCGACTGGAGCCGCAGGACCGCGGCCACCGTCTGGAGGTTGTTCTTCACCCGGTGGTGGATCTCCCGGATGGTCGCGTCCTTGGTGAGCAGCTCCAGCTCCTGGCGGCGCACCTCGGTGACGTCGCGGCACAGGAGCACCGCCCCACGACGCTGCCCGTTCTCCGTGATCGGGATGGCGCGGAAGGAGACGACGACGCCGTGCGCGTCGATCTCCGAGCGCCACGCCGCCTTGCCGGTCATGACGACGGGCAGCGACTCGTCCACCGGGCTCGCGCCGTCCATGACGTCGGTGACGGCCTCGACGAGGAGCTTGCCGGTGAGGTCGCCGATGACCCCGAGACGGTGGAAGCACGAGAGGGCGTTGGGGCTGGCGTAGAGGACCTCGCCGTCCAGGCCGAGCCGGAACAGCCCGTCGCCCACGCGCGGCGCCCCGCGCCGGGAGCCGGTGGGCGAGCCGGGCTGGGGGAACTCCCCGCGCGCGATCATCGCGCAGATCGCGTCTGCCGCCTCGACGTAGTTGAGCTCCAGGCGGCTGGAGGTGCGGGTGATGCCGAGGTTGGCCTGCCGGGAGATGACGGCGATGGTGCGTCCCTCGTGGACGACGGGCACGGCGTCCTCGCGGACCGCGTGGGAGCCGATCCAGCGCGGCTCGGTGGCGCGCACCGGCACCTGGCGCTCCATGGCCTGGCGCAGCAGGCGGCGGCGACCGGCGGGGATGAGCCGGCCCACGACGTCCTCGTAGTAGACGGTCGCACCGGTCGAGGGGCGGCAGTGGGCGACGATGAGGAAGTCCTCCTCGCCCAGCGGGATGCACAGGAGGAGGTCCGCGAAGGAGAGGTCGGAGACGACCTGCCAGTCACCGACGAGCTGGTGCAGCCGCTCGATGCTGTGCGGGTCGAGCCGTGAGCGGTCCTGGATGAGTTCGCTGAGCGTCGACACCCGGTCAGCGTATAGCCCGCCCGTGCGCCGTCGCCGGTCCCGGTTACGCTGGGACCCCTGGCGACTGAAGGAGCAACGTGCGGTTCGACGCGACGATCGACTACCCCGCCGACATGGACACGGTGGCCGCGATGCTCGCCGATGAGGAGTTCGTCCGACGCAAGATCGCCGCCTCCGGTGCGCTCGACTCCACCCAGGAGGTCATCTGGGAGGGTGAGGCCTTCACCGTCACCACCCGCCGGCAGATGCCCACCGACCAGGTTCCCTCCTCCTTCCGCTCGCTCGTGGGCCAGAGCCTGGACGTGCGGCTCGTGGAGGCCTGGCAGGCCCCGCACCCGGACCGCACCCGCACCGGCACCCTGTCCCTCGACATCGCCGGCGCCCCCGTCCGCGTCATCGGACGCATGTCCCTGCAGCCCGGCCCGGACGGCGGGACGGTGCAGTCGTTCTCGGGGGACATCACCGCCTCCGTCCCGTTCTTCGGCAAGCCCATCGAGAAAGCCGCCGCCGGTGCCGTGGACCAGGTCCTCGCCGTCGAGCGCTCCATCGGGCTGGACTTTCTCGCCGGCAGGTGAGCCACCCGATCCATCCCCCGGCCCGCGGACCATGGGGGAGGATCAAGTGGTGAACGAACTCGAGGAGCTCCAGGAGGTCGCCCACCGGGTGGAGGCCGCCATGTCGAGCGTCATCGCCGGCAAGGACGACGTCGTCCGGACGGTGGTCACCGTCCTGCTCGCCCAGGGCCACCTCCTCGTGGAGGACGTGCCCGGCGTCGGCAAGACCATGCTCGCCAAGGCGCTGGGACGGAGCATCGACTGCAGCGTCCAGCGCATCCAGTTCACCCCGGACCTGCTGCCCAGCGACGTCACCGGCGTCAGCGTCTTCAACCAGGACGCCCGCACCTTCGAGTTCCGGCCCGGCGCGGTGTTCGCCAACGTCGTCGTCGGGGACGAGATCAACCGCGCTTCGCCCAAGACGCAGTCGGCGCTGCTCGAGGCGATGGCCGAGGGCCAGGTGACGGTCGACGCCACGACCTACCGGCTCGAGGAGCCGTTCATGGTGATGGCGACGCAGAACCCCATCGAGATGGAGGGCACCTACCCGCTGCCCGAGGCGCAGCGCGACCGCTTCATGGCGCGCATCGAGATGGGCTACCCCGACCCCGCCGCCGAGCTCGACATGATCGGCGCGCACTCACGCACCGATCCCCTCTCCGCGCTGCGGCCGGTCACCGACGCGCTCACCGTCGCGCGGCTGGTGGGCGCGGTCCGCACGATCTACGCGAGCCCCGCCGTCCTCCAGTACGTCGTCGACCTCGCCACCGCGTCCCGGCGCCACGCGCGCCTACGCCTGGGGATCTCCCCGCGCGCGGCCCTCCACCTCGTGCGCGCCGCCCGCGCCCATGCGGCCCTCGACGGGCGCACCTTCGTCCTGCCCGACGACGTCCAGGTGCTCGCCGTCCCCGTCCTCGCCCACCGCGTCATCCTCAGCAACGACGCCCAGCTCGCCCGCGAGACGCCCGAGCAGGTCGTCGCCGGCCTCCTCGGCGAGGTGCCCGTCCCCGTGGGGGCGCGATGAGCCGACGCCCGCGTCTCACCGGCCGGGGGCAGGTCTTCCTCGCGCTGGGGGTCGTCGTCGTCGCGCTCGGGACGCTGCTCGGGTACCCGGACATCACCCGGGCCGGTGTCCTCGTCACCGGGCTGCCGGTGCTCGCCGTCGTCGCCGGGTGGCGGCCGGCGCCGCCCGTGGCCCTCCAGCGGCTCGTCTCACCGGCGCTCGTGGCCCCCGAGCAGCCGGCGCAGGTCGAGCTCGTCCTGCGTGGGCGCGGTACCCGCCTCACCCCGGTCCAGGTGGCCGAGGAGGAGCTGGACGCGCTGCTCGGCACCGGCCCGCACTTCCTGCTGCCGCGCATGGACCCCGGCGAGCGCCACACCGTGCGCTACCGCGTCGCCTCCCCCTCCCGCGGCGCCCACCGGCTCGGGCCGCTGCACCTCGAGCGACGCGACCCCTTCGGGATGACGACGGCGAGCGTCCAGCTGCCCGGCGAGGGCCAGCTCCTCGTGCTGCCCCGCATCGAGCCGCTGGGACCGAATCGGGTCCACGGCGGCGGCCTGGGCCGCGAGGGCCAGGTCCCCCACATGGTCGCGCTCCACGGCGAGGACGACGTGAGCATCCGCGCCTACCGCGACGGTGACGACCTGCGGCGCGTCCACTGGCCCACGACCGCCCACCGCGGTGAGCTCATGGTCCGCCAGGAGGACCGTCCCGCCCGCCGCCGCGCCGTCCTGCTCCTCGACGCCCGGGCCGGTGCCTACGGGGACGCCCACGAGGCCTTCGAGTGGGCGGTGCGCGCCGTCGCCTCCCTGGCCGTCCACCTCGGCGAGGACGGCTACGCGGTGCACGTCGTGGGGGCCGGGGAGCCGGGCCGCACCGACCTCCTCACCGTCCTGCGGGCCCTCGCGCTCGTCGAGCCGACCGCGGACGCCCTCACCCCCTACGTCCGTGACGCGCACGCGCTGACGGCGGACGGCGCCGTCGTCGTCGCGGTCGTCGCCGACCACGACCCCGAGGCCGTCCTCGCCGTCCCGGGCGTCCGCTCCCCCGGCAGCCTCGGGGTCGCGCTCGTCCTCGACACCACCTCCTTCGCCGACGACCCCGAGGTGCGCGGCTGGTCCGCCCGCGGCGACGGCGAGCTCGTGCCGATCTTCACCGCGGCCGGCTGGCGCACGCGGACCGTCCGGGACGGCGACGCCGTCGCGGACGTGTGGGCCGCCGCTGTCCCGCCCGCGCGCGGACGGCGCGCCGACCTGGCAGGCCTGCGGTGAACGACCCCTGGGTGACCGCCCTGCTCCGCGGCCGGTGGGTGGAGTCCGCCCTCGCCGTGACGGCGCTGGTCGCCGTGTCCTGGCCGCTGGGCGAGCTCGTCTCGACCCGGCCGTGGATCGGGCCGCTGTTCGGGGTGCTGCTGCTCGTCGTCGCCGCCGGCTCCCTCGTGCGCATGGCGCGGGTGCCGGCCTGGCTCGTCCTCCTCGCCCAGGTGCTGGCGCTCCTCGGCGGGCTGGCGGGCTGGGCGCACCAGCACCGGCCGCCCGACGAGTCCACGCTCGTCGCGATGAGCGCTCTCGTGCGCGAGGGCGTCCTCACGATCCAGACCTACTCCGTCCCTGCGCCCGCGACGCCCGGGCTCACCTTCGTCGTCCTCGGCTCGATCGCCGCGCTCGCGCTCGTGGTGGAGGCGCTCGGGGTGACGTTCCGGGCGGGCGCGCTCGCCGGTGTCCCGCTCCTCCTCGTCTCCGCGGGCGCGGCCTCCGGCTCGGGCCAGGCGCTTGACCCGCGCTACTTCCTCATCGGGGCGGCCGCCTGGCTCGTGCTCCTCTCCCAGCAGGGCCGCGCGCGGCTCGAGGAGTGGGAGGACCGGCCCGGCGCCGCAGTGAGCGTCGACCGCGTCGTTGCCGCCCGCGGCACCCATCACCGGCTGGGCGTGACGGCGCGGGTCATGGGTCTGTCGGCCCTCGTCCTCGCCGTCGTGCTCCCCGGCATGCTGCCGCACCTGCCGCCAACCGTCCTCGTCGACGGCCGCTCGGGCGAGGGCGCGCCCGGCACGGTGAGCTTTACCGACACCCTCGACCTCAGCCAGGACCTCGCCGACCGTTCCAACGCGCCGGTCATCCGCTTCCGGACCGAGGACAGCTCGCCGCCGCCGCTGCGGGTGACGGCCAGCCTGACCTACGCCGACGGTCAGTGGCTGCCGGTGGGGGACGCGACCTCCGGGCCGTTCCTGCAGCCCTCCGTCAACCCGATGAGCGCGCTGATCTTCTCGGGGGCAGGGATCGAGTCGACGCCGCGGACGATGACCGTCGTCCAGAACGGCATGCGCGCCCCGCAGCTGGCCATGCCCTACCCGCCGTCCGAGGTCGACCTCGGTGAGGTCGGGTGGACTTGGGACCTGCTCACCGAGGCCATGCACGTCGACTCCGCCCCCGGGACCTACGAGGTCCAGTACAAGGAGATGGCGGCGCTCGAGACCCTGCCGGCGGAGGTCGGCGCACCACCCGAGCCGCTGGCCGACCGGTACCCCCCGGACGCCCTTGTCGAGGAGACCACCGAGGACGGCGCTGTCTTCATCACGGCCCCCGACGGGATGACCGTCGCGACGATGTACCCGGACGGCCGGTACGAGAGCTACCTCAGCGACGGCACGACGATGGTCGAGCACGCGGACGGGAGCGTGGAACGGACGTTCTGGTACGGCGGACCGAGCACGCTCGCCGTCGACCCGACCTCCGGGGGCGTGGTGCGAGAGCTTGCCGCCGAGCTCGCCGGTGACCGGACGAACCAGATCGACATCGCGCTGGAGATCCAGCGCTACCTGCGCAGCCCGGAGTTCACCTACTCCCTCACCCTCGCCGACCCCGTCGCGAGCCCGGACGGGCGGCCGCTCGACCCGATCTCCCACTTCCTGGCGACCAAGCAGGGCTACTGCACGCAGTTCGCCACCGCGATGGTCATGCTCGCGCGGGCCCAGGACATCCCCGCCAGGCTCGCCGTCGGGTTCCTCCCCGGCTCGCGCGGCCTGGACGGCACCCGCACCGTCGTGGCGAGCGACGCGCACGCGTGGCCCGAGCTCTTCATCACCGGTCTCGGGTGGACGCGCTTCGAGCCCACGCCGGGCCAGCGCAGCGGCACCGCACCCACCTTCGCCACCGAGGGCCAGCAGCAGGCCGTCCCCACCCCGCAGGAGGTGCCCACGACCGAGGAGCCGACCGTCTCCCCAGCACTGCCTGACAGCGCCGGCGGGGCGGGCGGCAGCGGCGAGGAGGGCTGGTTCGAGCGGCACGCCGAGGTGATCGGGTGGACGGTGCTGGGACTCGCCGCCGTCCTCGCCCTCGCGTCGGTCGTGCCCCTCGCCGGCCGCTGGCAGCGCTGGCGGTCCCGCCGCGGGCGGAGCCCCGCCGCGCAGGTCGAGGGCGAGTGGGCCGTGCTCGTCGACGGCCTCGCCGACCTCGGCGTGTCCCCGCCGGCCGCTGCGACGCCTCGGGCCCTGCGCGACCACTACGCGCGCGAGATCGCGCCGGACATCCCGACGAGAGAGGCGCTGGAGCGGGCGACCGACCGGCTCGAGTCGGCCCGGTACGCCGGGCAGCCCCCCGAGCTCGGCTCGATGCGTGAGGACGTGCGACAGGTGGTGGCGTGGCAGCGCGCGCGGGTGACCCGCCGTCGCCGTCTCCTCGCGACCCTGCTGCCCGCGGGCGGACGCGCCCAGCTCGGCACCCTGCTCCCCGGCCGCCGCCCCCGCCCCGCCGTCCGCTGACCGGCGTCCCTCCCCCGCGAGCCCCACCGCCGACAGCCGGATTTCTCGGCCGCGCAGCGCGCTCCACCCCCGGAGGAATCCGGCTCTCGGCACACGCGGGCTCCCGGAGGAATCCGGCTCTCAGCACACGGGGGCTCCCGGAGAATCCGGCTCTCAGCACACGGGGGCTCCCGGAGAATCCGGCTCTCAGCACACGGGGGCTCCCGGAGAATCCGGCTCTCAGCACACGGGGGCTCCCGGAGAATCCGGCTCTCAGCACACGGGGCTCCCGGAGAGCCGGATAGCGCCCACGGCCGACCGACCGCCCCGTCGCCGCTGTCGGCGGGCCGTGCCACGATCGGGACATGACGGACACGACGACGCCGGACGAGCCGACCCGCACCCCCGAGGAGAACATCTCGCCTGCGCGCGCCCTCTGGGCCGAGCGCCAGGGCGGCCCTGAGTACATCGCCTACAACGGCCGTGGCGCGCAGGTGCGGATCGGCCGCGGCGACGCCGAGGGGGTCTTCTCCCCCGGCGAGCTGCTCAAGATCGCCCTCGCGGCGTGCACCGCGCTGTCCACCGACCACGTCCTGCGCAGCCGGCTCGGCGACGACTTCCCCGCCGTCGTCGGCGTCTCGTCCACCGGCGTGGAGGACGAGAACCGCTACGGGCACCTCGACGTGGAGCTCCTCCTCGACCTCGCCGAGCTCGACGAGGAGAAGCGCTCAACGCTCACCGAGCGGGTCGAGCGCACCTCCGGGCGCCAGTGCACCGTGGGGCGCACCCTCAAGGCCGGCGCCGCCTACGACGTCGCCATCGCCCACGAGCCGCTGCGGGGCCAGGCGTGAGCCGCCGCCGCCCCTCCTCGGAGGGCGTCGGCGGGGCCGAGCCCGCCGCCAACGCTCTCGAGCGACGCGTGGAGAAGGCTCTCGCCAGCGGGGCCGGCCGGTCCCGGGCGCTCGCCGAGAAGGTCGCCGCCGCCAACCCCGGAGCCTCGCCGGCCGACGTCGTCGCCCTCCTCGAGCGGCGCTACCGGCGCCGCGTGAGCCTGCTGAGCGCCGCCGTCGGACTCACCGCGGCCGTGCCGGGCGTCGGCACGGGCGTCGCCGCACTGCTCACCGCCGCCAACCTCGGCAGTTATCTGCGCGCGAGCACGACCTTCGTCGGGGCGGTCGCGCACGTGCACGGGGTGGACGTCGAGGACGTCGCCCGCCGGCGCACCATGCTGCTCGCCGCGCTCCTCGGACAGGACGGTGCCCACGCACTCCACGGCGAGCTCGGCGTGAGCACCCTCTACTGGGGGCGCGGCCTGCTCACCCGCCTGCCGCTCGGTACGGTCCGCGCCGCCAACAAGGGCCTCTCCCGTCGCCTCGTGCGCGCGGCGGCGGCGAAGGGCGGCGCCATGATGCTCGGACGGCTCGCCCCCTTCGGCATCGGCGCCGTCGTGGGTTGGTTCGTCGGCCGCCGGCTGGCCGGGCAGGTCGTCACCGGGTCGCGGGACGCCTTCGGGCCGGTGCCCGCGGACGCGACATTGCCGCAGGTCAACGCCTGAGTTGAGTCAGGCACACTCAACTCTTTCGCCCTTGGTGAACGATTCTGGCACTCTCCCTCGTCGAGTGCCAGAATCGAGTCAACGGCGCCCGGTCGGATCGGGTGCCTGACCGAGAAGGAGGGACTGAGATGGCTCACTTCACCGACCCGTTCCGCGAGATGGACCGCATGTTCAACACGGTGCTCCGGCAGGCCCCCGCCGCCACGGCGATGCCGCTGGACCTCTACCGCCGCGGCGAGACCTTCGTCGCGCAGATCGACCTGCCGGGCGTGGACCCGCAGACGATCGACATCGACGTCGAGGACCGCACGCTCACCGTCCGCGCCGAGCGCACGAGCATGGACGGCGAGGACGTCCAGTGGCTCTCCCACGAGCGGCCCACCGGTACCTTCGCCCGCCAGCTGGCGCTGGGCACCGGGCTCGCGGTCGACCGCATCGACGCCGACTACGCCGATGGCGTGCTCACCCTGACGATCCCGGTGGCCGAGGAGGCCAAGCCGCGCAAGATCCAGGTCGCGCACACCCCGCGCACCATCGAGCAGAGCGAGCAGAGCGAGCAGGAGCCCGCCACCGTCTGACGTGGCGCACAGGGCCGCCGTCCGGACCGGACGGCGGCCCTTCGGCTTACCATGGCGCGGTGACCACACCGCTCATCCCGACCCCCTACGAGGACCTCCTGCGGCACGTGCTCGAGCACGGCACGCCGAAGTCCGACCGCACCGGGACCGGCACGCGCAGCGTCTTCGGCCACCAGATGCGTTTCGACCTGCGGGCCGGTTTCCCCCTCGTCACGACCAAGCGGGTCTTCCTCCGCGGCGTGGTCGAGGAGCTGCTGTGGTTCCTGCGCGGTGAGCACAACGCCCGCCCCCTCCAGGAGAGGGGTGTGCACATCTGGGACGAGTGGGCCGCCGACGACGGCGAGCTCGGCCCGATCTACGGCTACCAGTGGCGCTCGTGGCCCACGCCGGACGGCGGGCACGTCGACCAGCTCTCCCAGGTGCTCGAGACCCTGCGCAGCAACCCCGACTCGCGCCGGATGATCGTCTCCGCGTGGAACGTCGCGGACCTCGACGCGATGGCGCTGGCCCCCTGCCACGCCTTCTTCCAGTTCTACGTCGCCGACGGGCGCCTCTCCCTCCAGCTCTACCAGCGCTCGGCGGACCTGTTCCTCGGCGTGCCGTTCAACATCGCCTCCTACGCCCTGCTCACCCACATGGTGGCCCAGCAGGTGGGCCTCGAGGTCGGGGACTTCGTGTGGACGGGCGGGGACTGCCACGTCTACGACAACCACGTCGAGCAGGTCCGCGAGCAGCTCTCCCGCGAGCCCTACCCGCTGCCCCGCCTCGAGCTGCGGAAGGCGCCCTCACTCTTCGAGTACACCTACGAGGACGTCGCGGTCCACGGCTACGAGCACCACCCCGCGATCAAGGCGCCGGTGGCGGTATGACCCTCGGGATGATCTGGGCCCAGGCCCACGAGCGCGTCATCGGCCGCGACAACGACCTCCCCTGGCACCTGCCCGAGGACCTGCGCCACTTCCGCAACACGACCGCGGGTGACGCCGTCGTCATGGGCCGTCGGCAGTGGGAGTCGCTGCCGGAGAAGATCCGCCCGCTGCCCGGGCGACGCAACGTCGTCCTCACCCGCAACCCCGACTTCGAGGCGCCGGGCGCCGAGGTGGTCGACAACCTCACCGCCGCGCTCGAGCTCGTCGCCGGTGAGAACGCGTGGATCTGCGGCGGCGCCCAGGTCTACGAGGCGGCCATCGCCCACGCCGACCTCCTCGTCGTCACCGAGATCGACCACGCGGTCGAGGGCGACACGTACGCGCCCCCGATCGGCCCGGAGTGGCAGGTCCGCGAGCAGGACCCCGACGACGGCGGCTGGCACGTCGCCGAGAACGGCATGCGCTTCCGCATCCTCACCTACCGCCGGCCCTGACCTCAGCCCGGCCCGATCCGCGGGAAGGGCTCGAGGGAGAAGACGAACTCGAGCGCGACGATCCGCGGGGCGAGGTGCCGGCTCGGGGCGTACTCCCCGGCCGTGGTCACGCCAGGACTGGAGCACGACGCCTATGTCGGCGCGCCAGGCCTCGTCACCGCGGGCGGGATCCTGGCCGAGCACGTGAACCCGTTCCCTCGATGACGGCGGAGCCGTTGCTGTCCATGTCCGTCGTCTGAGCGCGAGCGCGCCCCTCCTTGCGGCCGCCGCAGCCCGGTCCGCGACCGCAGACCCCCCAGCCGGCGACCGCAGGTGAAACTGACGACCGCGGGCGTCGTTTCACCCGCGGTCGTCACTCTCGCGTGCGCTCGACCAGGAGGCGGCCCTGTCCCGGCGGGCCCGGCCACCGCACGAGGACGCCGTGCCAGGTCAGGACGCGGAGGCGACCCGCCGGACGACGGCGTCGGCGACCGCGTCGGGGCTCAGCTCGGGCAGCCAGTGCCCACCGGGCAGCGGGAGGAACTCGTAGTCGCCGTACACGTAGTCGCTGGTGAGCTCGGCGGCCCGGCGGCCGAGGTAGGGGTCCGCCTCGCCCCACACGTACGTCGTCGGCACCCCGACGCGTCCGGCCCCCTCCCGGCTCAGCGGCACGCCGCGGTACCAGTTGAGCGCACCGCGCGCCGCCCCCGGCTCACGCATCCGCTCCTGGTAGTGCCTGGCCTGCTCCGCCGGCAGCCCGGCCGAGACGAGCATCCGCTCCAGGCGGGTGCGCAGGACGCGCTCGGGCAGTCCCGGCAGCTGGAAGAAGGCCATGTAGGAGGAACGCAGCGCCTGGTCCGAGCGCAGGAGCGACGCCGTGAGCGCCGCCGGGTGCGGGGTCGAGACGACTGTCAATGACGCGACCCGGTCCGGGTGCCGCGACCCGGCCATCCACGCGGCCCCACCGCCCCAGTCGTGGCCGACGACGTGCGCGCGGTCCACGCCCGCGTCGTCGAGCACCGCGACGACGTCCGCGACGAGGAGCTCCAGCCGGTACGCCGCCCGCGCCGCCGGGCGGGCGCCCGGCGAGTAGCCGCGCTGGTCCATCGTGATCGTCCGCAGCCCGGCCGCGTGGAGCCGTGGCACGACGTGCCGCCAGCTCGTCGAGTCCTGCGGGAAGCCGTGGAGGAGCAGCACCGGCGGGCCGCTGCCCTCGTCACGGACGTCGAAGGTGAGGCGGCCCCTGCGCACGCGTCGCTCCATGTCCCCACGGTAGGGGACCTCGGCCGATACGGTGAGGTCATGAACGGGCGGCAGGCGACGGCGCGGCGCCGTGCCCCCGGGACGGATCGCCCGCTGCTCCTGCCGCTCCTCGCGGCGCTCGTCGCGCTCGCCGTCGTCGCCGGGGCCGCCCTCGCCGGGCCGTGGCACGTCGCGCCGCGCGAGGTGCAGCTGCGCCCCGTCCCCGTCGAGCAGACGACGCCCCCGACGGCGGAGGAGGCCCAGGAGGAGCCACCGCCGGAGCCGACCGAGCGAGGCATCCCCGTCACGCTCATCCTCGCGGCCGTCGGCCTCCTCCTCCTCGCCCTCCTGCTCAGGGCGCTGCTGCGCCGGGCGACACTCGCCCGGGGCACCACCGGCACGCCCCACGAAGCGGCCCCCGGCACCGCCGTCGCGCCCACCGCCGTCGAGGCCGAGCCGGACCTGCCGGCCCTGCGCCGCGGCGTGGCCGCCGCCCGCGCGGTGCTCGCCTCCCGCGGGGAGCCCGACGACGCCGTCATCGCCGCCTGGCTCGAGCTCGAGGCCGCCGCGGCAAGCTCGGGCGTGGCACGCGCCCCCTCGGACACCCCCACCGAGCTCACCACCGCCGTCCTGGACGCCACGAGCGCCGACCCGGACGCCACCCGCCGCCTCCTGCGCCTCTACCACCGCGCCCGCTTCGCCCCGCATGCCGTCCTCACCGCCGAGGACGTCGCCGAGGCCGGCCGCTGCCTCGAGCGCCTCGCCGCCTCGTGGGAGCCGCGGTGAGCCGTGGCCGGGCCGCGGCCGCCGTCCTCGCGGTCGTCGCCGTCGCCGTCGCCATGTGGGGCATCGGCTTCGACGGCGTCAACATCGCCCTCGCCGCCGCGGCCACCGCCGTCGTCGCGACCGTCGTCGGCCACCGGGACCTGGGCCGCGACCACGTCCTGCCCCAGCTGCCCGCTGAGCAGCGCGGCGGCCACCGCCACGAGGTCTCCCAGCTGTCCTGGTCGCTCACCGACCGTGACGGGCGCGTCGGCGAGCGCGGCCTGCGCCAGCTCCGGGAGGTCGCCGCCGGCCGCCTCGCCCTCGCCGGCATCGACCCCGCCGACGACGACGCCGTGCGCGCCCACCTCGGCGAGCGTGCCTGGCGCACCCTGCGCGCCACGACGCCCCAGCCCGTGAGGGCGCTGGACGCCTGCCTGACCGCCCTCGAGAACCGGAGCCCCCGTGACTGACCAGCCCACCCCGATCCCCGCCCCGCTGCCCGTCGCCGAGGTCGCCACGCTCGGTGGTGACGTGCTGCGCGAGGTGGGCACCGCCGTCGTCGGGATGGCGCAGCCGCTGCGGCTGGCGCTGGCGGCGGTGCTCGCGGGCGGGCACGTGCTCTTCGAGGACGTCCCGGGGCTGGGCAAGACGCTGGCGGCAAGATCCCTGGCGACCGCGCTGGGCCTGGACTTCCGGCGGCTGCAGTGCACGCCGGACCTCCTGCCCGCGGACATCACCGGCTCCTACGTCTACGACCCGGCGACGGCGGGCTTCACCTTCCGCCCCGGCCCGGTCTTCACCGGGATCTTCCTCGCCGACGAGATCAACCGGACCGCGCCCAAGACGCAGTCCGCGCTGCTCGAGGCCATGGCCGAGCGCCAGGTGTCGGTCGAGGGGACGAGCTTCCCGCTGCCCGAGCCCTTCCACGTCATGGCCACGTCCAACCCCGTCGAGTACGAGGGGACCTACCCGCTGCCCGAGGCCCAGCTCGACCGCTTCATGGTGCGCCTGGCCGTCGGCTACCCCAGCGCGGAGGCCGAGGCGGACGTCCTCCACCGGCGGCTGGACCGGCGCCGCGAGCGCGCGGACGTCCGCCAGGTCGTCACGCCCGACCAGCTGCTCGCCATGCAGGCGGGTGTCGAGGCCGTCGCCGTCGACCCCGACGTCGTCGCCTACTGCGTGGCCCTGGCCGCGGCCACCCGCACGCACAGCGCCGTCGAGGTCGGGGCCTCCCCGCGCGGCTCCCAGGCGCTGCTCCTCGTGGGACGGGCGCTGGCCGTGCTCGACGGCCGCGACTTCGTCACCCCCGAGGACGTCAAGGCGGTGGCCGTGCCCGCCCTCGCGCACCGCCTCACCCTCACCGCGGCGGCGTGGGCGGGCGGCACGCAGCCGAGCAGCGTCGTCACCGCCCTGCTGTCCTCCGTCCCCGGCCCCGCCAGCACCCGGTGACCCGCTGGACCCCGCTCACCCACCTCACCGCCGGGCTCCTCCTGGGGGCGGGGGTGCTCGTCACGGGCGCGCTCGGCGGGCGCCCCGACGTCGCGGCGCTGGGTGTCGCGCCGCTCCTCACCGCGGTGTGGGGCTGGACCCGCCGTCCGCGGGACCCGCTGGAGGTGCAGGTGCGCGCCCCGCGGCAGCTCACCGCGAGCGCAGAGCTGCGCGCGCCGGCGCTGCTGCGCGCCCCGGAGGGTGCCGTCGCAGCCCGGCTGCGCTCCTCCAGCCCGGGCACCGAGCCCGACGAGTGTCTCGTCCGTCTCCTCCCGGGCGAGGTCCGTGAGGTGGCGCTCGCGACGACGAGCGTGCGCACCGGGGAGAACCAGCTCTTCCGCCTCGACGCCGTCGGGCTCGGCAGCGGGCACGTGACCGCGGGAGAGGTCCTCACGGTAGGACCGTCCTCCGTCCTCGTGCTGCCGGGACAGCCTCCGCTGGACCGGCTGCCGCTGCCCCCGCGGCTGCAGGGCCTCGTCGGCCCGCACGCCGCGCGGCGGATCGGGGACGGCGAGGAGCTCCACGACGTCAACCTCTTCACCGCCGGGGACCGGCTGCGCCGCATCGACTGGCGCACCAGCGCCCGCCGCGGCGTCCAGGACGGGCGCCTGCAGGACCTGTACGTGCGCCGCACCCAGTCGACCGCGGAGGCGACCGTCGTCCTCGTCATCGACTCCCGCGACGACGTCGGACCGGACGTCGCGACCTGGGCCGGCGGTCGCGCGGTGCTCACGAGCGACGTCACCTCCCTCGACATCGCCCGTGAGGCCGCGGCGTCCCTCGCGCGGGCCTACCTCGGGCAGGGCGACCGCGTGGGCCTGGAGGACCTCGGACTGCGACGGCGGCCCGTGCGCCCCGGCGGCGGGCGCCGGCACCTCGAGCGGGTCGTGCGGCGCCTGGCGCTGTCGGCGCCCGAGGGCACGCCCCGCCCCCGCGTACGCGCGCCGCAGGTGCCATCCGGCGCGCTCGTCGTCGTGCTGTCGACCTTCCTCGACGACGAGGCGGCGACGATGGCGCTGACGTGGCGGCACGCCGGCCACCGGGTGGTCGCGGTCGACGTGCTGCCGCCGGTGCGCGGGGCGCAGATGTCGGTGCGGCTCCTCATGGCCTACCGGATGGTCTCGCTGCAGCGCGAGGACCGGCTCACCACCCTGCGCCGCGGTGGCGTGGAGGTCGTGCGCTGGGCGGCGGACGGTCCACCGCCCAGCGGTGGGCGGGCCCAGCTCGCCACCCTCGCCCGCCGTCGCCACGGGGCGCCGCGATGAGCCCGCTGCAGCGGCTGCTCGAGCGCGTGCGCGCCGCCCTCCCCCGGCCCGACGGCTCTCTCACCGTCGGGCGCCCGCGGGCGCCCCGGCGGCCACGGACGGCGCTGCGCACCGGCCCAGCCGTGCCCGCCCTCGTGCTGCGCGCGGCGCTCCTCGCGCTCGTCACCGGCGCCGGCGCGGTCGTGGCCGGCAGCCCGACGGAGCTGGCCGTGGCGGCGGCGCTCGGCGTGGCTGTGGCGGTGCGCCCGCACGCCGCGCTGCTCGCGATCACGGTCGCCGTCCTCGTGGCCATGCGCGCGCTCACCCCCGGCCCGTGGTGGGCCCTCGTGCTGCTCGCCGCGCTCAGCCACGCCGCCCTGCGCGTCGGTGCCCTCGCCGACGCGGTGTCCTGGCGCGGGCGGGTGGAGGTGGCCGTCCTGCGCGACGCGCTGCCCGGGTTCCTCGCCGTCCAGGCGCTCGCGCAGGTGGCCGTCGTCCTTGCCCTCGTGCTCGACGGCGCCGCCCCCGTCCCGTGGCTCGTCGTCCTCGCCGTCGCGGGCCTGGCCGTCCTTGGCTGGGTCCTCGTCTGCGACCTCCGCGCCCGCCCGTAGGCGGGGCGGGGCCGGTCAGGTCGCCCGCGCGAGGCGGCCGCCGACCGTGAGCCGGACGACGGCGTCCAGGCCCAGCCGCTCGAGGAAGGCGCCGTCGTGGCTGACGACGAGCAGCGCGCCCCGGTAGGCGCCCAGGGCGGCGACGAGCTGGTCGACGGTGGGGATGTCAAGGTCGTTCGTCCGTCGAGGACGAGCGGCTCCGGCGGCGGGTCGGTGAGCAGGACGCGGGCGCGCGTGGAGCCACGCGAGCCGGTTGCGCCCCCCCCTTCCGGGGCGCGGGGGAGAAGGTAGCCGACGCGGGGGCCGCGCTGCGCGCGGCGCGGAGCGTCTTCCTCGCCGACCGGTTCTTCCCGCTGCCCGCCCCGGTCTGGTCCGGGGCGGGCCACCGTGCCGTAATGTCGCCCTCGTGGATGTCCTCGAGCGCAACAACGTCCGGGTGAGCGGCACTGCAGACGGCCCCACCATGGTGCTGGCGCACGGCTTCGGCTGCGACCAGCAGATGTGGCACCTCGTCGTCCCTCACTTCGAGGCGACGCACCGGGTGGTGCTCTTCGACCACGTCGGCGCCGGTGGCTCCGACACGGCCGCCTACGACGCCGCCCGCCACGCCCACCTCGAGGGTTACGCGCAGGACGTCGTCGAGATCATCGAGGCACTCGACGCGGGGCCGGTCGTCCTCGTCGGCCACTCCGTGAGCGCGATGATCGGCCTCCTCGCCGCCCGCGCGCGGCCCGAGCTCGTCGACCGGCTCGTTCTCGTAGGCCCCAGCCCCCGGTACATCGACGACGGCGACTACCGCGGCGGCTTCAGCCAGGAGGAGATCGACGAGCTTCTCGAGACGATGGACGACAACTACCTCGGCTGGTCGGCCCACATCGCCCCGGTCATCATGGGCGTGCCCGACCGCCCCGAGCTCGGTGAGGAGCTCACGGCGAGCTTCTGCCGCACCGACCCCGTCCTCGCGCGCCGCTTCGCCCGCACCACCTTCCTCTCCGACAACCGGGCGGACCTGCCGGAGGTCGCCACGCCCGCGCTCGTCGTCCAGTGCCGCGAGGACGTCATCGCACCCATGGAGGTGGGCGAGTACGTCCGCGACCACCTTCCCAACAGCGACTTCGCCGTCCTCGACGCCGTGGGGCACTGCCCCAACCTCAGCGCCCCGGACCAGCTCGTCGCGGCGATGAAGGCGTACCTGCCGGCGTGAACGACCGTGCCGCCGCCTGGGACGAGGCGCCGTGCGGCCTGCTCCTCCTGGCTGACGACGGCACGGTCCTCGACGCCAACGCGACCTTCCTCCAGTGGGCCGGGCGGCCCGCAGGCGAGGTGCTCGGGCGGGTGCGCCTGAGCCAGCTCCTCTCGGTGGGCGGCCGGATCTACTGGGAGACCCACCTGTCCCCGCTGCTGCACGTCGAGGGCCGGGCCGAGGAGGTGGCGCTCGAGCTGCGTGGCCCGGGCGGCCGCGTCCCCGTGCTCGTGACCGCCGTCGCGGCCCCCGACGGCCGCGTGCGGGTCTCCGTCTCCAGCGCGCGCGACCGCTCCCGCTACGAGCGCGAGCTGCTGGCCGCGCGCAAGGAGGCCGAGTCCGCCGCCGAACGTACGCGGCTGCTCCAGGACGTCACCGCCGCCCTGTCGGCCGCGGTCGGCCGGGAGGGGGTGGCCGCTGCCCTGTTGCGCACCACCCCCTCCCTCGCCGCACGCGCGGCGACGTGCTGGCTCACCGACCCCGCGGGCCGACTGATCGCCCACTCGGGCACGGGCGAGGAGGCCGGCAGCACCGGCCCGCTGCCCGTGCGCTCGTGGCCGCGCGCCGCGGTCGTCGCCGACGGCCGTGTCCTCGTCCCGCTCCACGGGCAGTCGGGCCTGCACGGGGTGCTGTCTCTCGAGCCCGACGACGGCGCCGGCGCCGAGCCACCGGACCTCGCCATGCTCACCGCCGTCGGGCAGCAGGCGGGCGCCGCCCTGGACCGCGCCGGTCTCTTCGACCGCAGCGCCGCGATCTCCCACCAACTCCAACAGGCGCTCCTCACCGCTCCCCTGCCGCAGGACGAGCGCGTGGACGTGACGACGGCGTACCGCCCGGGCGTGGAGTCCCTCGAGGTGGGCGGGGACTGGCACGACGCCTTCCACCTCGACGACGACGTCCTCGGGGTCGCCATCGGCGACGTCGTGGGCCGCGGGCTGGACGCCGCCATCGCCATGGGACAGCTGCGCAGCGCCGTCCGCGCGCTCGCCGGTCCCGACGTCGGCCCCGCCCGGGTGCTCGGCGCTCTGGACACCTTCGTCCAGCGCGTCCCGGACTCCACGTCCGCCACCGTCCTCTACGGCGAGCTCGACCTCCTCACGGGGCGCTTCCGCTTCGCCTGCGCCGGCCACCTGCCGCCGCTGCTCCTCGAGCGCGACGGCACGCCCCGGCTCGTGTGGGACGGGCGCTCCACGCCCCTCGGGCTCAACGTGCCCGGCAGCGAGCGCCCGGAGGCGTCCGTGGACCTCGCCCCGGGTGACCGGCTCCTCCTGTACACCGACGGGCTCGTGGAGCGGCGCGATCGCCCGCTGCCCACCCGGCTCGACGAGCTCGTCGCCGTGGGCGCGCAGAGCCGGACGCTCGAGCCGGGCGCGGCGGTGCGCACGGTGACCGAGCGGATGCTCCCGCCCGGGGAGGGCCACGACGACGTCTGCCTGCTCCTGCTCACCTGGCGCGGTACCGCCTGACCCGCCGGTGCCCAGCGCCTGGGGAACGCAGAAGGCCCGGACCTGATGGTCCGGGCCTTCTCCTGGTAGCGGGGGCAGGATTTGAACCTGCGACCTCCGGAACGAATCAAGGGCCTTCCGGCTATCGCCGATCGGCGCGGGAAACAGCGGATTCGCTTGTGTTGTCGAGGAAGTCTCCTCGCTGGCACCTCCGACTCTACCCGGTCTGTGACGGTCTGTGACGGCTCAATCTGGAGGGTAAGTGGAGGGCGGCTCGACTGCTGGCGCTTCAGCGATCTTGCCGACTGCCAGCGTCCCCAGGATCCAGGCCAGCGCCACTTTTGCCGTGCGGGGCTTACAGCTGCAGGTGGAGGCGAAGTGCGTCGTCGAGGTGGGCCATGACGTCGGCGGGGGCTCGTCCGATGACGGCGCCGAGGCGCTCGACTGCGATGGAGCGGACTTGCTCGGCCTGGGCCTTGGAGTCCTGCCGGAGGCCGGTCGCGGCTGCGGGCAGGAGGGTTTGGAAGGGGAAGATCCGGTCGGTGTTGCTGGTGACCGGCACCACGGTGACAACTCCGCGGCGGAGACGAGCCGCGGTCGCGTTCGCCCGGTCATTGCTGACGATCACCGCAGGACGACGACTGTTGGCCTCGCTCCCACGAACGGGCTCCAGATCGACGAGCCGGATCTCACCGCGCAACATCAGCGATCGATCCCGTCGGCCGCGGTCGTGTCCCACGCCGATTGATCGCCCGAGGCTTCCCACTCCTGCCACGCGGCTTCGTAGTCCTGTTCCAAGTCGGGCAAGCGCAGCATCCGCACAGCGTGTTGCAACGCAGCCGACCTCGAGGGCAGGCCAGCGGTGCGGGCGTACTCGTCGAGGATTGCCACATCCTCCTCGGGCAGACTGACACTGAGTTTCATACCGCAATGCTACCGCAGTACTACCACGAGTCGACAGAGCAGTTCTCGTACTCGCGATGGACGCGCGGGCGTCGCGCGCAAAGCGTGCGTCGAGGGGCGTCCGGTGTAACTGCCAGCGCTGCCGGCCGCCCCGCTGGACGATCGTCTATCAGCACAGCGGTTGCGCTCTCGGTTGGCATGCTGCGCCGAGACGGGGCACAGCATGCGAGGCTGCGGCCAGATGAAGACGGTGAGGAGGAGGGACAGGTGGACGCGGCAATAGTCGGCGTAATCGTCGGAGGCGTGCTTGGCGTCGGGGGGACGCTCGGCGCACAACTCCTGGCCAACGTGACACAGAGGGAGTCGCGGCGCCGTGCGGAACTGCTGCCCATCGCTGCAAGGGCACTCAAGGCCGCCCAGGATTCGTGGGAAATGATGCGGGGAAATGCCATTTGGACTCACCGCGGAGGCGAGAGCGCTGCTGGAATGTCGGCGGCGGACTACTTGATCCGGTACACCGAGGCGCACGATCGTCTGACCCTGGCACTCGACGAGTTGACCCTGCTCGTGCCGGGCATCGACCCAGCGGCAGAAGAGCTGCGCGAGACCTTGGCGCTCGGCACGCTGCTGCCCGGCGACCAGCACAGAGTGCAGGAGCAAGCGTACAAACGCGCCCGCGGAGCACTCCATGATCGACTGCGGAGATTCCTTGACACGTGAGCTCGTGAGCATCCCTCCGGGCACGTGCCGCATGACCAACCAGCCGCAGGTCCCTCCGTACGGGTCGTAATCCCTCCTCGAAGCGGAGGCCGGCTATGTTCCGCAGGGGGTCCCGCTACGGGATCGGCACGGGGAGCGTGACGAGTACGGGGTCCGCGTGCGACGACGCCACGCACACCCCCGGAGCAGCGTCAGAACTGAACGCCGTCGTGCGGCTGATGACCGATGCGCGCGAGCAACTGCTCGCCGAGCACGACATCGTGCGGCAGCCATTTCAACTCCAGGGCGTCCGCCTCAATGCCATGGCGCCGGAGGACGGCAGCAAGCGAGGCCCAGTGGCCTGTCTCCATGTCCTCCTGCGAGTGCCCATCGTATGGCTCGTCCGGGCCGACAATCATGCGTGTCGTGTCCGCGATCTCCTCGACCGAAGTGGCCGCTCAGATGTTGGGCGGGCCCGAGGCGCTCCAGCCTCTGTCAGCCAGGAGCAGGACCCGGCTGCCTTCCATGAGGACGGCCTCGTGGTGCGCCGATACCGACAGCTGCCGAGGGTCAGCGACAGGGTCATCGACCTCGACGTACGTCACCAAGCGAGTCACGTGGACCATTTACCCATCATGCCGCTCGCGTCCATGTGTTGGAGTTCCGCTGACCCATCCTCGACCGGCTCAGGGTACGCCAATCCCGAACGTCACTGTTCGTTAGTCTCGACTGTCATCTTAGGCATCCCGGGCGTCCAGGCGTTTAGACGTCGAGTGCCTCCTCGCTACCTGTCACGTCAGTTAGCCAATCAAGGCATGAGCGATCAGGTAACCGAGCCCGGCGCCGACGCCGAATGCCAAGACAGTGAGCGGCCACCTGACGGCCGCGGTTATCGAAGACCTTCTGAGGGCCAAATACGCCAGGCCAGCCATTACCCAAGCCAAACCTCCCGCCGTATAGACCACGCCACCGTCGGTATTCGATCCGAAGGCTGACCATAGTGCGCCCATGACAGCCATCAGGGCCCACATTCCTATGAATATCACGAGGACTACGGTCGGAGGTTTCGTTCGCTCTGGTTCTCGATCCACGTCGCCTCCTCGCTCCGATATCTGGCTCAATCGTTCCCCCCCCCCGGCTTCAGGCCGCCGCCCCTAAAGTGTCCGGCCTAGTGGCTACGAAGTTACCCGACGCAGCCAGCTCCGGTCTCACGATCCGACCTGATGCTCACATTGCGTTCCCCGGTAACCGATCCTGGAACGGCACGGATGGAGCGGAACTCCTCTCCAGCCAGCACCTGCCTAGCGTTTCGGCCGTGCCCGGAACGCCTGGACCAGCATCGCTATGCCCGAACCGACGCCAATGAAACCGAACGCGGTGGGGCCGAGGGGCAGGACCATGCCCCTCCCCGCGTCGGGGTTCATGAACGCCCAGATACCACTGCCGATGAAGAGGAATCCGGCGACTAGCAATACAAGCCAGGCGTTCTTCTTTTGTTTAGTCTCTTACACTTCAGTCACTCCTACGGTGCCATCGCCGATCGGACCCGCCGGGTAGAAGGCCGCACGCGAAGCGTCTCGCAGCCACGGCGCTGCGGCTCGCCGCTCTGACGGAACGACCACCGGCCGACCGTAACAGACCTGGAACAACCCCGCTCGGGGGATGATGGCTCATTCCTACTCAGCGGTGCAGTGACATCTCGCAACGGGATCGGTCCACGGGACGTCGGTCGGATCGGCCGCGAGCGGAGTTATTCGGCCCCCCTACTGGGACCCGTCTGCGCGGGTCGACCTCTCACCGCGGGCGGCGTCTCGCTGATCGACCATGTCGTCGCGTTCGTGAAGGGCTGAAGCGGTCTCTCGTCGTGACTCTTTGAGTCCACGGCGCGCGGCGTGCCCCCTACGTGAGGAGCGTCGCGCGCCAGACCACAGGGGACAGATCCCGAGCATTGCAACCGCACCCACCACGATGCCGTAGAGGAAGAGGGTTCCGGTGGTACCGGCCACCTCAAATCCGAAGACCGAGAAGCTGTCCGTCAACGTGTGGGCACTGTCCGCGTTGGTGAGAACCCCAGCCACGCCGATTATCAAGGCGGCCACTAGCCCGGATCTTTCATGAGGCGGCCGTGGTCGGTGGGAGCTGCGTGAAGCGCCGGCCTGAGGTCGATTCTGTCAGTTGGGTGTGACAGTGGCCCGGGTCTCGCCTCGGGTGGGCGCCGGTTCCGG
>NZ_JAMBNZ010000180.1 GCF_023715365.1 Georgenia satyanarayanai
TGTAACGATTGTTGATAAAGAAGGTAATAAACGTAACGGCCGTATCCTACAAATCATGGGTTATCATGGTCTTGACCGTATCGAAGTACCTATGGCGCAGGCAGGTGATATCGTCTGTATTACGGGTATCGATGCGTTGAATATTTCTGATACTATTTGTGATCCACAAAACGTAGAAGCCTTACCAGCGCTAAGTGTCGATGAACCAACCGTATCGATGACTTTCCAAGTCAACAACTCACCATTTGCGGGTAAAGAAGGTAAATTCGTGACGTCGCGCAATATTCGTGAACGCCTAGAACGTGAGTTAATTCATAACGTGGCACTTCGCGTAGAAGATACCGACAGTCCTGATAAATTTAAAGTATCAGGTCGTGGG
>NZ_JAMBNZ010000181.1 GCF_023715365.1 Georgenia satyanarayanai
GACTTCGGACTTCGTTCAGAAGGTCCTCTGGAAACCTCACCGGCACAGGCTGGCTCAGCTTGGCCCGACGGCGAACCGGTGGCCCTTGAGGCGCCTGATTGTCCGGGTCGGCGTAAAAGGCGTTCTCGTGCTCGGGGGTCATGTTCCTATTCGTCATCGGTCCTCCCGGTAGGGGCGGGCGAGGTGGTCGGCCGCGATGTAGCAACCGATGGGACGGCACTTGCTGGGGTCACCGGTGTGCGATGGCGCAAGCGGCACAGTCAGAACTTGCCCGAAGACCTCGGCGACCATGAGCCAGTGGGCAGGTGGCTTGGCTGGATAGAACAAGGGCTCGCTGGTCCAGACAT
>NZ_JAMBNZ010000182.1 GCF_023715365.1 Georgenia satyanarayanai
CCGCGACGACCTTGCCGCCCACCAGGTACTCCACGCCCTGGACCGCGGGGACCGTGTACGTGTCGTTCTCGGTCCCGGACGCGTCGGTGAAGGTCACCGCCGCGGGCGTCACCTCCACCGGCTCCGGCTCACCGCCGCCGGTGGTGAACGTGAACGTCCACTCCGTGCGCGCACCCTCGGCGAGCACAAAGCCCTCCATGGCACGAGCTGTGACGGTGACCGTCCCGGTGGCCTTGTGGGAACCGGCCGCGACGACCTTGCCGCCCACCAGGTACTCCACGCCCTGGACCGCGGGGACCGTGTACGTGTCGTTCTCGGTCCCGGA
>NZ_JAMBNZ010000183.1 GCF_023715365.1 Georgenia satyanarayanai
CGCCACAGTTTTCTTCGTCGGGGAACTCGACCCCCGCAACCGCTGATCATGGGATTCATCGAGACCATGAGGTCCCAGGGCCACGCAGTCGAGTCGATCTGTCGGGTGCTGCGCGAGCAGGGCTGCCAGATCGCTGCGCGGACCTATCGCAGCTGGAAGAGCGCCAGCCGCGTGATCGCCGCCCGCACAATGAGCGACGCCCAGGTCGTTGACGCGGTGCGCGAGGCCGCCTGGACCACCGACCACCACGGCCGGCGCCGGCTCACCCCAGAGGGCCTGTACGGGCGCCGGAAGATGACGGCCTACCTGCGCCGCACCACCG
>NZ_JAMBNZ010000184.1 GCF_023715365.1 Georgenia satyanarayanai
TACGCCTCAAGAATCTCCATGATCTCCCTGTCACACTTCTTCATGCGTCCCTCCGGTGGAACTTGCTCAAGGTGGTCGAAGACCTCGAGCAAACCCCGGAGGGACGCCCACGACGGGACCGACACGGGCCCGGCCCCATGGCCACAGACAGGGAGATCAACTGTCCGTAAGCAGGGAAGTCCGTGTCAGTGGAGTCCAGCAGAGTGGTGTATCGGTAGCACGGTGAGCGTGTCGTTGTAGACGTAGGCGGTCACCGCGCGATCCTTCGAGTGATCTCTCACAACCGCCTCGAAAGGACCATCACGGTGACCG
>NZ_JAMBNZ010000185.1 GCF_023715365.1 Georgenia satyanarayanai
GCTGGGCTTCATCGTTCGACTTGCATGTGTTAAGCACGCCGCCAGCGTTCGTCCTGAGCCAGGATCAAACTCTCCGTAAATGTCTATCGCCACCCCCAAAAGGGGTAACAACCATACGAAGAAACACCCACCACCCAAAGGCAGCGAGCGATCCAAGCAAACACCCACCCGCAGAAAGGAAACCACGGACGAGCATCAACCAAACAAACTAACGACCCCAGACACCAACCAACCCATCCACCAGACGATGAACAAACCAGCCGACGCCAGGACCATATTGGCA
>NZ_JAMBNZ010000186.1 GCF_023715365.1 Georgenia satyanarayanai
TGAGGCGTTCGTTGGGGTTGTTGGACCAGATCTGTCGCCAGATCGCCTGCGGGAAGGCGGTGAACGCCAGGATGTCGGCTCGAGCCGCCTCCAGGTGCTCGGCGACGGCTGGGAGGCGGTCGGCGACAGAGTCGATGAGCTTGTCAAACTGGGCGTGCACCGCCTGGGCGTCGGCCTGCTCGTAGACCGAGTGCAGCATCGCCTTGACCGCGGGCCAGGAGGCCTTGGGGCAGGCGGCCATTAGGTTGGCCGAGTAGTGCGTGCGGCACCGCT
>NZ_JAMBNZ010000187.1 GCF_023715365.1 Georgenia satyanarayanai
TGCTCCCTTGGACGTGCATAGCCATTAAGCACGCGGAGGCTACCTGTCTGCGTCACCCCTGTTAATACGCTTACCTAATGCCGGTTCGGGTTCCGCGCGCGGCCCACACGCACCCCGAAGGGTGACGAGTGGGCGTTGGGCCGTTAGCATCACCGGGCTCGGTATGGGCGGTGTTTCGCCGGTACGGGAATATCAACCCGTTGTCCATCGACTACGCCTGTCGGCCTCGCCTTAGGTCCCGACTTACCCAGGGCGGATTAACCTGGCCC
>NZ_JAMBNZ010000188.1 GCF_023715365.1 Georgenia satyanarayanai
CGTGGGCCACCGCCAAGCTCACCCGGGTGGCCGGTGAGCTCTCCCGGCGCCCGCTGATGAACGGCAGCGGCGCCCTGCCCTCGCACGTGAGGTCGGGGAACATGGCCGCCGACGAGCTCGCTCCGCGGCTCGGGCTGAGCCGCTTCGCCGCGCAGCGGATCGTGAGCAACGCCCGCGCCTTCGAGAACGTCTTCGCCCTCACCGGTCAGGCGCTGGCCACCGGGCACATCGACGCCCGCAAGGCCACGACGATCGTCT
>NZ_JAMBNZ010000189.1 GCF_023715365.1 Georgenia satyanarayanai
ATTAGGACGAAGTCGTAACAAGGTAGCCGTACCGGAAGGTGCGGCTGGATCACCTCCTTTCTAAGGAGCTCACCACACCTCCGCCCGCTTCGTCGGGGTTCATCGGTGGTGTCAGGTGGCCACGCAGATGCCGTTCGTGTGTCTGGTGGTTGCTCATGGGTGGAACATCATTACTTGGCATGCTGTTGGGTCCTGAGGACACAGGCCACAGCCATCCCGTGTGGGTGGTTGGGTGTGTTTCTTCTGGTGGCCGCCT
>NZ_JAMBNZ010000019.1 GCF_023715365.1 Georgenia satyanarayanai
ACGGTCGAGGTACTCGGCGATCCTGCGCACCGTCCACCCCGCCTTGAGCCCCGTGGAGATCTCCGCCCGATCCGTCGCCGTCAGCATCCTGCGTCCCACCAGCAACCCCTCACCCGACCAGCACTGTCGCTACGACGCTATGACACCGCCCAATGCCATCCATTCGAATGCATGGCTCCTCACTGATCGCTGCCGCAGCTTGCGGCCGGCACCGGATGAGGATCCCCGCGGGGCGAGGCTTCCCACTATGGTCGCGACGGAACAGTCGAATTAGGCGCAGCGCAGGTTCGATTGCGCCTACGGTCGGTGGGATCTAGGCCGCCTCCTCCTCGATCAAGATCCCCTCGTCTTCGAGAATGCAGTCGATGATGTCGTCGATGTGGAAGGAGACCGTTTCGCCCGGGTCCATGTAGACGAACACGGGTGAGTTATCGAGGACGCCGACGAGCCGGTCCCCCTTTCGCTCGGTGACTGTTACCCACATGCGCTCTCCGGGGAACCGCTTGACGGACCACATCAGCTTCACCTGATCGCCGGGGCCAATCACAGCCTTGTCCTCGTCGTCCGGGATCTCGAACGAGACGGGATACGCCAGGTGCCGCTCAAGCCCCGACTCCAAGCTGCAGCGATGCCACACGTACCGTCCCCACATCCACTCAATGCGTGGGGCAAGCCCGATCCGAAGTGCAACCTCGAACTGCTGAGCGACCCAGAACGGGCGTTCCCACCGCGGAACCTCGTACAACTCAGCCTGAAGTTCGAGCCGCCGGTCGAAGTCAGGGATGAGCCGCACGATCACGGCTAGGACGATGCCAGGGGCGAAGCCGAAGATCAGCACGGCGAGCATGAAGACCCCGAACGTCCCAGGCGCTCTCATCAGTTCGCCGATCATGCGAACCTCACCTTCATCGACTGGAACCGGGACTGCTTCTCGGCTCGCGCAACTACAGCGCCGAGTTCCCTGCGCCCGCGATCCGTGAGTGTGTAGTAGCGCCGTGGGGGTCGCTTCTGACCCTCCGCACGTTCCTCCCAATGGTCATCTAGCCATCCCTCGCCCATCATCCGGTCGAGTTGCGGATACAGAACGCCCGAACGCACACCCGACCGCTGGGACAGGGCATAGCCCCACACCCGACCGTCACCATCCCTGTCCATGTCCATGATCGCGAGTGCCACGAGAACGAGCGAGTGAGTCACCTTCATAGGTCGTACTCTACATAGGTAGAGGTAGCCCCAGCCGACGACACTCGGGGCGGCTCGATGAAATCTCCTGTCAGGTCCACACGGGTTCACCCCGTGCGCTCGTTGGCAGTGAGCTCGCGTAACCATCCCCATCGTCCCGGTTGGGGAACCGCCGCGGGCCGGTCCGTACGGGGTCGTGGCCCTCCTCGAAGCGGAGCCCAGCCACGTTCCGCAGGGGATCGACTCACGGGATGTCGCATCGGCGAGGCGCCCCCGAACCGCCCCGACAGGAGCCGCTACTGATCTGCGACAGAACCCCGCCACATCGCGTCAAAGCCATAGACATGGGTCGCACCTGAGTTGAGCAGCATAGGTTTAGCGCATGAACGACTTCGTCATCGCCGCGTTGATCTTCGCCCTCTCGGGTGTCTTCGTGGGATCCGCCGCAGGCGTCCTCAGCGAGGCTGAGGGCTTGAAGGCGGAGACCAAGCGCAGGTTCGACGTGGCTAAAGCCGGCGGACGCCTCTTTGCGGCACTTGCGACCTTCATCGGCGCAGTCGCCGCACTACCCGGCAAAGGCACGTGGTGGCTCGCCATCGTCGCCGTCGTCGCGTTCACCGGCGCAACCCTCGCGGTCGGCCGGATCACCCCCCGCCGAACGAGCGAGTAGGCCAGGACAGACGACTCAAGGACCGCCGGAAACAGAGGTGCGTGCTCGACTCGACTGACCCGGGTTCCGCAAGGCGAACCGCCTACGGGCCACACCGCGGTCAGCAGATGTGACCGCCGCCTGGGTCCGTCGCGTAATACCCGTCCTGTGAAGGTAGTCACGAGGGTCTCCTTTACGGGACGCGGGCGTCGGAAAAGCGCACGACCAAGCAGGGAGTGGATAGTCACGCTGAGTGCTGACCACAGCACTCCGGAGTCGCCCTGCCGCCCTGTGTTGGCGGCAGCGCGCCTCGGCGCCGACTCCTCGCTTAGAGCTGTGGCCCGCGGCGGGTGGGGCCAGATCTTGCAGGCGGGTCGTCACCACGACGGCGGCGTTGCTCACGGTGCCGACGGAGCTTCTCGCGCGCCTGGACGATCCGCTCGGCGGGTGTCTGATCGCCGAGCGGCGGCTCCTGCTGACGACCCGCCACGCCCAGCGTGCGGTCGGGCTCGTCCACGTGCGCGTGCCTGCGCTCGTTGCGAATGCCGACCATCGCATCGTCGTCTCCGCGCCGGGTGACCTGGCGCATGCGCTCCAGCGCGGCGGCCGCGGCCCGGTAGTCCTCGCCCTGGCGGCCCTCATCAACCTGCGGGCCGAGCGCGTCGGTGTCGGTGATCGACCACCGGTCGCGGTACCCCGCAACCGCGCGTGCACCAGCCACCCACGCCTCGACACCCTCAGCCTCGACCGGGATCGGTATCCGCTGAACCCACGGTGGCCGGCCGGCGGCTGCGTCGTCGGTCAGGTAGTCCAGGCGTTGTTCGATCAGCTCAACGTGACGATGGACCCACGGCTCGACCCGTGAGTCGACCTCGGGCAGCGAGTCTCCCGTCCCCGCTGTCGGGGCTCGCCACGCCGGCACGGGCTCTGGACCGGGCCCGGTGCGGTGCCGGTCGACGGCGTCCTCGACCTCGGGCACCAGGCGGGCGAGGCTGTGGGCGTCTTGCCATGCGCGTTCCTGGGCGCTGGTCGCCGACACCGCGGCGCCGTCGCGGCCGATAATCCGGCGCAGTGCCTCGGCCGGCGACTCGGCGGGCTTGGTCTCGTCGTGGCCATCGGCCCCGACCAGAGCCTCAGTCACGAGGTAGACCCGGTTGCTCTCCCGGCCTCGGGTGGCGGCGGTGTACAGCGCCTGGCGGTCGGTGGCCTCGGCGTCGATGAGCGCGTGGGAGGTGTCCACGGTCATCCCCTGGACCCGGTGCACGGTCGCGGCGTAGGCGAGTTGGACGTGCTCGGCGACGTAACCGGCCGGCAGAGTGAGGGTGCCGCCGTGCCGGGCGTGGCGCACGCGCAGCCGCCCGTCGTCGGCCCGGGCGAGCACGGTCCACACGTCACCGTTCTTGACGAAGTCCCGGCCCGCCGCGGTGGCCAGGCGGCGCTCGTTGCGGCGGGTGACGATCCGGTCGCCGCGGCCGGCGTGGCTGCCGTCGGCGAGCTGGACCCCGTCGGGTTCGACCCGGCCCGCTGCGACGAGGTCTCGTCGGGCCTGGGTCGACAGCGCCAGTGCGTCGTCGTTCGAGCCGGCGACCATGACCGAGTCCTTGCCGGTCTCGACGTCGTCTCGCCAGGCCGCGTAGACGTCCTCGAGCATCGCCTCGCGCGTGCCGCCGCGCACCCGGTCCCGCTCGAGGTAGAACTGCGCGCCGTCGGGGTCACCGCGACGCAGCTGCAGCGAGGCCGCGGCCTCGGCTGGGTCGGTGAAGCGGTGTACCTCGCGCAGGTGAGCTGCGCCCACCCGCTCGTCGATCAGCCGGAGCACTCCCCCGGCCTCCACGGCGGCGAGCTGTTGCGGGTCACCCAGCAGCCGCACGCTCGCCCCGTGCTCGCGCGCCAGGGCGAGCACCGCGGCGAGCTGGGGCGTGCCGGCCATGCCGGCCTCGTCCACCAGCAGCACCGTGCGCGCGTCCACCTGCAGGCTCTCGGGGATCTGCCCGCGCCTGTGGGCGTCGATGAGCTTGTGCAGCGTCTCTCCGGTGACCCCGAGCTCCTCGCCGAGCACGGCGGCCGCGGCTGCTGAGGGTGCCAGGGCCAGCACGCGTCCGCCGGCGTTCTCCACCGCGCGGGCGAAGGCGGCCATGGCGGTGGTCTTGCCCGCCCCGGCCGGCCCGATACCGGCCGTCAGCTCGCGGCCCGAGCCGGCGAAGTGCGCGGCCAGGGTCCGCTGCCCCTCGTCCAGCGTCCTCCCGGTGCGGGCCTCGACGGCCGCGGCCGCGTCCTCGAGGTGCCTGTCGTCGACGTGCAGGCCGCCGGTGCGGAGCGCGGCCTGGACCAGGTCGGCTTCCGCGTCGAGCACCGCACGGCTGGTGTAGCTGCGGGCCCCGTGGACGGTGTAGACGGACTCGCCGTCGGCGCGCCGAAGCGGCGCCGGCGCCGGGTTGAGTTCCGGAGGGTCCAGCCGGATCGACAGGGCCTGTGCCCGGTGAGCGACCCGCTCGGCAAGGCCAGCGACGTCGCCGGCAGCCGGGTGCCGGCGGACCTGACGCATCGCCTCGGCCATGAGGTGCCACGGCCCCCAGGTGGCGCGCTTGGTTTCCACCTCGCGCACCACCTGGGCGGCGAGCTGGTCAACGTCGACCGACTCGCCCTCACTCTCACCGGCGCCGGGACCATGCACCGCGGCGGCGACCATGGCGTCCACGGCCTCTTGCCCGCCGAGCACCGCGGCTGCACTGGCTCGCCACTGCTGCCGGCGTTCGGTGAGCGTGACGCCCTTCTGCTTGCCCTCTCTGGTCTCCAGGGTGGCCTGCTGAGCCAGGCGCAGCTGGATGCGCTTGGGTGGCTCGTGGCCGTGCTCGGACCGGTACCGGGCGAGCAGCTCGTGGTAGGTGTCCTCGATCGCTGCGCGACGCGAAGAGAACACCTCGCGTACTCGCTTGTCGATGCCCTCCACCTCACGGACGGGCTGCTTGCCCGGTCCGCGGGACTCCTCGACGAACTCCACACCGAGCCGCCGGCGCAGCTCGTTCTCGACCAGGGTGTTGTACCGCTCCGAGGCGGCAACGCCGAGTGCGTGGAGGACGCGCGCGTCCAGCGCGCGCCAGCGCCCGTCGGTGCCCTGCACCTTGTTCGACACCGCGACGTGGGTGTGCAGGTTGGGGTCCCCGGTGCGTGAGTCGGCGTGGTCGAACGCTGCGGCCATCAGTCCGCGTGCGTCGACCTGTGCGGCCCCGCCCTTGCCGACCCGGGTCACCCCGGCTTCCTGCTCGACCCACGCGAACGCTTCCTGCCACGCGGCCTCGTGCGCGGCGGCGACCTCCCGGCGCACGTCCTGCCCGCCGAGGGCCCACAGCGTGCTCACCGATTTCACCGGCGTGAACACCAGGTCGTATCCCGCGACGGGCTGGCGCTGCTGCTTGCCCTGCGCCGCGAGGAACGTTGAGCGCTCCTCATCGTGCGGTTCGCGACCGAGCCGTTCGGTCAAGAGGTGGCCGGCGACCTGCCACCGGATGAGGTCACGCTCGACGCCTGCCTGCGGGGGGCGGTCCTGGTCGACCTTGAACTGCGTGTACGCCGCGGTGATGGCCGAGCGCCACTGCTGGTCGCTCTCCACCGGCGCGAACCGCGGGAACCGCCGGCCCAGCCGTGCGACCTCCACGGCCTGCTCCGGGCTGGCTCCGCGCGCCATCGCCTCGGTGATGATCCGGTCCGCGTCCGGGTGCAGCCCCTCTCCGAACAGGGCCCGCATCTGTGCTTCGGACACCCGTCCCGTGACGTCGACGCCGGCCATGCCGGCTCCGACCCACCGGCCCGGTGGGTTGCCCTCGTGGGCGTAGTAGTCGGCCAGAGACTCCCCGGCTGCCCGCTGCTGGTCGCCGGTGGCGACCTGCCGCGTGAGGTAGGTGTAGCCGTCGCCGGCGTGCAGGACGTGCACGGTCATCATGACCGGCTCCCTCCCGTCGCTCGCCGCGAAACTGGGGCCAGCGTAGCGCACCCACTGAAAGTGCAAGAGGTGTGTACGGTTCAGCATTTTGCGCGCTGTGGTGGCGGACGAGGAGGAGAGGGCGTTAGCGTGGGGACGGGTAGGACACAGGAGTCAGACAGTTGTGGAGTACGGGGGGATGATCGGCGATGGCAAGGACGACGAAGCAGATAGATGCTAGGGAGCGGGCACGCAAGGCACGGCTGCGCGTGGACACCGAGCGCGAACAACGCGACCGCAACATCGAGGACGCCGCAGCCGACTACTTCGCCGCGGCTGACAACTACGCCGAGGTCACGAGGAAGCTCGAGGTGATCGAGGGCCGCATGCGCACGGCGGTGAAGAGCCTGCTCGACCTCGGCGAGTCCCAGGCCCGCATCGCCGCACTCCTGGAGATCGATACCAAGGAGGTCCGCCGGCTCCGCGCCGGCTTTGACGGGAAGACCAAGACCGCCGATCAGAGCAAGCAGGCCGACAGCCAAACGCCAGTTCCACAAGACACCGACCTTCCCACGGAAGTTCACGGCGAATCTGCCGCCCGGCTCCTCGCTGGCTCAGGTCATGGGGGCTGAGCCTCCTCCCCCCCCCCCCCCCCACACAGTCGCCCCGCCACAGCCAGACTGCCCTCTACCGGCTCGATAAGTTGGGGGCTCTTACGCTGGCGCCAGACTCACGGCCAGGGCGGCCCGCGAGGGGTTCGGTCTTCTTACGTACCTCACCGTCGCGCGCACCTTACTTCGAGCCGAGAGTGGCTTGTCGGCCGTGGCATTAGGGTGGCGCGATGAGTCGACACGTTCTGACATGTGCTGTGCTCGGTGCCGTCGTCGCAGCCACTGCCGCCTGCAGTGGCTCAGGAGAGACAGACCTCGGTGACGGGAAAGACTCCGGCGTGCAAAATGTCCCGGTGCCCGACAACGCCGAGCCAAGAGACGACCTGGATCAGGCATATACCATCCCGGGCGCTTCTTATGAAGATGTCGTCTCCTGGTACGAGGCTCAGCTCCCGGTCGAGGACCGGTACAAAGATCTAGCGTTCTGTGAGACGCAGGAACTTGACAACATCACCACCTGGCTGTGGTGGGACGATGCCGAAAAGTACTCCGACGATGACTTGAGACCTTGGCTGTCAGTGACGGTCTTAGACCAGCATCCAACCGAGGTGGTGGTCTCCTACGATCCTGAGGATGCAAGCGGGCCCTGCGACTAGCTCGGCTCGCTCGAGGCAAGGATACGTTTCTCTCCGTTATGCGCGGGGAAGCATCATGGCAATGGCATAGCAGCATCCTCGACGCTCTTAAGACGGTGGGTCGGCGGGGGGCACCCCGGCCCCCTCGCGCCGCGAGAGCCCACGACGCCGCACGGTGCGAGCTACCGTGGGCAGCATGGGAATGTTGCGCAAAGATCCGGAGAAGCGGGCAGAGGGCCAGGCAGCCGCAGCGGCGACCCGGGCAAACAAGGACGCGAAGGTGCGAGCCGCTGCGCTGAAGTCCGAGGAGGCTGCACGGAAGAAGGCCCAGAAGAAGGGGATAGACGTCTCCGGATCGGTGGCCGTCGGCTACGTTTTCGACGACTCAGCGGACAAGTTCCTAGTGGTTTTTCCCGACCGGGTCGAGCTGATCAACCGGGGCAAGATGGGATCACTGCTGAGGGCCGGCGCCGGAGCCGAGACGGTCCCGACCTCGCGGATCTCGTCGGTCGAGTCCCGCAACAAGGGGATCTGGAACGTCCTGGAGATCCACACCTCTGGGAACGTCGTTGAGTTCAAGGCCGATCACGTGTCGGGGCCATACCTACGTGAGGTCATCCTCGAGCAGGTGGGCGGCGGCACCGTCGTCCCCGCCGGCGCTGCACCCAGCACCCCCGATGCGGCAGACCAACTCAAGAAGTTGGCAGCGCTGCACGCGGACGGCATTCTCACCAAGGAGGAGTTCAACACCAAGAAGGCTGAGCTACTCGACCGCATGTAGCGGATAGTCGCGCCCCACATGCTTCAGCCGATCGGTGGATCGAGGATAAGGAGCCGCCACCGGGAGGAGTCCGGCACCTCCCGGCCTCAGGATCACGGCCCCGACCCCGTCGCCGTAAGACCTGTCCGGTGGTATGCCCGGTGGGGCACCGCATCCGGCACACTGCGTAGTCCCGGAGGACCAGTCGTGCACTTCCGGCTAATCGGCGGCCGCCAGGTAGCGGTAGACCGTTGCACGTGACACCCCAAGAGCCTTGGCAATCTGTGTTGGGCTCTCGCCATTGGCGCGGCGGGCGCGAGCTATCGCTAACTTGTCGCGGTCCATCACCCGAGGTCGCCCGCCCAGGCGTCCCTGCGCTCGGGCAACTGCCAGGCCCGCCATGGTGCGTTCGCGGATGAGGTCACGCTCGAGCTCGGCGAAGGCGGCCATCATCGTGAAGAAGAACTTCCCCTCCCCCGTCGGGCTGTAGGTGCCGGCCAACGTCCCCGTAAGGACGCGTAGACCGATACCTCGGTCACTGAGGTCATCGGCGACCGTGAGGATGTCCTTGGTCGACCGGCCCAGGCGGTCAAGCTTCCACACCGCCAAGGTGTCCATGCCGTCGCGCATGTAGTCCAGCGCCGCGGCTAGCCCTGGGCGATGGCTCGATCGGCTGCTGATCTTCTCCTCGAAGATCTTGATACAGCCGGCCGCTTGGAGGGCGTCGCGCTGCAGCTGGGCGTCCTGAGCGCTGGTGGACACGCGGGCCAGGCCGACGAGGTTGTGCGTCACCCCGTAAGCGTCTCAGAAACGGTCGCAGAACAAGAGGACGACACGGCCAGTTTTGAGACGGGTTGTGGACGTGCGGGCGAACATTCAGCGTCGCACAGTTGCGCCGTCTCATAAACGATCGTTTTCGATCGTGACGCCATGAGGCCGGCCAGGCTCGATCCGGGCACGCGCCTGGGTTGCCCAGTGACGATGGCGCCGCGAGTGACTACGTTGCATCTAAGGAGCGGGGCCAAAGCCGGTCCCGGCCGACCAAGGAGGAACTGTGGCAAGACGACGACGTTTGGTGACCATCGCCTCGGCAGGAGCCGTCGCGCTAGCGACAATCGTGGCCGGTGGCTCGACCGCGGCCGCCAAGGGCGGGGAGATCGGAGGATCCGGTGACCAGTACTTCCTGAACGACACGTGGTCAGGCAAAGCCAACATCGAGTTCAGTTACGGCGCTGCCACCGACCAGGTTTACGTCGGTGACTGGGATGGCAACGGCACTGACACCCTCGCGGTCCGCCGTGGCGCTACGTTCTACATCCGCAACTCCAACTCCGGCGGCGGAGCGCACCAGGTTGTCACATACGGTCGCCCCGGAGACGTCGTGCTAGTCGGTGACTGGGACGGTGACGGGAAGGACACCTTTGCCGTACGCCGCGGCGCCGCCTACCACGTGAAGAACTCACTCAGCTCTGGACCGGCCGACCGCCTCGCCGTCTACGGCCGTGCCTCGGATGCAGTACTGGTTGGCGACTGGAACGGTGATGGCAAGGACACCTTCGCCGTACGCCGCGGCGCCGCCTACCACGTCAAGAACTCGATCTCGGCAGGCGCAGCCGACCACGTCGCCGTCTACGGGCGCGCGGGCGACGACGTTTATGTAGGGGACTTCGACGGCGATGGGGACGACTCCTTCACCGTGCGTCGCGGCGCCACGTACCACGTCGCCAATGCGATCCGAGCAGGGAAGGCAGACCGGACCCTGACCTACGGCCGGACGACGGACACCACCCTGGTGGGCGACTGGAACGGCGACGGCACCGACACCCTCGGTGTGCGCCGCGGGGCTCCCAAGCCGGCGCCCGTTCCAACCCCGCGTCCGCCCACCGTCCCGGGACCGCCCTCCGACCTTGACTGCGACGACTTCCCCACCCAAGCAGCGGCACAGGCCGAGTTCAACCGCTGGTACCCGATCTACGGGGATGTCCACAAGCTCGATAGCGATGGCGACATGATCGCCTGTGAGTTCCTGCCCTAAGTCGCAGACAACCTGTAAGCGCAAGGGGGGGCGCAGAAACCGGGGGGTGCGAGGGCGGCCAGCCACCGCCCGGGGGAAGCGCGGAGGCACGAATGAACCCAGCGGCCATCAGGCCGCACCGTCAGCCGGCGGAGCCCGACCTTGGTCTTGGAGCGTCGCTTCCGCGGCGCTCGTCGCCGGTCGACGTAGGCGACTTCCGATTCGTGGACCAACGTTGGGTGTAGACGCGGCGACGCGCGCTTGCCACGATTGCCCCGATGGAGGTCGGCGATGAGGACGGCCACGGCCGCTTCGGGGTTCTCGAGGAGGACGCCGATGGTCTGCTGTGCCACGAGTGTGGCCAGCGGTTCGTCCATCTCGGACTGCATGTTTACAGGGCCCACGGGCTCACTGCAGCGGAGTACCGCCAGGCGCATGGTCTTGGCCGACGTGGGTTGGTAGCGGCGTCGACTCGACAAGCTCTCGCGGATGGCGCGCGTGCGCGACTCCCCCGCAACAGTGCCTTTCTCGAGAGGAGGGATCCCGCGAAGGCCACCGCCGCGCGCCTGGCGGCGGGCAGTGTCTTCTCGCCGGCTGGCCTTGAGGCGATGCGTCAGGCGAGCGCTTCTCGGCGCGGGCAGCAGCGCCTGGGCACGGTCGTGACGTGTGCGCAGTGCGGGGTCCAGTTTTGTCCGCTGACGGACGCGAAGCGACGGCGTTTCTGTTCGCGTTCGTGCGCCTCGAAGTACAACCGAGCCCGACGGTCGCGATGACCGGTCCCTTCGGGGGCCTGGCGGCATTCGGGGGCGGCCAGCCCCCGCCCTACTGGGGCTTGTCCCCGGCCGGGCGGTCGGACGGCTGCGTGGCCGCACCGGTACGCCTCCTCGCGGTCGGGTGGCCCTCGTCTGCGCGACGACTCCGGCCCGAGGCGAATCCGAGGAACTGCTGCAAGCCGCAGAGGATGTTGATCCGCAGACGACGAGAGCGAGCGAAACAATGCATAGAGGAAACTCAGCACGGGGGAGCGTTAACTCTTGGTCGCGCAGTCTCGACTACTAGTCGAGGGGATGGGGTCAGTGATGGATCGTCACCGATGGTGTGGGCTTAGGGCGAGGTGCAGCACGCCGTGACGGGAAACGAGACGCGGCTGGACGTCGCTGCGCTCTACCTGCGCCACCGGGATGCGATGCATAGAGCCGCAGGTCTAGTACTCCGGGGGGCGGGTCGTGAGTCCGAGGCTAGCGACGCCGTACAAGACGCTGTCGTCTCGATCATGGCGTCGCTCCCTCGGGACGTGCGGAACTGGGAGGCCTTCCTGGTCACCGTCGCTAAGCGAAAGGCGCTGGATCGGGTCCGATCGGCAGAGGTACGTCACGCCGGGGGCGAGCTTGTGGAGACTGCCCATGACAGTGCGGACCCGGATAGGTCCCACGTTGCCGAAGATGTCGCTGACGCAATCGATCAACGGCGGCGGGCAGCGCTCGCCCGCGACTGCCTGACGACGGTGTTGGACGACCGCCATCGAAAGGCCGTGTGGGAGACGCAGGTCCTGGGACGGACCCGAGCCGAGGTGGCGGCCGAACTGAATGTAAGCCCCGCGCGGGTGAGCCAGATGACCACACGAGGGCTAGCACTGCTCCGAGAAGCGATGCAGAGAAGGGAGGAGGGAAACGATGGATGAAGATCTGCGCGACAGACTCGTGGCAGAGATGCTGGAGCGGCCCGAGGAGCGGGAACGAATCCTGAGTGATGTCGAGCTCACCGATCTGGAGCGCCACGAGTTGTCCAGCATTGTCGAGATGTCAGACCTGCTCTGGCTATCTGCTCAAGGTGCGCCCGCCCTGGCAGATGACCCCACGGCGGCCATGCTTGGCCTCCTCCCTGATAGCGAGTGCACGCTAAGTTCAGGCGCACTGTCTCGAGCAAGGAAGCATGCACGCCTGAGCGTCTCTGACGTCGCCGCACGCCTCCGCGAGCGAGGTTGGGAGTTCACCAAGGGCGACGTGTTCAGGTGGGAGACACGGACCGCTGCAGACGTGGCTCCAGCGGTGGTGCAGGCTGTCGCCGATATCGTCGGCGCACCGGTGGAGGACCTGATCTCGCCTCCATCGACGGCTTCGCTACCCGAGGGAGTGAAGGCTGCACGCCTGCATCCGCTGTTTGACCAGCTCGTCGACCGCTGGGCCCGCGCCCGGCGAGTCTCACCCGCCGTGGCCGCGGGAACACTCGAGAGTCGGATGCTCGCGACCGTTCACCGCGGCGAGCAGCCGAGCACAGAGCAGCTTCTGCAAGCTATCGATGCCTTGGTCACTTCGGTCGAGCAGGGCCAGCGGGAGTGATGGACACATGGACCTCGAAGGCTGTGTCCATCAGGCGCTCTCCCTGCTTGCCGATGACGTGCGCGCTCGCTTCGCCCAGGATCCCGTGGTGGTTCTCCGCGATGACCTGAGCCTGATCGTCGAGCCCGCTGAACATCTCGCCACAACGCGCGACGATGGTGGCGCGTGTGATGGCGTGTCGTTCCTTCAGGACGGGGTGATCCTGTACGCGCCCACGCCGTGGAGCCGCCGCGAGAATTTCACGCTCGCTCACGAGCTCGGGCATTGGCTCGCGGAGGAGGCCCCCGACGTCTATGACTGGGTAGCGGACCAGGAGGAGGCCGGCCGGCTCCTGGAGACTCTCTGCGACCGGATCGCCCAACGTCTGCTGTTGCCCGAGACGGAGGCCGATCGGGTCATCGGCAGCGGCCCGATGAGGGCACAGCACGTCATCGACCTCTACAACGCCACCCAGGCAAGTAGGCCGGTATGTGCAATCGCCCTGGCGAAGCGGTTGCCAGGACTGGGAGCGATCGCCATCCTCGACCGCGACACCGGCACTGTGACGCACGCCAGTGTGAAACCTGACCCCGAAGAAGGCTGGCCTGTCGTATTCCCATGGCGCGGCCAGCAGCTCAGCGATAGCCACCCACTGCTGGGAATGGCACCGGGAGCATCAACTGCTCGGCGCTTGACGTGGCGGACCCCGTGGGGCGCACAAGCGGACTTCTATGTCGACGCTGTCGCCGATGAGAGACGGATCGTTGCAGTGTTCTGCGCGTCGGACCTCTGGGACGTCGAGCGGTTCCACGTCCCTACGGACCGGGACTTCGACGCCCGTCCGCTCCTCACGGGGTCCTGCTGTGGGACCGTCTTCGAGCGGCGAGGGTACCCGTGCCCAGAGTGCGGCCAACCGTTCTGTCCCCGTTGCGGTGACTGCCCATGCGCGCGAGACGCGAGGTGTGCAGTGCTCTGTACCAGCTGCTTTCTTGCTTTCCTGCCACACCTCGTCAGCGACGGTCTGTGTGTGGACTGCCGATCCTGACCTAACTCCAGCCGCTGCCACCCCGACTACCTAGTGAGAGCCCCCCTCGAACGGACCCGGGCCCTCGGGATGGAGGTGAGATAGATGGCCAAGAACACCGGACGCGGGCACCGCGTCGGCGCCGTGAAGGCCCGCAGCGAGTTCAAGCGCGGCGAGACCTGGTTCAAGCGCGACACCAGCACCGGCCGCATCCTCAACGGCAGCCCCAACCAGCACAAGGGCGTCCGCAACGAGAAGTGACCCGACGGCCGGCGGCGCTGTGGCGTCGCCGGCCGGGCGGTCCCGATGGGTGCACCCAGTTCCCAATCACAAACTGACACAGCAGGAGGAGACATGGCGGTTCACTGGGTCAACTACGACCTCAACAAGGCGGGGCAGGACTACACGAAGCTGATCGACTACTTGAAGTCGCACCAGAACTGGGCGAGGCCCCTGAAGAGCAGCTTCTTCGTCAAGACGTCGCTGACAGCTTCACAGCTTCGAGACGGGATCAAGCAGCACATCGACGGGAACGACGACATCGTGGTGGTGACGGTCACGGGCCAGTCATGGGCCACCTACGGCATCTCGCCAAACCTGAACGAGTGGATGAAGAAGAACCTCTAGGCCCCTGCTTCGGCCCTGGCCGCGGAGTGCTGGACGCGCACAACCTGCCGGAGTTCCTGCGGGGTGATCCAGTGGCCTCGGTGGATCATTCGGTGGCAGTTTGCGCACAAGAGCGCGAGGTCCTCGAGTCGAGTAGTTCGGCTGCCCGTAACGTGCAACGGCACGGTGTGGTGCACCTCGATGTATCCGGTGCCTCGCGCGCCGTAGTACTCCTCGAAGCTGAACCCGCACACCTCGCAAGCTAACGGGCTGCCTGCAGCTGAAGTAGCCTCGATCTTCCTCCGGCGGAGGGTCGCGTGCCGCTCCCGGGAACTGTGAAGTGCGAGGAGGATGGTGCCTTCGCGTGCCTCAGGCTCGAAGTCAGCATCGGCCGGCGACAGCTCCGGGATCCGTTCGCCCGTCTCAAGAACGTGGCGAATGGCGTGGGCGGTAGCACGCATGTGCTCCGGGGCCTCGAGAAAGTCCTGGAGGACCACTCTGTCCAGTTTGCCGCCGCGCGTCCGTCTGCCGGCGTAGCTTGGATGGGCCGTGACGATGTCCCACGTCTTCCGGGACACAGCATCGGCCGACCGGTAGTTGGGTTGGCGCAGTTCTCGGGGATAGAACTGGTTGGTGTCTCGGAGCAGGGCCGATAGCGCCTGAGCTTCGGGCGCCGTTTCGGGAAGGGCGCGCCAGTCGTTGCTCGCGACGAGGTCGCAGGCGAGGATGACCTCTTCGCGCTTCCAACTGAGCCTCATGTGAGGAGCGTAGGGTGCTCGCTCGCAGCACAAGCCCTCTCAGCCGCGTGATCCTCGAGTGCTAGCTAGACAAGCTCTCCAGCCAGGTTTCCAGCGCGGACAGCCGTCCGGAGTCGATCCGTTCGAGGGCACGAGCTTGTCCCCCGCTGGGGCGGGCTGAGATTCCGGGCGCACTGTACGCGGCGACGGGACCACGGGGGTTGACGTGGACCACGTCGGTGAACAGGAGGGCGTTCTGGCGGCGTGTATCGCAGGCGGCGGCGAGGCGGGCAGGGTCGAACTCGTTGGTGATGAGGACGTAAGAGAAGTCCTCGCCCGCGGCTTCGAGCTCGGTGTATGCCCGAAAGTCGCTGACGAACTGCTCCTCCCGGTCACTGCGGACACTCCACTTGCAGGAGACGAGAATCCGCCGGGCGTCGGCGCGGCGAACGAGCGCGAGGTCGACCTGTTTGGCTTTCTCGCTGCCCCGCGGGGGGTGGAATCCCGGCAAGTCGTGCAGCCACGGCCTTACGCGGATGTCGTAGGACTCGGTGATGCGGGGGATGCGTGTGAGCAGCGCGACGAGCGTGTCCTCGAAGCCCTCACCGACTAAGTTCTTGCGCTTGTTCTCCTGGCCGACGTGGGCTTGGATGCGCTCGGTTAGATCGCGCAGGGCCTCCGGCGGCGGCTCGTGGCTGAGGTAGGGAGCGAGCGCTTCAGTGAGGATCGCCTCGAGCTCAGGGTCCTCGCCGGGCAGTGGCAGGTCTCGTCCGACGTAGGGTGCGCGCTGGGTGTCAGCGGCTACTGCGCGCTCGCGACGGCGTGTGGCCGCTGCTGCGGCAAGGTCGGCGGTGGCCCACCGGAACATGAGGTCTATGTGCTCCCCAAGCTCGCTCGGTGGGACCCCCAAAGCGTCAGACAGCCACACATGGAAAGCCAGGCTGCGGGCGTACCAGGGACGCCCCGGTTGAGACTTGTCGCTTTCGTAGCAGTGAGCGAGACCGGTTGTCCGGTCAGCCCACAGCAGGAGGCGGTAGACGTGCTGCCAGGCGTTGCTTTGGGTGACTTCTGGAACGTCGGCGAAGTAGTCACTTAGCAACTTGGCACGGTTTTCCTCGCCGAACGCACGCGCCGGGACCGTGGACGTCGCTGCTGGGCTCGTTCCCAGTTCCGTGGCTGCCGGGGTGTCTCGTGGCGCGCCGAGACCTGCCGGGGTGGGCGTGCTCATGCGGTCAGGCGAGCGGTCTTGGCGGAGGAGAGCACCTCGCGTAGTGCCTGGGCGGCAGCCGCGGCGAGGAGCGGCGGGACCGCGTTGCCGACCTGGCGGTACCTCGAGTGGGCGGCGCCTCCCGACATGCGACCCGGAAGCGGCCCGCGTCGGGCGTCCGTAGTGAAGACGAAGCGGTCGGGAAAACTCTGGAGGCGGGCGAACTCCCGGACGCTGAGCGCCCGCCTGTCAGACCAGTGGTAGGCGGAGTCGCCCTTCGTGTTGAGGGTCCACGCCCAGATATCCGGGTGGAGCCTGCGGTATGCATAGTAGTGGGCCCGGCCCAGGCGGCCTGAGCCGTTGTGAGGGCCCCACTTAGCGCCGGTGAGGTACCGGGCCAGGAGGTGGTCAGGAAGGTCGCGGTGATTCCCTCCTGCCGGAATGCCTGCCAATCGCAGCAGGGTGTCGGCCTGTGACCGCGGCACGCTCACATTCTTGAAGGTCTCGGGCGCCCCAGAGCGCATGAGTCGCTGGTACGCCGAGCTCGGAGCCGGGAGGTCGGCCACGGCCATGCTCTCGGCACGGCGCCCGGTTTCGAGAGTGACAAGGTCGCCGATTGCTTGCTCCACTGTCACCGCGGTGAGGTTCTCCGAGTCGGCGAGGGCGAGGCCGAGTCTTTGGCCATGCTCGTCGGGTCGGGCCGCGACAACATACCGGGCTGTGAGTTCGTCGGAGCTCGACTCACTCGGAAAGCGGACGAGCTGGACGGCACTGGTCACGCCGGTACCGCTGAGTTGGGGCGTGGGCACTCCGAGAGATTTGCGCACGCCGAGGAAGAAGAGACGCTTCCTTGTCTGGGGCACACCGAAGTCGGCGGCGTCGAGGAGCTGCGCTTCGACGTCGTACTCGCCGTCGAGGCTGAGGTCAGTGAGGACTTGCTCCTTGACGCTCATCTGGTCCATGCCCGGGACGTTCTCCATCACAAAGGCATCAGGCTGGGCGTGGGCGACGCTGGAGACGAACTCGCGGTAGAGCGAATTGCGGGGGTCGTCGATCAGCCGGGTGTGGTTCCGGACCTGGGAGAATCCCTGGCAGGGAGGACCGCCGACGATGATGTCCGCCTCGGCGGTCACCTCGTCGAGGCGTGCCCGCAGGTCCGGGTCGCGGATGTCACCGCACAGCGCCGCCGCCTCCGGGAAGTTTCGTGCGTACGTCGCCACGGCGTCGGGATCGTAATCCGTGCCGGCGATCACCGAGTAGCCCGAGGCACGAAACCCCTCGGACAGTCCGCCTGCCCCGCAGAACAGGTCGACGACCTTGAGTTCTGGATGGTCCTGAGAGGTAGGTGTCAGCACTGTCGCGGCCCCTCGTCGGCTGCCACACCAACTGAGATGTAGGCACCGGCGGTGTCCGAGAGTGACTGGCGACGGCGTACCGCCTGCTGCTCTAGGCGGTGCGCTAAGTCCACAGGGAGGCGCACGAGTACGGCCTTGCGCTCCCCCTTCCACTGAGGTCGGCGGCTGCGCGGGCGGGACATCCGTACCGGCGTTTGGATCTCGGGCATGACGTTCTTGTATCAGGTTTCGGAGCGACGACGCCTTCAACGCGCCGCCGCTCACGCCTCAACCCACATCCAGCCGTCGAGCTCGTAGGTCGTTGCTCGGTCCTCAGTTCCCCCGGCCACCCAGTAGTCGACCGCTCCGTCGCGGTCTTCGTAGACCAGGCGGTCGCCTTCGGTCCGGACTCCCTCCAGCCTCCATGGTCCGTGTGGGTCGACCAACTTCCACGCGGCGACGAAGGCACGAAAACTGTCCGCTGTGGCCAGCGGCACGATGAAGCCGTTCCACCGCTGATGCCTCACTCCTGCACAGTCGAGAGCGGGTGTTGCCGATGGCTCATGCCCGTCCAGGTAAACCGCCATCCGTTCCCTCCAAGTGAGTGCGTCTAGTCGGCTTGCTCCGCGCCCGAGGTATCGCTGACACCAGGCTCTCGCGCGGCCTGGCACTAGCGCTAGCTGCGCCAGCGCACGACTCCGTTCGCAGCGTGCGCTCGCCCCCCCAGGGCGCCGGTGGCTGCGTTGAGGGCCGGTGGCCGCGACCTCAAGTTCGGCCGCGGCGGTCACAGTTCCCAGTGGCTCCCGTCGCCGCGGTCATCCTCCCCCGCGTAGTACACGACATCGACGACACTGTTGTGCCAGGCGCCGAACTGTCGGCAGACCTGCTCGAAGTGAGTCGATCGTGGCGCGCAGCTCCCCTGAGGGGGGTGGCGCCGGGTGGCGGGGTCACTTTGCCGATTCGGCCTCGTCGGCGCCCTTCGTGGTCCGGCGGCCGGCCGCCCGACGCGGTGAGGTAGTTGACTCGGCGCGGGCCTGGGTGAGCTCGTCGCGGAGCTGGTCGACCTGGCGGTCGTAGGTGGCCCGGAGGTCTTGGACGCGCTGGTCGGCGTGGGCGCGTTCGCGGTCGACATCGGTGCGGGCGGCGTCGCGTTCGGCGACGGCGGTGGCCAGCGTGCTGCGCAGCTCGCCGGCGACCTCGCGGGCTTGGTCGAGCTCGGCGCGGACGGTGTCGCGCTGCTCGCGGACCTGGGCGGCGTCGGCTTCGGACCGCTCGGCGCGGGTGGCCTCGGCGGTGGCGCGGCTCTCGGCGGCCGCGGCGCGCTGCTCGGCGTCGATCCGTGCGTCTTCCGCGGCCTGTGCCCGCTGGGCCGCGGCGTCCCGCTCCTCCTCCGCGCGGGTGAGGTCACCGCGCGCGGCTGCCAGCTCGGTGCGCAGCTGGTCGGCCTCGGCAGCGGCTTGGGCCCGGTCGGCCTCGGCGGTCTGGCGAAGCTGGTCGAGCTCCTCGGTGGTCCGCTCCCCCGCTTCCAGGGCGTCGTCCAGTGCGGCGCGGGCGCCGGTCAGTTCCTGGGTGAGCTCCTCGACCTGCTCGGTCGCTTCGGTGGCCGCGGCGTCGGCCTCTTCGCGCTCTGCCTCGGCGCGGCGCTGTGCCTGCTCTGCTCGTGAGGCGCGGGCGTTCGCGGCGGCGACGTGCTCGGCGGCCTCGGTGGATACCGATTCGAGCTGTGCTTCGACGGCTTCGGGGTCGGTCACGGTGCGCAGCTCGCCAACGAGCGTGGTGAGCTGCTGGCCGAGGTGCTCGATCATGCCGGCGACCTGGCCGGTGATCTCACTGGCGCGCTGGCGTGCGGCGTCCACGGGACGGGTCTCCTCCGCGGTGGGGCCCTCGCCGGCGACCTCGAGGCGCCGGCGCGCGCGCCAGGCGGCGGCGCGGTTGTGCTTGGGGTCGTCGCAGTACTCCGGGGGCCGCCCGGTGTCGGCCTCCGCCGCCATGGCGTGGCGCCGGCAGCCGGGGAACCGGCATGTGCGCTGCTCTGTCTCCCTCTGCTGTTCGCTCATAACGTCACTCTACTATGCAACGTAACGGAACGAAAGACTAAAATACGGCACGATACGAAAGACGTAACGCAACGAAACGTCCCCGCACCTCCGGGTGAGGTGCGGGGATGTGGTCCCTCGACGAGGGGGGGGCTTCAGCGGCCCATGGGGCGACCCTGGGGCAGCTCTCGGGCGCCGACGCCGGGCCAGGGCTCGCCGTCGTTGTAGCGCTCTTCGAGGCGGCGCACCTCGGCCATGACGGCCTGGTTGATGAACTCGCTGAGTGACCGCGGGCCCTCGGTGGGGAACGTGTTTTGGATGGCGGCTCGGACGCGCGCGGTGTCGTCCTCGTCCTGGTAGAAGCTGACCTTGTGCCGGTACTTGCGCCTATCCCCCGCCGATGCGGCGGCCTGTGGAGCCGGCGCCGACACCGCCGGCGAGGCAGGGACCGGTGGCGTGGTGGTGGCTGCGGCCTCGTCCTCACGCTCAGGCGGCTGGGATGCGGGATCGGTGGGTGAGAGTCGGTGGAGGCTGCTCTTGCGGCGCGGCGGGCGGGTCATCGCACTGCCTCCTCGAGGTGGGTGAGGTAGTTGTCGAAGGTCTCGGCTAGGCGGTTGGCGCCCCTGCTGCCGTACTCGTCCAGACCCACGCTGGCCTCGGCGGCGTCCGAGAGCACGACTGCCTTGGGGACGGGGGGCTCGATGATCGCCATGGCTCCGCGTAGCTCCTCGAGCCAGGACTGGCCGCTGACGGTGTGCTGCTCGTGCTGGTTGACCAGGACGCCGGCGATGGTGAGGCCGGGACGGTAGTTGCGGCGCACGGCCTCGATGGTCTCGTGGAGCTTGACCAGGCCGTTGATGCTGGCCTGCTTGCTCTGGGTGACGATGAGGACGCCGTCGGCGGCGACCAGCGCGTTGATCGTGAGCTGGTCCAGTGAGGGCGGGCAGTCGATGAGGATCAGGTCGTAGCGCTCGGCGACGGGGGCCAGGGCCTCGCGCAGGCGAGCCTCGCGGCCGGCGCCGGCCACGACGAGCTCGTCGCGCACGACGCCGAGGTTCTCCCCCACCGTCGGCGCGACGTCCAGCCCGTCCCACACGCCGGGCACGAGTACGCCTGCCAGGGGTTCCTTGGCGCGGGCGCTGAGGACGTCGGCGATGCTGACGCTGTCCTCGGGCACCTCCTCGCGTGCCGTGATGGTGGTCAGGGTGCCTTGGGGGTCGAGGTCGACGACCAGCACCCACCGGCCGGCGCGGATGCCGGCGCGGGCGAGGTGGTAGGTGGTGGTCGTCTTGCCGACGCCGCCCTTCTGGTTGCACACGGCCAGTACGTGAGCGCTCATGTATTACCTCCAATGGTGCTGACCGTACTAATAGGGGTGCTGAGGTTGTGGGTGCCACACCGTCAGGGGATGATGCCCCGCTCGCGCATGAGGTGGCGGTGTTCCTCGGCGCACTGGGCCCTCTCCTCGCTGCTCGCACAGCTGGTCGTAGGGCGGGGGTGCTGGTGGCCGCTTTGGCCAGCGCGGCGAATGCCGCCCAGCTGGCTTCCTGTCGGGCTTCGGCGGCTCGGTAGCCGAGTTCGAAGCCGTGGTTGAGGCCGGCCTCGTAGTAGGCGTTGGCCAGTCGCTGGGCCGCGGCCGGGATCTGGGCCAGGCTCGGGGCCTCGTCCTCATCAGACATCGTGTCCACCTCCATTGGCGGGAATAGTGGTATCAGTGGTGTTGGTGGCATTGATCTTGGCCAGGGCGGTGATGCGGTCGAGGCGGAAGCCGGACCAGTGGTTGTCTTCGTCCTGGTCGACGACCACGACGGGGGCCTCGGTGTAGCCGAGCTCGTCGGTGACGTAGGAGCGCGCGACGGGGTCGGTGGTGACGTCGACGGTGCGGTAGGTGATGCCGGCCTTGTCCAGGCGCTGGCAGGTCATGGTGCAGCGGATGCAGCTGGGCGTGGTGTAGACGGTGAGCGTGTACATCCCTCTCCCCCTTCGGTCGGTCGCTCCCCCGCCAGTTCCCGCAGGTCCGGGCCGGTCGGGTATCTGGCGGGGAGCGCGAGGGGCGGCGGCCCCTCGCTGGCCCAGGGGCCGGGAGGTCTGGCGTCGCCTGCCAGGCCTCCCGGCCACCCCGGTTACTGGCAATGGTACTATTGGGGTTGCATAGCGACAATGGGTGTGGCGTTCTCGGTGGGCTCGAGGGCCTCGGTGAGGGTGTGGACGGCGGCCAGGACGCGGGTGGCGGTGCCGTGGACTTCTTCGCTGACGCCGTGGGTGTCGGTGTCCTTGTCGGACCATGTGGCGATGTAGCCGATGCTGTAGGCGCTGGTGTCCAGTCCGAGCAGGCCGGCTAGGACGTAGGCGACGGATTCGGCTTCGCACTCCATGGCTCCGCGGTGCTCGCGGTAGTCGCGCTCTGGGGCGTCGAGGTGTCCCAGGGTGATGTGGGCGGCCTCGTGGATGATGGTTTTTGCGGCCTGGGCTGGGGAGAGGGCGGCCTCGATGACGACGCGGTGGCCGTGGTTGGTGGCGTAGCCGTTGGTGTGGCCGTCGAGCTGCTCGCGGGTGACGCTCCAGCCGCTGGCGGTGAGGTAGTCGCTCACGGTGGCCAGGATGTCGAGGTCGTCGGTGCCGGTGAGGCGGTGGGCCACGGTGGAGTGGTCCTCTTGGCCGTCGATGAGGTCAGTCTGGGCGATGTCGAAGACCGAGAGGATGGGGAAGCGGGGCAGGCGCTTCTCGACCTCCTCGCCGGTCTTGGGGTCCTCCTCGGTGATCTTCTTCGTGGAGTAGCCGAAGATCTTGAGTGACTTCTCGCCCTTGCGGACCTGCCGGCCCTTGCCCTGCCACTGCCGGAACCCGGCGACGGCGGTCGCGGTGGGCCGCTGCCCGAGGATTAAAAGGACGTTGTTCAGGCTGTAGCTGTGGAAGGAGCGGGAGAAGTCGAGGAACCGGCGCCAAGCCTCGCTGCTGCGCAGGGCCTGGACCTGATCGGCGATGCCGGCGTGCAGCGCTTCGGCCTCCGCGCGGCGCTGCTCGGGGCTCTTGGTGTGTCGGGTTGTGCGGGACATGTCTCCCACCTCCGAAGCTGACGGTATTAGTACTGTTAGGACCGTTAGTGCTGTTAGTCCCCTCCACGTTTTCTTGCCGTGAAGGCACGTAGTGCCGCTAGGGAGAGCCGGCCGGAGTGCAAGGCGTCGTGGAATACCGGACTGAGCGGAGCGAGGGAGGATATGCCGCGAAAGCGCCTTGCGCGCAGGTCGGCCGACCGTATGCTGCCGCCAGGCTTCACGGCGAGAAAACGAGCGCCGCAGGCGCGAGGAAGTCGCGGCCGCGCAGCGGCCGTCAGGCACGGCCCGCAGGGCGGCCATGGGGGGGCGAGATCACGGGCTCGGCGGCGCGGACCTCGAGTGGCGGCTAGGGAAGGATCCGGGGGCGCCTTCTATGCGAGTCCTCTATTAGTACTGTTGGGGGTGCGCTGTCCGCACCCTTAACTGGTTCAAGCGGCCGTGCGCGTAGCTGTGGAGGGATGGCGGCAGGCACCGTCTCTTGAGGAAGGTCACGGTCAAGCCCTGGGGAGTGGTGTATCGGTCCTCGAGATCGGGGGGTTGATCAGGCGCTGATGGCGCCGATGGGTTCGGTGGTGGTCACCTCCTCGGGGCTGGTCTCGGCGACAAGGGCCAGTCGGGACTTGGCCAGGACGTCCAGGCCGAGGTAGCGGCGTTGTTCGGCCCACTCGTCGTGCTGCTCGGCCAGGACGGCGCCGACGAGGCGGATGATGGCCTCGCGGTTAGGGAAGATGCCGACCACGTCGGTGCGGCGGCGGATCTCGCGGTTGAGGCGCTCGTTGGGGTTGTTGGACCAGATCTGGCGCCAGATCGCCTGGGGGAAGGCGGTGAAGGCCAGGATGTCGGCCCGCGCGCTCTCTAGGTGCTCGGCGACGTCGGGTAGCCGATCGGCCACCGAGTCCAGGAGCTTGTCGAACTGAGCCTGGACGGCCGGGGCGTCGGCCTGTTCGTAGACCGAGTGCAGCATCGCTTTGACCGCCGGCCAGGAGGCCTTGGGGCAGGCGGCCATGAGGTTGGCCGAGTAGTGGGTGCGGCAGCGCTGCCACGCCGCTCCGGGCAGGGTGGCGCCGATCGCCTCTACCAGCCCGGCGTGGGCGTCGGAGGTCACCAGGCCCACGCCAGTCAGGCCACGGGCGACTAGGTCGCGGAAGAAGGCCAGCCACCCCGCCCCGGTCTCCCCGGTGGCGACCTGGACGCCAAGGACCTCGCGGTAGCCCTCGTTGTTGACGCCGGTGGCGATCATGACCGCCACGTTGATGACCCGTCCGCCCTCGCGGACCTTCATCGTCAGAGCGTCGGCCGCGACGAACGTGTAGGGCCCGGCATCCAGCGGCCGGGTGCGGAAGTCGGCCACGTGTTCGTCCAGGTCCTTGGCCATCTCCGACACCTGCGACTTGGACAGGCCGGTGATCCCGAGGGTCTGCACGAGCTTGTCCATCCGGCGGGTGGAGACCCCCAGCAGGTAGCAGGAGGCCACCACCGTGGTCAGGGCCGCCTCGGCCCGGCGGCGGCGCTGCAGCAGCCACTCGGGGAAGTAGGAGCCCTGCCGCAGCTTGGGGATCGCCACGTCGATCGTCCCGGCGCGGGTGTCGAACTCCCGGTGACGGTAGCCGTTGCGGCGATTCGTCCGGGCATCGCTGACCTCCCGGTAGCCGGCCCCGCACACGGCGTCGGCCTCGGCGGACAGTAGGGCGTTGATGAACGTGGTGAGCATCTCGCGCATCAGATCCGGGGATGCCTGGGCGAGGTGCTCGTGCAGGAACTGGGCAGGGTCGATACTGGATGGAGCGGTCACCGTGATGGTCCTTTCGAGGCGGTTGTGAGAGATCACTCGAAGGATCGCGCGGTGACCGCCTTCGTCTACGACGACACGCTCACCGTGCTACCGATACACCACTCTGCTGGACTCCACTAAGGTCACTTCTGCCCGCCCCGTGTTGGGTGTCGCGGCTCGCGTACGGGACCGCCGGGGATGTGAATCCAGGGACGGACGTCTTCCGTTCGAAGCCAGACGAGGCGTTCGGCGCGTGGGTTTCGCGGGTCAGTTCGCCACAGGATGAGGACGTGGGTTGGGGTCCAGCGGTTAGCAGTGGCGGGAATCCACCAGACGGACCCGTTGCCGTCAGCGAGGCGTGCCAGGCAGGGGATGGCGCCCATGGGGTTGAGGGGAACGAACGCCGGGTGCTCGGCGTTGGTGGGCTCCATTCGCATAGTCCAAGTATCGAACATGTGTGCGAGCGTAGGGCGGCTGAGGTGTCCGGCATTGGAACTGACTGCGGCACCGATGGTGACGGCTGAGGCCTCCCCGCAGGCCCACCCTCGGTGGTTCTCGTTCGAACTGGAACAGTGAGCGATCACGAGGACGGGTGTGGAGCGTCGAGAGGCCGGGACTCACCGACGAGCTGAGGTGCCTGGCGGGCTCCCTCAGGCAGCGCGGCAGCCGGCAGCGGCCGGCCGGTGCGGATGGCCTCGGCAACGGCACGGGCCAGCAGCCGGCCGGGGCTCTGCGGCCCGGCTGCGGTTGCGCGACGGGTGGCCTCGGCCTCTCGACGGACACGAGTTCGTGCGGCGTTCTCGCGCCGCTCGGCCTCGATGCGCTGGGTGGGGGAGCGGCGCACGGTGCCGTGCGGGTCCTGCCAGGCAGCCAGGCGGTAGCTGAGCCAGGCCCCCATGTTGCCCACACCGTTGGCACCGTCATGGGGATAGCTGCTGCCATCGGGCCGGTGATCGATGGCGTGGTGGACGTCGGCAACGCTCCAGCCGGCCAGGAAGAAGGGCCGCAGGATCGAGCGGACGTGCCGGGCACTGAGCCGTCTCAACGGGAAGGAAAGGTGACGCAAGGTGTCCGCTGCGCGCAGCATGTCGTCCTTGCTGCTTGGCGTGACGGACCGTGACCACGCTGGGAGCTGTCGCTGTGCCGGGAGCTGGGGGTGCCGCGCTTGCGCGGCCCGGGTTGTCGGGCCGCGCAGCGGCTCCGCATTGGCCTGTGCCAGCCTCTCGCGCGCGTGCGTGCGGGGGGCTACGTGAACCTCTTCCAGGGGAGGGGTCTCAAAACTATCCACAGCCTGAAGCGGCCTGCGCACGCTCAGGACGTACACCGCGCGCTCGTTGGTCCCGCCGTCGGCCTTGGGGGCATAGGCCGCGGTGCGGCCGGTGGCCACGATCCCGAGCAGCTTCCACTCCCGCAGGCGGCGCAGGTAGCGGTCCACGCTCGCGCGGGAGCTCGCGGCGCTGGGGTCTACCTCGAGGACGGCGGCGGCGAGGCTGGTCCAGGAGAACGTCGTGGTCTTGGACTTGGGGTCGATGGCGTTGGCGATCGCCAGGACGAAGGCGCGGTAGGTGGACCAGGAGCGGGCGGTCATGGTCGCGGTGCCCGGGTGGACCAGAGCTTGGTCGACCCAGTCGCTGACTCGCCGGGGCAGGGTGTGGCCCTCGGGCAGGGCCATCCGCACCGTCAGGGGCGCGCGTTCGCGGGTCTTGCTGGGCCGGCGACGGCGCCGCCTGCCCTGGTTCCAGGGCTCGCGTGTGTGCGGCGTGTCGCACGGCAGAGGTAGCGCGGAGGAGGCAGGGGTAGCTATGGTGGGCTCCGAGCGTTAGACGCACGAAGGTGCGTCGATCTAGGCCCTTCACCGACCCGCCGCCAAGCAAGAGGGTGAAGGACTTGGACTCTGGGGCCGGCCCTTCGGGGCCGGCCCCCACTCATATGTGGGGGTTAGGCGCTCGTTGCTAGAGGCAGCTCCTGTTGCGACGTGTTCTTGGCAGGCTCGGGGGCAAGATCGGCCAGGCCTTCGTGCTCGGCGAGCACGGCGGCGACGTACTCGCTGATCGACGCATAGCCCTGGCGCTCGGCGCTTGCCCGGACGGCGTCACCGACGCGCCGATGCGGACGCGTGACGAGGAGATCGCGATCGCCCTTGTGCGGGCGACCCTTTCGTTGCTGTCCAGCCATGCCCCTAGTAAAGGGGCTCGTATCAGATATAAGCGCCAGGCGGCCGGGCGTGTCGCGCTTACTCGGCGTCGAGGTAGGCGCGCAGCCGCTCGATGTAGGTGTGCACCACATCCGGGTTGACATGCCAGGTGGGAACCCGGCCGCGTCCGCGGCGTTGGCCTGCCTCGACGTCGGCGGTGACGAGTCCTGAGGCTTCGAGCTCACGCAGGTGGCGGTTGGCGGCGCTGACACTGGCACCTGCGACAGCACTGAGTTCCGGTGCGGTGAGCGGCCCTTGTCCAACGAGCTCGCGAATGATCGCCGCGCGCGCACGGTTACCGATGACGTCAATGATCGCCTCTACCTCTGGTGGCATACCTGGCGGGGCGACATAGCGGGGCACCTGCCCATCCTGCCGGAGTTCCCGACACTCATGGGAGGGATGCTCCGCTGTCGCACCACGTGGTAGGTTTGCGTTTAATGGGAATCTAACACAGGATGAGATCTGGGGGCAGCGCGTACACCGTCTCAGCGGGACGGTTACGGCCCGGGGGCTACCCGCTGGGCCACGGCTCTGCTTCGATGTCAGTGCAGTACGCAAGGATGCGAGTGTTCATCGACGGGGGGAACCGTGATGAGTGACCTGTTCCGCGACGCGCGCCGCGCGCTGGACTTCGAGGAGCCCGAGGAGTCAGAGGCTCTGGTGTCCGGGGAAGTCGGCGTGTTGGAGCATGCCGTGTCTGAGGCGCAACCTTTGGACGCGGACGCTGATGTCCCGAGGGCTGCCCCATCGCCGCCCGCCAGCCCCCCGGAGTCGGCGGCGGTGGGGCTCTCGGGCACGGCCCGGGGGGAGTTGATCCGGCCCGGCGCCACAGAGCGGGTACGTGCGCGGTGGGGCTGGCAAGGGTTCATGGTTCGCGCGAGCGGTGGCGTCGTGCGGCTCGGCCCGGGCCCGGGGGAGCAACGATTCCTCGATGACGAGCGGGTGATCCGCCAGGCCACATGGTCGCGGGCGGTCAACATCCTGGTCGGGAACAAGACCGGCGCGGTAGGGAAGACGACGTCCTCGATCGTGTTGGCCGGCGTGCTGGGCCGAGTGCGGGGCGGGGCCACCGCGGCGTTTGAGGTGTCCGACGCGACGGGCGCGCTGGAGAAGCGTGCCGAGGGCTCGCCCACGCGGGGCATGGGTGAACTCGTTAGGGCGGCCGAGCATGTGGCGTCTGCCGGTGAACTCGCAGGCTATGCGGCTCCGCAGACCTCACTCGCCCATACGATCGGTTCAGTCCACGACCGCCCGGTGCTCACCGGCCAGGACGTTCGAGCCGCGCGTGAGGTTCTTGACCGGTACTACCGAGTGACGGTGGCGGACTCGGGGAACAACCCTCATTCCGATGCGTTCGGCGCTGCGGTCGAGACCGCGGACCTTCTCGTGGTCCCCACGCTGTTGTCGAGCGTGGCGGTACTCGATGCCTTTGACCTGCTGGACGTGGTTTCGCGGCGTGGCGAGCACGGCGCGCGGTTGGCGGAGTCGGCTGTGGTGGTCATCAATCACGACGGGCGTCCGGAGGACAAGGATGCCGTGCGGCGGGCACGAGAGCAGCTGGCGCGCCTGTGTGAGGTGATCCCGACCGTGGACGTCCTTGAGGTGCCTTACGACCCGCACATCGGCAGGGGCGGGGAGATCACGCTCGGATCGCTCTCGCGTGACTCCGAGCGTGCCTGGACACGGGTGGCGGCTACCGCCACCCGGAAGCTGCTCGAGAACGTCAACTAGAACCCTTGGGGGGAATCATGGAGAACCCGATCGACGGGATCATCCCGGACTTCTCGGTCTTCGGTGCGGAGTTCACGCAGTGGTGGGAGAAGCTCTTCGGCGCTCTGTGGGCGATCGCGATCATCGCTGCGCTGGTGTACCTCCTGCTGGGGGTGGTGACCATGGCCCAGTCCGGTGACAACCCGCACGACTACTCCCAGGGCCGGGGGCGGGCGATCAAGGCGCTGGTGGCCGTAGTGATCCTGGCCGCGTTCGGCGTAGTCGTCGGCGCCATCTTCGCCGTAGCGACCTAGCCCGCGCGTGGGGGAGGGGACGTGAGCTTCGAACCAGAGATACGGGTCCCGCGGCGCTGGCTGCGCCGGCTCGTGCTGGCGATCGTCACGGTCGCGCTGGTTGCGGGTGTGGTGGTGTGGGCCTCGGGCCTTGCTTCGCGAGAGCAGCCGGCGCCCGCGCCGGCGGGCCCGACCGCCGAGCCCGACCCGACCGGATCGGCTCAGACCGCGCGCGTGGCCAACGGATGTCTCGGCGGGCAAGCGGTCAACGCACAGACCGTGCTCCTCGCCCAGGATCAAGCCCCGCTCGACGACGTTGGCGCCGCCGAGTTCGCCGCAACCCTGGCGCGCTGGGGCGGCGGCGAAGGTGGTCTTCCACCCGCGGATGAGGTGCCCGTCGTCCTCGACACGATCGCCGCCCCGGACGCGTCGGATTCCGTGATGGGGCTAGCGGAGCATTCTGAAGAAATAGGCAGCGGCGCTGAGCGTCAGGGACCGGCGACCTCCACGGTGGAGGGCGGGTACTACATCGAGTCCTCCACAGAGCACGAGGTCGTGGTCTCAGTCCTCACCGTGGATACCGAGCCGGCCCCCAACAGCCAGGAAGTTATGGCGGGGTCCGTGATGATGACGCTGGATCGGTCTTCGGGGGGGTGGCTGCTCGTCGACTTCGGTGGCTCTCGCGAGCTAGAGGATCTGGTGTCGATCATGACCCCCTTCTCAGGGGGGTGCTGACGGTGGATGAGGACGACAACCCCAACCTCTGGGACCGGGCGACCGGTGCTTGGGACGGTCTCGTCGAAGGTGTGCAGAGTGCTGGTGACGCAGTCAGCAACGCGGTTGCATTTGGGTCTGACCCGTTGGGGTTTCTGTTTGAGAAGGCCCAGGACGCGGCGTACGGGCTGACGGACCGGCTGTTGCCGGCGCTGTTCGATGCGACGAAGCCGGATCTCTCGGCTGACTGGTTCCTGGAGGCCTACGCGGTGAGCTACGCCGCGGCGGTGTTCCTGTGGGTGATCAACCTGCTGTGGACGATCATGCGGTCGGCGCAGGGCGTGTACACGAGTGACGACGTCGCCGAGGTGCTGACCACGCGAGCTGCCCTGTTCTTCGGGATGTCCACCTTCGGACCGGCCGCGGGCTGGCTGGTGCTGCAGTTCTTCGCCGCGGTGGCGGAATCGATGGCGCAGTGGGGGATCAACTCCTCGGTCGATGAGTCGATCGCCTCGCTGGCGTCGATGATCGAGCAGACCGACGCAGCGGGCGTGGTCGGCGGCGTGCTGGTGGCGCTCGGGCTCATGGTCGCCATGGTGGTCGGGCTGGTGCTGGTGGTCATCACGCTGTGGATCACGATGGTCGCGGTCTACCTGGGCGGCGCGGTGGCACCGCTGGCGTTCGCGTGGCTCGGCAACCCCACGCACCACCGCATCGCCACACGCCTGCTGGTGTTGCTGCTGGGAGTGATCGCGGCCAAGCCGCTGCTGTTCTTCGTGCTGGGCATCGCCTACCGGATGGCCTCCGGCTCGGTGACGTGGCTGGAGGGCGGCTCCACCGACGTGCAGACGTTCGCGAACCTGGGGGCAGCGATGATCGCTCTGTGTGTGGCGGGCATGACACCGTTCTTGCTGTTCAAGTTCGCCCCAGTGACCCCGACGGGGGCCGGGCAGGCGGGCCCTGCGGTGAGTAAGTCGAGCCGCGACGGTAACGATCGCGAGGAGGAGGGCTCGCAGACTCAGCGGCGGGCTCGGCAGAACGCGCGCCGGCGCCAGGAAGCGCAGGGCGAGCCCGAGGAGAGCGAGGGCGGCTCGAGTAGCTCGAGCGGCTCGGGCAGTAGCGGTAGTGGCAGTGGTGGTGCAGCCGATGGTGGGCAGAAGACCGGCCCGATCCAGAAGGCGCTGGAGGCCAAGCAGCGCGACAGCGCACACGGAGGATCTGGCGGCGGGAAGGGCAAGTCCGGGGCCGGTGAGCCGGGCGGGGAGAGTGCCGCGACGACGGGGACGAACCCGACCACCGCCGGTGCGGCTGCCGCCAAGGGTGGCGGCCCGGCGGCGGCAGGGGCTGGCAGCGGCGGGGCGGGCGCGTCGACGGGTTCCGCGGCAGGTGCCGGCGGTGCCGCAGGAGGTGCCGGTGGGGCCGCGGCTCGGGCCGGGGGAGCTGCGGGCAAGGTCGGCGGCGCCGTGGGAGCCGGTGTTGCGGTGGCCTACATGGCGGCCAAGAAGTCCGCGGAGAAGGGCGCCCAGGCCGGAGAGGTGTCGGCCAAGGAGATGGACGACCAGGGGGGTGGGTCCCAGTGACGCGGACCTCGGTGCTTGGCGGGGAGACCCGTCACCGGTCGGTGCTGGGTGGCTCGATGCCGCTGTGGAAGCTGACGTCGGTGGGTGCGGCGGCGGCGGTGGGCATGGTGCTGACGATGTTCGCCGGCGAAGGCGGCTTCGTCGTCGGTGTGCTGCTGGTGGCAGCGACGTGGCTGCTCACCGCTTCGACGCCGCGCGGATCGGTGCTCGCGCGCGTCGTGACCCGGCGACGCTGGAAGGAGCGCACCACTCGCGGGACGGTGAAGTACACGCCGTTCGACCAGGGCAGCTGGGATGCGCTGGCCGTGCAGGCACGCGCGAAGTCACCGCAGGTGCGCGCCGACGCGGCCCGTCAGGCCGTGTCGCTGCGAGACACCCCGGACGGAGCCTCGGGCATGGCGTGGCTGGAGAAGCGCCCCCGGCGCCCGGGGGTGGCCTGGCACGCTCCGGCCGGGGAGCCGGCATACCTGTCGGTCGCCTTCGAGGTCTCCGGTCAGATCCGGGGTCTGGAGTCCGACGCCGCCACCGACGCGGCCGCGGCCGGGTGGGGACGGTTCCTGGCCAGGCTGGGGTCGCACGACTCGGTGGCGCGCATGGCCCAGACCATCACGCGCGTCCTGCCGCCGGACTCCGCCCGGCATCAGGCATGGCTGGTGGAGAACCTCGACCCCGACACCCCACCGGAGGTCGCGGCTTCCTACGACGAGCTGCTGCGCAAGGTGGATGCCTCCACGATGACTCCCCGGCACTACGTGGTGATCCGCTGGCCCCTGACCAGCGCGTTTCGTCACGCCGCGGCCCGTCACGGCCAGCGGCGTCAGGGGTGGCGGGAGCTGATGCGCATCGAGGTCGCGTCCATGACGGCGCGGCTGCGGGGGGCCGGCCACAGCTGGGTGCGGCCGCTGAGCGCGGCCCAGACGGCCGCGGTGATGCTGCACATGCAGAGCCCCTCGCGGGCGATCGACCAGGTCGCGGGGGTGGACCCGGACCGCTTCGGTGTGCCCAGCGCCGATCACTACTCCGCGCACGTCGTCACGGTCACCGACCCGGCCACCGGGCAGGAGACGCAGTGGTGGCACCGCACGGCCCGGATCACCGCTGAAGCGATGGCCACGGTCCACCGCTCCTCGCTGTGGATGACGGCGCTGCTGTCAGGGACCGGGGACGGGACACTGCGCACGCTCTCGTTCCACACGTGGGTGATCCCCGCGGCCCAGGCACGGGCGGCGGCGCGGCTGGACCGCACCCGCGACTCGGCCGATCGGCTGGCCCGCTCCCAGGCCGGGCGCATCGAGGACGAGGAGACCGAGCTGCGCCTGAGCGCCGCGCAGCGCCGGGCGCGTGACCTGCGGCCCGGTGAACATCACGCGGGCGTGGAGTGGGTGGGATACCTGACTGTCAGTGCCCGCTCGGCGGCGCAGCTGGCCGAGGCGTGCCGCAAAGCCCAGGCGACCGCGGCCGACGAGCTGGGCATCGAGCGCCTGGAGTGGCTCGACACGCTCCAGTCGGCCGCGTCGGGCACGACGTGGCCCATCGCCCGGGGCATGCGACCGCCGGCCGACCGCGGCCGGGACAAGGTCATGTCCCGGATGGCCGGCCACGGGGCGAAGGAGTCGCTATGAGTATCGAGACCCGACTGCGTCGACAAGACCCGGTGACCGGCGAGGACCAGCCACCCTCGGCCCGGAAGAAAAAGCGACGCCGCTTCCTGGCCCCACCGCCACCGCCGGCACCGCGCGAGGAGGGCCTGACACCGTTCAACGCCCGCGGGACCCGGCTGCGGGCCTCGACCTGGTGGGCCGAGCGCGGCTACTACGCCCCGTACGACCGGGGCGCTCCGACCACCACCCGGCAGGCCGAGGTCCTCAATACCGCCGTGGTCGCCTCACCGAGCGATCTACAGGCACCGGTCATCGGCACCGAGTCCCTCAGCGAAGCGGCGGTCAGGCACGACAGCTTCTTGGCCTATGAGGCCGGCCTGGTCACCTCCCCGAACATTCTGGTGATCGGGGACGTGGGCTCGGGTAAGTCCTCGGTCCTGAAGACCGCCTATGGACTGCGGCCGCTGCTGCTGCGCGATCGCCGCGTGGTGGTCTTCGACAAGAAGGACCAGGGCGGCGAAGGGGAGTACGGCGACCTGGTGCGCACCTACGGAGGCGAGCCGATCACCTTCTCCCTGGCGGGGGATGGCGTGGTGCTCAACCTCCTGGACCCGGTCATCACCGGAGCCGGGTCGCGCAACCAAGTACAGCTGCTGATGGTAGCCGCCGAGCTCGCCCAGGGCGGGGAACGGCTCGATGAGTGGGAGCGAGAGGCACTGCGCTCGGCCTACCGAATCGTCATGCGCCAGGCCGAGACCGACCGGGCGGGGGCCCCGCCCATCCTGCCCGACGTGCTGGCCGCTCTGGGGCACCTGGAGGCCGACCCGGCAGACAGCTACAAGGACCTCTCGCCCGCGTCCCGGGAGCGGCTGCACGCCGCGGGGCTGGGCGTGCGGTTCCTGTTGACCGGGCTGCTCGAGGAGTACGGCGGCATCTTCGACGGCCCCACCTCCCCGGGGGTGCGGCTGGAGCGCAAGCTCACCAGCTTCGACATGTCCCAGCTGCCCGACGACGGCCCAGCGGTGCCGACGGTCATGGCGATCGCGAACATGTGGTTGCTGGGCATGTTGCGCCGCAACCGGGGGATGAGGACGAACCTGCTCGTCGAGGAGGGCTGGCACCTGGTGGCCGGCCCCAGCGCTGGCCTGTTGAAGTCGAACACGAAGCTGGCCCGTGCACTGGGGTTGGCGTTGGTGGTGGCCATGCACAAGATCGCTGACGTTCCGCCGGGCTCACCGGCGATGGCGGTGCTGCAGGAGGCCCAGACGGTGCACATCTACCGCCAGTCGCGCGCGGTGGACGTGGAGCGGTGCGTGCACGACTTCAACCTCGACCCTTCGGCGCTGACGCTGATCCCGACGTTGTCGACCGGCACGTGCCTGTTCAAGCGTGGCGCGGAGCCGGAGCTGATGGTCGAGCACGTGCGCTCGGAGCTGGAGAAGCGGCTGACCGACACCGATCAGGCGATGACGACGAGGGGGCGTAGCTAGATGGTCTCGCGGGAGAACCGGCCACCGCTGCCGGCGAGGACGAAGGCGAACATCACCGTCGCCGCGGCGGGTGTGCTCGCCTTGGCGTGGTGGCACGTCGCGCTGTGGCTGACCGCCGACGGGCTGCCGATCGCAGGCGTGGACCGGACGCTGGTGGCGCTGGTGCGCCTGGAGCCGCTGTCCCTGGGTGAGGGGGTGAGGTCGCCGGCTCTGCCGGTGGCGGTGGGGGTGTGGCTGGCGCTGGTCGCGGTGAGCCTGGGTGGGCTCATCGCGTTGATCGCGTGGCGTCATCGCCGCCGCGCCGTCAAGGGCATGGTCGCCGGGTCGGCCCTGCAGCGGCGCACCGGCACGAACGGGCGCCGCGCCCCCGGCGAGCCGGCGTTGCTGTCCCCGATTGGCCACTACAACGGCCAGGCGGTGCGCCCCCGTACCGAGGACACCGGCTGCGTGATCGCACCGCCGCGGCAGGGCAAGACCGCCTACCTGGCGGTCGGGCAGGTCCTCGACGCGCCCGCCGCCGTGGTGGCGACCTCCACGAAGGTCGACCTGCTGCGCCTGACGGCCCAGCTGCGCGCCGAGCGCGGCCGGGTGTGGGTGTTCGACCCCGAGAGCGTCTCGGGGTGGCCCGAGCTGGCCCGCTGGGACATCGTCGCCGGCTGCCAGGACGTCCGGACCGCGATGGAGCGCTCACGGGCGATGGTCGCCGCCCGGCCCCTGGAGGGGTCGAAGAACGCCGGCTTCTTCACCGAGGCCGCCGACACGGTGCTGCGCTGCCTGCTGCACGCCGCGGCCCTCCACGGGCTGAGCATTCGCCAGGTGCTGCGCTGGGCGCGGGACTTCGACGACGAGACGCCATATGACATTCTGCGAGAGCATCCCGACGCGGCGCCGGGCTGGGTACGTGACCTGACCAAGTTCTGCCGGGGCGAGGCCCGCGAGACCGTCTCCTCCACCGACATGTCACTGTCCCTGGTGCTGGCTCCGCTGGCCGACCCGCGCGTGGTCGACCTGGTCTGCCCACCACCGGTCGCCGAGGAGGACGGGCCGGAGGCGGCGGTGTTCGACCCGGCTGCGTTCGTGGCCTCCACCGACACCCTCTACCTGCTGTCTGAGGGCGGGCGCACCGGTGTGGCACCCCTCATCACCGCGCTTGTCGCCGCCGTGGTACGCGCCGCGCGCGCCACCTCCCAGCGCACCGCCACCGGACGGCTGGACCCACCCATGACGTTCGTGCTGGACGAGGTCGCCAACATCGCCCCCATCCCCGACCTGCCCCAGCTCATGGCCGACGGCGGCGGCCGCGGTATGAGCGTGTGGCCGGTGGCCCAGGACATGGCCCAGCTGGAGACCCGCTTCGGGGCCGAGGGCGCCAAGACAATCTGGGGCGCGGCCGCGGTCAAGATCCTCATGGGCGGCTCGTCCAACGACTCCTTCCTGGAGTCCACCTCACGTCTGGTGGGCGAGCGGCGCGTGGACCGCTCCAGCCGCCACTACAAGGAGGCCGGCAACGTCCCGGCGTTCAACATCTCCACCGAGAAAGAACGCGTGATGACGGTGGCCGAGCTGCGTCAGATCCCCGAGGGCCGGGCGCTGCTCCTCTACCGCGACCTGCCGGCCGCGGTCATCGACCTGACCCCCTGGTGGCAGCGCGATGACGCGAAAGCCCTACGCGCGTCGGAGGCGTGGGTGCTGGAACGCGAAGGGATCCCCACGCCATGAGCCAGCCAGACATCAGCCAGCTCGACGGGCGGGTCACCGCGCTCGAGGAGCTCGTCGCCGCGCTGGCCGAGACACTCGCGGCCCGCGCTGGGGGGGGCCCGTGGTGGTGGCAAACGCTGGGCCGCGAGGAAGCGGCTCGGCTCTGGCAGGACCTGGCCGAGTTCGTCACCTACCTCTCCGGCCGCTACCTCAGCGGGCTACCCGCCGAGTACCGGGTCGCCGCGTGCTGGTACCGCCACCCGGTGGCCGTGGAGCTGCTCACCGCGCTGATGGTCGCCCACACCGGCGCCTACCGTGACCCGGGCTCCGAGCCCGGGCCGGGGCTGGTCGACTTCCACGAACGGTCCCTGTGGCCGACGCTGGAGCGCCTGCGGCACCTGCGCCTGTTCTCCTCCTGCCAGGACGGCCACACCGATCGTCTCTCCACGGCGCCCACCACACCCGACGACGGCTTCGCCGCCCACGTCGCGGCCGACCTCGCCACCCGCGACGAGGAGGACCAGTGAACCGGGCCCGGCTCTCCACCGCAGCGGCGACCATCACAGCTCTTCTCGTCATCGCCGGGTGCGGCGACGGCGAGGAGCCGGCGCCCGATGCGCCGGCGACAGCCGGGATCGTCGTGCCGACGTCGGACGTCGAACCGACCGCAGAGCCGCCCGCGCCCCCCTCGGCCGAGGCGGACCAGCCGCCGATGGAGGAACTCACCGGTAGTGAGCAGAACCCGACCGAGGGGCCACCGCCGTGGGACGCCGCGGCCGAGCAGGCCGCCCTCGACCGGGCCGTGACGTTCATGCGTGCCTTCGCGCGTCCAGACCTGCCCGACGATCAGTGGCACGCCGGCATCGCCGGCCAGATGACTCCAGCCGGCGCCGAGCTCTTCGCCTACGTCGACCCGCGCAACGTCCCCGCCAGCCAGATCACCGGCCAGGCCCGCGTCCTCGACCACTCCACGGGGTCCCTGGCCGAGGTCCACGTCGAGACCGACGCCGCCACCTATCTGGTGACCCTGACCAGGGTGAGCCAGGACGCGCCGTGGCTCGTCGAGTACGCCGACCCACTGGAATGAACCGGGGGGAGGCCTCATGAAGGCCGGTCACATCCTCGCCGCCGTGGTGGCCCTCGCCGTGGCGAGCGTGGGCCTGGTCCTGTTCGTCGGCTCGGGCCTCAGCCAGAGCCAGCCCGCCGCGGCGTGCCAGCCAGGTCAGCCGGTCACCGTCGCCGGCGGCGAGCTGCCCGGTGAGGTCGCCGGCTGGTCCGGTGAGCAGCTGGCCAACGCCGCCGCGACCATCCGCGCCGGAGCCGACCTCGGTATCGACGCCCGGGGCCAAGCGATCGCGGTCATGACGGCCATGGGTGAATCGTCCCTGGTCAACGTCGCGCACGGCGACGCCGTGCGGGCCGACACCATCGGCCTGTTCCAGACCGGCCCCGAGCACGGCAGCTACGACGCGCGCATGGACCCCTACCAGGCCGCGGTGCTGTTCTTCGAGCGGCTCACCGCCGTACCCAACTGGCAGGATCTGCCACCCACGATCGCGGCACACCGCGCGCAACGCAACGCCGACCCCCTGCACTACGAGCAGCACTGGCCCGACGCCCTGAAGGTCATCGCCGCCCTGTCCAGCGACACAGCAGCAGCCGTGGTGCCCGCCGCCGACAACCCGGGCAACCGGTATGACCTTGGCCCCGTCCAGCCACACACCCAGGCGCTGGCCGAGGAAGTCGGCACCCGCTTCGACGTCGCCGACGTCGGCGGCCACCGGGAAAGCGCCGTCGACGCCGGCGGCCATCCGGCCGGCCTGGCGGTGGACTTCATGACCGGCGATGACGTGGCGCTGGGTGACGCGATCGTCGCCTACCTGATCGAGCACGCCGAGCGGCTCTCGGTGGACTACATCATCTGGCGTCAGGCCATCTGGCACGCCGCCGACCCGCAGGCCGGGTGGCGGCCGATCGCTGACCGCGGCTCACCCACCGCCAACCACTACGACCACCCGCACGTCAACCTCCGCCCCACGCCGTCGGCCACCTCGGGCGCGGGCCCACTGGAGTGCCTCTCCGCATCCGCCGTCGCGCCCGCGGGCCTGACCGTCCAGGGCGAGTGGGTCGCGCCCGTGGACGGGCCGATCACCAGCGGATACGGGCCACGCTGGGGCAAGTTCCACGGCGGCACCGACTTCGGCGCCCCGTGCGGGACACCGATCTACGCGGCCTCCGACGGCCGCGTGATCTACGCCGGCAACGGCCCACACCCCCGCCTCGGGCTGACCGGTCACGTCATCATCATCGACCACGGCGCAGGTGTGCAGACCAGCTACAACCACATGTACGCAGGCGGCCTCGGGGTGCGCCCCGGCCAGGTGGTGCAGGCCGGTCAACTGATCGCCGTCGTGGGCAACGACGGCTTCTCCACCGGCTGCCACCTGCACTACGGGGTGTACCTCGAGGGCCAGCACACCGACGCCGAACCGTTCATGGCCGGCGTTGGCGCCCCCCTCGGCTGATCAGAAGGTAGGACGATGGCGCAGCGAGGCACCGGCAGGCCGGCCGAGCTGCTCAGCGAGGTCCACGCTCTGGCCGCCCGCGCGGCCAGCGCCGGACGACCCCTGCGGTCGGTGCCGTCGGTAGAGATCAGCGACAAGCTCTCCAGCCGCGCGTTCCCCGCCCACACCCCACCCCGCATACGACTGAGCAGCCGCCTGCTGCAGCTGAGTCCGCGTGAGAGGGCCTGGACGATCGCCCACGAGCTCAGCCACGTCCTGCGCCATCAAGAGGGATCTGCCTGGCGGCGTGCCCCCATCTGGCCCTTCCTCCTCGCATCGGTGGTGACATTCGCCAGCTTGACCGGCGCGGTCATCGTGGCGAGCTGCAGCCTGATCCTCAGCACACTGCTGGTTCTCCTCGCCCTCGCCGGCGCCGGCGGACTCACCTGGTGGAACGTGGCGCAGCTCGCCGGCGGTCGACGCAACGAGAGCGAGACTGATGCGCTGGCCGCGACCGTCTTCGGCGAGGTCATGACAGAGGAATGGGTCCAGCACACCCTGCATGCCGAAGGCCTCAGCAGGTACCTCCCCCTGGCCCTGCGATCACACCCACCACCCGACGCGAGACGCCGCGACGCGCTTCTGGCAGCCAGCGGCACGAACGCATCGGGGGGCGGCTGAGACGCCCCCCGCGGGGCGCTGCGCTCTCGGCACCCCGGTAGCCGATCCCGAATGGGACAGCCAAGGTGACTTGGCGAATAGATGGCCAATCCGACGGTCCGAGCGTTCACCTACCCTCTGTCCATGAGCAAGGAACAGTCCCTTCCCGAGCGCATGTCCCGATATGAGCGGAAGCGCTGGGACGAGATTCAAGCGCACTGGGAGAAAAAGGCCCAAGGGCGGAAGGCCGTGCTCCCGCCTCGAGCCCGGGCCGCGCTCGGTACCACAGTGGACGGTGCGAAGAGCACCGTCTCGAAGGCCGGCAAGGCGGTGGCAGAGCGGACCCCGGAGAAGGTGAAGGACGTCGCGAGCGTGGCCGTTGATGCCGCACTCGTGCCGACCGTACATAACGTCGTGCAACTACTCGAGCTGCTCAACGAATGGGTGGTCGAACTGACCAACCCGGAGGCGGTCCTGAAGCATCACCGGGACAAGGGCCGCGAGGTGGAGTCCCTGGAAGACCTGCGACACCTGGACCTTGAAGAACTGGAGGAACTGACTAACGGTATGGCGCTAAAGTGGGGCACCGTCGGCGTTGGGCAGGGAGCGAGTTTCGGCGCGCTGGCCATGATCCCCGTGCCCGTCCTCGGCAGCGTCTTGGCTATCGGGCTCGACATGATCGCCATGCAGGCACTCACAGGCGCCATCGCCACCCGCATCTGCTACGCCTACGGGTACGATGCCGCCGATCCGGAGGTGCGGTACATCATCGATCGCATGGTCGCCCGGGCCTACAAGAACCAGGTGGTGAAAGCTGGCTCGGTGAAGAAGGCCAGTGCCGCGTTTGACGCGGCGAGAGGCCGGGTCAACTGGAGTCAGAACCTTCGGGATGACCATCGCCTCATGGCCGCGGTCGAGAAGTTGCTGAAGAGAGCGGGCAACGGGAAGCACGTGCCCGTCAAGAACGCCCGGATGGGTATGCCGGTGATCTCGGTACTGGCGGGTGCCGCGACGAACTCGCACGTGTTGGGGGACACCGCACGTCAGGCGCGGCACTACGCCGCGACCGTCCTGCTCGCGGAGAAGCACGGCCTGGAACTTCCTCGGAACCTGCGCCGCAGCCTTGAGCCCGACGAGGACCCAGACGACGAGTAACGAGATCGGCACGCGGAGCGTGCCACAGCGGGATCGACGGCCGGAACCGGGTCTGGGCCGCCCGCTGGTGGGAGCACCTGCGGCTGGACCCCGGCACCGGCATGAGTGTGTGGTGGCGCGAGCACGCCGACTACCACATGGCCGTCCTCATGGACAAGCACGGCCCGTTCGCCGCCGCCGAGGGCACCCAGACGAAGAAGGGTGACCCTCTTCCTATGAGGCCCCTCCACCGGGACTGTTCCCCGATGTGCGGGTCTAGTTCTCGACGTAGACGACTTGGATCGACTTGATCTGAGACTCCGGCAAGATGACCACCCGCCAGCGATCGTCCAGGTTCTCGAACTCCTCACGCGGTCGCTTCCTTCGGACGGGTGGACCGATTGCGAGGCTGCGTTGCGCATCTTCGGGGTCGGAGTCGAAGCCGATCAATTCACCCTTCCAAACCGTGTTGTCGAGAAGTTCCACGGTCAGATACGAGGCGCGGGCGCCGGCCGGGCGCATGTCGACGAGCGCCTGGCTCCAGATTCGCCCCTCGTTGATCGGGGCACGCCCCGGCCACTTCACTAGAGAGGCGAGCAACACGAGGCCGCAGGCGAGCAGCGAGGTCGCGACAACGGCCGCAATGTACGGCACCGACGTGACCGGCGAACCGCTGCTGGCGAAGGACTCGACATGGCGGTAGAGGGGCATCCAGACCCACCCAGCGAGGATTGCCGCTGCCAGTCCTGTCGCGGCCAGTGAGGTGAGGACGACACGCGACACCTCGATGAGCGTGCTTTCCTTCACCGCTGGCCGGTATCGCGCTCGCTGCAACTGCCAGAAGATCCCCGGTGCGAGCAGGAGGAGGAACGAGACGAGCGCAGCCAGACTGTCAGGGACCACGACCGGCTAGTCGCTGTTGTCGTCCGCGACGTCGACGACGTCGTTCGCGCCGACCTTACCTGTGTCGATCGTCGTATAAGCGGATCCAAGGAGGCCCTTCTCCTCCAGTTGGGTCAGATCCACTGTGGTGCGCGGGTCGTTCTGGGGTTCGCTCATGTCAGCTCCATCGAGATGTCCGGACAGGCCACGGGGCTAGGGCCCTCCGGCAGTCTTCCACCAGGATCCGACAAGGCGGTGTCAAGGCGTCGTAGCAACGCTGTCGGTGAGGAGTCGTTCGAAGGCTTCGCGTGGAGTGAGGTAGCCCAGGACGGCGCGGGGACGTTCGTTGAGCTCTTCGGCGATCGAGGTCAGGTAGGGCTGGTGCGTGGGGATCGCGGTGCCCTTGGGCAGGTACTCGCGGATGAGGCCGTTGGTGTTTTCGTTGGTGCCGCGCTCCCACGGGGAGTGCGGGTGGGCGAAGTACACGGGCATCTTCGTTGCCAGGGTCAGGGCGGCGTGCTTGGCCATCTCAGAGCCTTGGTCCCAGGTCAGCGACTTACGCATCATCGCGGGCAGCTCATCGGCGTTGTCGATCAACGCGTCGGCGAGGCGCTCACTGTCCTTGCCCGCCGGCAGCGCCAGGATCGTGGTGAACCTCGTCGTGCGCTCAACCAGCGTCGCCGCCGCAGAGCGGCCGTGGGCGCCGATCACCAGGTCGCCCTCCCAGTGGCCCGGCAC
>NZ_JAMBNZ010000190.1 GCF_023715365.1 Georgenia satyanarayanai
ATTAGGACGAAGTCGTAACAAGGTAGCCGTACCGGAAGGTGCGGCTGGATCACCTCCTTTCTAAGGAGCTCACCACACCTCCGCCCGCTTCGTCGGGGTTCATCGGTGGTGTCAGGTGGCCACGCAGGCGCCGTTCGTGTGTCTGGTGGTTGCTCATGGGTGGAACATCATTACTTGGCATGCTGTTGGGTCCTGAGGACACAGGCCACAGCCATCCCGTGTGGGTGGTTGGGTGTGTTTCTTCTGGTGGCCGCCT
>NZ_JAMBNZ010000191.1 GCF_023715365.1 Georgenia satyanarayanai
CTTGTGTGAGGCCCGGATTTGCCTGGACCTCGCCCTGCTCCCTTGGACGTGCATAGCCATTAAGCACGCGGAGGCTACCTGTCTGCGTCACCCCTGTTAATACGCTTACCTAATGCCGGTTCGGGTTGCGCGCGCGGCCCACACGCACCCCGAAGGGTGACGTGAGGGCGTTGGGCGGTTAGCATCACCGGGCTCGGTATGGGCGGTGTTTCGCCGGTACGGGAATATCAACCCGTTGTCCATCGACTACGCCTG
>NZ_JAMBNZ010000192.1 GCF_023715365.1 Georgenia satyanarayanai
TGGCATCGGAGGCCACCGGTCCATACACGCCGGGCTCGGCGCGCAGCAGCGCGATGTCGGCCAGGCATTCCCCGCCCAGGGCGAGCGTCACGGCCAGGTCCAGCACGACCTTCGCGGGGTCGTGCACTGCCAACGGCTTGCGCCACCGGCCAAGCGCCGCCGACAGCTCCAGGCCGAGCCCGGTCGCGGTGACGGCCTCGGTGAGCAGCACCCCACCGGCCTGACCCACCGCCCTGGAGGTGGTGCTCGTGTCGA
>NZ_JAMBNZ010000193.1 GCF_023715365.1 Georgenia satyanarayanai
GCGCAGGAGGAGGACGCGGCCGATGTGTTCCTCCTCGATGCCGGGGACAGGCCGCCACCGTCGACGATCACCGACGAGCAGCCGAGCTTCGAGTCGCGCCAGCCGGTGTCGGCCGAGGCGCTGGCGGCCATGGCGCCCGATGGTCAGCTCCTCGCCGAGCTGGAGGACATCGACCCTGGCGAGGTGGATGAGTACTACCTCGTGGAGATGGCCGCCGGCTACCAGCGCATCGCCGCGTGGGCCACCGCCAAGCTC
>NZ_JAMBNZ010000194.1 GCF_023715365.1 Georgenia satyanarayanai
CGGTCACCGTGATGGTCCTTTCGAGGCGGTTGTGAGAGATCACTCGAAGGATCGCGCGGTGACCGCCTACGTCTACAACGACACGCTCACCGTGCTACCGATACACCACTCTGCTGGACTCCACTCCGTGTCGGTCCCGTCGTGGGCGTCCCTCCGGGGTTTGCTCGAGGTCTTCGACCACCTTGAGCAAGTTCCACCGGAGGGACGCATGAAGAAGTGTGACAGGGAGATCATGGAGATTCTTGAGGCGTA
>NZ_JAMBNZ010000195.1 GCF_023715365.1 Georgenia satyanarayanai
GAGCGTCGAGGAGATCGCGTCCCGTGCGAAGGTCTCCAAGCCCGTCGTCTACGAGCACTTCGGCGGCAAGGAGGGCGTGTACGCCGTCATCGTCGACCGCGAGCTGCAGCAGCTGCTGGCCGCGCTGGCCCTGCTCGAGTACATCGAGCTCAACACCGACGGCTTCCGCATCCTCGTGCGCGACTCCCCCGTCGCGCAGGCCACCGGCACCTTCTCCTCCCTCATTGGGGACGTCGCCACGCAGGT
>NZ_JAMBNZ010000196.1 GCF_023715365.1 Georgenia satyanarayanai
GGATGTACGGGTCCTCGAGCCACGCAGCGTGCGGGTCGAAGTCCTCGATGCTGCTCACCGACCCACCCCCTCTGCGGGCTACGACTGCTCTGCCGTCCTACCTCCAAGGCTAGGACCGACCACTGACGTTGATGATGGGAGTGCCTCGGCGGGGGTCTGACTCTGCCACTGACTGACGCCCTAGCGGGTTGTCCTTGAAATGATCCGTCGGTCTGCGCCGGGGCTTGTCACGCATGCCAG
>NZ_JAMBNZ010000002.1 GCF_023715365.1 Georgenia satyanarayanai
CGACTGGCCCTTGTCGCCGAGACCAGCCCCGAGGAGGTGACCACCACCGAACCCATCGGCGCCATCAGCGCCTGATCCAACCCCCCGATCTCGAGGACCGATACACCACTCCCCAGGGCTTGACCCCGTTATCGAACCGTGATCCCGAGGTTCGGGGTGTGTAGCGTCGCTCCTGCTTCTCGCCCCTTCATCGGGAAGCCCGCGTGCGGACGCCGAGCCCTGCCACCGCACCGTGGTCCTCGATCGTCCGTGGCAGGGACGGGGAACCCGATGTGGGCCTGCGTTGCAGGTCCTTGGGGTGAAGTTCGATGCCTGAGCCGGGTGTGCTCCTACCCGAACCCGACAGCTGACCTCGTAGGCGCCCTGGAGAGGTTCACCCGTGACATCTAGCCACACCCGGGGACGGCACCGTGCCGAGGGCCGTCCCGTCACCGTTTTCTCATCGCTGGGTCCGTGCCTGACGGGCCCGGCGGCGCGCCGGGCCGCCCTTGCGGCGGCCTCCTCCGGCCTGGTGCTGACCATGGCCACCACCACCGCCTCCGCGATGGAGCCGGTCCACCCCGACCCCCCGGTGGTCGACACCCAGGCGGCGGCGACCACGCAGGCGAGCAGCCCCGCGGTCGGCGAGGTCACCCACACCGTGGTGTCGGGGGACACCGTGGGGAAGCTGGCGCAGCGCTACGACAGCACGATCTCGGCGATCATCGCCGCGAACGGCCTGAACGCGCAGGCCCTCATCATTGTCGGTGAGGTACTGACCATCCCCCAGGGGCAGGCCGGCGTGTCGGCGGCGACGGCCACGTCGACGGCGACCGGCATCGAGCGGGAGACCACCTCGGCGTCGCGCTCGGCGGCCCGCAGTGAGGCCCCGCCGGCCAGCACGTCGGGCAACGCGGTGCTGGACATCGCCTACCGGTACATCGGCACGCCCTACGTGTGGGGTGGGTCGACCCCGGCGGGCTTCGACTGCTCGGGCTTCACCCAGTACGTCTACGCCCAGGCGGGCATCTCCATCCCGCGGTCCTCGGCGGCGCAGCGCAACGCGGGCACGCAGGTCTCGGCGTCCCAGGCCCAGCCCGGTGACCTGGTGTGGTGGCCCGGGCACGTGGGGATCTACGTGGGTGATGGGCAGTACATCGCGGCCTTCAGCCCGGGTAACCCGCTGTCGGTGCGTGACATCTACAAGGCGAACCCGACGTTCATCCGGGTGGGCTGAGCCCCGGGGAGCCGATTGGTGGTGGCCCGTAGCCGGTGTGGCTGCGGGCCACCACCGTTCCCGGGGTCAGACGAGGGTCTGGAAGTTGGCGACGAGGCCCTGCAGGTAGCCCGAGACCCAGGTCCACAGTCCGGTGACCATCGCCAGTCCGAGCAGGACGAGCAGCCCACCGCCGAGGCGCTGGAAGGCGCGGCGGTGGCGGCGCAGGAAGCCCAGGGCGCGAGTGGAGCGGGACAGCAGCATCGCCCCGGCGACGAAGGGGATACCCAGCCCGAGGCTGTAGGCGAAGACGAGGACCCCGCCGCGGGCGGGGTCGGCCTCGCTGAAGGCGAGGCTAAGGACTGCGGCCAGGGTGGGACCCATGCAGGGGGCCCAGCCCAGCCCGAAGACGACACCGAGCAGCGGCGCACCCCACAGGCCCTGCCGGGGGGTCAGGTGCAGGCGCCGGTCGCGTTGCATGAATGGGACGTAGCCCATGAAGGCCAGGCCCATGAGCACGACGAACGCGCCGAGGACGCGGGTGGTGAGGTCCAGCCAGGGCGCAAGCAGGATCCCGAACCAGGCGAAGATCACGCCGAGCAGGACGAACACGGCGGTGAAGCCGGCGACGAACAGCAGCACCCCGGCCAGGAGCCGCCCGTCACGGACCTTGATCTGTTGCCCGCCGGCCAGGCGGGTGCCGGGGGTGCTGACGCCGGCCATGCCGGAGAGGTAGCCGACGTACCCGGGTAACAGGGGCAGCACGCACGGGGAGGCGAAGGAGATGAATCCGGCGACCGCGGCCACGGGGAGCGCCGCGAGCATGGGGCCGGTGAGCACGGTGCTGGCGAAGAAGGAGCCGAGCTGGTCCCACATCGCTCAGGCCCTCTCGGCGAGGGTGTCGTCGATGAGGCCGCGCAGCATGGTGGGGTCGATCTGGCCCATGATGCGGGCGGCGACCCGGCCCTGGCGGTCCAGGACCACGGTGGTGGGCATGGCTTGGAGGGGCACGAGTCCTTGGAAGGCGGCGACGGCCGCGGCTCCCTGGTCGTGGATGGAGGGGTAGGGGACCGCGAAGGTGCGCTCGAAGGCCTGGGCGGTGGCGGCGTCGTCGCGTGGGTTGACCCCGAGCAGCTGAACCCCGTGGGGAGTGTAGTCCTCGTGGATGGCCCGCAGGTCCCCGGCCTCGGCGCGGCACGGCGGGCAGGCGGCGTACCAGAAGTTGACGACCACGACCTCCCCGCGCCACTGGCCCAGGTCGACCTGCTCGCCGTCGTAGGTCTGGCCGGCGAGGTCGATGGCGCCGTCGCGCTGCTGCGGCTCCCAGGTCGCGAGGGACCCGTCCCCGGCGACGTAGCCGGCCCCGGAGCTCTCCTCCGCGCCGGCCTGGGTGGTGGAGGCACAGCCGCTCAGGGCCAGGGCGGTGGTCAGGGCCGCCGCCGTGACCGCGCGCCTGAGGGGTGCCTGGGGCCTGGGGGGTCTCACGCTTGTCACCTTTTCCAACCGGAGCCCCGCCCGGGGGCTCGCTCATCGCTGCACTGGTCCCGCGACCATCGTCGCCGCTCCGGCGCGAAGTTCCCCATCCCGGGGAGGGCCGGGACGGTTCTTAACCGAATCTTCACCGTCACCGGCGGTGGTCACCGGCGCGGCGACTGCCCCCGGAAACCGCGAGGATCCGTGCCTTTCGTGGCTGACTTCGCCGTGCCGGCACCATAACCCGGCCGTTTGCCCGGCGTACCCCCGGGGGGTATAAAGGAAGGGTGCCGACGTGGCACGCACCATCGATCAAAGGGGAGGCCCTCATGGCTACCAACACCTTCACCGTTACCGGTATGACCTGCGGTCACTGCGTCAGCTCCGTGGCCGAGGAGGTCGGCAAGATCACCGGCGTCCAGGACGTCGAGGTTGACCTGGTCGCCGGTGGGGAGTCGAGGGTCACGGTCACCAGCGCGGGTGACGTGGCGGTGGATGAGGTCCGGGCGGCCGTGGACGAGGCCGGCTATGAGCTCACCAGGACGCCTGCGTGAGGAGCAGTGCCCGGTTGGCCGGGTTCGCCCTGGTCCTGGCGCTGGCGCTGGGCACGGGTTACGGGCTGGGGTCGGTGCTCGGAGGGGATGAGCCCGGCCGGGCCGCGGGCCTGGGTGTGATGGAGCTGGAGGTGGTCGCCGACCACTGAGGTCGGCGGCCCAAGGGGATGGAGATGAGTCGATGAGTCAGCAGGTCATCGAGCTGGAGATCGGCGGGATGACGTGCTCCTCGTGCGCGGCCCGGGTGGAGAAGAAGCTCAACCGGATGCCTGGGGTCGAGGCGAGCGTGAACTTCACGACCGAGCGGGCCAAGGTCCTCCTGCCGGCGGGCTCCACCCTGGAGGAGGCGGTGGCCACGGTCGAGGCGACCGGGTACACCGCGCGCCTGCGCGAGCAGCCCGGGGCGGCCCCCGCCGAGGACAGTGCCCGGGACGCCGAGCCCGACGCCGTGGCCGAGTTGCGGCGGCGGGTGATCATCTGCGCGGTCCTGACGTTGCCGGTGCTGGCCTTCATGTTCCGGCCGCTGCAGTTCGACAACTGGCAGTGGCTCTCCCTGACCCTGGCTGCCCCGGTCGTGGTGTGGGGCGCCTGGCCCTTCCACCGGGCGGCGTGGGTCAACGCCAAGCACGCCGCCGCGACGATGGACACGCTGGTCAGCGTCGGGGTCCTGGCGGCCTTCGGCTGGTCGCTGTACGCGCTGTTCCTCGGCGGGGCGGGGCACCCGGACATGCGAATGGATTTCCACCTCATTCCCGAGCGGGGTGGCGGCGCGAATGAGATCTACCTCGAGGTCGCCGCGGCCGTGACCACGGCGATCTTGCTGGGCCGCTACTTCGAGGCGCGCGCCAAGCGCCAGTCCGGGGCCGCGCTGCGTGCCCTGCTGGAGATGGGCGCCAAGGAGGTGGCCGTGGTCCGCGACGGCCGTGAGGTGCGGGTGGCGGTGGACCAGCTGGCGGTGGGCGATGAGTTCATCGTGCGGCCGGGGGAGAAGATCGCCACCGACGGTGTCGTCGTCGAGGGCGCCTCCGCGGTCGATGCGTCCATGCTCACCGGAGAGCCGGTCCCGGTCGAGGTCGGACCGGGTGACGGAGTGGTGGGCGCGACCGTCAACGCCGGGGGCCGGCTGCGGGTGCGCGCCACCCGGGTGGGCGCCGACACCCAGCTGGCGCAGATGGCGCGCCTGGTGGAGGAGGCCCAGACCGGGAAGGCCCCCGTCCAGCGGCTGGCCGACCGCATCTCCGCGGTCTTCGTCCCGATCGTCATCACCCTGGCGGTGGCGACGCTGGGCTTCTGGCTGGGCTACGGGGCGGGCGCCGAGCTGGCGTTCACCGCCGCGGTGGCCGTGCTCATCATCGCCTGCCCGTGCGCGCTGGGGCTGGCCACCCCGATGGGCCTGATGGTCGGCACGGGCCGGGGTGCCCAGCTCGGCATCCTCATCAAGGGCCCGGAGATCTTGGAGTCCACCCGCCGGGTGGACACCATCGTGCTGGACAAGACCGGCACCGTCACCACCGGGCAGATGCGCCTGGTGGACGTCGTCCCGGCCGCCGGCGGCGACGCGGACACGGTGCTGCGGCTGGCCGGCGCGCTGGAGGACGCCTCGGAGCACCCGATCGCCGCCGCGATCACCACCGGGGCGCGGGAGCGGCTGGGGGACCTGCCGGTCGTGGAGTCCTTCACCAACACCCAGGGCCTGGGGGTGTCCGGGACCGTGGAGGGACATGCCGTCATCGCCGGTCGGGTGCGGTGGCTGACCGAGCAGTCGGCCCAGCCACTACCGGCTGACCTCCTCACGGCCGTGGAGGAGGCGGAGGCCGCGGGCCGAACCGCAGTGGCCGTGGGCTGGGACGGGCGCATCGGCGGGATCCTCGTCGTGGCCGACACCGTCAAGCCCACCTCCGCCCAGGCCGTGGCCGAGCTCAAGGGCCTGGGCCTGCGCCCCATCCTGCTCACCGGGGACAACACCCGCGCCGCGCGCCAGATCGCCGCCGAGGTGGGAATCGAGGAGGTCATCGCCGAGGTCATGCCCCAGGACAAGGTCCGCGTCGTGCGGGAGCTGCAGGAGTCCGGCCGGGTGGTGGCCATGGTCGGGGACGGCGTCAACGACGCCGCGGCCCTGGCCCAGTCCGACCTGGGCATCGCCATGGGGACGGGCACCGACGTGGCCATCGAGGCCTCGGACCTGACCCTGGTCAGGGGCGACCTGCGCGCCGCGGTGGACGCGGTGCGCCTGTCGCGGCGCACCCTGTCCACTATCAAGGGCAACCTGTTCTGGGCCTTCGCCTACAACGTCGCCGCGATCCCGCTGGCGGTCGCCGCCCTGCTCAATCCCCTCATCGCCGGGGCCGCGATGGCGTTCTCCTCGGTGTTCGTGGTGACCAACAGTCTGCGGCTGCGCGGCTTCCGGGCCGTGTCCATCGACCCGACCACCCCCGCCGACCAGCCCGCGCCGGCCCCCGCGCCGGCCCGCTCTGCCGCATGACGACCTCACCCCACCCATACCCCCACCCGGTATGATGGGTGGAGACGTTGGAACGGGAAAGGTGGAGGCCGTGAACGGGTACACCTCACAGAAGGATGACCACCTGCTGCGGTTGCGCCGCATCGAGGGACAGGTCCGCGGGATCGCCAAGATGGTCGAGGAGGACAAGTACTGCATCGACATCCTCACCCAGGTCTCGGCCGCCTCCCGGGCGCTGCAGTCCTTCGCGCTGGGCCTGCTCGATGAGCACATGGCCCACTGCCTGGTCGAGGCCGCCCGGGCCGGCGGTGAGGAGGAGGCGACGAAGCTGAAGGAGGCCTCCGACGCCATCGCCCGGCTGGTTCGCAGCTGAACACCCTCGGCCTACGTCTCCCGTCGCCGGCCCCCCGCGGGGATGAAGAGTCGATGAAGAATCCCCGTGGGGCCGCTCTTGGGCTTGGGCGCTGAGGCGGGCGTGGTTAGCCTCCCTTAGCCCCACACGATGGGCCGGCCGGGCTGCCACGGGTGGGGCCTACCTGCCCGTCGATGACCTTGAGCAGATGGAGACGCCCGTGACACTCAGAACCCGACTCACCGCCGTTGCCGGCGGGATCGCGCTGACTCTCGCCCTGGCCGCGTGCGGTAACGGCGAGCAGACCACACCGGATGAGCCGGCTGCGGGCACCGCCGCGGAGGAGGCGACCGACAGCACCTCGCAGACAGAGGCCGAGGACGTGCACAACGACGCGGACACGACGTTCGCCCAGATGATGATCGTCCACCACGTCGGCGCCATCGAGATGGCCGACCTGGCCGTGGAGGAGGCGGACAGCGAAGAGGTGCACTCCCTCGCGGAGCGGATCTCCGCCGCTCAGGACCCGGAGATCGAGCAGATGACGTCCTGGCTCGAGACCTGGGGCGAGGAGACCTCCCCGATGGGACACGAGGGCATGGACCACGGCGGCATGGACATGGAGGGGATGAGCCAGGAGGAGGCCATGGCCGAGCTGGAGTCCCTGTCAGGCACCGAGTTCGACCAGCGGTTCCTCGAGCTGATGATCGCCCACCACCGCGGCGCGGTGGACATGGCACAGGAAGAGCTCGACAGCGGGGAGAACCCGCAAGCGCTGGAGCTGGCCCAGAAGATCATCGATGACCAGCAGGCCGAGATCACCGAGATGGAGGAGCTCCTCCAGGGCCTGTGACACTGATCCGCCCAGCGGGCGAGCCCGGGCTCGCCCGCTGGCCCATGTCGACCCCAAAGACAGGACCGCGGCCGACGCAACGATTGAGGACCCCCAGCCCAAAGGAGTGTGTTTCCCATGGCAGAGCAAGAACACTCGAACGAGGACCACAACGGCCACTCGCGCACCATGAACTCGAAGATGTACTTGCGGTTCGCGGCGATGCTCCTGACGGCGATGGTCGTCATGTACTGGGTGATGTTCCTCGGCTCGTGGGAGTGGGACCACGTGCGCTTCAGCCAGAGCCGCATCTTCATGGCGGTGACCATGGGCGGCGCGATGGGGCTGGTCATGCTCGCGTGGATGCTCAACATGTACAAGAACGCCAAGGCGAACGTCGTCGTCGTGGTGGTCAGCCTCGGGCTGCTGGCTGGCGGGACCGCGTTGGACCGCAGCCAGGCCACGGTGGACGACTCCGCCTTCATGCGTGCGATGATTCCCCACCACTCCCTGGCCATCACGCGCTCGGAGCGAGCTGGGATCGAGGACGTCCGGGTGTGCGAGCTCGCGGTGGAGATCAGCGAGGCTCAGCGGCGCGAGATCTTTGAGATGGACTGGCTCATCGAGGACATCGCGGAGAACGGGGTGGCCGCGACGCCGGAGGAAGCGCAGGCGCGCCCGGTGCCGGCCTTCGAGGAGCCTGCAGATCGTCAGTGCGCCACGGACTGAGGACATGTCCATGATCCATCCTTTGCCCACCCGCCATCGACGCCGTCAGCTCATCCGCGAATGCCTGCCCATCGACAGGTCTGGGTGTCGGCACCGCGCGTACTGCATTCAGCGGCGCTGTCAGCGGAGCCTGGATCGTGCCTCGTCCAGGAGGTCGGCGGGGGCGAGCCACATCGAGGGGTAGTCGCCCTGCCAGACCTGGTTTCCCTCGGCGTCGATGAGGACGAACCCGTGCCCGGGGACCCCGGGGTGCATCCCGGTCCCGAGGGTGCCGTAAGCCTCGGAGACCGTGCCGTCGTCCAGCAGATAAGGGGTGGTGGCCCCGTAGCGCTGCATGTCGAGGCGGATCTGCTCGGCGGTGTTCATGACGATGGGCAGGACGGTGATGCCGGCCTCGGCGAAGCCTGGCTCCTTCTCGATCTCGGCCATCTGCACGGTGCACGAGGCGCAGCCGGCGCCCTCGTTGAAGTACAGGATGACTGGGTCGCCGCGGAGCTCGGACAGGGTCACGGTGGTCCCGGCCGTGGTGGGCAGGGTGAAGTCGGGGGCGCGGCGAGTCTCCTCGGAGCTGGCCGTTCCGGAGGTGGCCAGGGCGTAGGCGGCGGCCGCGACGACTGCGAGGAGCGCGCAGATCCCGAGGATCCGCCGACGGCGGGCCTTGCTCGCGGCGGCGTGCGCCCGGGCCTTCTCCTCGGCGTGCTTCTGCCGGACCCGGTCCTTGGCGCTGAGGTGAAGGGTGGAGCTGGTCATCGGGGCAGTCCTTCGGTGTCGTGGCTCGGGTGGCAGGCGGGTGGCGCCTGGGCTGCGGGCTCGGGATCGGGATCGGGGGTGTGGGCCCGGGTGCGTCGGTCGCGCAGGGTGAAGAGCACGAACACGCCTGCCAGGGCGAGGAGGCCCGCGCCGAGGAGGGGTTCGGGCAGGGGGCTGAGCCAGTCCTGCAGGCGGCCCAGCGTGGTGGCGAGCCAGTCGCCGATGGTGCTTTGCACCGCCCCGCCGCCGGTCATCTCGGTGCTGCCGGCCAGGGTGATGACCCAGATGCCCATGACGGCGAAGGCCATCGCGACAGCGAGGTTGACGGTGTTGGTGACCAGGGTGCGCCCGCCGAGGCGGATCTTGAGGAGCCGGGCCTGGAAGAGGCGGCGTTCCCCGAGGCGGGCCTTGTCCCAGATCAGGGCCATGACGAAGAGGGGGAAGACCATCCCGAATACGAACGCCAGGCCCAGGGCCACTCCTCCGGCGGCGGACCCGGAGAGCACCGACAGTGTCATGACGCCCGCCAGGACGGGGGCGCAGCAGCTGGAGGCGATCCCGGAGAAGACACCGAGGGCGAAGAAGCTGGCGCCGTCCCCGCGGCTGGTGTCCGGGGCGCGCAGGAAGCGGGGCAGGGACCACATGGTGCCCGACAGGGACAGCCCGGCCAGCGCGATCATGAGCAGGCCGCCGGCCCAGTAGAGCTGGGTGTGGTACTGGTTGATGGCCCCGGAGAGCATGCTGATGCCCAGGGTGATGGGGACCAGCACCAGGGCCAGGCCCGCGGCGAACACGAAGGTCAGGGGCAGAATTCGCCATCGGCGGTTCTTCACCGCGCCGGCCAGGTAGCTGGGGGCGAGGAAGACGATGCAGCATGGCGCGAACAGGGCCACGCCGCCGGCGAAGAAGGCGGCCAGGACGCTGCCGGTGGTCAGGAGCTCACTTCCCATGGCTCAGGCCCTTCTCACGCCGCGGCCGCGCGTAGCTGGAGAAGTTTCTCCAGCCGCCGCCGGGGGAGGCGTCCGCTGCTGAAGTACTCCTCGTCGACCAGGACAAGGGGCGCCATGGGCGGGCGGTGGCGCAGGATCAGCCCGCGCCCTTCGTCGGAGTCACGCTCGAGGGTCCGCACCAGGAAGTCGAACCGGGTGCTGAGCTCGGCGAGGGCCGCGGCTGCGTCCTCGCAGTAGTGGCACGCGGGCGCCTGGACGACGGTGACGACTGTGGGGTGCTTGGTGGCTGCCACGAGTTCTCTTCCGTTGGTTGTCGTGTTCCCAAGAGCATCGGCCAGGTGACCAGGGCAATCGATCGACCTTCCATGAAGAACCGATGAAGATCTCTGCCTCATGGGGGCAAATCGGGAATGGACCGCTGCCCGGGCTCCTTACGGCTGACAGCGATACCCTCTAGGGGTATGCGGAACGATGGAATGAGGGGTTGCCATGGGTATGCCACCGGGCCACGATCACGCAGGGCACCGGCCACGCGAGGGCCGGGACCACAGCGCACACGTCCACCACGACTCGGCTCACGGTCACGCGGGCGGGCATGGGGAAGGGAAGGCCACGCACGGGCAGGCGATCCCCACTGACGGCGTAGGTGTCACCGACCCGCTGACCGCCGCGGGACACGACTCGGCCGCGCACGATGGGCACGGGGAGCACACCGGCCACGACGGCGGGCACGACGCACACGCCGGTCACGCCGGTCACGACGCACACGCCGGCCACGGCGAGCACGGTGGTCATGGCGACCACGTGGGGATGTTCCGTCGACTGTTCTGGATCATGTTGGTCCTGGCGGTGCCCACGGTGCTGCTTAACGGGATGTTCGCCGACCTGCTCGGCTACTCGCTGCCCGACGTGCCGGGGGTGGAGTGGGTGTCCCCGGTCCTGGGGACGGTCATCTACGTGTGGGGTGGGCGCCCCTTCCTCACGGGTGCGGTCGGTGAGCTGCGTTCCCGCAAGCCGGGGATGATGCTGCTGATCGGGATGGCGATCACCGTCGCCTTCGTCGCCTCGCTGGGGGCAAGCCTGGGGATCTTCTCCCACGAGCTGGACTTCTGGTGGGAGCTGGCGCTGCTCGTTGTCATCATGCTGCTGGGGCACTGGCTGGAGATGCGTTCCCTGGCTCAGACGTCCTCCGCGCTGGACTCACTGGCCGCGCTGCTGCCCGACGAGGCCGAGCGAGTGGAGGGGGACCAGGTCGTCACGGTCGCCCCCGCCGACCTTCGTCTTGGTGATGTCGTCATCGTCCGCCCAGGCGGGCGGGTGCCGGCCGACGGTGAGGTCGTCGACGGCGGCGCGGACGTCGATGAGTCGATGATCACCGGTGAGTCACGGCCGGTGCCGCGCGCGGTGGGGGACCACGTCGTGGCCGGGACGGTGGCCACTGACAACGCGCTGCGGGTGCGGGTCTCTGCCGTGGGGGAGGACACCGCCCTGGCCGGGATCCAGCGGCTGGTGGCCCAGGCGCAGGCCTCCACCAGCCGGGCCCAGCTGCTGGCGGACAAGGCCGCCGGCTGGCTGTTCTGGTACGCGGTCATCGCCGCGGTGATCACCGCCGTGGTGTGGATGTCCTTCGGGGTCCCGGAGAGCGCCCTGGTCCGGGCGATCACCGTCCTGGTCATCGCCTGCCCCCACGCCCTGGGCCTGGCGATCCCGCTCGTGGTGTCCATCTCCACCGAGCGCGCCGCCCGCGGCGGGGTGCTGGTCAAGGACCGCGGCGCCCTGGAGCGCATGCGCGTGGTCGACACCGTGCTGTTCGACAAGACCGGCACGCTGACCAAGGGTGAGCCCGCGCTGACCGGCGTGACCGGGACCGGCGGGTATGAGACCGAGGAGCTGCTGCGCCTGGCCGCGGCCGCCGAGGCCGAGAGCGAGCACCCGCTGGCCCGGGCGATCGTCGCTGCCGCCGAGCACCGCGGCCTGCAGGTACCCCCGGCCGCCAACTTCCGTGCCGCGACGGCCGTGGGGGTACGCGCCACCGTCGAGGGCCGCGAGGTCCAGGTGGGCGGGCCCGCCCTGCTCGCCCAGCACGGCGCCGACCCGCTGGCCGCGACAGGGCCGTGGTCGCAGTCCGGTGCCACCGTCCTGCACGTGATCATCGACGGGCAGCTGGCCGGGGCCGTCGCCCTGGCCGATGAGGTCCGCGAGGAGTCCCGGCAGGCGATCGACGCCCTGCACCAGCTGGGCATCCGGGTCGTCATGATCACCGGCGACGCCGAGCCGGTGGCCCGGGCCGTGGCCGCCGAGCTGGGCATCGACCAGGTCTTCGCCCAGGTCCGCCCGGAGGACAAGAGCGAGAAGGTCGCCCAGCTGCAGCACGAGGGCCGCACCGTGGCCATGGTCGGGGACGGCGTCAACGACGCCCCGGCGCTGGCCCAGGCCGACGTGGGGATCGCGATCGGTGCGGGCACCGACGTGGCGATCGCCTCCGCCGGCGTCATCCTGGCCTCGGACGACCCGCGCTCGGTGCTGTCGGTCATCCAACTCTCCCGCGCCGGGTACCGCAAGATGAAGCAGAACCTGTGGTGGGCCGCCGGCTACAACATCGCCGCCGTGCCGCTGGCCGCGGGTGTGCTGGCACCGGTCGGGTTCGTCCTGCCCATGTCGGTCGGCGCGATCCTCATGTCCCTGTCGACCATCGTCGTCGCGCTCAACGCCCAGCTGCTGCGTCGCCTGGACCTCAGCCCCGAGGCCAGCACCGCCGCGGCGCACGGCGCCCCGCAGGTCCAGCCAGGCCGCTCTACGCGGCCTGCGGAGCCCCGCGAGACGGCCGTGGGAGCGCACCACTAATAGGGGCGTTGCCGTCGCCGCTGTCCTGTGGGACGGATCGGTGGCACAGGATGATGGCGGTCCAGGTCTGGGCCGCCATCATCCGTTTCGTCGTCCACGACAATCGGGCAGGCGAGCACTACAGCGCGGGCCCTGGGTCTCGTCGCGTTTCTTCAGTGAACCTTCATGCAACGGCACCGGACTTCTTCGTGCTCGGTGGTCATCGTGGTGGGTAGGACGCCTGCCGCCGTCGGCGGCGCGTCCCCACGATGATGGGAGGGACCGTTGCGTCCGGTGCTGTTCACGTTCCTCGGGGTCGATGTCCAGAGCTACGGGGTGAGCAAGGCCGCGGCCGCGCTCGTCGCGGCCTGGCTGCTCGGTCGGGCCTTCGAGCGGCGGGCCCTGTGGAAGGACTCCGCCCACGCGCTGGTGCTGTGGGCCACGGTCTGGGGGTTCGTCGGCGCGAAGGTCTACTACCTGCTCGAGCAGTACCCGGCCATCACCGCGCACGACCTGGGCGGGATGGGGTTCACCTGGTACGGCGGGCTGGTGGGCGGGATCCTCGCGGCGCTGGTCGTGATTCGCCGCCACCAGCTGCCACTGGACGTCGTCGCGGGCGCGGCCGCGGTGCCGCTGACGGTGGCCTACGGCATCGGTCGCCTGGGCTGCTTCGTCAGCGGTGACGGGACCTACGGGCGACCCACCGAGCTGCCGTGGGGGATGGCCTTTCCCTCGGGTGTGGTGGCCACCGACGTGCCGGTGCATCCCACGCCGCTGTACGAGGCGGTCCTCGCGGCCGTCGTCGCCGGTGTGCTGGTGCTGCTCGCCCGGCGGTGGGCGCCGGGGGCCGTGTTCGGCGCCTACCTGGGCCTGTCGGGCCTGTCGCGTCTGCTGGTGGAGTACCTGCGGACCAACGACCCGGTCGTCCTCGGGCTGACCCAGCCCCAGCTGTGGGCGTTGGCCAGCATCGCCGTCGGCTGCGTGCTGGTCGCCCGCCACCGCACCAGCCCGCGCCGGTCCACCGTCGAGGAGACCGACGACGCCCGCGCAGACCTGGCCGTGCGGTGACCGGCCGAGAGGGAGGGGAGCCCCGATGAGCGCGGCGGTTGTGGTCCTGGTGCTCGTGATCTGCCTGGGCTTCATGGCCCTTGGCCTGTGGGCCATCCGGGCACTGTTCCCCGGCGAGGCCGCCGGCAGCCAGCCACCGGAGCGGCTCGCGGAGCCGGCGGCGACCAAGGAGACCACCCGGTCAGGGTGAGGTGTCCACGGGCAGCTCGACGGTGAACAGGGCACCGTGGCCGGGCCCGGCGCTGGTCGCGGTCACGGCACCGCCGTGGGCGTGGACGATGGAGTGGACGATGGCGAGCCCGATGCCCGACCCGCCGTGGGCGCGGTCCCGGGCCGCGTCGGCGCGGTAGAAGCGCTCGAAGAGGTGCGGCAGGTGCTCGGCGGCGATTCCGCTGCCGCTGTCGCGCACCGACAGGCGCAGCGTGCACCCGGTGCGCTGTGCGCCGAGCTGCACCCGGCCACCGCCGGGGGTGTGCCGCACGGCGTTGTCCAGCAGGTTGGTCAGGACCTGGCCGAGCCGGTCGGGGTCGGCCGTGAGCACCGCTTGGCGGGCCTCCTCGGTGGCCTCGATCCTCAGCTCCACGCGCTTGTCGGTGAACCTGGCGGCGGCCTGCGCGGCGGCGTCCTCGATCAGCTCACCGACGTTGAGGGGCTGCCAGTGCATGCTCAGGCGTCCCTCCCCGGCGGCGGTGACCAGGGCAATGTCCTGGGCGAGGCGGGCCAGGCGCGCGACCTGCTCGCGGAGCATCCCCAGCGTCGGTTCGTCGGCCGTGACGACACCGTCGAGGATGCCCTCGAGGTAGCCGTCGAGGGTGGCCACCGGGGTGCGCATCTCGTGGGCGAGGTCACCGAGCATGCGGGTGCGGGTCTGTTCGATCTCGCCGAGGTCGGCGGCCATGGTGTTGAACGCGCCGGCGAGGTCGTCGAACTCGGTGCCCATGTGCACCTCGGGGACGCGGGCGGCATAGTCACCGCTGGCGACCTGGGCCGCGGCCCGCCGCACCCGTTCCAGGGACCTGGCGATGCGCCGGGTGAGGAACACACTGACGACCACCGAGGTCAGAAGGGCGGCGAGCAGCGCCAGGGACAGCGACAGTGTCCACGCCGTGGTGAAGGCCTCCTCGGCGTGGGAGACCACCGAGGAGTCCGCGGGCTCGGCCATGAGCATGTGGTCGTGGAAGATCTCCGGACCGATCGCCGAGGCGACCGCCCACGCGGTGCCGGCCGCGACGAGGATGACCGCGACGATCGCCGCGAGGAGCCGGGCGCCGAGCCCCCACCGGCGGCGCGGTGCGGGACTCACTGCCCGCTGCCCATCCGGTACCCCACCCCGCGCACCGTCCTGACGAACCTCGGCGCGGCGGCGTCATCCCCGAGCTTGCGCCGCAGGTGGGCGATGTGGACGTCGACGAGGTGCTCATCGCCTACCCAGCCCGGCCCCCACACCGTCTCAATGAGCTGACGGCGGGAGAAGGCCATGTTCGGGCGGGACGCCAGGGCCGCGAGGACGTCGAACTCGGTACGGGTCAGCGCCACGGGCTCCCCGTCGATGAACGCCTCGCGGCCCAGGACGTCGATGCTCAGTGGCCCGAACGACGCACCGGCACCGTGCGGGCCGGTGTCCTGGCGTGGGCGCCGGAGCATGGCGCGCACCCGGGCGACGAGCTCACGTGGGCTGAAGGGCTTGGTGACGTAGTCATCGGCGCCAACCGAGAGCCCGATGAGCTTGTCGACCTCCTCCACCCGGGCGGTGAGCATGATGATGTAGCAGTCGGAGAACGTGCGCACCGTGCGGCAGACCTCGATGCCGTCGGCGCCGGGGAGCCCGAGGTCGAGGACGATCACCCCCGGGTGCCACTGGCGGGCCCGGGCGATCGCGTCGCTGCCGTCCCCGGTGACCTGAACCTCGAAGCCGTGCCGCTCGAGATAGCTGGCGACCAGTCGGGCCAGCGGGGCTTCGTCGTCGACGACGAGCACGCGGGGCAGGTTCACGTCAGTAGGGACCGCAGTCATGCCGTTCATTCTCACCGTCGGCGTGGCGATCGGTTCCAGGCTCGCTGGACCTCAGGCCCATCCGCGCCCAGGTGTGAGCATCGCGGCAGCTCTCGCGCCCGAGTGGGTCTTCCAGCGTCAGGAGGGTTGGAACGCCCAGTGCCAGGGCTCGCGCGGGGTGTCCTCGACGAACCCGAAGCGTGCGGCGTTGGTCCGCATCCATGCCTGCGCCGGGGCGTCCAGGTCCAGGTCCACGGCCATTCCCCAGCCGTGCTGGCTGGTGCCCGGCTTGGCACCCAGGCCGCCCTGGGAGTACAGGCCCTTGCGCCGCACGACGTCGACCTGCACGTCGTAGGAGCGATAGGAGTCGGTGACCCCGATGGCCACGCCGTCGCCCGCAGCTGCGGACAGGAGCTCCTCGAAGGACTGGGCGGCGGGCGCCCACAGCCTGTGGCCGGTGGTTCCCACCGGTTCGAGAGCCTCACGCGGGATGCGACCGTTGCCGTACGCCGCGAGATCGACCGGCACGCCGTCAACGTTGACCCGGAACCCGGACCCTCCGAGGTTGGAGGTGCCGGCAGCCGAAGTCGGGACAGCGTCGGCGACGGCGCCGGCGAGGACCTCGGAGAATACCGTGGCAGAGCCCGCAGCCGGCTGCGCGCGTGGTGGGACGGAGAGCGAGCCGAGGGTCGCCTCGATCCGCGCGATGCGCTGTGAGATGGCGAGGATCCCGTCCACCGAAACTCCGTTCGTCGCCTACGACGTCCTATCGGCACGTGCCGGCCTCTCATGAGCGAAGGACCGCTGCCTGCCTCACCGGCGCCGTGCTCCTTGTCATCGGTCCCTACATACCTGCCGCGCTGCTCGGCGGCACCTGTTGATGCTCCGTGGCGGCTACCGCTGCTAAGTCATGCCGGCGTGGGCTGCGCTAACGTCCGCTGGAGGATCCTTCAATGGAGCGCGCGAGTCGCGCACCTGGTTCGGCAGTCGACGAGGCACGTAGTGCGTCACTGGCACGGATTGGACGGATCGTCAGCGCCGAGCCTTCACATCCGCGTCCCACAAAACGCGAAGCTCGGATGCGAAGCCGACGTCGTCGCCGCCGGGCTCCAGCCCATAGTGATCACGCAACTCGGCGCTGATGCGCGCCGCGATCTCGTCCGGCTTCCTGTGGTGTGCGAGGAGGGCGACGACGGGCCCGAGTAGGCAGTCCCACTCGTCGTCCGGCTGCTCGTCCGGGGCATGGCTCCCCGCAGAAGCCCAGGCGTCGAGCCGTCGCCTCACCTCGTCGATCCGCCACTGAGTGGCTCGTCGTTGCTGGCGAGAGGGTGCCTCCTCGCTCGCGGATAGCTCCATGCTCACAGGACCCTATCGGTGGCCACCAGCAGGAGTGAGTCCGGGCCGAGGGACGGTCTCGGCGGAGGATCGATGTGCGGGACATGAACGCTTCGCTGGCCATCAGGGCGCCGAGAGGAGGCGCTGAACCGCATCTGCAAGCTCCGCCACTGAACGCTCACCATTCAGCTCGACTGTCGCACCTCGCCGCAGCAACGGCTCGACTGTCTCGACGTAGTTCGCTACCTCCCCCGCTTCCACTTCCGACTTGCCATAGGGGTTGTTCGTCCGAGACCTCAATCGCTGCAGCAGCACCTGGAGCGGTGCGCTGAGCAGAACCACATGATCGAACCGGTCATAGAACTGGCCTTGGTTATCCACGGTGCCGGACACGACGACATCACGATGATCGGCCAGGAGCTGAGACATCCGGGGGTCATCCCACGTGCCATCCGGGAGCGTCCATCCGCCGTAGTCGGTGTCGACGACGACGTGGCCGCGCCGCTCTAGTGCTTCGAGCACGGTCGACTTCCCGCTGCCCGACATCCCGGTTACGAGAACTCTCGCCACGATCGCGACTGTAGTGCCGACTTCTCGCACCGGCGAGTGTCTGGGTTCGGCGAATGCCTCCGGTTGACGATCCCCCGGTGGAGCGTCGTCTGGACCCCTCGACTCGCGCAGCTCGCCCGGCGCGCCACGGCGAATTGCCCTGTAGGTCAGCGTCAGAGGCGAGCCCAGAACGGTGGGCGGTCGTCCCAATTCCCAAGGTCGGGTTCCAATCCGGGGATATGAATGTTCGGATCCTCTCCCAGGATGAGGATATGTAGCCGTCTCGGTAGCCGCGCGATTCGGTTTTGCCACGCATCGCTGGCTAGTAGACGGCGAATAGCCCTCGATCGGAGCGACCGAGGCGGCGCTAGGTAGCGCAGGTGCGGCTGTTCCGACACCCACTTCCAGGTACGCCCTCGGACGTCGGTGAGCTGGAGAACGACCCGAGAATCATCGTTCAGGGCGTTCATGGTGCCCTCGGGCAGTTGTTCAACGCGCTTCTCGTGCGCATCGATGCGAGCAAAGTCCAGCGCTGAGAGCGGGCTCGGTTCCAGAACCATCACATCCCTGACAGGCCAGTCGCTGGGGTTCGCAATGGTCAGCCGCCCGCCCTGACGAACCCGATGGTCCAGTTGGTCGTGCACGGGAGTCCAGATTTCGGTAATCCTCGCCCACACCTTTTCGGCGTGGCGGCGCTTTTGCAGGACTTGGCTGATGGGGTAGGCCGCCACGATTACCGTCACGGCTACGCCGATCAGCATGTAGACGAGGTTCTCGTTCATGAGGTCAGTGTCTCTGCTTCGTCCATCCACCATCTGCGACACGGGGTGATCCACACTTCGGGACTGTTCCCGAGCACGATCGCCCTCGAGCGTCTCTAGGCGGGCGGCGCCTGAGACCGGTGTACCGCAAGGGCAAACTCCAGCGAGCCTTCCCGCCGCTGCCGCGCGAATCCGTCCGCAGTCGACGTCACGGACGGCGGCATGACCGCCCGGCACGTCGCCCTGATGAGGAGGACGCGCATCCAAGCCCAGGGAAGCTGTGAACTGGGAGCATGTCCCCATGCGTAACAAGCGGAAGACACCGAGAATGCTGACTGAGGGACGCTGGTGGCAGTGGGGGCTTCTGCATGCCTCTTGGTTCGCGGTCTTTATATTCGTCAGCATGTCGCTGCTCGACGGTGGGCCTTCAGTCGCGCGTGCGATCGGGAGTTTCGGCGGGGGGATCGTGTTCGGCGCTTGGTCCGCGTTGTCCGCCGCATGGTTCATGAAGAGGAATGGCCGAGCCGCGGAACGCTCGTCAGCACCCGATTCCGACTGACGCGATGCGGCCGCGACACTGACCTCGCACCTCACGGAACCTGTCGGTGGAGGCGCCGGCGCGTGCTCGGCGGTTGGGACCTCCGAGCTCATCGGCATGGCCGCGCGCCGAGCCGGAGCCCGACCATTGCAGTTGGGTGCACCCAATGTGCACCCCTGAAGGGGCCTAACCGCTGCTGCACCAAGTCCCATGCTCGTGCGTAGTCGGAATGTGTGGCACAGCGCCTGAACCTGCCGTAACACGTCGGTCGGCCCAGCCGATTGACGTGTTGCGAAGACCCGATTCTCTGGCCCGCGTCCCTCTGTGGCGGAGCTGCGAGAAGTCTGGGGTCATCAGCGTTGATCATCCCGCAAGACGAACGGTCATCGGACCGCTCACGGGGCGATCTCGGGGCTCCCACCCTGACGCGGGTTCGAAACAGCCCTTCGCGATTTCACCTCTCGGGCAAGTGTCGCCGCCGCGATCCCGAGACCTGCAAGGGGTATCAAGATCCCTGCCAAGTTCGGTGGATCCTGCGTCGCGAAGAAGACAAGTGAGGCAGCAAGCGCCAACATTCCGGCGCAGAGAAGAACGAGCCTTGCGTTGGATGGACGAGGACTCATGGTGCATCCCCCGGGGCGACGAATGTTGCAGAAGTCTGGACAGTGCGTGCTTCATTCACAGCATCCAGCGAAGCGCGCGACCGTCGCGGGACTCGCGTGACGGATTGTGCCATGTCTCCCTCTCGATCGTTCCCGCGTTGCACGTGCCGCCAACGTAGCGACTTATCGGGCATCCGTCTCCCGTTTGCCATATCCCCGTCGTGCCCAGTGGCGTTGAACAGCCATCAAGGTCGTGTCGTGCCCGCGTCGGCCCTGCGTCCCATAAAGGGAACCCCTACCGGCCTTGTGCCTCGCTGGGCTGGTGCGACCTACGGTGTAGATAGAGGACAGTCCCGCATGACCCGTCCGTTGATGTGTCCCGGTGAGGGGGCGCTGACCGACAGCTCCTCGACTCACGTTCCGCCAAGCCAACATGCCCGAGTCCGTGCCCTCCGTGACGGGAGGCTGCTGCACGGTCGCAAATGATCCAGCTGCTCGCACCAGCGACGATGCGAACTAGGATCGACGGGTAGTCGAGAAGGAGGTAGCCACCATGGCCCGTCAGGAGCAGCAGCGCCGGAGCGAGCGCGAGCCGGAGGAGCCGACGCCGCCGCCGCTGCCCGCACCCACCGGGGCGAGCGCGCAGGCGCAGAGCGCCGAGCTGGACGACCTCCTCGGGGAGATCGACTCCGTCCTCGAGACGAACGCCGAGTCCTTCGTGCGCGGGTTCGTGCAGAAGGGCGGGCAGTGAGCCTCGCTCCCCGCATCGTCGGCATCGAGACCGAGTACGGGATCACGGTTGACGGTGCGCGCCGTCCGGAGAGTGGCCCGCCGATCGGTGCTGACGAGGCCGCTCGCTACCTCTTCCGCAAGGTCGTCGAGTGGGGCCGCTCCTCCAACGTCTTCCTCCGCAACGGCGGCCGGCTCTACCTCGACGTCGGCTCCCACCCCGAGTACGCGACGGCGGAGTGCGACGACGTGCGTGACGTCGTCGTCCAGGACCGGGCCGGTGAGGCGATCCTCATCGACCTCGCCGAGGACGCGACCGCGCGGCTGGCCGAGGACGGCATCGGCGGGCGCGTCCACCTGCTGAAGAACAACGTCGACTCCGAGGGCAACGCCTTCGGCTGCCACGAGAACTACCTCCTGCGCCGGCGCCGCGACTTCCAGCGGACCGTCGACCAGCTCGTCCCCTTCTTCGTCACCCGCCAGATCCTTACCGGCGCCGGTGCGGTCCGCCAGACCACGGGCGGGGCGACGTACTGCTTCTCCCAGCGGTCGGAGCACCTGTGGGACGCGATGAGCTCCGCGACCACCCGCTCCCGGCCGATCATCAACTCCCGCGACGAGCCGCACGGGGACCCCGACCTCTACCGCCGCCTGCACGTCATCTCCGGTGACTCCTCGGTGGCCGAGACGACGACGCTCCTCAAGCTCGGCATGACGGCGCTGCTCCTCGACCTCGTCGAGTCCGGCAAGCGGGTGGACGACCTCCTCCTCGCCGACCCGATGCGCGCCATCCGCGACGTCTCGCGTGACCTCACCGCCACCACCCCGCTCGAGCTCGTCTCCGGTCGCCGCCGCAGCGCCCTGGAGATGCAGGAGGAGTACCTCGAGCGGGTCCTCGCGCACACCTCCGGCATGAGCCTGCGCCCCGTGGAGCAGCAGGTGCTCGAGCTGTGGGAGCGCGGGCTGCGCGCCCTGCGCACCGGGGACCACTCGCTCGTCGACACCGAGCTCGACTGGGCCATCAAGCAGCGTCTCGTCGAGCGCTACCGCACGAGCAGCGGCGCGGGGCTCGCCGACGTGCGCGTCGAGCGGCTCCTCCTCGCCTACCACGACATCTCGCCCACCGACGGGCTGGCCGAGAAGCTGCGGGCCCGCGGGCTCATGGCGCGCGTGGCGACGGACGAGGAGATCGCCGCCGCGCGGACCACGCCGCCGCAGACCACCCGCGCCAAGCTCCGCGGGGACTTCGTCGCGGCCGCGCAGGAGCGCCGCCGTGACCACACCGTCGACTGGGTCCACCTCAAGCTCAACGACGCCTCCCAGCACACCGTGCTCTGCAAGGACCCGTTCGCGAGCAGCGACGAGCGGGTGGCGGCCCTCATCGCGGCGATGGGGGCCTGACGTGCTCCGCCTGCGTGCGCTCGTCGCCGCCCTTCTCGCCGTCCTCGTCCTCGCCGGCTGCTCGGAGGAGCCGGAACCTCCTGTCGAGGAGCCGCCGACCATCGCCGTCACCGGCGCCTTCGGCCGCCCACCCGTCGTGAGCTTCGACGCGCCGCTGGAGCTGACCGAGGAGGACACCGAGGTGCTCGTCGAGGGGGAGGGGCGCGAGCTGCGCGACGGCGGGCCCGCGCTCATCGCGCTGAGCGCCTACGACGGCGACACCGGCGAGCCGCTCCCCGATCGCGGCACCGGCACCGCCCGCACCCTGCTCCTCACCCCCGAGCAGGTTGGCGAGGACGTCCACCCGCTCCTCGTCGGCACCCCCGAGGGCAGCCGCCTGCTCGTCACCCAGCCCGTGAGCGCCGACGACGGCGAGCGGATGCTCGTCCTCGTCATCGACGTCCTCCACACCGTCGCCCAGGGGGAGGAGCTCGAGCCGGAGGAGGGGATGCCCGCCGTCGCGCAGGACAACGACGGCGTGACGATCTCCCTGCCCGACAGCGACCCTCCGTCCGCGCTCGAGGTGGACACCGTCATCCGCGGCGACGGGCGCCAGGTGGCTCCCGGGCAGGCGATCACGGTGCAGTACCAGGCCGTCACGTGGCCCGGCGGCGACATCTACGACTCGACGTGGGCCGACGGCCAGGTGCCGCGCACGATCCTCGTCAACGACACCTTCACCGGCCTGCGCGACGGGCTCGTCGACCAGACGGTCGGCTCGCGCGTGCTCGTCGTCGTCCCCCCGGAGCTGGGCAACGGGACGCAGACGCTCGTCTTCGCCGTCGACATCCTCGCCGCCTCCGACGTCGAGCCGAACTAGCCGGCACCCGCGGGATGTCCCCGGGGCGGGGGTCGACCTCCTTGAGCGGGTCCGCGTCGAGGAGGATGCGCTACGTCGCGGGCAGCGTGCGGGACTGGCTCGGCACTGGCGCCGTGAGGGCGAGGCGGGGCCCGTCCGGCACCGGGTCGGTACGCAGCCGGCCGTAGGTGAGGACGTCGACCCGCTCGCCGGGCGGTCACGCTGTGCCAACCCACTGGGAGCAGACCAACGCCGTCATGCAGCGCAACCGGCGCGTCGGCACCTCGATGTCCGGGATCGCGGCCTTCGCCGACAACCACGGCCTGGACACCGTGAGGGAGTGGATGGACGAGGGCTACCGGCTCGTCCGGGCGTGGGACACCGAGCTCTCCGAGACGCTCGCCGTGCGCGAGTCGATCCGGACGACGACGGTCGAGCCGTCCGGCACGGTGAGCATCGTCGCCGGCGTCTCCCCGGGCGTGCACTGGGCGCCGGGTGGCACGTACTTTAACCGGGCGATCCGCTTCCGCAACGAGGACCCGCTCGTCACGCTCTTCCGGGCGGCCGGTTACCGTGTCGAGCCGGCGGTGGAGGACCCGACGGGCACCTCGGTCATCTTCTTCCCGGTGAAGTCGGCTGCGCGCCGCTCGGAGAAGGATGTGCCGCTGCGGGAGAAGGCCGAGCTCGCGGCTCTCGCGCAGGCGTACTGGTCGGACAACTCGGTGTCCGTCACGCTGTCCTTCGACCCGGAGAGCGAGGGCGAGCAGGTCGGGGAGGTGCTGCGCGACTTCTCCGGACGGCTCAAGACGGCGTCCTTCCTGCCGCAGGGCAACTTCGTCTACCCGCAGATGCCGTACACGCAGATCACTGCGGAGGAGTACGAGGCGGCCACCAGGTCACTGATCCCGGCCTTCCTCGACGCCGTCTACGACGGTGACATGGAGACGATCGACGCGATCGGTGAGGCCTTCTGCGACACCGGCGACTGTGAGCTCGACGAGATCAAGATCAACGCCGAGTTCGCCTCCTGACGTCGAGTGGCCCGGCCGCCGGTGAGCCGGCGGCTGGGCCGCTCAGGCCCGGTGATCGTCGGGATCCGCCGGATCGTTGTCGCTCTTCGACCACGCGCCCGCCGGGATCGCTCCGACGGCGGCACCAAAAGCGACGCCCACGCCGATCATCGCCCAGCTGTCCAGGACCAGTGACAGCGCGACACCGACGGGCAGCCCGAGGGCGGTCGGTCTCCTTCACGCCTACGCGGTGGCCTGGCGGCGGACCATCTCGGCGATCCACACGGGCGCGTACGGCGAGGTGCAGTTCGGGGGAGTGGGGTAGTCCTCGAGGACCCGCAGCCGTTCGCCGATCGCGACGGCGCGGGCGCGGTGCTCGGGGTGCTCGATGCCGATCTGCGCGAGGCAGTGGTTCATCGCCCACTGGAGCCGGTCCGGCGCGTCCTTCATTTGCGCCGCGATGACGTCGAGCAGTCCGCTGAGGTCCAGACCCTCGGGCCGCTTGGCGACGCGGTCGGTCGTCAGCGCCCAGCCCGCGCTCGCCACGACCGGATCGGGGTCCGCGAACCAGGCCTGCCGCAGGTCCTCGACGTACGGGCTCTTGCGCACGACGTAGGACACCAGCCAGTCGTGGACCTTGGGGGCGCGCGCCTCGCGCAGCATCGCGTCCAGCTCGTCCCGCTCGTAAGCCTTGGGCCGGCTGACGAGGATCGCGAGCAGCCGCGCGGCCGTGTCCTCCGTCCGCCACAGCGCCCGGGCGAGCTCGGGCTGGGTCTTGAGCCGCTTGGCGACGGCGCGCAGCTGGCCGAGGTTGACGCCGTGGTCGTCACCGTGGCGCTCGTTGACCTCCCGGGCCCGCGGGTCCTCGAGAGCGGCCAGCTCGGCCATCACGTCGTCGACGGTCACGTCGGTCATCTGCGCCTCCCGGTCGGTGACGCCAGCCTAGGACGAGTCCGTCTCGCCCGGAACCGTCGTCGCCATCCTGCGGGTGAGCGCCGGACGTCAGCCCAGCGCGGAGGTGAAGGCGGCGACGACGTCCGGCTGGCCCTGGACCTCCACCTCGGCGCGCTCGCCGCGGCCCATGAGGTAGAGCGCGAGGTCCACCGGGTCGCCGACGACGGCCACCGAGTCGGCACCGCGCTTGACGACCGCGCGCGGACCGGCCGTGCTGACGAGGACCACCCCCACGGGGGACTTCCGCGCGGCCATCCGGCCCATGAGCGCGAGCTGCTTCCACACGGCGTCGCGCATCTGCTCCGGGAGCCGGCGCGGCGGACTCGGGGAGTCGCCGGCACGGCGCAGGTCCTCGTGGTGGACGACGAACTCGACGAGGTTCCCGGCGTCCCCGAGGAAACGGGTGGGGCGCAGGCCGTCGGTGCCGAGCAGCTCGTCGACGAGCGCCGCGTACCCGCCGGGCGTGCTCGCCGCGCGCGCGACCTGCGACTGCCGCGGCTCCTCGCCCGGCTCTGGCCGGCTCGTCATGTCCCGGGCGATCGCCCAGGGGCGCGTCTCCCGCATGACGAGGTGGGCGAGCAGGTCCTCGCTGCGCCAGCCCTCGCACAGGGTCGGTGCGCCCGGCCCGACCTCCCGGAAGGTGGCGGCCAGCGCCTGGCGCTCCGCCTCGCTCCACCTGACACGTGACACGTCGGTACTCCGTCCGTTCGAGGGGATGGCCACTGAGGGCCGGGTCTCACGCTAGGTGCAGGGCGCGGTCAGCGCACCGCCACGCCCGCGTCGCGCATGGCGGCCTTGACCTGGTGGACGGTCAGCGTGCCGAAGTGGAAGACCGAGGCGGCGAGCACGGCGTCGGCCCCGGCCTGGGCGGCCTCGGTGAAGTGCTCGGCGCTGCCGGCACCACCGGAGGCGATGAGCGGGACGCCCACCCGGCCGCGGACGGCCGTGAGCATCTCGATGTCGAAGCCGTCCTCGGTGCCGTCCGCGTCGATGGAGTTGAGGAGGATCTCCCCGGCGCCACGCTCGGCGGCCTCGACCGCCCACGCGACGGCGTCGATCCCCGTGCCGCGGCGTCCGCCGTGGGTGGTGACCTCGTAGCCCGACGGCGTGGTCGCACCGTCACGGCAGCGGCGCGCGTCCACGGACAGCACGATGACCTGGCGCCCGAAGCGCTCGGCCACCTCGCTGAGCAGCTCGGGCCGGGCGACGGCGGCCGTGTTGATGCCCACCTTGTCCGCGCCGGCGCGGAGCAGACGGTCGACGTCCTCCACCGAGCGCACCCCACCGCCCACGGTCAGCGGGACGAAGATCTCCTCGGCGGTGCGGGAGACGACGTCGAGGGTCGTCGCGCGGTCCTCCGTCGAGGCGGACACGTCGAGGAAGGTGATCTCGTCGGCCCCCTCCGCGTCGTAGCGGCGCGCCAGCTCGACCGGGTCGCCCGCGTCGCGCAGGTTCTCGAACTTCACGCCCTTGACGACGCGTCCTGCGTCGACGTCCAGGCAGGGGATCACGCGCACGGCCACACTCATCGTTCCTCCAGACTCACGGCTGGGCAGAGCCTAACGGCCCGTGCCCGACGACGGCCGGTACCGTTCGCGAGGTGACCTCACTCGAGCGCGTCCTCGCACTCCTCCCGGCGGGTCCGGCCCCACGTCCTTTCGTACTGGGCGTCGACGGCCGGTCGGGGTCGGGCAAGACCGAGCTCGCCGCTGCCGTGGCCGACCGCGTGCCCGGCGCGCAGGTCCTCGCCCTGGAGGACGCCTACCGCGGCTGGCGCGGGCTGCGGGAGGGCGTGGAGGAGATCGCGACGGGCGTGCTCGCCGAGCTGCGCGCCGGCCGCACCGGTGCCTACCGCCGCTACGACTGGGTGCGCGGGAAGCTTGGCGGGACGGTGCGGGTCGAGCCGAGCGCCGTCGTCGTCCTCGAGGGGTGCGGTGCGGGATCGCTGCCCTGTGCTCCCTACCTCGACGCCCTCGTGTGGCTCGAGGCGCCCGAGTACGAGCGCCACCACCGCGCGATGGTCCGCGACCAGGGCACGTGGCTGGACCAGTGGTCGACGTGGGGGGCCCAGGAGAGCGCGCTGCTCGCCGAGCGGGACGCGCGCGCGGCGGCGGACCTCCTCCTCGACACCTCGACCGAGTAGCGGAACCGCGGGCGCCGCGCGACTCCCGGCACTACCGTGAGGCCATGGCCACCGTCGGTGAGAACCCCCTCCTGCCCGCGACCTATGACGCGGTGTGGTCCCTCGTCCTCGTCGCGGTGCTCGTCGCCGTCGCTCTCGTCGCCACCGCCGCGATGCGCGCCCTGCGGCAGCGCACGGCCGGGGACACGGTGGCGCGGGTGCAGGCGCTGGCAGCGCTCCACGCGTCCGGTGCCATCAGCGACGAGGAGTACGAGCGGCGCCGCGAGCGGCTGCTCGACCAGCTCTGAGCCGCCGCGGGTGCGCCGGGGAACGCTGTGCGAGGATTGTCCGCGGCCTCCCTGGCCCGATCGCCGCGACCTGAGGAGTAGACCGCCGTGCCGGAGACCACCACCCGGACGCGGCGCTTCGAGCCCGGCCCCGGACCGCGGCCCTACCGCCTGCCCGGCGGGACGCTGCGCCGCTCCCTCACCCTCATGGGCCGCGGCATGCGCGACTCCCCGCGCACCTCGACCCTCGCCGTCGCCAGCTCGGTGCTCTACGGGGTCGGCACCGTCGGGTCGGGCCTGCTGCTCGGCCAGGTGACCGACCGCGTCATCACCCCCGCCCTCACCGGCGACGACGTGCCCACCTCCCACGTCTGGCTCGCCGGTCTCGGGCTGCTTCTCGTCGGCCTCGTCACCGCCGCCGCGGTCGCCGGGCGGCGCGTGTGGGCCGGTGCCGCCGTCTTCGAGATCCAGGCCGCGCACCGGCTGCGCGTCACCCGCCAGTACCTGCGGCTGCCGATGTCCTGGCACCGGCGCCACCCCGCCGGCCGGCTGCTGTCCAACGCGAACGCCGACGCCGAGGCCGCCTCGGGCGTCTTCATGCCGCTGCCCTTCGCCATCGGCGTCGCCGTCATGCTCGTCGTCGCAGGCGCCGCAATGCTCGTCGCCGACCCGCTCATGGGCGTGATCGGTGTGTCCGTGCTGCCGGTCGTCGTCATCGTCAACGCGGTCTTCCGGCGGCAGATGTCCCCGCGGGTGGCCGCCTCCCAGCGGCTGCGGGCCGAGGTCTCCGACGTCGCCCACGAGTCCTTCGAGGCCTCCCAGCTCGTCAAGTCCCTCGGCACCGAGGCGGTCGAGGAGGAGCGCTTCTCCGCGGTCACCGAGCGGCTGCAGGACGCGAACATCGAGATGGGCAAGGTCCGCGCGGTCTTCGACCCGATCATCGAGTTCCTCCCCTCGGTGGCCACCCTCGCCGTCGTCGCCGTCGGCGCCGGGCAGGTCGCCCGCGGCGCGGCCGACACCGGCGACCTCGTGATGATCGCCTACCTCCTCACGCTCATGACCTTCCCGGTGCGCGCCATCGGCTTCGTCCTCGCCGAGCTGCCGCGCTCGACCGTGGGCCACGACCGCCTCTCCTACGTCGTCGACGCGACGGGTTCCATGCCCGAGGGTGGCGGGCGGCTGGACGGGCGGGGCGGTCTCACGCTCGACGTCGAGGCCGTCACCCTCGAGGTGCCCGCGCGGCTGGTCCCGGGGGAGATGGGGGAGCAGGCCACCGCCGACAGCGGCGGGACCGTCGCCCTGCTGCGCGAGGTGAGCCTGCGCGTGCCCGCGGGCCGCACCGTCGCCGTCGTCGGCCCCACCGGCTCGGGCAAGTCCACGCTCACCACCCTCATCGCCCGCCTCGTCGACCCCACCGCCGGCCGGGTGCTGCTCGACGGCGTCGACGTCCGCGCGCTCAGCCACGCCGAGCGCACCCGCCAGGTCGCCCTCGTCAGCCAGTCGACCTTCGTCTTCGACGACACCGTCCGCGGCAACGTCACCCTCGACGACGCCGGCCACGTCACCGACGAGGAGGTGTGGGCCGCGCTGCGCACCGCCCGCGCCGAGGGCTTCGTCCGCGCGCTGCCCGCCGGCCTCGACACGGTCGTGGGGGAGCGCGGCGCCACCCTCTCCGGAGGCCAGCGCCAGCGCCTCGCCATCGCCCGCGCCCTCGTGCGCCGCCCCCGCCTGCTCGTCCTGGACGACGCCACCAGCGCCGTCGACCCCGTCGTCGAGCAGGAGATCCTCGCCGGTCTCGGCGCCGGCAGCGGGGTCAGCGTCCTGCTCGTCGCCTACCGCACCGCGACCATCGCGCTGGCCGACGAGGTGGTCCACCTCGAGCGCGGCCGGGTGGTCGACGTCGGCACCCACGAGGAGCTCATGGCCCGCGACCCCGGCTACGTCGAGCTCGCCTCGAGCTACGCCCGCCGCAGCGCCGAGCAGGAGGAGGCCCGATGAGCTCGACGATCTCCGCGTCCTCCGATCTGGGCGTCGTCGCGACCGTCCGCCGCGGCCTGCAGCTGTCCCCGGCGATGCTCCAGGGCATCGGCTGGACCCTCGCGCTGGCGGTGGTGGCGACCGCGGGCCGCGTCGTCGTGCCCGTCGTCATCCAGCAGGTCACCGACAACGCGATCATGGCCGACGACGGACCGGACGTGCCCGTCGTCGTGCGGGTGGCGCTGCTCGCCCTCGCGTTCGTCCTCGTCGCCGGGCTCGCGAGCTCCGCCGTCAACATCCGGCTCTTCCGGGCGAGCGAGCGCGGCCTGGCCCAGCTGCGCACGCGCACCTTCCGCCACGTCCACGACCTCTCAGTCCTCACGCAGAACGCCGAGCGGCGCGGCTCGCTCGTCTCGCGCGTCACCAGCGATGTCGACACCGTCTCGCGCTTCGTCCAGTTCGGCGGGCTCCAGCTCATCCTCAACATCGGCCAGCTGCTCATGGCGACGGTCGCGATGCTCGTGTACTCCCCGCTGCTCGCGCTCGTCGTGTGGCTGTGCTTCACGCCGATGTTCGTCCTGGCCCCCCGCGCGCAACGGATCATCTCGCGGGCCTACGGCGCCGTGCGGGTCAAGGTGGGCGTCATGCTCGGGGCGATCTCCGAGTCGATCGTCGGCGCCGAGACGATCCGGGCCTACGGCGCCTCCGAGCGGACCCAGCGCCGCATCGACGACGCCGTCCAGGACCACCGGGCCGACGCGATCAAGGCGCAGACCTTCACCGCCCTCGCCTTCTCCACCGGCATGGCCTTCTCCGCGCTGGCGCTCGGGGCGACGGTGGTGACCGGGACCTTCCTCGCCCTGGAGGGGCACCTCACGCTCGGGCAGCTGCTCGCGTTCCTCTTCCTCGTCCAGATGTTCACCGGGCCGGTGCAGAACGCGACGGAGATGCTCAACGAGCTGCAGAACGCAGTCGCCGGCTGGCGGCGCGTCATCGCCGTCCTCGAGACCCCGCTCGAGATCACCGACCCCGCCGACCGCCCGCGTCCCGCCGGCACCCCCCGTCCCGCCGACAGCCGGATTCCTCCCGGCAGCCCCCTTCCCGCCGACAGCCGGATTTCTCCCGAGAGGCGAGGTTCCGCCACGACCCGCGCCGCGTCCGTCGAGTTCCGCGACATCCGCTTCGCCTACCCCGGCGGCCCGGAGGTGCTCCACGGCATCGACCTCACCATTCCCCCGGGCACATCCGTGGCGATGGTCGGGGAGACCGGGTCGGGCAAGACGACGCTCGGCAAGCTCCTCAGCCGGCTCATGGATCCGACGACCGGCCAGGTGCTCCTCGACGGCACCGACCTGCGCGAGCTGCCCCTCGCGACGCTCCGCAGGCGGGTGGTGCTCGTCCCGCAGGAGGGCTTTCTCTTCGACAGCACGATCGCCGAGAACATCGCCTACGGGCGCACGCCGCACTCCCGCGCGGAGGTCGAGGCCGCTGTCTCCGAGCTCGGGCTCACGGGCTGGCTCGCCACCCTCACCGACGGTCTCGACACGCACGTCGGGCAGCGCGGGGAGTCGCTGTCGGCGGGGGAGCGGCAGCTCGTCGCGATCGCGCGCGCCTACCTGGCCGATGCGGACCTCCTCGTCCTGGACGAGGCAACCTCCGCCGTCGACCCCGCGACCGAGGGCCGCATCAGCCGGGCCCTGTCGCGTCTGCAGGCCGGGCGCACGTCCGTGGCGATCGCGCACCGGCTCTCGACGGCGGAGGCGGCGGACCTCGTCGTCGTCGTGGACGCGGGCCACGTCGTCGAGGTCGGACACCACCGCGAGCTCGTCGCCCGCGGCGGTGTCTACGCCCGCATGCACGCCAGCTGGGTCCGCCAGACCCGCTGAGCCCGCCTACCAGCTCGACGCGTCGACGGAGCTGCTGAAGGACGTGACCGACCGCCCTTTGACGTTGTCCCACACCTTGCGCGCGCCGGCCCAGACGGCGTCCCGGGTGACGCGGTCGTCGTCGTTGTCGAGGTCTTGCAGGCCGTGGTGGTAGGCCGCGAGCCATGTCGGCCCCCACCGGTTCCCGCCGACCTCGGTGACCTCTTGGGGGCCGCCGGCCATGTAGAGCCGGAGTGGGCTCGGTGTGGCGGGGCCGATGGTCGGGCCGGTCGCGGGTGCCTGCGGGGACCACAGCTTGATGGTGAAGATGCAGTCCAGCACGCCCCACCCGAGGCTGCCGTTCATCGTGATGACCTTGGGGATCCCGATGTCCTCGAGCGGGCGACCGGCCACCCAGCCCCGCACGGCGTCGTTGTTCCCGGCGCCGAGCAGGTTGCCGCCGGTGATCCGCAGCGGGCCGCTGTGGTCGGCGTAGACGTCCTCGAGCTCGATGTTGAGGACCCCGGGCCGTGCCCCGAGCCCGACGGACGTCACCTGGCTGGTGAACCAGACGTCGGTCATCGAGTCCCGCTGGGCGAGGTAGGCGGCGTTCAGACTCTCGCGCAGCGCGTCGTACAGGCCCTGCGCGACGATCCACCGCTCCTCGGCGGGCGCGTTCGCGATCCGTTCGAGCAGCAGCTCGCCCTGGGTGATGGAGACCTCGTTGAGCGTGTCCTGCTGGCCGCGGCCGAACTGGGCGAGCGGGGTCGCCTGCGGGAGGTTCCCCCGGACGGCGCTGCTCACGTAGGTCTTCACCTTGCCCTGCCCGTGCTCGACGATCTGGCTCACGTACTTCTGGGCCAGGATCCCGGCGGCGACGGCGAGCTCGGCCGGCGCCCGGCCGCTCACCTCTCCCTGGATGGCACCGGCGAGGGCCGCCGCGCGGATGGTCCTGCCCAGCCGCGAGGTGATGGCCCCGCCGACCCCGCCCAGGGCCAGTCCGAGCGCCGTCTCCAGCGCCCCCACGACGACGTCCTCGGTGAACGACGGCTGGGCGTTGGTGGCGGCGCCGCCCGGCCCGGTGAAGTCGATGACGGCCTGCTGCTGGCGTGCGATGACACCCCCGGCGGAGTCCCACAGGCCCTTGACGGCCTGCGCGGCGATCTCGTAGTTCCCGTTGAACCGCCGCTCCAGCTCCGTGCGGGCGACGGCGGGCGCCGCCGGGGCCGGCGCAGGGACGGGGGCCTGGCGCTGGACGAGCCGGGTCACCCCGGCGTTCCCGACCCGGCGCTGGAGTCCGAGGACCGATACGGCGTCGTGAGGGCGGCCGGCGCGGTAGGGACCGGCCTCCGACGGCGCCGGGCGCTCGTGCAGACGCGACGGTCGCGGCGGGGGCGGCAGTACCGCCCGGTGCTCGTGCTCGGCCATGGCTGCGCTCCTGGCCCGAGGATAGGTGCCCCCAGTATGCGCGCGCGCCGCACCGGCCGGCCAGGCGCCGGCCCCACAGGCGGCGAGCTCTGCCCTTTCGGGTAGCGGACCCGTCAGACCGCCTGGACGAGCCAGGTCTCCTCGATCGGCACGCCGGCGTCGCGGACGAGGTTGAACAGGGGGCAGCGGCGGACGACCTGGGCCTTGAGCTCGGCGAGCTCCTCCTCGGGGACGGTGGTGGTCAGCGTGATGGTGAGGGCGAGCGTCTGGAAGTGCGGGGAGACGTCCGCGGTCCCGGCGAAGCCGCGGATGTCCAAGGTGCCGGTCGCCCCGGTCCCGACGCCGTCGACGGCGATCCCCAGCTCGGCGGCGACCGTCTCGACGACGACGGTCACACACCCGCTGAGCGCGCCGAGGACGTACTCGATCGGGTTCGCCCCCTCATCGGTGCCCCCGAGCGAGGGCGGCTCGGCGACGACGAAGCCGAACTGGCGGGCCGAGACGGCGGTGGACAGCTGGCCCGTCGAGCGGCCGGTCGCGGTGAAGGACGCGAGGCGCGGCGTCGGGTCGGTGGTCGGCGTAGCGGTGGCGGTCGTGGTGGTCATCGTGCTCTCCCTGTGGTCGGTGCTGGTCCTCGCACGCTAGGAAGCACCGGCCCCCCGGCACACGCCCGCACCGTGCACCGAGACGGCCAGCCCAGCCTGTCCCGCCCGGCGAGACGTCCTTGTCTGGCAAGATCGACGGGTGTCCAGCCTCGACCCCACGATCGCCGCCCGTCTCAAGCGCGACAGCACGGGCCTCGTCTGCGCCGTCGTCCAGGACGACTCCACCGACCAGGTCCTCATGGTCGGCTGGATGGACGACGAGGCCCTCGCCCGCACCCTCACCACCGGCCGCGCCACCTACTGGTCGCGCTCGCGCCAGGAGTACTGGCGCAAGGGGGACACGTCCGGCAACGTCCAGCACGTGCGCTCCGTCGCGCTCGACTGCGACGGCGACGCCCTGCTCGTGCGCGTGGAGCAGGTCGGTCCGGCGTGCCACACCGGCACCCGCACGTGCTTCGAGGCGGGCGGCGACCTCGGCGCCGTCGTCGGCGACACCGCCGCGGGGGACCCGGCGTGAGCGCCCCCGAGTGGGGCACGACCTGGCCGGATCTGCCCACCTTCCGCGAGCTCGCCGCCGACCGCCGCGTCGTCCCGGTCGTCCGCCGTCTCCTCGCCGACGACGTCACGCCCGTGGGCCTGTACCGCCAGCTGGCCGCGGGCCGACCGGGCACCTTCGTCCTCGAGTCCGCCGAGCACGGCGCCTGGGCGCGGTGGTCCTTCGTCGGTGTCCGCTCCCGCGCCACGCTCCTGTCCCGAGGCGGCCGCGCGAGCTGGCTCGGTGACGTCCCGGTGGGCGTGCCCACCGAGGGCCCGGTCCTCGACGTCCTGCGCGAGACGTTGCGCGTCCTGCACACCCCCGCCCTGCCGGACCTGCCCCCGCTGACCGGCGGCCTGGTCGGCTCCCTCGGCTGGGACGTGCTGCGCCAGTGGGAGCCGCGGCTGCGCGCGAACGCGCCCACCGAGCTCGATGCCCCCGAGGTCGCGCTGTGCCTGGCCACCGACCTCGCCGCCGTCGACCACGCCGACGGCTCGGTGTGGCTCATCGCCAACGCCATCAACTTCGACGACACCGGCGAGCGCGTCGACCAGGCCCACGCCGACGCCGTCGCGCGTCTGGACGCGATGCAGGCCGCGCTCCTCGAGCCCGTCGCCAGCCACGCCGCCGTCACCGCACCCGGCGCGCAGGCGCCTGCGGGCGAGCTGCGCTACCGCACCACCCGTGAGGACTTCGAGAGCGGCGTCCAGGCCGCCAAGCAGGCGATCCGGGACGGGGAGGTCTTCCAGCTCGTCCTGTCCCAGCGCGTGGACGTCGACTCCCCGGCCGCCCCGCTCGAGGTCTACCGGGCGCTGCGGACGATCAACCCCAGCCCGTACATGTACTACCTCGAGCTGCCCGACGAGCCGGGCGAGGGGCGCTCGGCGAGCTTCGCTGTCGTCGGCTCGAGCCCCGAGACCCTCGTCAAGGTCACCGACGGCACGGTCGTCACCTTCCCGATCGCCGGCTCCCGTCCGCGCGGCGCCGGCGCGGAGGAGGACCACGCGCTGGGGGAGGAGCTCCTCGCCGACCCCAAGGAGCGCTCCGAGCACATCATGCTCGTCGACCTCGCCCGCAACGACCTCGTCAAGGTCTGCGAGCCCACCACCGTGGAGGTCGTCGAGCTCATGGAGGTCAAGCGCTACAGCCACATCATGCACATCTCCTCCACGGTGACCGGCCGCCTGCGCGAGACGTCGACGGCGCTGGACAGCCTCGTCGCGACCTTCCCCGCGGGCACGCTCTCCGGCGCCCCCAAGCCGCGTGCCATCGAGCTCATCGACGACCTCGAGCCCGCCCGCCGCGGCATCTACGGCGGGACGATCGGCTACCTCGACTTCGCCGGCGACGCCGACATGGCCATCGCGATCCGCACCGCCTACATCCGCGACGGCGTCGCGAGCGTGCAGGCCGGGGCCGGGATCGTCGCCGACTCCGTGCCGGAGCTCGAGTACGAGGAGTCCCGCAACAAGGCCGCCGCCGCGCTCCGGGCCGTCCGGGTCGCCGCGGCCCTGCGTCCGCTCTCGGAGCAGGGATGACGACGGCGGAGAACACGTCCCGGGGCCGGCCGCCGGTGAGCCGGGGACGCGCCGTCGTCGTCGTCCTCGTCCTCGGTGCCGTCACCTTCGGCCTGTCGCTGCTGCCGTGGGCGAGCGCGACCGTGCCCACGGTGATCGCCGAGCAGACCGTCACGGTCACCGGCGGCGACGCCGCGCCCGCCACCACCGCCACCGGTCTGGCCGTCCTCGCGACGGCACTGGCCGTCGCGCTCGGGGGCCGGTGGGTGAGCCGGCTGTGCGCCGTCGCGCTCCTCGCCCTCGGTGCGCTCCTCGCCGCCGCGGCGGTCGGCTTCCTCCTCGACCCGCGGCCCCCGCTCCTCGCGGCCGCCGCTGCGGTCAGCGGTGTGCGCGAGATCTCAGCCGAGCCCTCCACCACCCTGTGGCCCTGGCTCGCGGTCGCGGCGGGCGTGCTCGTCGCTGCCTCCGCCGTCCTCGTCCTGCGTGCCGCGAGGACGGCGACGGCGGGCGGACGGCGCTTCGAGCGCGCACCCGCGGTGGGGGAACGTCCCCGTCCCACGCCCGACGCCGAGGCGCGGGACGAGCGGGTCCGCGCGATGGACGACTGGGACGCGCTCGGGCGGGGCGAGGACCCCACCGAGCCCGAGCACCGATAGGCTGACCCGCAGACCACGACCGCTTGAGAGGACGCGAACCATGGTGCAAGACGGCACGAGCCGCGACTACGACCTGCCGCCGGTCGCCCCGTTCCACAACGAGGGCAAGACCGTCGCCGGCTGGGTGATGTTCTGGGGCGTGTGCTTGGGTGCCGTCGTCGTCGCCCTGAGCATCATGATGTGGGAGACCTGGCTGCTCGTCGTCGGCGTGGCGCTCCTCGTGCTCGCGCTCGTCGTGAGCGGGGTCCTCAGCGTCATGGGCATGGGCCAGCCGCGGAACCGGGAGAAGCCGCCGCAGGGCGGCGAGCACACCTGGTACTCGTGAGGGAGCCCTCCACGGACGGCAACCGCCACGGCAGCTGGTCGCTCGCACTGGGCGTGCTCGGCCTCGTCGCGCTCCTCGCGCCGGCGGCGACCGCCGTCGTCCTCCTCGGGACGGTCGTGAGCATCACCGCGGTCGTCCTCGGCGTCAACGGCGTCCTCGCGGCGTCCGCGGGTCGGGCCACCAACCGGCCGCAGGCGGTCGCGGGGATCCTGCTCGGGGCCGTCGGGTCGCTGCTGTGGCTGCTCGCCGTCGTCGGCGTGGTCATCGGTCTTTAGTCCGCGCCCGCCAGCCGGACGGTGGGCGGGCGGTTGTCCCGGGGCACCTACGATGAAGGTCGGAACCAGGGGAGGGAGACACCGTGACGGTCCTGGAAGACATCGTTGCCGGAGTTCGTGAGGACCTTGCCGAGCGTGAGGCGCGTGTGTCGCTCGACGCGCTCAAGGAGCGTGCACAGCAGCAGCCGGGCGCCAAGGACGCGGTCGCGGCGCTGCGCGGCGGTGAGGCGGCCGTCACGGTCATCGGCGAGGTCAAGCGCTCCAGCCCCTCCAAGGGCGCACTCGCCGACATCGCGGACCCCGCCGGGCTGGCCGTGGACTACGAGGCCGGGGGCGCCAGCGCGATCTCCGTGCTCACCGAGCGCCGCCGCTTCGGCGGGTCCCTCGAGGACCTCGCCGCCGTGCGCGCCCGGGTGGACGTCCCCGTCCTGCGCAAGGACTTCGTCGTCACGCCCTACCAGGTGTGGGAGGCCCGGGCCTACGGCGCGGACCTCGTCCTCCTCATCGTCGCCGCGCTCGAGCAGACCGTGCTCACCTCGCTCGTCGAGCGCGTCCACTCCCTCGGGATGACCGCCCTCGTCGAGGCGCACGACCGCGAGGAGGCCAGGCGCGCGGTCGACGCCGGCGCGCAGGTCGTGGGGATCAACGCCCGCAACCTCCACACCCTCGAGGTCGACCGCTCCGTCTTCGCCAAGGTCGTCGACGTCGTCCCCGACGGTCTGCTCAGGGTCGCCGAGTCCGGTGTCCGCGGCCCCCACGACGTCCTCGACTACGCCCGTGCCGGCGCGGACGTCGTCCTCGTCGGCGAGGCGCTCGTCACCCAGGGCACGCCCCGCCAGGCCGTGGCCGACATGGTCGCCGCCGCCTCCCACCCCTCGCTGCGGGCGGTGCGCCCGTGAGCCTGAGCCAGGCCGAGGGACCGTACTTCGGACGCTTCGGGGGACGCTTCGTCGCCGAGGCGCTCGTCGCCGCGCTCGACGAGCTCGACGTCGCGTGGCGCGAGCTGCGTGAGGACCCCGCCTTCCAGGCGGAGCTGGACGAGCTGCACCGCACCTACACCGGACGCCCGAGCATCATCACCGAGGTGCCGCGCTTCGCCCAGCACGCCGGAGGCGCGCGGGTCATCCTCAAGCGCGAGGACCTCAACCACACCGGGTCCCACAAGATCAACAACGTCCTCGGGCAGGCGCTGCTCACCCGCAAGCTCGGCAAGAAGCGCGTCATCGCTGAGACCGGCGCCGGCCAGCACGGCGTCGCGACCGCCACCGCGGCCGCGCTGCTCGGCCTGGAGTGCGTCATCTACATGGGTGAGGAGGACGTGCGCCGCCAGGCGCTCAACGTCGCGCGCATGGAGCTGCTCGGCACCACGGTCGTGCCCGTCTCCAGCGGCTCGCGCACCCTCAAGGACGCCATCAACGAGGCCTTCCGCGACTGGGTGACGAACGTGGAGACGACGAACTACGTCTTCGGCACCGCCGCCGGGCCCCACCCCTTCCCGGGGCTGGTCCGCGACCTGCAGAAGATCATCGGCGAGGAGGCGCGCGAGCAGGTGCTCGAGCTCACCGGCTCCCTGCCCGACGCCGTCGTCGCCTGCGTCGGTGGGGGCTCCAACGCCATCGGCGTCTTCAACGCCTTCCTCGACGACGACGGCGTGCGCCTGGTCGGCTGCGAGGCGGCGGGTGACGGTGTGGAGACGGGCCGGCACGCCTCCTCCATCACGGCCGGCACGCCCGGCGTGCTCCACGGCGCGCACACCTTCCTCCTCCAGGACGAGGACGGGCAGACGGTGGAGTCGCACTCGATCTCCGCCGGGCTCGACTACCCCGGCGTGGGCCCCGAGCACGCGTGGCTCGCCGAGGCCGGCCGTGCCGAGTACATCCCCATCGACGACGCCTCCGCGATGGAGGCCTTCCGCCTGCTGTGCCGCACCGAGGGCATCATCCCGGCGATCGAGAGCGCGCACGCGCTGGCCGGCGCGATCCAGATCGGCAAGGCCGCGGCGGACGCCGGCGAGCCGGCCCCGACCATCCTCGTCAACCTCTCCGGTCGCGGGGACAAGGACGTGGAGACGGCTGCGGCGTGGTTCGGGCTGCTCGACGACGAGTCGGCAGCCAGGCCGCAGGACGAGGCGAAGACCGGCTCCGTGGACGGTGCCGGCTACGAGGCGACGGGGAGCGTGGAGAACTGATGGACCAGCAGACGACCTCCCGCCGGGGCTCCGCCGCGGCCATCGACGCCGCCCTCGCCGAGGACCGCAAGGGCCTGGTCATCTACCTGCCCGTGGGCTTCCCGACCGTCGACCGGTCGGTCGCCGCCGCGCGGACGGCCGTCGCGGCCGGAGCCGACGTCGTCGAGCTCGGGCTGCCCTACTCCGACCCGGGCATGGACGGGGAGGTCATCCAGCACGCGACCACCCAGGCGCTGGCGCAGGGCACGCGCATCACCGACGTGCTGCGCGCCGTCGAGGAGGTCGCTGCGACCGGTGCGGCCGTCCTGGTCATGACGTACTACAACCCGGTGCTGCGCTACGGCGTCGAGCGCTTCGCGCGCGACCTCGCCAGCGCGGGCGGCGCCGGGCTCATCACGCCCGACCTCATCCCCGACGAGGCCGGCCACTGGGTCGCCGCCGCCGACGAGCACGGCCTCGACAAGGTCTTCCTCGTCGCCCCCAGCTCCACCGACGACCGCCTGGCGATGACCGCCGAGGCCTCCCGCGGCTTCGTCTACGCGGCCTCGACGATGGGCGTCACGGGTGTGCGGTCCGCCGTCGACACCCACGCCCGCGAGCTCGTGGCCCGTACCCGCGCCGCCGGCGCCCAGCGGGTGTGCGTGGGCCTGGGCGTGTCGACGGGGGAGCAGGCGGCGGAGGTCGCCGAGTACGCAGACGGCGTCATCGTCGGCTCCGCCCTCGTGCGCACCCTCCAGGACCCCGACGAGAAGGCGGCCCTCGCCGCCCTCGGCACCCTCGTCGAGGACCTGTCCGCCGGCGTCCGCCGCTAGCCCGGCCCGCCCGCCCGCGGCCCCCGTCCGGCCCGGGCGCCCCCCGGCGCCCCCTCCCGCGCCGACAACTGAGCTGTCCCTGACAACCCGCCCACGGCATCGGGAATCGGCGTCAGCCCGGCACGTTACGCTGCCCGGGTGCTGATCCTCCCCGCATCGATCCCGAGCCCCTCCCAGGCCGAGTGGTTCCTCGGGCCGTTCCCGCTGCGGGCCTACGCCCTTGCCATCGGGCTCGGCATCGTCGCCGCCTGGTGGATCCTCGACCGCCGCTACACCGCCAAGGGCGGCCCGCGCGACACGGCCATCGACGTCGCGCTGTGGATGGTGCTCTTCGGGATCGTCGGCGCCCGGATCTACCACGTCATCTCCTCCCCGGACGCCTACTTCGGCGAGAACGGGAACCCGGCCCGGATCATCGAGATCTGGAACGGCGGCCTCGGGATCTGGGGCGCGATTGCGGGCGGCGCCGTCGGTGCCGCGATCGCGATGCGTCGCCGCGGCCTGCGCCTGGCGCCCTTCGCCGACGCCCTTGCGCCCGGCCTCCTCGTCGCTCAGGCGATCGGCCGCCTGGGCAACTACTTCAACCAGGAGCTCTACGGCGCCCCGACCACGCTGCCGTGGGGCCTGGAGATCGACGCCGCGCACCGCGTGGCCGGCTACACCGACCCCGAGCTCCTCTTCCACCCGACCTTCCTCTACGAGATGGTGTGGAACCTCGCGATGGTCGGCGTGCTCCTGTGGGCCGAGCGCCGCTTCCGCCTGCGTCACGGCCGCGTCATGTGGCTCTACGTCATGCTCTACACGCTGGGCCGCGGGTGGATCGAGTACCTGCGCATCGACACCGCTGAGACGGTCCTCGGCGTGCGCCTCAACGTGTGGACCTCGGTTCTCGTCTTCCTCCTCGCCTTCGCGATCTTCGTCCGCATCGGGCGTCGCACCCGTGGCCGGGAGGAGCAGATCTGGCTCCCCGGCCACGGGCCCGCCGAGGGTGGGACCGACGCGGTCGCCGTCGAGAACGACGATGTGACGCGCCCTTCCGCCGGCGACGACGTGACGTCCCGCCCCGCCGACGACGACGCCGCGCCCGCCCCTGCCGAGGAACGGCGCGGCGACGGCTGAGCGCCGGGGTCAGCTGAAGCTGCTCCCCACCTTGCGTCCGATCGCGAGGTGACCGCCGAGCGCACCGCCCGCGCCCATCGCGAGGGTGCCGAGCTGGCTGAGCGCCACACCCGTCGCGTGACGACCGGAGCGGCGCGCGAACCATGAGCTGGCGAACAGCACGACCGCGGCACCGTTGGCGGCCGCGTGCACCACGCCCGTGCGCCGGTCCTCGCGCTTGCCGGTGCGTGCCCACTCCGCCCAGCCCGTCACCGCCGTCGGGACGGCTGCCAGGACGCCCAGACCAACGAGCCGACGGGCCGCCGGCCGGGAGCTCGGCAGCGTGAGGTCGAGGACCAGCGAGCTGGTCCACAGACCGATGGGCAGGTCGGTGAGGATGGGGTGCAGGGCGTGCCCGAGCTGCTTGCCGAGGAGCAGGTCGCGCCTGCCGGGGGAGGCGACGAGCAGGTCGGTAGGACCTGTCAGGCGGGCGACGAGACCGTCCAGCCGCTCGTCCTTCTCGACGACGGCTGCCAGCCGTGCACCCAGGGACTCACTCGTGCTCATCGGTCAGCTCCTTGTGCCGCGGTCCGGTAGGGCAGCAGTGCTACGAGCAGGCCAACGATGACCGAGGCCAGGTGCAGCCAGTTGTCCGCCCAGTTGATGTTGAGGAAGTTCGCGTCGGGATTGTCGACGACGACGAGACCGTAGACGAAGGCGGCGCCGTAGCCGATGACGAGCAGCCAGCCGAAGGTGCGGGCACCGCTCGCGCTGCGCCACAGCACCACGCCGAGCAACCCGATGAGCAGGTGCACGACGTTGTGCGCCGGGTTGATCGCGAAGCCGAGCAGCGTCTGGCTGTGGTCGTGCTCGGTCCAGCTGTCGAAACCGGTGACGGCGAAGCCGGCGACGCCGACGACGAGGTATACCGCTCCGATGAGGAGCGCGAGCCACTGGTGCGTCCCCCGGTGTGGCGCGGGGTCTCGGGTGGTTGACATGTCGTCCTCCAGCGAGGTTGGTCCGGTGTGGCCCCATGATCGTGGCGTCCCTCACGCAACGCATCCCGAGACCAGCGGATGCCGTCCGGCGGAGCGGACGTGAGAATCGCGTCCATGGCCAACACTCCCCACCTGACCGACGACGCCCAGCAGCTCGCCAGGACCGTGGCCGAGCACGCGATCGACCGCGGCGTCACCGTCGCCACCGCCGAGTCCCTCACGAGCGGCCAGATCGCCGTCCACCTCGGCGCCGCCCCCAACGCGGGCACCTGGTTCTCCGGCGGCGCCGTCACGTACACCGTCGAGGCGAAGCAGAAGGCGCTGGGCGTGCCCGACGTCCCCGTCATCAGCGAGGCGTGCGCCCGGACGATGGCCGAGGGCGCCGCGCGCCTGCTGGGTGCGGACTGTGCCGTCGCCGTCACCGGCGTCGGCGGGCCCGACCGGCAGGAGGACCAGCCGGTGGGCACGGTGTTCATCGCGATCCACACGCCGGCGGGCACGACCTGCGAGAAGCACCACTTCGACGGTGACCCGCAGGAGATCCTCGACGCGACGACCGCCCGTGCGCTGAAGCTCCTCGGGGCCGGCTTGGAGGACGCCGGCGGGAAGTGAGCTGTCGGCGGTAGGTCGGCTGTCGGCGGTAGGCCGACGGCGCACCGTGTGAGGTGGGTCGCAGGCGTCCACACTGCGGCGTGGTCGTCGAGCGACCCCGGCGGCGGCGCTAGCATGGGGCGCGATCTGCCCGTCCTTTAAAGACCCGTCCCGTGAGGCGGGGAAGGAGCCAGCCAGATGTCTCTCGGCCCTGTCGTACCCGTGCTCGGTCCCCCGGAGATCACCCGGGCGCTGACCCGTATCTCCCACGAGATCCTCGAGCGCACCGACCCGGAGGACCGTCTCGTCCTCCTCGGCATCCCCACCCGCGGCGCCCCGCTCGCCCAGCGCCTGCACGAGCGCGTGCTCGCCGCCGGCGGCAGCGCGGAGCTCGGCACGCTCGACGTCACGATGTACCGCGACGACCTGCGCTCCCAGCCCACCCGTACCCTGCTCCGCACCGAGCTGCCCCCCGGCGGGGTGGACGGCGCCACCGTCGTCCTCGTCGACGACGTCCTCTACTCCGGGCGCACCATCCGCGCGGCGCTCGACGCGCTGTCCGACCTCGGCCGCCCGGCCCGGGTCCAGCTCGCCGTCCTCGTCGACCGCGGGCACCGTGAGCTGCCCATCCGCGCGGACTATGTTGGCAAGAACCTGCCGACCTCCCGCCACGAGCGGGTCCGGGTCACCCTCGGGGACGTCGACGGCGGCGAGGACGCCGTCGTCATCGTCAAGCCGGTCGAGGGGGAGGAGCGATGAGGCACCTGCTCTCCGCCGCCGACCTCGACCGCGACGCGGCCGTCGCCCTCCTCGACACCGCCGAGGAGATGGCCGTCACCCAGTCCCGGGAGATCCGCAAGCTCCCCACGCTGCGCGGCCGGACCGTCGTCAACCTCTTCTTCGAGGACTCCACCCGCACCCGGATCTCCTTCGAGGCGGCCGCCAAGCGGCTCTCGGCCGACGTCATCAACTTCGCCGCCAAGGGCTCGAGCGTGTCCAAGGGGGAGTCCCTCAAGGACACCGCCCAGACCCTCCAGGCCATGGGCGCGGACGCCGTCGTCATCCGCCACGGCGCCTCCGGTGCCCCGCACCGCCTCGCCCACTCCGGCTGGATCGACGTGCCGGTCGTCAACGCCGGGGACGGCACCCACCAGCACCCCACCCAGGCGCTCCTGGACGCGTACACGGTCCGTCGTCACCTCGCGGCCGACGACGACGGCGACTCCCGCGGCCGCGACCTCACCGGTCTGCGCGTGGTCGTCGTGGGCGACGTCCTCCACTCGCGGGTGGCGCGCTCGAACGTCGACCTCCTCACCACGCTCGGTGCGCAGGTCACGCTCGTCGCCCCGCCCACCCTGGTCCCGGTCGGCGCCCACGCCTGGCCGGCGCAGGTCGAGTACGACCTCGACGCCGCCCTCGCCACCGGCCCGGACGCCGTCATGATGCTGCGGGTCCAGCGGGAGCGGATGTCGAGCGCCGGGGGTGGCTTCTTCCCGTCCCCGCAGGAGTACCACCGCCGCTACGGCCTCACCGGCGCCCGCCTCGCGCGCCTGCCCGAGCACGCGATCGTCATGCACCCCGGCCCGATGAACCGCGGCCTGGAGATCTCCGCGGAGGCCGCCGACAGCCCCCGCTCGACCATCGTCGAGCAGGTCGCCAACGGGGTCTCCGTGCGCATGGCCGTCCTCTACCACCTCCTCGCCGGCGCGCCGGCGCCCACGACGACGCAGGGAGCACCCGCGTGACCAGCCACCTCATCCGGGGCGCCGCGCCCCTGGGCGCCGAGCCCACCGACCTCCTCCTCGCCGACGGCGTCATCACCGCCACCGGCCCCGACGCCGCCGCCCAGGCGGGCAGCGACGCCCACGTCGTCGACGCGGACGGTCTCGTCGCCCTGCCCGGGCTCGTCGACCTCCACACCCACCTGCGCGAGCCCGGCCGCGAGGACGCCGAGACCGTGTGGTCCGGCACCCGCGCCGCCGCGCTCGGCGGCTTCACCGCCGTCCACGCGATGGCCAACACCCAGCCGGTTGCCGACACCGCCGGCGTCGTCGAGCAGGTGTGGCGGCTGGGCCGCGAGGCCGGCTGGGCCGACGTGCTGCCGGTCGGCGCCGTCACCGTGGGGCTGGCGGGGGAGCAGCTCGCTGAGCTCGGGGCCATGGCCGCCTCCCAGGCCCGCGTGCGGGTCTTCTCCGACGACGGCCTGTGCGTGTGGGACCCCGTCCTCATGCGCCGGGCCCTGGAGTACGTCAAGGCCTTTGACGGCGTCATCGCCCAGCACGCCCAGGAGCCGCGCCTCACCGCGGGCGCCCAGATGAACGAGGGCGTCGTGTCCTCCGAGCTCGGGCTCACCGGCTGGCCGGCCGTCGCGGAGGAGGCGATCATCGCCCGCGACGTCCTCCTCGCCGAGCACGTCGGCTCCCGCGTGCACATCTGCCACCTGTCGACCGCCGGGTCCGTGGAGATCGTGCGCTGGGCCAAGGCCCGCGGCATCGACGTCACCGCCGAGGTCACCCCCCACCACCTGCTCCTCACCGACGAGCTCGCCCGCAGCTACGACCCGGTCTTCAAGGTCAACCCGCCGCTGCGCACGCAGGAGGACGTCCTCGCCCTGCGCGCCGCGCTGGCCGACGGCACGATCGACATCGTCGCCACCGACCACGCCCCGCACCCGGTGGAGGCGAAGGACTGCGAGTGGGCCGACGCCGCCTTCGGCATGACGGGCCTGGAGACCGCGCTGTCCGTCGTCGTCGAGACGATGGTCGAGCCCGGCCTGCTCGACTGGGCCGGCGTCGCCCGCGTGCTGTCGACGACGCCCGCCCGGATCGGGCGCGTCGAGGGGCATGGGCGACCGATCGCCGTCGGGGAGCCGGCCAACCTCACCCTCGTGGACCCGGCCGCCCGCGTCGTCGTCGACGGCGCCCAGCAGGCGACCACCAGCCGCAACACCCCGTTCCAGGGCCGTACCCTTCCAGGGCGCGTCGTGGCCACGTTCCTCCGCGGGCGTGCGACCGTGCTCGACGCCCAGCCCGTCGCCAGCACCACAGGAGGAACCCGTTGAGGAACCAGCGTGAGGACGCCCTGCTCGTCCTCGAGGACGGCTACGTCCTGTCCGGGCAGGCTTACGCCGCCGAGGGCCGCACGGTCGGGGAGATCGTCTTCGCGACGGCGATGACGGGGTACCAGGAGACGGTCACCGACCCCTCCTACCACCGGCAGATCGTCACGATGACCGCCCCGCACATCGGCAACACGGGCGCCAACGACGAGGACCAGGAGTCCACCCGCACCTGGGTGGCCGGGCTCGTCGTGCGCGAGCCCGCGCGGCGCGCCTCGAGCTGGCGCTCGACCCGTGAGTTCGAGGACGAGCTGCGCGAGCAGGGCGTCGTCGGCATCTGCCACCTCGACACCCGCGCCCTCACCCGTCACCTGCGCGACCGCGGCGTCATGCGCGCCGGGATCTTCTCCGGCTCCGCGCTGCCCGCCGGCGCGATGGGGCGGGACTCCTCCGCGATCAGCGTGCTCGTCGATCTCGTCCGCCAGGCGCCCGCGATGAGCGGCGCCGCCCTCGCCGGTGAGGTCTCCACCCAGGAGCGCTACGTCGTCGAGCCCAGCGGGGACTTCGCCGGCAGGGAGCCCGTCGCCGAGATCGTCGCCGTCGACCTCGGGATCAAGGCGCGCACCCCCGCCCAGCTCGCCGAGCGCGGCGCCCGCGTGCACGTCGTCCCGCAGCACACCACGCTCGCGCAGATCCTCGCCCTCGAGCCCGACGGCGTCTTCTTCTCCAACGGCCCCGGCGACCCGGGCAGCGCGGACCACGAGGTCGAGGTGCTGCGCGGGGTCCTGGCCCAGGGGCTGCCCTTCTTCGGGATCTGCTTCGGCAACCAGCTCCTCGGTCGCGCCCTCGGCTACGGCACCTACAAGCTCGACTACGGTCACCGCGGCGTCAACCAGCCCGTCCTCGACCGCGCCACCGGCAAGGTCGAGATCACCGCGCACAACCACGGCTTCGCCGTCGACGCGCCCGTGGGCGAGGAGAGCGTCGCCCCTTACGACGACGGCCGCTTCGGCCGCGTCGAGGTCTCCCACATCAGCCTCAACGACGGGGTCGTCGAGGGCCTGCGCGCCCTGGACATCCCCGCGTTCTCCGTCCAGTACCACCCCGAGGCGGCCGCCGGCCCGCACGACGCCGCCCACCTGTTCGACCGCTTCCTCGAGCTCGTCGCCGCCCGGCGGCAGACGCGCTCCCAGACGACCGGAGAGGACGCCTGATGCCGCGTCGTACCGACCTGCGTTCCGTACTCGTCATCGGCTCCGGGCCGATCGTCATCGGGCAGGCCGCCGAGTTCGACTACTCCGGCACCCAGGCCTGCCGGGTGCTGCGCGAGGAGGGCCTGCGCGTCATCCTCGTCAACTCCAACCCGGCGACGATCATGACCGACCCGGAGATCGCCGACGCCACCTACGTCGAGCCGATCACCCCCGAGGTCGTCGCGACGATCATCGCCAAGGAGCGCCCCGACGCGCTGCTGCCCACCCTCGGCGGGCAGACGGCCCTCAACACGGCGATCGCGCTGGACGAGGCCGGGGTGCTGGCCGAGTACGACGTCGAGCTCATCGGCGCGTCCGTCGCCTCCATCCACGCCGCGGAGGACCGTCAGGCCTTCAAGGAGATCGTCGAGCAGTGCGGGGCCAGCTCGGCCCGCTCGGTCATCTGCCACTCGATGGAGGAGTGCTACGGGGCCGCGGAGGAGCTGGGCTACCCGCTCGTCGTGCGTCCCTCCTTCACCATGGGCGGCCTCGGCTCGGGCCTCGCGTACACCCCCCAGGACCTTGAGCGGATCGCCGGCGCCGGCCTGCACTACTCGCCGACGACCGAGGTTCTTCTCGAGGAGTCGATCCTCGGGTGGAAGGAGTTCGAGCTCGAGCTCATCCGCGACAAGGCCGACAACGTCATCGTCGTGTGCTCGATCGAGAACGTCGACCCCGTGGGCGTCCACACCGGTGACTCGATCACCGTCGCCCCGGCGATGACGCTCACCGACCGGGAGTTCCAGAACATGCGCGACATCGGCATCGCGATCATCCGCGCCGTGGGCGTGGACACCGGTGGGTGCAACGTCCAGTTCGCCGTCGAGCCCTCCACGGGGCGCATCGTCGTCATCGAGATGAATCCGCGCGTCTCGCGCTCCTCCGCGCTGGCGTCCAAGGCCACCGGCTTCCCGATCGCCAAGATCGCGGCGCGCCTCGCCGTGGGCTACACGCTCGAGGAGATCCCCAACGACATCACGAAGACCACCCCGGCCTCCTTCGAGCCGGCGCTGGACTACGTCGTCGTCAAGGTCCCGCGCTTCGCCTTTGAGAAGTTCCCCGCCGCCGACCCCGTCCTCACCACCACGATGAAGTCCGTGGGCGAGGCGATGGCGCTCGGCCGCAGCTACACCGAGGCCCTGCAGAAGGCCATGCGCTCGATCGACGCCAAGGGCAGCGTCTTCCACTGGCTGGGCGAGGCACCGGACGCCGAGCAGACGGCCGCGCTGCTCGAGACGGTGCGGATCCCGACGACGGAGCGCCTTGTCCAGGTGCAGCAGGCCATCCGCGGCGGCGCGACCGTCGAGCAGCTCTTCGAGGCCACCTCCATCGACCCGTGGTTCCTCGACCAGATGGTGCTCCTCGACGAGGTCGCCACCGAGCTGCGCGAGGCGCCGGCCCTCACCCCCGAGCTGCTCGCCGAGGCCAAGCGCCACGGCTTCTCCGACGTCCAGGTCGGCCAGCTGCGCGACCTGTCGGAGGACACCGTCCGGGAGGTGCGCCACGCCTACGGCCTGCGCCCCGTCTACAAGACGGTCGACACCTGCGCCGCGGAGTTCGCCGCGCAGACGCCGTACCACTACTCCTCCTACGACGTGGAGACCGAGGTCGAGCCGCGCGAGCGCCCGGCGGTCATCATCCTCGGCTCGGGCCCCAACCGGATCGGCCAGGGCATCGAGTTCGACTACTCCTGCGTCCACGCGACCATGGCGCTGGCCGAGCAGTTCGAGACCGTCATGGTCAACTGCAACCCCGAGACGGTCTCCACGGACTACGACATCTCCGACCGGCTCTACTTCGAGCCGCTCACCTTCGAGGACGTCCTCGAGGTCTACCACGCGGAGCTCGCCGTCGGGCCGGTGGCCGGCGTCGTCGTCCAGCTCGGCGGACAGACCCCGCTGAGCCTGGCCCAGCGCCTCGCCGACGCCGGCGTGCCGATCCTCGGCACCCAGCCCGAGGCCATCGACGCCGCCGAGGACCGCGGCCGCTTCGGCGCCGTCCTGGCCCGTGCGGGCCTGCCCGCTCCCGCGTTCGGCACCGCGACGACGCTCGCACAGGCCGAGGAGGTGGCCGAGGGCATCGGCTTCCCGGTGCTCGTGCGCCCCTCCTACGTGCTCGGTGGGCGCGGCATGGAGATCGTCTACGGCGTCGAGCAGCTGCGTGACTACGCCGGCCGCTCCGACCTCGGTGCCGCGACCGGCCCGCTCCTCATCGACCGCTTCCTCGATGACGCGACCGAGATCGACGTCGACGCCATCTACGACGGCACCGAGCTCTTCCTCGGCGGCGTCATGGAGCACATCGAGGAGGCCGGCATCCACTCCGGCGACTCCGCCTGCGTGCTGCCGCCGGTGACGATCTCCGAGCGGGAGATCGCGCGCATCGCCGAGTCGACGCGTGCCATCGCCGACGGCGTGGGCGTGCGCGGGCTCATCAACATCCAGTTCGCGCTCGTCTCCGACGTCCTCTACGTCATCGAGGCCAACCCGCGGGCCTCGCGCACCGTGCCCTTCGTCGCCAAGGCCACCGGCGTGCCGCTGGCCAAGGCTGCCTCCCTCGTCATGGCCGGTGCGACGATCGCCGAGCTGCGCGAGCGGGGGATCCTGCCCGAGCACGACGCGACGCGCCTCGACCTCGGCGCGCCGATCGCCGTCAAGGAGGCGGTGCTGCCCTTCAAGCGCTTCGCCACCCGCGCGGGCTCCGTCGTCGACACCGTGCTCGGCCCGGAGATGCGCTCGACCGGTGAGGTCATGGGCTACGACGTCGACTTCCCGCGGGCCTTTGCCAAGTCCCAGGCCGCCGCCTACGGTGGGCTGCCGACCACGGGCACCGTCTTCGTGTCCGTCGCGGACCGTGACAAGCGGGCGCTGGCCATCCCGGTCGCGCGGCTGCAAAGCCTCGGCTTCGAGATCCTCGCGACGAGCGGCACCGCGACGGTGCTGCGCCGCAACGGCATCCCGGCGCGGTTGGTGCGCAAGGCCTCCGACGGGCGCGGGCCCGACGGTGAGCCGACGATCGTGGACCTCATCGAGACCGGCCAGGTCGACATGGTCGTCAACACCCCGTCCGGCCAGGGCGCCCGTGCGGACGGCTACGAGATCCGCACGGCGACGACGGCGGCCGACAAGCCGATCATGACGACCGTCCAGGAGCTCTCCGCCGCGGTCCAGGCGATCGAGGCGGCGGGCCTGGGCCCGATGACCGTCACCTCCCTCCAGGAGCACGACGCCGCCCGGGCCGCCCGGTGAGCGCCACACCCCCCTCCGCCGACAGCCGGATTCCTCCGGCCGGCAACGCCACCCCTCCCGCCGACAGCCGGATCTTGCCCGGCGGGCCGGTGCCCTTCGGCACCCGGCTCGCCGCGGCGATGGCCGAGCACGGGCCGGTGTGCGTGGGCGTCGACCCCCACCCCGGCCTGCTGGAGGCGTGGCGGCTGCCCGACGACGCGGCGGGCTTGCGCGAGTTCGCGATGCGCGTCGTCGAGGTGCTCGGGGGGCGGGTGGCGGCGCTCAAGCCGCAGTCGGCGCTCTTCGAGCGGCACGGCTCGGCGGGCGTCGCCGTCCTCGAGGACGTCCTCGCGGCCTGCCGCGACACCGGCACGCTGAGCGTCCTCGACGTCAAGCGCGGGGACATCGGCTCCACCATGGCCGGCTACGCCCACGCGTACCTCGCCGACGGCGCGCCTTTGGCCGCGGACGCGATCACCCTGTCCCCGTACCTCGGGCTCGGCTCCCTCGCGCCCGCCGTCGAGCTCGCTCACGCCACCGGCAGGGGAGTGTTCGTCCTGGCCCTCACCTCCAACCCGGAGGGAGCCGCGGTGCAGCACGCCGTCGGTACCGACGGGCGCTCGGTGGCTGCCGGGATCGTCGACGGCGTGGGCGCGCTCAACACGAGCGGCCCGGCACCCACGGGGCTCGGCTCGGTGGGTCTCGTCGTCGGCGCCACCATCGGCGACGCCGCACGCCGGCTCGGCATCGACCTCGCCGGCTCCCGGGCCCCGCTGCTCGCCCCCGGCTTCGGCGCCCAGGGCGCCGGGCGTGCGGAGGTGGCCGAGGTCTTCGCCGGGGCGGAGCAGGCGGTGCTCGCCAGCACCTCGCGCGCCGTCCTCGCCGCAGGCCCGGACGGCCTGGCCGCCGCCGCTGAGCGGGCGGTCGCCGAGGTGCGCGACGCCCTCGCCGGCTGACCGGCCGCCGCCGCCGGTGGCGCAGAGCCGCGAAGTGTGGTGAGGACGACCCGGGCGCCCGCGGGGGGCCGGCTCCCCGGCCTCGCAGGTACTGGCACACTGAGCTGGTCGCTGGGTACCTTGCCCTCAGCCCCTCCCGTGTCCCCGTCCCCGAGGTGATGAACGTGGCTCTGCCCTCCTTGACCCCCGAGCAACGCGCCGCCGCGCTGGCCAAGGCAGCGGCCGCCCGCACCCGCCGGGCCGAGGTGAAGAACCGCCTCAAGTACTCCCAGACCTCCCTCTCCCAGGTCATCGCCGACGCCGCCGACGACGAGGCGCTCGGCAAGATGCGCGTCGTCGAGCTGCTCGAGTCCCTCCCTGGTGTCGGCAAGGTGAAGAGCCGGGCGATCATAGCCGAGGTCGGCATTTCCGAGGCCCGCCGCGTGCGCGGGCTGGGGCACAACCAGGTCCAGTCCCTCGTCGAGCGGTTCGGGTGACCGTGCCCACCACCTCTCCCGCCTCCGCGGCGCGGCTCACCGTCCTCGCCGGGCCCACCGCCGTCGGCAAGGGCACCGTCTCCGCCGACATCCGCCGCCGCTACCCCCGCGTGTGGCTGTCGGTCTCCGCCACCACCCGCGCGCCACGCCCCGGTGAGGTCGACGGCGTCCATTACCACTTCGTCTCCGAGGAGGAGTTCGAGCGGATGATCGCCGACGGCGAGCTCCTCGAGTGGGCCGTCGTCCACGGCCAGAACCGCTACGGCACCCCGCGCGGCCCCGTCGAGGAGCAGCTGCGCAGCGGCGAGCCCGCGCTCCTGGAGATCGACCTCCAGGGCGCGCGCCAGGTGCGCAGGACCATGCCCAACGCCCACTTCGTCTTCCTCGCCCCGCCCTCCTTCGAGGAGCTCGAGCGCCGGCTCGTGGGCCGCGGTACGGAGGGCCCGGAGGAGCGCGAGCGCCGCCTGCGCACCGCCCGGGAGGAGCTCGCGCACGCCGACGAGTTCGACGACGTCGTCGTCAACGACGTCGTGACACGCGCCACCGACGAGCTCGTCTCCCTCATGGGCCTGGCAACCGAGTAGACTGGGACGTTGCGCGTGCCCGGTGCAGGCGCGCCCCGAAACGAACACGTGAGGTGAGCATGTCCGGAACCGTTGCCCAGCCCGTTGGCATCACCAACCCCCCGATCGACAAGCTGCTCGAGGCGGCGGACTCCAAGTACGCCCTCGTCATCTACGGCGCCAAGCGCGCCCGTCAGATCAACGCCTACAACTCCCAGCTCCAGGAGGGGCTGCTCGAGTTCGTCGGCCCGCTCGTCCCGCACGGCCAGACCGACAAGCCTTTGTCGATCGCGCTGCGCGAGATCAACGAGGGACTGCTGACGGTCAACCCGACCCAGGAGTGAGCGTGCCGGGGGCGACCGGGCTGCGCGTCCTCCTCGGCGTCACCGGGGGGATCGCCGCCTACAAGGCGGTCTTCGTCCTGCGTGCGCTGCGCGAGGCCGGGCACCGCGTCCGCGTCGTCCCCACCGAGGCCGCCCTCGAGTTCGTCGGGCGGCCCACCTGGGAGGCGCTGTCCGGTGAGCCGGTGACGACGAGCGTCTTCGACGGCGCCACGGGGGTCGACCACGTCGCGCTCGGCCGCAGCGCCGACCTCGTCGTCGTCGCCCCCGCCACCGCGGACCTGCTCTCGCGGGCCGCGACCGGCCGGGCGGACGACCTCCTGACGACGACGCTCCTCACCGTCACCGCCCCCGTGCTGCTCGCCCCGGCGATGCACACGGAGATGTGGCAGCACCCGGCGACGGTCGCGAACGTCGCCACCCTCCGCGCCCGCGGCGTCACGGTCCTCGAGCCCGACTCCGGGCGCCTCACCGGCGCCGACACCGGCCCCGGCCGGCTGCCCGAGCCGGAGGCCATCACCGCCGCCGCCCTCGCGCTCGTCGCGCCGCAGGACCTGGCGGGGCGCGCCGTCGTCGTCAGCGCCGGCGGCACCCGCGAGCCGCTCGACCCGGTCCGCTACCTCGGCAACCGGTCCTCGGGCCGGCAGGGTGCGGCGATCGCCCGGGAGGCCGCCCGCCGCGGCGCCCGGGTGACCTTGCTCGCCGCCTCCGTCGACGAGGCGGCCCGTCGCGCCGCCCAGCACCCCGCCGTCGACGTCGTCGAGGTCGAGACGACGCGCGAGCTCGCCGACGCCGTCGACACCGCCACCGCCGACGCGGACGTCCTCGTCATGGCCGCCGCCGTCGCCGACTTCCGCCCCGCGACGACCGCGGAGCGCAAGATCAAAAAGGACGGCTCCGCGCCGCAGGCGGTCGAGCTCGTCGAGAACCCCGACATCCTCGCGACCGTCGCCCACCGCGAGCGGGAGCGGCTCGTCGTCGTCGGCTTCGCCGCCGAGACGGGGGACGCCGGCGAGGTCCTCGAGCTCGGACGTGCCAAGGCGCGCCGCAAGGGCGCCGACCTGCTCGCCGTCAACGCCGTCGGCCAGGGCCGCGGCTTCGGTAACGTCGCCAACGCCGTCACCGTGCTCGACGGTGCGGGCGAGGTGGTCGGCGAGGCTGCCGGGAGCAAGGACGACGTCGCGCGCGGCCTGTGGGACCTCGTCGTGCCCCGCCTGCGCTGAACTAGGATCGACCGGTGACCTCCAAGCCCAACCTGCGTCTGTTCACCTCCGAGTCGGTGACCGAGGGCCACCCCGACAAGGTGTGCGACCGGATCTCCGACTCCATCCTCGATGCGATCCTCCGGGAGGACCCCCGGGCGCGGGTGGCGGTCGAGACGCTCGTGACGACCGGGCTGGTGACCGTCGCCGGTGAGGTGACGACCACCGCCTACGTTGAGATCCCGCAGCTCGTGCGCGCCGAGGTCAACGCGATCGGCTACACCTCCTCCGCCATCGGCTTCGACGGGAAGTCCTGCGGCGTGCAGGTGTCGATCGGCCAGCAGTCCCCGGACATCGCCACCGGCGTGGACACCTCGTGGGAGGACCGCGCCGGCGAGAGCCGCGACCGGTACGACGCGCAGGGCGCCGGGGACCAGGGCTTCATGGTCGGCTACGCGAGCGACGACACCCCCCAGCTCATGCCGCTGCCGATCTGGCTCGCGCACCGCCTCGCCGAGCGGCTCACCCACGTGCGCAAGGAGGGGATCGTCCCCGGCCTGCGCCCCGACGGCAAGACCCAGGTGACCATCGCCTACGACGGCGACCGTCCCGTCGCCCTCGACTCCCTCGTCGTCTCCACCCAGCACGACGCCGACGTCACCACCGAGTGGCTGCGCTCCGCCGTCGCCGCGGAGGTCGTCGCGCCCGTGCTCGCCGAGCACGCCGGTGGGCTCGACACGGCCGGGCACACGCTCTACGTCAACCCGACCGGCAAGTTCGTCGTCGGTGGGCCCATGGGCGACGCCGGACTCACCGGTCGCAAGATCATCGTCGACACCTACGGGGGCATGGCCCGTCACGGCGGGGGAGCCTTCTCCGGCAAGGACCCGTCGAAGGTGGACCGCTCGGCGTCCTACGCCACCCGCTGGGTGGCGAAGAACGTCGTCGCCGCCGGGTTGGCCCGCCGCTGCGAGGTGCACGTCGCCTACGCCATCGGCAAGGCGCACCCGGTGGGGCTGTACGTCGAGACCTTCGGGACCGAGACCGTCGCCGTCGAGAAGATCAACGCCGCGATCAGCGAGGTCTTCGACCTGCGCCCCGCCGCGATCGTCGACGCGCTCGACCTGCTGCGCCCGATCTACCGCGACACCAGCGCCTACGGGCACTTCGGGCGCGAGCTGCCAAGCTTCACCTGGGAGCGCACCGACCGCGTCGAGGAGCTGCGCCGCGCCGTCGGCTGAGGTCCCTCGGGGGCCGGACCGCGCCCTGCCTGTGGACGACCACCGCGGTGTCGGTGGCCCGTGGTGAGATGGGAGCGGAGGTGAGACCGGTGCACCAGCCCGCCCTGCTCGAGCAGACCGTCGCCGTGCGCACGGTCTCCGGCGCCGAGGCGGCGGGTGTCGAGCTGCCCGTCGCACGGGTGGCGGTCGACATGTCGCTGCCCCACCTGGACCGTCCCTTCGACTACCGCGTGACGCCGGAGCAGGAAGCCGCCGCCCAGCCCGGCACCCGCGTCTCGGTGCGCTTCGCGGGCAAGGACCGCACCGGTTACGTCCTCGAGCGCGCCGCCACCACCGACCACCACGGCACACTCATGCCGCTGCGCCGCGTGGTGTCCGCGCTGCCGGTCCTCACCCCGGAGATCGCCGCGCTGTGCCGGGCGGTGGCGGACCGCTACGCCGGCTCCCTGATGGACGTCGTCCGGCTCGCGGTGCCCCCGCGGCACGCGACCACCGAGAAGACCGTCCTGGAGGGCACGGCCGCCGACCGCACCGGCACCACCGCCGCGCACCTGCCCGGGACTGCGTGGGACCACTACGTCGGGGGAGCGGCCTACGTGCGGCGCCTCGCGGCCGGGGAGTCGCCCCGCGCGGTGTGGTCGGCGCTGCCGGCGCACGGGCCGGGTGTCCCCGACCGCCTCGCCTCGATCGCCGATGCCGCCGCCGCCGCCCTCGCCTCCGGCCGCGGGGTCGTCGTCGTCGTGCCCTCGGCCCACGAGGCCGAGGTCGTCGAGGCGGCGCTCACCGCGGCCCTGCCGGGGGAGCCGGTCGTGTCGCTGCAGGCCGACCACGGCCCCTCGCGCCGCTACCGGGCCTTTGTCCGGCTGCTCACGGGACAGGCACGCGTCGTCGTCGGCACGCGGGCGGCGGCCTTCGCGCCCGTCCAGCGCGTGGGCCTGCTCGTGTGCTGGGACGACGGCGACGACCTCCTCGCCGAGCCGCGCGCGCCCTACCCGCACGCCCGTGAGGTGCTCACACTGCGCGCCGCCCAGGAGGGCGCCGGGCTGCTGCTCGGCGGGTGGACACGGAGCGTGGAGGCAGGGCTGCTCGTCGCCACCGGCTGGGCCGCCTCCGTCACCGCCTCGCGCGCCACGGTGCGCGAGCGCACGCCGCGGATCGAGGCGCCGGGGGAGGTCGACCTCGCCCGGGAGGGGCCGGCGGCGGCCGCCCGGATCCCGCGCCCGGCGTGGGAGCTCGTGCGCAAGGCGCTGGAGAAAGGTCCGGTCCTCGTCCAGGTGCCGCGTTCCGGCTACCTGCCCGTCGTCGCCTGCCAGGGCTGCCGCGAACCTGCCCGCTGCCGTGAGTGTCACGGCCCGCTCCAGCTCGGCGGGCGCACGAGCGTGCCCTCGTGCCGCTGGTGCGGGCGCCCGGACCGCACCTGGGCCTGCCCCACCTGTGGGAGCTCCGCCATGCGTGCGAGCCGCGTGGGCTCGGCGCGCACCGCCGAGGAGCTCGGCCGTGCCTTCCCCAAGGTGCCGGTCGTGCTCTCCGGCGCGCGTGCCGACCACGGGATCGTGCGGGAGGTGGACGAGAAGGCGCGCGTCGTCGTCGCCACGCCCGGTGCCGAGCCGGTCGCCAGGGGCGGCTACCAGGGCGCGCTGCTGCTCGACGCCGCCGCCGTGTCGGGCCGTCAGGACCTCGCCGCGCCGTCCGAGGCGCTGCGCCGCTGGCTGGCGGCGGCGGCCCTCGTGCGGCCGGCGTCCGAGGGGGGCCGGGTCATGCTCCTCGGCGATCCCGCACCCATTCCCGGCCAGGCACTCGTGCGGTGGGACCCGGCCGGCTTCGCGGAGCGGGAGCTCGCCGAGCGGCACGAGCTCCACCTCCCGCCCGCCAGCCGCATGGCCTCGGTCCGCGGCAGCGCCCGCGCCGTCGCGAGCCTGCTGCGTTACCTCGAGCGGCCCCACGGCGTCGAGGTCCTCGGTCCCGTGCCGTTCTCGGAGGAGGAGGTCCAGGCGCTCGTGCGCAGCGACCTGGGGCAGGGGAGCCGGCTCACCAAGGCGCTGGCGCAGGCCGCTGCCGTGCGCAGCGCCCACAAGGAGCCGGACTCCGTCCGCATCCAGGTGGATCCCACCGAGCTGTGACGCGCGGCCACGGGTCGTGGCCATGGTGGACGCGATTTCGCGGCCGCCCATGACGGTGCCGTACGTCTTCCTCCCGGGCGCTGCCCGGGAGGTACTGCACTTCTACGGCGGGGTCTGCGGATGCTCGGCACAGCCGCACACGCTCGAGGACTTCGGGAGGACGGACGGCCCTCCCGAGGCGATCGCCGAGGGTGTGCTCTGCGACGGACCGCTCACCCTGGACGCCGAGCCACCGACGGGCAGGTCGTCGTCGACCGTCACGGCGTGCCTGGCTCGTCGGCTACGAGGAGGACGAGACGGGCTGACCGTCCGCAGGCCCGACCGCGGCGATCTCACTCGGCGGTGTCATAGCGTCGTAGCAACAGTGCTGGTTGGGTGAGGGGTTGCTGGTGGGACGCAGGATGCTGACGGCGACGGATCGGGCGGAGATCTCCACGGGGCTCAAGGCGGGGTGGACGGTGCGCAGGATCGCCGAGTACCTCGACCGTTCCCCGTCGGTGGTCTCGCGTGAGATCCGGCGTAACTCGACGAAGACGCGCGGGTACAAGATGGTCACCGCGGACTGCCGGGCCCAGCGACGCCGGTCGCGTCCCCAGAAGGGGAAGGTCGAGGCCGATCCGGTGCTGCGCGCCCGGGTGCTGGCCGATCTGAAGCACTCACGTACTCCGCGTCAGGTCGCCGGACGCTTGCACCTGGAGGGCCGGGACGAGAGCGTGGGCCTGATGAAGGGTTCGGTGCCGGCCGGTGGCAGGACGGTCAGCCACGAGGCGATCTACCGGTTCATCTACGCCCTGCCCAAGGGTGAGCTCGCGGCGCACGGGGTGATGCTGCGCTCCAAGCGCACCCGGCGCCGCGCACCCAGGCCGCTGGGCCAGCGCGGGGCGCCGATCGTGGGGATGGTCAGCATCGATGACCGCGAGGACCTGGCCCAGCGGCGCGTGCCGGGCCACTGGGAGGGCGATCTGGTGATCGGCGCCCACGGCCGCTCTGCGGCCGCGACGCTGGTTGAGCGCACGACGAGGTTCACCACGATCTTGGCGCTGCCGGCGGGCAAGGACAGTGAGCACCTCGCCGACGCGTTGATCGACAACGCCGACGAGCTGCCCGCGATGATGCGCAAGTCGCTGACCTGGGACCAGGGCTCTGAGATGGCCAAGCACGCCGCCCTGACCCTGGCGACGCAGATGCCGGTCTACTTCGCTCACCCGCACTCCCCGTGGGAGCGCGGCACCAACGAGAACACCAACGGCCTCATCCGCGAGTACCTGCCCAAGGGCACCGCGATCCCGGCACACCAGCCCTACCTGACCTCGATCGCTGAAGAGCTCAACGAACGCCCCCGCGCCATCCTCGGCTACCTCACTCCACGCGAAGCCTTCGAACGCCTTCTCACCGACAGCGTTGCTACGACGCCTTGACACCGCCCTCCCCCGTCGCGGGGACCCGGCGCCGCCCGCGGACTGCACCGACCGTGAGCTGGCCGGCGAGCAGCGCGGCGAGTGCGAGGGCGAAGCCGGACAGCTGGACCGGCGTCAAGGTCTCCCCGAGGACGACGGCCCCGACGAGTGCCGCGACGAGTGGGGAGAGGAGGCCCAGGAGGGCGGTGGCCGTGACCGGGAGGTGGCGCAGCCCGCGGTACCAGAGGGTGTAGGCGATGAGCCCGCCCACCAGCCCCAGCCACAGGTAGCCGGTGACGCCGCGGGCGTCGACCGCTGCCGGTACTCCCTCGACCGCCAGCGCGAGCGGGAGCAGCGCGAGGCCCCCTGCGGTGAGCAGCCAGCCCGTGAGGGTGAGCGGTCCCACACCGGGCGGCAGGCCCCATCGCTTGGTGAGGACCAGCCCGAGGGCCATTGACAGGGTCCCGGCGAGCCCGGCGATGATGCCCGCCCCGTCGAGCGCCGCGCCCGGACCGAGAACGACCAGACCCACCCCTGCGACGCCCGCGACTCCCCAGCCGAGCCGCCACCAGGACGTCCTCTCGTGCAGGATCCCCACCGCGAGGACGGCGACCACGATGGGCTGCGCGGCACCCAGCGTGGCGGCCACACCGCCGGGCAGCCGCTCGGCCGCGAAGAAGAGCAGGGGGAAGAAGGCTCCGATGTTGAGGACGCCGAGGACGGCGGCCTTCCACCACCAGGTTCCCGTCGGCAGAATGCGCGTGAGGGCGAGAGCGACGAGCCCTGCCGGTAGCGCCCGCACGAGTGCGGCGAAGAGCGGATGCTCGGGCGGGAGCAGCTCCGTCGTCACGGCATAGGTCGTGCCCCAGGTCGCGGGCGCCACCGCGGTCAGAGCGATCCACGCGTTGCGGTGGTCCCACCACCGTCGGGCGATGTCGGGGTCAGGGCGGTGCGTGGTCGTCGTGGTCACGCTCTCGAGTCTCCTTACCGGCGATCGATGAGTCCAACACATGTTTGTCATCCCAGCGATCTATGAGCACGATGGGCGCATGGACCTCCAGCAGCTGCGGTACGTCGTCGCCGTGGCCGAGTCCCGCAGCTTCACGCGCGCGGCCGAACGCTGCTTCGTCGTGCAGTCCGCGCTGAGCCACCAGGTCGCCAAGCTCGAGCGCGAGCTCGGCTTCCGCCTCTTCGCGCGGACCAGCCGGCGCGTGGAGCTCACGCAGGCGGGCGAGGCGTTCCTGCCGGCCGCCCGGGAGTCCCTCGCGGCTGCCGCCCGCGCGGTCACCGAGGCGGCGGCGGCCGTCGGTGAGGTGCGTGGCCAGCTGTCGGTGGGCGTCATCCCGACGGTTGCGGCGGTCGACATCCCCGACCTCCTGGAGCGGTTCCGGCGGGCCCATCCCGGCGTGCGGGTGGCCATGACGGTCGGGAGCAGCTGGGAGATGACCGAGCGCGTCGCGGGCGGCGCGCTCGACGTCGCCTTCCTCGGGCTCCCCGAGGGGGACGAGCCGCAGGGGGTGGAGGCGCGCGAGCTCGCCCGTGACGACCTCGTCGCCGTCCTGCCGGCCGACCACCGCCTCGCGACCCGTGGTCGGATCACGCTGGCGGACATCGCCACGGAGGTCTTCGTGGACTTCCCGCACACCTCTCCGGGCCGCGCCCAGAGCGACCGCGCCTTCGCCGACGCCGGCCTCGCCCGCGACGTCGCCTTCGAGGTTCCCGTCCCCGAGCTCATGATCGGCCTGGTCCGACGGCGACTGGCCGTGGCCTTTCTCGCCCCGACCTTCGTGGGGACCGACCACCCCGGCGTGGTCACGGTGCCGGTCTCCGACGGGCCGCGCCGGGTCGAGTACCTCGTGTGGAGCGCCTTCAACCCGACGCCGGCGGTCCGCGCCTTCCTCGACGTGGTGGCGCAGGACCGATCATGACGGCGAGTCGTGCTCCGGTCCGTGGCCGTGGACCGCTCCGGTCAGATGGCGCCGGTCAGCGCCATGACGCCGAGCGCGCTCAGGGTGACGAGCACCCAGAGCATCCCGCCGAACAGCAACGGCCGCAGGCCGGCGGCCCTCAGCGCCGGCACGTCGGTCGACAGGCCGATCGCCGTCAGCGCCACGGTGATGAGGAAGGTGGCCGCCGTCGCGAGCGGGTCGTGCCACGTCTTGGGGACGAGTCCGATGCTGTTGAGCGTCGCCAGCAGCAGGAAGCCGACGAGGAACCACGGCACGAGACGCCACACCGCCGGCCGGTCTCCGGCGTCGTCCCCCGCCGTCCGCCGGTCGCGGCGGGCGACGAGGAGCGCGAGGCCGATGACGATCGGGATGATGAGCAGCGTCCGCACGAGCTTGACGACCACCGCATGGTCGGCCGCCACGGAGCCGAAGGTCGTCGCCGCAGCGACGACGGAGGAGGTGTCGTTGACCGCCGTGCCCGCGAAGAGCCCAAAGGCCTCCTCGCTCATCCCGAGCAGCTGCCCGAGCGGCGGGAAGAGAAGGACGGCGGCAATGTTGAAGGCGAACACGGTGGACAGGGCGTAGGCGACGCTGCTGCCGGAGGCCCGGACCACCGGGGTGACGGCCGCGATGGCCGAGGCGCCGCAGATCGCCGTGCCGGTCCCGATGAGCACACGCAGCTCGCTGTCGATGCCGAGCAGCCGGCCCAGGGCGGCGGCCCCGACGAGGCAGACGACCACCGTGCCGAGCATGACCGGCAGCGAGTCGACGCCCACCTGCGCGACCTGCGCCAGCGACAGCCGCGCCCCGAGCAGGACGACGGCGATCTGCAGGACGAGCTTGCTCGCCAGCTTGAGCCCGGGGGACAGGGCCGCCACGGACGAGGCGCGCGCCCGCCGTCGGACAAGGACCCCGACGAGGACCCCGAGGACGACGCCGCTCACCGGGCTGCCGATCACGGGCACCGCGGTGCCGATCGCCGTCGCCACGAGGGCGATCACGACGGACACCGCGAGCCCGGGTGCCTTGGCGCGCCACGTGGCGGTGGCGGGGACGGCGGGCGCGCTGCGGTCGGTCGACATGGCCTCCATCCTCGCCCCGGCCGCCCCGCCGCGCCGAATGGTGCCGTCGTCTAGGGTCGAGGCGACTCCTACAGGAAGGCGATCCGCGATGCAGTCCTCCGTCCCGCTGACAGGCCCCATCACCACCGTCGTGTTCGACCTCGGGCAGGTGCTCGTGAGGTGGGACCCGTACGAGGCCTTCGCCGAGCGCTGGACCCGCGAGGAGTTCGACGCCTTCCACGCGGAGATCGACTTCCCCAGCTTCAACCACGAGCAGGACGCCGGACGCACCTTCGCCGACGCGCGCGCCGCCCTCGAGCGCACCCACCCCCACCGCGCCGATGACTTCGACCACTACGTGACGAACTTCGCCCGGTCGCTCGGCGGCCCGGTGCCCGGCACGACTGAGATCGTCGAGGAGCTCATCGCCGCCGACATCCGGGTGCTGGGCCTGACGAACTGGTCGGCCGAGAACTTCCACGAGGCGGCCCGCTCCGTGCCGGTCATCGACCAGCTCGAGGCCGTCCTCGTCTCCGGCGAGGTGGGCGTGGCCAAGCCGGACCCGGCGATCTACGACCTCCTCATCCAGCGCTTCAAGCTCGACCCGCCGCTCACTGTCTTTACCGACGACTCCCTGCGCAACGTCGACGCCGCCTCTGGCGCGGGCCTCGTAGCGCGCCACTTCACCGGGGCCGAGCAGCTGCGCGCAGACCTGCGCGAGCTCGGCCTGCCGGTCTGACGCTCCCGCCGGGCGCCTAGACTGCTGGACCATGCGCCTCCTCTTCGCCGGCACCCCCGAGGTCGCCCTCCCGTCACTGCGTGCCCTCGCGGACTCCGCGCACGAGGTGGTCGCCGTCCTCACCCGGCCCGACGCCCGCCGTGGGCGCGGCCGCACCCTCCACCCGAGCCCCGTGGCGGCGTGGGCGCGCGAGCACGGCATGCCCGTCCTCACGCCGCGCACCCTGCGCGACCCCGAGGTCCAGGAGGAGATCGCGGCGCTCGGCGTCGACGCCGCTCCCGTCGTCGCCTACGGCGCGCTCATCCCGCCGGCCCTGCTCGACGTCCCGCGCCACGGCTGGGTCAACCTCCACTTCTCGCTGCTGCCCGCGTGGCGCGGCGCTGCACCGGTCCAGCACGCCGTCATCGCCGGTGACGACGTCACCGGCGCCACGACTTTCCGCATCGAGGAGGGCCTGGACACCGGTCCGGTGCTCGGCACCCTCACCGAGACGGTCCGCCCGGGCGACACCTCCGGTGACCTCCTCGCCCGCCTCGCCGAGTCCGGCGCCCCGCTCCTCCTCGCCACCCTCGACGCCCTCGCGTCCGGCAGCGCCGTACCCGTCCCGCAACCCGCCGACGGCGTGAGCCACGCCCCGCGGCTGGAGGTAGCCGACGCGCGGGTCGACTGGACCGCGCCCGCCGTCGCCGTGGACCGTCTCGTCCGCGGCACCACCCCCGCCCCTGGACCCTGGACGACGGCGCCCGACGGCTCCCGGCTCAAGCTCGGCACCGTCACGGTGCGTGCCGACGTCGACGACCTGGCCCCCGGCGCGCTGTGTGCCGGAAAGACGGAGGTGCTCGTCGGCACCGGGAGCGGTGCCGTCGAGCTCGGGCAGGTCGCCCCCGCAGGCCGTTCGTGGATGGCCGCGGCCGACTGGGCGCGCGGCGCCCGGCTGGCCGGGGACGCAGGTCTCGGCAGGGAGGCGGCATGAACGAGCAGCGCCCGGGCTCCCGTGGTCCCCGCCGCGGCGGGGGACGTCCGACCGGCCCGCGCCGGCGGGAGGCGGCTGACGAGGCCCGCACCGCGGCCGCCGACACCCTCGAGGCGGTCGCGACGAGCGACGCCTACGCCAACCTCGCACTGCCCAAGATGCTGCGTGAGCGTGGGCTGACCGGCCGCGACGCCGCCTTCGCCACCGAGCTCGTCTACGGCACGCTGCGCCTGCGCGGTCGCTATGACGCGATCCTCGCGCGCTGCACCAACGGCCGGCCCCTCGACCAGCTCGACCCGCCCGTCCTCGACCTCCTGCGGATGGGCGCCCACCAGATCCTCGGCATGCGCGTGCCCTCGCACGCCGCCGTCTCCCAGACGGTCAACCTCGTGCGGGCTCGCGTCGGCACCGGCGCGAGCGGCTTCGCCAACGCGGTGCTCCGCGCCGTCGGGCGCCAGGACCTCGACACCTGGCTCGCCCAGCTCCGCGAGGAGATCCCCGACGACGGCGCGTACCTCGCGGCCGTCGAGTCCCACCCCGCGTGGGTGGTGCGCGCTCTGCGCTCCTCGCTGCGCGCCGCCGACCGGCCTGCCGAGGAGCTCGCCGAGCTGCTCCGGGCCGACAACGCCCCGCCCGCGGTGACGCTCGTGGCGCGCCCCGGGCTCGTCTCCCCGGAGGAGCTCGCCGAGCAGGTGACGCGGACGCTGGGGGAGCGGGGCACGCCGGGCCGCTGGGCGCCCACCGCGTTGCGCCTCGCCGGGGGTGACCCCGCCTCGCTGCCCGCCGTGCGCGACGCGCTTGCCGGAGTTCAGGACGAGGGCAGCCAGCTCGTCGCCCTCGCCCTCGCCGCGGCGGAGGTGCTCCCCGGGCCGGACGGCGAGCAGGAGAGCCGCTGGCTCGACCTCTGCGCCGGACCGGGCGGCAAGTCGGCCCTCCTCGGCGCGATCGCCGCTGAGCGTGAGGTCCACCTGCTCGCCAACGAGGTCGCCCCCCACCGTGCCCGTCTGGTCCGCCAGTCCACGGCCGCGCTGCGTGAGAGCGTCGACGTCCGCACCGGCGACGGCCGGGAGATGGGCGAGGCCGAGCCGGGCGTGTACGACCGGGTGCTCGTCGACGCGCCGTGCACGGGCCTGGGTGCGCTGCGCCGCCGTCCCGAGTCGCGCTGGCGCCGGCAGCCGAGCGACCTGCCCGCCCTCACGTCGCTGCAGCGCGAGCTGCTCGGCTCGGCGCTCGAGGCGGTGCGGCCCGGGGGAGTGGTCGCCTACGTCACCTGCTCCCCGCACCTGGCAGAGACGAGTGCCGTGGTCGAGGACGTCCTGCGCGGCCGCGAGGACATCACCCGCCTCGACGCCCGCACGGCACTGACCACGGCGACAGGTACCGACGTCCCCGACCTCGGCGAGGGTCCCGACGTCCAGCTGTGGCCCCACCTGCACGGCACCGACGCGATGTTCCTCTCGCTGCTCCGCAAGAACGCCTGACCCGCCCGCACCGAGCCACCGGGCCGAGCGCACGCGAAACTGACGACCGCGGGCGGAACGACACCCACGGTCGTCACTCTCACCTGCGGTCGCGAACTGTGGCCTGGCGCGGCAGGAGCGGGAGCGACCGGTCCGGCCTCGCATGGGTAGGCTCGGACCGTGGCCGTACGCATCACTCCCAGCATCCTCAACGCCGACTTCGCCGACCTCACGGGGGAGCTCGGGCGCATCTCGGGCGCGGACCTCGTGCACGTGGACGTCATGGACAACCACTTCGTCCCCAACCTCACGGTGGGGCTGCCGGTGGTCGAGCGGATCGTCGCGGCGAGTCCCGTCCCGGTCGACGCGCACCTGATGATCGAGGACGCGGACCGCTGGGCCCGCGGCTACGCCGAGGCCGGTTGCGCGTCAGTCACCTTCCACGCCGAGGCCTCGGTGGCCCCGATCCGGCTCGCCCGCGAGATCCGCGCCGCCGGCGCCCGCGCGGCCATCGCCGTCCGACCGACCACCGACATCGCGCCGTACCTCGACTACCTCGAGGAGCTCGACATGCTCCTCGTCATGACCGTCGAGCCCGGTTTCGGTGGCCAGCGTTTCCTCGAGTCGACCCTCAGCAAGATCGCCGCCGCCCGGGAGGCGATCGACGCCTCCGGCCGGGACATCTGGCTCCAGGTCGACGGCGGCATCTCGCGCGACACCATCGCCACCGCCGCCCGCGCCGGCGCGGACACCTTCGTCGCAGGCTCCGCCGTCTACGGTGCCGAGGACCCGAACGCCGAGGTCACGGCCCTGCGCGAGCTCGCAGCAGCCGCCCGCTGAGTGGCGGGTAGCCGCTGCCGCGGCTGGTAGCCGCCGTTCGAGTCGGCGACGCTAGCGCACGGTTTGCCCCCGGCTGCGGTGAGTGGCCGCCCGGTCCGGCGACGCCCGCCGCGACCCGCCCGTCCACCCCCGGCCCTCCGGCGGCTGCCCGGCCCCGGCCACGGCGGCTGCCCGGCCCCGGCCACGGCCCCGGCCCGGCCCCGGCCCCGGCCCTGGCCCTGGCCCTGCAGCGTGTGCCACAACCGACTCCGCGACCGGCCTCCCACCGGCGTGTCGCCCGCGTGTCGCACCGCCGTGCGCCCCGCTTGTGGCACACGCCCCGACGCATGCCAGGGAACAAATTGGCCTGTGGCATGCTTGATGCTGCAAGAACGTGCTCCGGGGTCGGTGAGATTCCGAACCGGCGGTGACAGTCCGCGACCCACCTTCCGAGGTGGTTGACCTGGTGGAACTCCAGGACCGACGGTGAAAGTCCGGATGGGAGGATGCACGGCCGCCTTCGCCGACCCGTCGGCAGGGCGCCGCGGACGCTCGCGCGTTCGTCGACCCCGGATCACACCGTCAGTGAACCGGGAAGGACGACATGGAGCAGGCACCGCTCGCGCGCACGCTCGCCTCCCACCGTCGCGCCCGCCGCGTCGTGTGGCTCACGCCGCTCGTCCTCGGCGTCCTCGTCCTCCTCGTGTGGGAGGCGGTCACCCGCACCGGCGCGGCCTCCCCGTTCTTCCTCCCCGCGCCCAGCGCCGTCGCCGCGCGGCTGTGGACCGAGCTCACCGCTGGACACCTCCTCGCCTACACGTGGATCACCTTCGTGGAGGCGCTGCTCGGCAGCGTCCTCGGCGCCGCCGTCGCCTTCCCGCTCGGCTACCTCATCGCCCGCAACCGGTGGGCCGCCGCCGGCCTGCAGCCCTACGTCGCGGCCTCCCAGGCGCTGCCCGCGGTCGCGCTCGCCCCGCTCCTCGTCATCTGGGTCGGGTACGGGCTGCTGCCGATCGTCCTGCTGTGCGCCCTGCTCGTCTTCTTCCCGATCCTCCTCGCCACCATCCTCGGCCTGCGCACCCTCGACCCCGAGGTCGTCGACGCCGCACGCCTCGACGGCGCCCACGGCTGGTCGATGCTCCGTCACATGGAGGTGCCGATGTCCCTGCCCAGCCTCCTCACCGGCCTGCGCAACGGCTTCACCCTCTCGGTGACCGGCGCCGTCGTCGGGGAGTTCGTCATGGGCGGCCGCGGCCTGGGGATGGTCCTGTCGGTCCAGTCCAACTCCGCCGACACGACCGGCCTCTTCGCGACCCTCGCCGTCCTCGCCCTCCTCGCCGTCCTCATGTACGCCGCCCTGCGCGTCGTCGAGCGCCTCGCCGTCGACGACCGCCCCACCGTCCGCACCCGCTTCGGCGCCCGCCGCGCCGTCCGTCCCGCCCTCAGGAGCACCCCGTGACCCGCCGCCGCACTGCCCTCGCCCTCGCCGCCGCGACCCTGGCCCTCGCCGCCTGCGCCGAGCCGCAGACGCCCGAGGCCCCCACCACCGGCGCCGACGAGCTCGTCATCGGCCTCACTTACACGCCCGACGTCCAGTTCGCGCCCTTCTACGTCGCCGAGGAGCGCGGCTACTACGAGGACGCTGGCGTCGACGTCACCCTGCGCCACCACGGTGCTTCCGAGTCCCTTCTCGGCGCGCTCGAGGCGGGGGAGGAGGACCTCGTCGTCGCCGGCGGGGACGAGATGCTCCAGGCGCGCTCGGCCGGCGTCCCGGTGGTCACCGTCGCGACGCTCTACGAGGAGTACCCCGTCGTCCTCATCGTTCCCGCCGACTCCGACATCACCACCGCCGCGGACCTCGCCGGCCACTCCGTCGGCATCCCCGGCCCCTTCGGGGAGACGTACTTCGGGCTCCTCGCCCTCCTCGGCAACGCCGGGCTGAGCGAGGAGGACGTCACCGTCGAATCCATCGGCTACACCCAGCAGGCCGCGCTCAGCGCCGGCCACGTCGACGCCGTCATGGGCTTCGCCAACAACGACGCCGTCCGGTTCGCGCAGGCGGGCGTCGACGTGCGCACGATCCCGCTCGGTGACGTCCCGCTCGTCGGGATCGGCATCGGCGCCCACGAGGACATTGCCGACGACGGCGCAACCGCCGCCGTCGTCGAGGCCACCATGCGCGGGGTCCGGGACGTCGTCGAGGATCCCGCCGCCGCCGTCGAGATCGCCGCCGAGCACGTCCCCGGCCTGGCCGACCCCGCCGCGCGGGAGGCCGCGATGGCCACCGTCGAGGCGACGGTCCCGCTGTACGGCAGCGCCACCGGCACGAACGACCCCGCGCTCTGGGAGGCGATGGCCACCTTCATGGCCGAGCAGGGCCTGCTCGAGGGCGAGGTCGCCGCAGCCGACGCCGTCCGGGCGCTCGGCTGAGCGTGGACGCCGCCTCGGGCGCGCCGCGGCGGGGGCCTATCCTGAGGGGCGTGAAGACCTTCGACGACCTGTATGCCGAGCTCAAGCACAAGGCGGACACCCGGCCCGAGAACTCCGGGACCGTCGCCCAGCTGGACGCCGGCGTCCATGCGATCGGCAAGAAGATCGTCGAGGAGGCGGCCGAGGTGTGGATGGCCGCCGAGTACGAGGGCGAGGACGCCACGGCCCTGGAGATCTCCCAGCTGCTCTACCACGTCCAGGTCATGATGGTCGCTCGCGGCATCAGCCTCGAGGACGTCTACCGCAAGCTCTGACCGACCCGACCCGGAGACATATCCCCGTGCTGCGCATCGCCGTCCCGAACAAGGGCTCGCTGTCCGAGCCCGCCACCCAGATGCTCGCCGAGGCCGGCTACCGCCGCCGCCGCGACCGCGAGCTCGTCCTGCCCGACCCCGCCAACGGCGTCGAGTTCTTCTTCCTGCGTCCCCGTGACATCGCCGTCTACGTCGGCACCGGCACCGTGGACGTCGGCATCACCGGCCGTGACCTCCTCCTCGACTCCGGCACCTCCGCCGTCGAGCACCGGCCGCTCGGCTTCGCCCGGTCCACCTTCCGTTTCGCGGCGCCCGCCGGCACCATCCGCTCCGTCGCGGACCTCGCCGGCGCGCGGGTGGCGACGAGCTACGACGTCCTCGTGGGCAACTACCTCGCCGAGCGCGGCATCGAGGCGAGCGTCGTCCACCTCGACGGCGCCGTGGAGTCCTCGGTGCAGCTCGGCATCGCCGACGCCGTCGCGGACGTCGTCGAGACCGGTTCCACGCTGCGCGCGGCCGGGCTCGAGGTCTTCGGCGACCCGATCCTCCAGTCCGAGGCGGTGCTCATCCGCCCCGCGAGCCGTCCCGCCGACGCCGCGGTGGCCGTCCTCGACCGCCGCCTGCAGGGCGTGCTCGTCGCGCGCCGCTACGTCCTCATGGACTACGACGTGCCGGTCGAGCACGTGGAGAAGGCCGTCGCGCTCACCCCGGGCCTCGAGTCGCCCACCGTCTCCCCGCTGCACGACGGCAACTGGCGCGCGGTGCGGGCCATGGTCCTGCGCGAGGACGCCAACCACGTCATGGACGAGCTGTACGAGGTAGGGGCGCGGGCCATCATCGTCACCACCATCCACGCCTCGCGGCTGTGAACCTCTCGGCCGAGCTCCTGCGCCCGTTCCGCCCCCGTGCGGCGCGGTGGGTGGCCTCGGTCCTGCTCGTCCTCACCGTCCTCGGGCCGCCGGTCCTCTTCATGGTCATGGCCGCCAACGATCTGGACATGTCGGGCGCCGACGTCATCGGGATGCTCGCGACCGCCGTCGTGCTCGCGTGGCTGTGCTTCCGGCAGGCGGCCGTCCGCGCCGTGCCCGACGACGACGGCCTCACCGTCCGGAACTTCATCAAGGTCCGCCGCCTGGAGTGGGAGCAGGTCGTGGAGGTGCGCTTCGGGGCGAACAGCGCCTGGGCACAGCTCGACCTCTCCGACGGCACGACGCTGCCGGTCATGGCGATCCAGTCGGCCGACGGCGGGTACGCCCGCCGCGAGGTCGGCCGCCTCGCGGCCCTCGTCCAGCTCCACGAGTCCGACCAGCCCGGCTGACCCGACCCGCGGAGACCCGGCTGGGTGTCCCGGCCGCACCGGTCAGGCGGTGAGCGTCGCGGCGTGGGCACCGGCCGCCGCCGAGGCGATGAAGGCGGCCTCGTCCTCGTCGAGCCCGCGGCCCATCGTCGACAGCCGGACGGGAGAGTCCTCGAGCGCTCCTCGCAGCCCCGCCACCGGCACCTCGACGAGCCGGTGGAGACCGACCGGCTCGCACAGGGTGGCCGCCTGCTCGCGCACCCGCGACCAGAGCGGGCCGTCGGCGACGGGCACGACGACGTCGGCCGGGCGCAGCGCGACTCGCCCGTAGGCGGTGGTCGAGTGGTGGGACACGCCGCGGTGCCGGTCACGCGGGTCAGCCTCGGAGACGCGCAGCGCCGCCACCGGGTGCCCGCCCAGGACCGCCGCCGCGTTGACGGCCTCACCGGCCGCGACGCCGGAGAAGCCCCACCGCGTCCCGGTCCCGAGGTTGCCCGGCCCCTGCGTGACGACGACGACGTCGGCGCCCACGACGTGGCGCGCCGCGAGCAGGGCGGTGTGGACGTTGACGGCCTCGTGGTCCCCGCCAAAGGCCTGTCCCGCCGTGATCGTCGCCGCCAGCCAGCCCGCCTCGCGCAGCTGCGCGACGGAGCGGGAGAAGGCCAGCGGCAGCGCCCCGCCGTCGGTCATGACGTAGGCGACCCTGCGCCCGCCCCCGGCGGCCCGCACTCCCGCGAGGACGGCGGGCAGGGCGGAGTGGAGGTCGGCGACGACGACGGCGAGGGCGCCGAGGTCGTCGGCCTCGCGCATCTGCTCGTGCCAGGGCGACTCCTGCTCGTCCACGCCGAGGAGCATCGGCTGCAGCGGCGTGTAGCGGGCCTTGACGACGTGTCCGGGACCGGGCCGCGGGTCGGCGGGCAGGCGGTCGGGCAGGGCGACGACCATCGCGTAGCCGCCGGTGCCGAGCCCGCGGACGAGCGCGGAGACGGTGAGCGTCACGCGGTCCCCGACCTCCGGCTCACCGACCAGGCCGGTGTAGGCGAGGGCCCGCACGGAGGTGCGGTCCCCGGCCGGCCGGTCGAGGCCCACCTCGAGCTCGACGGCGCCGGCCCACGAGCCGCGCACCGCCCTCACCACACCGTCACGCCAGGAGATCACCCCGTGCACGCTACCGTCGCCGGCCCACGGACGCTGAGACCGCTGAGGAACAGCTCAGCGCCCGGCGACAAGGGGGAGGGGGCGCGCGGGGCGGCGTGGCGGGGGAAGCGGTGCGGCAGCAAGTACGGTGGGCACCGTGACTCGCGTGGACCCGGCCGAGCGGCTGCTCGACCTCCTCATCGCGCTCCGGCACGCCCCGGGCCGGCTGACCAAGGCCGACATCCGCGCGTCCGTCAACGGCTACCTCGACGCGACGAACGACGTCGCCTTCGAGCGGATGTTCGAGCGCGACAAGGACCTCCTGCGTCACCTCGGTGTCCCGATCGTCACGGACGTCGACCCCGTCCACGAGGACGCCGTCGGCTACCGCCTCGACACCGCCGGCTACTCGCTGCCGGAGGTCACCTTCACCGCCGCGGAGATCGGCGTGCTGTCCCTCGCCGCGACCGTCTGGCAGGACGCCCACCTCCACGGCTCCGCCCACCGCGGCCTCACCAAGCTGCGCGCCGTCGCCGCCGGCGCGGACCCGGACTCCCACATCGGCGTCGCGCTGCGCGTGCAGCCGGCCGAGACGGCCCTCGGCCCGCTCCTCGACGCGATCGGCGCTCGGCAGGCCGTCTCCTTCGCCTACCGCGCCGCCTCGACCGGCGAGGAGACCACCCGCCGCGTCCAGCCGTGGCGCCTGGTGAGCCGCGACCGCGGCTGGTACCTCATCGGCCACGACGTCGACCGCGGCGCCCCGCGCGTCTTCCGCCTCTCTCGCGTCGTCGGCGCCGTGAGGGCCACCGGACCGGCGGGCGCCTTCGAGGTCCCCGAGCACGACGCCCAGGCGATCCTCGCCGGCAGCGGCGGTGCGCGCGCCGTTCTCGCGGTCCTGCCCGAGCGCGGCGCGGCCCTGCGAGCCCGCGCCGTCGAGGAGCGTGGTGAGCGCGACGGACGTGACGTCGTCGTCGTGGAGACCGACGACGACTTCTCCCTCGCCGCCGAGATCGCCGCCTACGGGCCCGCCGTCCTCGTCCTCGAGCCACCCGCCCTGCGCGAGGCGGTCGTCGCGCGCCTGCGTGCTGTCGCCGCACTGGGGGAGGCCGTCCGTGGCTGAGACCACCGGGGAGCGCCTCACGCGGCTGCTCGCCCTCATCGCCTACCTCGGGGAGAACCCCGGGGTGCCGGTGGCGGAGGTCGCCGCGCACTTCGCGGTGAGCGAGCGCCAGGTCCTCGCCGACGTCAACCTCCTGTGGGTGACCGGCACGCCCGGCTACCTGCCCGACGACCTCATCGACTTCGCCGCCGACGAGTACGACCGCCAGGTTCTCACGCTCACCAACCCGCGCGGCATGGACCGCCCGCTGCGCCTCGGTGCCCACGAGGCGCTGGCCCTGCTCGTCGCGCTCAAGCCCCTGGAGGCGCTGAGCGCCGACGGCGGCGTCGACGACGACGTCCTGCGCAGCACCACCGCCAAGCTCACCGCCGCCGCGGGGGAGGCCGCCCGCGCGGCCCAGGCCGTCGACGTCCACGTGAGCGACGCGACCGCCGCCCTGGCCCCGGTCCGCCAGTCCCTCGCCGCCGGCCGCCGGCTCCACCTGCGCTACGTCTCGGCATCCGACGTCGTCACCGAGCGCGACGTCGACCCCCTCGAGCTCGTCTGGGACGGCAGCCGCTGGTACCTGCGCGCCTGGTGCCACCGCGTCGACGGGCTGCGGCACTTCCGCCTCGACCGTGTGCTCGCGGCGGAGGTCCTGGAGACCCCCGCCGTCCACGCCCCCGAGGCCACCGGCCGCAGCACCGAGCCCGAGCTCGACGACGACGACCTCCTCGCCGAGCTCGAGCTCGCGCCCCGCGCGCGCTGGCTGGCCGAGCGGGTGCCCGTCGTCGACCACGAGGACCTGCCCGACGGCGGGATGCGGGTGCGCCTGCGGGTGGCGGACCCGGCGTGGCTGGCGAACGTCGTCCTCGGGCTCGGTGCCGAGGTGCGCGCCGTCGCCCCTCCCGAGCTGGCCGCGGCGGTGGCGCGCCAGGCCGCGGACGCCCTGGCCGCCTACGACGACATATCCTCGGGCTCATGACCTGGTGGCTCTGGCTCGTCCTCGTGCTCGCTGCGCTGGCCCTGTACGCCGTCGTCGGCCTGGGCCTGTGGCGCCGTGCCAAGGTGCTCCTCGGTGAGCTGCGCGTGCTCTCCGAGCTCAGCGAGCGGCTCGCCGCGGTGACCGGCACCGAGCCACCGGCCGCCGTCGTCCCGGCCTACCTCGCGCCGCCCGCGGAGGTCGCCGAGGCCGGCCACCGCCGGCAGGCCAACCTGCGCGCCCGCCGCGAGCGGCGTGCCGACCGCGCAGCGCAGGCCATGACCCGGTGGCGCCGGGTCGGGCTGCGCTGAGGCCGCGGCGTAGACTCGACATCCCCGGACCCGACGCGAAGGCACGTCATGCGACCCCCCTCCCTGTGGCAGATCCTCATCATCGTCCTCATCATCGTCATCCTGTTCGGAGCGAAGCGGCTCCCGGACGTGGCGAGCAGCATCGGCAAGTCTTTGAAGATCTTCAAGAAGGAGGTCACCGAGCTGCGTGAGGACGACTCCACGCCGCCGCCCTCCGGCCCCGCGCCCGGTGGCCCCACCTCGCCGAGCACCACGCCCAACCCGACGACGGCGCCGCCCTCCGCGGACGACCCCGGCACCACACCACCGGGTGGGACGGGCCGCTAGCACCCGCCGCAGGACGAGGACTCCGTGGCGTTGAGGAAGGGACGCACGCGCGACCCCGAGGGCCGGATGCGGCTGGTCGAGCACCTGCGCGAGCTGCGTCGCCGCGTGCTGCTCGCCCTGGCCGGGATCGCTGTCATGACCGTCGTGGGCTGGTTCCTCTACGAACCCGTCTTCGACGCGATCCAGGCCCCCGTCCTCGCCGTCGACGACGCCGGGCTCAACGCGGCGCTCACCTTCACCACCCCGGCCGCCGCCTTCGACATGAAGGTCCGGGTCTCGCTGTGGGTGGCGACCTTCCTCTCCAGCCCCTGGTGGCTCTACCAGGTGTGGGCCTACATCGCCCCCGGCCTCACCCGCAGCGAGAAGCGCCGCAGCCTCCTGTTCGTCGTCGCCGGGGTGCCGCTCTTCCTCGGCGGCGCCGCCCTCGCGTGGCTCGTGCTGCCCAACGCGATCAAGGTCCTCACCCAGTTCACCCCCGAGGGCGCGCTCAACTACATGCCCGCGACGGACTACGTCCGCTTCGTCATGCGGGTGGTCCTCGCCTTCGCGATCGCCTTCCTCATCCCGCTCGTCATGGTGCTCCTCAACGCGATCGGGCTGGTCTCGGCGCGCGCGCTCCTCGGCGGGTGGCGCTGGGCGGTGCTCCTCGTCTTCGTCTTCGCCGGCATCGCCAGCCCCACCCCGGACCCGTGGACGATGATCGCGCTGGCCGTGCCCATGTGCGCCCTGTACTTCGGCGCCGTCGGCATCGCCGCGCTCCACGACCGCCGCGCCGCGCGCCGGCAGGCAGCGCACGAGGCCGAGCTCCTCGAGCCGGACTCGTGAGCCGGCGCGTCGGCGTCGTCACCAACCCCACGGCAGGGCGCGGCCGGGCCGCCCGGTCGCGGGAGGAGGTCCTCACCGGGCTGGCCGAGGCCGGCCACGAGACCCTCGACCTCACCGGCCGTGACTACGCCGACGCCCTCTCCCGTGCCCGCGCCGCCCTCGCCGACGGGCTGGACGCCGTCGTCGTCGTCGGCGGGGACGGCATGGTCAACCTCGGTGCGAACGTGCTCGCCGGGACGGGCGTACCGCTCGGGATCGTCGCCGTCGGCAGCGGCAACGACATCGCCGGGGCGCTCGACCTGCCGGTCCACGACGTGCCCGCCGCCCTCGCCGTCCTGCGCCACGCCCTCACCGCCGACGACGCCGTGAGGCAGGTCGACGCCGTCGCCGTCAGCACCCCCGGGCAGCCGACGAACCGCTGGTACGTGAGCTCGCTGTGCGCGGGCCTGGACGCCGCGGTGGGCCACCACGCCTCACGCCTGCGCTGGCCCGGCAACGGTGGACGCTACGTCCGGGCGGTCTTCGCCGAGCTCTCCGCCTTCCGCCCCTACGGCTTCCGGATCACCGCCGACGGCGACACCTGGGAGCAGGAGGCCACGCTCGTCACGGTCTCCAACACCCCGCTCTTCGGCGGCGGGATGAGGGTGGCGCCCGGAGCGGTGCCCGACGACGGCCTGCTCGACCTCGTCACCGCCCGCGGGCTCTCGCGTGCCGCCGTCGTGCGTCTGTTCCCGCTCCTGTTCTCGGGGCGGCACGTCGACCACCCCGCGGTGAGCGTGCGGCGGGCGCGCAGCGTGCGCATCGAGCCCTTCACCGCGCTGGGCGCCAACCCGCCGGTGGCGATCGTCGACGGCGAGCCGCTCACCGCGCTGCCCCTCCAGTGCGACGTCCACCCGCGTGCACTGTCGGTGCTGGCGCCTAGAGTCGAGGCGTGAGCCCACGACGCAAGCGCCGCCCCGAGACTGCGGTCGAGGGGACGGACACCTCCACCGACCCGAGCCCCGCCGAGCGCTACGCCGCCGCACGTCGCAGGGCCCGCGCGGAGCGCAGCGAGCTCGCCGCCTTCGCCGCCGGGATCGGCTTCCAGCTCGACGAGTTCCAGCGCGAGGCCTGCGAGCAGCTCGAGGAGGGGCGCAGCGTCCTCGTCGCCGCGCCGACGGGTGCGGGCAAGACCGTCGTGGGGGAGTTCGCCGTCCACCTCGGGCTGCGGACCGGGCGCAAGACCTTCTACACCACGCCCATCAAGGCGCTGAGCAACCAGAAGTACCTCGACCTCGTCGCCGCGCACGGCGAGAGCAGGGTCGGTCTCCTCACCGGTGACACGACGATCAACGGCGAGGCGGACGTCGTTGTCATGACCACCGAGGTGCTGCGCAACATGCTCTACGCGGGCTCACCGACCCTCGTGGACCTCGGCTACGTCGTCATGGACGAGGTCCACTACCTCGCCGACCGCTTCCGCGGGCCGGTGTGGGAGGAGGTCATCCTCCACCTCGCCGACGACGTCCTTCTCGTCTCCCTCTCGGCCACGGTCTCCAACGCCGAGGAGTTCGGCGACTGGCTCAGCATGGTCCGCGGGGACACCGCCGTCGTCGTCTCCGAGCACCGGCCGGTCCCGCTGTGGCAGCACGTCATGGTCCGCGACCGCGTGCTCGACCTCTACAGCGCCCGGGTGGACCCCACCGATCCCGGGCCCAACCCGCCCATCAACCCCGACCTCGCCGAGGCGGTGCGGCGTGCCGCGCGCACGGGCTCCGCGCCGCCCGGGCGCCGCCGGGACCCGCGGGGTGGCCGGTCCCGCCCGCCCGCGCGGATCGGACACGTGCGCCCCGCGCCCCGGCCGGTCGTCGTCGAGCGCCTCGACGAGGCGGGGCTGCTGCCCGCCATCGTCTTCGTCTTCTCCCGGGCGGGCTGCGAGGCCGCCGTCGAGCAGACGCTGCGCTCACGCGTGCGCCTGACGAACGCCGCCGAGGCGCGCGCCATCGCCCAGGTCATCGAGGAGCGCTGCGCGGCGCTGCCGCCGGAGGACCTCGCCGTCGTCGGCTACCACGCGTGGTCCCAGGCCCTGCAGCGCGGGGTCGCCGCCCACCACGCCGGCCTCCTGCCGGTGTTCAAGGAGACCGTCGAGGCGCTCTTCACCGCGGGGCTGGTCAAGGTCGTCTACGCGACCGAGACGCTGGCGCTCGGGATCAACATGCCGGCGCGCTCCGTCGTCCTCGAGCGGCTCGACAAGTGGAACGGCACCGCCCACGCCGCACTCACGCCGGGGGAGTACACCCAGCTGACCGGCCGCGCCGGGCGGCGCGGCATCGACGTCGAGGGGCACGCGATCGTGCTCTACGGCGAGGACGTCGATCCCGCCGCGCTGGCGGGCCTCGCCTCGCGCCGCACCTACCCGCTGCGCTCGAGCTTCCACCCGACGTACAACATGGCCGTCAACCTCCTTGGGACCCTCGCCTACCCGCAGGCCCGCGAGACCCTCGAGAGCTCCTTCGCCCAGTTCCAGGCCGACCGCGGCGTCGTCGGGCTGGCTCGCCAGGCGCGGCGCAACGAGGAGGCGCTGGCCGGGTACGCCACCGCGATGACGTGCCACCTCGGCGACTTCACCGAGTACGCCCGCCTGCGTCAGCGGGTCAGCGAGCTCGAGAAGGACCGGTCGCGGGAGCGCTCACGCGCCGCACAGCGCGCCGTCCACGCCTCCCTGGCGGCGGTCCGGCGCGGCGACGTCCTCGAGTACCGCCGCGGGCGCCGCACCCTGTGGGCGCTCGTCCTGGACGTCGACGCCGACCGCCTCGACTCCCCGGTGCTGCAGGTCCTCACCCCCGAGCCGCGCGTACGCACCCTCACGAGCACCGAGCTGCCCCACGGCGCCACGACCGTCGCCACCGTGCCCGTCCCCAAGCACGCGAACCTGCGGGACGCCGGCCAGCGCCGCGACCTCGCCGCGCGGCTGCGCAGCGCCGTCCAGTCGGCGCCGCCCGCCGAGGTCACCTCCCGCGCCGGCCAGGCAGGCGCCGACATCGGTGAGCAGATCGACGAGCTGCGCCGCCAGCTGCGCGCCCACCCGTGCCACGGGTGCAGCGACCGCGAGGAGCACGCCCGCTGGGCCAACCGGTGGGTGGCCCTCGACGCCGAGCACCAGCGCCTGCTCCAGCGCATCGAGACCCGCACGTCCTCCATCGCCCGCGACTTCGACAAGGTCTGCGCGCTCCTCACCGAGCTCGGCTACCTCGAGCCCGACGGCGACGGCGGCATGGTCGTCACCGACAACGGCCGCTGGCTCGCGCGTCTGTACGCGGAGAAGGACCTCGTCCTCGCCGAGTGCCTGCGCCGCGGCCTGTGGGCCGGCCTGGACGCCGCCCAGCTCGCCGCCGTCGTGTCCACCGTCGTCTACAGCGCCCGCAACGACGCCCTCAGTGCCCCCACGGGCGCCGGCAGCGGTGCGCTGGGGGAGGCCGTGCGCCAGACGGTGCGGGTCTCCGACGAGCTCGCCGAGCGCGAGTCCCAGCACGGCGTGCCGTCCTCCGAGCCGGTCGACGCCGGGATCGTCTCCATCGTCCACGCGTGGGCCAAGGGGGCGCCGCTCGACTCCGTCCTGGACGGGACGGAGATCGGGGCCGGGGACTTCGTGCGGTGGTGCAAGCAGATCCTCGACGTCCTCGACCAGCTCGCAACCGCCGCACCCGACGCCGAGGGCCGCCGGACCGCCCGGCGCGCCATCGAGCTCGTCCGCCGCGGGGTCGTCGCCTGGTCCAGCGTCTGAGACGGCGAGCATGTTGGCCGGCGCGGGCCCGTGAGACATCCCACGACACGCCGCGACACGCCGGTCACGGGGAGATCACGACGCCCGGAGAGCACCGGTGCTGACCTGCGTGCATGCCGTTGACCTGCAGGTACACGGGCTTGATGCGGTGCGCGCAGGACGCTAGTTTCGTCTCTCGTACCGCCCGCCCCTACCGGTGGCCTCCGCGCCGACCGGGAAGAGCGCCGCGGCGGACAGTGGCCAGGCCCGCGTGTTCACTAGATAACGACAGCTGCCCCCGCAGCGTCGGTCCGAAGGACACGCGGGTCGGTCACGTCCGTCCCGCCGTGGCCCGCCGGCGGGGTCAGGACGGGCCTCGCGGACACCTATCCTTGTCTGGTGCCCCTGCCTTCCCGTCGCGTCGCCGTGCTCCTCAGCGTCCTCGGGGCCCTGGTGACCGAGGCCGCCTTCCCCGGGCGTTCCTGGTGGCCTCTCGCCGCGGTCGGCATCGCCCTGCTCCTCCTCGCGCTGCGCGGCGCCACCGTGTCGCGCGCGCTCTGCTACGGCTGGGTCTGGGGAGCGGTGTTCTTTCTCATCCACCTGTGGTGGGCCGAGGAGGCCGCCGGTGCGGTGCCGTGGCTGCTGCTCGGCGTGGCCGAGGCGCTCTTCGTCGCCGTCTTTGCCGCCGGGTGGGTGCTGGCGGCCCGCTGGGGACCGGTCGCCCGCCACCCCGCCCTCGGCGTCGTCGTCGTCGCGTGCCTGTGGGTCGCGACCGAGGCCGCCCGTGGGCTCGTGCCCTTCGGTGGCATGCCGTGGGGCAAGCTCGCCTTCTCCCAGACGGACGGGCCGCTGCTGCGCCTGGCGTCCCTTGGCGGGGAACCTCTCGTCTCCGGCGCCGTCGTCGCCATCGGGGCACTGCTCGCCGTCGCCCTGAGCCACCTGCGCCGCGCGCGGGTCGGACGGGCCAGCGGGGCGCTCGTCGTGGGCGCCGCGATCGTCGCCGTCGGCCTCGTCGTGCCGGTCGACACGCGCGCCGAGGCCGGCACGCTGCGCGTCGGTGCGGTCCAGGGCAACGTGCCCGGCCCGGGCCTGGACGCGTTCGCGGTGCGCCGCGACGTCCTCGAGCGCCACGTCACCGGCACCGAGGCGCTCCTGGAGGACGTCGAGCCCGGCGAGCTGGACGTCGTCCTGTGGCCGGAGAACTCCACCGACATCGACCCGCGCCAGGACGCCGAGGCGGGCCGCCTCGTGGACCGCGCGGCCGACGCCGTCGACGCGCCGATCCTCGTGGGCGGGCAGCGCTACGGGGAGGACTACCGGTACAACGAGGCGATCCTCTGGGAGCCGGGCGGGGGCCAGGCGGACGTCTACGCCAAGCAGCACCCCGCCCCGTTCGCGGAGTACATCCCGCTGCGCGACCTCGCGCGGAAGGTGACCGACGCCGTCGACCTCGTGTCCATCGACATGCTCCCCGGCGAGGAGGTCGGGATCATCGAGCTGGACAGCCCGCGGCTCGAGCGGGTGGTCGACCTCGCCGTCGGGATCTGCTTCGAGGTCGCCTACGGCGGCCTCATGCGGGACGCGGTCCTGGCCGGCGGCGAGGTCATCGTCGTGCCCACCAACAACGCCTCCTTCGGCTACACCCAGGAGTCCACCCAGCAGCTGGCGATGTCGGTCTTCCGCGCCGTGGAGCACGGCCGCTCGACCGTACAGATCTCCACCGTGGGGGTCAGCGGCATCATCTCGCCCAACGGGGTCGTCACCCAGTCCTCGGGGCTGTTCACCGCCGACCGCTTCGTCGCCGACCTGCCGCTGCGCACCTCGCTGACGGTCGCCGATCGCCTGGGCGTGTGGCCCACGCTCGTGGCCGCCGCCGTCGCGGCCGTCGCCGCCGCCGCGGGACTGGTCACCACCGTTCGACAGCGGTCCCCACGGCCGAGGAGGACCGCGTGAGGACTCTCGTCATCATCCCGACCTACAACGAGCGCGAGTCGCTGCCCGCCGCGCTGGAGCGCACCCGGCAGGCTGTCCCGGAGGCCGACATCCTCGTCGCCGACGACAACAGCCCCGACGGCACCGGCGCGGTCGCCGACGCCGCAGCGGCCCGTGACGACCGCGTCCACGTCCTGCACCGCCCGGGCAAGCAGGGACTGGGACGCGCCTACGTGGCCGGCTTCCAGTGGGCGCTCGAGCGCGGCTACGAGCTCGTCGTCGAGATGGACGCCGACGGCTCGCACCGGCCCGAGCAGCTGCCAGATCTCCTCGCCCGCGCGCAGCGTCCTGACGTGCCCGAGCTCGTCATCGGCTCGCGGTGGGTGCCCGGGGGAGAGGTCGTCAACTGGCCCCGTCACCGCGAGCTCCTCTCGCGGGGCGCCAACACCTACGTCCGGCTCGCGCTGGGCCTGCCGGTGCGCGACGCGACCGCCGGCTTCCGGGTCTTCCGGGCGGACGCCCTCGCGGCGCTCCCGCTGGCGGAGATCGAGTCCCAGGGCTACTGCTTCCAGGTCGACATGACGTGGCGGGTGCACCGCGCGGGCGGGCGGGTGGCCGAGGTGCCGATCAGCTTCGTCGAGCGGGCGGAGGGCGTGTCGAAGATGAGCCGCTCGATCATCACCGAGGCGCTGGTCCGCACGACAGTGTGGGGGCTGTCGCACCGCAGCCGCCAGCTGCTCGCGCTCGTCCGGCGCCGCTGAGCCTCTCCGGACGTGCGAGAAGGCCCGCAGGCTGTGCCTGCGGGCCTTCGTCGTCGTGTGGTGCGCCGTGAGTCAGGCGCTGCGCCGACGCAGCTGACCGCTGCGCAGCAGCTCCAGGCGCTCGGTGAGCAGCTCCTCGAGCTCGGGGATGGTGCGACGCTCAAGCAGCATGTCCCAGTGGGTTCGCGGCTTCTTGACCGGCTTGGTGGGCTCGGGGCGGGTGGCGTCACGCAGGAGTGCCTCCTCGCCGCAGCGGCACTCCCACAGGGCCGGCATCTCGGCCTCCGCCGCGAAGGGCAGGACGATGGTGTGGCCGTTGGGGCACTCGTAGTGGGCCTCGATGCGCTCGGCGTACTGGACGCCGACCTCGGTCTCCAGGCTCTTCGCGCCGATCCCGACTCCGCGCAGTGATCGATCTGCCATGACGCGTCTCCTCTCGGGCGCGTGCCAGACGCGCCGGTGTGAAAGCTTCTACTGGGCCCAACGAACGATGGTGTCGAGTTGTTCCACGGCCGTAGTGAACGTCCTGTGAAGGTCCCGCAGACCTTCGCCAGGTAGGGTCCCGGTGTGACCGAGATGACGTATCGCCAGCTGGGTTCCAGCGGCCTCGTGGTGTCCGCTGTCGGCCTGGGGTGCAACAGTTTTGGAGCGACCCTACCGCCGGACGAGGTCCCGCGCGTGGTGAGCGCAGCCATTGAGGCCGGTATCACCCTGTTCGACACCGCCGACGTCTACGGCGGTGAGCCGGGCCAGGGCGAGGAGCTCCTCGGCGCTGCCCTGGAGGGCCGTCGCGACGACGTGGTCGTCGCGACGAAGTTCGGGATGGACACCCGGGGCCTCAACGGTGACGACTACGGCGTGCGCGGCTCGCGCCGCTACATCCGCCGGGCCGTCGAGGGCTCGCTGCGCCGCCTGCGCACCGACCACATCGACCTCTACCAGGTTCACCGTCTCGATCCCGTCACGCCGCTGGAGGAGACCCTCGGCGCGCTGGACGAACTCGTGCGCGAGGGCAAGGTCCTGTACACGGGCTGCTCGAACGTCACCGGGTGGGAGCTCGTCGACGCCGACTGGACGGCGCGCACGGGCGGTCTGGCCCCCTTCATCTCCGTGCAGAACGCGTACTCGCTGCTGTCCCGTGAGGTCGAGGCCGAGGTGGTCCCGGCGGCCGCGCACGTGGGCGCCGGCATCCTGCCGTACTGGCCGCTCGCCTCCGGCCTCCTCACCGGCAAGTACCGGCGCGGCGAGCCGGCCCCCGCGGGGAGCCGTCTCGAGCAACGGCCCGAGCGTCTCGCGAGCGCCGACTTCGACCGTATCGAGGCGCTGGCGGCCGTCGCGCAGCAGGCCGGCGTCCCGCTCCTCACCCTCGCCATGGGCGGCCTCTCGGCCCAGCCAGGTGTCGCGAGCGTCATTGCCGGTGCGCGCTCCCCCGAGCAGGTGGAGCAGAACGTCACCGCCGGCCTGTGGGAGCCCGACGCGGACACGCTCCTCGCGATCGACGAGGCGGCCCCCGGACCCGCGACGGCCTGAGCCGGCCGGTTCCCGGCCCGGGGCTCATCTCGGGACCGCCGAGTGCAGCAGCCGGGCCCGGTGCGCCCCGACGGCCACGACGGCACGCACGGGCAGCATGCCGGAGCGGGCGGCGTCGGCAACGGCGCCGCCCCAGCGGACCTCGCGCGTGCCCCGGTCCCCGCCGCCGGGGGAGGCGAGGGCGACGACGAGTGAACCGAGTGCGGTCACCTGCTCGATCGCGCGGCTCATCCGCGTGAGCACGGTGACCACCTCGCCCGGTGGGGGAGCGTCGGGGAGCTCGGCGAGCTCGACGACCAGGCCGGTGGACCGGCCGTCCTCGTCGAGGGCGATGAGCCACATCGACAGCCCGTCGCCGTTCGCTGCCGCGCGGACCGCGCCTGCCGCGCAGGCGACGGCGTCGTCGTCGCTGAGGACGAGCCCGCCGGCGTGCATCCATGGCTCGTCCTCCGTCCCGATGCTGTTCTGGGTGCAGTCCCACATGTCCGGTGCCAGTGTGTCGTCGGTGGTCATGGGGCAGACGTTCCAGGTGGCGGTGGCCTGCGGCCGGGTGCGCCGGCGGAGCTGGGGACCGGCCGGACATGTGGCCGCCCTGTGGAGCAAGCGCGAGCGCTCCACGGGTGCCGATACGCGGTGCTCGTCCACCGGTGACCGTGACGAGGGACGGGAGTGTCGCGCCGTCGTCCCATGCTGGGGGCGGAGAGGAGCACACGATGACCAGTGACCAGGTGGGGCACAACGCCGTCAGCCTCGTCGGCCGGGTGAGCGGGGAGGCCGTCGAGCGGGAGCTGCCCAGCGGTGACCACCTCACGACCTTTCGTCTCGTCGTCCCGCGCCAGGACGGCCCGGAGGGGCGGGCCCGCGTCGACACGATCGACGTCGCCTGCTGGAGCGGTCGCACCCGCCGGGTGGCCGGACGGGTGGGGGAGGGGACCGTTGTCGCCGTCGAGGGCGCGCTGCGTCGCCGCTTCTTCGCCACGGGCGCCGGACGAGGCTCGCGCTACGAGGTGGAGGCCCAGCGTCTGCGTCGCCTCCCCGCGTCCTGACGGCGCCCGCGGTGGGCGCTCGGAGGGGGCGGACCCTCGTGTCGGTCCACCCCCTCGGCCACCTCAGCTCCGGCGACCGACGAGGTGTCCCCGCCGGTGCGCGAGCACGAGCAACACCGCGGTGACCGCGGAGCACAGGAGGACGGCGACGACGCTTGCCTCAGGGCCGAAGTCCCCACCGGTGAGCCAGGTCGGGCCCGAGGTGCCGGCGGTGACCAGGGCACCCTGTGCCTCTGCGCCGGACGTGACGGTCCCGAAGACCGCGACGATGGTGACGTTCCAGCCCAGGTGGAGCCCGATCGGCAGCCAGAGCGAGCGCGTGGCGACGTAGGCGGCGCCGAGCATGAGCCCTGCTTCGACTGCGACCGCGGTCGCGCCCCAGAGGGAGGCGCTGGGGTTGACCAGGTGCACGAGACCGAAGAGGGCACCGGATCCGCCGAGGGCCAGCCACGTGCCCCACCGCTGCTCGAGCAGGCGGAGGACCGCACCGCGGAACACGACCTCCTCGGCGACCGCGACGGCGCACATCATCCCGACGACCGTCAGCGCGCCGCTCACCGAGCCCCAGCCGGTGACCTGGTACCGGCCGAGCAGCGCGAGCACGCCGATCGTCGCCGTCGCCAGGAACAACCCGCCTGCGAGGCCGGTGAGGAGGCGTCGGGCCGCGCCTCGCGGCGCGAGCTCCGGGACGGGCCGGCGCTCGACCCGGCCCACGAGGAACCGGTACAGCCACAGCATGAGCACCGCCAGCAGCGGGCCCGCCAGCAGCGCGGCGACCGGGCTGTCGAGCGCCGAGGTGATCGAGCTCGTCACGACCATCCCGGCCACGAGCACGACGACCAGCACCGTGGCCCGCACCCAGCCCGTGGACCAGGGCCCGGTTCGCCCAGGGTCGGCCGTTGGGCCACCGGTCGGGGGGCCCGGCGTCGCGGGTGGCGTGTCCTCGAGAGTCTTGCTCATCGTGCGTCCTCCTCGTTCGGTACGGGATCGAGAACGACGCTACGGACGACGCGCGCCGGGGTCGTCACGCCGGGGAGGACATGTCCGGTCGCTCTCCAGAGGGACACCCCGGGCCGCAGATCAGTGGCCTCCGGCGAGCCCCAGGCGGTGGACGAGGACGACGGCCTGCACCCGGTCCCGCAGGTCGAGCTTCATGAGGATGCGGGAGACGTAGGTCTTCACCGTCTCGTGGCTGATGACGAGCGCGCGTGCGATCTCCGCGTTGGACAGGCCCTCCGCGACGAGGGCCAGCACCTCCCGTTCCCGTGCGGTGAGGGCATCGAGCGTCCCGGTGTCCGGGTCGGCGGGCCGCACCCGCTCGGCGAAGCGCCCGATGAGACCGCGCGTGATCGCGGGCGACAGCAGCGACTCACCCGCTGCGACGACCCGGATCGCGTGGAGGAGCTCCGCCGGGCGGGCGTCCTTGAGCAGGAACCCGCTGGCCCCTGCCCGGAGCGCGTCGAAGACGAGCGCGTCCAGGTTGAAGGTCGTCACGATGAGCACCTTCGCGGGGTCGCTCACGTCTGGTCCGGCGATCCGGCGCGTGGCCTCGATACCGTCCAGCTGGGGCATCCGGATGTCCATGACGACGACGTCTGGACGTTCCCGTGCGACGACATGGACGGCGGACCGGCCGTCGGCCGCCTCCCCGACCACCTGCAGGTCGGGCTGCGCGCCGATGATCGTGGCGAACCCGGTGCGGACGAGCTCCTGGTCGTCGCACACCACGACCCGGATGGGCGGTGCCGCCGCCTCCGCGCTCATGCCGGGATCCGGGCGTGTACGACGAATTGGCCGTCGACCGGGCCCGCTTCCAGGACCCCGCCGAGCAGCGCGACGCGCTCCCGCAAGCCGATCAGCCCCTGCCCGCTGCCGCGGCCCAGCCCCGGCTCGAGCGCCGGCTGCGTCGTCACTGCCACCTCCACCCCACTCTCCTCGTACTGGACCCGCACCTGAGTCGCGGCACCGCGGGCGTGCTTCATCGCGTTCGTCAGGGCCTCCTGCACCAGTCGGGTCACCGCTAGTGAGGTCGCCGCCCCGAGGGGCGGCGGCTCACCCAGCTGGACGAGCTCGACAGCCTGGCCGGCCGCACGAGCCCTCGCGACCAGCTCCTCGACGTCGACGACGGCGGGCTCCCTGGTGGTCCCGTCGTCGGCTCCGTCCAACGCGCCGAGCAGTCCGCGCAGGTCGGTGAGCGCTGCCCGCCCGGTCTCGCTGATCGTGGTGAGCACGGCCGCCGTCGCGTCGCGGTCCGGGCTGTAGTGCGCGGCGTCGGCCTGGACGACCATGGCGGTGACGTGGTGGGTGACGACGTCGTGCAGCTCCCGGGCGATGCGGCTGCGTTCCCGCTCGACGGCGGCACGCTCCACCTTCCGACGGCGGTTCTCCTGAACCTCTGCTCGACCGCGCAGCCAGCTCCCCACCAGCCACAGCGACGCCAGCAGGAGCCCGAACACCACGAAGTCCCAGGCACCGGTGGGCGAACCGGCGGCCGCCAGCGCCACGGTCAGGAGGACGTAGCCGGCCGCCGCGCACCCGGCGGTGAGCACGCGACGGCGCTGGGTCAGTGCTCCCGCCGCCACGAGCGCGACCAGCAGCCCGAGGGCGGCGAACGTCGTCGGATAGCCGAGCAGCTGGTAGGCGCCGAACGCCGTGCCGATGACGGCGAGGCCGGCGGGGGGCCAGCGGCGCAGGAGGCCGACCGCGGCCCCCTGAGCGACGAGCAGGACCCATCCCACGGGGTCCATCGCCCGGTCAGGAAGCTCGGCGAGGTCCACGCCCTGGCGCTCCACGCCGGGGACGAGGGCCAGACCCACGAGCGCGACGGCGAGGAGGACCTCCCAGCGGCGGCCGAGTGGCGCGGGGCGAGCATCCATACGAGACGCGGACCTTTCGCGGGGGTCGGGAGCCGCATCGGTGACGTGGCGCCGCCCACGGTCTCACGGCACGCGCCGGTCACGACAGGCCGATCACCGGGCAAGACCGGGCTACGACCGCAACTCCCAGCGGTCACCCGCGCCCGGGACCGCGCCACGACGGCCACCTGGGTCCGGGCCTAGGCAGGCCGGGCCGGACGTGGCACGATCGGCGCCGTGGACACCGCCGCGGAGCAGCGCCTGCAGGACCTCGCGCTGCTGCGCCGTGTCCGCGACCGGATCGACCGCGAGTACGCGCAGCCCCTCGACGTCGCCGCCCTGGCCCGCGGCGTCCACATGTCCGCCGGGCACCTGAGCCGGGAGTTCCGCCGCGCCTACGGCGAGCCGCCCTACTCCTACCTCATGACCCGCCGCATCGAGCGCGCGATGACGCTGCTGCGCCGGGGCGAGCTCAGCGTCACCGAGGTCTGCTTCGCCGTCGGCTTCTCCTCGCTGGGGACGTTCAGCACGCGGTTCCGGGAGCTCGTCGGGGTGCCGCCCAGCGCCTACCGCGAGCGCGCCTCGGACCTGCCCGGGGGGATCCCCCCGTGCGTCTCCAAACGCGTCACCAGACCGGTCAGGAATCAAGAAGCCCGCGCTGCTGCCCTGCCCCTAGCGTGACCCTCATGGACATCAGCATTCACGCCAGCTTCCTCCCCATCACCGACCCGGAGGCCTCGCTCGCCTTCTACCGGGACGCCCTCGGCTTCGAGGTCCGCCAGGACGTCGGCCAGGGCGCCATGCGCTGGATCACCATCGGTGCGCCCAGCCAGCCCGGCACCTCGATCGTCCTCTACCCGCCGACGGCGGACCCGAACATCACCGAGGACGAGCAGCGGACCATCGCTGAGATGATGGCCAAGGGCACCTTCGCCAGCGTCCTCCTCGCCACCCCGGACCTCGACGCCGCCTTCGAGCGGGCCCAGGCCGCCGACGTCGAGGTCATGCAGGAGCCCACCGACCAGGACTGGGGCGTGCGGGACTGCGCGTTCCGCGACCCGGCCGGCAACACCGTCCGGCTCCAGCAGAGTTGACGCGACCCGAACGGAGACCCGGATGACGACGACCGACACCTCGACGGCCCCCGCGACGCAGGCCGACACCCACGACCTCATCCGGGTGCGCGGCGCCCGGGAGAACAACCTCCGTGACGTCGACGTCGACATCCCCAAGCGGCGGCTCACCGTGTTCACCGGGGTCTCCGGCTCGGGCAAGAGCTCCCTCGTCTTCGACACCGTGGCGGCGGAGTCCCGCCGGCTCATCAACGAGACCTACAGCACCTTCCTCCAGGGCTTCATGCCCACCCAGGCACGCCCCGACGTCGACGTCCTCGAGGGCCTGACGACGGCGATCATCGTCGACCAGGAGCGGCTCGGCGCGAACCCGCGCTCGACCGTCGGCACGGTGACCGACGCCAACGCGTTCCTGCGCATGCTCTTCAGCCGGCTGGGTGAGCCGCACGTCGGCTCTCCGAACGCCTACTCCTTCAACGTCCCGTCGGTCACCTCGCAGGGGGCCATCTCCGTCGGCGGGAAGAAGGCCGTCAAGGCGACCTTCAACCAGCTCGGCGGCATGTGCCCCCGCTGCGAGGGACGCGGCGCGGTCACCGAGATCGACCTCGCCCAGCTCTACGACGACTCGAAGTCGCTGGCCGAGGGCGCCATCACCGTCCCGGGGTACGTCGCCGACGGCTGGTACGTCAAGCTCTTCATGGAGTCCGGCTTCCTCAAGCCGGACAAGGCGATCCGCGACTACACCAAGCGCGAGCTCCACGACTTTCTCCACAAGGAGCCGGTCAAGGTCCCCGTCGGCGGGGCGAACATGACCTACGAGGGCCTGGTCCCGAAGATCAAGAAGTCGATGCTCGCCAAGGACCGCGACGCGATGCAGCCCCACATCCGGGCCTTCGTCGACCGCGCCGTCGTCTACCAGACCTGCCCCGACTGTGAGGGCACGCGGCTGGCCCCCCACGCCCGCGACTCGACGATCCGCGGCACCAGCATCGCCGACGCCTGCGCGATGCAGATCAGCGATCTCGCCGAGTGGGTGCGCGGGCTTGAGGAGCCCTCCGTCGGCCCGCTGCTGGACAACCTGCGCCACCTGCTCGACTCCTTCGTCGGGATCGGGCTGGGGTACCTGTCCCTCGAGCGCCCCTCGGGGACGCTGTCCGGCGGCGAGGCCCAGCGCGTCAAGATGATCCGTCACCTCGGCTCCTCGCTCACCGACGTCACCTACGTCTTCGACGAGCCCACGGTCGGCCTGCACCCCCACGACATCGAGCGGATGAACGCCCTGCTGACGCAGCTGCGCGACAAGGGCAACACCGTCCTCGTCGTCGAGCACAAGCCCGAGACGATCGCCATCGCCGACCACGTCGTCGACCTCGGCCCGGAAGCCGGCACCGGCGGCGGGGAGATCGTCTACGAGGGCAGCCTCGAGGGCCTGCGGGGGAGCGGCACGCTCACCGGCCGCCACCTCGACGACCGGGTGCGGCTCAAGGACACCGTCCGCGAGCGCACCGGCGTCCTCGAGATCCGCGGCGCACGGCAGAACAACCTCACCGGGGTCGACGTCGACGTCCCCACCGGCGTCCTCACCGTCGTCACCGGCGTGGCCGGCTCCGGCAAGAGCTCCCTCATCCACGGCAACCTCGGCGGGCGCGAGGGCGTCATCGTCGTGGACCAGGGCCAGATCAAGGGCTCGCGCCGCTCCAACCCGGCCACCTACACCGGCCTGCTCGAGCCGGTGCGCAAGGCCTTCGCCAAGGCCAACGGCGTCAAGCCGGCGCTGTTCAGCGCGAACTCCGAGGGTGCGTGCCCGGTGTGCAACGGCGCCGGGGTCATCTTTACCGAGCTCGGCTTCATGGACACCGTCAGCACCACCTGCGAGGAGTGCGAGGGCCGGCGCTTCCAGGCCGCCGTTCTCGAGTACACCCTCGGCGGACGGAACATCGCCGAGGTGCTCGAGATGCCGGTCGCCGAGGCGGAGGCCTTCTTCGCCGACGGCGAGGCCCGCACCCCCGCCGCGCACGCCATCCTCGAGCGCCTCGCCGACGTCGGCCTCGGCTACCTCACCCTCGGCCAGCCGCTCACCACGCTCTCCGGTGGGGAGCGCCAGCGGCTCAAGCTTGCGGTCCACATGGGGGAGAAGGGATCCACCCTCGTCCTCGACGAGCCGACCACCGGCCTGCACCTCGCCGACGTCCAGCAGCTCCTCGCGCTGCTCGACTGCCTCGTCGACTCCGGCCGCACGGTCGTCGTCATCGAGCACCACCAGGCCGTCATGGCGCACGCGGACTGGATCATCGACCTCGGCCCGGGCGCCGGGAACGACGGCGGACGCGTCGTCTTCGAGGGCACCCCCGCCGACCTCGTCGCGACACGCGCGACGCTGACCGGCGAGCACCTGGCCGCGTACGTCGGCGCCTGAGCAGCTTCCGCGAACGACTGAGGCCCGGCTCAGGTGTGTGAATCCCCGATGACGACGCACTGCGGCACCCTTGGTGTGCCACCGTCCCGACGGCCGCGGAGATGGCCGCGCTGCTCGGGGACGCGCACGACGCGCGCGCGACCCCTGATGAGCCTTGCGACCTCGCGACGACCGACCTCACCTGCCGGTCCTCGCTGGAGTCTGCTTCGCGGGCGCCGCTGGCGGCGCCGACACTGACGTGCACGGGGGCGGTCGACACCCCCGCGGGCTACGTCGACGGCACGTGGAGCTGGACTGCTGAGGCGTGCAAGGTCCACGACCGTCGTGACACAGACAGGTATGGAACGACGCCGTTCGCCCCTCAGCGCGTGGTCGGCAGCGCTGGCGCTGCTCGTCCCTGCCGCGTGCGGTGTCCCGGCCGCACAGGGCGCCTGCATCTCTTGGGTACCCGCCGCCGACGACGCCGCCCGAACGGAGCTGGCCGACGTCGTCGTGGAGGGCCGGCCGCTCGATAAGGTCGGGGAGCGGGCCATGTTCGGGGTGACCGCGACGGTGTGGCGCGTCGAGGTCGACCGCGTCCTCAAGGGGACGGCCGAGCCGGGAACCACCATCGACGTCGCCGCCACCCCACGCTCGTGCGAGGCAGGAGGCGCGTACCCCGACGGTGACCCCCTGGACGCGGCGGGCCGGCTCCGGCTCTACCTCAGCGACTCGGACTTCGGGATCGAGGGCACCGAGGCCGGCCTCGCGCTCATCACGCCGTTCGACGGCGTCGGCGCTGCGGAGCGCTGACGGCGCGAGCACGCGACCGGTAGCCTTGCCCCCGGGGGACCGGATGACGACGACGTTCATGGAAGGCCCGCTCGTGGCAACGCCCGCCCCCAGCCCTGCAGTCCCTACCGCCAGCAGCAGTGCGCTGACCTGGCTCATGCTCGTGTTCGCTGCCCCAGTCCCGATCGGGGTCGTGCTCGCGTTCCTCCCGCAGCTGCGGGACATCGGCGAGGTCTCGCACTGGCCGTGGGACGACTACGGGTTCCTCGGCTGGTGGCTCGTGCCCCTCAGCCTGGCCGTGGCCGCCGCTCTCGGCGCGGCGCGGCCGGTAGGTGCGCGGAGCCGCGCGGTCCGGGTGCTGAGCGTCCTCGCGGTGCTGACGACGGCGGCGCTGTTCCTCGACCCCTGACACGGGCACCGGGCTCACCAGCCGTCGTGGCCTTGTGCCCGGGCCGAAGGCCCCGATCGTTGGCCTGCTCCAGGAGCTGGCGCGGCGTAAGACCGGTCTTGGTCTCGACGGCGTCGAGGCAGGCCTGGATGGACATCGCGGCTCCTCTCCGCGGGAGCGCCGGGCGCGCCCCGGTGTGCGTCACCGTACAGAGCGGTCAACCCCGCCGTTCGAGGGCAGCGGCGCGTCACCTGCGTCAGCGGGAGAGAACCCGCTCGAGCGGGATGCTGCCGTCCTGCCAGGGGAGCAGGGCCCACAGCGCGACGTAGAGCACCCACCCGATGCCCGGCAGCAGGAACGCGAGCAGGAGGAGCAGGCGCACGATGATGACGTTGGCGCCGAGGCGGGCGGCGACCCCACCGCAGACGCCGCCGAGGATGCGTTGGGGGCCGCGCCGGAAGCCGGTGCGGCGGATGCTGTCGAAGAAGGTGCTCATGGCGTCCACGCTAGGGCCGCCGCCGGTGCCCGGGCATCGGGGAGCACCCTGATCTCACCCTGGTCGCCGTTGCCATGAGCGTGGTGCGCGGGGATCACCCGTCCGGAGGCCTCAGGGCGTCCCGAGAAGCTGCAGGCGGACGACGAGCTCGCCACGGCTACGCGTCTCCGTCCTGGCGGACACGGCCTTGAGGTGGACCTGCACCGTGGAGGGGAGATGGTGAGGTGGCGCGCGGTGTCCGTCGTCGGGCTGCCGCCGAGGAGCTCACGACACACCTCCCGCTCGCGGGCCGTGAGCGCGAACGCGGCGAGCAGCGGGCCGAGGAGCTGGGCGCCCGTCTCGATGACGACGGCGGTCTGACGGCCATCGACCAGCAGCCGGCAGCCGTGGAGGAGCACCCGGCCGCCCTCGCGGGTCTGGACGCGGTTGGGAGCCGTTCCCTGCCGCGCGTGCCACGCGCCGGCGGCGAGCGGCGTCATGAGGACGACGAAGCGGCCAGGTGCGCCGTCGCTACTCGCGCCGTCGCGGCAGCCAGCTGATGGGAGCGCTCAGCCAGGCGTCCCTCCGATCGTCGCGCGTGTGGCCGCCCTGCGGTCGCTCAAGCCGCGTCCCACCAGCGCAGCACGCGCAGGGCCCGCAGGGTCACCCACCGGCTCGGGAAGCCCTCGCTCTCGCCGAGGTCGAGCAGGGTGGGTCCCTCGTGGTGCAGCTCCAGGGTCCACAGCCCTCGTTCGTCCGCCTTGCCGCGGACGAGCTCGACCGCCTCCGCGAGTCGCGGGTCGCGGCGGTCGGCCAGCCGGAAGTGCTCGAGGCCGCGCAGGACGTCGTGGTACCAGCGCACGGGGTAGGAGAGCATCGTCATCCGGGGGTCGGCGACGGTGCCGTCGGAGCGGCGGCGGAACAGGCCACGGTCGAGGAGGTACTCCTCGCCCGAGTGCCGGGCGGCGCGCACGTCGGCGTCGTCGTGTCCGGCACGCTGCCACGCGAGCAGGCCCTCGACGACGCACACGGTCGAGTGGAAGGAGGAGACCGAGGCACCGTGCTCGGCCCAGCAGTTCCACCCGCCGTCGGGCAGGCGGCCGGCCAGCAGGGTGGAGACCATGGGGGAGGCGTCCTGCTCGAAGTACGCGGCCGTGCGCAGCGCGACGCCGTCGATGCAGGGCTCGACCTCGCCGTCGAAAAAAGGCTCGCCCTCGTGCTCCCAGCGCACGTGCTCGCGCACCAGGGCGAGGGCGTGTGCGGCCTGCGGGCTGTGCGGGTCCAGGCCGAGGTCGGCGAGCTGCTGGAGGGCGAAGTGGGTGGCCGTCCACGCGTCGAAGAAGGGACGAGACTCGTCCACCCACCCGGGCCGGTAGGTGCCGCCGTCCCAGCGTCCGTCGTCGGCCTGCTCGGCCAGGAGCTGCGCGCCCCAGCCGGTTGTCGCGACTCGGGCGCGCTCGGCGGCCACTTCGCCCTGCGGTGCGTCGGTGAGGTCGGCGAGCACCTGCCAGCGCAGTCCGGGATCCGAGTCGAGCAGCCAGGCCACGACGTCCATGCGCGGAACACTACGCCCGCCCGTGCCCGGAGTCGTCGACACGGCATTTCGTCGGGTCCCGGCACAGGTCGCAACGATCTTGGCGACGTCACGGCAGGGGGAATGAGAGCTCGGGCCGGACCCCTCAGTCGTCAGTCACGCGCCAACGCCCAGGTGCTGAGGCCTATCACGCCGCCGGCCGCCAGCCCGATCCGAGTGTGGGCGTACCTGACGCCGCGTGCCGTGAGCCGCTCGCCCCACCGGTAGATCGCCCGCTCGCCCGCCACCGTCCCCACGACGCTCAGCACAACCAGCGCCACACCGGCCGCTATCCTCACCGGCCGGACGCCGTTCGGTGGGTTGCCGCCCAGCGCGAGTGCCTGCGCGTCGATCGCCGGCTCGGTCGCCATCCGTGCCACCAGGGTGGTGGGGACCGACTCGGCTGCTGGCGCGTCTCCGCCGCCCTCAGCGGCGGCGTCCGCGGTGTCGCCGTCGGCCGCCTGTGCGGCTCGTACGGCTCGCGCGGCGGCCCACGCCGCACCGCCGACGATCACCGCCACCTTGAGCGACCCGCGTGCCCGACGCGACGCGACGACGTCGGGCAGCGCGTACCAGCCCCCGGTCAGCACACCGTTGACGACGGCGTCCGCCGCCGCTCCATGTCCGCCTTGCCTACCCACGTACGCTCCCTCGTTTGGTGTCGAGCCACTAACGCCCGGACGGCCGCTCGAGTTCCAAGCCGGACGCCATCATTGTCGTTGGTCGAGTTGGGCGCCGGTCCTCACACTGAGTGCACGACGAAGTACTGATCGCCTTCGCAGCCATTCGGAAGGTGCTCAGCGATCGACGGAGGCATTTCGCTGTAACCGCCCCCCAGCGACACGGGATCGCCGACGGAGAACGTGTGGCCGAACCCGGAAAGCTCGCCGGCTTCGTCGTCCCAGGTGAAGTCGGTCGGGAAGACGGGAACGACGATCCGTCCGGTGGCATCAACCACCGTGAGGCAGCTGTTCTCCAGTGCGACCGTGCCTTCGAGAAGCGCGGCGTCTCCCTCGCCCCAGTCGCTGGTTCTCGTGTAGGAGGCCGCAGGTGAATCGGCGTCTGCCTCTGGAGGCGTTGTCGACGAGGAGCATGCAGTGAGCGCGACCGCCGCAAAGGCAAGTGTCAACCACGGGGACTGGCCCCCCGAGCTGGTGGTCCGCATGTAGCCAGCCTGTCAGCCGCCGTGCCCGTCCGGTGCCGCGCCAGAGCGGTGACGCCAGATCGTTACCCCGCGCGCCATCGTGGATCGGCCGGGACCGGTACCTCTGCCAGTCGCTCCCACCGGTGCGAGCTGGTGTCGAATCTCGACGGCGACGAACTCTGAGAGGTCAGGTAACGGCTGGCAGCACGCACAGCTCGTTGCCGGAGGGGTCGGCGTAGACACGCCACGGCAGGTCGCCCCAGCCGGGGCCGAGCTCCCGGCCGCCTCGCGCGATGATGCCCGCGGCGACGGCGTCAACGTCGTCACCGGGCTCGAGTCGGACGTCGAGATGGATCCTGTTCTTCGCGTCGCCCTTGGGTGCCGGCTCCGGCCAGAGCTCGAGCAGCGGCCCGCGCCGAGAGGGGTACACGTTCGGGAACCATGTCAGTGGTCGCGGTGTCGTCGAAGTCGGTGGCGGGCTGGGCGAGCTCGGGCGCGACATGGTGGTCTCGAAGACGGAGAGCGCTCCGTCTGGCTCGCCGGCGATGATGGCGACGTCCACCCTGCTCGACTGCGTGGGCAGGGCGGCGGGGCTCACGGCGGACTGAGGCACTGAGAAGCGACCGGCGTGGTCGGTGTGCACGGTCGCGGCCCGATCCGCCTTGACGGCGGGGCCGGTGGTCTGGGCCTGAGACACTTCAGTCTCGGGCTGGAGGATGAAGAGCCGCACTGGCACGTTCGACGCGACATCGGGTCCCGATACAGATCCGCTCAGGATCACATCGGTCGGCGGGGTTGCAGCCTCTGTCGTTGCCGTTGCAGCGGGAAGGGTGGAAGCGGACATTACGGCCGCCGCCAGAATTGAAACGAACATGCTCTTTCGCATGGAGCCGTCCCTTTGATTCGGGTCACATGGGTTTGGCCGTCGTTTGTGAACGTAGCGAGTAGGAGAGGTGCGCACGATCATTCCAAAGGATGATCGGAACCCTTCTTCGCCCGGTCGCGGGCCCTCCAGAGGTCAACGCACGCTCGGTTAGTTGTGCCGTTCTGACGACTACCCTCCCCTGAGGGGCGCCTGACGGTCACGCGTGCGCTGATTGGTGGCTCTTCGGACTTCCGGTGGGGAGTGGGACTCGCGGCGGTAGCTGAGGGCGGGTAGGGGTCGAGGTCCTCGATGATCGGTAGCGACCAAGCAACCGTTCGTCCCGAGGACCTCGACGATGACCAACGTTACGGGGTGCAGTGATGCGCCCACCACTGATCCCTGCGTCCGCTGCGACACACTCCTGGGCATTCAACGACGGGCAGGTCATCGACACCCTCACCCCCAGGACCGGGCGACGCAGCGAGAACGACGCCTTGGTCCGCGTCGAGCCGTCCTGGGACCGCGCCGAGCACCCAGGCTCGTGGCGGGCGGTGTGGGCCTACTCGGCCAAGCGCGCCGCGCGCGACCACAAGACCCTCACCCTGCAGGAGAACCGCGCGAAGGCCGTCGTCGCCGGCGAGAAGGCCTCCCGCACGCCCTGGTTCGTGAAGAAGAACGGCGGGGCACCGTGCTCGACGCGGCGTCCCTGGCCCGAGCCCGGCGCCTGGTCGGACTGAAGGGCTACGTCACCAACATCCCCTCCACCGTGATGTCCGCCGGCGAGGTCATCTCCTCTTACCACGACCTGTGGCAGGTCGAGGCATCGTTCCGCATGTCCAAGACTGACCTCAGGGCCAGACCCCTGTTCGCCAGGAAACGCGACGCGATCGAGGCCCACCTGACCGTCGTCTTCACCGCCCTGGCCGTCTCCCGGGAGGTCCAGAACCGCACCGGCCTGGCCATCCGCAACGTCGTCCGCCAGCTTCGCCCGCTGCGCTCGGCCACCATCGCGATCAACGCCAGCAGCCAGACCTTCCCGCCCGAGATCCCCGCCGACAAGCAGGCCATCCTCGAGGCCATCCACCGCCCCCGACTCACGCACTAACGAAATGACCAAACTCAGGTCGAAGGGCTCGCCGGGCAGCTGGGGGTGGACTGGAAGACGCTGTGGCGCGCGATCAAGCCCCGACTGGTGGAGTTGGCCGCCGATGAGTCCCGCTTCGCCGGGGTGGTCAGCGGCGGTGTCATAGCGTCGTAGCAACGGTGCTGGTCGGGTGAGGGGTTGCATGTGGTGCGCAGGATGCTGACGGCGACGGATCGGGCGGAGATCTCCACGGGGCTCAAGGCGGGGTGGACGGTGCGCAGGATCGCCGAGCACCTCGACCGTTCCCCGTCGGTGATCTCGCGCGAGATCCGGCGTAACTCGACCAAGACGCGCGGGTACAAGATGGTCACCGCTGACTGCCGGGCCCAGCGGCGCCGGTCCCGGCCCCAGAGGGGGAAGGTCGAGGCCGACCCGGTGCTGCGTACCCGGGTGCTGGCCGATCTGAAGCACTCACGCACCCCGCGTCAAGTCGCCGGACGCTTGCACCTGGAGGCCCACGACGAGAGCGTGGGCCTGATGAAGGGATCCGTGCCGGCCGGCGGCAAGACGGTCAGCCACGAGGCGATCTACCGGTTCATCTACGCCCTGCCCAAGGGCGAGCTCGCCGCGCACGGAGTCATGCTGCGCTCCAAGCGCACCAGACGCCGCGCACCCAAGCCGCTGGGCCAGCGCGGTGCCCCGATCGTGGGGATGGTCAGCATCGATGACCGCGAGGACCTGGCCGAGCGGCGCGTGCCCGGCCACTGGGAAGGGGATCTGGTGATCGGCGCCCACGGCCGCTCCGCGGCCGCCACGCTGGTTGAGCGCACGACGAGGTTCACCACGATTTTGGCGCTGCCGGCGGGCAAGGACAGTGAGCACCTCGCCGACGCCCTGATCGACAACGCCGACGAGCTGCCCGCGATGATGCGCAAGTCGCTGACCTGGGACCAGGGCAGCGAGATGGCCAAGCACGCCGCCCTCACCCTGGCGACGCAGATGCCGGTCTACTTCGCCCACCCGCACTCCCCGTGGGAGCGCGGCACCAACGAGAACACCAACGGCCTCATCCGCGAGTACCTGCCCAAGGGAACCGCGATCCCGGCACACCAGCCCTACCTGACCTCGATCGCCGAAGAACTCAACGAACGCCCCCGTGCCATCCTCGGCTACCTCACCGCACGCGAAGCCTTCGAACGACTCCTGACCGACAGCGTTGCTCCGACGGCTTGACACCGCCAGCCTCGGGGTCGATGAGCATATCTGGCACCACGTCGACCCGCGGCGTCGCGGTGCCAAGGAGCTCACCGGGATGGTTGACCTGACCCGCGACGCCCAGGGCAAGATCCGGGCCCGGCTGTTGGACCTGGTGCCCGGACGGTCGAAGAAGGCCTACGCCGACTGGCTGAATGACCGCAGCGCCGACTTCCGTGCCGGAGTCCAGGTCGCCGCGCTGGATCCCTTCGCCGGCTACAAGAGCGCGATCGCCGACGAGCTCGCCGACGCCACCGCCGTGCTCGACGCCTCCCACGTCGTCAAGCTCGGCACCCAGGCCGTCGATGAGGTCCGTCGACGGGTCCAGCAAGAGACCCTGGGCCACCGAGGACGCAAGGGCGACCCGCTCTACGGCATCCAGCGCATCCAGCGCATCCTGCGCGCCGGCGCCGGGAACCTCACCGACCGCCAACTCACCCGCCTCGCGGCGGCCATCGAGACCGACGAGGCACACCAAGCCGTCTACCTCGCCTAGCGCTGCGCCCAGGGCCTACGCGCGACCTACCGCTGCGCCGACCTGGCGGCCGGCCGGGCGATGGCCGAACGCGTCCTGACGATCTTCCACACCTGCCCAATCCCCGAGGTCGCCCGCCTGGAACGCACACTGCGCGCTGGAGAGACGCGTTCTTGGCCATTTCACCACCGGACGATTTAACAACGGCGGCACCGAGGCCATCAACGGCATCATCGAGCTCCACCGACGCCTGGCCCGCGGCTACCGCAACCTCAACAACTACCGCCTCCGGATGCTCCTCGCCGCCGGAGGACTCAAGACCTGATCCCTACCGAATGTCCGAAGAGCCTGATTGGTGTGCCCGTTCCGGACTCCCGGACATGCTCTGCCCCAGCGGTTGTGAGTGCGCCGGATTTGGTAGCGGCGGTTGGGCTCCGTGAGCGGTGGCAGTGAGGTCAGCAGGTACTGGGGGCGGTCGTGGGGCCGTCGTACTGGGGTGTCGGTAACGGTGTGGGCACCGGTGAAGAGGTCGCCGGCCAGTCGGTGCTGTCCTCGTCGGTGTGCGCCTCGAAGAGGACGGCCAGGACGAGGGAGGTCCGCCACCACGCGTCACTGCTGATCGACGGCTTCCGCTGGGTCCAGCGCGTCGTCGAGGAGAGCTTCTGCATCGTGCACCTCCCAGTCTGGTTAGCCCCTGAACGGGGCTAGCTTCGGAACGGGGCACACAGATGAGCCAGAGGAGAGAAGCGTACAACCCACCGCCCACACGCGCACGTATCGTGAGGCGCGAGCGGCGAAGCGCGATCTGGGCGCGCCGAGACGTGCTACCCGAGGACATTTTGGACCACCATTGACAGCAACATCTGTCGTCGCTAACGTCTCGCTCGAGCGGTAGTGAGGCCGCGATCATACGATCTATGGGGGTTCGTTATGCGCGCTCGAAGGCTCGCCGCAACGCTGGTTGCCGGAGCAATGCTCGGATTCGGATTGACCACTGCAGCAAGCGCCGAGGACGTTTTCACGTCGAATTTCTCGAACATCCCGTACAACTTCGAGACGAGGCGCTGGACGGACAACAACAAGGACTCGGTCTCCACCGCCATCACCCTGTCCTACTGCATCAACTCCTCATCCGGTGGGACGACGGCGGACCCGCGGCTGGAACTCCGTCGCAATCGGACCGCCCTTCCGGACGTTTCTCACGGTGAGAAGCAACTGGGGAACTGTCGCAACGCCACCAAGACTGGCTCATGGGGGCGGATGACTACCAAGGGTGAGTACTTCTTCCGCTACCGCGGCGTCAACAACACGACCCAGCGTCTGTCTGCGAGCACCGTGAAGGTCGCGTGGTAGTTGCAGACACCCGTCAGTCCACGCTCGTCTGCGAGGGGATAACGCACCGCTACGGTCTCGGTCGACCGGTGCTGCGCGACTTCTCCTGGACGCTGCCCGAAGGACGAACCGCACTCCTCGGTCCTAACGGTGCGGGCAAGAGCACCCTCCTGGGGATCATCGCCGGCGCGATCGTGCCGACGGGGGGAACGCTCTCCATCCCGGGCGCCAACTCGACGCGGCGCGCCTACCGACGTGCTGTGGGCTGGATGCCCCAGGAAGGGGAGACCGCACCACACTTGACGGTTCACGAGAACGTCGCGTACTTCGGCTGGCTGAAGGGCATGTCGCGGGGCGCCGCTCGAGACTCGGCCAAGGCGGCAGTGTCGCTGGTCGGCTTGGCCGAGCAGATCGGCCGCAAGGCGAGGACCCTGTCCGGAGGGCAGCTCCGCCGGCTGTTCCTGGCGCAGGCGCTCGTCCACTCTCCGTCGCTTCTCGCGCTGGACGAGCCATCGGTCGGACTGGACCCGGCACAGCGGGAGCGGCTCCGGCGGGTGCTGCTCGGGCTCGAAGGTGTCGACATCCTGGTCTCGACCCACCAGGTCGATGACATCGACGACCTCTTCGACACCGTCGCGGTGATGTCACGTGGCGAGCTGGTGTTCACCGGCACGGTGGAGGATTTTCTCAAGCGGGCGCCCGACGGTCCCAGACGGGCGGAGCAGGCCTACCTGACGCTGGTACCGGACACAGACCTGTGAACCCGGGCGTCATCGGGCTCGGCAGGCTGACCGTGCTGGCCGCGGCGGTCGCCGTCGTCGTCGCACTCTGCGGCAGCGTCCTGGGCCTGACTCCGAGCGATCTGCGGGGAGTGTCGCTCACCACGACGGCGACGTTCACCCTTATCTTCATCGTGCCGATCGTCGCGACAGCCGGCGCGTTCGCCGGTGCCACTCAACGGCGCATCGCGGGTAGCCTCCGGTCCGGCGTGCGCCACCCCGCTCGCAGTGCCTTGAGCGTCGCGGCCGCTCAGGCGATGGTGGGCCTGTTCGGTGTCGTGCTCGCCGCGGTTATCGTCATGGCGACCGAGGACGCCTGGGTCCTGCCCCATCTGCCGCTGCTGGGTGTCGCTGCCCTCAGCCTGACCGCCGCGAGCCTCACCGGCCAGGCGCTCGGGCGGTTCGTCCCCGTCGTCATCGCGGCGCCGCTCCTCCTCGCCCTCGGTTACGTGGTCATGGCAGTACCGGCGGCAATGAGCAGTCCGCTGTGGCTCCGCCACCTGTTCCTCGTCGAGGACTGCTGCAGTCCCGAGCACGCTCTCGCACCCCAAGTCCTCATCGCCCAGACGATCCTGTGGGGGAGCCTGGCCGTCGGCGCCCTCATCATGACGCTCCGCAGACTTCCCAGGGTCGCGCTCGTTGCGGCCTCCGTCGTCGTTGTGGTCGTAGGTGCTCAGCTGGCTGCCGTGCAGGTCGACGACTTCGACTGGAGTCCCACCGTCCCGCGAACCTCCGAACTGTCATGCGCCCAATCCGACGGCGTCGAGGTGTGCGTCTGGCCCGAGCACGACGAGGCCTTGGACGGCCTTCTCACCGCAGCGCACGAAGTGGCGCGGGTAGGGGAGACGTACGACCTGACCGTCCCCTCCTCGTACTCCGAAGACACCACCAGTGGGGCGGCGCCCCTCGTCGTGCACCCGGACCACCTCGCACAGTCTGATCTCGCGGCGGCGATCTCCATGGCGATCCCCGGTGACCCGACTCGTTGCGAGGCTCCCGATGGTGGGATCCCCGGCGAGCTCGTCAACGCGTGGTACCTGTTGACGTCCTGGTGGGTGGACCAGACGACCGGCACACCGCGTCCGGACCTGGAAGCGATGTGGGCGAAGGACTACCTCACCGAGGCGACGGACACCGCCGCGCGAGTCCGTGACCTCACTGCCGCGATCGAGACCTGCGACCCGACGATGGCTCCGGCTCCATGACCTTGTGGCTCCGCGTCCACCGCTCGATCACGCCGGCCGTCATCGTTGTAATGTGCGCCATCCTGAGCGGCCTCATCGGCACCACGCGGCTTCCCGCACTCAACCTCACCGGACACTTCTACGAGGGATTCCCCGTCAGGGTGGTGCTACCGGCCATCGCCTCGAGTTCGGTACTGGCGTCGCTCGCGACGCCCACCTCACGCGCCCAACGAGCGGCGAGTCGTCCACCTGCCGCGCTAGAGATCCGGCACGTCCTTGGCTTCGTCGTCCTGGCCGGACTCTTAGCCGAAGCGCTCACACTCGTCAGTGGGTCCGGTGACCTGGGCGTGTTCACACGCAACGTGGCTGGTATGGCGGGCGCCGGTCTGCTGTTCAGGCGTCACTTCGGCGTCGTCGTCGCAGCCATCGTCCCGGTCGCCTGGGGGATAGCCATGCTCACGTTCGGCAACCCCAACGGTGACCAGCTCATGTCCTGGCCGGGGCTGCCGAGCCTGTCCGTGGACTCACTGGTGCAGCCGGCACTCTTGCTCGTGGCGGGACTCCTCGTGGGCACCGGCCGTGGCGTTACCACGCGCGCGAGCTAGCCCACGGCCGTCACTCCTCGAGCGAGGGGAAGGGGTCGCTACGCTCACCTCCATGCTTCCTGACCTGCTGCGCCCTGGCCTTCGCGTCGTCATCGTCGGCACGGCCGTCGCGACGGCGTCTGCAGCCCGGGGGCACTACTACGCGGGACGTGGCAACAAGTTCTGGCACTTTTGCACGACAGCGCCCTCACCTCGCGGATACTTCGCCCCGAGGCCGATCACACGCTCCTCGAGCACGGCGTCGGCGTGACGGACCTGAACAGGATGGCCGCCCAGTCCCACGACCGCGCCCCTTACCTGCGACGTCGACGGCTTCGAGCGCCGCATCTCGGCTGCGCAGCCGCGGTGGGTGGCGTTCAACGGCCTTACCGCTGCCCGAGCATGGGCGCGAGCGATGGGCACCGCCCGACCTGATCTCGGTGTCCTACCGTCCGCCACGGTCCACGGCGCCCCGGTGTTCGTCTTGCCAAATTCCTCGGGGGCCTTCGCCACGATGCCGTACGGCGAGAAGTTGAGGTGGTGGTCGAAGCTCGCCGACCTCGCTACGGCGCGCGGAGGGACGAGTCGTCTCACCTGTTTCAACTCGTCCTGGGTAACTGGCAGCAACGGGAAGCGATGAGGCGGGAGTAGCCCCTATCGGCGCACGTGCTGCCGTTCTCGTGGTCGGTGCTGATGTGGTCGCGCGGCAGAGTGATACGCGCCGGGTCACTGCCGGGTTTGGCGTTCACCCGTAGGTTTAGCTGGGCGGCTCAGGTGAAGGTACGTCCCATGGTGGTGGTCCGTCACTGAACGCTTGCAGCGCCGCGACACTCGTGTCCCCGCTGGGCGCGCACTCCTCCGGAAGCGTTGGCACTATCGGCTCGTCGCCGGATCCGGGGTTGATATAGCCGCCACCCGCCCAGACCTCGTCGCCAACGGTGACCGTGCCAAAATTCGGAACGTCAACGCTTACGCCATCCGCGCTGAGGGTTGACCCATGAGGCCACAGCACTGGTATGTCGGTTGGGTCGTCCGTGAGTGCGAGGCATCCGTGCTCGGTGCGGACGATGACGCCGGAGAGCGACGCGTCCATCACGCCGTTTACCTCTGCCGAAACCAGGATGACGCTGCCGTTCTCGTGCTGCACCGACGGTCCTGCCGTGCTGGTCGTGCTCGGGCTGCTGACCGGCGTGGCCGGGTTGTCGGGCGTTGAGCCGGCGCAACCTGCCGTGAGGGCGAAGGTGACAATCCCTCCTGCAGCGGCCAGAGCGCGGGTCTCCATACCTTGACTATGTCTTCCCAGCGCGTGTCCTTGCTGTGGAATGAGCAGGCGCGTGCGTGGCGAACGGGATTTCCGCAACACCCAGGGGCGTTTACGTCTCGGCAGCTTCAGCGGCGGGTGGCGATGTAGCGGCTGTAGGTGGCGGCTGCAGCTACGGCGTGTCGTTCAAGGGTGGCGGTGTTGTAGCCGAGGATCTCGGCGAGGACCGGGATCGGGCTCGTCTTGGTGAGCTCGCTCAGCGTGCTCAGGCGAGCCGCTCGGGTCGAGCACACGGTCTTGAGCCGTTGGCGTAGGTGTGCCGCGCTGATGTGCTGGCCGGGGGAGTGGCCTCTGAAGATCCAGGTCGTGTCGGGGTGTGCGGCTGTCTGACCGTGTCCAGGCTCGGCATGGAGTTGGCGCAGCGGCTCGTCGAGCGGTGGTGGCAGCATGATTGGCGCGGCGCCAATGGTGATGGTGGCCAGCTCCTCGGCGATGGTGGCGTCGTCCCAGGTGAGCCGGACGACGTGCGCGATCTGCTGGCCGAGTACGAGAACGAGGATGGCAGCGAGGCGGTCTCTGGGGGTGAGGTTGTCGTGGTGTGCGAGGGCCTGGACGGCTCGGCTCTGCTCGGCGGCGGGCAGCCTGTGGGCGGTGCCGCGGCGGTGGGGCTCCATCCGCAGGATCGGGTCCACGAGGGAGGTCTTGGTTGCCCAGGCGAGGAAGCGGCTGGCGAACTCCCGGGTCGAGGGCCCGCCGGCCTGCCAGGCGTCGATGTCGCTCTGGGTGAGTCGGCTGAGTGTGGTGCCGCGGTCGGTGAGCCAGTTCAGGAAGTCGATGGTGACCGTCGTGGTCTGCTTCGAGCGTAGGAAGGTGCCACGGGTGACCTCGCCAGGTGCGGTGTTCATCCGGCGAAGGAGGTGCCAGCGGACGAAGCGGCGGGCGATGTCGCGGTGCTCGCCCTCAGGCAGCCGGTCGAGCGCCTGGTCGCTCCAGGTCTTGAACCGGGCGAGGAGCTCGTCGCGGCGGGGCAGCGCGCCGTGCTCGACGAGCAGTCCGCGGACGTAGTCCCGGGTGCGCGAGGCGGGCAGGGCGTCAAGCGCGTCGTGGCTGGTTGTCGGGGCGGCGGCGAGCTCGGCGAGGAAGTCGGTGACGTGGGGCTGGTTGATCCAGGTCAGTCCGCTGTTGGGTCGGTCCATCGCCTTCAGGGCGGTTGCCACCGGCAGGAGCGCGGGGTGGATCTGTGCGGTGGTGGGGTTGGTCAGGAGCCGGTGGACGGTCGTTGAGAGCACGCAGCGCCAGCAGTGGCCACCGGAGTGCAGCTCGTCCTCGGCACCGCAGCTGGTGCAGTCGACGTTGAGCTTCACGCCGCTGCAGGCTCGGCATGCCGGCCGGGCGTCGATTCGGCCGGGCAGCACTCCGGTGTGGCCGCAGGCGCAGGTTCCTCTGGTGCGCTTGGCGGCCAAGTAGCAGTAGCCGCAGACCCGCCCGTCAGGCCAGGATGCGACGAGCTGGTGGTGCTCTTCGCAGCGCGTGCACGGCTCGGGCCAGGTCAGGGGGTCGCTGGGCTTGCGAGGCCTAGCCATCGTCGTCCGGGGGGGATCACGCGGATCCGGCGCGCGATGGGGTGGCCGGGCTTGACGCCGATGTCCTCTGGCCGGCGGGGTGCGTTGGCGGTGGCGGCAGCGCGCATCTCCACGACCGGCTCGAACAGTTCGCGGGGTGTGCAGTCGAGGATGTCGCACAGCGCGGCGAAGGTGCGGGCGGGGATGCGCTCAGGTGTTCCGGTGACCAGGCGGTAGGCCTGGCTCTCGGAGAGGTCGATGCCGCGCGATTGAAGCAGGGGCAGGAGCTCGGTGCTCTTCCACAGGTTGCGCTGGGCCATCATGGTCCGCAGGTGCCAGCGGTAGCCGATGCGGCGCTGCTCAGGCATCGCAGGTCTCCTTGGGGTTGGCGATCCGCCGGGCGATCATCTGCTAGATGGCCCGCTGCTTGAAGTCGGCCGAGACCGATGTGTACAGCCCGGTGGTCGAGGCGTGGGAGTGGCCGACCTGGGTCTGGATGAAGGCGGGGTCGTAGCCTGCCTCGACCAGGTGGGTGACGTAGGAGTGGCGCAGGCAGTGCAGGCCGAGCTCCCTGGGCAGCCCGAGCTCGTCGCGGAGCTGGGAGAACGCATCACCCAAGCTGCCCAGCCGCACCCGGTCGCCGCGTTCGCTGGGCCACAGCGCTGCGGAGCGCTCGGCGGTGGAGAAGCGGCCCCGGCCCTCGGGCGCGGTCCAGAACTGCAGCAGGGGCACGACCCAGTCGAACTCCGGCACCGTCAGCACGGCGCGTCGACGTGGGCCCGACCCCGCGGTGCCCGTGGCCCAGCGGATCTGGACCGCGCCGAACTGTCCGAAGTCGCTCACGTGCGGGTTGGGGCCGAAGTCGTGCAGGTCGAGCATCGTCAGCTCCCGGCGCCGCAGCCCGTAGGCGTAGCAGAGCTTGAAGGCGATCGAGTCGCGCAGCGCGGGCAGCCACCGTTTGCTGCCGGTCGCGTACTCGCGGTCGACCCGGTCATCGAGGTGGTCGAATAGCCGCTGCAGCTCCGCCCTGGTGAAGGCGCGGCGGCCCGGTGGGACGGCGTCCTCGGCGGTGTGCCGCGGGGTGTTCCACTCGAAGCTGATCCGCGACGGGACGTCACCGAACGTTCGTTCGCAGAACGGCGCCCAGCCGTACACCGGCTGCGTCAGGTAGCTGCAGAACGCCGCCACCGCGTTGGCGTCCGCACGCAGCGTGGTCAGGCTGATCGGCCGGTCGCCGGAGCGCCGCTTGGCGAGATAGTCCTCAAGGTCCACCGGGCGCCACTGCCACGGGAACGTGCCAGCGAACCGCTGGAACCGCTCCAAGACGCCACAGCGGCCCTTGATGGTGTGCGTCGTCAGCCCGCGAGCCAGCATCTGCGTGCGCCAGCCGTCGACCATGGCCGCGAACACGCGCTCGTCGGCGCGGAGCAAGCCCACACTGGCATCGCTCAGAACCGCTGGGACGATGCAGGAAACGTAGGCCCACTCCCGTTGGTTATCGCCGATAATGTACATTATGTCAATCTGCTCAAGCTCTGCGCTGGGCGCTCTCGTCCCCGGCCCCCTGCCGGGCCGCGCCGCTCTCCCCCCGGCTCGGCTGCTTGATCGACCGTGTCACGGTGAACTTGCCGTTGTCGCCCATCACCTTGGTGGACCCGACGATGCGGCGCAGTGCGCCGGCATGACCGAGCCGAGAGTTGAACACCGTCCACAGCTCACCACCGGGACGGAGCACCCGGGCGGCCCCCTTGAACAGCTCGATCGCGACGTCGGGCTGCACGCTGGCACCGACGTGGAAGGGCGGGTTGCACACGATGAGGTCAGCCGAGACAGGCGGCTGGCTCTCGAGTCCGTCCTCCCGCACCACCTGGACGCGCTCGCCGAGTGAGTTCGCCTCGATCGTGGCGCGGGTGGAGCGCACGGCGGCGCTGGACGTGTCGGTCGCGACGACGTCGAGGTCCGGGCGGGCCGCGGCGAGCTGTGCAGCGAGCACGCCGGTGCCGCAGCCGAGATCGATGGCGTCGCGCGCCTGGGGGCTCATCTCCCCCAGGAACGTCAGGAGGTAGCGCGTCCCCAGGTCGAGGGACGGGCCGGCGAAGGCGGCACCGTGGGCAGCGATCCACACGCCGTGCTGCTCGTCGAAATGCTTGCGCGGGAAGGACGGGAAGGTTCCGGGCGGCGTCGGCTGCCGAGCGACGAGGCAGCGTGACTTCTGTCTCGCGAGCGACGCCGTGACATCGGCGAAGTGCCGGCCCAGGACCTCGTTCATGCTGCGCGACATGTGCTTGAGGCGGCCGCCCGCGATGACCACGACGTCGGGTTCCGCGTGGGCGGCGACCAGCTCGGCGACCTCCTCGAGCGCCGCGAGCCCGCGCGGCAGCTGTAGCAGGACGACGCGGGCGCCGGTCACGAGCTCCGGGACGAGGCTCAGCGACCGGTAGGTCCCGACGAGACCGCCCCGCTCGGCGTTGGCCTCGAGCGCGCGCTCATGGACGAGGGTGTCCTGGTGCACGCGCACGTCGCGTGCCCCGTGCAGCGCGATCGCGCCGAGGGCGAGGGCGCCGTACCTGTCGCCGATCACGACCACCTCCCCCGGGCCCGCTGTGGCAAGCGCCGTCGCGGCCTCATCGAGGACAAGCCGGTCGGTGGCGTCGACGGCGCCGAGGTCGGGAGCCTCCACGTCGGGGTATCTGCGGAGCTGGTCGAGGTCGAACGCGGGCGCACTCATCCCGTCATCATCCCAGCACCGCTCCCCCGCGGGCGTCCCGCCATCGACGGCGTGAGCATCACGTCGGCTGCGTCGGAGCGGGCCGGCCGTACCGGTTCCAGCTCGTCATCTCCTCGAGCGGCTTGCGGCCTGACAGCTGTGGGGTCGCCTGGGGCTCGCTCGTGTCGGTGTACCCCAGGCCGATGGCCGACCACGGCTCGAGGTGGTCGGGCAGGCCGAGCAGCTCGCGCACCTGCTGACGCGCAGCCGGGTTGCTGAACCACGCCGTCCCGCTACCGATGCCCAGGCCGGCGGCAGCAAGCATGACGCGCTCGGCCAGCCGGCCGTCGTCGTAGGCGACGGAGCGCCCCTCCCCCTCGACCGCGACGACGATCGAGGCGGCCACGCCGTCGAGGAAGCCGGTGAAGGCCCCGAGGTTCGCGAGCCCGGAGTTGAGGGCGCTGTCGGTCACGACCACCAGGTGCCACGGCTGCGTATTCTTCGCACTCCCCGTCCACCGGGCGACCTCGAGGATGCGATCGAGGTCCTCGCGTGCGACCGGCGTCGGGAGGAACCGGCGCGACTGCCGCAGGGCGCGAAGCGTGGCGAGGACGTCGGGCTCGGGAGGGGTCGTCATCGGCCCATCATGCACCGCAGAGCACGACGCCCCCGGGAGCGTGTGCTCCCGGGGGCGCCACCGTGTGAGTGTCGAAGGACTACTCGACGGTGATCGACAGCTCCGCGGTGAGCGGCCCGCCGCCGTACCCGCCGTAGCTGATGATGTGCACGCCGGCGGGCAGCTCCAGCTCCACGTACGGGTCGAGGCCACCGCCAGCGCCCTCGGCACTGTCGTCCGCGCCGTCGACCTCGCCGGTGGACGTGAACACGCCGATCTCGGCGTCACCCTCGGAGGACACCGAGTCCATGACCACGGTGCCTCGCTCGGTCAGCTCGAGGGCGGCAACCCACACCTCGCCCTCGCCGAGATCCACGGCGACGGGCTCACCGGGGGTGGCCGTCTCCGGGACGACGGAGGTGCTCACGGTGAAGTCTGTCTCGGCGGTGTCGAGGTACGCGGAGACCGCCACCTCGTACTCCCCCGGCTCCAGGTAGGCACCGACGGCAGGGTCGAGGGAGCTCGCGTCGGGGTTCACCCGGAAGCGGCCGCGGTCGTCGTTCTCGAGGTCGATCGCGCCGCCGGTCAGCGACATCATGAGGTCACCGCTCGCGGAGACGACGTCGATGACGAGGGGGGTGGCCTCCTCGACGATGATCGTGCCCGTCCAGGTCTCCCCGGCCGCGATCGAGCCCGTGACCGACTCACCGATCGTGATCTCGCCTCCGCTCACGGTGCCACCGGTGGTGGCGTCGTCAGTGGCGTCCTCGGTGGCGTCGTCGTTCGTGGGGTCCTCGGTGACGCCGTCGTCGGTGGCTGTGCTGGCCGGCGTGGGACGAGGCGTGGGCTCGGGGTCGTCGTTGCCCCCGAGAAGGAGGACGACGGCGGTCACCGCGACCGCGACAAGGACGACCGCGGCGACGATGATGCCGATGACCAGGCCCTTGCCCGAGCCGCCCTCGCCGGCGCCCGGCTGCTGGCCGTAGGCGTTCTGGCCGCTCGCGTAGGGCGACTGACCGTAGGGCTGCTGCCCCGCGAGGTACTGTCCGTGGGGCTGCTGCTGGCCGTAGCCGGGCTGACCGTAGCCGGCCTGCGGCTGCTGCTGGCCGTAGGCTGCCTGCGGCTGCTGCTGGCCGTACGGCTGCTGGCCGTACGCCTGCTGCTCCGGCTGCTGGGCGAAGGGCTGCTGGCCGAAGGGCTGCTGGCCGTACTGACCGGCCGGGTAGACGGCGGTGTGCTGCGCCGGGAACTGCTCGCTGGTCTGGGCGGGGAACTGCTCCGTCGGCTGAGCCGGGAACTGCTCGGTCGGCTGGCCAGCCGGCTGCTCGGCTCCCTGAGCGGGAAGCTGCTCCGTGGGCTGCGCGCCGTACGACTCCGCAGCCGCCGTCTGCTGTCCCGTCGGCTGCCCGCCACTGCTCGTGCCGGCCTCCCCCGCCTGCTGCGCGGCGCCCTGCGCGGGCGCGAAGTGCTCGGTCCAGGACGTTCCGTCCCAGTAACGAAGCTTGCTCTGGTCTCCTGAGGGGTCCGGGTACCAACCGGCGATGGGATTGCTCATGATCCGATAGTAGGAGAGAGCGACCACTCCCCCGACCGCCGATCACACTGCGGCATGGGGACTTCTCCCCGCGGTTCCGGGCGTCGGACAGCACGACGAGGGGCCCGGGTGACCCCGGGCCCCTCGTCCTCAGCTCGTGTCAGCCGGCGTCGCGCGCGCGGCGGCGCTGGGACAGCTCGTCCTCGACCGGCGCGCCGGCGCGCTCGGCACGCTCGGTCGGGAGCTCGGCGAGCGACCCCTCGACCTCGCGCCACACGCGGCCGACGGCGATGCCGAAGACGCCCTGCCCGCCCTGCACGAGGTCGATGACCTCGTCGGCGCTCGTGCACTCGTAGACGCTCGCACCGTCGCTCATCAGCGTGATGCCGGCGAGGTCGTCCACGCCGCGCTCGTGCAGGTGGTGCACCGCGGAGCGGATCTGCTGGAGCGAGACGCCGGTGTCGAGCAGCCGCTTGACGACCTTGAGGACGAGGATGTCGCGGAAGCTGTAGAGGCGCTGGGACCCGGAGCCACTGGCGTTGCGGATGCTCGGCTCGACGAGACCCGTCCGTGCCCAGTAGTCGAGCTGACGGTAGGTGATCCCTGCCGCCCGGCAGGCCGTGGGCCCGCGGTAACCGGTCTCGGTGTCGAGGTCGGGAAGGGAGTCCCCGAAGAGCATCCCCTGCGCCCGCTGGGGCACCCCGCTCGCTGCGCCGGCCGTCGCGTCGCTGCCGCTCACGTGCACTCCCGTTCGTCCACGCCGCGCACGAGATGTGCTCCGGCCCTGATGACCCCCACGCTATGACCAGGGGGGACCCCAGTCAACGACATGCGCGGCAAGCCGCGATCGGCGTGTCGAACCAGCGTGTCTTAGTCTCAAGAGAAGGTTGAGGTCCACCTCGTGGTGCAGCCTCTTACGGCTCGAAGTCCTCCGGTTCGACGTTCTCGAGGAACGCCTGGAAGTCGGCCACGACCTCGGCCTCGTCCTCCGCGTCCATGATGACGCCGGCCGCTGTGAGGACTCCCTCGTCGCACAGCACCGGGCACCGGGCGCGCAGCGCGAGGGCGATGGCGTCGGAGGGGCGCGAGTCGACGTGCTGCCCCGAGGACAGGACGAGCTCGGCGTGGAAGGTGCCCTCCTTGAGGCGGGTGACGCGCACCTGCTCGAGCTGCACGCCCGTGGCGTCGAGGAGGGAGATGAACAGGTCGTGGGTTTGGGGACGCTCGGGGACGATGCCCGCCTGTGCCGTGGCGATGGACGCTCCCTCGCGCGGCCCGATGACGATGGGCAGCACCACCCGACCCTCGTCGCGGACGGCCAGGACGACGACGACCTCGTTCTCCGGGATGCTCACCCGGACGCCGAGCACGTCCATCTCTCGCATGTCAGCAACGGTACGGCCATCGCGGCGGCGGTGCGCGCGAAATGCCCCGCGTGCGCGCGAGGTGCGGCGCTCAGTCGAGGTCGTCGACGGCGGCGCGGAGCAGCTCCGCGTGCAGCCGCCCGTAGAGCTCGGCGAGCTCCTGAGCGCGCGCGGCGGCACGCTCCCGCCCGGCGCCCGAGCGCTGGGCGCGCACCGGGGCCACGACCTGCTCGATCGTGTCGGCCTGCCGCTCGGCGGCCGTGCGCACCGTGCGCAGGTGGCGCGGGCTGATCCCCTGGCGCGCGAGCGCGGCGGCGTGCTGGACGACGTCGACGGCGCGGCCCGGGTAGCGTCCACGCGCGTCGGGAGCGATGAGGCCGGCCCCGGCGATCTCGTCGATCTCGGCGAGGCTCACCCCGGTGAGGTCGGCGATTTCCTGCGCCCGCACCCGTGCCGAGGGCCGCGGGCGGACGAGCTCGCCGTCGCGGGCGACGACGCGAGTGCCGGGCACCGACTCCACTGGGCGCCCGGCGTCGAGGTCCTCGAGCTGGTCGCGGATGACGCGCAGCGGCAGGAAGGAGTCACGCTGCGCGGTGAGGGCGAAGCGCAGACGCTCGACGTCGGCCTGGCTGTACATGCGGTAGCCGGAGCCACTGCGGCTCGGGCTCACCAGGCCCTGCTCCTCGAGGAAGCGGAGCTTGGAGATGCGCACGGCGGGGAACTCCGGCTGCAGGGCCGCGAGCACGGCGCCGATGCTCATCGTGGGGTCGGTGGAGGCGCCCGGGGGCCATGGCCGCGGCTGCTCCTGCGGCTCCTCGGGGTGGGACTCGGTGGCGCGGCGGGCGGTCGAGCTCACGAGGCCGGCGCGTCCCCGCGGTGCGGGCTGGGGTGGTAGGTGAGCCGGTACTTGCCGATCTGCACCTCGTCACCCGCGTTGAGCACGGCGGAGTCGATGCGCTCCAGGTTGACGTAGGTGCCGTTGAGCGAGCCGACGTCACGCACGACGTAGCCGCCCTCGTGGGCGAGGAACTCCGCGTGCCGGCGCGAGACCGTGACGTCGTCGAGGAAGATGTCGGCGGTGGGGTGACGGCCCGCGAGGGTGCGGTCGGTGTCGAGGAGGAAGCGCGCACCCGCCGTCGGCCCGCGCTGGACGATGAGCAGGGCGTGCCCCGGGGGCAGCCCGTCGATCGCGGCGCGGTCGGGCGGGGGGACGTCGGAGCGCTCCGCGGTCTCGTCACTCGCACCGATCGCCCCGAAGCGGGCGGTCGTGCTCGACAAGTCCTGCGGCTCGGGCTCGATTCCCATGGCGTGTACTCCCCTCGGCGGCACCACCGGGCTCGTCACCCGGCGCTGGACCCCACCATAGTTCCCCACGGGGCTCCTGTGACAGGCACCGCGTCCCGGGTGGCCGCTCAGCGGTTCTCGACGGGCGCCGGGGTGGCCCACTCGGGCTCCGCCAGGGAGCGCACGGAGGCGATCGACAGCTGGTCGTGCTGGGTCACCTCGGCGGCCGCGCCGGCGCCCCGGATCGAGGAGAGCGCACCACCGGGGATGTCGAGGGCGACGGCGAGGGTCTGGGGATCACCGATGGCGCGCCACACGTAGGGGGCGCTGATGTCGGTGCCGCTCACGACCAGTCCCCCGGGCCGTGTGCCGAGCCAGCTCGAGGCGGTGATCCGCTGGTCGTTGAGTTCGATGGCCTCGGCGCCGGCGTTGCGCAGCTCCTCGAGCACGGTGACGAACACGGGCGCGCTGACGGCGCCGGAGGGGTCGTGGACCGCGAGCTCCACGCCCGGGCCGGTCACGGGCAGCGCCCCGGCAAGGATGCCCTGCACCCGTGCCTGCTGGGCGGCGGCCTCCTGGGCCGCCGCGCGCGAGCTGGAGCCGGACTCGAGCTCCCCGAGCTCGCGGCGCAGCTCCATGCCCTCCTCGGTGAGCTCTCGGTTGCGCACGCTGAGCTCGTCCAGGAGCCGGACGATGTCGTCCTGGCGCATGGTCGCGTAGGTGTCCTCCTGGGTCTGGCGGACCTGGACGGCGAGCGCGAAGCCCACGGCCGCGCAGAGCAGCACGATGAGGACGTGGACCCACGTGGGGTGGCGCCCCAGGAGCAGGTGCCGCAGGCGCCCCGCTCCCCCGCCGGTCGCCGTCCTTCCCGCGTCGTGTGTCATGCCTTGAAGATGTGCCGGCGGATCGAGGCCGCGTTGGAGAAGATACGGATCCCGAGGACGACGACGACCGCCGTCGTCATCTGGGCGCCCACGCCGAGCTGGTCACCGAGGAAGACGAGCAGCGCCGCGATGAGGACGTTGAAGAGGAAGGAGACGACGAAGACGCGGTCGTCGAAGACGCCGTCCAGGTAGGCGCGCAGGCCCCCGAAGAGAGCGTCGAGGGCGGCGACGACGGCGATCGGCAGGTAGGGCTGCAGCACCGCCGGGACGGTCGGCTCGACGGCGATACCGACGACGACGCCGATGACGAGCCCGATGACAGCGAACACTCAGCGATCCTCCCTCGACACGTGCACGTGGCACGGCCTCCCGTGACGCCCCATCATCGGTCCTCCCGGCCCGTCTGCGCCTCGAGCGGCTCGGCGTGGCGCAGCGTGCGCGCCGTCGTCCCGGGCAGGACGAGCTCGTCGGCCTCCTCGATGCTCACCGAGATGCCGAAGGAGTCGCGCAGCGTCCCCAGGTGCGTGCCCCCCGTGCTCCGCGTGAGGCGGGCACTCATGTCGCCGGGGTTGCCCACGGCCTCGACGACGTAGGGCCGGGCGAGCGGGGCGAGGTCGACGAGGATCGCCGGTCCGGCGGAGCGGATCGCGCTGAGCCCGGAGAGCCGGTGCCCGTTGATCGCCACCGCCTCGGCGCCCGCCGACCACAGGGCGTTCGCGAGCACCTGGAGGTCGAGGTCCTGGACGCGTCCCAGGTCCGCTCCCGGCTCCCCGGCCTGGGCGTCGCGGGAGTCGTCGAGGGTGATCCGCAGGCCCGGGCCGCGGACGCGGGCGCTGCCGGCGTTGAGGGTGAGCAGCTGGACCCGCTCGAGGAACTCGGGGTCGCTCCCGCGCAGCGACTCCTCCTGCAGGCGCTCGATCTCCTCCACGAGGGCGGCGTTGTCGGCGCGCAGCTGCTCCCCGCGTGCGGCGCCGTCCTCCACCTGGGCCAGGAGCAGCGCGCGTGCGTCACCGGCGCCGTCGGCCGGTGCGCGCAGCTCGCGGGCCGCCCACACCGCTCCGAGTCCCAGTGTCGCAGCCACGACGAGGACGAGGCCCTTGCGCCACCAGGGCAGCTGCGGTGCCGTGCCGGCCGCGCGTCGCTGGGCGGCGGCGGCGTAGCCCGGGTCGAGCGGCCGCTCGACGACCTCCCGCAGGAGGGTCATCGACTGGTCGGGGCGACCGGGCTGCTGCTTCACGCCGGGCTCGCCGCCCGGCGGTCACGGCGGACGATCCACGCCACCTGCTCGAGGTAGAGCAGGCAGGCGAACCAGTACAGGCCCACACCCCACAGTGCGATCGCCCAGCCGGCCGTCGAGGCCGCGGTGCCGAGGGCGCCGGGGACGGAGGCGAGGAGGAGCAGTGGGAAGGCGTACATGAGGCAGAAGGTGCCCGCCTTGCCGGCCATGTGGACCGGCAGCGTGCCGTAGCCGTGCCGCAGGAGCACCGGGATCGTCCCGGCGAGGACGAGCTCGCGGGCCACGATGACGGCGACCAGCCACCACGGGATGATGTCCCGGTAGGCCAGCCCGATGAGGGTGACGAGGATGTAGAGGCGGTCGGCGGCAGGGTCGAGCATCTGCCCGAGGCGGCTGGCCTGGTCGAAGCGCCGGGCGATGTAGCCGTCGGCCCAGTCGGTGAAGCCGGCGACGGCGACGACGATGACTGCCGCGGCGTCGTGCTCGGCCACGATGAGCCACGCGAACACGGGGATGAGCGCCAGCCTGAGAAAGCTGATGGCGTTGGGGATGGTCCACACGCGCTGCTCGGCAGCGCGCGCCGCCTTCTCCCTGGTGCTCACGGGGTCCAGCGTACGCACGAGGTCGGACAGGGCGGGCGGAGCGCGCCCGGCGTGACCGCGCTGTGACCTGACCGTACTCTTCTCGACCATGCGACTCGGAATGTTCCTTCCCCAAGGCTGGCGATTCGACCTCGTCGGCGTCGACGACGCCGAGCAGTGGCCGCTCATGCGTGACCTCGCCCGCCGTGCCGACGCCGGACCGTGGGAGTCGGTGTGGGTCTACGACCACTTCCACACCACCCCGGTGCCCAGTGAGGAGGCCACCCACGAGGCGTGGTCCCTCATGGCGGCCCTCGCCGCCAGCACCGAGCGGGTCCGCCTCGGCCAGATGTGCACGTGCATGGCCTACCGCCCGCCCATGTACCTCGCCAAGGTCGCCGCGACGGTCGACCACGTCAGCGGCGGACGCCTCGAGATGGGCATCGGCGCCGGCTGGTACGAGCACGAGTGGCGCGCGTACGGCTACGGCTTCCCGCGGGCCGGGGAGCGCCTGGCGATGCTCGACGAGGGCGTGCAGATCATGCGCCAGGCCTGGCGCGAGGGCCGGGCCACCTTCTCGGGCAAGCACTACGAGGTCGACGGCGCGATCTGCCGTCCCCTCCCCCTCCAGGAGGGCGGCGTCCCGCTGTGGATCGCCGGTGGTGGCGAGAAGGTCACCCTGAAGATCGCCGCCCGCTACGCCGACTACACGAACTTCGACGGCACGCCCGAGGGCTTCGCGCGCAAGTCCGAGATCCTCGCCGAGCACTGCCGCGAGGTCGGCACCGACGTCGGGCGCATCACCCGCTCGGCCAACTACAACGTCGCGATCGGCCGGGACGAGGCCGAGGTCCGTGACCGCGTCGAGCAGCTCGCCGACCGCCTCCGCAGGGCCGGCGTGGACGAGGAGCGCGTCCAGCGCGAGCTCGGGTCGGTGTGCGACATGCCGGCCTACGGGACGCCGGAGCAGATCGTCGAGAGGCTCCGTGCGCTGGAGGAGCAGGGTATGACGTACGGGATCTTCTACTTCCCCGAGGCCGCTTACGACACGAGTGGCATCGAGCTCTTCGAGCGCGAGGTGGCCCCCGCGCTGGGGTGAGCGACGGGCAATGCCCTGAGCCAGCGCAGGTCAATAGCCGGTCAAAGACGTCACGGTGCGATAACGATCGGGACCCCTCCTTTCGGTGCGTCCGGGTCCCGCGGGTCCCCCATGCCAGGGAGGGTCGCGGCGCGCCACCGCGCGGATCGTGCGGTGGTGCGCCCGGGAGGGAACTGCCGGTGGGGGGCGCGGTTCGGGTCCTTGAGGTCCCTCCTGCTCTTCCCTAGCGTGGCCGAGCACCATGACCACTCGGGGCGACTGGTCGTCTCCGTGCGCTGCTCCCTGCGGCCCGGAGGTGACTCCGTAGGACCCAGCCTCGTGCAAACCGAAGGGACCATGATGACCATGACTTCTGCCCGACGACGGGCGGCGATCCCGGCGGCCGCAGCAGTACTCGCGCTCGGACTCGCAGCGTGCGGCGGCGACGGCGACGGCGAGGACGGCGCGGTCGAGCCGAGCGAGGGCCAGAGCACGCTCGAGGCCCTCCAGGAGGCCGGCACCATCACCGTCGGCTTCGCCGGCGAGGCGCCCTACAGCTTCCAGGACGAGGGCGGCGAGCTCGTCGGCGCCTCCGTGGCGCTGCAGGAGCGCATCTGGGGCGAGCTCGGCGTCGACACCGTCGACGGCGTCCAGGCCGAGTTCGGCCAACTCATCCAGGGTCTCAACGCAGGCCACTTCGACGTCGTCGCGGCCGGCATGTCGATCCTGCCCGAGCGCTGCGAGCAGGCGATCTTCTCCGAGCCGGAGTTCCAGTACACGACGGCGCTCATGGTCGAGGAGGGCAACCCCTTCGACGTCCACGACATGCAGGACATCGTCGAGGCGCAGGACGACGGCCTGCGGATGGCGGCCATGACCGGCGCGATCGAGGCCACCTACGCCTCCGACCTGGGGATCGAGGCCACCGAGGTCGGCAACCCGCAGGACGGGATGGACCTCATCACCGGCGGCCGCGCCGACGTCTTCGCCCTCACCGGCATCTCCCTCAACTGGATGGTGGACAACGCCGCCAACGACCCGGGCGTCGAGGTCACCGACACCTTCATCGCCGTCATCGACGGCGTCGAGCAGGTGGGCGCCGGCGGGACCGTCTTCCGCCCCGAGGACACCGAGCTGCGGGACGCCTACAACGAGAAGCTCGCCGAGATCGTCGGCAGCGAGGAGGAGTACCTCTCCGTCGTCGGCGACTGGGGCTTCACCGAGGGTGAGCGTCCGACCGGGGACTTCACCACCGAGGACCTCTGCGCCGGCAACATCGGCTGACGCCCCTCGATGAGTGAGAACCTCGATGCCCTGGCGACGCTGTGGCCGCAGTTCGTCGACGGCATCATCGTCACCCTCCAGCTGACGATCGGCGGCTCGGCCCTCGCGCTCGTGCTCGCTGTTGCGCTCGGTCTCGCCGCGCGCCACCAGAACGTGGTGGTGCGCGGCGCGGCGCGGGTCGTCATCGAGTTCTTCCGCGGCACCTCACTGCTCGTCCAGCTCTTCTTCCTCTTCTACGTCATGCCGCTCGCGTTCCCGGACCTGTTCGCCAACCGTGAGGTGGCCGGTCTCGTCTCCGGCATCGTCGGGCTCGGCCTCAACTACGGGGCCTATGGCGCAGAGGTCGTGCGCGGTGCTATCAACGCCGTCCCGAAGGGGCAGTGGGAGGCGAGCGTCGCGCTCAGCCTGCCCCCGGGCCGGCGCCTGTTCCGGGTCGTCTGGCCCCAGGCCTGGGCGATCATGATTCCCTCGCTGAGCAACCTCGGGATCATGCTCCTCAAGGGCACGGCGGTCGCGTACCTCCTGTTCATGCACGACATCACCTTCGTCAGTGGCGTCCTGCGCCAACGGACCGGCGACACGTTCTTCTCCTACGGCACGGCCATGGTCATGTACTTCCTCATCGCCTACGTCCTCGTGCTCATCGCCAACTGGGGTGAGGCGCGTGCGAAGCGGCGGCTGGGTGTCGAGCAGCCGGCGAGGGGCCTGCTCCGGCCCCGTGCCGCCAAGTCCGGGGTGGTGAGCGCATGAACGACTTCTGGAGCTGGGAGCGCGCCGCCGAGGTCCTCCCCCAGCTGCTCTCGGCCTTCTTCGAGGTCACCCTGCTCGCCACGGTGCTCGGTTCGGTCATCGCCGCCGCGCTGGGGCTCGTCATCGCCTTCGTCCGCCGCTCCGCGCCCGTCGTCATCGCCAAGCCGGTGCACTGGGTCATGGAGTTCATCCGGATGACGCCCCTCGTCGTCCAGCTGCTGTTCGTCTACTACACCTTCACCTCGTGGGACCCGCTGTGGATCGGTATCGGCGTCCTCGGGATCCACTACGCCACGTACATGGCCGAGGTCTACCGCTCCGGGATCGACAACGTCCCTGCGGGTCAGTGGGAGGCGGCCACCGCGCTGTCCCTGCCGCGGAGCCGGACCTGGACCCGGATCGTCGTGCCGCAGGCCCTGCGCACCACCGTGCCGGCCCTGGGCACCTGGGTGATCTCGATGTTCAAGGACACCCCGTTCCTCTTCGTCATCACCGTGCCGGAGATGATCTCCGCAGCCGAGAACTACGGCTCCCGGACGTTCACCTACACCGAGGCGATCACCCTCGCCGGGCTGATCTTCCTCGCGGCGAGCTACCCCACCTCGATCCTCGTCCGGAAACTGGAGAACCGCCTTGCCCGCTACTGACACCACCCCGGTCATCCGCTTCGAGAACGTCGTCAAGCGATTTGGTGACAACACCGTCCTGGACGGTCTCAACTTCGAGGTCGCCAAGGGCGAGCGCGTGACGCTCATCGGCCCCAGCGGCTCGGGCAAGACGACAATCCTGCGCCTCGTCATGACGCTCGAGGAGCTCACCGACGGCTTCATCCACATCGACGGCGAGCCCTTCGTCTACGAGATGCGCGGCGGTAAGCGCGTGCGGCAGAAGCAGAAGAACATCAACAAGGTCTCGACGAAGATCGGGATGGTCTTCCAGCAGTTCAACCTGTTCCCGAACATGACGGTTGTCGAGAACATCGTCGAGGCACCGATCCACGTGCTGGGACGGAGCAAGGCAGAGGCCCACGCCCGGGCGCGCGAGCTGCTCGAGCTGGTGGGCCTGTCGGACAAGGCGGACCAGCACCCCACCCGCCTGTCAGGCGGTCAGCAGCAGCGCGTGGCCATCGCCCGGGCCCTGGCGATGGATCCGGAGATCCTCCTCCTGGACGAGGTGACCTCGGCGCTGGACCCGGAGCTCGTCGGTGAGGTGCTCACCGTGCTGCGCGGCATTGCGAGCAGCACCGACATCACCATGCTCATCGTCACGCACGAGATGCAGTTCGCGCAGGAGGTCTCCGACCGGGTGATGATGTTCGACAAGGGCCGGATCATCGAGGACGGCGAGCCCCGCGCGTTGTTCTCCGCCCCGCGCGAGCAGCGCACGAGGGACTTCCTCCAGGCCGTGCTCTGAGCCCCGGCGAGTCCCCGACGGGACCCCGCCGTCGTCTCACCCCGCCCGCCCTCTCCTGATCACCTGTCGATCACCCGTCGTCGGCCCGTTCCCCGCGTGCGGGAACGGGCAGCATCCGGAGACTGCCAGGCGGATGAGGGGATGACGCGGACATGGGCCGGACGACTCGGGTGGCGGCGGCCACCGCGGGAGCTGCACTCGTGCTCGGGGGGATCACGACGGCGGGACCAGCCGCCGCCGACGTCTCCGGCTTCACCCTCAACGGCTACAGCTTCGGACCGAACGCGACCGTCATGGTCGACATCGGCACCCTCACCCGTGACTGCGACACCTTCTGGACGGCGTCGGACATCTACGTCGTCCCGAGCGGCTCCGTGGGTCCGGGCTCCACGCTGAGCGACGTCTCCGGGTCGCCCAACACCCTCCAGGGCACCGGCCTGGGCAGCGGCGTCTTCGGGGAGATCCTCGCGATCACCGCCCCGAGCGGGAGCGTCGGCGCCGGCACCTACGACCTCGTCGAGGACACCTGCCAGAACGGCGTCCTCGACGGGAGCGACTCGCTCCTCTCCCCCGCCTTCGAGGTCGTCCTGCCCACCGGTGTCCCGCTCCTGCCGGACCCCGCCATCCAGGCGATGAAGGGTGCCGCCGAGGAGCAGGCCGACCACTGGGTGGACGCGGCGATGGCGTACACGGCCTTTTTCGCGGTCACGCAGGGCTACCTCCTCGCCTCCGACGCGCGCAACCTGCTCTCCTTCTACCTCACCTACGTGTGCCTGGCGCTGCCCGAGGGGATCTGGTGCCCGACCCCGAGCGTCACGGACGTGTGGCGCATGCAGGCGGCGGTGGTCAAGACGATCATCGACCGCGCCACCTACTACGAGGGCATCGCCGCCGACCCGCCGGACCCGGACTTCACAGAGCCGGCGGTGCCCGCGCCGATCACCGACTTCGCCGCCCCGCTCGGCCACCCCGGGTGGACCGCCTTCGCGAGCTGGGCCGACCACCTGAGCCAGACGACGGAGCTGTCCGCCGCCTTCCTCGCGGCCATGGAGAAGTACCAGGGTGCCGCGCTCGCCGACGACGCGCCCGCGGCTCTGCTGCACGCCCGCGCCGTCCGCGACTACGCCGCGCGGCTGAACGTCGCGCTCGCCAACGAGTCCTCCGCGCTCAACGCCTCGACGAGCGCCTTCGCCAGTGCCGGCACCAACCTGAACACCGGCATGTCCCGGCTTCGTGAGGTGACGGAGCGCATCGCGGCAGAGGGCCTCACCGAGGTCGAGGAGCGGGAGCTGCGCAACCTCGGCGCCACCGACGAGGACCTCGACCGCCTCGTCGACGTCGTCGTCGACGAGCTCGGTGGCGCCCCGGAGTCCTGGACGACCTTCCAGAACTCGGAGATCAGCGTCAACAACGGCATGTCGGGTGCCTACACCCAGCTCGCCAACGCCATGAGCCCGATCATCTCCGAGCTCGAGGCGCTCGTCGCCACCCGCGGGGAGACGCCCTACCCGACCGTCACGGCGCCGGGCGCCGCCTCGGTACCCGTCGGCACCCCGCGCAGCCTCACGGCCCGCTGCACCGGCTGCGAGACCATCGAGTGGGACCTCGACGGCGACGGCGCCTTCGACGACGCGACCGGCACCACCGTCACCCACACCTTCCCGGCCACCGGCCAGGTGCTGTCCGGGCAGCCCGGCCGTGTCCTCGTCGGCGTGCGCGCCATCGCGGCGGACGGACGCACCGCCGCCGATGTCGTCCAGCTCCAGCTCACCTCGTCCAACCGGCCGCCCACGCACACGAGCCCGCTGCCCGCCCCCGGCGTGGTCGAGGTGCCGCTCGACGGGAGCCAGGAGCTCGCCGTCACCGTCGCCGACCCCGACGGCGACGACGTCACCACCGAGTGGCCCGTCGGTGAGGACACCGTCGCCACCGGCACCAGCCACACCTTCTCCCCCGGCACGGAGGAGACCCCGCGGCGGGTGGCGGCGCACAGCACGGATCCCTCCGGCGCCGCCCGCACCACCCAGTGGACCCTCGTGCCCGTCCACCCGGACGTCGACGCCGACGGCTGGCACGCCAACGTCGACTGCGCCGACGACGACCCCGCCGTGCACCCCGGCGCGGCGGAGGTCCCCGGCAACGGCGTCGACGACGACTGCGACCCCGGCACCGAGGACACCGGCCCGCCCACTGCCACCTTCGACCACGCCCCGAGTCCCGCCGTCGTCGACGAGCCGGTCACCTTCACCGACCGCTCCACCGACCCCGACGGCCCCCTCTCCGCGTGGGCGTGGGACGTCGACGGCGACGGCGCCACGGACTCCACCGAGCGCCACCCCACCCACACCTACACCGCCGCCGGCCGCTACGACGTCACCCTCACGGTGACGGACGGCGATGGACAGAGCGACGAGGCGAGCGGCGTCGTCGTCGTCACCGACCGGCCGGTCGCCTCCTTCACCTGGGAGCCGGAGGTGCCCCTCGTGGGCAACCCGGTCCGGCTCACCGACACCTCGACCGACGCCGACGGCATCGCCGCCTGGGAGTGGGACCTCGACCACGACGGCGCCACCTTCACCGTCGACTCCACCGAGCAGCACCCCGTGCACGTCATGGACGCCTCGGGCACGGTCGCGCTGCGGGTCACCGACTCCCTCGGGGTGGTCTCGCAGGTCGCGAGCGCCGAGATCCTCCTCTCCGGCCCGCCCCGCGCCGCGTTCAGCCCGCTGCCGGGCACGGGCCTCGCGGACGTCGCGCTCGTCGACCACGGCGGCAGCGTCCTCGCCTTCTCCAGCGCCGCGGCGCAGAGCACCACGCCCGTGGAGATGATCGACGTCGACTACCCGGCCGCACCCACCGGCTGGCGCACCGCCCCCGCGCTCACCACCAACCAGTGGGCGGTCCTCGACCTCGGCCGCAGCTGGCAGATCGAGGCCCTCGCCCTTCGCCCCGGCACCGGCCAGAGCACCCGCCCGCAGGACGTGCGGCTGGCGCTCGGGGAGGTGCGCGGCACCTCCGCGGACCTCTTCACCACGGCGGTGGACACCCAGCTCGCCAACACCGCGGACCTCCAGCACCTAGAGCTCCACGCCCCGCGCACCGGCCGGTACCTGCGCTTCGACGCGCTCACCAACCGCGGCTCGACCGCGTACACCGAGACCCTCGAGCTCAAGGCCCTCACCGGTCAGGTCGGCAGCGCGCGGGTGCAGTTCACCGACCGCTCCGCCGACGCGGACGGCGACATCGTCGCCTGGGCGTGGACCTTCGGCGACGGCGCCACCTCCACCGAGCAGCACCCCGTCCACACCTACGCGGCCCCGGGCGACTACACGGTGACGCTCACCGTGACCGACGCCGAGGGCAGCACCTCGCGCACCGAGCTCCTCCAGCGGGTCGTCGCGCCCCTGCCCGACACGGACGTGGCCGTGCCCTCCACCGTGCTCGAGGGGCGCTCCGAGCGCTTCACCGACACCACCGCCGTCCCCGCGGGCCGGGCCGTCGTCGAGCGCACGTGGACGTGGGGCGACGGCAGCCGGACCGACGGTACCCTCGCCCCCACCCACGCCTACCCCGACGACGGCGAGTACGAGGTCACGCTCACCGTCACCGACTCCTACGGGCAGCAGGCGACGTCGACGCGCACGGTGACCGTCGAGAACGTCGCCCCGACCGTCTCCGCCGGCCGCGACCACACGGTGCCTGTGGCGACCGTCGAGGGCCGGGCGGTGTCGACGTGGACGCCGGACGCGACCGTCAACGACGTCGCCGCCGACCGCGCGGAGCTGCGGTGCACGTGGGACTTCGGGGACGGCAGCGACGCCGTCGTCGTCGAGGGCTGCACGAGCACGACGGCGCGGGTGCCCCACCGCTACGGCGTCGGCACCCACACCGCGACGCTCATGGTGACCGACGCGGACGGCGGCTCGTCCACCGACACCGCGACCGTCACCGTCCAGCCCTCCCCCACCTACCTCAGCGTCTACCCGGTGCCCGGCTCGCTCACCTCCACCGGCGAGCTGAGCGTCCGCGCCACCCTGTGGAACCGGACCGGGTTCACGCCCGTTCCGGGCGCCGAGCTCGCCGTCACCCTCGGCGACGAGACCCGCACCGTGAGGACCGACGCCGCCGGCGCCGTCCAGCTCCAACTGCCGCTCGGCGCCGAGCGTGAGCTGCACGCGGAGTTCGCCGGCACCGGGGACTACCTCACCTCTGCGGACACGGACACCGTGCCGGACACCCAGCGCCCGCCCGGCGACGTCGTCTTCACGATCGACGAGTCCGGCAGCATGGGCGGGGTCCAGCGCCAGGTCCAGGCGAACGTCGTCCACATCGCCGAGCAGCTCGCCCAGCAGATCGACTACCAGATCGGCGTCATGGGCTTCGGCGGCGGCTTCCTCGCCCACGAGGGACGGGCCGGGCACCTGCCCCGCGTCGTCGTCCCCGCCACCGACAACCTCGACGACGTCGCCGCCGCCACCGCGGCCCTCACCACGGGCGGCGGGGACGAGCCCGGCATCGACGCGATCGTCGACGCGCTGGGCGAGAACGTCGGTCTGCGGCCCGGCGCCGGACGCTGCGTCGTGCTCGTCGGCGACGAGCACACCCAGCGCTCCCAGTACACGGTCGAGGAGGCGCGCGCCGCGCTCGCCGAGCACGAGGCCGTCCTCTTCTCGATCATCACCCCGAACAGCTCGACGCAGGACTACCAGGACCTCGCCACGGGCAGCGGCGGCGCCGTCTTCGACATCCGCGAGTTCGCCACGGACCCGCAGCCCGTGCTCGACGCCCTTCTCGCGTCGTGCGCGACCGCGCTTGTCGAGCGGCCCGACATCACCGTCGCGATCGACGACGGCCGCACAGGGGCGAGCGGCGGTGAGCTGCTCACCTACGCCCTTGACGTCGCCAACGTCGGGCAGGTCGGCGCGACCGGAGTCGCGCTCACCGTCGAGCTGCCCGAGGGGCTCACGCTCGTCTCCGCCCGTGACGGCGGCACGGCCGACGGCGCCACGGTCACCTGGCCCGTCTTCGACGCCGACGCCGGCGCGACCGTCGCGCGCAGCCTCACCGTGCGCGTCGCCGAGGACGTCGCCGCCGGTGGCACGCTCGCCGTCACCGCGCGCGCCTTCGACGACGGCACCCACGGCAGCGACCTCACGCCGGCGAACAACGTCGCGACCGACGTCGACGACGTCCTCGAGCGGCCCCGGCTCACCGTCGTCACCGCGGTCGTCAACGACGACGGCGGCAGGGCGGCGCCCGGCGACTTCACCGTCACCCTGGCGGACGGTCCGGGAGCGCCGGTCTCCGCGCCGGGTTCGGTGGACGGCACGGTGCACGTGCTGACGGCCGGGACGTACGCCGTCGACGGCGGCTCGCTGCCCGGCTACACGACCACCCTCAGCGGGGACTGCGCCGACGGCACCATCACCCTCGCGGCCGGGGGGACGGGCACGTGCACGGTCACGCACGACGACGTCGCGCCGGAGCTCGCGACGCTCACCGTGACGACGCAGGTGGTCAACGACGACGGCGGCACGGCGACCGCCGCCGACTTCATGGTGACGCTGCGACGCGGGACCGAGGTCGTCGCGACCGGACCGGGTGCCGCCGCCGGGACCGTCCACACCCTCGGCGCCGGCGCCTACGTCGTCGACGGCGGGGCACTGGCCCGGTACACGACGACGGTCACCGGGGACTGCGCCGCCGACGGCACGATCAGCCTCACGGCCGGCGGGACCGGCGCCTGCACGATCGTCCACGACGACGTGCCGCCCGAGGTCGCCACGCTCACCGTCGTCACCGAGGTCGTCACCGACCACGGGGGCGCCGCGGACGCCGCGGACTTCGTCGTCGGTGTCGCGGGGGTCGGCAACGCCCCGGGCTCAACGAGCGGCACCGCCTACGCCCTGGACGCCGGCAGCTACGCCCTCGCCCTGGACGAGGGGCCGGCCGGGTACAGGACGACCTTCGGTGGCGCGTGTGCGGCCGACGGCAGCGTGAGTGTGGCCGCCGGCGACGACGTCACGTGCACCGTCACCCACGACGACGTCGCCGCCCAGGTGACCGTGGGTCTCCAGGTGGTGAGCGCGGCGCAGTCCGCAGCCGTCGCCGTGATGGCGGCGCCGGAGGGCTTCAGCCTCACCGTGGGCGGCGAGCCCGCGGAGTTCGGCGAGCCCGTGGAGCTCTCTGCCGGCACCCACGCGGTGGCCGTCGATGCGCCCGACAACTACGCGGTGGCCTACACCGGGGCCTGCGAGGAGGACGGCACGCTGACGGTCGGCCTCGCCGACTCGGTGGTGTGCACGGTCGTCGCCACCCTGGACGAGCCGAGCGAGCAGCCGACGGAGGAGCCGACCGAGCCCCCCACCGAGGAGCCCACCGAGGCCCCCACCGGGACGCCGACAGGGGACCCGACCAGGAATCCGACGGACGAGCCGCCCACGTCCGCCCCGACGCGCTCGCCCGCGGCCGGGCCGGACGCCACCGCCGAGCCGGGGGGCGACACCCCCCGCATGCCGTCCACCGGTGCCGGCGGCGTGTGGGCACTCGTCGTCGCCTCCGTCGTCGCGACCGCCCTGGGCGCACTCCTCGTCCGCCGTCGCCGCTCCCTCTGACCTCTCGACCCGCCCCCTCGACGCTCACCGCTAGCCCACCCCCTCCGCGAAGGGAGCTGGAACCCGCCCCTCTGCCCCGCGCCGGCGGGCGGGTCCGGCGCAGGTGCGGGGCCTAGGGTGGGTGCCCATGGCCACCGTCATCCTCGTCAGGCACGCCCGGAGCACCGCGAACACCGCCGGCATACTGGCCGGGCGGACCCCTGGCGTCGAGCTCGACGAGACCGGACGGGAGCAGGCGGCCCGGACCGGCGCCCGCCTCGGCGCGGTCCCGCTCGTCGCCGTCGTCTCCAGTCCGCTCGAGCGGTGTCGGCAGACCGCTCAGGCCGTCCTCGACCACCAGGGCACCGGCCTCACTGTCCGGTTGGAGGAGGGCCTCACCGAGTGCGACTACGGCGCGTGGCAGGGTGGCGCGCTCGCCGACCTCGCAAAAGAAAACCTGTGGTCGGTGGTCCAGCGGCAGCCCTCGGCCGCGGTCTTCCCGGGCGGGGAGTCGCTCGTGGCGATGCACGCCCGCGCGGTGAGCGCGGTTCGGCGGATCGACGCGGCGGTCGAGGCGGAGCACGGCGCGGCCGCGGTGTGGGCGGCCGTCACCCACGGCGACCTCGTCAAGGCGATCCTCGCCGATGCCCTCGGGCTGCACCTGGACCTGTTCCAGCGGCTTCACGCGGACCCCGCCTCGGTCTCGGTCGTGCGCTACACCCCCGCCCAGCCGCACGTCCTCGCGGTCAACACCCACGCCGGGGACCTCTCGTGGCTGAGCGCCGCGCCGGACGCGCCGCAGGTCGGTGGCGGCGCCGGACCGGCGGACCCCGCGCCCGCCTCGTAGCATGGGTCCCGTGCCCCAGACCGCCCACACCTTCGACTGGCCCGACCGGCTCGTGATCGGCACGGTGGGGCGCCCCGGCTCGCGCACCTTCTACCTGCAGGCCCGCGCCGGCGCGCGGCTGCTGAGCGTCGCCCTCGAGAAGGAGCAGTCCGCCGCCCTCGCCGAGAAGATCGACGAGCTTCTCGACGAGCTCATGGCCACCGACGGTAACCGCTTCAGCGTCCCCGACGAGGCCCCCGTGGAGCTGGTCGACGACGACGCCCTCGACCAGCCGGTCGAGGAGCAGTTCCGCGTCGGCATCATGGGGCTGGGCTGGGACCCGTCGACGGCGCAGCTCGTCATCGAGGCCGTGCCCGCCCAGCCGGTCGACCCGCAGACTCTCGAGCCGCTCGGCCCGGAGCCGGAGGAGGTCCTCGTCGTGCGGATCCCCGTGGGCGCGGCCCGGGCCTTTGCCCAGCGCACGCGCGGGATCGTCGAGGCGGGCCGGCCGCTGTGCCCGCGGTGCGGCGAGCCGATGGATCCGGAGGGGCACGTCTGCGGGCTTCCCGACGGCCTGCAGTGACACCCGAGCTCGCCGACGGGGACATCGTCCTGGACGGGCGGATCACGACGGCGTCCAACGCCACCTTCCTCGGCCACATCGGGGAGCTGAGCGTCGTCTACAAGCCGGTCGCCGGTGAGCGGCCGCTGTGGGACTTCCCCGACGGCACGTTGGCGCAGCGCGAGCTCGCGTCCTACCTCCTCTCCGAGGCGCTCGGGTGGGACGTCGTGCCCCGGACCTGGCTGCACGAGGGACCGCTCGGCCCCGGGATGGCCCAGCTGTGGTGCGAGCCGGACCCCGCGCAGGACGCCGTCACGCTCGTCCCTGCCGACGAGGTGCCCGGCGAGGGCTGGTGCCACGTGCTGAGCGGCGTCGACGAGGAGGACCGCGAGGTCGCCCTCCTCCACGAGGACTCCCTCGCGCTGCGCCGGATGGCGGTCTTCGACGTCCTCGCCAACAACGCCGACCGCAAGGCCGGGCACGTGCTCGCGATGGCCGGCGGCCACCGGTACGGCGTGGACCACGGCCTCACCTTCCACGCGGAGCACAAGCTCCGCACCGTGCTGTGGGGCTGGGCCGGGGGCGAGCTCGAGGCCGAGGAGGCCGACGGCGTCGGCCGGGTGCGCGCGGCCCTGGGCGGGGACCTCGGTGCCGCGCTCGCCGGGCTGCTCACCGAGGTGGAGCTCACCGCCCTCGCCGCGCGCTGCGAGCGGCTCCTCGCCACGGGCCGGCTGCCCGCCCCGCGCGAGGGGTACCCGCCGATCCCCTGGCCGCCCTTCTAGACGTGCCCGCCCTGGGCGACGGCCGGTCGGGCCGCGGTGCTCCGGGCCCGCAGCGCGCGCTCGAGGTCGTCGAGCTGCTCGAGGAGGCAGCGGCGCAGACCGGCGGGGGCGTCCTCGTGCTCGGCCAGCCACCGACGGGTGCGCGTGACCACCGGGTGCTCCTCGACCGGCCCTTCCGGCCCGTCCACCCAGGCGGGGTAGAGACCCTCGACCAGGCGCTCGGCGATCTCGATGGAGCGCTCCGCCCACAGCTGGGGCAGCAGCGCGAAGTACGGCTCGACGTAGCCCTCGAGCAGCTCCGCGTGCAGCGGCTGGGTCAGGCCGGCGATGACGGCGTCGACCTCGTCGTTGGACAGCGAGCTCTCCCCCAGCACGGCGTCCTGCCCGGGCGCGGGCAGCCCGAGCGAGGCCCACGCCTCCGCCTTTACCGTGGCGTCCGGTCGACCGGCCAGCGCCGCGCGGTGCTCCAGCCGCGTCGTGGCGGTGTCCTCGCGGGCGAGCTCGCCGTCCAGCTGGTCCGGGCCGGCCGTGCCGACGGCGGTGAGCGCCTGCCACAGCGACCACCGCAGCTCCGGGTCCAGCTGCAGCCCGGGCACCTCACCGGCCAGGACCGTGCGCACCCGGCCGGCGGCCTCCGGCGCGCGTGCCGCGGCGTCGGCGAAGGCGCGGGCCCAGACCAGCTGCAGCCCGGAGCCGGCCTCGTGCCGCGCGAGCCGGGCGTATGTCTCCTCCGCGAGCAGCGCCCGCGCCCCGTCACGCTGCGAGACGGGCAGGTAGTGCTCGACGGCACTCGCCGCGGGGGCAAGCAGGTCGCGGGCGATGCCGACCTCCCGCTCCGCCGGCAGCTGGGACACGACGGCGTCGAGGAAGGCCGCGGCCGGCAGCAGGCCGTCGCGGGTCGCGTTCCACAGCGCCGACCACAGCACCGCCCGGGACAGCGACTCCTCGACCGTCCCGGCGGCCCGCAGCGCGGTCGTGGTGCTCCGCTCGTCGAGGCGGACCTTGGCGTAGGTGAGGTCGTCGTCGTTGACGAGGACGAGGTCCGGCACCGGGATACCGACCGCCTCGGGCAGCTCCGTGACGGGACCGGAGACGTCGGTGAGGAACCGGTGGGTCCGCACGAGCGCGCCGTCGTCGTCGCTCGAGTAGCAGCCGACGACGAGCCGGTGGTCGCGCAGCACCCCGCCGTCGTCGTCCTGGCGCACGCGCAGGGCGGTGACGGTGCCGGCGGCCGTCTCGAGCTCGGCGGTGAGCGTGGAGGGGCCGGTCGTCTGGAGCCACTGCCCGCTCCACGCGGACAGGTCGCGCCCCGACGCCTCCTCCAGGGCAGCAAGCAGGTCCGGCAGCGTCGTGCTGCCGTACTCGTGCCGCCGGAAGTAGGTCCGCGCCCCGGCGAGGAACGCCTCGGGACCAACGAAGGCGACGAGCTGCTTGAGCACCGAGGCGCCCTTGGCGTAAGTGATGCCGTCGAAGTTTTGCTTCGCTGCCTCGAGGTCGGGGATGTCGGCGACGACCGGGTGCGTCGTGGGCAGCTGGTCCTGCCGGTAGGCCCAGGCCTTGCGGCGCAGCGCGAAGCTCGTCCACGCGCCGGTGAAGCGGGTGGCGGTGGCCGTGGCGTAGGTGCCCATGTAGTCGGCGAAGGACTCCTTGAGCCACAGGTCGTCCCACCAGCGCATGGTCGCGAGGTCCCCGAACCACATGTGCGCCATCTCGTGGAGGATCGTCGTCGCGCGGCCCTCGCGCTGGGCCTCGGTGGCCTGGGAACGGAAGAGGTACTTCTCGGTGAAGGTCACCAGGCCGGGGTTCTCCATCGCGCCGAGGTTGTACTCGGGCACGAGGACCTGGTCGTACTTGCCCCACGGGTAGGGGTAGTCGAAGGCGTCGTGGAAGAGGTCCAGGCCCTGGCGGGTGACCTCGAGGAACTCCTCGGCATCGAGGTAGGGCGCCAGCGACGCGCGGCACCACAGGCCGAGCGGGACGTCGAGGGTGCTCCCGTCGGCCAGCTCGCGGGACCAGTGCCCCTCCGCGCGGTGGTAGGGCCCGGCGACGACGGCGGTGATGTACGTCGACAGCGGCGGGGTGGGGGCGAAGGTCCACGTGCGCGAGCCGTCCTCGCCGTCGACGACCGACTCCGCCACCGAGTTGGACAGCACCTGCCACTCTGCCGGCGCGGTGACGACGAAGGTGGAGGGTGCCTTGAGGTCGGGCTGCTCGGTGCAGGCGAAGACCCGGCGAGCGTCGGCCGGCTCGTACTGCGTGTAGAGGTAGGTCTCGCCGTCGACGGGGTCGACGAAGCGGTGCATCCCCTCCCCCGTGCGCGAGTACGCGGCCTCGCCGCGCACGACGACGGTCGACTCCCCGTCCGTCCGCAGCCCCTCGACGGCGACGCGCCCGTCGGCCACCCGCACCACCTGCTCCTGCCCGTCGACGACGACGGCGTGCACGCGCGGGCCCAGGAAGTCCAGCCACGTCGTGGTCGAGGTGCTCGACAGCCGCAGGGTCGTCGTCGTCGGGAAGCTCGCGACGTCCCGGTGGCGGGCGGCACGCAGGTCCAGCTCGACGGTGAGGGCGTGGAGGGTCAGCTGCTCGGCGCGCCGACGGGTCTCGGTCCGGGTCAGGTTGCTCACGGGGAGGAGCAAAGCACGCCGGGGCGGGCCGGGGCCACGCGGCGACCTCCCTCCCCGCCCCCCTTGCGCAGGTGGATGGGTGGGGGTGAGAGGCTGGGGACATGGCCGGTGACCTGCTCGTGACGTCCTCCGTCACGCTGCGTGAGGAGGAGCTGCAGTGGCGCTTCTCCAGGTCCTCGGGCCCCGGTGGGCAGAGCGTCAACACGACCGACTCCCGGGCCGAGCTGAGCGTCGACCTCGCCGCGACGTCCGCGCTGAGCGAGCACCAGCGCGCCCGCGTGCTCGCGGCGCTCGCCGGGCGGCTGGTGGACGGACGGCTCACCGTGTCCGCGAGCGAGCACCGCTCCCAGCTGCGCAACCGCGAGGCCGCCGCGGAGCGCCTCGCGCAGGTCCTGCGCGAGGCGCTGGCTCCCCCGCCGCCGAAGCGCCGGCCGACGAAGCCCTCCCGCGGCGCCCAGCGTCGCCGCGTCGAGGCCAAGACCCGGCGCAGCCAGACCAAGGCGCTGCGCCGACGCCCGTCGGACTGACCCGCCCCCGCCCGGAGAGCCCGGGCCTCCAGGGGCTCCCGGCCCCCGCGAATACGCACATCCGGTCACCAGCGGCGCCGGGGAAGCGCTTGCTCATCACCGGATGTGCGTACGCGACGTGAAAGGGGTGGGACGGTGGGCGGGGGCCGGGGTGGTCAGGATGGGGTTGAGGCGGTTCCCAGCCACGTGTGCGGGTTGCGGTCCCAGCACCAGCCGAGCTTGGGCCGGCGCTCGGAGATCCACACGGCCGGCACACGCTGGTTCGTGCCGGTGCGGGAGCCGGCGAGGGAGAAGCAGCGGCCCGGACGCAGCATGTCCGGGCGCAGGACGACGAGCGCGAGCCCCTCGGCGACGGTGAGCGGGCGACGGCCCTCGGCGCGGATGGCGGCCACCGCGTCCTCCGGCGTCACGCTGAGGAAGCGGGAGCCGGTGTCGACGTCGCGCAGGAGGTAGGCCGGCCGCTCGGGGACGTCGACCACCGGGCGGTAGGTGGCGAGCTCGTCGTCGTCGATGACGCTGACGCCGCTGCGACGGCCGAGGCGCATGGCCGGGACCGCGTCGCCGGGCCGCTCGAGGGTGAGCACGAGGACGAGGGGAACCTGGTCCTCGGGCGCCACGGACGTCGGCGCACCGGCGGGTGGCAGCTCCGTGCGCAGCGGCTCGACGAGGGCGCGCAGGCCGGCCTCGTCGGTGCCGAGGAGCGCAGGGAAGCCGAGCTCGACGTAGGCACGGACCTGGCGCTCGAGCTCCTCCTCGGGCGTCGCGGCGGGGTCGAAGGCGGTGGCGGCGGCCGACGGGCCGGCGACGACGGTGGGCAGGTCGGCGGGGTGGGTGACGGTCTGCTGAGGCATGGCGGTGTCCTCCTGGGGTGGCGGGCAGCAGGCTCAACGCCGGGAAGTCCCCGCCTCTTCCCAGGACGTGATCCGCGACATATCGTCGAGGCGGGCGGCTCAACGTGGAGCCGCCTCCGGCTACCTCCGGCAGATCGAGACACGAGGGAGTACTCGTTCATGACCATCGAGACCGACACCCCCCAGGACACCGCGGCCCCGCAGTCCGCCGTCTACGCCGCACCCGGCACCGACGGCGCGGTGATGACCTACGAGAAGCGCTACGACAACTACATCGGTGGCCAGTGGGTGCCACCGGTCAAGGGCCAGTACTTCGCCAACCCCAGCCCCGTGGACGGCAGGACCTTCACGGAGGTGGCCCGCAGCACCGCCGAGGACATCGAGCTCGCGCTGGATGCCGCGCACGCCGCCGCCCCGGGCTGGGGCCGCACCTCGGTCGCCGAGCGCGCCCTCGTGCTGCACCGCATCGCCGACCGCTTGGAGGCGAACCTCGAGAAGCTCGCCGTCGCCGAGACGTGGGAGAACGGCAAGCCGGTCCGCGAGACGCTCAACGCGGACATCCCGCTCGCGATCGACCACTTCCGCTACTTCGCCGGCGCTCTTCGGGCCCAGCAGGGCGGGATCTCCCAGCTGAACGAGGACACCGTCGCCTACCACTTCCACGAGCCGCTCGGCGTCGTCGGGCAGATCATCCCGTGGAACTTCCCCATCCTCATGGCCACGTGGAAGCTCGCGCCGGCGCTCGCGGCCGGCAACGCCGTCGTCCTCAAGCCGGCCGAGCAGACGCCCGCCTCGATCCTCTACCTCATGACCCTCATCGGGGACCTGCTGCCCGACGGCGTCCTCAACATCGTCAACGGCTTCGGCCTCGAGGCCGGCAAGCCGCTCGCGTCCAACCCGCGCATCGCGAAGATCGCCTTCACCGGCGAGACGACCACCGGGCGCCTCATCATGCAGTACGCCACCCAGAACATCATCCCGGTCACCCTCGAGCTGGGCGGCAAGTCCCCCAACGTCTTCTTCCCCGACGTCATGGCCGCCGACGACGAGTACCTCGACAAGGCGCTCGAGGGCTTCACGATGTTCGCCCTCAACCAGGGGGAGGTGTGCACCTGCCCCTCCCGCGCCCTCATCCACGAGTCGATCTACGACGAGTTCATGGCCCGGGCGCTTCCCCGCGTCCAGGCGGTCAAGCGCGGCCACCCGCTGGACCCGACGACGATGGTCGGCGCGCAGGCCTCCTCCGACCAGTACGAGAAGATCCGCAGCTACCTCGACATCGGCCGTCAGGAGGGCGCCGAGGTGCTCATCGGTGGCGACGTCGACACCGTCGAGGGCCTTGACGGCGGCTTCTACATCCAGCCGACCGTCTTCAAGGGCCACAACAAGATGCGCGTCTTCCAGGAGGAGATCTTCGGGCCCGTCCTGTCGGTGACGACGTTCACGGACTTCGACGACGCGATCGAGATCGCCAACGACACCCTCTACGGCCTGGGCGCCGGCGTGTGGAGCCGCAACGCGGACACGATGTACCGGGCGGGCCGCGCGATCCAGGCGGGCCGGGTGTGGACGAACACCTACCACCAGTACCCGGCGCACGCGGCCTTCGGCGGCTACAAGCAGTCGGGCATCGGGCGGGAGAACCACCTCATGATGCTCGAGCACTACCAGCAGACGAAGAACCTGCTCGTGTCCTACGCGGCCGGTGCGCAGGGCTTTTTCTAGACCGCCGGCCGGGGCCGCCGCGCGGCGGCCCCGGCCACCCACCGGGAAGGAGCACCGATGGACGTGACCGTGCCGCGGGTGGTGGCGCTGCCCGCCGCCGCTGAGCTGCTCGACCGCCTGCGCCAGGAGCACGGCCCGCTGATGATGCACCAGTCGGGCGGCTGCTGCGACGGCTCCTCCCCCATGTGCTACCCGCAGGGGGAGTTCCTCGTCGGGGACCGTGAGGTGCTCCTCGGCGTGCTCGACCTGCGCCTGTTCACCGGGCAGGTGCTGCCGGACGCGCCCTCGGACGCCGACGGCGTGCCCGTGTGGATCTCCCCGCAGCAGTTCGTCGCGTGGCAGCACACCCAGCTCGTCCTGGACGTCGTGCCTGGCCGCGGCGCCGGCTTCAGCGTCGAGGGGCCCCACGGCGTCCGCTTCCTCACCCGCTCGCGCGTGTTCAACGCGCCCGAGCTCCGCGCCCTGGTGGACCAGCCGGTCCTGACCGGCGCGGACTGGGAGGCCGGCTCCCGGCCGCCCGCCGCCACCCACCCGCAGGTCGTCTCCGAGGTCGCCGACGCCTGCGCCATCCCGGGGGCCTGAGCGCCCCTCAGGCCCGCGCCCGGTCGAGCCGGCCGGCGAGCAGCGCGGCGCCGAGCGCGCCCGCCTCCCCCGGGCGGTCGAGGAGCACGACGCGGGCGGGCAGGCCGAGCGACGCGAGGAAGGGTGAGGTCGTGGCCAGGGCCGTCAGTGCGGCCCGGACCCCCGTGAGCAGCGGGCCGCCGACGTTGCTCACGCCTCCGCCCAGGGTGACGACCTGGACGTCGAGCGACAGTGCGATGAGCCGGACAGCGGCGGCGACGCCGCGGACCACCCCGTCCCGCACGGCCATCGCCGCGGGATCCCCGGCCGCCGCGGCGGCAAAGAGCGAGGCGGGCGGGGGCTGGTCCGGTGCGGGCCACAGCCGGGCGATCGCCCCGCCCGAGCAGAGCGTCTCGAGGCAGCCGCGCTGGCCGCAGGTGCACCACGGGCCGGCGGGGTCGACCGGCACGTGGCCGATCTCCCCGGCGGCGCCCGTGGCCCCGCGCCACAGCTGCCCGTCGAGCACGACGCCGCAGGCCAACCCGGTGCCGAGGTTGAGGTACGCCATCGAGTCGGGTCTCGTCCCGGCCCTCGCCAGTGCGTGGTGGGCGCCGACCGCAGCGGCGTTGACGTCGTTCTCCAGGCGCACGGGCACCCCGAGACGCTGGCTCAGCCGAGGTGCCAGGTCGAGCTCGGCAACGCCGAGGTTGACGGCGTTGTGCAGGCGTCCGAGCTCGACGTCCACCGTGCCCGGCACGCCGACACCGACGGCCGTGACTGCCTGGAGCCCGACGACCGCGCACAGCTCGGCGACGGCCGCGACGGCCACGTCGAGCACCGCGGTCGGCCCGTGGCCCGAGGGGAGGCTCACGCGGGCCGCTGCGGAGTCGTCGTCCCGGAGGAGGACGGCCGCGGTGGTGGTGCCGCCGATGTCGATCCCGACCCTCATGCCGGTCCACCGGCCTTGAGCAGCTCGAGCAGCGCCCGACCGACGGCCGGTGAGGCACCGTAGGTCGCGACGTCCGCGAGACCGGCGTCCGCCCGCGCCCAGCCCATGTCGACGACGAGGGTGGCCGCGTGCGCCGACCGCAGCGTGTCGATCATTTCCCGGGAGCTCGGATGCAGGTGGTTGTCGCGTCCGACGACGACGAGCACGTCCTCGGGCGCCAGTGACGTCCGGGCGGCTTCCAGCGCGCCTTCCGCCGTCAGCACCTGCGATGCGGGGACCAGCTCGAAGGGCCCCCAGCGCCCCGGGCCGACGGCGATGTTCGGGACGCTGTCGAGACGGACGAGCAGGACGCGTCCCGAGCGGGCGAGCAGGTCGCGGGCGCGTGAGGACAACTCGAAGGTCGCGGCGATCCGCGCCGTGGGGACGACCGCGCCCGAGCGGGCCGGCTCGGTCAGGTCGGCAGGAGCCGGGTACCGGCCCGCGAGGCCGCGGTTGCGCCGGCAGGCCGCCGACAGCCGCTCCTCGGACAGCCTGCCCTCCCGCACCGCCGCGGTGACGGCGTCGACGATCTCCTCGACCTCCGCCGCGGTGTTCTCCGCACCCAGGCACAGGAGGTCCGCACCGGCAGCGAGGGCGGCGACGGCCGCACCGGCCATGCCGAGCCGTCCGCTGGCTCCGGCCATGTCCAGCGCGTCGGTGACGACGACGCCCTCGAAGCCGAGGTCCGTACGCAGCAGCCCGTCGATGACGGGGGCGGACATCGTGGCAGGTGCGTGCGGGTCGATGCGCGGCAGCAGGATGTGGGAGGTCATCACGGCCTCGACGCCGGCACGGACGGCGGCGGCGAAAGGGAGGAGCTCGCGGGTGGTCAGCTCTGCGGCCGACCGGTCGACGACCGGCAGCGTGAGGTGGGAGTCGGTGGCGGTGTCGCCGTGTCCCGGGAAGTGCTTGGTGCAGGCAGCGACCCCGCCTTCCTGCAGCGCTCGGACCCAGGTGGCCACGTGACGGGCCACGAGATCCGGCTCGGTACCGAAGCTACGAGTGCCGATGACCGGGTTGTCGGGGTTGGAGTTGACGTCCGCGACGGGCCCGAAGGTCACCGTGACGCCGACGGCCCGCAGCTCGGTCGCGAGAGTGCGGGCGGCGCAGGCCGTGACCTCCTCGTCGTCGAGGCGTCCGAGCACGGCGTTGCCGGGCTGCGCCGAGCCGCCGGCGTGGTGCCACAGCCGGGTGACGTCCCCGCCCTCCTCGTCGACGGCGATGACGACGTCGGGGCCGGCGTCGCGAAGCTGTGCCGTGAGCGCGCGGACGCCGCCCGAGGAGGTGATGTTCGAGGCGAACAGGCACACCCCGCCGAGACCTTCGCCGAGGAGGCCGACGAGCCAGTCGGGGACCGAGTCCCCCGCGAAGCCGGGCATGACCGTCCCGAGCGCCGCCCTGCGCAGCGCCGTACTGCTCGTCGTCATCCCTTGACCGCCCCGCTGACGAGACCCGAGGTCATCCGGCCCTGGACGAGGAGGAAGAAGATGATCACCGGGACCGCGACGAGCGAGGACGCCGCCATCACCTGACCCCAGTCGATCTCCCGGGTGGCGCTGGCCTGCACGAAGCTGCGCAACCACAGGGGCAGCGTCTTGTTCTCCTCCCGCTGGAGGATCACCAGGGCGATGGTGAACTCGTTCCAGCACTGGAGAAAGGCGTACACCCCCGAGGCGACGAGCCCCGGCGCCAGCAGCGGGAAGGTGATCCGGAAGAACGCCCCGGTGCGGCTGAGACCGTCCACCATGCCGGCCTCCTCCAGGTCCACCGGGACGCCGGCGACGAACCCGCGCAGCATCCACACGGTGAAGGGCACGACGAGGGCCGCGTACAGCAGGCTGACGCCCCAGATGCTCTCCAGGCCCCCGATGCCCTGCATGAGCTTGTACTGCGCGATGAACAGACCTTCCGCCGGGAGCATCTGGACGAGCAGCACCGCGACGACGAAGCTCGTGCGCCCGCGGAACCGGTAGCGAGAGATCGCCAGCGCGGCCAGGAAGGCGAACAAGAGACACACCGTGACGGCGAGCAGGGTGACGGACAGGCTCATCCACAGCGCCGGCAGGAAGCTGCCCTTGCCGAGCACGGCGCGGAAGTTGTCGAGGCTGCCACCCGTGGGCAGGAAGTTGGGAGTAAAGCTCTGCAGCCGCCGGTTGGGCAGCAGCGCCGAGTTCCACATCCAGTAGACCGGGAAGAACCACAGGGCCGCGACGAGGAGGCCGACGAGGCTCGGGACGAGCCGACCCGGGCGACGACGGGGGCGCGCGCGCGGCAGGACGGCCCCGGGAACGACCTTCACGTTCGGTCCGGTCTCGGTGAGGGTCACGACGCGTCCTCCTTGAGCAGCATGCGCACGTAGTGGGCGCTGAGCGCCACGGTGATGAGCAGGACGAACACCGACAGCGCGGCGGCCATCCCGAAGTCTCCGGAGCCGGTGCCGAGCTTGTGGATCGCGGTGCCGACGAGGTCGAAACGGCCGGCTGCCGAACCGGCGTCCTGCAGCAGCCGGATCTGGGTGAACACCCGCAGGTCCCAGACGAGCTGGAGGAGCAGCACGATCGCCACGACCGGGCGGATCATCGGGAGCAGGATGTAGCGGAAACGCTGTGCCCCGCTCGCCCCGTCGAGCTGGCTCGCCTCGATGACCTCGGTGGAGACCTGCGTGAGTCCCGCGTAGACGGACAGCGCGACGAACGGCACGGACATCCAGATGACGACGATGCTCGCGACCATGAAGAACGTCATGGGTTCGGCCAGCCAGTCGAAGCGGTGGAACTGCGTGAGGCCGACACCTTCGAGCACCCAGTTCACCACGCCCCTGCGCCGGTCGAAGAGCCAGATCCACACCGTCATCGCCGCGACGACGGGCATGGCCCAGGCGAGGAGCAGGCTCACCTGCAGCGTGATGCGGACCCAGGACCACGTTGCCCGCATGAGCAGTGCGACGAGGGCTCCCACGACAAGAGTGAGGAAGGCGGTGATGACGGCGAAGGCGACGGAGCGTAGGACCACGCCCCAGAGTGCCGAGTCCTGGAAGATCGCGACATAGTTCGCCAGGCCGACGAACGGAGCCGGCTGGCCGAACTGCTGGGCCATGCCGAACTCGCGGAAGGACGTGATCAGCTGCCAGACGATCGGGTAGCCCGTCCCCACGAGCAGGAGCACGACGGCAGGCACGAGCAGGACCTGGGGCAGGGAACGGCGACGCCCCCTGCGGGGGCGCGCAGGTGCGGAGGGGACCGCTGACATCATGACTCCTTCGTCGGTGCGCCGGTGGGGGCACGAGGCCCCCACCGGCGCGACCTGTCAGTTGTTGAGCAGGGAGTTGAGCTGCTCGTCGTACTCGGCGGCGAGCTGGGCGATGTCTCCGCCCGCCGCGACCTTGCCGAAGAACTCCTCCAGGACGGTGGCCCCCTCGACCGCGGCCCAGCCCGGTGCGGCCGGGGTGAGCTTGGACCCCAGGGCAGCCTCGGCCGCGGGCTCGTTCACCGTCGGGTTGAGCTCGACGAAGGCGTCGAGCTGCTCGGCGTTGGCCGGACCGAGACCGTTGGTGGCGAGCATGGTCTGGTACTCCTCGGAGAAGATGATGCGCAGGAGGTCACGCGCGAGGTCCTGCTTCTCACTGGCCGCAGAGATCGCGATGTTGGACCCGCCGGCGAAGACGGGCGCGACGGTGCCCTCCTCGACGCCGGGCAGGGCGAAGACACCGAAGGTCTCGTCGTCCCACACGAGCGTGTCCGGGTCCTCCTCGCTGGGGAGCCCGATCGACCAGTACGCCCATCCGGGCGCGATGATGGTCGCCGCCTCGGGCGCGCCGGTGTCGTTGTCGATGATGTTGACCCACGGGGTCGAGTCGGCCTCGGTGACGGGTGCGTTCGACGCCTGGGTGAAGAGCTCCTGGAACTGGGCGAGGCCCTCCTGGGTGGCGGGGCTGGAGAGCGCGGAGACCCACTCGTCGCCCTCCTGGACGGCGATCTCCCCGCCGTTGGCGAAGATCCACGAGATCCCGTTGCGCCAGTCCTCACCGCCGATGTAGAAGCCCGACTGGTCGTCGGTCCGCAGCTCCGCCACCGCGCTGTTGAACTCCGCGAGGGTCGTGGGGACCTCGAGGCCGGCCTCCTGCCAGACGTCCTTGCGGTACCAGATGAGGCGCGAGCCGAAGTAGTACGGCAGCGCGTAGTGCGCGCCGTCGAGGTCGCCGGCAGCGACAAAGGACGGGAGCAGGTCGTCGCCGCCGAGCTCCTCGTAGACGTCACTCAGGTCGCTGAAGGCGCCTACCCCGGTGAAGGTCGATGCCCAGGTGTTACCGATCTCGGTGACGTCGGGGGTGGTGCTGGCGTCGGGCAGCGCGGTGGTGAGCTTGGTGACGGCGTCCGCCCAGTCCTGCTCCTCGATGACGAGCTCGGCGCCGGTCTCCTCGGCGAAAGTGTCTTTGAGGTACTCGCGCAGCTCGTCCGGCGTGTCACCGCCCATGAGCCACAGGGTCAGGGTCTGGTCCTCACCGCCGGTCGCGCCGTCAGTACCGGTGTCGGTAGCGGTACCGGTACCGGTGTCGGTGCCCCCGCCGCAGGCAGCGAGGACGAGCGCGGTGGTGAGCACCGCGGTCGTCTTGATGATCCTTCGTCGCATCGTGTGACCTTTCATGGATGGGAGGGTGGAGCGGTCAAGAGATCCCGAGCTCGGCCGCGAGCACGATCGCGGCCGATCCGCGCAGGACGATGTCCTCCGACAGTGAGGCGAGCCGTACTCGCAGGGCGTCGTGGGAGGCGGCGAGCATCCGCTCCCGCAGGGTGCGGACCGCCGCGTCGATGAGCGGACCGTCGAGGAGGTCCGCCGGGCCGCTGATGGCGATCTCGGAGACGTCCAAGGTGCCGACGACCGGTGCCATCGCGATCCCGAGCCGGCGTCCGGCCTCCTCGAGCACGCGCTCGCGGTCGGCGGTGCCGGCGAGGACGCGGCGCAGGCTGGGCACCGAGAGCCACGCCTCGAGGCACCCGGCCTTCCCGCAGGCGCACGGCGGGCCGCCGTCGGTGCCCACGACGACGTGCCCGATCTCGCCGGCGGCGGAGTGGGCACCGAGTCGTGGCACGCCGTCGACGAGGATGCCGGCGCCGACACCACCACCGACCCGGATGAGGAGGAGGTCGCCCGACCCCTCCCCGAACCTTCGCTCGGCCATGACGGCGGCGTTCGCGTCGTTGGCGACGTGGACGGGGACGAGGAGCTCGTCGGCGAGGAGCCGCTGCAGCGGCAGGTCGCTCCAGCCGAGGTTCGGGGCCGTGAGCACGGTGCCCCGCGAGTCCACGATGCCGGGGGTACCGACGCCGACCCCGAGCAGCGGGGCGGTGGCAGCACGCACCGCCAGGGTGGTGACCTCGGCGGCCAGCCGCACCGCCTCGGGGCCGGTGGCGCCGTCGGTCGCGAGCTCGTGCGTCGTCAGCACCGTGCCCTCGAGGTCGACGACGCACGAGCGGAACGTCGTGAGGTCGGACAGGTCGACCCCGACGATGTGCTGGGCGTCCTTGTCGATCTCCAGCAGGGTGGCGGGCTTCCCCGGCCTGGAGCCCGTCCGCTGACCACGCTCGATGACGAGGGCGCCCTCGATGAGCTCCGCGACGAGGTCCGAGACGGTGACGCGCGTCAGTCCGGTCTCCCGGGCGATGTCCGCGCGGCTCAGGGTGCCGTGGACGGCGAGGGTCTGCAGGACCAGGGAACGGTTGTGCTCACGCGCCTGGCTCGGCAGTGCCTTGGTGCCGCGGTCGATGGTGCGTCCCCAGGTCGGGACCGCCGGCGGCATGGTGCGTGTCGTCCGTGACATGTTTGTTAGTTAACCGTACGTACTATCGCCTGTCAACGGCTTGGTCCGCGCACTTCCCGGTGCCGGGGCAGGCCGCACGGCCGGCCACTAGGCTCGGGTGATGAGCGCCTTCGCCGTCGAGTACACCTACGACACCAACCGCACCGACGATCTGGCGGCCGTGCGGCCCACCCACCGGGAGTTCCTCCAGGGACTGCTGGACGAAGGATCCCTCCTCGCGTCCGGGCCCTGGCTGGACAACGCCGCCCCCGGCGCGCTGCTCCTCGTCGTCGCGCCGGACGTCGAGGGCGCCCAGCGCCTCCTGGACGACGACCCCTTCCTCAAGGCGCACCTCATCACCCAGCGCACCGTGCGGCCGTGGAACCCGATCATGGGTCCCTTCGCCGAGCACGCCTCGCAGTAGGGGCACCGCATCTGTTAGGCCTAGACCATGGATGAGTTCTGGCCGTTCCTCAGGTGGGTCGTCGCCGTCGCCGCGGCAGCCGCCGTCGTCATCGTCGTCATGCTCGTCGTCGACCGGGTGATCAACCGGTACCGGGCGCGGGTACCCGGCCTGCGCCAGGGATGGCGGCGGGTGCGCCGGCCGCTTGCGGCGCTGCTCCTGGCGATCTCCCTGCGGATCTCCTTCGCGGCGACCGCCGAGCGCGGCTCGGTGCGGGACGTCGGCCTGCACGTCCTCCTCGTGCTCACCATCGCCTCGGCGGTGTGGTTCGCCGCGACCATCGTCGTCGCCTGGCTCGAGCACACCCAGCGGCGCGTCGTCGCGCGCAAGGAGGACGACCGCGACCGCAGGCGCACGCGTACCCAGATGCTGCTCATCCAGCGCCTCGTCAACGCCGCCTTCGTCGTCCTCGGCGTCGCGATGGTCCTCATGACGTTCCCCGGCGTCGAGCAGGTGGGAGCGACCATCCTCGCCTCCGCCGGCCTCCTCAGCGTCGTCGTCGGCATCGCGGCGCAGAGCAGCCTCGGCAACCTCTTCGCCGGGCTGCAAATCGCCTTCACCGACGCCGTGCGGATCGGGGACATCGTCGAGGTCGACGGCACGTACAGCACGGTCGAGGACATCACGCTGTCCTACGTCGTCGTGAGCATCTGGGACGAGCGGCACAAGGTGCTGCCCTCGACCTACTTCACCTCTCAGCCCTTCATCAACTGGAGCCGGACCGGTGACACGGTCACCGGCGTCGTGAACTTCGAGCTCGACTGGCGGGTGGACGTCGCGGCGATGCGCGCGGAGCTCGAGCGGTACGTCGCCCAGCACCCCGCCTGGGACGGGCGGGCGAGGTCGCTCGTCGTCACGGACTCCACCGGCGGCCACGTCACCGTCCGCGCGCTCGTCACGACCGCGAACACCGCCGACGACTTCACCCTGCGCTGCGACGTCCGGGAGCACCTTGTCGGGTGGCTGCGGGAGAACGACCCCGACGCCCTGCCCCTCCAGCGGGTGTCCCTGTCCCCCTCCCCCGTCCGGGGCCCGGCGGAGCCCAGCGACGGCTAGGCAGTCCGGCCGTCGGCGGAGCACAGCGGTGGCTAGGTGCGCCGGCCCTTCGTCGTGCGGGTGGTCGGGGGCGCTGCGGCCGGGTCCTCGGGCCACGGGTGGCGAGGGTAGCGGCCCCGCAGCTCCGCACGCACCTGCGGGTAGCCGGTGCGCCAGAACCCGGCGAGATCGGCCGTGACGGCCGCGGGCCGGCGCGCCGGGGAGAGCAGCTCGAGCACGAGCGGCACCCGCCCGCCGGCGAGCGCCGGTGCGCCGCGCCAGCCGAAGACCTCCTGGATGCGGGCCGCGAGCGTGGGGCGTGAGGGATCGGAGTAGTCGACCCGGAGCGCCGCACCCGTCGGGACGGTGACCCGCTCGGGCGCGAGCTCGTCCAGCCGGCCCGCCTCCGGCCACGGGAGCAGCCGCCGCAGCGCCGTCGTCGTGTCGACGCGGGCCAGGTCCCGGTTGCTGCGCACCCCGGCGAGGTCCGGCCCGAGCCACTGCTCCACCCGCTCGAGAAGCGCGGCGTCGGACACATCGGGCCACGGCGCGCCGAGGGCGGCGTGGAGGAAGGCGAGGCGCCGCCGCAGGGACACCGCGCCGGGTGGCCACGGCACGAGGCCCAGTCCTTCGCGGCGCAGCCCGTCCTGCACGGCGGCGGCCACGAGCGACGGCGAGGGCCGGTGGAGCGGCTCGCTCGCCAGCTCGATCGCGCCCAGCCGCTCCAGCCGGCGCGCGACCAGCCGGCCGTCGCGCCACGCGACGTCCTCCACGGTTCGCAGCAGCCCGGCGGCGGCCTCCCGGGCGGTAGCCTCGTCGATCGGGGCCGCCGAGCGGATGAGGGCGTCGGTCTGGCCGGGTGCGCGCGTGGCGTCGGCGACGGCGAGCCACTCGCAGCCGGCCAGCGGCCCGCCCGCCAGGCGCGCGCCGGCTCCCCCGGCCAGGAGGTAGTGGTCGCTGCCCGCGCGGCGGCGGGCGACGCGGTCGGGGTGGGCGAGCGCGGTGACGAGGCCGACGGCGAGGTCGAGCTGGGTGACGCGGTCGCCGGGGCGCGGGTCCTGGCCGGTGCGCCGGGAGGCGAGCCGCTCCCAGCGGTCGGCCTCCCGCCGCCAGGCGCTGCGGCCACCGGCGCGCAGGCGCCGTAGGGCGGCGGTGAGGTCGACGTCGCCCGCGCCCGCGTCCTCGGCGAGCATCGCGACGACCTCTGCCGCGGTCCGGGCACCGACGACGCCCGCTCCGTCGAGCAGGGCGCGCGCCAACCGCGGGTCCGCGCCGACGTCTGCGATCGCCCGCCCGCGTGCGGTGACCGCACCGTCGGTGTCCAGCGCGCCGAGCTCGGTGAGCAGCCCGGTCGCCGCAGCGGCCGCCTGGGGCGGCGGCGGGTCGAGCAGCGCCAGGCCCGCCCCGCCCGGGGCGCCCCACAGGGCCAGCTCGAGCATCGGTCCGGCGAGGTCCGCGGTGGCGATCTCCGGCTCGGGGTGGCGCGCGAGCATGGCGTGCTCGGCGGCGGACCAGCACCGGTAGACGGTGCCCGGCCCCTGCCGCCCCGCTCGACCGGCGCGCTGCTCCGCCCCCGCCTGGCTCACGCTGCGAGTGACGAGACCGGCGAGCCCGCGGTGGTGGTCGGTCCGTGGCTCGCGCGCCAGCCCGGCGTCCACGACCACCCGGACCCCCGGCACGGTGAGCGAGGACTCGGCCACCGCCGTCGAGACGACGACCCTGCGCCGGGTGGCGGGCTGCAACGCCCGGTCCTGCTCGGCGGCCGGCAGTCGTCCGTGGAGAGCGAGGGCGTCGACGTCGCGGCCGCGCAGGCGCCGGACGACGTCGTCGACCTCACGCGCGCCGGGGAGGAAGACGAGGACGTCACCGTCCTGCTCGGCCAGGGCCCGGCGGGTGACGCCGGCGACGTGCCCGAGGAACTCCGGGCTGGTGCCGCGCGGCGTGAGCCGTGGCGCGGTGCGCGGCGGGGGGCACCACTCCGTCCCGACGGCGTGCAGCGCACCGGGGACCGTGACGACGGCGGTGCCCTCGCCGAGGAGCGCCGCCACCCGGTCCGCCTCGACGGTGGCCGACATCGCGACGAGCGCGAGGTCCTCGCGCAGCGTCGCGCGGGCCTCGACGAGCATGGCGAGGAGGAGGTCGGAGTCGATCTGGCGCTCGTGCACCTCGTCGAGGACGACGGCGCTCACGCCCGGCAGCTCCGGGTCACGCTGGAGACGGCGCAGCAGCGTCCCGGCGGTGACGATCTCGACGAGGGTCTCCTCACCCACGTGCCGCTCGCCACGCACGGAGAAGCCGGCCACCTGGCCGACCGGCTGGCCGAGGAGGCCGGCGAGGCGGCGTGCCGCGGCCCGCGCAGCGATGCGCCGCGGCTGGGTGACGACGACCCTGCCGCCCAGGGCGACGGCGAGCGCGGGCGGCACGAGCGTGGTCTTCCCACTGCCCGGCGGGGACTGCAGGACGGCGGTCCCCCCGGACCTCACCGCCCGCACGAGCTCCTCCAGGCCCTCGGCGACAGGCAGTGGCGGCGGTGCGGCGAGGAGCGCGGAGAGATCGGTGAGGGCCACGCCCCCAGTGTGCCGCCCGCCGTGCCGACCGGGCGCCCCCACGACACACTGGCCGGATGAGGACAGTGGGTGTGGAGGAGGAGCTGCTGCTCGTACGCAGCGGCACGGGTCAGGCGGTGTCCCTGGCCCAGCAGGTGCTGCGGCGGGCGGACGTCATCGGGGACGCCGACCCGGACGGCCCCGGACCGACCGGTGCGCCCGGTGCGGCCGGCTCCTCCCTCGACGGTGAGCTGCAGCGTCAGCAGGTCGAGACGGGCACCGCGCCCCACCGCCACCTCCTCGCCCTCCACGAGGAGCTCGGGTCCTGGCGCGCCCACGCCGAGTCGGCCGCCCGCCGCGTGGGCGCCCGGGCCGTCGCCCTCGGCACCTCCCCCCTCCCGGTGGAGACGCTGGCCGCACCGGACGAGCGCTACCGCCGGATCGTCGACCACTTCGGCCGCCTCGGCAGCGAGCAGCTCGTCTGCGGCTGCCACGTCCACGTCGCCGTCGAGTCCCCCGGGGAGGCCGTCGCCGTTCTCGACCGCGTCCGCGTGTGGCTCCCCACGCTCCTGGCGGTGAGCGCCAACTCCCCGTACTGGCAGGGCGAGGACTCCGGCTACGCCAGCTACCGCGCGCAGGTCATGGGCCGCTGGCCCGCGGCCGGTCCCCCGGACCTCTTCGGCTCGCACCGCGCCTACCGCGAGCGCGTCGAGGCGATGCTCGCGACGGGCGTCGTCCTGGACGAGGGCATGGTCTACCTCGATGCCCGGCCCTCCCGCACCTACCCCACCCTGGAGTTCCGCGCCGCGGACGTGTGCCAGGACCCGCGCGACGCCGTCGTCGTCGCCGCCCTGTGCCGCGCCCTGGTCCAGACCGCCGCCGAGGAGTGGGACGCCGGGAAGGCGGCCCCACCGGTGCCGACCCAGATGCTGCGCCTGGCCACCTGGCAGGCGAGCCGCTTCGGCATGTCCGGTGAGCTGCTCGACCCTGGCACGAGCCGCCCGCTGCCCGCGGCGGACGTGGTCGGCGCACTCGTCGACCACGTCCGCCCGGCGCTGCGGGAGGCGGACGACGACCTCGCCCTCGTCGAGGAGGGCGTAGCCCGTCTGCGAGAGGTCGGCACAGGTGCCGACCGGCAGCGGCGGGAGCTGGAGCGCACCGGGAGCCTGGGCGACGTCGTCGCCGCGGCGGTGCGCACGACGCACGGACTGGACGGAGAGGGACATGACTTCACTGTGGCTGGCATCGGCGTCGCGCACGGTTCCGGGAGGTGAGCGACTCGCGACCGAGCCGGTCGGCGGACGCTACGACGTCGCCGTCGTCGGCGCCGGGCTGACGGGACTGGCGACGGCGGTGCTGCTCGCCCGCGCGGGACTGTCGGTCGTCGTCCTCGAGGCCCGGTACGTCGGTGCGGGCACGACCGGCCACTCCACCGCCAAGGTGTCCCTCCTCCAGGGGACGCGGATGTCGGCGATCGAACGCCAGCACGGCCCCGAGGTGCTCGGCAAGTACGTCGCGGGGAACCGGCTGGGCCAGGGGTGGCTGCTCGCCGAGTGCGCGCGTCACGACGTCCCGGTCCAGCGGCGTGCCGCCGTCACCTACGCCGCCGGGCCCCAGCAGCTGCCGGCCGCGCGGGCCGAGCACGAGGCGGCCCTGTCCGCGGGGCTGCCCGTCGAGTGGCGGGAGTCCTTCGACACGCCGTTCCCGGCGCTCGAGGGCACGTGGCTGCCCGAGCAGGCCCAGGTCGACCCGGTGGACGTGCTCACGGCCCTCGTCCTCGAGGCGGAGGCGGCCGGGGTGGTCGTGCGCACCGCGGCCCGTGTCACCGACGCGTACGGCAGGGACGGCGCGGTGGTCACCACGCGAGGCACCGTCCACGCCGAGCGCGTCGTCCTCGCCACCGGCATCCCCTTCGCCGACCGCGGCGGCTACTTCGCCCGCCTCGAGCCGCAGCGCTCCTACTCCCTCGCCCTGGCCGTGCCCGAGCCCACCGGTCTGCAGATGTCCATCACCGCCGGTGCCCTCACCCGCTCGGTCCGCACCGCCCCCGCCGAGGAGGGCGAGATCGTCATCGTCGGCGGGGCCTCCCACGTCGTGGGGCGGGCCGACTCCCCGCGTGCCCGCGTGGAGAACCTCCTCACCTGGGCGCGGCGCTGGTTCCCCGACTCCCGGGTCGTCGCCCGGTGGTCCGCCCAGGACTACCACCCGGTCGACGAGCTGCCCTACGTCGGCCCGCTCCTGCCGCGCGACTCCCGCGTCCTCGTGGCCACCGGCTTCGCCAAGTGGGGCATGACCAACGCGGTCGCCGCCGCGCACATGCTGACGGGCTATCTCACCGATGGCCTGCCCGAGTGGGGCGACGCCTACCGCAGCTGGCGCCGGCGCGACATGGTTGGCCTGACGGAGGCCGTGCGGCTCAACGCCGGTGCTGCCGCACAGTTGGCGGGCGGCTACGCCCGCGCCCTCACCAACCCCGAACCGGGCGGCAGCCCGGCGGCAGAGACCGATCCGGACCCGACACAGGCGACCGCTGACGACACACCCGCGGAGGGCATGGGCTGCGTGGTCCGTCGCGGTCTGCACCCGGTAGCGGTCTCTACCGTCGACGGCGTCACGCGGTCGGTCTCCGCTGTCTGTCCCCACCTGGGCGGGGTCGTGCGGTGGAACGACGAGGAGTGCAGCTGGGACTGCCCGCTCCACGGCTCGCGCTTCGCCGCGGACGGTGAGCTGCTCGAGGGGCCGGCCACCCGGGGGCTGCAGGCCCGATGAGTGTCCCGAACCGCGGCGTGTCCCTCCAGTGGCGCCAGCGGATCCAGCTGCCCCGCGACGTCACCCGGGCCTTGTGGTGGCGTGAGCGGTGGCGCCGCAACCCGCGCTGGGCGGTCGCCATCCGCGCCGCCGTGGCGGCCTCGCTCGCCTGGGCGGTCGCCGGGGTGCTCCCCGGGCCGGCGGCCGACTTCCCGTACTACGCGCCCTTCGGCGCCGTCATCGCCACGACCTTCACGCTCGCGGGCTCGCTGCGCGAGTCTCTCCAGTCCGTCGCTGCCATCGCCGTCGGCGGCGCCGTGGGCTGGGTGGTCGACTTTCTCCCGGTGCGAGGTCCGCTCGCCGTCGCGCTGGTCATCGTGCCCGCCGTCGTCATCGCGGGCTGGGGCCGCCTGGGCGCGATGGGCAGCTGGGTGCCCACGGCGGCACTCTTCACCCTCATCGTGGGCCACGGCGAGGCCACCTACGTGGGGGCCTACGCCGGCCTCACCCTCCTCGGCGCGATGATCGGGATCGCGGTCCTCGCCGTGCTGCCCCCGCTGCCGCTCGCGCCGGCGCAGGACGCTGTCACCCGCTTCCGGCGCACCCTGGCCACCGACCTCGGAGAGCTCGCCGACCTCATCGAGGCGGAGGAGCGGCCCACGCTGGCCGACTGGGAACGCGAGCACGCGTCCTCGCCGCGCGAGCGCGCGCAGATGCACGCGGCGGTGGCCGAGGTCGGCGAGGCGGCGCACCGCAACCGCCGCGCCCGCCGGTACAGCGGCTCGATCGGCGCACTCCAGGAGGAGGCGCAGGTGCTCGACCGGCTCGGGCTCGTCGTCAGCGACCTCGCCGACCTCCTCCTCAGCGACGTCGGGGCCGGCCGCGCGGACCGGTCGCAGGTTCTCGCCGGTGACGACGGCGCACGCGTGTGCACGGCGCTGCGGACCATCTCCGCGGCACTGGAGAACACGACACCCGCCGGGACGGCGAACCCGCACGTCGCCTCGGACGAGACGCCGCTGTCCAGTGCCCACGCCTCCGACGCCGTCCACGAGGCGCGGAGCGTCGCGCCCCGGGAGGACGACCAGGTGCTCTACGACGGGGTGGTGCTCTCCCTCGAACGCGCCCTCGACTCCCTCGCCCGGGTCGAGCGCGCGGACTGAGCCGGGCGGCCGTCGCGCCGAGCGCCGGCACGGGTCATGATGAGGACAGCCATTCCCGAGTCCCCTGGAGCAGCAGCTGTGTCCCAGCCCCACGACATCTCGACCACGCCGCAGTGGGCCGCCCTCGAGGAGCACGCCGACGCGACCGCCGGCACCACCCTGCGCGGACTCTTCGCCGCCGACCCGCAGCGCGGTGAGCGCCTCGCCCTGGAGGCCGGTGACCTCTACGTCGACTACTCCAAGAACGGGGTGACCGACGAGACCCTGCGTCTGCTCGTCGACCTCGCCCGCGCGGCCGGTGTTCCCGAGCGGACCGAGGCGATGTTCCGCGGGGAGCACATCAACACGACCGAGGACCGGGCCGTGCTCCACACGGCGCTGCGCGCGCCGCTGGACACCGAGCTCGTCGTCGACGGGCAGGACGTCATCGCCGACGTCCACGAGGTCCTGGACCGGATGGCGGCCTTCAGCGAGCAGGTGCGCAGCGGGCAGTGGCGCGGCCACACCGGCAAGCGCATCACCCGGGTCGTCAACATCGGCATCGGCGGCTCTGACCTCGGCCCGAAGATGGCGACGATCGCCCTCGCTCCCTACGCCGACCCCGCCATCACCTGCGAGTTCGTCTCCAACGTCGACGGCGACGACATCGCCCCCGTCCTCGCCGGCGCGGACCCGGAGGAGACCCTCTTCGTCGTCGCCTCGAAGACCTTCACGACGATCGAGACGATCACCAACGCGACGACCGCCCGAGAATGGCTCGTCGCCGCCCTCGGTGACCGCTCCGCCGTCGCCAAGCACTTCGTCGCGGTGTCGACGAACGGCGAGGAGGTCGCGGAGTTCGGTATCGACACCGCGAACATGTTCGGCTTCTGGGACTGGGTGGGCGGGCGGTACTCGATGACCTCCGCCGTCGGACTCTCGCTCATGATCTCCATCGGCCCGGACCACTACCGCGACATGCTCTCCGGGTTCCACGCGATGGACACCCACTTCCGCACCGCCCCGCTCGAGCGCAACCTGCCGGTCCTGCTCGCTCTCATCGGCGTGTGGCACCGCAACTTCCGCGGCTGCGCCACCCACGCGGTGCTCCCCTACAGCGAGTACCTCTCGCGTTTCCCGGCCTACCTCCAGCAGCTCGACATGGAGTCCAACGGCAAGTCCGTCACCCTCGACGGCGCACCCGTCTCCGTGCAGACGGGGCCGGTCGTGTGGGGCGAGCCGGGCACCAACGGCCAGCACGCCTTCTACCAGCTCATCCACCAGGGCACCCAGACGGTGCCGGCCGACCTCATCGGTTTCGTCCACCCCGCCGACGACGTCCCCGGCCACCACGACCAGCTCACCGCCAACCTCCTCGCCCAGGCCGAGGCGCTGGCCTTTGGCAAGACGGCAGAGGAGGTGCGCGAGGAGGGGGCAGCCGAGGAGCTCGTCGCGCACAAGACCTTCGCCGGGAACTCCCCCACGACGCTCGTCCTGGCGCCGCGGCTCACGCCCGCGGTCCTCGGTCAGCTCGTCGCGCTCTACGAGCACAAGGTCTTCGTCCAGGGCGTCGTGTGGGGCATCAACTCCTTCGACCAGTGGGGCGTGGAGCTGGGCAAGGTGCTCGCCAGGGCCATCGGGCCCGAGCTCAGCGCCGACGAGGAGCCCGAGCTCACGCACGACTCCTCGACCAATGCCCTCATCCGCCGCTACCGGCAGGCCCGCCGCGCCTGACGCCGGCGACACCCGGCTCTCCGCGAGAGCGGTCCCTCCTGCCGCGAGCCGGACCCGTCCGCGTCAGCCGAGCTGCTCGCGCACCCAGGCGATGTCGGTGCGGTGCTCCTCGGCGCCGCCGGGCGTCTCGACGACCACCGGTGCGCCGGCCTCGCGCAGCAGCGCGGCGAGGTCCTCGAGCGGGAGGCTGCCCTGGCCGAGGTTGGCGTGCCGGTCGGCGCCGGAGTCGAAGGCGTCACGGCTGTCGTTGGCGTGGACGAGGTCGATGCGGCCGGTCACGGCCCGCACCCGCTCGACGAGCCCGGCCAGCTCCTCGCCCCCGGCGTAGGCGTGGCAGGTGTCGAGGCAGAAGCCGACGTCCGCCCCGCCGTCGGCCTCCATCACCGCGCCCCACAGCTGCTCCAGGCGCTCCACGCCGCGCGCCATCGCGCGGGTGCCACCGGCCGTGTTCTCGATGAGGACCGGCACCTTGGCGTCGAGCTGGTCGATGCACTTGCGCCAGTTGTCGAAGCCGACGGCGGGGTCGTCGGTGGCCAGGACGTGCCCGCCGTGGACGATGATGCCGGCGGCGCCGATCTCGGCCGCGGCATCGACCTGCTTCTGCAGGAGCTTGCGGCTGGGGATGCGGATCCGGTTGTTCGTCGTCGCGACGTTGAGGACGTAGGGCGCGTGGACGTACAGGGCGATCCCGGCGTCGGTTGCCGCCGCCCGCAGGGCCTGGGCGCCGCCGGCGTAGCGGACCTCCGGTCCCTTCCACCCCTGGGGGTCCCCGAGGAAGAACTGCACCGCGTCCGCGCCGCGGGCCTGGGCCTCGGCGATCGGGTCGGTCTGGTCGACATGTGCTCCGACGACTGCCATGGGAACGACCCTAACCGGTGGCACCGACACCTCAGAGCCCGAGGACGGCGTGCGCGATCGTGAAGTAGATGACCAGACCGGTGGCGTCGCAGAAGGTCGTGATGAACGGGGTCGACACGACCGCGGGGTCCACGCCCGCAGCCCGGGCGACGAGCGGGGTCGTGCCGCCCACGGTCGCGGCCATCGTGCACACGGCCACGAGCGTGAGCCCGACGACGGTGCCGATGCCGGGCCCGTAGACGAGCGAGGCGACCGCCCACCCGAGCGAGCCCAGGACCGCCCCGAGCAGCAGTCCGGTCCGCAGCTCCTTGAACGCGACCCTGCCGATGTCCCGGGGGGCGGCCTCTCCCGTCGCCAGTGCCCGGGTGACCGTCGTCGCCGCCTGGGAGCCGGTGTTGCCACCGATCCCGGTGAGGAGTGGGATGAACAGCGCGAGGACGACGTGCTCGGCGAGCGTCCCCTCGAAGAGCTCCAGGACGTTGACGGTGAGGACCGCGGACAGTCCCAGGACGAGCAGCCACACGACCCTGGCCCGGGTGATGGCGCCCACGGAGGACAGCAGGTAGGGCCGGGCGAGCGGCTCGGCACCACCCGCGCGGGCGGCGTCCTCGTCGCCCGCTGCGGCGACGATCCGGGTGGCGTCGTCGACGGTGAGCAGGCCGACGAGGCGGCCCTCGCCGTCGACGACGGGCAGGGCGAGCACGCCCCGCGCGAGGCACCGCCTGGCGGCCTGCTCCGCGTCCTCCTCGGCGTGGGCGGCCATCGGCCGGGCGAGGTGGTCGGCGACGGTGTCGGAGGGGTCGTGGAGGAAGAGGTCGCGGAGGCTGACGACGCCGACGAGGCACCGCGAGTCGTCGACCACCGGCACCGTGTAGATCGTCTCCGAGCGGCGTCCCCGCTCCCGCACCCGCTCCAGTGCGTGCTGGAGCGTGTCCTCGGGGTGGACCTGGACGAACTGGGGGCTCATCCGGCGGCCCACCGAGCCGCGGGGGTACCCGAGGACGACGGCGGTGGCGGCGCGCGCGTCGTCGTCCACGTGGCGCAGCAGGCGGGTCGCGACGCCGGCTGGGAGCTCGTCGAGGAGCTCGACCCGGTCGTCGGGGTCCAGGGCGGCGAAGACACCGACGACCTCCTCCTCACCGAGGAGATGGATCAGCTCGTGCTGGGCGGGGGGCGTGAGGCCCTCGAAGACGGCGAGCGCCCGGCCCTTGGGGAGCAGGCGGAACGCGACGGCCGAGCTCTCCGGCTCCAACGTCGCGAGGGCGGCCGCCACCTCCTGGGGCGCTGCGCCGGCGAGGTGGGCGGCAGCCGCCGTGAGATCGTCTGCCTCCAGTGCGGCGACCAGGTCCGGCTTGAGCTCGTGCATGTACGCGCCTCCCACATCCCTCCGTGTCAGCGGAGACCAGCGGTCCACCCTACCGGTGCGCGTGGGCGCTCATCCGTACAGTGGGGCCACCGAGCCGACACCGACAAGGACACCGATGACCGCGACCGACGCCGCCCTGCTCACCGGGTTCCGCCTGCGCACCACCGAGCGGAACCTCGGGGTCTACGGGATCCACCTGTACCGCGAGGGCCACGAGCCGCTGGAGCACCGGTTCCGGAACGACGACCCCGTCCACCTCTGGTCCGGGTCCAAGACCTTCACCGCCGTCGCCGTCGGGATGGCGCAGGCCGAGGGTCTGCTGGATCTCGAGGACCCCGTCACCCGCTTCTTCCCAGGGCAGGCGCACGCGGACGGCGTCGAGGCGATGACGGTGCGCCACCTGCTCCAGATGACGAGCGGGAACACCTTCACCTGGTGGGGCCCGGGCCAGGCGGAGGAGACCGACCTCTTGGCCGGCTTCCTGCGCGCGGAGCTGGTCGCCGAGCCAGGCACGAGGTTCGAGTACTCCAACGGCTGCAGCTACGTGCTGAGCAGGATCATCCACGCCGTCAGCGGTGAGGACCTGCGCGACTTCCTCCTGCCCCGGCTCTTCGTGCCGCTCGGCATCGGCAACCCGCAGTGGATGCGCTGCCCCCGGGGGCTTCAGCCAGGGCGGGGTGGGGCTGCACCTGCGCACGAGCGAGTACGCACGGCTGGGCCGCCTGCTTCTGCAGGAGGGTCGGTGGGAAGGTGCACAGCTGGTCCCGGCCGCCTACGTGGAGCGCATGCACACCGACCTCGTGGACAGCTCGAGCTTCTCCCAGGACCCCGACTCCCGCGCCGGCTACGGCTACCAGGTGTGGGCCTGCACGCCCGACGGCGCGTGGCGGGCTGACGGCAAGTACGGCCAGTTCTCGGTCGTCCTACCCCGTCACCGGGCCGCCGTCACCATCACCGCGCACCACGAGGGTGCGGCCAACGACATCCTCCGCGCCGTCTGGGACGAGCTCCTCCCGCTGCTGCCCGTCCGCTGAGGCGCACCGGCGCGCCGCCTCAGGGCGCGGGTGCGCCGGCCGATACTGGGATCGACACCTGCCGACCTGACGCCTCGTCGGTCGAGCGCCCTGCGTGAGAGCGAGCCCGTGGACGACGCACGACCCCCTGCCCACCCTGCCGGCACGCCACGGGGCCTCACGGCCTGGATCGTCGGTCTCGGTCTCACCCTCCTCGCGGGGTGCGGCGCGGTCGGCTCGGCCGAGCCCCTCGCTGCGCCACCGGCGCCGGCCGCCGCCGAGCCGGCGCCCGAGGCCGCGGCCCCCGGCGCCGAGCCGGGTGAGTCGCCCTCCCCCACGCCCGGCGCCGCCGCGGAGGCGACACGCGCGCCGGGTGAGCCGGCGCCCGGCACCGCCCTCGCCGCCGCGCACGAGCTCGAGGTCAAGGGCCGCGCCCCTCGCGCCGGCTACGAGCGCGAGCTCTTCGGCAGCGGGTGGGTCGACACCGACCGCAACGGCTGCGACACCCGCAACGACATCCTCGCCCGCGACCTCACCGGGCTCACCTACCGGCCGGGCACCCGGGACTGCGTCGTGACGTCCGGGACGCTGGCCGACCCGTTCAGCGGGGAGACGATCGTCTTCGTCCGCGGCAACGAGACGAGCACCGCCGTCCAGATCGACCACGTCGTCGCCCTGTCCGACGCCTGGCAGAAGGGCGCTCAACGGTGGGACGGCGAGACCCGCGTGCGCTTCGCCAACGACCCCCTCAACCTCCTCGCCGTGGACGGCCCCCTCAACGGGCAGAAGGGCGACGGCGACACCGCCACCTGGCTGCCCCCGAACCGTGCGTTCCGCTGCGAGTACGTCGCGCGGCAGGTGGGGGTCAAGCACTCCTACGGCCTGTGGGTGACCCTGGCCGAGCAGGACGCCATGGTGCGGGTGCTCACCAGCTGTCCGGACGAGCCGCTCCCCACCGGCGCCGCCCCGGAGGTGACGGCCCCCGCGCCCGGCATGCCTGCCGCACCCGGCGACGACATTCCCTACGCCTCCTGCCGCGAGGCGCGCGCGGCCGGGGCCGCGCCCGTCCGCGTGGGCGATCCGGGCTACGGCCACCACCTCGACGGCGACGGCGACGGCGTGGGCTGCGAGTGACCTGACCGCGGCACTGCCCGCACCCTTCCGGAGCGCGACGCTCGCGGGTAACATCCCGCATCCCTGGAAAGAAACACGTGCTGCCTACCGTCGCGTCTCAAGCGCAGCGCGTCTGCGCCGCTGACGTCGACCCGGAAGGCAGGACCCATGCCACCCAGACCTCGCCGAGCTGCGATCGCCGCACCCCTGTGCGCCGGCCTGCTCGTCCTCAGTGCCGCCCCCGCGCTCGCCGCGCCCGAGACCACCGGAGTCAGCCTCACCGTGCCCGCCACCGCGGCCGTCGGGGACACCATCGGCCTCGGGCTCGAGCTCGGCGAGACGGCCGACGTCTACGCCTACGCCCTCACCGTCGAGGTGGACCCCGACGTCCTCGCCGTCGTCCCCGACAGTGCCACCGGCCCGAGCGGCGGCTTCGACAGCACCGAGGTCACCGGACCGGACGCGACCGTCGTCCACAGCCGCCTCGGCAGCTCCCCCGCCCTCGCCGGTGACCTCGCTGCAGGCGTGGAGCTCACCGCCGTGGGCCCCGGCACGACGACCGTCGAGGTGTCCGTCGAGCTCGTTGCCGCCGACGGCACGACGACCACCGTGCCAGCCGTCGCGAGCACGGAGGTCGTCGTCGCCGCGCCCGTCCCCACGCCCACCGAGCCGGAGCCCACCGAGCCCGAGCCCTCACCCACCGAGTCCGCACCCACGCCGTCGCCCACGGACGAGGACGACGGCGCCCCCGCGCACACCGCCGCACCGCCCGCCCACGGCGGTGGCTCGCTCCCGTCGACCGGCCTCGACGCCCTCGGGCTCGGCGCGGCCGCGGCCGTGCTTGCCGCGATCGGTGGCGCCGCCCTGCTGGTCCGTCGCCGGACAGGGGGCGCACTGTGAGCACCCGCCGCCGCACCCTCGCCGCCGTCCCCGCCGTGGGGGCGCTCGTCCTCACCGGCGCCGCGCTTGCCCAGGCCCAGCCCCTCGAGGCCGAAATGCTGGTCCTGCCGCCCTTCCACTCCGAGCTTGACCTCACCGGCGACGGCCAGGTCACCCCGGAGGACCTTGACCTGGTGGCCGGGCACCTCGGCTCCCCGGCCGAGGTCGCCCCCTGGGGCGAGGTCGCCGACACCGACGGCGACGGCACGCTCACCCTCACCGACCTCGCCGCCGTCTCCCAGCGGATCGTCTACGACGACGGTCCCTTCGAGATCGTCGAGGCCTCGGTCCTCGACATGCAGGCCGCGATGAACGCGGGTGTCACGACCTCGGTCGCCCTCACCGCGGAGTATCTCGAGCGCATCGCGGCGTACGACCGCACGCTCGTCGACCCCGAGACCGGCGGCCGGCCGCTCAACTCGGTCATCACGACGAACGACGCCGCCCTGGACGCCGCGGCCGCCGCGGACGCGCAGCGTGCCTCGGACGGGATGACGAGCTTGCTCCTCGGGGTGCCCGTGGCAGTCAAGGACAACGTCAACACCCGCGACATGCCCACCACGGGCGGCTGCGGCTGCTGGGAGGACAACTTCACCGGCACCGACGCCTTCATGGTCGAGGGGCTGCGCGAGGAGGGCGCGGTCATTCTCGCCAAGGCGAGCCTCGACGAGTTCGCGTACGGCTTCGCCTCGGAGTTCTCCACGGGCGTCGAGCCCGGCGCCACGCTCCTCGTCGCCAGCCCCTACCGCACGAGCCGGACCGCCGGCGGTTCCAGCGGCGGGACGGGCGCTGCCCTGGCCGCCAACCTCGCCGGGATCGGCTTCGGCACGGACACCGGGGGCTCGATTCGCGTCCCGGCGTCCTACAACCAGCTCGTCGGCGTCCGCCCGACCGTCGGGCTCGTGAGCCGCGACGGGATCATCCCGCTCGCCCTCAGCCAGGACACCGCCGGCCCGATCACCCGCAGCGTCACCGACGCCGCCGTGGCCCTGGACGCCGTCGTCGGCATCGACCCGGTCGACCCGGTGACCGCCGGGCAGGCCGGCAAGGTCCCGGCCTCCTACGCCGCCTCCCTCGACGACGACGCCCTCGACGGCGCGCGGATCGGCTACCTCCCGTCGATGGTCGGCACCAACCCCACGACCGTCCGCCTCTTCGCCGAGGCTCGGGCCACGCTCGAGGAGCAGGGCGCGACGGTCGTGGAGCTGGAGCCGCCGGCCGGTCTCGCCGCCGTCCTGGGTGAGCCCAGCGGGAGCACCAACGAGTTCCGCCACGACCTCGAGAGCTACGTGGAGAACCACCTCCCGCCGCAGGTGACGGCGCGCAGCATCGAGGACATCCTCGCGACGGGCCACTACGTCACCTCCCGCCAGCGGACGTACGAGCAGCGGGCGGCGGTGTCCGAGGAGACCTACGAGGCGTGGGCCGGCCCCGAGGGCAGCCACACCCTGGCCCTGGCACAGGGCAAGGAGCTGGTCACCGGGCTGCTCGAGGAGCACGGGCTCGACGCCCTCGTCTACCCCACCGGCACGCCGTACGGCACGCAGGGCACGAACCTGCGGCTGAGCCCGAACACCGGGATGCCCGCGCTGAGCGTGCCGATGGGGCAGGCCACCGCGGAGGACGGCACGGTGCCCGGCGCGGGCGTCAACCTCGAGCTTCTCGGCCGTGACTACGCCGAGGGCACACTGCTGGGCCTGGCCTACGCCTTCGAGCAGGTGACCCAGGCGCGCACCTCCCCGGCGCTCTACGGCCGGCTCGGGTAACGGGCCTCGCGTCGTCGCCTGGTCCCGCAGCACCGTGAGGTCGGCGTACCGCGAGGAGAAGTGGCTGAGGAGGAGCGTGCGCGCTCCCCCGGCGGCGGCCAGCGCACCGGCCTGCCCGGCGGTGAGGTGGCGGTACTCGCGGGCGAGCCCGGCGTCCTCGTCGGAGAAGGTCGACTCGGCGACGAGGAGGTCGGCGCCCTCGGCGAGCTCCTCGGCCCCGGCGCACGGCGCGGTGTCCATGACGAAGGCGAAGCGCTGTCCGCGGCGGGGCACGCTCACGTCCTCGAGCGCCACCCCGCCCACGCGGCCCTCCCGCTGGAGCCGCCCGACGTCCGGGCCGCTGAGCCCCGCGGCGGCGAGCCGCTCCGGCAGCAGTGTGCGCCCGTCGGGCTCGACGAGGCGGTAGCCGTAGGTCTCGACCCGGTGGTGCAGCGGCCGCACCTCGAGGCCCGGCGCCACCTCCCCGGCCGCTCCGTGCGGGTGGAGGTGCAGGTCCAGCCCGGGCGTCGCGACGGAGACGAGCGCCCGGACCACCTCCTCCCCGCTCGTCGGGTAGTGGAGGTGGACGGGGTGCGTGACGCCGTCGAGCACCATCCGCGACAGCACGCCGGGCAGGCCGTAGCAGTGGTCGCCGTGGACGTGCGTGAGGCAGATGTGGTGGACGTGCGTGGCCGACACCCCGGCGTGGATCATCTGCCGCTGCGTACCCTCGCCCGGGTCGAGGAGGTAGCCGCGCCCGTCCCACAGGAGCAGGTAGCCGTTGTGGTTGCGGGTGCGGGTGGGCACCTGGGAGGCCGTGCCGAGGACGACGAGCTCACGCACGGCCGGCCGCCGGGGGGCGGGAGGTCATGCCTTTGGATCGTCGTGGTGGAGTGCTCCGCATCGCTCGGCCTACCTCGGGCGGCGCGCCACGGCGAGGAACACCGAGTAGGTGACGCCCTCGCGGTCGATCGTGCCGCAGTCGCGCACGGCGACGTCGACGAGCCCCGCCGCCTCGAGCCGTGCGGTCAGCTCGTCCCGGTCGAAGCCGTCGTGGCCGTCGAAGTCGTGCTGGTGGAACTGGCCGTGCTGCGCACGGTCCAGGTCCGCGATGCACAGGTGGGCACCCGGCGCGAGCATCTCGGCCAGTCCGGCCAGGACCCGGTCCAGCGCCCGCACGTGGTGCAGGACGAGGGAGGCGACGGCGAGGTCGAAGCGCTCGCCCGGCACGTCGTCGGTCTCGAGGTCGAGGTCCCAGACCCGTCCGTCCGGGAGGCGCCCCGAGGCCACCTTCTCCGCGAGCACCGTCCGCATGCCGGCGGAGCTGTCCGCGAGTGTGGCCGGACCGACGCGCGCGCCGAGTGCCTCGGAGACGAGGCCGGTCCCGGCACCGTACTCGAGCAGCCGTGTGCTCGGGTGCAGCGGGACCGCGGCCGCGACGGCCTCGGCCACCTCCCGGGCGCGCTCCACCTTGGCAGGGTCGCGGTCCCAGTCGACCGCCTTGTCGTCGAAGTTTCCCATGGCTCCAGCGTGGCACACGCAAGGCCCGAGATACCCGACCACCGACCGCGCGCGACCGATAGCCTCAGGGGCACGCCGGCCGAGCGTGCCGGGCACCGCCGACCAAGGAGCACACGCGTGACCACGAGCGACCTGCAGGACTTCGTCGTCGGCCTGCCGAAGGCGGAGCTGCACCTGCACATCGAGGGCACCCTGGAGCCCGAGCTGAAGTTCGCCCTCGCCCAGCGCAACGGGATCGAGCTCGAGCACGACTCCGCGGAGGAGGTCCGCGCCTCCTACCACTTCGACTCGCTCTCCTCCTTCCTCACGGTCTACTACGAGTCGATGCGGGTGCTCGTCACTCCTGACGACTTCTACGACCTCGCGACGGCGTACCTCACCAAGGCGGCGAGTCAGAACGTCCGTTACGCCGAGATCTTCTTCGACCCCCAGGCCCACACCTCCCGCGGCGTGCCCTTCGGCACGGTCATCGGTGGCCTGCGCCGGGCGCTGGTCGACGCGCGCCGAGACCTCGGCATCCACGCCGAGCTCATCATGTGCTTCCTACGTGACTTCACCGCCGAGCACGCGATGAGCACCCTCATGGAGTCCCTGCCCTACCGCGACTGGATCCTCGGCGTCGGCCTCGACTCCGACGAGCGCGGCAACCCGCCCGCGAAGTTCGCCGCCGTCTTCGCGCGCGCCCGCCAGGAGGGTTTCCTCCTCACGATGCACTGCGACATCGACCAGGAGGGCACCCACGAGCACATCCGCCAGGTGATCGAGGACATCCGGGTGGACCGGATCGACCACGGGTCCAACGCCTTCGAGCGCCCCGAGCTCGTCGCGGCGATCAAGGAGCGCGGCCTCGGCCTCACGTGCTGCCCGATCTCCAACGGCTGGGTCGTCGACGGCATCAAGGAGACCGAGATCGTCGGCCTGCTCGAGCAGGGAGTCAAGGTCACCCTCAACTCCGACGACCCGGCCTACTTCGGCGGGTACGTCGCGGAGAACTACGTGCGCCTCGCCGAGGTCGCCGGCCTGGGCCGTGAGCAGCTCGTCCGGCTCGCCCGCAACTCCTTCGACATCGCCTGGCTCAGCAGCCGGGAGCGCGAGCAGTACCTCGCCGAGCTCGAGGCCTACGCCGCCGGCGCCTGACCGGCGAAGGCGCCCCGGCCGCCGGGGTCCGGTGCGGCTGAAGCGCTCGGTGATCCGGCGGTGGGTGACGGAGAGGGCGAGCTTCCCGGCAGCGACCTCGGTCGGGTCGCCGGTGACGCGGTGCGGCCCGCGGCCAGGGCCCGCGTCCACCGGCCGCAACATGTGTTTGAGTCGTACTTTTCGCTCATCCCGAGGCGTGGGAAAGGGCGACGAATGAGCGGGAAGTGCGACGCAAGCGGTGAGGGCGTCGCGCCCCGGGGGGCGCGGGGCGTCGCGCCCCGGGGGGCGGGGGGCGCGGGGGCGGGTCAGTGTTTGCGGGCTTGTAGGAGCTTGCGCGCGCCCGCGAGCGCGGCGGCTCCCGCCAGCACCCAGGGCCCGGCGACGAGGACCGGGTCGATCCACTGGTGCTTGGCGTCCACCCGCTTGCTCTCCCGACGGGCGGCGAGGCCGTCGTGGGTGAGCTCGGTCCGGAGTCCGGTCTCGGTGACCGGGTTGTCGGGCCGGCCGCTCGCGAGGGACCTCACGTGGCTCTCGATCGCGTCGACCCGGTCCGCGGCGATGAGGAGCAGCCAGTGCGCGGCGCGCGCCTCGCTGTACCGCTCGTAGGAGTGGCCGCGGATGGCGCCCGACAGGCCGTGCAGCGGCGCGACCGTGCCGAAGACCGGGGTGAGCCTCATGTGCTCGATGGACCGCTCGCGGGGGTAGGTCTCCTCCTGCTGCTCGGGCAGGTCCCAGTGTGCGCCGGTCGGCTCGTCGCGCTCCTTGGGGAAGGAGGGCCGGTCGGCGGGGTCGAGGTCGACGCCCCACCCGGGGATCCGGGCGCGCAGCTCCTCGGCCGAGGGCACGGGCGGTGCGGCGGAGGTGTAGACGGGGATGCGCTCGCTCATGGTGTGTCTCCTCTCAGCTCGCGCTGGGCACGATCAGGGGCTTGATGCAGCCGTCGAGCTTGGCCGAGAAGAGGTGGTAGCCCTCGGCGATGTGCTCGAGCGGGATGCGGTGGGTGACGATCTCGCTGGGCTTGAGGTGCCCGTTCCTGATGTGCTCGAACAGCCGCGGCCACTGCCGCTTGACCGGCGCCTGGTTCATCCGCAGGGTGAGGCCCTTGTTGAGGGCGTCGCCGAACTTCACGGCGTTGAAGATGGGGCCGTAGGCGCCCATGACGGAGACCGTGCCGCCCTTGCGCACGCCGTCGATGGCCCAGTTGAGTGCCACCGGTGAGCCGCCCTGGAGCTTGAGCTTGGCCGAGGTGACGTGCTGGAGGAAGCTGCCGTCCGCCTCGGCGCCCACGGCGTCGATGGCGACGTCGGCGCCCAGCCCGTCGGTGGTGCGCTTGAGGTGGACGACGACGTCGTCGAGCTCGGCGAAGTTCACCGTCTCCGCGTAGGCGAAGGTGCGGGCCTTCTCGAGCCGGTACTCGAGGTGGTCGATGACGATGACCCGCGCGGCGCCCATGAACCACGCCGTCCTGGCGGCGATGAGACCGATGGGGCCGGCGCCGAAGACCGCGACGGTGTCGCCCTCGCGGATCTCTCCCAGCTGGGCACCGAAGTAGCCGGTGGCGACGGCGTCGGTGAGGAGCACGGCGTCCTCGTCGTCCATCCAGTCCGGGATGATCGTCGGGCCGACGTCGGCGAAGGGCACCCGCACGTACTCGGCCTGGCCGCCGTCATAGCCGCCGGTGGTGTGGGAGTAGCCGTAGATCCCGCCGACGGCGGTCGCGTTGGGGTTGACGTTGTGGCAGTTCGACAGCAGCCCACGGGAGCAGAAGTAGCACGAGCCGCACGAGATGTTGAAGGGCACCATGACGCGATCCCCCGGCTTGAGGTTCTGCACCGAGGAGCCGACCTCGTGGACGACGCCGATGAACTCGTGACCGAAGGTGGTCCCGACCCGCGTGTCCGGCATCATGCCGTGGTAGAGGTGCAGGTCGGAGCCGCAGATGGCGGCCAGCTGGACCTTGATGATCGCGTCGTTCGGGTGCTCGACCCGGGGGATGTCCTTCTCCTCCACGCGGATCTTGTACGGGCCGCGGTAGACCATCGCGCGCACGGTCGTCTCCTCCATGTCGTCGGGGCAGTCAGGGTGACACGCGGCACGCGCGCCCGCGCGTCGGGAAACCGGACGCCTGGCCGGCTCGGGACGCGCTCCGTTGCCGCGGCCGGGCACGGTGGTACCACTCGCCGAGGAGCATGACGGCAAGCAGCACCTCGGCGCCGTCACCGCCGTAGTACAGGAGCTGCGCGCCGGCCTCGGGGTGCGCCGCACCGCCGTGGTGGTGCGCCTCCACGGCGCGGGCGTAGAGCACCCTGGCCGATGAGCCCAGTGACCCAGCCGAGCGCCGGCGGTCACGTCCGTCCATCCCCCGCTCCCTCCCCGTGGTCGGGCCAGGGAGCCTGCCACGGCGGACGGTGCGCAGCAGCAGGAACGGCTCAGCGGCGCTCGAGCCGGACGAGGACCTCCGCGTGCGAAGTCTGGGGGAACATGTCGAGAACCTGGCCCTGCACGGGCACGAGCGAGGGCATGGCGGCGAGGTCGCGGGCCAGGGAGGTCGCGTTGCAGCTGGAGTAGAGGACGTGGCGGACCCCGGACTCCTCCAGCCAGCCGGCGAGGGTGGCGCCGATGCCGCGCCGCGGCGGGTTGACGATGACGAGCTCGGGGGCTTCCGGGGCGGACAGCGCGAAGGCCGTCGCGTCCCCGGCGAGGAAGCATACGGACTCGAGCCGGGCGTCGAGGCGGCTGCGCTCGGCCGCGGCGACGGCCGCCTCGCTCGTCTCGATGCCCACGACCTCGCGTCCCGGCGCTGCGCAGTGGAGGGCGAAGCCGCCCACGCCGCAGTACAGGTCCCACACCGACGAGGGCGCGAGCTCCTCCACCCACCGGCTCGCCTGGGCGTAGAGGGCGGCGGCGACAGCCGTGTTCGTCTGGAAGAAGCCCTGCGGGCGCAGGTGGAGGTCGACCTCTCCCAGGCGCATCGTGAGGGTCTGCTGCTCGGTGAGGACGATCTCCTCCGCCCCTTCGACCATGGCCTTGTGCTCGGGCAGGAGGTTGACGGAGACGACGGCGAGGCGCGGCAGCGCTGCGCGCAGGCCTGGGAGGTGCTTGCGGACCCTCGGCAGCGCCTCCGAGGAGCGCAGGACGAAGCGCACCATGAGCTCGCCGTGCGGGGACTCGGTGACGACGAGGTTCTTCAGCTCCCCGCGCCGGGTCGGGACGTCGTAGGGGGTGAGGCCCGCCGTCGTGATGAACCCGGTGAGCGCCTCGAAGGCGCCCCGGATGCCGGGGGCGATGATGCCGCAGGCGCGCAGGTCGTTGCCGCGGCCCTCGGCGTCGAGGATGCCGAGCGTGGGTGCGGCGAGGCTGCCGCCGACGACCATCTTCGCCTTGTTCCGGTAGCCGGCCTCCGCGCTGGCCAGCGGCTGGAGCCAGCCGAGCCCGCGGTGCGCGGCGAGCAGCGTGCGCACGTGCTCCTGCTTGCCGGCGAGCTGCTCGGCGTAGGGGCGGCCCATGAGGGTGCACGAGCCGCAGCGGGCGGCGTCGAAGTAGGAGCACTGCATGGCCGCTCCAGCGTACGGCGGGGGGTGGCGCAGCCGCAGTAGAGATCCGTCACCTCGTGACCCCGGCCGCCCGGCCCGGGTTCCCCAGCAGCTGGCGGCGCACTTCCCGATCAGCCGTCGCACTTTCTGACGCCCTGGTGGGAGTCGAAGGGGCGACGGATCGCGCCGGGCCGCATCGCCCCGGGCCGCATCGCGCCGGGCTGGATCAGCGGCCGAGCCGGGGGATGCCGCGGGCGGCGTCGAGCTCCTCGCGGGTGGGGCCGAGGCCGTCGGAGCGGGCGGCGACGGAGGCCGCCACGACAGCGTGCTCGACGAGCTCGTGGAGCGAGCCCCAGACGAGAGTGCGCAGGTCCGCACGGTTAGCGACGCCGAGGAGCCCGCCCTTCCACAGCCCGTCGATGACGCCGGCGACGAAGGCCTCGCCGGCGTCCTGTGCACCGCGGCCGTGCACGGTGGCCGTCACGCCCACGGCGTTGGCGGCCCACGCGCCCTCACCGGCGGCGGAGACGATGACGGTGCCGGGACCTGCCCCGACCCACCGGCGCAGGACGCTCTCGCGTGCCTCGCCGGGGTAGAGCATCTCGAGGTCGGCGGTGGTCGCGATGACCACGTCGGCGCGCGTGACCAGCGCCTCGACGCGCGCCCGCACCTCCTCGCGGCGGCCGGGCAGCTCGCCCCGCAGGCCCGGCTCGTAGACGATCGTCGCGCCGGGACGGTAGGCGCTGACCGTGCGGGCGACGCTGTCAGCGGACGGCTCACGCACCGCGCCGGCCGAGCCGACGTGGACGACGAGCGGATGGTGGAAGGGCCCGGACTGGCGGCGGTTGCGTGGGCCGGTGCCGTCGGCCGGGATGCGTACGACGGGGCGGCCCAGCCGCTCGAGGCCCTCGGCCACGAGCGCGCCCGCGGCGTCGCGGCTCGCCACGTCGTCGACGACGACGAAGGCGGGTGAGTCGAGGACTCGGCGGTCGGTGAGGGTGGGGGTGGGCGCCCAGCCGAGGGTTGTCGGCGGCTTCCGGCCGTCACCCAGCGTGGGGTCGGTGCTCGTGCGGCGCAGGGGTGTGGCCTGGCTCGGAGCCTTGTGCGAGGGAACCGATGTCGGCGCCGAGCGCTCCTGCTGGTCGGTGTCGATGGTCATCTCGGCGTCGCCCATGCGGCGTCCTACCCCCCATGTTGATGGTGCTTCCTCACACAACCTACGGCTGTGCCGCGTCGGCGCAAGGCGACGTGGCGTCCCGGAAGCGTAGCCGGTCCCCGGGCCTGGCCTGAGCCAGAACGTCGAGGTCGGTGTCCCGGACGACGGCGAGGACGGGGTAGCCGCCGGTCACCGGGTGGTCGGCGAGGAAGACGACGGGACGGCCGTCCGAGGGGAGCTGGACCGCTCCGGCGACGGTGCCCTCACTCTCCAGCTCGGCGTCGTCCACGCGCTCGAGCGGCGCGCCGTCGAGGCGCAGACCGACCCGGTTGGACCGGTCGGTGACCGTCCACGCCTGGCCGAGCAGCCGTTGGAGGGACTCTGCGGTCACCCGGTCCGCCCGCGGCCCGAGGACGACGCCGACGGTCAGCTCCTCGCCGGACCGCACGCGGGCGGGCTCGGGCTGCCCGACGGCGCTGCCGGGCGGGGGGCCCACCGGCAGGACGTTGCCGGCGGTGAGGGGCGGCGGCCCGGTGCCGGAGAGCAGGTCGGTGGAGCGGCTGCCGAGCACGAGCGGCACGGCGACGCCGCCGCGGACGGCGACGTACGCACGCAGGCCGACCGCCGGCGGGCCCAGCCGCAGGACGTGCCCGTCGGGGACGAGGAAGGGGGTGTCGGTCGGCGGGTGGGCGAGCTCCTCGCCGTCGTGCCAGAGCGTGAGGGGTACTGGGGCACCGGAGACGGCGAGGACGTGGTGGCCGGTGGCGCGCAGCTCGAGGCCACCGAGAACGGTCTCGACGACGGCGGCGGCGCGGTCGTTGCCGACGAGGCGGTTGGCCTGGCGTGCGGAGCCGCGGTCCGCGGCGCCGGAGGGGCTGACGCCGAGGTCGAGCAGGCCGGGACGCCCGAGGTCCTGCACGAGGCTCTGCACACCGGCGGTCACCACGGTGAGGGCGGAGGTAGGTCTGGAGCCTGCGCCGCTCGCGGTGGGGTCAGAGAATCTTGCGCCCGCAGCCCGGCCCGCGGCGGTGTCAGTGCCCCGGTCGGAGCGGGCGGGCGTGCCGGTCCTGTCGGCGGGACCGGCGGGTGCGCTGCTCTCCGGTGCCGGAGCGGTGGCCGCCCCCGGGTCGGCACCGCGTCCGGCGACGCGCTCGCGCACCGGGCGAAACCGCACCCGGTCACCGGGCCGCAGCAGCGCCGGCGGCTGCCGGTCGAGGTCCCACATGGGCGCGTCGGTGCGGCCGACGAGCTGCCAGCCACCAGGCGAGGAACGCGGGTAGACGGCGGAGAAGTGGCCGGCGAGGGCGACCGCCCCGGCCGGGACCGCAGTGCGCGGACTGGCTCGCCGCGGCACGGTGAGCGTCGTCGGCCCCACGAGGTAGGTGAAGCCGGGTGCGAAGCCACCGAAGGCGGCCGTCCACTCCTCCCCCGAGTGGGCCGCGACCACGGCCTCGACGCTGAGGCCGGTGTGCGCGGCCACGGTGGCGAGGTCCGCGCCGTCGTACACGGTGTCGATGACGACGACGTCCCCGGCCGCCGGGGGCGCGGACGTCACCTCGAGCTTGCGCAGCACGGGCGCGAGCCGGTCGCGGGCGGGCCGGTCGCTGACGCTGACGAGGACGGTGCGGGCGGCGGCGAGCACCTCGACCTGGCCGGGCAGTGGTGAGGCGGTGAGGTGGGCGTGCAGGCCGAGCACCTCGGCGAGGTCGGCGCAGCCGACGAGCAGCGCCCGCTCCCCCACCGGGCGGACCGCGCGGCCGGTCACCGGAATCCGGTCACCGGGACGCCGGCGGCGTCGAGGGCCTCGCGCACCGCCGTCGCGATGGCCACGGCGCCCGGGGTGTCGCCGTGGACGCACACGCTCTGTGCCCGGACGGGCACGGCCGTGCCGTCGACGGCCGCGACGGTGCCCTCGGTCACCATCCGGACCACCCGGTCGGCCACCTCCTGCGGGACGGTGACGACGGCGCCCGGCCGGGAGCGCGGGACGAGGGTGCCGTCGGGCAGGTAGGCGCGGTCGGCGAACGCCTCGACGACCGGGCGCAGGCCGGCGGCGCGCGCCTCCTCCTCGATGACGGTGCCCGGCAGCACGAGGATCGGCAGCCCGGGGTCGACGGTACGGACGGCCGCCGCCACGGCGCGGGCCTGCGCGCGGTGGTGGACGATCGCGTTGTAGAGCGCGCCGTGCGGCTTGACGTAGCGGACCGCGCTGCCGGCCGCGGCGGCCAGCGCCTGCAGCGCCCCGATCTGGTAGACGACCTCGTCGGTCAGCTCGCCGGGGTCGACGTCCAGGAAGCGCCGCCCGAAGCCGGCGAGGTCGCGGTAGGACACGTGCGCCCCCACGGCCACGCCCGCCTCGGCGGCGAGGGCGCAGGTGCGGCGGGCGGTCCGCGGGTCCCCGGCGTGGAAGCCGCAGGCGACGTTGGCGCTCGTGACGACGCGCAGGATCGCGGCGTCGTCGCCCATCGTCCACGCGCCGAAGGACTCCCCGACGTCGGCGTTGAGGTCGATCGGCACTGGGGGCTCCCTTCGGGCGGGCGGTCTCCGCTGGGCGGCAGCGTATCCGCCGCACCCTTCCGATTGTGCGAGCGGCCGGGGCGGCGGCACGCTGTGCTCATGTCGAACCCCACTGCCGCCATCCTCGTCATCGGCGACGAGATCCTCTCCGGACGCACCCGCGAGGCCAACGCCTACCACCTGGCCGGTGAGCTCACGCGGGTGGGCATCGACCTCGCCGAGATCCGGGTGGTCCCGGACGACCACGACGTCATCGTGGAGGCGCTGAACGCGCTGCGGGCGCGGTACACCCACGTCTTCACCTCCGGCGGGATCGGTCCCACGCACGACGACATCACCGCGGACGCCGTCGCCGCCGCGTTCGGGGTGAGCATCGACGTCCGTGCCGATGCCCGGGCGCTCCTCGAGGAGGCGTTCGCCGCCCGGGGCGCCACCCCCACGGCCGACCAGCTGCGCATGGCCCGCATCCCCGACGGCGCGCGCCTCATCGTCAACCGTGTCTCGGGCGCGCCGGGCTTCACCATCGGCAACGTCCACGTCATGGCCGGCGTGCCGAGCATCTTCGTCGCCATGCTCGGGGCCCTGCTGCCCACCCTCGCCGCCGGGGTGCCGATCCGCTCGCGCGAGGTGCGCTTCGAGGTCGGTGAGGGGCGCATCGCCACGGGCCTGCGGCAGCTCGTCGAGGAGATGCCGGGAGTAAGCTTCGGCTCCTACCCCTTCTCCGAGGGGCAGCTGCGCGGGACGAACGTCGTCGTCAGGGGCACCGACGAGACGCTGCTCGACGACGCCGTCGCGCGGCTCGAGGAGCTGCGCGCCTCGCTCCACTAGGACCCGTCCCGCAGGTCGCGGCGCATGAGCACGCGCGGGAAGCCGCTCAGCACGGAGCTCGTGTCGGCGACCTTGACGAAGCCGGCGCGCTCGAAGACGGCCCGGGTGCCGACGTAGGCCATCGTGAGGTCCACCCGCGCGCCGTCGTTGTCCACGGGGTAGGCCTCGACGGCGGGCGCGCCGTAGGACCGCGCGAGCTCGACGGCGCCCGCGACGAGGTGGTGGACGATGCCGTGACCGCGGTGGCCGGGGCGCACCCGCACGCACCACAGCGACCACACGGGCAGGTCGTCGACGTGCGGGATCCGCCGGTTGCGGGCGAAGCTCGTGTCCGCGCGCGGGTGGACGGCGGCCCAGCCGACGACGTCGTCGCCGTCGTAGGCGAGCACCCCGGGCGGCGGGTCCTCGGCGACGACCTGACGCACCCGCTCCCCGCGGTCCGGGCCGCGCAGGGACAGGTGCTCCTTGGACGGCAGCCGGTAGCTCAGGCACCAGCACACGTTCGCGTCCGGCCGCTTCGGGCCGACCATCGTCGCGACGTCCTCGAAGACGACGGCGGGGCGTACCTCGATCGCCATGGCGCCATGATGCGCCGTGCGCGGCCCGGGCGGAAGGGGCCCGCCGCGCCGCCCGGGACGGTAGCGTCGAGCCAGCCCTCCCCCGACCCGGAAGACGCCGATGATGCCCTCCGCCCCCTCCCCCGTCGACCCCTCCCTGGCCCACCGCGTGGCGCACGCGACCCTCACCGTGCGAGACGCGGACGGAGTGCCGCTGACGGACACCGAGGTGACCGTCGAGCAGGTCCGCCACCGCTTCGCCTTCGGCAACATCGGCTTCGACCTCATCCCCCTCGCCAACGGGGAGACGTCCGGGCAGGTGGACAACGTCTTCGGCGGGGCGGCGCCCGACCAGGGCGAGCACCTCGCGGCGCTGTGGCTCGACGTCTTCACCACCGCGACGCTGCCCTTCTACTGGGCGGGCTTCGAGCCGGAGCGCGGGCGCCCGGACACCGAGCGCCTGCTGCGCACTGCGCGCTGGTTCCAGGACCGGGGCGTCACGGTCAAGGGCCACCCGCTCGCCTGGCACACCCTCGCGCCGGACTGGCTGCGCGCGCTGCCGACGGCGGAGGTCGCTGAGACGCTGCGCGGCCGGATCCGGCGGGAGGTCGGTGACTTCGCCGGCGTCATCGACACGTGGGACGCCATCAACGAGGTCGTCATCATGCCTGTCTTCGCCAACGAGGAGCACGAGAACGCGATCACCCGCCTGTGCCGGGAGCAGGGGCGGGTCCCGACGGTCCGGCTCGCCTTCGAGGAGGCGCGGGCGACCAACCCCTCCGCGACCCTCCTGCTCAACGACTTCGACCTCTCCGCCGACTACGAGCGCCTCATCGAGGAGGTGCTCGAGGCCGGTATCCAGGTCGACGCCCTCGGGCTGCAGACCCACATGCACCAGGGCTACTGGGGCGAGGAGAAGATGCTCGCCATGGTCGAGCGCTTCGCACGCTTCGGGCTGCCGCTCCACCTCACCGAGACGACGCTCCTCTCGGGCGACCTCATGCCTCCGGAGATCGTCGACCTCAACGACTACCGGGTGCCGTCGTGGCCCTCGACGCCCGAGGGTGAGGAGCGCCAGGCGGAGGATGTCGTGCGGCACTATCGCTCCCTCCTGTCCCACCCCTCGGTGCAGGCCATCACCTACTGGGGCCTCACCGACGACGGCGCCTGGCTCGGCGCCCCGGCGGGCCTCGTCCGGAGCGACGGCACGCCCAAGCCCGGGTACGAGGCGCTGCGCCGGCTCCTCAAGGAGGAGTGGTGGCTGCCGGCGACGACGCTGCGGACCGACGCGGAGGGGCGCGTGCGGGTCTCGGGCTTCCTCGGGGACTACTCGGTGGCTGCCGACGGCGCCACCGCGGCCCTCGCGCTGGACGCCGCCGGGCCGACCGCCGCGGAGGTGCGGCTGAGTCGGTAGCGACACGGCACGCCGTGATCCCGTGGCTGCGTGGCCGCCGGCCTAGCCGGTGGCATCATGAGGGTAGTCCCGGCCGTCGAGCGCTGCTCCCCGGGGCCATCCGTACCGGAACGAGGGCGTCGGCGACGCTCTCGCCACGCCCCTGGGTTGCTAGGGAGTGATCCGGATGTCGAACGTCCCTCACCTGCGCGCCGAGCAGACCGAGGACCCGTCGCCGAACCAGCAGGTCCCGTCCATGCTGCTCACGCTCGTCGTCGTGGCTGCGCTCGTACCCGGCGCCGCGGTGCTCGGCCTCACCTGGGTCGTGCGGCTCGTCGCCGCCGGATGGGGGCCGCTGCTCGGCGGTGCGCTCTTCGCCGCCACGTGGCCGCTCGTCCACCGCGCGTGGCGCGAGCTCAGCGGCCGGAAGCCGGAGCTGCCGCTCGGGCTGCCGGGCTGGGTGTGGCTGGGCGCCGCCGGGACGATGCTGTGCTGGGTGCTGTAGGCCGCGTCCCACCCCCGCACCTTAAGGTCTCGTCGTCGGGCGAACAGGCTGAACCGGGGCCTGGCCACGTCGACGAGAAGGCCGCTAGCTTTGCGGTTCCGGGAGCGTGTGCCGCGCCGGTCAGGCCGGCGGCGTGGCCGCTGCGGCGATGACCCGCTCGCACAGCTCGTGGGTGACGAGCGCGTCGCCGGCGTCGATCCGCCGGCCCTCCCGGACGGCGCCGAGGAAGTCCGCGCACATGGCGTCGAAGCCGCGCAGCTCGGTGGCCGGACGCCACCCGTCGCGGCGGACCAGCCGCTCCCCGCCGTCGTGGTCGACGACGTCGGCGAGGTCGGTGACCTGCCTGCGGCGCCCGTCGCCGACGACGTCGAGCAGCTCGTGCGCACCGCCCGACGTCCAGCTCATGACGCCCGTGGCGAGGCGGCCCTCCCCGGTGAACTGCACCGCCACCCGGCGGGTGCGGCCGGCGTCGTCGTGCCGGACGGAGACGGTGAGGTCCTCGAGGATGGACGGGACGAGGAAGCGGAGGGTGTCGAGGACGTGGATGAAGTCGTCCAGGACCATGGGCCGCGCCTCACCGAGCGGGTGGGAACGGTGCTTGTGGAGGGTGACGACGTCGCGGTCGGGCCAGTCGCCGAGCGCGCGGTAGGCGGGGGCCCAGCGGCGGTTGAAGCCGACGGCGAGGGAGACTCCGCGCTCGGCGGCGAGCGCGACGAGCCGGGCGGAGGTCTCGAGGTGCGGGGCGATCGGCTTGTCGACGAGGACCGGCACGTCGTGGCGCAGCAGCGTCTCGACGATCTGCGCGTGCGCATCGGTCGGGGCGTGGACCGTGGCGGCGTCCGGGCCGGAGGCGATCGCGGCGTCGAGGTCCGTGAAGCGGTCCGCGATGTGGTAGCGCTCACCGACGGCGTCGACCGTCTCGCGGCGGCGGGAGACGAGCACCGGGGTGAGGCCCGGGGTGGCGGTGAGGACGGGCAGGTAGGCCTTGGCCGCGATGTCCCCGAGGCCGATGACGGCGACGCGCACCGGTCAGGCCCTCCCGACGGGCGCAGCGAGCGTTGCCGAACCGTCCCGGACGGGGACGATCTGCTGGCCGAGCGGAAGGAGCGCGAGGGGCACCATCTTCCAGCACGCGATGCCGAAGGGGATGCCGACGACCGTGAGGCAGAGGAAGAGGCCGGCCAGGAGGTGCGCGACGGCGAGCTCCCAGCCGAGCAGGAGGATCCACAGCACGTTGCCGACGAGGGCGAGGGCCCCGGCATCGCGGCGGAAGACCGACCGGCGGCCGAAGGGCCACAGGACGAAGCTCGCGAGCCGGAAGGAGGCGATGCCGAAGGGGATGGTGATGATGGGGATGCAAGCGATGACCCCGGCGACGACGTAGAGCAGCGCGAGCCACCAGCCGGCGAGGAGGAGCCACAGGACGTTGCCGATGGTGCGCATGGGACCACGGTAGCGGGACGGGGGCTGGCCGGAACGGGTTGCGAGGCGCAGCGGTTGGGGATGGCGGTCACGCGGGCCCGGGATGGTGAGGTGGTCGCGCGGAGTGGCGGTCTCGTGACGGTCGGGCGTGGTGGTCAGGTCCGGGCGACCGGTTGGCGCAGGATGGTGCGCTGCCGCTCGGGTGCGACCCGGCGCACGTCGCTGAAGTAGATCTCGTGATGGGTGCCGGTGGGGCGCAGGCCGCGCTCGGGCAGGACCTCGCGGTGGAGGCGGTCGAGGACGGGGCCCTCCTCGTCGAAGGAGCCGACGTGGAGGGTCTGGACGCAGGTGCCCTCCGCGAGCGGCGCGACGCGCAGCTCGTCGATGAGGGCAGGGCGCTTGGTGGTGCGCACGTGCTCCACCGTGTCGTGGGCGAGGGAGGTGGGGACCCAGTCCGGGACGAGGAGCAGGAGCGTCCAGTCCCACTGGGACTTGTCACGGGCGGAGGTGAAGGCGTCCATGTCGCTCGCCCGCCACAGCCCCTCGAGCGGCGGGACGACGTAGTCGCGGCCGAGCTGCTCCTTGCTCGCGAACTTCAGTGCGTACGCCACCGGGTAGAGGGTCTCGACGGCGGCGGTGAAGGCGGGCGCGGTGTTGGGGTCGCCGTGGCCGTCGACCATGAGGTAGCGGAGCTCGGGGATCTCGAGGACCCGGAACTCCCCACGTCTGGCCTGGTAGCCGTCGAAGGTCTTCTTGAGGTCCGTCCTGCTCGTTCCTGGCGTCGACTCAGCCATCGCCGGCCTCTCGGGTCGTTCCAGTGGTGCACAGATGGTGACAGGGGGTGGACGGCTTCGCCAGGGCGCGGGACGCGGTTCGTCTCGGCGCCGTGCCCGTCAGAACGGGGGCTCGTCGTCGGCTGCCCATGACGGCCCGTCGGCCCCGGGCCACGGCGAGGCCGCCCGGAGTCCTCCCGGCGGTGCCCAGCTGCCACTGTTGTCGGTACCGGCGGAGATCTGCGCGAGCACACCGTCGACGAACGCGGGGTCGATCGCCCTGCGCTGCCTGACGGACTGCCGTCCCAGCTCCCGCAGCTCCTCGGCGGTGCGACGGGGCATCGTGACGATCGTGCCGTCCGGGCGGCGGAGGTAGCCGTGGCCGACGGGACCGGCCCAGGCGTAGGTCCGGTCGGAGCCGTGGGCGACGGTGTAGGCACCGATGGTCTTGACGGCGTGGTCCCGACCGCACTCGGGGTTGGTGTTATCCACGGAGGTGACGCCACCGTGCTGCCACTCGTGCTCGTGGTCGAGCTCGCTGTGCCGTGCGGGGTACGGGCAGCCGGGGCGGGCGCAGGTGCGATCACGCTCCCGGGCGAGCTCGGCGATCGCGGTCGCCGGCTGGTAACGGGTGCGTCCAACGTCGATGACCTGATTCGTCGCGGGATCGGTGACGAGCCTGCGCCACACCCCGCCGGCCGCCAACGCCCGGGCGATGACCGGTGGGACGGGTCCGTACCCCTCGAGCTCGGCGACCGGCTCGGTGGTCCGCTCGAGCGGGCTCTGCTCCCCCGGCGCGGGCAGGTAGTCGCCGAGCGGGACGGTGATCCGCACGTCGACCCTGCTGCCGCCCAGCGTGCCCAGCCGGATCGTGGGCAGGAGTCCGCCGGGGAGCCGGTGCCCAGGGTACGGCGGGCAGGAGATGACCGGAGACGCGGCGGGGCGGGCCGGTGTCGGGGTGTCCGGTTCGTGCGCTGGCGTACCCGGTGGAGGCGCGGTGCCCCGAACCTCAGGCGCTGGAGCACCCGGTGGAGGCGCGGTGCCCCGAATCTCAGGCGGTGGAGCACCCAGTGGGAGCGATGCCTCTGTTACTCCAGGTGGTGAAGCACCCGGCGGAGGTGGGGACGGCGGGGAGCCGTCGGGCGGCTCGGAAATGACCCCGCAACCGCACACGCGCAGGGCAGCGTCCGGGCCGATGTGGCCGCAGGCGAGAGCGGTGTGCGCCATGAGCGCGAACGCGTCGGCGCGGAGCTGGTCGAGGGTGCGCTTGTCCCCCTGATGCTTGGCGGACCGGGCCACGGAGTCCAGAGCGAGGTCGAAGGCGATGGCGTCGGCGGCCGGGACCGTGGCGGACACCCGCGCCATGCCGTCGGGCAGCGGCTGGGGGCGGGACACGCAGCGCCGCTGCCTCGCGCGGCGGTGCCTCTCGTCCGCGTGGTCTGGGTCCACCGCGATGACGGCTCGTGAGAGATCGTTCTGCAGCTGGCGGAGCGTGCGGCCGGGAGCCTTGTCGACGACCTCCCACTGGGCCGCCATGGCGACGTCGGAGGGAAGGTCCTCGAGCGCCTTGACGATCGCCTGCGCGCGCGGGTAGTCGATCTGTCCGTCCTCCAGCGCCTCACCGGTGAGGTGGAAGAGCCCCTCGAACCCGCGCCCGTTGGAGACGATCCGCATCGCGCTCTGGCGGCTCGTCCGCAGGCGCATGGCCAGCTCCTCACCGACGACGCACTCGCCCCGGTCCCGGCCGGGCACCTTCCCGGGCCACGTGGGGTTGAGTGCGGGCCGCCTGCTGAGGGCCGCGGCCGCGCGGGCGGTGCGTGCGGCCGCCCACGACTCCATCCGCCGGTAGGCGGCGACGACCTCGACGAGCGAGTAGTCGTCGACGTCCTCGGCGGTCTCGACGACGTCGAGGAGCTGCGCTAGCCGCGGCCCCGGCGGCAGGTGCTCGAGGTAGTCCCCCAGCGCCTGCGGGACGGGCAGGAGCTCGGCGACCATCTGCCGCGGCCAGTCGGCGGCCTCCTCCTCCGCGTACTTCGGGAGCCGGAAGCTGGCGAACTCGGCGTGGACGAGCGGGTCGCACTCGGTGGGCGGGAGGAGGTCGGCGGAGCGCAAGGGCGAGTCGGGGGCGAGCCTGCTCAGGAGATCTGCCACCCGAGCCTCGGCGAACCCCTCGGGCTCCGACCCGCGCGGCGCGTCGCCGTCCGGGTCGACGTCCTCTCGCTCGCTCAGTGTCATCGCTCGCCCTCCTTCCCCTATGATATAGAACACACGTTCGAGTATGCAAGGGGTGTGGACAACGATCCGGACGGTCCGCCGTCGGCCGCTACGCTCGACGCCGTGAAGATCGTGATCCCGGGAGGAACCGGACAGGTCGGTGGTGCACTGCGGCGGGCACTGGCGGCGCGAGGCGACGACGTCGTCGTCCTCAGCCGCCGGCCGGAACGGCTCGAGGAAGGTGTCCGCCACGTCGTCTGGGACGGACGCACCGTAGGTCCCTGGGCGCGGGAGATCGACGGCGCCGACGCCGTCGTCAACCTCGCAGGCCGGTCGGTGAGCTGCCGGTACACCGACGCCAACCTGCGCCAGATGATGTCCTCACGCGTGGACTCGACGCGCGCCGTCGGCGAGGCGATCGCCCGGGCCGAGCGTCCGCCGCGCGTGTGGCTGCAGATGAGCACCGCGACGATCTACGCCGACGCGCGCAGCCGGCCCGGCGATCTCCCCCACAACGAGAGCACCGGCGTCATCGGCGGTGACGAGCCGGACGTCCCCCTCTACTGGGAGTACAGCGTGCGCATCGCGCGGCGGTGGGAGGAGACGCAGGCCGAGGCCGACACACCCGCCACCCGCCGCGTGGCCCTGCGCACCGCGATGGTCATGACGCCGGACCGCGGCGGCGTCTTCGATTACATGTCGTGGATGGTCCGGCTCGGCCTGGGCGGTGCGGTCGACGGCGGTCGGCAGTACGTTTCGTGGATCCACGAGGAGGACTTCGTGCGCGCCGTCGAGCTGCTCCTCGAGCGCGACGACATCGACGGCCCGGTCAACCTCGCCGCACCCCAGCCGCTCCCGCAGCGCGAGTTCATGCGCGTCCTGCGACGGGCGTGGGGACAGCCGCTCGCGCTGCCGGCCACCCGGCTCATGGCCGAGGTCGGTGCCTTCGCGCTGCGGACGGACACCGAGCTGCTCCTCAAGAGCCGGCGGGTCCTTCCCGGGCGGCTCGCCGACGCCGGGTTCACCTTCCGCCACCCGACGTGGGAGCTGGCGGCACCGGACCTCGTGAGGCGGGCGCGCGGGCAGCGACGCGGCGGTGGCCGCCGGCGCCTGGGCTGACCCGCGACGACGCCGACGGGTGCACCACCAGGAGCTGCGACGGCGCACCTACCGCTGGCAGGAGATCTCCGAGGTCTGCTCCACGGCGAAGTGGGGAGAGTCGTTCGTCGAGCTGGTCGGCCACGACGGCGAAGCGGTGCGCCTCCCCCGGTCGACTGAGCGCCTCGACGTCCTCCGGCGCTGGTACGCCGCCGCGTCAGGCCGGCCCCGGCCGTAGCCACCCCTGGGCCGGCCGCGCCACGCGGAACGGCACCGTGACGGCACGGGCGGATGATGACCGCCATGGGTCCTCTCCAGCGCCCACCCACCGGGCCGGCGGTGCACATCCGCCTCGCGGACGGCGACCGGCGTCACCTCGCCGCACCAGCCCGTGCCGCCATGGCCGCGGTCGCGGTCGCGATCGCGGTCGGGACCGAAGCGGGCGAACCGGCTTGGTGAGCCGCGACGACGCAGGACGGGCGGCGATGTGCGTCATCCGGGCGGAGCAGCAGGCACCGGGACGTCAGCTGTTCACCGTCTCGATCCTCGGGGACCTGAGCACGAGCGCGCCGCCCCGGAAGACCGTGACCCTGGCGCCCCAGGACGTCGTCCGGCTCGTCGAGGCGTTCCTCGAGGAGGTCGCCGGGGACGAGTGAGCGCTCGTGCACCACGGGCAGGACCTCGAGCTCCCGTGCGACGGCCCAGTAACGCTCGAGTGACGCCCGGCGGCCTACGGTCGTGACCGTCGACGAGCGAGGCCCGACCATGAGCGAGCATGCACCCTCTCCGAGCAGGACCACGGGTCCGGTCCCGGGTGAGCTGTGCCTCTTCTGCGGTCCGTACGTCGTCGCGGCGGGGCGGCACGTCGAGGTGCCGGAAGGCAGCAAACGACTTCTGGTCTTCGTCGCGCTGCACGCGGGACGGCTGGACCGGCGCTTCGTCGCGGGGTCGCTGTGGCCCTACGGGGACGATGAGCGAGCGGCCGGCAACCTCCGTTCCGCGCTGTGGCGGCTGAGGCGAGCGGGGATCGATGTCGTCGAGGCGGACAAGTGGTCCCTGTGGCTGCGGCCGGACACGACCTCCGACGTCGCGACCGTCAGCGACTGGGCGACGCGGCTCGTCGCGGGCTACGCGACGCCCGCAGACCTCCACCTGCCGCCGTGGGACGTCCACGCCCTCGATCTCCTCCCCGGGTGGTACGACGACTGGGTGAGCTTCGAGCGGGAGCGGGTACGGCAGCGCCTGCTGCACGCTCTGGAGCAACTGAGCCGGGAGCTCGTCCTTCTCGGCAGGTGTGCGGAGGCCGTCGAGGCGGCGATCGACGCGGTGGGCATGGAGCCGCTTCGCGAGAGCGCGCAACGGGTCCTCATCGAGGCCCACCTTGCCGAGAACAACGTCGTCGAGGCGCGGCGGCTCTACGCGCACTACCGGCAGCTCGTGCGCCGTGAGCTGGGTGTCGAGCCCAGCCCGGGACTGACACGCCTCGTCGTCGCGGCTGACCAGGACGGCGGCATGTCGATGTCCCCGTCGCACCTGCTCGGTGTTCCGGTGGGCGCTGACCAGCCGAGCCGGACGGGAGCGATCGCGTGACGGTGCGGTGACACCGGCCGAGCATGCTGCCAGCATCCGAACCCACCAAGGAGGGTGACCTCGCATGCGGCGCCGTATCTCAGACCTCGTGCACCACGAACCGCCCACGCCACCGGGAGGGCCGCCGACCATCATCGGGCCCGAGGACGACGACGTCATCCCCGGCGAGGTCGTCGTCGCCCTGGAGGTGGATGCGGCCGCCGAGCTGCTCAGCATCCCCTCGATGCCGTTGCGGGGTGCGGCGGGGGCGGACGCGAGCGCGCTCGGTGAGAGCGGGCCTCTCGCCGAGGCGCTGAACGACCTCGGCATCTCCTCCGTGGCACGGGTCTACGCCCCCGGTCCGACGCAGCTGGTGGCCGGCAGCGCCGTGGCCGACGACCTCGGTCTGGACACGACGCTGCTTGTCCGGTTCGGCGCCGACACCTCCCCCGTCGAGGCGGCGGAGCGGCTCGGCGGGCTGGCCTCGGTCGCCTGGGCCGAGCCGAACCGGTGGCGGGAGGCCGACGCCGTCCCCAACGACCCCCAGTACGCGAGCCAGTGGGGGCTCACGCGGATCGGCTGCGAGGCCGCCTGGGACGTCGTCACCGGGGACCCGTCGGTCATCGTCGCGGTCATCGACTCGGGTGTCGACCTCAATCACCCCGACCTCGCTCCGCTGCTCGTGGGCGGTCGCGACTTCATCGACTTCCCCGTCGGCACCGTCCCCAGGCCCGGGTGGGTCTTCGAGGGCGACTTCACCGGGGTCGACAACGACGCGCAGGACGAGGTGGGCCACGGGACCCACGTCGCCGGGACCATCTGCGCGCTCAGCAACAACGCCCTCGGCGTGGCCGGCGTGGCGTGGAACGTGCGGCTCATGCCGCTGCGCAGCCTGGCGCGGGTCCGGGAGACCGCGACGGGCCGGGTGAGTGGCATGGGCTCGACGGCGGCGACCGCGGCGGCCGTCCGCTGGGCGGCGGACCACGGCGCCCGCGTCATCAACCTCAGCCTCGGCGGGTACACCGACACGACGGTCGAGCGCGAGGCCATCGCCTACGCCGTCAGCCGCAACGTCGTCGTCGTGGCGGCGATGGGCAACGACAACTCGGCCGCCCCGCACTTCCCCGCCGCGTACCCCGACGTCATCGCCGTCGCGGCGACCGACCAGAGCGATGCCCGCTCCGTCTGGAGCGCCACGCAAGCTTCCAACACCGGACCGCACGTCGACGTCGCCGCACCCGGCACGGGGATCCGCAGCACGTACTGGGACAACACCTACGCGACGAGCAACGGCACCTCCATGGCCTCGCCGCACGTCGCCGGCGTCGCCGCGCTCATCCTGTCGCGCAACGCGGCGCTCACCGCGGCCGAGGTCGGCAACATCATCCGCACGACCGCCCGGCCGCTGCGTGACAACCCGGGTGACTCGGTCCCGAACAACCAGTACGGGCACGGTCTCGTGCAGGCCGATGCCGCGGTCCGGGCCGCGCTCCCGCCTCGACCGAGCCTGGTGATCACCACCTGCCCGTCCGTGGTGGTGCGCTGCCCCACCGTCGCCCTGTCCTGTCCGTCGGTCGCGATCCGGTGCCCGAGCCGGCCCGTCTTCTCCTGCCCGTCGGTCGTGGTCGTGTGCCCGTCACAGCTCGTGACGGGGTGCGTCTCCCGGCCTATCACCGCCTGCCCGAGCGTCATTGTCCGGTGCCCCACTGCCCCGCCGATGTGCAACGTCGTCACCGAGGTCGCCTGTCCCAGCAGGCCCATCTGTCCCACGGACGTCATCTGCCAGTCCCGCGCGATCTGTCCGTCGCAGGGAGTCTGTCCCAGTCTGGCCGGGTGTCCCAGCCTGGCCGGCTGCCCGACCTTCGGCGGCCCCGGCGGACCCGAGCTCGGGCCCGGGAACGGTCTGGGCTGGTCGGACTACGACCCCTACGGCTTCGACCCCTACGGGACCACCTACTGATGAGCGCCCCCGCCCAGGCAGCAGTGGCGCCACCGCCGTCAGCGCTCGACGTGCTGGCGGCGGCGGGCCTGGCCGTCCCCGCGGGCACGCCCGTGTGGGACCGGTCCAGCTCCCACCGCGTCAGCCACGTCACCACGCCCGACGGTGCCGCGTACGTCGTCAAGGCCACCTCGGAACGCACCCGTGACAGTGGGCGGACGCTGGCGGCCGAGCTCTACGTGTACCGGCTCTCGACGTGGGTGCCGGGCCTGGCCGAGGTGGTCCCGAGGGTGGTGCACCTCGACGAGCGGGCGCAGGTCCTCGCGCTCGTCGCCGCGCCCGCGGAGCACCTCTTCACGAGCCGGTGCCTGGAGCCCGGGTTCCCCTCTTCCCCCGTGGCGGCGTCCCTGGGCCGCGCCCTGGCGCGGCTGCACACCACGACGAGGCAGGTCCCGCTCCTCGGCCGAGCCGCCGTCGGCGTCGTGCACCTGCCGCGGACAGCGCCCGAGGAGTGGTTCGCCGGCGAGACGTCCGCGTCGCTGCGTGACGCCGGGACCGCCGTCGTCGCGGACGTCGCTCTCGGTGCCGCCCTCACCCGAGCCGCGGACGCGCTGCGCCCCGCGTGCCTCGTCCATTCCGACCTCAAGTGGGACAACGTCGCCGTCGCGCCCGGGCCGCGGACGACCCTGTTCGACTGGGAGCTGTCGGGCCGAGGTGACCCGGCGTGGGACGTGGGCTCGGCACTGGCCGACACGCTCGCGCTCCACGTCCGGCTCACCGGGTCGACGCCGTCGCCGGTGGTCGACGCCTCGCAGCGGGCGCTCCTGCGGGCGTACGCCGACGGCGCGCCCTGGGCTCTCGGGCCGGCGCAGACCCGTACACCGAACGACGGCGGCACCCCGACCGACGCCGACCTCGCCACCCGCGTCACGCTGTGTCTCGTCGCACGCACGGTCCAGCTGGCGATCGAGTGCGCCGGCGCAGCGGGTGACGCCGCCTACCCCGTCGTCGTCCACCTCCTCGGCGCCGCTCGGTGGGTGTGCGCGTACGAGGCGGACGTCCGGGACTCTGTCGCGTCGGCGCTGGCACCAGGATGACGCGCCCTGCGACGACGGCGGTGCTGACGCCCGCGCACGTCCTTCGCCAGCTCGAGCGGCTGGCAGGCCTCGTCGCCGGCGAGCCCGCGGCGTGGGCCGCGGCCGTCCCCGGGGCGGCGACCCTCGCCGAGGCGCTCTACGCCCGCTGGTACACCGAGCCCCCGGCCGTCATCGGACCCGCGCGCGTCGCCGACCCCCCGCTGCACGCGGGCTCCCTCGTCGCCGTGCTGCGCGCGGCACGGACGGCCGACCGCCCGGCCGCGGAGCCGTGGGTCGTGCTCGCCGCCGCACCCGACGGCAGCGTCATGGCGCAGCGAGCAGAGACGGTGCGGCAGGTGCGCAGCGGCGAGTACGTCGCTCGTGCCCGCCCCGGCGTCCCGCCCGCTCCGGGCGAGCTCGTGGAGGTGCTCGCGCCCCTCGAGATGGTCGACGCCGAGCGCGGGCTCTGGTGGACCTTCACCGACGTGCCGCCCGAGCCGCCCTTCGGTCGGGTCTACCTCGACGCGCGGGCGGCGACGGTCGGCAGGGTCGTGCGGGCCGTGGGCGACGCCCTGGGCGGGACCAGCCACCAGCTCAAGTGCCCGGTCCTCCCGGGCGGGTACGCGCGGGTGGACGCCGTCGTCGTCTACCACCGGCGGGCGGACCGACCGGCCGTCCTCGACGCGCTGCGCAACGCACCGCTCGAGTGCCTGCTCGACGACCCGGTCCCGCCGCTGACCTGTCCGCTCGGGCCCGGCGTCAGCTGGGCCGACGACCCCGGCACCACCCTGTCCTTTGGGGAGCACGTCTGCCGGGCCCTCGCGGCAGGCATCGAGCGGTCCGCCGCCGGGTGGGCCGCGGCAACGGTGGAGCAGCGCACCGGCCGGCTCCTCTCCGCGCTCACCGACGCGGGCGTCGACCCCGGCACCCCGTGGGAGGCGGGCACGTGAGCGCCGGGCCTATCGAGGCCGCCGCCGCCATCTGCCGCGACCTCGTGGACCGTGCCGAAACCGCCGACGACGGCGTCACCTGGCGTGCGGAGATCGTCGTCGGGGTCGACGGCGACGCCGCCGTCCTCGGTCACGGTGACATCGGCACGAACCTCTACGACGGCACGGCCGGCGTCGCGCTCGCGCTGGCGTCGCTCATCGGCACGGCGGCCGACCGGGCCGGGGACGGGGTCCTCGCCACCACGGTGCGCGGTGCGACGAGGCACGCCCTCGCCGGAGCGCCGGAGCTGCTGGCGGCCGGTCTGCCGGGGTACTGGGACGGGGCGTGCGGCATCGCGTACGCGGCGGCGGTCGCGGCCCGCAGGCTGGACGACGACGACCTGCGCCGCGCGGCCGTCGCCCTGGCCCGGGATGTCGCTCACGCGGTGGCGGGGGGCGACGGTTCGGTGAGCGACCTCATCAGCGGCGATGCCGGCGCGGCGCTGGGACTCGCGTCCCTGGCGGACGAGCTCGCGCTGGAGGAGCTGCTCGCCACGGCGCAGGTGGCCGCGGCCCGGCTCGTCGACACGGCACGGCCGCAGGTGTGGGGGGCGGCGTGGGTGGACCCGGCCGACCCGGAGGGGCCACCTCTGCTGGGGCTCGGCCACGGGGCAGCGGGCATCGCGCTCGCCCTCGGGGAGCTCGCCGCCACGCACGGCGCGCCCGCCGGCCTCGAGGCTGCCTGCGCCGACGCTCTCGCCTACGAGCGAGGCTGGTACGACCCGGACCGCCGCGCGTGGCCCGACCTGCGTGGCGGGCTGCCGCAGGGCGAGCCGACCGGGTGGACGACGGCGTGGTGCCACGGCGGGATCGGGATCGGCCTCAGCCGGCTCCGCCTCGCGGCGCTCACGCCCGGCCCCCGGCTGCTCGCCGAGGCGACGGCCGCGCTGCAGGCGGCGCGGGACCTCGCGGTCAGCGCTGGGACCGCGCTGCACGGAGGAACCGCCGGCGACTGCTCCTCGTGCCACGGCCTCGGCGGGGTGGCCGAGCTCTACACCGTGGCGGCACGCGCGCTCGGCGCGGCCGAGCACGCGGCCGCCGCGCGGAGAGTCGCGGCGATCCTCGTGGCCGAGCGCGACGTCTCGGGAGAGTGGCCGTGCGGACTACCCGGCGCCGGTGAGGTGCCCGGTCTCATGACGGGCACGGCCGGGATCGCGCTCGCCCTGGCCCGGGCGGTGGGCGCCACCCCGGCGCCCACGCCGCTGCTGCCCGGGCCGGGCGGCTGGTGACCGGTCGAGCGGGCGCCGCCCGTGGGGCTGCGGTCAGATGTCGTGGAGGACGTCGCGCTCGGCGTAGCGGACGCCGGCGATCCGGCTGACACGGTCGAGGAAGGACTCGTCCACCGGGCCGGTACCGACAAGCACGCCGTCGAACAGCTCGTGGACGTCTGCCATGCCCGCCTCGCCCAGTGCCGCCGCCACCGCGGTGGCAGGCGCACGGTCGTCGAGACCGACCACCACACGACCAGTGGCGGGCGACTCCTCACGAGGTCGCTCCGGGACGGCATCGGTGTCGGGCATGTCCTTGTCGCCACTCACGGCACGATCGTGCCACTCCGTGCGCACGTCGTGAAGCGGTGGCCGGTCGCGGGATCTCGCCATGACGAGGGCTGCTCAGCGCGCCCGCGCCAGCCGCCGGCGCTGGGACCGCAGGTACGGACGCGCACGCCACTGCCCACCGTGGACGTCGATCGCGGCGTCGAGCCGGTCGAGCACGGCGCCGAGTGCAGCCGCGTCCGCCGGCCACCCGCGGCGCACACACTCCTCCAACCACTCCACCGGCGAGCGCTGGCCCCGCTCGCCGTTGCACCGCCGGCACGCGGCGACCTCGTTCTCCGCCCACGACGGCCCGCCCTTGGCGCGCGGGACGACGTGGTCCACCGTCGGCGCCACGAGCCGCCCGAACTCCTGGCCGCACCAGAAGCACCGGCCGCCCTGCGCGAGGACGGCCGCGTCGAGCCGCTCGGTCCGCCGCGCTTGCTGCCGCACGCGACCAGCGTGCCGCAGCCGGGACGCCGTCGCGCCCGTAGCGCGGCCGGGCGACGACAGCGGATCAGGCGACGTACGCGTCGACAGCCTCCGCGGGGGGCCCGATCACCGGCCACGCGCCCTCGGCGGTGTTGCCGAGGACGCTCACCGTGGTGCGCGAGTCGACGACGTGCGTCGAGCGGAAGGACGCGCCCGCGTCGTAGCCCTCGATGACGACGGCGTGGGCGGACTCGTGCTTGTGGTGATCACCCCGACAGCTCGGGTTCCGGCACCGCTCCGTGGGCACGTCACGCCGTGGCCGCGTCAGCGGCGCGCCAGGAGGCGGGACTACGGTTCGTCCATGAGCAACCTCAACGCGGTGGGCGAGCGCGACTCGTGGCGCTGCTGGCTGTGCGACGAGCCCGTCGACCCGGACGCCTCGGTCAACTCCGACCTCGGCCCCAGCGTCGACCTCGGCGCCTCCGCGTCGAAGAAGCCGGCGCCGGGCACCGAGCGTCTCGCGCACCGTGCCTGCAACACGCGCAAGGGAGCCGTCAAGCCGGTGGTGCCGTGGTCGCCCGAGCTCTTCGTCGTCGACCCCGCGCCGATCGCGGGGACCGTGGAGCGGCTGCGGCGCAAGAAGGGCCGCGAGATCGTGGCGCGTTGCCCCAGCCGCGAGGACGCCGACGCGGCCGCCGCCTGGCTGGTCGACCGCCTGTCCCGGTTCGCTCCCGACCTGCCCGTCGCGACCCAGGTCGAGCCGGGCGGTGGACAGTTCATGCTCGTGCTGCGTACCGCCTGACCCGAGGGCTGCACGTCAGGGGCGGCCGTCGGGTCCCGCCCCTCCGGTCGCGCGGGCACGGTGCCAGGCGACCGCGCTGCGGCGGACCCCTGCGCGCTCAGCTGCCGCGGGTGCCCCGGGGCCTCCTGACACCACGGGAGCAGATCGCCTCCCCCAAAGGTGGTAGACGCCATGCCCCACCGCGCCGGAAGCGGGCGAGCGCGCGGGCCGAGCAGCATGAAAGCAGGTCGCGAGCCGGTCATCCTCGGAGCCCCCGGGACGCTCGCGACGCCAGGAGGACACCATGCGCACGGCACCACGCACCCGTCGCGGCACCGCCCAGCGGATCGCGTTCGCTCTCGCGGGCGTCGTCGCCACTCTCGCCGCGTGCGGGAGCCCGTCCGAGAGCCTCGACCCGCCCGTCTCCTCCCGGGTGACGACCGCCGAGCTCACGGGCTCGGACGTCGACGCCTGGCTCGACGAGGCCCTTCCCGCCGCCCTCGAGGAGGGCCGGATCGCCGGCGCGACCGTCGCCGTCGTGCACGACGGCGAGATCCTCACCGCCCGCGGGTTCGGGGAGGCCGACGTCGACGCCGGGACGCCCGTCGACCCGGACCGCACGCTCTTCCGGGTCGGCTCGGTCTCCAAGCTCTTCACGGCGACGGCGGTCATGCAGCTCGTCGAGAGCGGTGACGTGGACCTGGACACCGACGTCAAGCAGTACACCGGGCTGGACCTCGGCCTGGAACATCCGGTCACCCTGCGGCACCTGCTCACCCACACGCCGGGCTTCGAGGAGCGCATCGCCGGCCTCATCGGCACGGGCACGACACCCGACCTGCGCGCGTCCCTCGTCACCGACCCGCCGGAGCAGGTCTTCGAGCCGGGCACGACCCCGGCGTACTCGAACTACGGCAACGCCCTCGCCGGGTACGTCGTCGAGGCCGTCAGCGGCGTGCCCTTCGAGGAGTACGTCGCGACGCACGTGCTCGAGCCGGCCGGCATGACCTCGTCGTCCTTCGCGCAGCCGCTGCCCGAGCACCTCGCCGGCGACGTCGCGCTCGGGTACCCGACGTCCGACGAGGCCCCGCTGCCCTTCGAGGTCGTCGGGCAGCCGCCGGCGGGGGCGCTGAGCGCGACGGCCACCGACATGGCTCGGTTCATGCTCGTCCACCTGGGCGAGCCGCAGGGCGAGGAGATCCTCTCCCCCGCCACCCGCCAGCTCATGATGGAGCCGGCGCTCGACCCCGGCACGCTCGGCGTCCTCGCGGAGGGACCCCGCATGGGGCTGGGCTGGTTCGACGAGTCGCGCCACGGCCACCGCGTGGTGGGCCACGGCGGTGACACGACCGCCTTCCACTCCCACCTCCAGCTGTGGCCCGACGACGGCACCGGCCTGTACCTCTCCTTCAACAGCACGGGAGCCGACGGCGCTGCGTACCTGCTGCGCGACGAGCTGCTCGACGCCTTCGCCGACCGGTACTACCCCGGAGAGGCCCCGGAGACGTCGTCGCGACGCTGGAGGTCGTGCCGGCGCAGGAGGTGCCGCCGGCGGATGTGGTGCCGTGGCTGCTCGTCCTCGTCGTCGTCCAGTCCCTGGCCCTGTCGTTCCGGCGGGTGGCCCTCGCCGCGTCGCTCGTGGCGGTGGTCGCGGCCCAGCTCGCGCTCGTCGCCCTGTCCCCGGAGCTGTCGCTACGGGCGGTCGCGGCGTTCGTCGTCGCCGCCACCATCGGCACCCGGCTGCCGGCCCGCCGCGCACTCAGCGTGGCGGGCGGGGCGGCTCTCGTCGAGGGCCTGGGCGGCGCCGTCGTCACCGTGGTCCGCGGTGCGGGCGCGGACGCCGTCGTCCAGCACGTCTCCTCCGCCCTGCTGGTGTGGGGCGCTTCCGTGCTGGCGGGCCTGTACCTCGCGGCGCGCCGGGAGCAGCTGTGGCTGCTCCAGGAGAGGGCCGCCCGGCTCGAGCGGGAGCGCGACGCCCGGGTGGAGAGCGCCATCGCGGACGAGCGCGCCCGGCTCGCCCGGGAGCTGCACGACGTCGCGGCGCACCAGCTGTCCGGGATGGTGGTCCAGGCAGCCGCCGTCGAGCGCCTCGTCGACCGGGACCCGCAGGCGGCGCGCGAGGGAGCCGCGTGGTTGCGCCACCAGGGCCGTGAGACTCTCGACAGCCTCCGCCAGATGGTCGGGCTGCTGCGCGGAGACGAGGGCGACCCCCTCGGCCCGGTCCCCGGTGTCGGCGCCCTGGAGGATCTCGTGAGGGCCGCGCGCGAGCTGGGTGACGACGTCCGGGTCGAGGAGGTGGGCACGCCGACGCCGCTGGCCCCGCTCGCCGACGTCTCCGTCTACCGGGTGGCGCAGCAGGCGCTGACGAACGCGCGGCAGCACGCGCCGGGCGGGCCCGTGGAGGTGCGGGTGGTGCACGAGCCGGCCGGCGTGGCCCTCGAGGTCGACAACGGCCCAGCCGCGCCCGGGCGCACGCCGGCGGAGGGCGACCGCGGCGGCACCGGGCTGGCCGTCATGCGGGAACGTGCGGCGCTGGTGGGCGGCAGCCTCGAGGCGGGGGCGAGGGACGACGGCGGGTGGCGCGTGCGGCTGCACGTCCCCGCCACGGACAGTGAGGGAGAACGATGATCAGGGTCGCGCTGGTGGACGACCAGCTCGTGGTGCGCGCGGGGTTTCGCGTACTTCTCGAGGACGCCGGCGACATCGAGATCGTCGGTGAGGCCTCGAGCGGCCCCGAGGCGGTGACGATGGTGCGCCGCGCCCGTCCCGACGTCGTGTGCATGGACGTGCGGATGCCGGGCGGGGACGGCCTCACCGCGACACGGCAGATCGTCGCCGAGCGCGACGGCGACCTGCCCTCCGTCCTCGTCATGACGACCTTCAACCTCGACGACTACGTCTTCGGTGCCCTGGAGGCCGGTGCGAGCGGCTTTGTCCTCAAGGACTCCGACCCCGACGACGTCGCGGACGCGATCCGCCGGCTCTCGCGGGGCGAGGGCATGATCGACCAGGCGGTGACCCGCCGCGTCATCTCCGAGTTCGCCCGCCGCCGGCCGGCCCCCGACCCGGACGAGGCGGCCGGCGTCCTCACCCCGCGGGAGCGGGACATCGTCCGGCTGCTCGCGGAAGGCATGTCGAACATGGAGATCGCCGCGGCGCTCTACGTCGAGCCGTCCACCGTGAAGTCCCACCTCGGGCGCGCGACGACGAAGCTCGGTACCCGCGACCGGCTGCAGACGGCGGTGTGGGCCTACCGGAGCGGCGTGGCGGGCTGAGCTGAGGCGCTGGGCACCAAGACTCCGCTGGCGTTCCAACACACTGGCACACTTGGGGACGGTCTCGGCCTACGGATATGCGTGCGACCACCCAGTAACAAGTTCTTATGGGCGTCGGCTGGACAGGTTGTTCAGCGGTCACCTATCCGACGAGCGAAGATCCTTCTCGCGACTAGAGTGGCCACGAGGAGCGTGACGGTGAGACCTCCGCGATGTTTGCTTGGTTCGTTCCGGCGGCCCGTGCCTACCGGATCCTCGGGGATTAGATCCAGATACTCTTCGGGAAAATCTCTCAGCCAACGCTTCTGACCCGCGTATGCTCCGTGCAGCTTGCGCTCATGCCCCCGAATCATGACGGATATAATCATCAAGTTAGTTAAGGCGGTCCATGCGCATAGCAGGGTCAGATCATTTAGTATCGAACGTTGCGAGGCCTGAGCGAACAACAGCAAGACGCTTACGGGCGCGGCGAGTAATGCTCCAGCCGCGAGCGGAGGAAGGCGCTTTCGCTTTCGCACATCGCCAGACACTCCGTCTCCTCGCACGTAGCGACGTGCCCAGTAGAAGAACGAAAGCGCAAACCCGCCTGAAGCGCATACGCTCACGCCAACTGGGGACCAATGCAGCCATCGTCCCGCACCGGGTGCGCAAAGAATCGCCACCAGGCCGGCTCCGTAGATCCACATCGATGGATGCCTGATGCTCGCGACGGATTCGCGAAGCGTTAGCCAGCCTGTCCGGAACTTCTGCAGGCGTGCCCCGGACTTTTTTTCGTAGCCCCGATTCAGAACCACGCCTAGCGCAACCGTGAACCAAATGCTCACAGCACACCAATTGCGAGCAAGACCGATACCGTCTTCCGACGAAGAGCCATAGTCGAACAATGAAGCACCGAAGACCACTGCGCTACTCACAGCCATGGCCAGGATCGTCTCGAGTCCAATTCTGTACATCGAGCCCATATACAAAGATCTATTTCGAATATTAGCCGGCATTCTGGTGTTTAATATCAGTAAGTAACTCGTCAGCAGCCGAGCCGGTTGTATGTGGGGGTACATCTGCTCGAGGTGTTCTGTCGGCTGGCGCTCGAGATATGCGGCGGACTGTGCGGGAAAGTCCCAGAAATACAATACTAAGCCGACGACAATAGCGGCCGCGACAGTGAGCAGCGCATCGCTCGTCATAAGGCCGGTGTCGCCGGGTGCCACCGTGGAGTATGCAGCGAACCCGACCGTGAATACTACGAAGCCGGGAATGATGATCCGGATGCCTTCGTAGCTGTCAAACGAACTCGCGCCAAAGTCGCCGATGCCGGCCATTACAGGAGCGAATCCACGCGTGGGAGGGGGGCATCCTGCGCCTCTTCTAATGAATCCATGACAGGCGCAACCCCGGCGCCCCAATCGCACCGAACTGGGAGTTGCAACTCCCACGCCACAACTGCTGCGGCCCGTCCATCTGGTACTCCCGACCCCAGTCGTCCAAGTTCTCGCTTCACCGCTTCGGTGGCGTCATGAATGGCGAGCGTCCGGAGTAAGTTGCCCCATTGCAATGCAGAACGCGTACCTTCCAGACGTTGCGCAAGGCGATCGACAACTGCGGGCGTACTAGCCGTCCGTGCCAGAAGGGGGACAATGCGCAGGAAGTTCCAACCGTCATCGACTTGAGCGTCGATCAGACTGGGCAAGTGTGAAGTCAATGCTGGGCTCTCACTGAAGGTCGACAGGTATGCGACCATTCTTGGCGCGTCGATTTGCGGCGCTTGGGACAAGCTTTCAAGCACGAAACTCAGTGCAAAATCATCTTGCTCTTTGGCGAGTCGCGGCAGGGAGAATCGCAGGAGCCGTCGATCTTTCCTTGCGACTGAATCAAGGAAGACCGACCGGAGATTCGCCCTGACGGCGGCCGGAGACTCATCTTGGGGGTGGTACACACTATCCAGAGAAGGACCCAGGGCGAGCCTGCGAAATTCGTCCAGGGTTAGAATGCGAGATTTTCCGCGATTTAACCGCAACCCGAGCGGGGCCAACGCTTTCGCGAGGTCCTCAAGTGCGGCCCAGCCTTCTGACTTTGAGTCGACAAAGAGCCGATAGTCATCCACCCATCGAGTGAAGGGCACCTTGAGGCGGGAGTCGGCATAGGCGAGTATCATATTCGCTATGAGCCGAGCGTCGCCATAGCCAGCGGGAAGGCCGCTAACTCCCAATTTCTGAGTTTGTTTGAGTAGTTCCGTCACAGGAGTCCATGCAGCGAGGTCGCCTACATGTCTCCGCGCCACATCAAGCGCCATGGGCGTTACCGAATCGAAGAAAGCCGCGATGTCTGCCATCACCACGAAAGCATGGCTTTCCGCTTCGCCCGCGCTCATCATTCGAAATCGGCGGTACTCGTTGCTGTAATGTACCGGACCCTCCGCTCCGGCCCGATATCCGCATACCGTCGGCGCGAGAAGTCTGTGACCTACTTCGCGTAGACCCTCCACTGCCTGATGCAACTGTCCCAGGGCAGCGCCCGACAGTTGCGGCACGGATCTGCTTTCCCCACGTGTCTTAGGCACCTGCACGAATCTGACGTCTTGTGGCGTCAACGTCGGCCGCTGCGCTTGGTTCGGCAAGTCGATGTCCGCCACGACGTCCGGCACCCACCGCGTAGCGAGGTCTTCCTCGAGGTCAACCTGCAGGCGCCGTCCTGCAGCCACGGGAGGGTTCGCGTTCGGGCTCATGCGTCGATGCTATATGTGGGCGCTGACATGCCTTGCTCCTCAGGCTTGCCCGGCTGGTCCGCGGCGGCGCAGAGCCCTGGCTCTCAGGCGGGAGATTCTGAGCAATCGAACGATTGCGTGCGGACAGTCGAGACGCGAGGCGCGGTCTTGCGCCCCGCCACAGGTCGTCCGCTCTGTGCCGCAGACTCCGTGGCGAACAGCCAGATCCGATACCCACGGCTGACTGGCTCTGGCGAGCTCGGGCGACCAGCCGTGTGGGCCGGAGGCCTGACCTGTGAGCGAGGGTGCCCTCGGTTCGCCGTTCGACCAATGCGAGAGGCTTTCGGCGATAGTGATGGTGCAACGACGCGACGGGCGCCCTACCGGCCCACCGCCGACAGCGTCAGGCCGGTGTCCGCGTCGAAGAGGTGGGCACGGTCCAGGTCGACGGTGACGGACATGCGCTGGCCCGGCGTGCCGGTGACGGTCGGCCGTGCCTTGACCTTGAGCATCTCCTTGCCGACCTTGACGTCGACCACGGTGCGGTCACCGAGCGGCTCGAGTCCGTAGAGCTCACCGCCGAGCGCCGCGTCACCGCGCGACTCGACCGACAGGTCCTCGGCGCGCACGCCGAGCAGCAGCGGACGGCCGTCCTCCGCCGTCGTCCACCGCGGCCGTGGCAGCGTCCAACCCTCCGCACCGACGAGCCGGTCCCCCTGCGCGTGGCAGGCGAGCAGGCTGATCCGCGGGCTCCCGACGAAGGCGGCGACCCACTGGTTCGCCGGGCGGTCGTACACCTCGGTCGGGGTCCCGACCTGCTGCACCGTGCCCTCGCGGAGCACCGCGACCTGGTCGGCCATGGACAGCGCCTCGACCTGGTCGTTGGTCACGTAGACGAAGGTCCCGCCGAGGCTGCGGTGGATCCGGGTGAGCTCGGTGCGCATCTCGACCCGGAGCTTGAGGTCGAGGTTCGTCAGGGGCTCGTCCATGAGGAACGCGCGCGGGTTGCGGACCAGCGCCCGGGCCAGGGCGACACGCTGCATCTCACCGCCCGAGAGCTGGCCGGGCTTCCGCTTGAGCAGCCGCTCGATGTGCAGCAGTCCCGAGACCTCCGTCACCGCGGCGGTGATCTTGTCCGTCGAGGCGCTGCGCGCGCGCAGCGGCGAGGCGATGTTCTCGAAGACCGTCTTGCGCGGGTAGAGGGCGTAGCTCTGGAACACCATCGCCAGGTCGCGCGCGGCCGGGGTGTCCCCGGTCGCGTCCCTGCCGTCGAGGTGCACCGAGCCGGCGTCGAGCTTCTCGAGCCCCGCGATCGCCCGCAGCGTCGTCGTCTTGCCCGCACCGGAGGGGCCGAGCACGACGAAGAAGGAGCCGTCCGGCACCTCCAGCGTCACGCCGTCGAGCGCCTGTACCTCTCCGAAGGCCTTGCGCAGCCCGTAGGCAGCAACCGTTCCCATCAGGCCACCAGCTCTTCCGTGCTCGAGTCGTAGACCGGCGGTGTCCCGCCGGTGTGCCGCAGGCCCACCGGGGCCTCTGCTGCGAAGCGGGTGGTCGGGGCCATCCGGACGCGGACGTCCCGTCCCCCGCTGGCGACGACGTAGATGATCTCGTCGCCCAGGACCTCGACGGACACGACGCGTCCCGGCACCGTCCCGCCCGTCCCGGCCGGGGTGACCTCCAGCGCCTCGGGCCGCACGCCGGCCACGAGCGGGCGGTCACGCCGCAGCCCGGGCGGTGGGGCGAGCGCGAGACCACCGGGGGTCCGCAGCGCACCGTCCGCCACCTCGACCTCGAAGAGGTTCATCGGCGGGGAGCCGATGAAGGCGGCGCAGAACAGGCTGGCCGGACGGTCGTAGACCTCCAGCGGCGTCCCGACCTGCTCCACCCGACCCTTGTTGAGGATGGCGATGCGGTGCCCGAGCGACATCGCCTCGACCTGGTCGTGCGTGACGTACACCATGGTCGTGCCGAGCTGCGCCTGCAGGTGCTTGATCTCGGTCCGTGTCTCGGCGCGCAGCTCCGCGTCGAGGTTGGTGAGCGGCTCGTCCATGAGGAAGGCACGCGGCCGCCGCACGAGAGCCCGGGCCAGGGCGACCCGCTGCTGCTCGCCACCGGAGAGCCGGTGCGGCTTGCGGTCCAGGAGCGGGCCGAGGTGCATCATCCGGGCGGCCTCGTCGACCCGTTCGCGGATCTCCGCCTTGGGCATGCCCTCGGCGCGAAGCGGGAACGCGAGGTTGTCCCGGGTCTTCAGGTGCGGGTAGAGGGCGTAGAACTGGAACACCATGGCGATGTCTCGTTCGGCGGGCGGCAGGTCGTTGACCAGCGTGTCGCCGATGTGGATGTCGCCGGACGTCTGGCGCTCCAGGCCGGCCATCGCGCGCAGGGTCGTCGTCTTGCCGCAGCCCGACGGGCCCAGCATGACGAACAGCTCGCCGTCACCGATGGACAGGTCGACGTGCTCGACCGCCACGGTCCCGTCCGGGTACCGCTTGTGCAGGGAGGTGACCTCGATGCCCGCCATCAGCGCCTCACCGCCCCGAGGGTCACACCGGCGACGAGGTGCTTGCGCACCAGGTAGGCGAAGATGAGGACCGGCAGCGCGAAGACGACCGCCGACGCGGCGACCAGGCCCCAGTTCACCGTCGTGCCTCCGATGAGGCCGGCGATGGCCGGTGGTGCCGTCCGCACCTCCTGGCTGGACGTGAGGAAGATGGCATAGACGAACTCGTTCCAGGAGAAGATGAGCGCGAACACCGCCGTCGCGGCGATGCCCGGGACGAGCAGGGGCAGGGTGAACTTCCGGAAGGCCTGCAGCCGGGTGTAGCCGTCGAGCATCGCGGCGTCCTCGTACTCCGAGGGCACCTCGTCCACGAAGCCCTTCATCATCCAGATCGTGAACGGCAGGTTGAACGCCGTGTAGACGAGGACGAGACCGAGCTTGGTGTCGATGAGCCCGAGCTCGCGGTACATGAGGAAGATCGGGATGACGACGACGACGGGCGGCATGAAGCGGGTGGACAGGATGAAGAAGAGCTGGTCCTTCTTCGCCTTGAGCGTGAAGCGCGAGTAGGCCCAGGCCGCGGGGACCCCGAGCAGGGTCGCCAGCGCGGTCGAGCTCCCGGCCACGATGACCGAGTTGAGGAAGGACCCGGACAGGTCCGAGCGCCCTCCGCCGGGTGCGACGAAGACGTCCTTGTAGTGCTGCAGGGTGACGTCGAAGCCGAGGAACTTCGCCGGCACGGCGTAGATGTCCTGACCGGTCTTGATGGAGGTCTGGAGCATCCACACCACCGGGAAGAGCAGGGAGCCGATGAGCACGGTCAGGAGCACGATCTCGATCCCGGACCGGATCCTGCCGGTGCTCCCGCGGCGGGCGCGGGCTGAGCTGCGGGCGACGGGGCCGGGGACGGCGTCGTCGACGGAGATGGCCATCAGCCCTCCTTGAGCTTGTTGAGGTAGCGCAGGTAGAGCTGCGCCAGCACGATGACGACGATGACCATGAGGATCCCGTAGGCCGAGGCGGTCCCGGTGCGGAACCCGAGGAACGCGACCTTGTAGACGTGGAAGGACAACGTCTCTGTGGAGACTCCTGGTCCGCCGCTCGTGAGGACGTAGACGAGGTCGAACTGGCGGAAGGCCTCGATCGCACGGAACATCACCGCGATGAGGAGCAGCGGCCACACCATCGGCAGGGTGATGTTGCGGAACCGGAACCACTCCGAGGCCCGGTCGATGGATGCGGCCTCGTAGAGGTACTTCGGCACCGCCGTGAGCCCGGCGAGCGCGATGAGCATGATGAACGGCGTCCACTGCCAGGTGTCGACGAGGATGAGGGAGAACAGCGCCGTCCGCTGCTGGGTCAGCCACTCCACCGGCTCGAACCCGAGCGAGACGAGCATGCTGTTGACCACGCCGAACTGCGCGTCGAGCATGAAGCGCCAGAACAGGCCGACGACGACGGGCGAGAGCATCATCGGGATGAGGAACAGCGTAGTGAGCAGCCCGCGCCCGCGTGTCCGGCGCGAGATGAGGTAGGCGATGGAGAAGCCCAGCACGGTCTGCAGGATCACCGCACCGGCCACGAAGAGCGCCGTCGTCACCGCTCGCGTGTGGACCTCCGACGACGTGAGGACGTCGGCGTAGTTCTCGAACCCGACGAAGTCGCCGGGCACGCTGCTCGTGGCCGAGTAGTCCGTAAAGGACAGGTACAGCGCCCACAGGAGCGGGAAGACGGACATCCCGAGCAGCAGCAGCATCGCCGGGGAGATGAAGGCAAGCGCGAGTCCGCGGTCACGCAGGCGCGGGGCCCGCCCCGGTGCAGGAGGCAGGGACGCTGCCTCCTGCACCGGGGCGTCGGCCGACGTCGTCGTGCTCATGTCAGAGCCCGCCGTCGCCGTCCAGCACGGCCTGCTGCTCCCGGGCGATGTCGTTCAGCGCCGTCTCCGGGTCCTTGGCGCCGTTGAGGGCCGCGTTGACGTTGGTGTTCTCGATGTCGATGAGGCGGGCGTACTCGGGCACGTTCCACATGTCCCGCTGCCGCGAGACGGAGTCGGCGTAGACCTGGTTGAACGGTCCGGCCTCGAGGAACTCGGGGGACTCCAGGGCGTCGGTGCGCGACGGCACGCCGCCGGCCTCGGCCCACTTCTTCTGGATGTCCTCCTGCTCGAACCACCGCATGAAGTTGAGCGCCTCGGCCACCCGCTCATCGGGGGCGTAGGCCGAGATGTGCATCCCCATGCCGCCGAGCGGCACGAGCTCCGTGTCCTGCGTCGGCAGGGTGGCGAAGCCGAGCTTCTCGAGGATCTCCTCGCGCGTCTCGCCGAGCACCGTCTGCGCCGGGTCCAGCAGACCACCGCTCGCGGCGATCCAGTTGAACGCGATGCACGCGCTCCCCTGGGCGACGGCGGCGTTGACCTCGTCGATGAACCAGTTGCCGGAGCCGGGCGCGGTGAGGGGCTTCATGTCGTTGACGAGGATGTCCATCGCCCGCTGGCCGGCCTCGTCGTTGATGACGCCCTCGATCTGGCCCTCCGCGCGGTTCCAGAGATTGCCGCCGTACAAGGCGTTGACGGTGTTGTAGGTGACCGCCGCGGCGTCGGAGCCGTTGGCCTGGTGGAAGGCCAGCCCGCTGATGCCGGGGTTGTCCTCCTGGCACTGCCGGGCGACCTCGATCATCTCGTCCCAGGTCTCGGGGGGCTCGTCGCCGATGAGGTCCTTGCGGTAGATCATCGTCCAGGTGTCACCGAGCAGCGGCAGCCCGTACATGCTGGCGCTCTCGTCACGCTGCCCCGTCTCGGCCTGGGGGTACTGGCCGTAGGCGGCCAGGAGGTACGGGTCGTAGGCGTCGGTCTCGATGTTCTCGTTGATGAAGTCGGTGATGTCGAGGATGCTGCCGTTCGTCACGGCCTCGCCGATGTGCTGCGAGTCGAGGACCGCGATGTCGAAGTCGGTCTGTCGCGCGGCGAACTGCGTGAACATCGCATCGTGCCAGTTCGCGTTCGGCACGGTGTTGACGTTGACCGTCACGTTCGGCCGCTCCTTGGTGTACTCCGCGTTCGCGAAGTCCTCGAGCAGCTGGGCGGGGGGCCACTCGAACCAGATGAAGCTCAGGTCCAGCGGCTCGTCGGTGAGCTCGGGGATCGTCGCGGGCGCCGCCGGTCCGGCGGCGTCCCCGTTCCCGTCGTCCGCGTCGGCGTCGTTGTCGCCACCGCTGCCACAGGCCGCCAGCGTGAAGGCGACCAGCGTGGTCGCCGCCGCCGCCCTCACCTTGCGGCCCTGGCGAGAGCTTCGTCGGTCTCGCTGTGCGTTGCTCATCAGTTCTCCTGCTTCCTGCATCGGGATGGTTGGGGGATCCGTTGCTGCTGTGGCGGCGTCACCACGACGTCGCGATGTACTGGGTCTCCATGAACTCGAGGAGTCCCTCGGTGCTCCCCTCGCGTCCCAAGCCGCTCTGCTTGGTGCCGCCGAAGGGCGCGGCGGGGTCGGAGACGAGCCCGCGGTTGAGGCCGACCATGCCGCTGTCGATGCCTTCTGCGAGGCGCAGACCACGGCCGAGGTCGCCGGTGTAGAGGTAGCTGACGAGGCCGTACTCGCTGTCGTTGACCATGGCCAGCATCTCCTCCTCCTGCTCGAAGCGGACCACCGGGGCCACCGGACCGAAGATCTCCTCGTGCAGGACGCGGGCGTCCGGCGGTACGTCGACGAGCACTGTCGGGGGGTAGAAGCAGCCCGACTCGTCGGGCCGCGTGCCGCCCAGCACGGCACGGGCGCCGCGAGCGAGTGCGTCCTGGACGAGCACGCCGACCTTGCGGGCGGCGTCCTCGTTGATGAGGGGCCCGCACTCGGTGCTCTCCTCGGAGCCCGGCCCGACCCGCAGCGCGGCCATCCGGGCGACAAGGCCGTCCACGAAGGCGTCGTGGACGGCGCCCTGCACGAAGAAGCGGTTGGCGGCGGTGCAGGCCTGGCCGCCGTTCCGCATCTTGGCGACCATCGCGCCCTCGACCGCCGCGTCGAGGTCGGCGTCGGCGAGGACGACGAAGGGGGCGTTGCCGCCGAGCTCCATCCCGCACTTGAGGACCTGGTCAGCGGCGGTGCGGAGCAGGCGGCGGCCCACCTCCGTCGACCCGGTGAACGAGAGCATGCGCGTCCGGGGGTCGGTGAGCATCGTGCCGACGACGGGGCCGGGCTGGGTGGTCGTGACGACGTTGAGGACACCGGCCGGCAGCCCTGCCTCTTGAAGGAGAGCCGCCACCGCGAGGGCCGTCAGCGGCGTCTCGGTGGCCGGCTTGAGGATCGCGGTGCACCCGGCGGCGAGGGCCGGTGCAATCTTCCGGGTCGCCATGGCCGCGGGGAAGTTCCACGGGGTGATGAGTACGCTGATGCCCACGGGCTGGTGGGTGACGACCAGCCGGTTCGCCCCGCTCGGTGAGATGCCCACCTGGCCGCGCAGGCGCACGCCCTCCTCGGCGTACCAGCGGAAGAACTCGGCGGCATAGGTCACCTCGGACCGTGCGTCCGTCAGGGACTTGCCGTTCTCGAGGCTGATGAGCAGGGCAAGCTCCTCGCTCCGCTCGTGCATGAGGGTGAAGGCCCGCAGCAGCAGCTCGGCTCGGGCGCGGGGCGCCGTGGCCGCCCACCCGGCCGCCGCGGCCGCCGCGGCGTTCACCGCCGCCTCGGCGTCAGGGATGCGGGCGTCGGCGACCGAGGCGAGCACCGCACCCGAGGCGGGGTCCCGGACGTCGATCCGTCCGCCGTCGGAGCCGCCGCGCCACGTGCCGGCCACCAGGAGGTCGGTCGGGACGTCGAGGGCGTCGAGGACGGGGCGCATGGACTCGTGCATCGTGATGCTCATCGGGCACCTGCTGTCGTGGTGAGGTCCGGCGAGGCCGGGCCGTGAGTGGTGGAGTCTCGGAGCGCGGCGCGGTCGCCGGTGTACGCGGCGCGGACGATTCTTTCCAGGGCGTCGGCGTCGAGCGGTCGCGGGTTGTTCGCGACGAGCCGTGCGGCGCCCAGCGCCTGCTCGGCCGTCCAGCGGAGCCGGTCGGCCGGCAGGCCGAGGTCCGCGAGGGTGGCCGGGATCCCCACCGAGGCGAGCAGGGCCGCGACCCTGTCGATCGCCGTGTCGGCGAGGTCCTCGTCCGAGGCGTCCGCGGACGCGCCCATCGCCACGGCGACGGCGGCGAGCTCCGGGACCCGCGCGGGACGGTTGAACTCCATGACGTAGGGCAGCAGGACGCCGACGCCGATCCCGTGCGGGGTGTGGGTCAGGGCACCGACCGGGTACTGGAGCGCGTGCGCCGCCGCCGTGCCGGACGTGCCGAGGGCGAAGCCGCCCGCAGTGGCCCCGAGCATCATCGCCTCGCGCGCACCCATGTCGCTCGGGTCCGACCAGGCGCGGTGCAGGCTGCTCGCGACGTGCCGGACGGCCATCAGCGCGTAGGAGTCCGTCAGCTCGTTCTTGCCGACGAAGACGCGCTCGGTCGCCAGCTCGGTGGTCACCGGACGGCGCACCGCGGTGAAGGCCTCGATCCCGTGGGACAGGGCGTCGGCGCCTGCGCTCGCCGTGAGGGCCGGCGGGCAGCCGAGGGTGAGCTCCGGGTCGCACAGGGCCGTGTGGGGAATGAGGTGCGGGCTGGAGATCCCCACCTTGCTCACGCGCTCGGGATCGGTGAGGACGGCCACGGGCGTCACCTCCGACCCGGTCCCGGCGGTGGTCGGCAGCGCCACGACCGGCATCACCGGACCGGGGACCCGCAGCTCGCCGTAGTAGTCCGACGGCTCGCCACCGTGCGTGAGGACCACGGCCACCGCCTTGGCGAGGTCGATGCAGCTCCCACCGCCCATACCGATGACGACGTCCGGCGCGGCGTGCCGCACGAGCCCGGCGCACTGGCTCACCTGGTGCACCGGGACGTCCGGCAGCACCTCGTCGAAGACCGTCACCTGGACGCCGGCGCTCCCGAGCAGCCCGACCAGCTCGGCGAACTCCGCCGTCGCACCGAAACGGGCGTCGGTGCAGACGAGGGCGCGGGAGCCGAGAGCGGCGGTCAGCGCGCCCAGGGCGTGCCGCTGCCCGGCGCCGAACACCACTTGTCGAGGCCCACGCAGGACACCGAGCATGCTCATGGAGACTCCAGGGATAGATTCTGGGAGGAGAGAGCCAGCGCGACCGGTACGCGCCTGGGGAAGGAAGAGCCGCTGTGCCTTTCCTATACGATCCGATTGCCGAGATCATGGAGCAGCGGAGCAGCCGCTGTCAACCATGCTCCCCAACGAGGTGGAAAGGGGCACACCCCTGTGGACGACGAAGCGACGATCGGACGGGACCGTGGGACCAGCGGCGCTCAGCTGAACGGGCGACCCCGCGGACGACTTGCCGACGAGGTGCACGACACGCTGCTGCGCCAACTCATGTCGTCGCGCATCGTCCCGGACTCCCGCGTGACGATCGACGCCCTGGCGCGCGAGCTCGGGGTCTCGCAGACGCCGATCCGCGATGCGCTCAACCGCATGGAGGCCGACGGGCTGGTGGTGCGGGTGCCCCACGCCGGCTACCGGATCCCGCCCCAGATCACGCGTGAGCGCTTCGACGACATGCTCGAGATCCGCCTGCTCCTGGAGCCGGCAGCAGCGCGCCGAGCGGCCGAACGCGCGACCGCCGCGCAGGTCACGGAGCTGCGCGGGCTGCTCGAGGAGATGTCGCAGCTGGAGGAGGGCGACGGGCCGCAGTCGTACGGCGCCTTCGGTCTGCGGGACGCGGCCTTCCACGATCTCGTCGCGAAGAGCGGCGGGAACCGGCTGGTCCGCGAGGCGCTCGCCCGGCTGCACACGCACGTGCACCTGTTCCGGCTGCTCTACGACACCCAGGTCACCAATCTCGCGATGAGCGAGCACGACGAGATCCTCGCCGCGATCGCGGCTCGAGACCCGGACCAGGCGGCCTACGCCATGCGCCGGCACATCCTGCGGTCGGGCGACCGGTTCCGTCACCTCTTCGACAACGCCCGGTCCGCGGACACGTCGTCAACAGCGCGTCTTGACTGACAGCATGGCGACGCGCAATCCTTACGCATCCGATCGGATCGGATCCGGGCTGCTCGACCACTCGGCCGAGCACCACCCCACACCCAACGTTGAGTGCGAGGAGAACCAAGGTGCCCAGAGCGTTGCTCCTGACCGGCGATGCCGCCGAAGAGCTGGACACGATGTACCCCTACTACCGGATACAGGAGGGCGGATGGGACGTCGACGTCGCGAACAAGTCGATGCGTGACGTCCAGCTCGTCATCCACGAGTTCGACCCCGGCTGCGACGCGTACGTCGAGAAGCCCGGCCGCAAGCTGCCGGTCGACGTGCTGTGGGAGGACGTCGACGTCGATCTCTACGACGGCCTCATCATCCCCGGGGGCCGCGCTCCCGAGTGGATCCGGGTGGACGACCACGTGCGGCGCATCACCGAGCACTTCTTCGCCCGCAACCTGCCGATCGCCCTCGTGTGCCACGGTGCGCAGGTGCCGGCGGACTACGGGCTGCTCAAGGGCCGCAGGACCGCGTGCTTCCCTCCCATCACCCGCGACATGGAGCATGCCGGCGCGACGGTCGTCGACGCGCCCGACGTCGTCGACGGCAACCTCGTGTCGTGCCGGGGCTGGCCGGACATGCCGCAGTTCGGTCGGGCGATGATGGAGCTCTTCTCGAACTCTCTCGTCAACGCCTGATGGACGCGACTGCCGGCGACCGGTGATGGACGATCGCACCATCGTCGTCGACGGCTCGCCCGTCCACGTCGTCCAGGGCGGCACCGGCCCCGCGGTGCTCCTCCTGCACGGCTCCGGACCCGGGACCACCGGGTCCGGAGCCTGGGCGGCGGCCATCGAGGCCCTCGGCGCATCGTGGCACCTCGTGGCTCCCGACCACGCGGGCTTCGGCCGTACTCCCCTGCCGCCCGGCTCCCGCGGCGGGCTGCGGGTGTGGACCGAGCAGGCCGCCAGACTGATGGACGCCCTCGGGCACCGCTCGTTCGCCGTCGTCGGCCACTCCATGGGCGGTGCGGTTGCCCTGGCCCTGGCGGCCATGCGTCCGGAGCAGGTCACCCACGTCGTGCCGGTGTCCACCATGGGAGCGCCGGGAGCACCGCTCTCGGCCGAGCTCGACGCGGTGTGGGCCGCTCCCGCCACCGAGGACGGGGCGCGGGACATGCTCAGCCGCCTCCTGCTGGACCCGTCGCTGGTCACGGAGTCAGCGGTCGCTGCCCGCACCGCCGCGATGCAGGCCGGGCAGGAGGCGTTCGAGGCGATCTTTCCACCGCCCCGCGCCCGGTGGGCCGAGGACCTCACTCTGCCGAATCAGATGCTGGCGGCCGTCCGCGCGCCGGTGCTGCTCGTCCACGGCGCGCAGGACCGTGTCACTCCGCTGCCGGACAGCCTGCCCCTGCTCGACCACCTCGCCGACGGCCGCCTGCACGTCCTCGGGCGGTGCGGGCACGCGCCGCCGGTCGAGCACCCGCGTGACTTCCTCCGCCTGCTGTCGGACTTCCTCTCGCACCATTGATGGGCGTGCCCGAGTACCGGAGACACGGTGGGCAGCACCAAGTCCGAGGCCTGCGCTGCGCCTCGGTGGCTCACGTGTCCAGAGGAGTCATGAACCCGGTGGTCTCGCCGATACTCCGGTCATGGACGCGCGAACACGGGTGATCGGCCCTCCCCCGCTGGAAGTGCGTCTCGTGGGGGTCGGCGGGCTGTGCGTGTTCGGCGTGATCGCGACGCTCGTGTCACTGACGGACTCGATCGATGGTGGTGGCCGGTCCTTCCTGCTCTGGGGCACCGGCCTCACGACGTGGGTCTGGCTCCACCTGCTGTTTGCGACCTCGCACATCGCGGTTCGCGACCGCGACCTCGTCTTCGTCGACGTCATCATCGAGCGGGCCGTACCTGCCGCCGAGGTCTTAGGAGCCTACGGCGACGATGGTGTCGGGGTGGAGCTGCGTCGGGGCGGCCGTATCGGATCTGCGGCGTACGGCTCGTCACTGCCTCAGGCTCTGCGTCCCTACCGTCGGTATCTGGACCTGGCGGATGCCATAGACGCCTGGGTCCAAGCCACGTCCGCAGTGCCCACGCCGCGCCGGCGCAGATCCAGAGTCCTGCGCTGGCAGATCCGCCGTTCGGCCTTTCACATTTTCGTCGTATCGGCCGCGGGCAGCTATCTGTGGATGCTTCTTCTGTGGCTGTTTGCCGACGTGCTTCGACCCCTGGTCGGCATACGCGGTTGAGTGTCCTGAGCGCCCAGCGACACAGTCATCGTGCGGACTGGAATGGGAATTTGCCGGCGGGTCAGGAGTCCGTGACTCGAAGGCGCTGACCGCGAATCAGGCACCCGGTCGATGCCCGAGCTGATTCCGAATAGCAGAAGAGGCTCGACCGGAACCTCCCGATCAAGCCTCTGACCTGCTCAATTCTGTCGGGCTGACAGGATTTGAACCTGCGACCCCTTGACCCCCAGTCAAGTGCGCTACCAAGCTGCGCCACAGCCCGTCTGGCTCGCGAACGAACCTAGAGAAGGTTACCCCAGAGACGCGGCCGAACCGAAACTGCGCCAGGCTACTGTGCGCGGCGTCACGTCCACCAACTCAGTGGGCGGCGCCCTGCCCTGTCCGCTCCAGACGCACCTTCTCGGCCTGGACCACGCCCAGCCCGAGCAGGGCGATCGCCATGACCGCCGTGGCGGGCCACGGGTCGATCCGGTAGAGCCCCACCACGGTGACGAGCAGCTGCAGCGTGAAGGCGCGCCGCAGCCACTGGAACGCGTCGTAGCGGTCCCGGCCCAGGAGCGTCCACGCGCGCGCCGCCACCGCGACGACGAGCACCGACGACGCGGCCGCCGCCCACAGGGACCAGCTCGGTGCGCCGTCGTCGGCGGTGAGGATGACGACGACGCCGCCGCCCAGGGCGAGGACGAGCAGCGCGCCGGCGACCGCCGTCGTCCACGAGCCGCGCACGACGCCGCGGAGCAGGCCGCGGACCTTGCGGGTGACGAGCTCGAGCGGGTCGGGCAGCTCGCTGTGGTCCTCCGGGACGGCGGCGAGCAGCGCCTCGACCTCGGCCTCCCCGCGGCCCCCGCTCCCCTGCCGCAGCAGCTCGCGCGCCACCTCGCGGCGCTGCGGGCTCAGCCCGCCCGCGAGCCCGGCGACGGCGTGGTCGGCCGCGGCGGCGAGCTGTTCGCTCGGGTGCGGCGGACGGCGCCCGTGGAGCACGTCGGCGAGGACGATGAGCACGACGAGCGTGACGTACATGATCATCGGGGCGGGCTGGAAGAAGTAGTCGTTGTCGTTGGTGAGGAACTTGCCCACCTCGTCGATGAACAGCCCGAACCCGATGCCGCCCAGGAAGGCGACGAGGGGCCGGATGACAGGCCCGACGAAGGACAGCGCGAGCACCATGGCCAGGGCCATGAACAGCCCGCCCCACAGCACGTGCGCGACGTGCAGCGTCTCCCCGCCGACCTGCGGGAAGCCGGTGAGCTGGAGAAGGCCGCGGGTGACGACGATCGTCACGACCGTCGTCAGGACGAAGCCGAGGACGTGCTCACCGGCGCGCGGGTCCCGGGGCAGTCCCCACCGCAGGAGGACGTGCCGGCGGGACCCCGCGGACATCAGCGGCGGCGCTTCTCGCGCACGCGCACGCTGATCTCGATCGGCGTGCCGACGAAGCCGAAGTTCTCGCGCAGCTTGCGCTCGATGAAGCGGCGGTAGCCGTGCTCGATGAACCCGGTCGCGAAGATGACGAAGCGCGGCGGGCGGCTGTCGGCCTGCGTCGCGAAGAGGATGCGCGGCTGCTTGCCACCGCGCACCGGGTGCGGGTTCGCGGCGGTGAGCTCACCGAGGAAGGAGTTGAGCTTACCGGTGGAGATGCGGGTGTCCCAGCCCCCCAGCGCCGTGTCGAGCGCCTTGACGAGGCGGTCGACGTGCCAGCGGGTCTTGGCGGAGATGTTGACGCGCGGCGCCCACTGGATCTGGACGAGGTCCTGCTCGACCGCGCGCTCCAGGAGGTGGCGCTGGTCGTCGTCCATGAGGTCCCACTTGTTGTAGGCGATGACGAGCGCGCGCCCGGCGTCGATGACCTGCTGGATGACGCGGGTGTCCTGCTCGGTCAGCGGGACCGAGGAGTCGATGAGGACGACGGCAACCTCCGCCTTCTCCAGCGCCGCCTGCGTGCGCAGGGAGGCGTAGAAGTCCGCGCCCTTGGTCTGGTGGACGCGACGGCGGATGCCGGCGGTGTCGACGAGCCACCACGGCCGGTCGCCCAGGAGCACGAGCTCGTCGACCGGGTCGCGCGTGGTGCCGGCGACGGAGTCGACGACGACGCGGTCCCGGCCGGCGATGGCGTTGAGGAGGCTGGACTTGCCGACGTTCGGGCGCCCGACCAGTGCCACGCGGCGCGGCCCGCCCTCGGGGAGCGGCGAGGCGACGCCGGAGACCTCGGGCAGCACGGCCATCGCGGCGTCGAGCACGTCGCCCGAGCCGCGCCCGTGGAGCGCGGACACCGACCACGGTTGGCCCAGGCCCAGGGACCACAGCGCGGAGGCGTCGGACTCCTGGACCGGGGAGTCGACCTTGTTCGCGACGAGGACCACCGGCTTGCCGGACTTCCGCAGCATGCGGACGACCTGCTCGTCGGTGCTCGTGGGGCCGACGGTCGCGTCGACGATGAACATCACGGCGTCCGCCATGGCGATGGCGACCTCGGCCTGCTCGGCGACGCGCGCGTTGAGTCCGGCCGCGTCGTGCTCCCAGCCACCGGTGTCGACGAGCATGAAGCGGCGCCCGGCCCACTCGGCGGGGTAGCTGACGCGGTCGCGGGTGACACCCGGGACGTCCTGGACGACGGCCTCGCGGCGGCCGAGGACGCGGTTGACGAGCGTCGACTTGCCGACGTTCGGACGGCCGACGACGGCGAGCACCGGCAGCGGCGCCTCCGGTCCGTCCTCGGCGCGGGCGCCGTCTGCGGACGCGAGAAGGGCGGCGTCCTCCTCGTCCAGCACGTAGTCGGACAGGCCGGCGCGCAGGGCCTCGGCGCGCTGCTCGTCGTCGGCCGGGGTGGTCGGGAAGTCGTCGGTGTCACTCACGCCGGCCATTGTCGCGTGTCGGAGCCACTGGACGCTAATGCCAGGAGGGTGTCGTGCAGCGCACGACTCCCCTGCCCCTCGCCGAGAGCCGGATTCCTCCGCCCCGTCCACGCCCGCCGAGAGCCGGATTTCTCCGGTCCCCCACCCCACCCCATCGAGAGCCGGATCCTCCGGTCCCCCACCCCACCCCATCGAGAGCCGGATGACTCCGGCTTGAGGAATCCGGCTCTCGGAGGCGGATGGGGCCCATCGTCCGGAGGAATCCGGCTGTCGGCGCGGGAGGGGGCACATTCTCTAGAGGAATCCGGCTGTCGGCGCGGGAGGGGGGCACATCCTCTAGAGGAATCCGGCTGTCGGCGCGGGAGGGCGGGGGATGGGGGTGGGGGTGGGGGGTCAGGTGAGGCCGGCGTCGTGGACGCACAGCGCGATCTGCACCCGGTTGCTCGCCTCGAGCTTCGTGAACAGGCGCCCGATGTGCGTCTTGACCGTCGCCAGCCCGAGGTAGAGCTCGGCGGCGATCTCGGCGTTGGACAGCCCGCGGCCGATGGCCACCGCCACCTCCCTCTCCCGGTCGGTGAGCCGGGAAACCCGCTCACGGGCGTGCTTCTCGCGGGTGTCGTCGGGTGTGCGCGTGGCCGCGGTGATGACCTGGGCCGTGACGCTCGGGGAGAGCATCGGCTCCCCGCGCGCGACGCGGACGACCGCGTCGACCAGCTGCGCTGGCGGGGTGTCCTTGAGGAGGAAGCCGGCCGCACCGTGACGCAGGGCCGTGAGCACCATCTCGTCGGTGTCGAAGGTCGTGAGGACGATGACGCGCGCGCTCGAGCCGCGCTCGGTGAGCCGACGCGTCGCGGCGAGCCCGTCCAGGCCGGGCATGCGGATGTCCATGAGGACGACGTCGGGCCGCTCCCGCTCGACGACGGTCAGCCCCTCGTGCCCGTCACCCGCCTCGCCGACGAGCTCGACGACGTCGCTCCCGCCGAGCATGAGCCGCAGACCGGTGCGGACCAGGGCGTCGTCGTCGACGACGACGACGCGCACGCGCGGCGCGCTCACCTGCTCTCTACCCACGGCAGCCAGCATCGCACGGTGAAGGAGCCGCCCGGCCCGGCCGCGTGCTCGAGCACTCCCCCGGCCAGCTCGACCCGCTCGGCCAGGCCGACGAGACCGAAGCCACCGCCCGGCGCCGCTGGCACGGGGCGGCCCCACACCGGCGGCCCGTTGTGGACCTCGATCGTGAGCAGCCCGCCCGGTCCTCCGGCGAGGTGGACGACGACGTCGCTCCCGGGGGCGTGCTTGCACGCGTTGGTCAGCGCCTCCTGGACCACGCGGTAGGCGGTCCGTGAGGCAGTGGCGGGCAGGTCCGCGACGGCACGCAGGTCCCCGCCCGGCAGGCCGCTCGGGTCCAGGGCCGCCTCGACCTGGACGCGGGCGCCGTCGACGAGCTCGCGCACCTGCGTGAGCAGCGGCTGCGGTGGCTCGGCCCGGCCGCCGTCGACGCTGACCTGCCCACCGTCGGCGCGCAGCACGCCGAGCACCTCGCGCAGCTCGGTGAGGGCGAGGTGCGCGCTGCTCTGGATGACACCCGCGGCCTCCGCGGTCTCCTCCGGGGAGAGGTCGGTGCGGTAGGCCAGCGCGCCGGCGTGCATCGCCACGAGCGAGATGCGGTGGGCCAGGACGTCGTGCATCTCCCGGGCGATGCGGGTGCGCTCAGCCTCCCGGGCGGCCTCCGCCTTGAGTGCCTGCTCGCGCTCGGCCGTCTCCGCACGCACCCGGAGGGTGACGAGCAGCTCTCGCCGTGCGCCGACGTAGTAGCCGGTGGCCGAGCACGTGGCGGCCGTGGCGATCGCAAAGGCCCCGGAGAGGGTGGCGTAGCCGGCGGGGATGACGTCGCCCGCGATGGCGGGGCGCCACAGCAGCTCGTAGACGACGGTCGACCACGCCCACACCACCATGACCGGCACGACCCACTGCCACCGCCGCCAGGTCGACACGGACACCGCGGCCACCGCCGCTGCACCGAGCGACGCCGCGGACACCATCCCGAGCAGCCCGGTGAGCACCGCGGTGAGGAGGGGGTGGCGGCGCCGCAGCGCCAGCAGGCACAGGGCGACGACGCCGAGCGCAGCGTCGAGGAGGATCGCCGCACCGACCCGGCCCGCGACGGCGTCGGACGCGTCGGTCTCGGCGACCGTGATGAGGTCGACGGAGACGACGAGCCACAGCACCAGCCCGATGCCGACGGCGGCGAGGTAGCGCCAGATCCGCGACCAGGGCCGCAACGACGGCGGCCCGTCCGTGCCGACCCTGTGGGGAACCGGCGGTGCTGCCGACCGGGTGACCGGCAGGGGTGGGGCCTGGGGGTGCATGGGACCACCCTAGGGACGGCGCGAGAGGACTCGGTCCACCGCAGGGCTCGCCGTCGTCAGCCGAAAGGTTGACGCCTCCGAGCCGGACCGCCGATCCGCGCGCGGTCGCCGGCCGGAAGTGTGGTCCCCATGATCACCGCAGAGCACCTCACCCGGCGGTACGGCACCCGCGCCGTCGTCGACGACGTCTCCTTCACCGCCCGCCCCGGCAGGGTCACCGGCTTCCTCGGCCCCAACGGCGCCGGGAAGTCGACCACCATGCGCATGCTCACCGGCCTCACCACGCCGACGTCGGGCCGCGCCACCATCCTCGGCTCGCCCTTCCGCGAGCTCGTCAACCCCGGCCGGCGGGTCGGCGTCCTCCTCGACGCCTCCGCCCAGCACGCCGGGCGCACCGGCCGCGAGGTGCTCCACCTGTCCGCGCGGCTCATGGGCCTGCGCCCGGGCCGGGTGGACGAGGTCCTCGCGACCGTCGGGCTCACCGCCTCCGAGGCGGGCGCGCGGACGCGAACCTACTCCCTCGGCATGCGCCAGCGCCTCGGCCTGGCCCACGCCCTCCTCGGCGAGCCGGAGGTCCTCATCCTCGACGAGCCCGTCAACGGTCTGGACCCCGCCGGCATCCGCTGGATGCGGGCGCTGCTGCGCGGCTTCGCCGACGACGGCGGCACGGTGCTCCTGTCCTCCCACCTGCTGCGGGAGGTCGAGGCCGTCGCCGACGACCTCGTCATCATCGGCAGCGGCCGCATCCTCGCCCAGGGCAGCGCCGAGGAGCTCCTCGCCACCCCGGGCACGCAGGTGCGCAGCCTTGACGACGCGCTGCTCGCTCAGACCCTCAGCGCCGCCGGGCACGAGGTGACCCGCGCCGGGACGGGGATCACGACGTCGGCCACGGCGGAGGAGGTCGGCCGGACCGCCCTGGGCGCCGCCGTCGTCCTCACCGACCTGCGGCCCTCGGCCGCCACCGGCCTGGAGGACCTGTTCTTCGACACGACCGCCCAGCACGGGCGAGAGGAGACCGCAGCATGACCGCGACCACCGCCACCCGCCCCTCACCCGCCCGCACCGCTCCCCCGGGCGTCCCCTTCACGCGCCTGGCGCTCGTCGAGCTGTGCAAGCAGGTCGACACCCGCGCCGGCGTGTGGCTGCTCGCGGTGATCGTCCTGCTCAACGCGGGGCTCATCGCGCTCGTCCTGTTCACCGGCGAGCCGCAGATGCGCACCTGGCAGGAGCTGACCATGGCCTCCTCCCTCGCGCAGATGCTCCTCCTGCCGCTCATCGGGATCATGGCCGCCACCGGCGAGTGGTCCCAGCGCACCGCGCTGACGACCTTCACGCTCGAGCCGCGCCGCACGCGGGTCAACGCCGCCAAGATGGTCTCGGCCCTGGGGCTGGGGCTCGCCGTCATGGTCGCCGCGCTGCTGGCCGGGGCGCTGTTCAACGTCGTCGGGATGGTCGCGCTCGACGGTGACGGCTCGTGGGCCCTGGAGTGGTCCGTGCTCGGCGGGATGCTCCTCGCCCTGCTGCTCCTCGTCGCCCAGGGCCTCGCGTTCGGGCTGGCGCTGCTGAGCACGCCGGTCGCGATCGTCGCCTACCTCGCGCTGCCGACGCTGTGGACGGTCCTCACCATGCTCGTCTCCGCGCTGCAGCGCCCGGCGGAGTGGCTCAGCCTCGACTCCGCCATGGGCCCGCTCATGGAGGGCCAGATGACGGCGACGACGTGGGGCCAGCTCGCGACGTCCTCGCTCGTGTGGATCGGGGTGCCCCTCGCCGTCGGCCTGTGGCGCACCGCCCGCCGCGACGTCAGCTGACCTCGCCCCGCGCCCCCGCCCGTTGCGCCGATAGCCGGATTCCTCCAGGAGGAATCCGGCTGTCGGCGGCAGGGGGTTGGGGTGCGGGTGCTCGGCGCGGAGGGGGTGCTGGCGCGGAGGTCAGGGGGTGGGGAGCGGGATGCCGCTCTGGCGGACCGCGTCCTCGACGTGCGCGGCCAGGCCCTGGTGGATCTGCTCCATGGCCCGCGTCATGACCTCGCGGTTGCCGCCCTCACGCTTCCCGGTGTCCAGCACGATCGGCTTGCCGAAGACGACGTGCAGGCGGGCGCGCGGCGGCGGGACGTAGCCGACCTTCTTGCCGGCGGGTCGGGTGCCGAGGCAGGCGACCGGCACGACCGGCGCGTTCCCGTGCACGGCGAGCCACGCGACGCCCGCCCGCGTGGACTGGACGTTGCCCGTCCCGCGGTTGCCCTCGGGGAAGATGCCGACGGCGCGCCCCTCGTGGAGCATCTGCTGGGCGACGGCGAGGGACGCCCGCCCGTGGCGCCGGTCCACCGGGATCTGCCCGGCGAGCGTCATGAGGAACCCGAGCGGGGAGTCCCAGAACTCCTGCTTGATGATGAAGTGCGAGCCGCGCGGGATGGCGCCGTGGAGCAGCGGGCCGTCGATGACGCCGGTGTGGTTGGAGGCGACGATGACCGGCCCGGTGCGCGGGACGTTCTCCGCGCCGTAGACCTTGGTGTTCCACCACACGTGGTCGAGGAACTGGCCCACGCGCCGGGACCAGACCGGACCCCAGCGGTAGATGTCCTCCGCCTTGACCCGGGAGCCACGTGAGGGCTCGGCGGCCGGCCGCGCGGTGCTCACTGCTCCTCCTGCCGCGCCTGCGCGACGACGCGCCGGACCACGGCGAGCGTCTGGTCGATGTCGAGGGCCGAGGAGTCGATGGTGACGACGCCGTCGGCCGCGGTGAGGAAGGTGGAGACCGTGGAGTCCTGGGCGTCGCGGCCCACGACCTCGTCGCGGGTCGCCGCGATGGCCTGGTCGTCCACGGTGCCGTGGAGCTCACGGGCCCGGCGCGCCAGGCGCGCTGCCTCGTCGGCGGTGAGGAGGATGCGCACGTCCGCGTCCGGGGCGACGACGGTCGTGATGTCACGCCCCTCGGCGACGATCCCGCGGCCGTCGCTGTGCCCGCCCGGCTGCCGCTCGGCGGCGATGATGGCGCGCTGCCGCTCCCGCAGCTGGGCGCGGACGTCGAGGTTCGTCGCGACCGCCGAGACGACCGAGGAGATCTCCGAGCGCCGGATCGCGGCCGTGATGTCGACGCCGTCGCACGTGATCGTCGGGTCGCCCGGGTCCACGCCCATGTCGAGGGGCATGACCTCGGTCGCCGCGGCGACCGCGGCGGTGTCGGTGAGCTCGACGCCCTGGCGGCGGCACCACCACGTCGCGGCGCGGTACATCGCCCCGGTGTCGAGGTAGGCCAGGCCCTCCGCGGCTGCGAGCCGCCTGCTGATCGTCGACTTCCCCGAGCCCGAGGGCCCGTCGATCGCCACCGTCACCGGTGCGGTCATTCCGCCACCACTCTCCATCCGCGGGTCGTCAGCTCCTGCTCCAGCTCGGCCGCCGCGGCCGGCACCACCGACAGGTGGGCGATGCCCACCCGGGCGCCGGCCGAGTGCTCGAGCAGGAGGTCCTCGATGTTCACGCCGATCTCCCCGACCTCGCCGAAGAGGCGGCCCAGCTCGCCGGGCTCGTCCGGGACGAGCACCTGGACGGTCGCGTAGCGGCGCGGGGCGCCGCCGTGCTTGCCCGGGACCCGGCCCACGCCGGTGTTGCCGGCGGAGACGACGGCGCTCAGCGCGCCCATCGCCCCGGGTGCCAGCGGCCCGTCGGTGGCGGCGCGGTCGAGGCTGTCGATGAGCGCGTCCAGGTCCGCGCGCAGCTCGCGCAGCCCCGCGGCGACGGGCCCCGCGTTGCCGACGAGGATCGCGGCCCACAGCCGCGGGTCGGAGGCGGCGATCCGGGTGACGTCGCGCAGGCCCTGCCCGGCGAGGGAGAGCGCCGCCTCGGGCGCGTCGACGAGACGCGCCGCGACGAGCGACGCCGCCAGCTGGGGGATGTGGGAGACGAGGGCGACGGCGTCGTCGTGCTCCTGCGGCGCGAGCGGCACCGGCAGGGCGCCGACGTCGAGGGCGAGGGCGCGCACGGCCCCCGCGGCGGCGGGCGAGGCGTCGTCGGCGGCGGAGATGACCCACGGCCGGCCCGCGAAGAGGTCCGCGTCCGCGGCGATCGCGCCGGAGCGCTCCCGGCCCGCCATGGGGTGGGAGCCGACGTACCGGGTGCGGGCGCCGTCGTCGGCCCCCTCGGCGACCTCGGCCGCGATGACGGCCTTGACGCTCGCGACGTCGGTGACGACGGCGCCCGGGTGACGGCGGAGCATGTCAAGGACGACCGGGCCGGCGACGTCGGGCGGGGTCGCGACCACGACGACGGCGGGCTCGGGGCTCGCGTCGTGGACGGGTTCACCCGCGCCCATGTCGCGTGCCAGGGCGAGCGCGGAGGGTGAGGCGTCGGAGAGCTGGACCGGCACGCCCTGGCCGGCGAGGCACAGCGCGATGCTCGTCCCCAGCAGCCCGGTGCCGACGACCTTGACGGGGCCCGTCGTCAGGGGTGCCGCCTGGCTCGTCACGCTCCTGCTTCCTCCCTGCCCGTGGGCCGCCCGGCGCGGCGCCCGGGACAGAGTACCGCCCGGCTCACAGGCCGACGCTCGACATCAGCGTGCCGAGCTCGGTGCCGGAGATGACCCTCGTGTGGCCGGGCTTGAGCTGGCCCAGGCGCACGGTGCCGAAGCGGGTGCGCACGAGGCGCGTCACCGGGTGGCCCACCTGCTCGAGCATGCGGCGCACGATGCGGTTGCGGCCCTCGTGCAGCTCGATCTCGACGACGGACGCGCTCGGCGAGGTCTCCAGCACCGTGAAGCGGTCGGCGTGGGCGGGGCCGTCCTCGAGCGTGATGCCCTCGCGCATGCGGCGGGCCAGCGCGCGTGGGGCCTCGCCCTCGACCGTGGCGACGTAGGTCTTGGCCACCTCGTAGGAGGGGTGCGCGAGGCGGTGGGCGAGCTCGCCGTCGTTGGTGAGGAGGATGAGCCCCTCGGTCCGTTCGTCCAGGCGGCCCACGTGGAAGAGCCGCTCGGCGCGGTCGGACACGTACCGGGACAGGTCCGGGCGCCCCTGCTCGTCGCTCATCGTCGATACGACGCCGGCGGGCTTGTGCAGCGCGAGCGTCACCTTCGTCTCGTCGAGCTGCAGGCGCACGCCGTCGACGTGGATGACGGCGGTGGCCGGGTCCACGCGGGTGCCGAGCTCGTCGACGCGGTGCCCGTCGACGGTCACCCGCCCGTCGGCGATGAGGTTCTCGCAGGCGCGTCGCGAGCCGTAGCCCGCCGCGGCGAGGACCTTCTGCAGTCGGGTTCCTCCGGGCTGGTGCACGTCGGTCATCGCAGGTCTCCCTCCAGGTCGTCCAGGGTGTCGAGGTCGGGCAGGTAGGGGGCGAGCGGGGGCAGGTCGCCGAGCGAGCCGAGCCCCATCCGCTCGAGGAAGGAGGAGCTCGTCCGGTAGAGGACCGCACCGCCGTCGTCGTCGTGCCCGGCCTCCTCGATGAGCCCGCGGGCGAGGAGGGTGCGGACGACGCCGTCGACGTTGACGCCGCGGATCGCGGCCACCCGGCCGCGCGAGACGGGCTGGCGGTAGGCGATGACGGCGAGCGTCTCGAGGGACGCCTGGGTGAGGCGGGCGGTCTGGCCGTCCACGACGAAGCGGCCCACGACGTCGGCGTAGGCCGGCGCCGAGTACACGCGCCACCCGCCGGCGAGTTCGCGCAGCTCGAAGCCGCGCGGACGTCCGCCCCGCTCCCCCGCGTAGTCCGCGGCGAGCTCGGTGAGCAGCTCGCTGACCTGCCCGGTGGGCAGGCCGAGGACGCTGGCGAGCTGGGCGGCCGGCACGGGCTCGTCGACGACCATGAGGATCGCCTCGAGGGCGGCGAGGTGCTCGCGCGGCATGACGTCGTCGGGCACCGGCTCGTAGCGCGGCGCCTCCTGCTCGGCGTCAGTCATCGGTGCGTCCCTCGTCCTCGTCCGTGGCGTCGTAGTCGTCGGCGACGACGACGTCGCCCTCCTCGCTCCCGGACCACCGTACGGTGAGCTCGCCCAGCGGCTGTGCCTGGTCGAAGGTGATGGCGCCCTCACGGAAGAGCTCGAGCAGCGCGAGGAAGCGCGAGACGACGACGGCGGTGGACTCGGCGTCGGCGGTGAGCGCACGGAAGGTCGTGGTGCGGTGGCGGCGGAGCCGCTCGACGATGAGGGCCGCCTGCTCACGGACCGGGACGACGGGCGCGTGGAGGTGGCCCAGGTCCACCTGTGGCGGCCCGGGACGCGGGGCGAAGGCCGCGGCGGCGAGCTGGGCGAGGCGCTCGGGGCCCACCCGGATGACGAGCTCGGGCAGCAGGGCCGCGAAGTGCGGCTCGAGGCTCACCGAGCGCGGGTAGGAGCGGGTGCCGACGGCCCAGCGGCGCTCGAGGTCGGCGGCGACCTCCTTGTACGCGCGGTACTGGAGGAGGCGGGCGAAGAGGAGGTCACGGGCCTCGAGGAGCTCGAGGTCCTCCTCGTCCTCGACGCTGCCCCGCGGCAGCAGCCGGGCGGCCTTGAGGTCGAGGAGGGTCGCGGCGACGACGAGGAACTCGCTCGCCTGGCCGAGGTCCCACTCCGCCTGGCCGGCGAGGTGGGAGATGAACTCGTCGGTGACCCTCGCCAGCGCGACCTCGGTGATGTCGAGCTTGTGCTTGGCGATGAGGGACAGGAGGAGGTCGAAGGGTCCGGAGAAGTTCTCCAGCGTCACCGCGAAGGCGGTGCGGTCCTGGGGCGCGGCGCCGGCGGCCGCTGGCCGCGGGGTCGGGGGTGCGGCCGCAGCCGCCTCAGGCGACGTCACCGCGGGCGACGAGCTCACGGGCCAGGCGCCGGTAGGCGTGCGCCCCGGCGTGGGTGGGGGCGTAGCTCGTGATCGGCTCGAGGGCGATGGTGGCGTCGGGGAACTTGATCGTGCGGTTGATGATCGTGTCGAAGACCTGGTTGCCGAAGCCCTCGCGGACCCGCTCGAGGACCTCACGGGCGTGGAGGGTGCGGCCGTCGTACATCGTCACGAGGATGCCGTCGAGCTCGAGGCGCGGGTTGATCCGCTCGCTCACCTTGTCGATGGTCTCCATGAGGAGGGCGACGCCGCGCAGCGCGAAGAACTCCGCCTCGAGCGGGATCATCACGCCGTGCGCCGCGGTGAGCGCGTTGACGGTGAGCAGTCCGAGCGAGGGCTGGCAGTCGACGAGGATGAGGTCGTACTCGTCCAGGACGGGGCGCAGCACGCGGCTGAGGGCCTGCTCGCGGGCGACCTCGGTGACGAGCTGGACCTCGGCGGCGGACAGGTCGATGTTCGCCGGCACGATGTGGAGGTTCTCCACCGCCGTCTCGTGGATGATCTCGCGGACGTCGGAGCGGGGCTCCATGAGCACGGAGTAGATCGTGCGGTCGAGCTCGTTGGCGTTGACGCCGAGGCCCGCCGAGGCGGCGCCCTGGGGGTCGAAGTCGACGATGAGGACGCGGCGGCCGTACTCGGCCAGCGCGGCGCCGAGGTTGATCGTCGTCGTCGTCTTGCCGACCCCGCCCTTCTGGTTGCACATGGCGATGATGCGCGCCGGTCCGTGGGAGTCGAGCGGCGCCGGCTCGGGGAAGTCGGCGACCTGCCCGTCGCCGGAGGCGTCGATCAGGGTCGGCTGGTGTGCGTCGCTCACCCCTCCACGTTAGTTCGCCGACGGCGTCCGAGGCGAGCGGCACGCGGGAGCACCCCCACTCTCCCCCGCCGACAGCCGGAATCCTCGCCCCTTGGGAGGCCCCGCACTTCCCGCCGACAGCCGGAATCCTCGCCCCTCCGAGGCCCCGCACCTCCCGCCGACAGCCGGAGTCCTCGCCCCGCCGAGGCCCCGCACCTCCCGCCGACAGCCGGAGTCCTCGCCCCGCCGAGGCCCCGCACCTCCCGCCGACAGCCGGAATCCTCGCCCCTCCGAGGCCCCGTCCGTCTCGGGCCCGGGACGACGGACTCCCCTGACAGCACGCGGTGTCAGGGGAGAAGGTCGGCTCTCGGCAGCGGGAGGTGGGGGTCCGCCGGCCGGTCAGGCGCGGTGGCGGCCGGTGGGCTGGTCCGGACCGGGGCTGTCGGCCCCGGCAGCCGTGGTGCCCGAGCCGTGGCTGCTGCCACCGGCGTTGCCGGCCGCGTTGACGCCGTCGGTCCCGCCGGTCGCGTGCGTCGTCGTACTCATGGTGGCCGGGTCCGTGCCGGTGGTACCGATGCGCGCGTCCGCGGCGTCACGGCCCTGCTGGACCTTGTCGGCGTGCTTCCCGCCGGTCACCTTGTTCGCGAGGTCTGCGGCGCCGTCGATCACCTTGTCGCTCGTCTGCTCGCCCTTGTCGCTGCTCAGGGCGTCCTTGGCCTTCTTGGCCATGTCTCCGAGTCCCATGGGTCCTCCTCGGTCGGGGTCCCGCCCAGGATGGGCGCCCCTCGCCGAGCCCGCACCCCGGGAGCGCAGGCCTCTGGCGTGCCGACCACGCCCACCGCCCGCGCGCTGCCGCGGCGTCCGGCTGCCACCGGATCGCCTGGGACGCACCTCCCGTCCGCCGGGAGCCGGCCGGAGGTGCGTCGAGACGACCGGAGGTGCGTCCCAGGCGGAGGCCGGCTAGTTGCGGGCGCGGGGGTGGGCGGTGGCGTAGACCTCGCGCATCGCCTGGACCGTCACCTGCGTGTAGATCTGCGTCGTCGTCACCGAGGCGTGGCCGAGGAGCTCCTGGACCACGCGGACGTCGGCGCCGCCGGCCAGGAGGTGGGTGGCGAAGGAGTGGCGCAGCGTGTGCGGGGAGACGTGCTCCCCGAGGCCGGCGCGCGCACCGGCCGTCTGGAGCACCGCCCAGGCGCTCTGCCGGCTCAGCGAACCGCCGCGCTGGTTGAGGAACAGCGCCGACGTCCCCCGGCCGGCGCGCGCCAGCTCCGGGCGGGCGCGTACGACGTAGGCCTCCACCGCTTCGACGGCGTACCGGCCCACCGGCACCACCCGTTCGCGGCGGCCCTTGCCGAACAGGCGCACCGTGCCGCCGTCGAGGTCGAGGTCGTCGGCGGACAGGCCGACCGCCTCGCTGATCCGTGCCCCCGTGCCGTACAGCACCTCCAGGAGCGCCCGGTCACGCAGCGGCACCGGCCCCTCGCCGAGGGAGGCGGCCTCGAGGAGCCGTTCGACGTCGTCGGTGCTCAGCGCCTTGGGCAGCCGCCGCGAGGTCGCGGGAGCGCGCACGTCCGCGCTCGGGTCATGGGCGGCGTGGCCCTCGAGCACGGCGAAGCGGTGCCAGCCACGGACGGCGACGACGGCGCGACCGGCGGAGGAGACGGCCAGCGCCCGTCCGCCGTCTGACCCGGTGCGCAGCGCCTCGACGTACTCGGCGACGTCGGCGGCGGCCACCTCCCCCAGCTCGCGGCGCCCGCGGACGGTGAGATAGGCGGCGTAGCGGCTGAGATCACGCCGGTAGGCGGACAGGGTGTGCTCGCTGAGCCCCCGCTCCACCCCGAGGTGGGCGAGGTACTCCTCCAGTGCGCGCCCCAGCGCCGGTGCGGTCGAGGGGCCCGGCTGCGCGGCAGACGTCGTCGTCGTGCGCGTCACGTCACTCCTACAGCGGGAGGAACGGGTCGACCGCCACGGCGACGAAGACGATCGTCAGGTAGGTGATCGAGGCGTGGAAGACCTTCATCGCCGCGAGCTTGCCGCGCTCGGGGTGGCGGGCACGGGCCAGCAGGCGCAGGCACCCGGCGATGAACCAGGCGCCGGCGAGCGCTGCGATCGCCGCGTACACCCACGTCATCCCCGCCACGGGCACGAGCACGAGCGAGCAGGCCACCATGGCCGCGCCGTACAGGAGGATCTGGACCGCGACCTTCTTGTCCGAGGCCACCACCGGCAGCATCGGCACCTCGGCACGCGCGTAGTCCTTCTTGAAGCGCATGGACAGGGGCCAGTAGTGCGGCGGGGTCCAGAAGAAGATGATGCCGAACAGGACCAGCGCGGGCCACTCCACCGTGCCGGTCACCGCGGACCAGCCGATGAGCACGGGCATGCAGCCCGCCGCGCCGCCCCAGACGATGTTCTGGGTGGTGCGCCGCTTGAGCAGCAGCGTGTACCCGACGACGTACATGGCGACGGCGGCGAGGGACAGCCAGGCCGAGGCCCAGTTGACGAGCAGGCCGAACCACAGGAAGGAGAAGACCCCGAGGACGACGGCGAAGACGGTCGCCTGCCGCACGGACAGCACACCGGTGACGAGCGGGCGCTGCTTCGTGCGGTTCATCAGCTTGTCGATGTCCCGGTCGATGATCATGTTCCACGTGTTCGCCGAGCCCGCGGACGCGTAGCCGCCGACCATCGTGGCCACGGTGAGCCACAGGCCCGGCCAGCCACCGGCGGCGAGGAAGAGCGTGGGGATGGTGGTGATGAGGAGGAGCTCGACGATGCGAGGCTTGGTCAGCGCGACGTAGGCCTTGACGCGGTCGGCGCGGGTCGCGGCCGGTCCGGAGGGGCCGGGGCTGGACCGCAGCGTCGAACGGTCGGACACGTGGGGTGCCACCTCCTCGGTCTGGCGCCCGGGCGCCGGCTGCACACTACGCACGCGTCGTTCCACTTCCAATCTCGCGCTCCGACTGTTGCGCGGGCAACCCCCATCCTACGGGCCTGCCCCCGGGGAACGGCCAGTCCCCGCGCCCGGAAGGGGGTGCCGACTTGCTCACACCGGGTGCGCGCTGTGCACCATGTGGCAACAATCTCTCTGCGGCCGACGGCGGCGATAGGGTCACCACATCCGTAGACGTACCGGTCGGGTTCCCGGCCGGCCGTGACCCACACCGAGGGAGACCTAGTGAGCGAGACCAGCACCCAGGCCGGGTGGAGCGACCTCGACCGTCGCGCGGTGGACACCGCGCGCGTCCTGGCAGCCGACGCCGTCGAGAAGGTCGGCAGCGGCCACCCGGGGACGGCGATGAGCCTGGCCCCCGCCGCCTACCTGCTCTACCAGAACGTCATGCGCCACGACCCCGCGGACCCGCACTGGGCGGGCCGCGACCGCTTCGTGCTCTCCGCCGGGCACAGCGCGCTGACGCAGTACATCCAGCTCTACTTCTCCGGCTACGGCCTGGAGCTCGACGACCTCAAGGCGCTGCGCACCTGGGGCTCCAAGACCCCCGGCCACCCCGAGTACCGCCACACCGAGGGCGTCGAGGTGACCACCGGCCCGCTCGGCCAGGGCCTGGCCAACGGCGTGGGCATGGCCATGGCCGCCCGCCGCGAGCGTGGCCTGCTCGACCCGGAGGCCGCCGCGGGCACCAGCCCCTTCGACCACCACATCTACGTCATCGCCTCCGACGGTGACCTCCAGGAGGGCGTCACCTCCGAGGCGAGCTCCATCGCCGGCGTGCAGCAGCTCGGCAACCTCGTCGTCATCTGGGACGACAACAGGATCTCGATCGAGGACGACACCAACATCGCCTTCACCGAGGACGTCCTCGCCCGCTACGCGGCCTACGGCTGGCACACCGAGCGCGTGGACTGGACCGACGGCGGGACCGGCTACACCGAGGACGTCGACGCGCTCGCCGCCGCCATCGCGGCCGGCAAGGCGGAGACGAACCGTCCGACGATCATCGCGCTGCGCACGATCATCGGCTGGCCCGCGCCCACCAAGCAGAACACCGGCGCCATCCACGGCTCTGCCCTCGGCGGCGACGAGGTCCGCGGCCTCAAGGAGGTCCTCGGCTTCGAGCCCGAGCAGAGCTTCGAGGTGAGCGACGAGGTCTTCAGCCACGTCCGTCAGGTCCGTGACCGCGGCGCTGCCCTCCGCGAGGAGTGGGAGACCTCCTTCCAGGCGTGGCGCACCGCCAACCCCGAGGGCGCCGCCCTCCTGGAGCGCCTGAGCGCCCGCGAGCTGCCCGAGGGCTGGACCGACGCGCTGCCCACCTTCGAGGCGGGCAAGGCCGTGTCCACGCGTTCCGCCTCCGGCTCCGTGCTGAGCGCGCTCGCGCCCGTGCTGCCCGAGCTCTGGGGCGGCTCCGCCGACCTCGCGGGCTCGAACAACACGACGATGAAGGGCGAGCCGTCCTTCCTGCCGGTCGAGCGCTCCACGAAGATGTTCCCCGGCAACCCCTACGGCCGCACGCTCCACTTCGGCATCCGTGAGCACGCCATGGGCTCGATCCTCAACGGGATCACCCTCCACGGCCTCACCCGCCCCTACGGCGGCACCTTCCTCACCTTCTCGGACTACATGCGCCCGCCGGTGCGCCTTGCCGCCCTCATGGGCGTCCCGACCACCTTTGTGTGGACGCACGACTCCATCGGTCTCGGTGAGGACGGCCCCACCCACCAGCCGATCGAGCACCTCGCCGCGCTGCGCGCGATCCCCGGCCTCGACGTCGTCCGTCCGGCCGACGCCGCCGAGGTGGCCGTCGCGTGGCGCACCATCCTCGAGAACACCGAGCGTCCCGCCGGCCTTGTCCTCACCCGCCAGAACGTGCCGAATCCGGCACGCGGCTCCGGCGCGGCCGAGGGTGACACGCTCGCCAGCGCCGAGGGCGTCGGCCGCGGCGGCTACGTCCTCGCCGAGGCCGCCGGCGGCACGCCGCAGGTCATCCTCATCGCCACCGGCTCCGAGGTGCAGGTCGCGCTCGCGGCCCGCGAGACCCTCCAGGCCGACGGTGTCGCCACGCGCGTCGTGTCGATGCCGTGCCGCGAGTGGTTCGCGCTCCAGGACGACGCCTACCAGGAGGAGGTGCTGCCCGGCTCGGTCAAGGCACGCGTCTCCGTCGAGGCGGCCATCGCCCAGGGCTGGCACGAGATCGTCGGCGACGCCGGCCGCTGCGTGAGCATCGAGCACTACGGCGCCTCGGCCGCCTACGAGCGCCTGTACGAGGAGTTCGGCATCACCGCCGAGGCGACCGTCGCCAAGGCGCGCGAGTCGCTGGCCGCAGCCGGCCACGACTCCCCCGGCACCGACCAGGACGCCGCCCCCGGCGGGACCGGCGACCTGCCCAAGTAGCACGACCCGGGTCCCGGCGGCACCCGCCGCCGGGACCCGGCCCACGCGAGGAGGAGCAATGACGAACCACCTGGCCGAGCTGAGCAGTCTCGGCGTCTCCGTCTGGTTGGACGACCTGTCCCGCGAACGCCTCGAGGGCGGTGGGGCGCAGTCCCTCACCTCACTCCTCGCGGAGGACCACGTCGTCGGCGTGACGACGAACCCCTCGATCTTCGCCTCGGCGCTGTCGGAGGGGACCCGGTACGACGCCGACCTCGCCGCCCTCGCCGCCGACGGCGCCGACGTCCCCACCGCGATCACCGCGCTCACCACCGCCGACGTCCGCAACGCCTGTGACCGCTTCCTCGACGTCTACGAGCGCACCGGTGGCGCCGACGGACGCGTCTCGATCGAGGTCGACCCGTACCTCGCCCACGACACCGACGCGACCATCGCCCAGGCCCGCGAGCTGTGGCAGCTCGTCGACCGGCCCAACCTCCTCGTCAAGATCCCCGCGACGACCGAGGGGCTGCCGGCGATCACCGAGGCGATCGCCGAGGGCATCAGCGTCAACGTCACCCTCATCTTCTCCCTCGACCGCTACCGCGCCGTGGCACGGGCCTACACCGACGGCCTGGAGCGTGCGCAGCTCGCCGGGGTGGACCTCTCGACGATCCACTCCGTCGCCTCCTTCTTCGTCTCGCGGATCGACTCGGCGGTCGACTCCCGGCTCGACGAGCTCGACGACGACGACGCCCGCGCCCTGCGTGGCCAGGTCGCCGTCGCCAACGCCCGCCTCGCCCACGAGGCCTTCGAGGAGATCTTCGGCACCGAGCGCTGGCAGTCCCTCGCCGACGCCGGGGCCCACCCGCAGCGCCTGCTGTGGGCCTCGACGGGGGTCAAGGACCCCGCCTACCCCGACACCCGCTACGTCGACGAGCTCGTCACCGACGGCGTCGTCAACACGATGCCGGAGGCCACCCTCCGTGCCGTCGCCGACCACGCCGAGCTGCGGGGAGACACGGTCCGCGGCCGCTACGACGAGGCGCGCGAGGTCCTCGACCGGCTCGAGCGCCTCGGGATCTCCTACGGCGAGATCATGGACACCCTCGAGACGGAGGGCGCGGAGAAGTTTCAGCACAGCTGGGACCAGCTGAGTGAGCGGGTCGCGACCGGCCTGCAGGCACCGGGCCGGCAATGAGCCCCGCGATCGTCACCTGGGCGGGTGACGAGGGGACCGCCGTCGTCGAGGTGAGCGCGACCGGGGCGGCGGCGCAAGCCGTGCACGACGCCGTCCCTGCCCTCCTCGGCGAGCACGTCGCCTCCCGCCTCGCGGCGCAGGACGTGTCTCTGTGGGGCGAGGGCCTCGACGTCGGCGACCGTCTCGGCTGGACCGACCTCCACCAGACCTCCCGCGAGCTCGTCGAGCGGGTCACCGCGCTGCGCGAGGAGCTGCGGGCCGAGGGCCTGGACCGCGTGGTCCTCGCCGGCATGGGCGGCTCGTCGCTCGCCGCGGAGGTCATCACCGGATCCGTCGGCACCCCGCTCACGGTGCTCGACTCGACGGTGCCCACGCAGGTGGAACGCGTCCTGGAAGGCGACCTCGCGCGCACGGTGCTCGTCGTCGCCTCCCGCTCGGGCACCACGGTGGAGACCGACTCCCACCGGCGCGCCTTCGTCGCCGCCCTCCAGGGCGCGGGCCGCGACCCCGCCCGGCACGTCGTCGTCGTCACCAAGCCGGGCTCGCCGCTCGAGGAGCTCGCTCGGGAGGAGGGCTACCGCGCCGTCTTCAGCGCCGACCCGCGGGTGGGTGGACGGTTCTCTGCGCTGTCCGCCTACGGCCTCGTGCCGAGCGCGCTCGCCGGGGTCGACGTCGGCAGGCTCCTCGACGAGGCCGCCGAGGTCGCCCCCTTCCTCGCCGAGGACACCGAGGCCAACCCGGCGCTCGTCCTCGGCGCTGCGCTGGCCGCCACCAGTCCGCTGCGCGAGACGGTGCTGCTCGTCGACGCCGGCAGCGGGCTCTACCACTTTGGCGCGTGGGCCGAGCAGCTGCTCGCCGAGTCGCTCGGCAAGGACGGGCGCGGCCTCGTCCCCGTCGTCGTCGACGAGCACGCCCCCGAGCTGGCCGCGCGTGACGCACGCACCCTGCCGGTCCTCCTCACCCCCCTGGCCGACGACGACGCCGCGGCAGAGCTCGACGACGTCGCCGACGGCGCGCGACGGGTCGCGGTGAGCGCGGACCTCGACGCCGACACCGAGTCCACCGAGATCACCGTCTCCGGCTCCCTCGGCGGCACCTTCCTCCTGTGGCAGCACGCCGTCGCCGTCGCCGGGCGGCTCCTCGGCGTCAACCCCTTCGACCAGCCCGACGTCGAGGCGACGAAGCAGGCCACCCGCGAGTTTCTCAGCGGCATGCCTTCCCTCGAGCCGCCGGCCTTCAGCGACTCGGGCGTCGAGGTGCGGGCCGCGCGCGTGCTGCTCGCCGGCGCGCGGACCGTGCCCGACGCCGTCACCACTCTCCTCGATCAGCTGGACTCTGAGCACGGCTACCTCGCCGTCCTCGCCTACCTCGACAGGGAGGGACGCGCGCCGGACCTGCTCCGGGGCGTGCGCGACGGCCTGGCCGCGCGCACGGGACGGCCGGTCACCTTCGGCTGGGGCCCGCGCTACCTCCACTCCACCGGCCAGCTCCACAAGGGCGGCCCGCCGCACGGGGTCTACCTCATGATCACGGGCGGTGCGCCCGCCCACGTGTCGGTCCCGGGGCGCGACTTCGACTTCGCCGAGCTCGTCGCGGCCCAGGCCGACGCCGACGCGCGGGTGCTCACCGGCCTCGGCCGGCCGGTGCTGCGGCTGCGCGTGGACACCCCCGACGCCCTCGCCTGGCTCACGGGTAGTCTGACGCGCCGGACCACCTGACCACAGGGCCGTGAGGAGACCATGAGCACCGCACCGACCCCGCCGGACAACCCGCTGCGCGACCCCCGGGACCGCCGCCTGCCCCGCATCGCCGGGCCCGCCGGCCTCGTCATCTTCGGCGTCACCGGCGATCTCGCCAAGCGCAAGCTGCTGCCGGCGATTTACGACCTCGCCAACCGAGGCCTGCTCCCGCCGTCCTTCGCCCTCACCGGCTTCGCGCGGCGCGACTGGTCGACCGAGGACTTCGCGCAGATCGTCCACGACGCTGTGCGTGAGCACGCCCGCACGGAGTTCTCCGAGCGGACCTGGGAGCAGCTGGCCTCCGGCTTCCGCTTCGTCCAGGGCGAGTTCGACGACGACGACGCCTTCGACAGGCTCGCCGAGACGGTCGCGGACCTCGACGCCGAGCGCGGCACGGGCGGCAACCACGCCTTCTACCTCTCGGTGCCGCCACGGTCCTTCCCGCTCGTGCTCAACCAGCTCAAGCGCTCGGGGCTGTCCGAGCCGTCGGCCGACACGTGGCGGCGGGTGGTCATCGAGAAGCCCTTCGGGCACAACCTCGAGTCCGCGCGTGAGCTCGACGCCGTCGTCTCCCAGGTGTTCCCCGAGGACTCGGTCTTCCGCATCGACCACTACCTGGGCAAGGAGACCGTCCAGAACATCCTCGCGATGCGCTTCGCGAACCAGCTCTTCGAGCCGGTGTGGAACAACCACTACGTCGACCACGTCCAGATCACCATGGCCGAGGACATCGGCATCGGCAGCCGCGCCGGCTACTACGACGGCATCGGCGCAGCCCGCGACGTCATCCAGAACCACCTGCTCCAGCTCCTCGCGCTCACCGCGATGGAGGAGCCCTTCTCCTTCGACGCGACCTCGCTGCGCCGGGAGAAGGAGAAGGTGCTCTCCGCCGTCCGGCTCGGGGACGACCTCGCCACCTCGACGGCGCGCGGCCAGTACGCGGCCGGGTGGCAGGGCGGGGAGCACGTGCGGGGTTACCACGAGGAGGACGGCATCTCGCCGGACTCGGTCACCGAGACCTACGCCGCGATGCGCCTGGAGGTCGACTCCCGCCGCTGGGCCGGGGTCCCCTTCTACCTGCGGGCCGGCAAGCGGCTCGGGCGGCGCGTCACGGAGATCGCCGTCGTCTTCAAGCGGGCCCCGCACCTGCCCTTCGACCTCGGCTCCTCCGGTGAGCTGGGCCAGAACGCCATCGTCTTCCGCGTCCAGCCCGACGAGGGCGTGACGATCCGCTTCGGCGCCAAGGTCCCGGGCACCGCGATGGAGGTGCGCGACGTGTCGATGGACTTCGGCTACGGCAACGCCTTCACCGAGAACTCCCCCGAGGCCTACGAGCGGCTCATCCTCGACGTGCTCCTCGGCGACCCGCCGCTCTTCCCCCACCAGCGGGAGGTGGAGCTGTCCTGGCAGATCCTCGACCCGATCACGGAGTTCTGGGAGTCCCACGGACGCCCCGAGGCCTACCGGCCCGGGTCGTGGGGCACCGTAGGCTCGGACGAGATGTTGGCACGCGACGGCCGCCGCTGGCGGATGCCGTAGAGGAGACGAGCATGATCACCACGATGCACGCGACGACGTCCGCCGCAGTGAGCAGCCGACTGTCGGCCATGCGCCGCTCCAGCGGCGCCAACTCCTTCACCCGGGTGCTCACCCTCATCATCGTCGCCGACGACCTCGAGGCCGCCGAGCACGGGATCCGGGCCGCCAACGGCGCGTCCCGGGAGCACCCCTGCCGGATCATCGCCGTCGTCCCCGAGAACGGCGACGGTCCCGCGAGCATCGACGCGGAGATCCGCGTGGGAGGGGACGCCGGCCTCAGCGAGGTCGTCATCCTCAGGCCGACCGGTGAGCCGGCCGACGCGGTCGACACCCTCGTCATGCCCCTCCTGCTGCCCGACGCACCAATCGTCGTGTGGTGGACGGGGCAGCCTCCCGCAGAGCCCAGCCGTGACCCGCTCGGGGCGATGGCCCAGCGACGGATCACCGACGCCACGGCGTCGGCCGACCCGCTCAGCACGCTGCGCTCGCTCGCGCCGGGGTACGCCCCGGGCGACACCGACCTCGCGTGGTCCCGGGTCACCCTGTGGCGCGGGCTCCTTGCCGCGACGCTCGACGAGCCGCCGTACGAGCCGGTCGTCGCCGCCCGTGTCACGGGCGCGAAGGGCCGGCCGTCGGTGTACATGCTCGCCGCGTGGCTCGCCGACTCCTTCGGCGTCCCCGTGGAGGTGGGCGTCGAGGACTCCAGGGCCGTGACCCACGTCGAGCTCGAGCGGGCCAACGGCTCGATCACGCTGCGCCGCACCCCGGGCGCGAGCGTGGCCATCCTCAGTCGTCCCGGCCGCATCGACCAACGGATCAACCTGGTGGAGCGCGCCCTGGCGGACTGCCTCACCGAGGAGCTGCGCCGCCTCGACGCGGACGAGACCTACGGCCGCACGCTGACGCGTGGGCTCCCCCTCGTCCCGGCGGAGGTCCGGTCATGAGCACCCAGGCACCCGTCGTCGTCCACCCCGACGGCGAGCTCCTTGCGCGGGCGACGGCCGCCCGCTTCCTTCTCGCGCTCGTCGACGCGCAGTCCGTGGCGACGCCGGTCCACGTCGCCCTCACGGGCGGCAGCATCCTCGTCGACGTCCTGCGCGCCGTGGCGGTGGACCCTCTGCGTGACGCGGTCGACTGGACCGCCGTCCACGTGTGGTGGGGCGACGAGCGCTTCGTGCCCGCGGGTCACGAGGAGCGCAACGACGTCGACGCCGCCGAGGCGCTGCTCGACCACCTGCCGTTGCGGCCCGAGAACGTCCACGCCGTCCCCGGGCCGGACACGGTCGCCGACGTCGACGCCGCCGCGCGGGCGTACACCGAGGAGCTGGCGACGCACGCCGCTCCGGGCGCCACGGTGCCCGAGCTCGCCGTCGTCCTCCTCGGCATGGGGCCCGACGGCCACGTCGCCTCCCTGTTCCCGGGCCGGCCGAGCCTCGCCGAAGAGTCCCTCGGCGCCCTCGCCGAGCCCGACTCACCCAAGCCGCCGCCCGAGCGGGTCAGCCTCACGCTCCCGACGCTGTGCTCGGCGCACCAGGTGTGGCTCGTCGTCTCCGGCGAGGGCAAGGCCCCGGCCGTCGCCGCCGCTCTGGCGCAGACCTCGCTGCCCGAGGAGGACGGCCGCACCGGCGACGGCGAGAGCGTCCCTGCCGGCCGGGTGCAGGCGAGCGGCCGTACCCTGTGGCTCGTCGACCTCGCCGCCACCTCCGCCCTCGCCTGAGCTGAGCCCACCGCCCCGCCCCTGCACCCCCCTCCCCGCCGACAGCCGGATTCCTCCGCCGCCGACGCCGGCACCCCACCCGCCGACAGCCGGATTCCTCCGCCGCCGACGCCGGCACCCCACCCGCCGACAGCCGGATTCCTCCGTCGCTGCGACGGCCCGAGCGATCTCGCTAGGACGCTGCGAGCCGTGGTGTGCGGCAGGCTCCCCGCTTACCGACTGCACCGCGTGGGCGTACCGAAGGTGGGCTTCCCGGCGCAGCGGAGGGTTCGGGCCGTCGCGGCAGGGGTGCGACCGGAGGAATCCGGCTGTCGCGGCGGGAGCGCGACCGGAGGAATCCGGCTGTCGCGGCGGGAGCGCGACGGGAGGAATCCGGCTGTCGCGGCGGGAGCGCGACGGGAGGAATCCGGCTGTCGCGGCGGGAGCGCGACGGGAGGAATCCGGCTGTCGCGGCGGGAGCGCGACGGGAGGAATCCGGCTGTCGCGGCAGGGGTGCGACGGGAGGAATCCGGCTGTCGCGGCAGGGGTGCAACGGGAGGAATCCGGCTGTCGCGGCAGGGGTGCGACCGGAGGAATCCGGCTGTCGGCGTATGAGGTGCTGGTGCTGCTAACGCGTCGTGCCGCGGCGGGCGCGGAGGGCGGTGAGGGCTTCCTCGAGGAGGGCCTCACCGTCGGCGTCCGTGCGACGCTCCTTCACGTACGCGAGGCGCGTCTTGTACGGCTCGTTGCGCGGGGGCTCCGGCGGGGCCTCACGGTCCTGGCCGGCGGGCAGCCCGCAGCGCGGGCAGTCCCAGGTCTCGGGCACGACGATCTCCGGCTCCGTGGCGAAGCTCGGGCTCGTCTCGTGCCCCTTGGCGCACCAGTAGGTCACCCGGACGCGAGGGGCGGCCTCGCCGCGCTCGGCCTCGCCCATGGGGCCTGCACCGACGCGGGACCCGCGGATCGCACTTCCTCCAGCCATGGTGGTTCTCCCCGCTCAGACGAAACGCTGCATGAGGCCGAGGAGGACGATCGCCGTCCCCCACAGGAGGGAGATGCCGATGGTGATGCGGTTGAGGTTCCGCTCGGCGACCCCGGAGGAGCCGATCGAGGAGCTGATCCCGCCACCGAACATGTCCGAGAGGCCACCACCCTTCCCCTTGTGCATGAGGATGGACAGGATGAGGAAGATGCTGGTGAGGACCAGCAGCACCTCGAGAACGATCCGGAGGGCATCCACGAGCCGGAGGCTCCTTTCGGTGAACGGGCGGGCGGCGGCGCAGCCGCAACCCGACCAGGATAAGTGATGACGGCCTCGTCGTGGACCAACTTGGCCGGGACACGCCACGGCCCCCGGTCGCAGGTCGCGTCCGGGGGCCGTGGCGGGGCGTGTCAGGCGTGCTGCTGGTAGCGGACGATCGCCGCGAACTCCTCGGCCTGGAGGCTGGCGCCTCCGACGAGGGCGCCGTCGACGTCCTCCTTGGTCATGATCGAGGCGACGTTCCCGGACTTCACCGAGCCGCCGTACAGGACGCGGACGGAGTCGGCGACCTCCTGGCTGTACAGCTCGGCGAGGCGGCCCCGGATCGCGCCGCAGACTTCCTGCGCGTCCTCCGGGGTGGCGACCTCGCCGGTGCCGATGGCCCACACGGGCTCGTAGGCGATGACCGTCTTCGCGGCGGCCTCCGCGTCGAGCCCGGCGTAGGCGCCGTCGACCTGCGCGAGGGTGTAGGAGACCTGGTCGCCCGCCTGGCGGACGTCCAGCCCCTCCCCGACGCAGATGATCGGGCAAATGCCGTGGGCCAGGGCGGCCTTGGCCTTCGCGCCGACGAGGGCGTCGTCCTCGGCGTGGAACTGGCGCCGCTCGGAGTGCCCGACGACGGCGTAGCTGACGCCGAGCTTGGCGAGCATCGCGGCGGAGATCTCACCGGTGTAGGCGCCCTTGTCGTGTGCCGAGACGTCCTGCGCACCGTAGCGGACCTCGAGCTTGTCGCCGTCCACGAGGGTCTGCACGGAGCGGAGGTCGGTGAACGGCGGCACGACGACGACCTCGACGGCCGAGTAGTCGTGGTCCTTGTCCTTGAGCTCCCAGGCGAGCTTCTGCACGAGGTGCGTGGCCTCGTGGTGGTCGAGGTTCATCTTCCAGTTGCCCGCCATCAGCGGGGTGCGGTTCGTCATGGGCTCAGTCTTCCAGAACCGCGACGCCGGGAAGGACCTTGCCCTCGAGGTACTCGAGGCTCGCGCCGCCACCGGTGGAGATGTGGTCGAACTTGTCCTCGTCGAAGCCGAGGACGCGGACCGCGGCGGCGGAGTCGCCGCCCCCGACGATGGTGAAGCCGGCGGCATCCTGCATCGCCTGGGCGACGGCCTTGGTGCCGGCGGAGAAGGCGTCGAACTCGAAGACGCCCATCGGGCCGTTCCACACGATCGTCTTCGCGTCGGCAATCTTCTCGGCGAAGAGGCGGCCGGAGTCGGGGCCGATGTCCAGGCCCATCTGGTCGGCGGGGATGGCGTCGGCCGGGACGACGGTGGCGGGTGCGTCGGCCTTGAACTCCGGCGCCACGACGATGTCGGTGGGCAGGACGATCTCGACGCCGTTGGCCTCCGCGTCGCGCAGGTAGCCCTTGACCGTCTCGACCTGGTCCTCCTCGAGGAGGGAGGTGCCGACGTCGTAGCCCTTGGCCGCGAGGAAGGTGAAGACCATGCCGCCGCCGATGAGGAGGCGGTCGGCCTTGGTGAGGAGGTTGCCGATGACGCCAAGCTTGTCGGACACCTTCGAGCCACCGAGGACGACGACGTAGGGCCGCTCCGGGTCACCGGTCGCCCTGCTCAGGGAATCGATCTCCTTGAAGACGAGCTGCCCGGCCGCGTGCGGCAGACGCTGGGCGACGTCGTAGACGCTCGCCTGCTTGCGGTGCACGACACCGAAGCCGTCGGAGACGAAGAAGTCGGCGAGGAGCGCGAGCTCGTCGGCCAGGGCGCCACGCTCGGCCTCGTCCTTGGACGTCTCGCGCGCGTCGAAGCGGATGTTCTCCAGGAGGAGGACCTGGCCCTCCTCGAGGTACTGGGCCTTGGCCTTGGCGTCCTCACCGACGGTGTCCTCGGCGAGGAGGACCTCGCGGCCGAGCAGCTCGCCGAGGCGCTTCGCGACGGGCGCGAGGGAGTACTTGGGCTCCGGCGCGCCCTTGGGGCGGCCGAGGTGAGCGGTGACGATGACCTTCGCGCCGGCGTCGAGCAGGGCGGTGAGGGTCGGCAGGGCGGCGCGGATGCGGCCGTCGTCGGTGATGGTCGTGCCGTCGAGCGGGACGTTGAAGTCGGAGCGGACGAGGACGCGCTTGCCGCGCAGGTCGCCCAGGGTGTCGATGGTCTTCATGGCTCTCCTAGAGTCGGGTGCGGACGCACGGACGCCCGCGTGCCGCGTTCGGCGGCACGCGGGCGTCCGTGTTCACTGCTGGGTGGAGGCGACGCCTCAGAGACGCGCGCCCACGTAGCTGGCGAGCTTGACCAGCGAGCTGGAGTAGCCGAACTCGTTGTCGTACCAGCTGAGCACCTTGACCTGGTCGCCGATCACCTTGGTGAGGCCGGCGTCGAAGATCGAGGTGTGCGGGTCACCGACGATGTCGGAGGAGACGATCGGGTCCTCGGTGTACTTGAGGATGCCCTGGAGCTCGGGGGTCTCGGCGGCGGCCTTCATCGCGGCGTTGACCTCCTCGACCGTCACCTCCTTCTCGACCGTGAAGGTGAGGTCGGTGGCGGAGCCGGTCGGGACCGGCACGCGCATGGCGTAACCGTCCAGCTTGCCCTTGAGCTCGGGGAGCACGAGGGAGACGGCCTTGGCCGCACCTGTCGTGGTCGGCACCATGTTGAGAGCCGCGGCGCGGGCGCGACGCAGGTCCTTGTGCGGGCCGTCCTGAAGGTTCTGGTCAGCCGTGTAGGCGTGGATCGTGGTCATGAGGCCACGGACGATGCCGAAGTTCTCGTGCAGGACCTTGGCCATCGGGGCGAGGCAGTTGGTCGTGCAGGAGGCGTTGGAGAAGATGTGGTGCTGCTCGGCGTCGTAGTCGGTGTGGTTGACACCCATGACGAAGGTGGCGTCCACGTCCTTGCCGGGCGCGGAGATGATGACCTTCTTGGCTCCGGCGTCGAGGTGCGCCTTGGCGGCGTCACGGGCCACGAAGCGGCCGGTGGACTCGATGACGATGTCGGCACCGAGCTCGCCCCATGGGAGCTGGGCCGGGTCCTTCTCCGCGGAGACGTGGATCTTCCTGCCACCGACGGTGATGGACTCCTCGTCGTAGGAGACCTCCTCGTCGAGCACGCCCATGATCGAGTCGTACTTGAGGAGGTGGGCGAGGGTCTTGTTGTCGGTGAGGTCGTTGACGCCCACGATCTCGAGGTCCGAACCGCTCTTGAGGGCGGCGCGGAAAAAGCTACGGCCGATGCGGCCGAAGCCGTTGATACCGACGCGGATGGTCACTATGTCCTCCTCTAGTGCGCCGCTCGGCGCACACACAAGTCGACTGTCGAAGTAGCGCCCGTGGGGCGCCGTGGGGGGCCCGCCATCAAGGCTGGGCCACCAGCACCTACAAACCTACACCGGGACAAAAGGGGTCGCAGGGACGTAGGTCCGACGTGGACACGACCGATCTGTCCGCTCTCGGCGAACCCCGTCCTGCGGCCGTGACACGGGTCACTCCGCGGCTCAGAGGTCGTACATGTCCGGGGTGAGGACCGCCTCGGTGTCACCGACGCCGAGCTCGTGGGCGCGCTTGTCCGCCATGGCGAGCAGCCTGCGGATCCGGCCGGCGACCGCATCCTTGGTGAGCGGCGGGTCGGAGAGGGCGCCGAGCTCCTCGAGGCTCGCCTGCTTGTGCGCGAGTCGTAGCTGACCGGCCTGGAGCAGGTGGTCGGGCACGCCCTCGCCGAGGATCTCGAAGGCGCGCTCCACGCGGGCGCCGGCCGCGACGGCGGCGCGCGCCGAGCGGCGCAGGTTCGCGTCGTCGAAGTTCGCCAGGCGGTTGGCGGTGCCGCGCACCTCGCGCCGGGTGCGGCGCTCCTCCCAGGTGAGGACGGCGTCGTGCGCGCCCATGCGGGCGAGGAGCGCGGAGATGTCGTCACCGTCGCGGACGACGACGCGGTCGACGCCGCGGACCTCGCGGGCCTTGGCCGACACGTCCATCCGGCGAGCCGCGCCCACGAGCGCGAGCGCGGCCTCCGGGCCGGGGCAGGTGATCTCGAGGGCCGAGGAGCGCCCGGGCTCGGTGAGCGAGCCCCGGGCGATGAAGGCGCCGCGCCACGCGGCGACGGCCTCACCGACGCCGCCGGACACGACCCCCGGCGGGAGCCCGCGCACGGGGCGGCCACGGCCGTCGAGCAGCCCGGTCTGGCGGGCCAGGGACTCCCCGTCCTTAACGACGCGCACGACGTAGCGGTTGCCGCGCTTGAGGCCGCCGCCGGAGACGACGACGACGTCGCTGGAGTGGCCGTAGATCTCCGCCATCGCTTGGCGCAGGCGCCGGGCCGCGACGCCGAGGTCGAGCTCGGCCTCGATGACGATGCGCCCGGAGATGATGTGCAGCCCGCCCGCGAAGCGGAGCGTGGCTGCGACCTCGGCCTTGCGCGTGGACATCCTGTCCACCTGCAGCCTGGCCAGCTCGTCCTTGACGGACGCCGTCAACGACATGGCCGACTTTCTCCCGCTCACCGTGCTCCCTCGTCCCACGGCCCCCGCGCGGGGGCCAGCCTGCACCTTCTCATGGTCTGCCGCTCGATCCTCACGAGGGCCCCGTGGCCTCGCCCACATCGCCCAGCACGTCGTCGAACGCGTCGCGGTAGGCGGCGGCCAGCCGGAGCGGGTCGTGGCGGGGCGTCCCGTCGCCCGCGCGGACCTGCCGCAGGAGCACGCGCGCACCCAGGCCGCGGGCCGCGGCGAGCAGGCCATCGATGTCGTCGACGGCGGCAGGGTCGGCGAGGACGACGTCGATCCGCAGGTCGGGCGCGTGCTCGACGAGCGTGTGGAGGTGGTCGGCCGCCGACATGCCCTCCGTCTCCCCCGCCTGCGCCGAGAGGTTGAGCGTGACGGCGCGCCGTGCGTCGGTCTCCGCGAGGGCGCGGGCGAGCTCGGGCACGAGCAGGTGCGGGATGACCGAGGTGTACCAGGAGCCGGGACCGAGGACGACCCACTCGGCCTCGCGAACGGCGCGGACGGCCTCAGGATGGGCGGGAGGTTCCTCGGGGATGAGGCGGACCGAGCTGATGTTCCCGCTCGTCACCGCCACCCGGGACTGGCCCCGCACGACCCGCTCCTGCTCCGTGCCGTTCATCCGCACGCGCGCCTCGATGTCGAGCGGCACCGCGGCCATGGGCAGCACGCGGCCCCGGGCGCCGAGCAGTCGGCCCACCCAGTCCAGGCCGGAGACCTCGTCGCCCAGCAGGTCCCACAGCGCGACGATGAGGAGGTTGCCCAGCGCGTGCCCGTTCAGCGGTCCGGACGAGCTGAAGCGGTGCTGGAGGACGTCACGCCACGTGAGCCCCCACTCGGAGTCGTCGCACAGCGCGGACAGCGCCATGCGGAGGTCGCCGGGGGGCAGCGCACCGAGCTCGTGCCGCAGGCGGCCGGAGGACCCGCCGTCGTCGGCGACGGTGACGACGGCGGTGAGGGCGCTGCACACGTGGCGCAGCGCCCCGAGGGTGGCGGCCAGGCCGTGCCCGCCGCCGAGAGCCACGACGCGCGGCCCCCGGACGCCCGCTGAGGGCCACTGCTCCGCGGTCACTCCCGCCCCACGTCTCGGTGGAGGGTGCGCACCTGCAGCCCACGGTCACGAAGCTCCTCGCCCATCGCCTCCGAGACGGCCACCGACCGGTGGCGCCCCCCGGTGCAGCCGACGGCGATCGTCACGTTGTTCTTCAGCTCACGCTCGTAGCCGGCGATCACGGGCTCGAGGGTGTCGACGTAGCGGTCGATGAACTCCCGCGCGCCGGGCTGGTCGAGAACGTACCGGTTGACGGCCTCGTCCTTCCCGGACAGGTGCCGCAGCTCGGTCACCCAGTACGGGTTGGAGAGGAATCGGACGTCGACGACGTGGTCGGCGTCGAGCGGCAGGCCGTGCTTGAAGCCAAAGGACACGAGGGTGATCTGGACCGGCTGGGCACCGGCCTCCCCGACGCGCTGGCGGATGTGGCGCGCGAGGTCGTAGGGGCTGAACTTCGTCGTGTCGATGATGGAGTCGGCGCGGCGGCGCAGCTCGGCGAGCAGCTCGCGCTCCTGGGCGATGCCGTCGAGGATGCGGCCGTCCCCCTGGAGGGGGTGGGTGCGGCGGACCTGCTCATAGCGGCGCACGAGCTCGGCGTCGTCCGCCTCGAGGAACAGGATGCGGTACTCCAAGCCATGGCCACGCAGCTCGTCGAGGATGCTGAGGAGCTCGGCGAAGAACTCCCCGCTGCGGACGTCGACGACGGCCGCCAGGCGCTGCACCCCTCCCCCGGAGGCGGTCATCATCCGGGCGAGCGGCTCAAGCATCCGCGGCGGCAGGTTGTCGACGACGAACCAGTCCATGTCCTCGAGCGTGTTGGCCACCCGGGTGCGGCCGGCCCCGGACATCCCGGTGATGATGAGGAGCTCGCGGCGGTCCGCCCCCGGGGGCGGCGTCTCCGCCTCGAGCAGCGGGATGCCCTCCGGCACGGTCTGCGGTGCGCGCTCGTCGCCCTCGGCCGGGCCCTGTCCTCCTGAGGTGCTCATCTCCCTAGGATGCCAGGCCGGATCGGTCGCCGTCGGCGTCCTCGGCCGCGAGGCCGTCCCCGGCAGCGACGGTGGCGTCCGGCCCAGCGGCGGCGTCGGACGTGGCGCCGGTGGTGCCCGCGACGGCCTCCCCGGCAGCGTCGCTCGGAGAGGTGACGGCCTCCCCCGCGGCGTCCGGTGTGGCGCCGGTGGGAGCGGTGACCTCCTCGGCCGAGGGGCCGCTCGGTGCGGTGGGCGCCGTGCGGAGGGCGTCGACGACGGCCTGCGCGGTGCGCGGACCGACGCCCTTGACGGCGGCGATCTCCTCCGCCGTCGCCTTGCGCAGGCCGGCCACCGACCCGAAGTGGGCGAGCAGCGCCTTGGCGCGGGTGGGACCGAGGCCGGGGACGTCGTCGAGGACCGAGCGGGTCATCGCCTTGCTCCGCCGCCCGCGGTGCGCCGCGATGGCGAAGCGGTGGGCCTCGTCGCGCAGCCGCTGGAGGAGGAAGAGCCCGGGGCTGGTCCGCGGCAGGACGAGGGGGAAGTCCTCCCCCGGCAGCCACACCTCCTCGAGGCGCTTCGCGAGGCCGACGAGGGCGACGTCCTCGACGCCGAGCTCCTCGAAGACCCGCTGCGCCGCCGCCACCTGCGGCTGCCCGCCGTCCACGACGACGAGGTTGGGCGGGTAGGCGAAGCGGGTGGGACGCCCCGTCTCGGGGTCGACCGGGCCGGAGACGAGCGGCTTGCCGTCGTCGTCGACCGCGCCCTCGCGGGCGGAGCGGTAGTGGCGGAACCGGCGGGTGAGCACCTCGGCGATCGCCTCGGTGTCGTCCCGGGCGCCGCTGCCGTCCGCGCCGCGGACGACGAAGCGGCGGTAGGCGTTCTTGCGGGGCAGGCCGTCCTCGAAGACGACCATGGAGCCCACCTGGTGGGTGCCCTGGGTGTGGGAGATGTCGTAGCACTCGATGCGGAGGGGCGCCTCCTCGAGGTCGAGGGCCTCGGCAAGGTCCGCCAGCGCCTGGGAGCGGGTGGTGAGGTCGCCCGCCCGCCGGGTCTTGTGGAGCACGAGGGCGTGCTCGGCGTTGCGCCTCACGGTCTGGGCGAGGGCGCGCTTGTCCCCGCGCTGCGGGACCCGCACGGACACGGCGGAGCCGCGCAGGCCGCTGAGCCAGTCGGTCACCTGGGGCAGGTCGGCGGGCAGGACCGGCACGAGCACCTCCCGCGGGACCGCAGAGGTACGGGACGACTCCGTCTCGTCGTCGGCGTCGGTGCCGAGGTCGCCGTAGACCTGCTGGAGGAGCCGCTCGACGAGCTCGGCGTCCGTCGCCTCCTCAACCTTCTCCACCACCCAGCCCCGCTGGCCGCGGACCCGCCCGTCCCGGACGTGGAACACCTGGACGGAGGCTTCCAGCTCGTCGGAGGCCATCGCGAAGACGTCGGCGTCGGTGCCGTCCGGCAGGACGACCTCGTTCTTCTCCACGACCCGCTTGAGGGCGCCGAGGTCGTCGCGCAGGCGGGCCGCGCGCTCGAAGTCGAGCTCGCCGGCCGCGGCCTTCATCTCGCTCTCAAGGCGGCGCACGAAGGGGCGGGTCTGGCCGCCCATGAACGCGCAGAAGTCCTCGGCGAGGCGGCGGTGGTCCTCCACCGAGATCCGCCCGACGCAGGGTGCCGCGCACTTGTCGATGTAGCCGAGGAGGCAGGGGCGCCCGGAGCGCTCGGCACGCCGGTACACGCCGTTGGAGCAGGTGCGCACCGGGAAGACGCGGAGCATGAGGTCGACGGTCTCGCGGATCGCCCACGCGTGGCCGTAGGGCCCGAAGTAGCGGTTGCCCTTGCGGCGGGCGCCGCGCATCACGGTGGCGCGGGGCACCGTCTCGGACATCGTCACCGCGAGGTAGGGGTAGGACTTGTCGTCGCGGTACTTGATGTTGAAGCGGGGGTCGTACTCCTTGATCCAGGAGTACTCGAGCGCGAGGGACGCGACCTCGGTCTCGACGACCGTCCACTCCACCGAGGCGGCCGTCGTCACCATCTGTCGGGTGCGCGGGTGGAGGTTTGCGATGTCCTGGAAGTAGCTGCCGAGCCGTGAACGGAGGTTCTTCGCCTTGCCGACGTAGATGACACGGCCGTGAGCGTCGCGGAAGCGGTAGACGCCGGGCGACGTCGGGATCTCCGACGGACGAGGGCGGTAGGTGGACGGGTCGGCCATACCGCTCAGCCTACGTGCGCCTCCCGGGCGGGCGGCGCCGGCTGCACCCGCACGGGGCAGCTGAGCGAGCGCGCGATGTGGTTCTGCACACGGGCGTCCTCGTGGAGGCGCACGGCCGCCTCCTCGCTGATCGGCAGGGCGTAGGTGACCCGCGGGCGCAGGACGATGTCGGAGAACGGTCCGGAGTTGGCGCCCTCGATGCGCTCGGTCGCCGTCGCGACGTCGGTGTAGCCGACGACGACGACGCCCTGCGCCGCCGCGGTGCGCAGGAACCACAGCATCTGGGACTGGGAGACCGCGCCGACGAAGAGCTCCTCGGCGCGGTACCGGGACACGTCAGCAGCGACCTTGCGGTCGGAGGTGGCGAGCAGGGTCGGCTTGCCCTCGACGCGCACCTCGTGGTCACGGGAGTAGGAGGTGTAGCTCCGCGTCCCGGTGTCGTCCGCGCCGGTCCAGTCCACGGTCACCGTGTAGGTCTGCAGTGCGCCCATGGCGCCACCCTAGCCCGCGGTGACCGTCGTCACGTCGGCTTTGCCACTCAGCCGCCCAGGACTTCCGCGAGGAAGCGGCCGGTGTGCGAAGCCTCGACCTTGGCCACCTGCTCAGGGGTGCCCTCGGCGATGACCGTGCCACCGCCCGAACCGCCCTCCGGACCCATGTCCACGACCCAGTCCGCGTTCTTGATGACATCGAGGTTGTGCTCGATGACGATGACGGTGTTGCCCTTGTCGACGAGGTTCTGCAGCACCTCGAGGAGCCGGCGGATGTCCTCGAAGTGCAGGCCCGTCGTCGGCTCGTCGAGGACGTAGGCGCTGCGGCCGTTCGTGCGGCGCTGGAGCTCGGAGGCGAGCTTGACGCGCTGCGCCTCACCACCCGAGAGGCTCGTGCCGCTCTGGCCGAGGCGGACGTAGCCGAGGCCGACGTCGACGAGGGTGTTGAGGTAGCGGGAGATCTTCTGCGAGGCGGAGAAGAACTCGGCGGCCTCGGAGATCGGCATGTCGAGGACCTCGGCGACCGTCTTGCCCTTGAAGCGCACCTCGAGGGTCTCGCGGTTGTACCGCGCGCCGTGGCACACCTCGCAGGGGACGTAGACGTCCGGGAGGAAGTTCATCTCGATCTTCAGCGTGCCGTCCCCCTTGCACGCCTCGCAACGCCCGCCCTTGACGTTGAAGGAGAAGCGCCCGGGCCCGTAGCCGCGAACCTTGGCCTCCGGGGTCTCGGCGAAGAGCTTGCGCACGTGGTCCCACACGCCGGTGTAGGTGGCGGGGTTGGAGCGTGGCGTGCGGCCGATCGGGCTCTGGTCGACATGGACGACCTTGTCGAGGTGCTCGAGGCCGGTGACGCGGGTGTGGCGGCCGGGGACGCGGCGGGCCCGGTTGAGCTCGTTCGCCATCACCGTGTAGAGGATGCCGTTGACGAGGCTGGACTTGCCCGAGCCGGACACCCCGGTGACGGCGACGAGCACCCCGAGGGGGAAGTCGACCGTGACGTTCTGGAGGTTGTTCTCCCGCGCACCGACGACGCGCACCTTACGGCCCTTGTCGATCGGACGGCGGACGGCGGGCATCGGGATGGAGCGCCGGCCGGAGAGGTAGGCGCCGGTGAGCGACTCCTCGTTCGTCAGCAGCTCGGGCAGGTGGCCGGAGTGGACGATGTGGCCGCCCTGCTCCCCCGCGCCCGGGCCGATGTCGACGATCCAGTCGGCGACCCGGATCGTGTCCTCGTCGTGCTCGACGACGATGAGGGTGTTGCCGAGGTCGCGCAGCCGCACGAGGGTGTCGATGAGCCGGCGGTTGTCGCGCTGGTGCAGCCCGATGCTCGGCTCGTCGAGGACGTAGAGAACGCCGACGAGGCCCGAACCGATCTGGGTGGCGAGGCGGATGCGCTGCGCCTCCCCGCCGGACAGGGTGCCGGCCGGGCGCGCGAGGGTGAGGTAGGTGAGGCCGACGTCGACGAGGAAGCCGAGGCGCGCGTAGATCTCCTTGAGCACCTGGCCGGCGATGGCCCGCTCGCGGGCGCCGAGGTCGAGGGTGTCGAGGAAGGGGGCGATGTCCTCGATGGGCATCGCGCACAGGTCGGCGATGGACAGGCCGCCCAGCTTGACGGCGAGGACCTCGGGCTTGAGGCGCGCGCCCTTGCAGACCGAGCACGCCACCTCGCGCATGTAGCCCTCGTAGCGCTCCCTGGAGGAGTCGGACTCGGTCTCGGCGTGCTTGCGCTCGACGTAGGTGACGGCGCCCTCGAAGCCGGTCGAGTAGGCGCGCTCCCGGCCCCAGCGGTTGCGGTACCGCACGTGGACCTCGTGGTCCTTGCCGTGGAGCACCGCCTCCTTGGCGCGGGCGGGAAGGCTGCGCCACGGGACGTCGACGGAGAAGCCGAGCTCCTCACCGAGCGCGCGGAGCAGGCGCACGAAGTACTCCGAGGACGCGCGGGCCCACGGCTGGACGGCGCCGTCGGCGAGGGTGAGCTCCTCGTCGGGGACGATGAGCTCGGGGTCGACCTCCAGCTTGGAGCCGATGCCGGAGCACTCCGGGCACGCGCCGTAGGGCGCGTTGAAGGAGAAGGTCCGCGGCTCGATCTCCTCCAGCGACAGGGGGTGGTCGTTGGGGCAGGCCCGCTTCTCGGAGAAGCGGCGCTCCCGCTCGGGGTCGTCCTCGGGAAGGTCGACGAGCTCGACGACGAGCAGACCCTCCGCCAGGCGCAGGGCGGTCTCCACGGAGTCCGTGAGGCGCTGGCGCATGGACTCGCGCACGACGAGACGGTCGACGACGACGTCGATGTCGTGCTTGAGCTTCTTCTCCAGCGTGGGCGGCTCCGCGAGGGAGACGACGGCCCCGTCCACGCGTGCGCGGGAGAAGCCGGTGGACTGGAGCTCACGGAAGAGCTCGAGGTACTCGCCCTTCCGGCCGCGCACGACGGGCGCGAGGATCTGGAAGCGGGTGCCCTCGGGCATCTCCTGGAGGCGGTCGACGATCTGCTGCGGCGTCTGCGCGGTCACCCGCTCACCGCACACCGGGCAGTACTGGGTGCCGGCGCGCGCGTAGAGGAGGCGCAGGTAGTCGTAGATCTCGGTGATCGTGCCGACGGTGGAGCGCGGGTTGCGGCTCGTCGACTTCTGGTCGATGGCGACGGCGGGGCTCAGGCCCTCGATGAAGTCGACGTCGGGCTTGTCCATCTGCCCGAGGAACTGCCGCGCGTAGGAGGACAGCGACTCGACGTAGCGGCGCTGGCCCTCGGCAAAGATCGTGTCGAAGGCGAGGGAGGACTTGCCGGAGCCGGAGAGCCCGGTGAACACGACGATGCTGTCGCGAGGAAGCTCGAGGTCGACGTTGCGGAGGTTGTGCTCGCGCGCACCACGGACGAGAAGCTGATCACTCACTCGGCGATGATACGAGCCCTGCCGCTCGGGCGCCTGTACATGTGTTCGACGTCACGGGCGTGTTGCGGCTGGCAGGATCGGGTCATGACCGACCTGACCCCGCTGGGCGGTGCCAGCCTGGAGCGGCTGGCCGTCTCCGCCATGGACAACAACGTCTACCTCCTCACCGCGCGGACCGGCGAGCAGCTGCTCGTCGACGCCGCCGACGACGCGGAGGCGATCCTCGCGATGCTCGGCGACGGCCCGCTGCGGAACGTCGTCACCACCCACGGCCACTGGGACCACCACCGTGCGCTGCCCGCCGTCGTCGCGGCGACGGGTGCGCGGACCGCGGCGGGCGCCCCGGACGCACCGGACCTGCCGGTCCCGGTGGACGTGCTCCTGTCCCACGGTGACCAGCTCACCGTCGACGCCGCCGGCGACCTGGTGCTCGACGTCATCGCCCTGCGCGGCCACACGCCCGGGTCGGTGGCCCTCGCCCTCACCGAGCCCGACGACGCGCCGCACCCCGGGCGCGTGCACCTCGTCACCGGCGACAGTCTCTTCCCCGGTGGCGTGGGCAGGACGACGAGCCCCGCCGACTTCACCAGCCTGCTCGACGACGTCGAGGAGCGGCTCTTCGCCGTCTACCCCGACGACACCGTCGTGTGGCCGGGCCATGGGCTGCCGACCACGCTGGGGACGGAACGGCCGCAGCTGGCCAAGTGGCGCAGGCGCGGCTGGTAGCACGACGGCCCGGCACGCCCCCGAGGGGCGGCCGGGCCGTCGGCGCGCGTCAGCGGTCGACCTGGTCGGCCTCGCGGGCGGTCTTCTTGTTCTTGGCGATGCTCGCGAGCACCGTCACCGTGAGGACGCCGAGGATCCACAGGAGCGAGACGGCGATGCCCGGCTCGGGCAGGCCGTGCCACTCCTCGCCGCCGTTGACGAAGCCCAGCTCGTTGGTGTGCAGGGCGTGGATGACGAGCTTGATCCCGATGAAGCCGAGGATCGCCGCCAGGCCGTAGTGGAGGTAGACGAGCTTCTCGAGGAGCCCGTCGATGAGGAAGTACAGCTGGCGCAGGCCGAGGAGCGAGAAGGCGTTCGCCGCGAAGACGAGGTAGGGCTCCTGGGTGAGGCCGAAGATGGCGGGGATGGAGTCGACCGCGAAGAGGATGTCGGCGCTGCCGATCGCGAGGATCGCGAGGAGCATCGGGGTGATCATCCGCTTGCCGTCGACCTTGGTGACGAGCTTGCCTCCGACATAGTCCTCGGTGACCGGGACGAAGCGGCGCACGAGGCGGACGAAGCCGTTCTCCTGGTACTCCTCGTCCTCGGACACCGTCTCCACGCCCTGCCGCGCCTGGGAGATCGCCGTCCACACGAGGAAGGCGCCGAAGAGGTAGAAGACCCAGGAAAAGTTGTCGATCGCCGCGGAGCCGAGCGCGATGAACACACCGCGCAGCACGATCGCGATGACGATGCCGGCGAGCAGGACCTCCTGCTGATAGTTCCGGGGGACCCGGAACGCCGCGATAATGATGACGAAGACGAAGAGGTTGTCGACCGACAGGCTCTTCTCGGTGATGTAGCCGGCGAAGTACTCCCCGCCGTACGTCGAGCCCCAGATCATCCAGACGATCACGCCGAAGACGAGCGCCATCGCGACGTAGGCGACCGACCACCAGGCCGCCTCGCGCAGCGTCGGTGCGTGGGGAGTCTTGACGTGGCCGACGATGTCGACGGTGATCATCGTGACGATGACCGCGAAGAGGGCGATCCAGGCGATGGCGTGGACGTCCACAGTGCCTCCGGTACGTAGGTGTCGAGGTACCGGAGGTCTCTTCCGCGCACGGACCGCCGGTGGGTCCGACGTTGTGCGCCGGTGGCACCGAGCGGGCATGGACCCGCTGTGATGACGACACCACCGTTGGGGAATACTCCCCTCCGCCGCACGACCCTACGACAAGTCGGGCACCCGGGCACGCAGTCGCCCGGTGAGCGGCGTCACTGAGCCGCCTGCATCTGGCGCAGCTCCTTCTTGAGGTCGCCGATCTCGTCCCGCAGCCGGGCCGCGAGCTCGAACTGGAGCTCCTCGGCCGCGCCGCGCATCTGCTGGTCGAGCTGATGGATGAGGTCGGCGAGGTCGCTTGCGGCGGCGGTGCCCAGGCGGTCGCGCAGGGCGGAGCCGGTCACCTGCCTCTCCTTGGTGCTGGGGCCCTTGCCCGCCTTGCGGTAACCGCCCTCGAGGAGCTCGGCGGTGTCGATCGACTCCCGCGCGAGCATGTCGGTGACGTCGGCGATCCGCTTGCGGAGCGGGGTCGGGTCGATCCCGTGCTCCTCGTTGTAGGCGACCTGCTTCTCGCGGCGCCGGGTGGTCTCCTCGATGGCCTCGGCCATCGCGGCGGTGATCGAGTCCGCGTACATGTGGACCTCGCCGGAGACGTTGCGGGCCGCGCGGCCGATCGTCTGGATGAGGGAGGTCGCGGAGCGGAGGAAGCCCTGCTTGTCGGCGTCGAGGATCGCGACCAAGGAGACCTCGGGCAGGTCCAAGCCCTCGCGCAGGAGGTTGATGCCGACAAGGACGTCGACGACGCCCAGGCGCAGCTCGCGCAGCAGCTCCACGCGGCGCAGGGTGTCCACCTCGGAGTGGAGGTACTGCACCTTGACGCCCCGCTCGAGGAGGTAGTCGGTGAGGTCCTCGGCCATCTTCTTCGTCAGCGTCGTCACGAGGACGCGCTCGTCGCGCTCCGTGCGCGCGCGGATCTCCCCGAGGAGGTCGTCGATCTGCCCCTGGGTGGGCTTGACGACGACCTGCGGGTCGACGAGGCCGGTGGGCCGGATGATCTGCTCGACGACGCCGTCGGACTGGGACAGCTCGTAGCTGCCCGGCGTCGCGGACAGGTAGACGGTCTGGCCGATCCGCTCGAGGAACTCCTCCCACCGCAGCGGCCGGTTGTCCATGGCGCTGGGCAGCCTGAAGCCGTGCTCGACGAGCGTGCGCTTGCGGGACATGTCGCCCTCGTACATGGCCCCGATCTGCGGGACCGTCACGTGCGACTCGTCGATGACGAGGAGGAAGTCCTCCGGGAAGTAGTCGAGGAGCGTGTGCGGCGCGGTGCCCGGGCCACGGCCGTCGATGTGCCGGGAGTAGTTCTCGATTCCCGAGCACGTCCCGATCTGGCGCATCATCTCGATGTCGTAGGTGGTGCGCATGCGCAGCCGCTGCGCCTCGAGGAGCTTGTTCTGGGACTCGAGCTCCTCCAGCCGCTCGGCGAGCTCCTGCTCGATGGTCGCGATGGCGCGCTCCATGCGCTCCGGGCCCGCGACGTAGTGGCTGGCCGGGAACAGGTGGATCGACTCCTCGCGCCGCACGACCTCCCCGGTGAGCGGGTGCAGGGTGTAGAGCGCGTCGATCTCGTCACCGAACATCTCGATGCGGATCGCGAGCTCCTCGTACACCGGGATGATCTCGATCGTGTCCCCCCGGACCCGGAAGGTGCCGCGCGTGAAGGCGAGGTCGTTGCGGGTGTACTGCATCTGGACGAAGCGGCGCAGGAGGTCGTCGCGCTCCATGGTGTCGCCGACCTTGAGCTGGACCATCCGGTCGACGTACTCCTGGGGCGTACCCAGGCCGTAGATGCACGAGACGGAGGCGACGACGACGACGTCACGGCGGGTGAGGAGGTTGTTGGTCGCCGAGTGGCGCAGGCGCTCGACCTCGTCGTTGATCGAGGAGTCCTTCTCGATGAAGGTGTCCGTGCTCGGGACGTACGCCTCGGGCTGGTAGTAGTCGTAGTAGGAGACGAAGTACTCGACGGCGTTGTTGGGCAGCAGCTCGCGGAACTCGGTGGCCAGCTGCGCTGCGAGTGTCTTGTTCGGCGCCATGACGAGGGTGGGGCGCTGGACCTGCTCGACGAGCCACGCAGTCGTCGCGGACTTGCCGGTGCCGGTGGCACCGAGGAGGACGATGTCCTTCTCCCCCGCCTTCAGACGTTCGGTGAGCTCGGCGATGGCGGTGGGCTGGTCGCCGGAGGGTGTGTACTCCGAGACGACCTCGATCGGCGCGACGGATCGCTGGAGGTCGGTGACGGGACGCATGGCATTACGGTACGTCGGGCCACCGACATCGGCGGGGCGACTTCGCGAGGGGCGGACGCCGCTCAGCGGGAGCGCAGCACGCGTCGCCAGGCGGAGAGTGCGAGCCCGCCGGCGAGCAGCAGCCAGAGCAGCGCGGACAGGTGCGGTGAGCCCCACCGCCAGCCCTCCTCGAGGACGTCGCTCACGAGCAGCGCCGCCGGGAACGCCGACAGCACCGTGTAGAACCAGGCCCGCCTGCGCTCGACGACCGGCTCGTCGGCCGGGAACCGCCCGGCGTACTCGGCGGTCGGGCCGAACTCCTCAGCCAGCGGGGTCCCTGCCTCGGCGGCGTGGGACCGAGTCTCCGCCAGGACTTGGGCGACCCGGCGGTCGGTCATGTCACCGCGCTGTCGCAGCGCTGCCGCGAGCCCGGCGAGCCAGGCGTCGTCGTCCGTGTCCGCCGCCACCGGAGCGACCGCGCGCTCCGGCCACAGGCTGCCCACGAGGGCAGCGAGGGCGGCGTACGCCGCGGCGGACAGGACCAGCCACAGGTTGCTCACCTCGATGACGACCGCCTCACTGGTGCCGAGGAAGAAGGCGGCGAGGGCCGCGGCGAGCGCGAGGACGGCAGCGGTGGCGGCGAGCAGCGCCGCGCGCTGCGACCGGGCGCGCAGCACGCGCTCGTGGACGCCGCGCACCACCTGTCCCGTCGTCGCGAGCAGGAGCGGTGCCAGAAGGAGGGGCCACGTGTAGGACTCGCGCCACTCCCGCTGAAGAAGCCTGGCGACGAGGAGGAACACGGTGACGACCGCTGCACCGACGAGGGACGCGATGACGAGCTCGCGCACCGGGGTCTGCCGTGGTGGCTCGGTGAAGGTCTCCCCCTCCGCCCGCCAGTCCTCACGCTGGGTGCGAACCCACGCCACGGGGTCGCCGTAGAGCTCCACGGGGGACTCACCGGACTCGGCGACCTGCCGGTGCGCATCGCCGAGCGCGCGCCGGGCGAGCTCGAGGCGCACGTCCTCCAGGACGAAGCGGGCGGCGGCGACACGCGCCCACTCGGCGTCGGCGGCGACACCGCGGGCGGCGCCGAAGCCATCGGCCAGGTCGAGCAGGGTGTCAGCCATGGTGCTCCTCCGGGTGGTGCGGGCTTCCGAGGGCGTCGGCGAGAGCGGTCCACGCACGGCGCTCGTGCTGGAGGCGCTCGGCGCCCGTGGTGGTCAAGGCGTAGGTGCGGCGGCCGGGGCCGCTCTCCCCCTGGTCCCAGGAGGCCGTGACCGCCCCGTCCGCCTCGAGCGCGCTCAGCAGCGGGTAGAGCGAGCCGCCGCGCGGACGGCCGAGGCCACCGGCGGCGAGGCGCTGGGCGATCGCGTAGCCGTGCAGGGCACCGTCCTCGAGCGAGGCGAGCACCGCCGTCGGGAGCGCGGCGCGCACCCACGGTGTGGGCCAGCGAGGCTCGGATGCGTCGGTCACGTTTCTAAGTACAGCACGTACCTAGATATGCCTGCAAGACCTATCGCCGTCGCGCCTCGGCCGGAGCCGCTCCTCCCACAGCCGGCGCACCTGCGTGAGCAGCTCCTCGGCGCTGCCGGAGTTGTCGAGCCACACGTCGGCGACCGCGCGCCGTTCGGCATCGGTGGCCTGGGCGCGGATCCGGGCGAGCGCGTCCTCGCGCGACATGGCCCGGTCGCGGACGAGCCGCTCGAGGCGCACCTCCTCGTCGGCACCGACGACGGCGACGAGGTCGTAGCGGTCGGCGAGGCCGCGCTCGACGATGAGCGGAACGTCGTGCACGACGACGGCTCCCCGCGGCAGGTCCATCACCCGGCGTGCCGTCTCCGCGGCGATGAGCGGGTGGGTGATCTCCTCGAGACGGGCGCGCGCGGCCGGGTCGGCGAAGACCATCCGACCGAGCGCCGCCCGGTCCAGGGCACCGCCCGCGGTGAGGACCTCCTCCCCGAACTCGGCCACGACCGCCGCCAGCCCCGGGGTGCCGATCGCGACGACCTCGCGGGCGATCGCGTCGGCGTCGACGACGACGGCCCCGAGCCGCTCGAGCTCGCGGGCCACCGTCGACTTGCCGGCACCGATGCCTCCGGTGAGGCCGAGACGGAGCACCTCAGTCCTCCCGGCCGCCGGGGACGACGACGTCCACCGGGTCGGCGAGCACGGTGTCGAGCACGAGGCCCAGGGCGGTGACGACGTCGGCGACGGGCACGACGTCGGCGGCGGGCACGTGGACGAAGCCGGCGGACACGCCGTCGGGCACGGCCGCCAGGGCGGCGTACATGACGGCGTTGCACACGTAGGTGCCGGCGGAGAGGGACAGCTCGGCGGGCAGCCCGGCGGCCCGCACGGCCGCGAGGGCCGCCTTGACGGGGAGCGTCGTGAGGCGGGCCAGCGGCTCCCCCGGCAGGACGGGGACGTCGACCGGCTGGGCGCCGTCGACGTCGGGGATGCGGGCGTCGAGGAGGTTGAGGGCCACGCGCTCCAGGGAGATCCTGTCCCGCCCCGCTGCGAGCCCGACGCCGAGGACGACGGCGGGCCGGTGCTCCACGACGAGGGCCGCGACGCGCTCGGTGGCGCGGGCGAAGGAGACCGGCAGGGTCTCGGTGACGACCGTGACGTCGTCGGGTGGCGACCACTCGCGGGCGAGGGCGTCGACCGCGAGGGCGGAGGGGTTGTCCGCGTGGTCGGAGAAGGGGCCGAAGCCGGTGACGAGGACGGTAGGCACCGGCCGAGCCTAACGACAACAGGCCAGCGGCCCGCCACCCTCTCGGGTGACGGGCCGCTGGTTGCTCGGGTCAGTTCCCGGTGAGCTTCTCACGAAGCGCGGCGAGCGCCTCGTCAGAGGCCAGCGTTCCCGCCGCCTCGACCGGGGCCGAGGTGTAGGACGTGGCCGAACCGGCGCCGGCAGAGGAGCTGCTGGAGCTGGAGCTCGAGGTGGAGCTGGAGCTCGTGGTGGTCGACGCCTCGACGTCGGCCTCCATCGCAGCGGCAACCTGCTGCTTGTGGGCCTCCCAGCGGGAGTGGGCCTCGGCGTACTGCGCCTCCCAGGCCTCGCGCTGGGTGTCGTAGCCCTCGAGCCACTCATTGGTCTCCGGGTCGAAGCCCTCGGGGTACTTGTAGTTCCCCTGCTCGTCGTACTCCGCGGCCATGCCGTAGAGCGACGGGTCGAAGTCGTCGCTGCTCGGGTCGACGCCCTCGTTGGCCTGCTTGAGGGACAGCGAGATCCGACGACGCTCGAGGTCGATGTCGATGACCTTGACGAAGACCTCGTCACCGACCTTCGCGACCTGCTCGGGCACCTCGACGTGGCGCACGGCCAGCTCGGAGATGTGGACGAGGCCCTCGATGCCGTCCTCGACACGCACGAAGGCGCCGAAGGGGACGAGCTTGGTGACCTTTCCGGGGACGACCTGCCCGATCGCGTGGGTGCGGGCGAAGGCCTGCCACGGGTCCTCCTGCGTCGCCTTCAGCGACAGGGAGACACGCTCGCGGTCCATGTCGACGTCGAGGACCTCGACGGTGACCTCCTGGCCGACCTCGACGATCTCGCTCGGGTGGTCGATGTGCTTCCAGGACAGCTCGGAGACGTGGACGAGACCGTCGACGCCGCCGAGGTCGACGAACGCACCGAAGTTGACGATCGAGGACACGACGCCCTGGCGGACCTGGCCCTTCTGCAGGGTCTGCAGGAAGGTGGAGCGGACCTCGGACTGGGTCTGCTCGAGCCACGCACGACGCGAGAGCACGACGTTGTTGCGGTTCTTGTCGAGCTCGATGATCTTGGCCTCGAGCTCCTTGCCCACGTAGGGCTGCAGGTCGCGCACGCGGCGCATCTCGACGAGCGAGGCGGGAAGGAAGCCACGCAGGCCGATGTCGAGGATGAGGCCACCCTTGACGACCTCGATGACGGTGCCGGTGACGACGCCGTCCTCCTCCTTGACCTTCTCGATCGTGCCCCAGGCCCGCTCGTACTGCGCGCGCTTCTTGGACAGGAGAAGCCGGCCCTCCTTGTCCTCCTTCTGGAGGACGAGCGCCTCGATCTGGTCACCGACGGAGACGACCTCGTCGGGGTCGACGTCGTGCTTGATCGACAGCTCGCGGGAGAGGATGACGCCCTCGGTCTTGTAACCGATGTCGAGGAGAACCTCGTCCCGGTCGACCTTGACGACGGTGCCCTCGACGATGTCTCCATCGTTGAAGTACTTGATGGTCTCGTCGATAGCGGCGAGGAGCTCCTCGGCCGACCCGATGTCGTTGATCGCGACCTGCGGGGCAGTCGGCTGAGTGGGCGTAGTGATGGTCATTGAGTTACGGACTCCGATGCGGACAGGGAATAGTGCGGATATGGGTTGTCGGCTCGCACACCGCGCGACCCACCACACGCCCAGCGGAGCTCCGTCCACCAAGGTGTCGCCAGCCGCGAGCACACGTCACCTCGGGTGATCCTACTCGTCCCGACCGGCGGGGACAAGAATCGCTCAGGCCAGCGCGTTGGCCACCCGGATGAGCTCCTCCGGGACCGGCTTGGCCTTCCCCGCGACCTCCTCGAGGGGCACGAGGACGACCTCCTCGCCACGCAGCGCCGTCATGACGCTGGTGCGGCCCTGCTGGAGGGCGTCGACGGCGGCGACGCCGAAGCGAGAACCGAGGATGCGGTCGGAGGGCAGCGGGGTGCCGCCACGCTGAACGTGACCGAGCACGGTGACTCGCGTGTCGAACCCGGTGCGCGCGGCGATCTCCTCGGCGACCCGCTCACTGATGGCGCCGGAGACGATCTCCCCGAACTTCCCGTACTTGGTCTCCCACTCCATCGAGGAGCCCTCGGCCGGGATGGCCCCTTCGGCGACGACGACGATCGAGAAGGAGGCGTGGGCCCGGTGCCGGTGCTTGAGGTAGCGGGTGACCCTGTCGATGTCGAAGGGCTCCTCGGGGGTGAGGACGACCTCCGCGCCGCCGGCGATCCCGGCCTCGACGGCGATCCACCCGGCGGAGCGGCCCATGAGCTCGACGACCATGACGCGGTTGTGGCTCTCCGCCGTCGTGTGGAGCCGGTCGATGGCCTCCGTGGCGATGTGGACCGCGGTGTCGAAGCCGATCGAGCGGTCCGTACCGGCGACGTCGTTGTCGATCGTCTTGGGGATCGCGACGATCTTGATGCCCGTCTCGGCCACCTTGCTCGCCGCGTGGAGGGTGCCGTCGCCGCCGATGCAGATGAGCGCCTCGATCCGCTCGGCCTCGAGGGTGGCGCGCACGGCGTCCATACCGCCGTCGGCGGAGTGCGGGTGGTAGCGGGCGGTGCCGAGCAGGGTGCCACCGGTGTCGAGGACGCCGCGGATGTCGTTGCGCGTGAGCGGCATGATGTCGCCCTCGGCGACGCCCTTCCACCCGTTGCGGAAGCCGATGATCGAGTGCCCGTACTCCCCCAGTGCGCGCTTGACGACCGCTCGGATCGCCGCGTTGAGTCCGGGGCAGTCACCGCCACCGGTGAGCAGACCGATTCGCACGTGTGGGCTCCTGTACTTCGGGGGTGGCGCCGGGGCGCCGGGACCACGAACCACCCTATCGGCGCCCCGCCGTGCCACTCGCCGCCGAAGGTCCCCCGCCGACGCCGCCACCAGCCGCCGACAGCCGGATCCCGCCCGCCGCTCCCGGTCGCCGGCCCTCACTCCCGTCATCGACAGCCGGATTCCGCCCGCCGCTCCCTGTCGCCGGCCCTCACTCCCGTCACCGACAGCCGGATTCCGCCCGCCCCTCCCGGCCTCGGTCAGGCGCGGTGGGTGACGAAGATGGCGGTGCCCGGGACGTAGCGCCCGCGGAGCGGGCCCCACCCGCCCCAGACCTGCCGGTTCTCCTCCTGCCACTCCGGCTCGACGACGTCGTCGACGACGAGCCCGGCGCCAGTCACCTCCCGGACGTGGTCCCCCATGGTGCGGTGGTACTCGGCGTAGAGGGGTGCGCCGTCGCCGTCGGTCTCGACGTAGGGGGTGCGGTCGAAGTACGAGCGCAGCACCCGCATGCCGGCGGACGTGGGGTCGTCGGGGAAGACCCAGCGCACCGGGTGGACGACGGCGAACACCCAGCGGCCCCCGGGGCGCAGCACGCGGGCGACCTCGGCGTGGACGCGCGCGGCGTCGGGGACGAAGGCGATCGCGCCGAAGGACGTGAAGGCGAGGTCGACGCTCTCGTCGGCCAGCGGCAGGGCGCGGGCGTCGGCGACGACGGCCGGTACCCGCCGGCCGGTGCGGCGGTCGAGCTCGGCAGACTGGGCGAGCATGCCGGGGGCGATGTCCGTGGCCAGCACGTGTGCGCCGCGCCCGGTGAGCCACCGCGAGCACTGGGCGGCACCGGCGCCCACCTCGAGCACGCGGAGGCCGCTGACGTCACCGAGCAGGCCGGCGTCCTCCTCGCGCAGCCCCTCGGGGCACCAGCGGAAGTCGGCGTCGCCGAGGAAGGCCCCGTGCTCGTCGATGTACTCGGCCGCGTTCTCGCTCCACCACCTGCCGTTCGCGCGCGCTGCCGCCGCCGAGTCGACCTCCCAGAAGCCCACCCCGCTCATGCTCGTGACCTGCCCGCCACTGCCGGCCTCAGTGGGCGGCCTCGTGCCAGGAGCGGCCGTGACCGACGGAGACGTCGAGGGGCACCTGGAGCTCCGCGGCGGCGGCCATCCGCTCCCGGACGAGCGTCTCGACGGTCTCCTCCTCCCTGGGTGCCACCTCGAGGACGAGCTCGTCGTGGACCTGGAGCAGCAGGCGCGAGCTCAGGCCGGCGGCGTGGAGTCCGCGCTCGACCTCGACCATCGCGACCTTGATAATGTCGGCGGCGCTGCCCTGGATCGGCGCGTTGAGGGCCATCCGCTCGGCCATGTCCCGGCGCTGGCGGTTGTCGCTCGTGAGGTCGGGGAGGTAGCGCCGCCGGCCCATGATCGTCTCGGTGTACCCGGTGCGGCGCGCCTCGTCGACCACCCCGCCGAGGTAGTCGCGCACCCCGCCGAAGCGCTCGAAGTAGTCGTCCATGAGCGTGCGGGCCTCACCGACCTCGATCCGCAGCTGGCGCGAGAGTCCGAAGGCGGACAGGCCGTAGGCCAGGCCGTAGCTCATCGCCTTGATCTTTGCGCGCATCGCGCTCGTCACCTGGTCGGTGGGTACCTCGAAGACGCGCGAGCCGACGTAGGAGTGGAGGTCCTCCCCGCTGCGGAAGGCGTCGATGAGGCCCGGGTCCCCCGAGAGGTGCGCCATGATCCGCATCTCGATCTGGGAGTAGTCGGCGGTCAGCAGGGTGGCGAAGCCCTCGCCGACGACGAAGCCGCGGCGGATCCGCTGGCCCTCCTCGGTGCGCACCGGGATGTTCTGGAGATTGGGGTCGGTCGAGCTGAGCCGGCCGGTGGCGGCGATCGTCTGGTGGAAGGTCGTGTGGATGCGGCCGTCCGGGGCGACCGAGCGCAGCAGCCCCTCGACCGTCTGCCGCAGCCGAATCGCGTCTCGGTGGGCGAGCAGGTGGGCGAGGAAGGGGTGCTCCGTCTTGGCGAAGAGGTCGGCCAGGGCGTCGGCGTCGGTCGTGTAGCCGGTCTTGGTCTTCTTCGTCTTCGGCATCTCCAGCTCGGTGAAGAGCACCTCCTGGAGCTGCTTCGGGGAGGAGAGGTTGACCTCGTGACCGATGACGCCGTACGCGGCGGCGGCCGCGTCCTCGACGGCGGTGCCGAAACGGTCCTCGAGCTCGCGGAGGTACTCGAGGTGCGCCGCGATCCCGGCGCGCTCCATGCGCGTGAGGACCCCGAGGACGGGCAGCTCGAGGTCGGCGAGGAGGTGGCCGGCGCCGCGGTCCTCGAGCTCGCCCTGGAGGACGGTGGTGAGGTCGCGGACGGCGACGGCGCGCACTCCGGCCTGCCGCCCGGCGGCGGAGTCGTCCAGGACGAGCATCCCCTGCCCGCCGGCACCCTCCTCGGCGACGAGCTCGCGGCGCAGGTGGCGCAGCGTGAGGTCGGCGAGGTCGTAGCGGCGCTGGTCGGGGCGGCACAGGTAGGCGGCCACGGCGGTGTCGAAGGCGATGCCCTCGAGGGTCAGGCCGCGCCCGGACAACGCGTGGGCCGCGGCCTTGGCGTCGTGGAGCGTCTTCGGTGCGGCGGGGTCGGCCAGCCACGCCGCGAGGACGGCGTCGTCCTCCGGGGTGATCGTGGTGAGGTCGAGGGTAGCGGCGGAGGCGGCGTCGTCGGCGAGGGCGAGTGCCCACGCGTCCCCCGTGCCCTGCGCGGAGGTCCCGGTGACCTCCAGACCGAGCAGCCGCCCGCGGCGCGGCTCGAGCCAGCCGGCGAGCTGCCCCGGCCCGAGGGCGGTGACGTCGACGTCGACGCCCTGGTCGGCCGCGGGGGCCGCCTCGGCGGGCAGGCTGGCGAAGAGCCGCTCGCGCAGGACGGCGAACTCGAGGGCGTCGAACACCGAGTGGACGGCCTCACGGTCCACCGCCTTGCGGGCGAGGTCGTCCACCTTGACCGGGAGCTCGACGTCGGTGAGGAGGCGGTTGAGCTTGCGGTTGAGGGCGACCTGCTCGAGGTTGTCGCGCAGCGACTGCCCGGCCTTGCCGGTGACCTCCTCGGCGCGCGCGAGGATGCCCTCGAGGCCGTCGTAGACGCCGATCCACTTGGCGGCCGTCTTCGGTCCCACCCCGGGCACGCCCGGGAGGTTGTCGCTCGTCTCGCCGACGAGGGCCGCAACGTCCGGGTAGCGTTCGGGCGGCACCCCGTACTTATCGAGGACCGCCTGCGGGGTCATCCGGGCCAGCGAGGAGACGCCCTTGACCGGGTAGAGGACGGTGACGTCCTCACGGACGAGCTGGAAGGTGTCGCGGTCACCGGAGATGACGAGCACGTCGAGGCCGTCGGCCGCGCCCTGCGTGGCGAGCGTGGCGATGATGTCGTCCGCCTCGACGCCCTCCTTGGTGAGGTGCGGGATGCCCATCGCGTCGAGCACCTCGACGATGAGGGCGACCTGCCCGCGGAAGGGCTCGGGGGTGGCGTCCCGGGTGGCCTTGTACTCGCTGTACTGCTCGGTGCGGAAGGTGGTGCGCCCGGCGTCGAAGGCGACGGCGATGTGGGTGGGCTCCTCCGCGGCCAGCAGGTTGATCAGCATCGACGTGAAGCCGAAGACGGCGTTGGTCGGCTGGCCGGTCGTCGTCGAGAAGTTCTCCACGGGCAGGGCGTAGAAAGCGCGGAAGGCCATGGAGTGGCCGTCGACGACGAGGAGGCGGGGGCGGTCGGTGCTCGTGCTCACGCCCCCAACCCTAGGTGGCGGCACCGACACCGCGCTCCAGCGACGAGCCGGTGGGCGCCCGGGGGCGTGGCAGGCTGGGCCCATGACGAGCACCGACCCCGACCTCCTCGCGCGCCTCCAGGACTCCGTCGGCGACCTGGGCACGCTCACCCAGCGCCTCGGCATCGAGCTCCTCACCGTGAGCTCGGAGCGCGTCTCGGCCCGGATGCCGGTGGAGGGCAACACACAGGTCGTGGGTCTGCTCCACGGCGGCGCGTCGGCCGCGCTGGCCGAGACGGTCGGCTCCGTGGCGGCGACGCTCCACGCCGGGGCGGGCCGGGGCGCGGTCGGCGTCGACCTCAGCGCCACGCACCACCGCGCGGTCCGCTCGGGTTTCGTCACCGCCGTCGCCACCCCCCTCCACCTGGGCGGGCGGCTGGCGACCTACGACGTCACCATCACCGACGAGGACGGGCGGCGCGTGTGCACCGCCCGTCTCACGTGCATGCTCGTCGACCGCACGTAGGCGGCCGACGGCGACTACTTGGCGCCGACCTGGTCGATGACGGCGTCGGCGACCTCACGCATGGTGAGGCGGCGGTCCATCGAGGTCTTCTGGATCCAGCGGAACGCCTCGGGCTCGGTGAGGCCCATCTTCGTCATGAGGAGGCCCTTGGCGCGGTCCACGCGCTTGCGGGTCTCGAAGCGCTCGTTGAGGTCGGCGATCTCCGACTCCAGGGAGCTGATCTCCTGGAAGCGCGAGATGGCGATCTCGAGCGCGGGCAGGAGGTCCGCCGTCGTGAACGGCTTGACGACGTAGGCCATCGCACCGGCGTCACGGGCCCGCTCGACGAGCTCGGCCTGGGAGAAGGCGGTGAGCATGACGACGGCGCAGGTGCGGTCGGCCATGATCTTCTCGGCCGCCGAGATGCCGTCCATCCCGGGCATCTTGACGTCCATGACGACGACGTCGGGCTCAAGCTCGGTGACGAGCCGCACCGCGGTCTCCCCGTCCGGTGCCTCGCCGACGACGTCGAAGCCCGCCTCCTTCAGGGTCTCGACGATGTCGAGACGGATCAGCGTCTCGTCCTCGGCGACGACGACGCGGCGCGCGTCCCCCTCAGGAGCCTTCGGCACGTCCTCGCGGACGGGCAGGACGATGTCATCGGCAGTGGCAGCCTCGACCGGGCCGGCCTCGTTGTTCTCACTCACGGCGACAACACTACTCGCCCGCCCGCCTCGACTGCCCGGCGGCACCCCGACAGAACAGTGATCCTCCGCATCTTCTCCACACCCGGGCCGGGTTGGGCAGTGGGAGACGCGACCGCTAAGGTGACGGTGCGCTCGCCCCGGTAGCCCAATTGGCAGAGGCGGTTGACTCAAAATCAGCACAGTGCGGGTTCGAGTCCCGCCCGGGGCACCGATGCGCGTGAGGCTCAAACCTTGCCCTTGAGCAGGCGCCGGTAGTAGACGACCGGCTCGACGTAGCGGTCGAAGAACCACAGCGGCCGGCGGGGGACGGTGAGGTCGACCGCGCTGATGCTCGGCGTGGGCGTGCCGTGGCGGTCGAACTCGGCGAGCAGCAGCCGGCGGCGGTCCACGGTGATCGGGATGACCGTGTAGCCGTCGTAGCGCTGGAGCGGTCGGCCGGTACGCGCGGCCCGGATGTTGTCGGCGAGGATCGCGACCTGGCGGCGCAGCGCGCCGCCGGAGGGCCGGGTACCGGTGTCGGCGACGTCACCCAGGCTCCACAGCCGCGGGACGGTGCGGTGCGCAAGGGTCTCCGCGTCGATGTCCACGAGACCGGCGGGGTGCTCCCCCGCGAAGGGCCGCACCCAGCCGGGCGCGCGGTAGCGCGGGACCACCGAGGCCCAGCTGACGTCGTCGAGCTCCCGGGTGCCGTTGTCGCTCGCGACCGTGACGGTCCGGCCCCGGGCGTCGACTCCGGCGACGGTGGCCCGGTGGTGGACGGTGACGCCGAAGCGCTCGAGCGCCGGCTGGAGGTGGCGGTCGACGAAGGGCAGGTCGAGGACGGCGTCGTAGGGCGTGACGAGGTGGACGTCGATGCTGCCGAGGACGCCGCGGGCGCGCCAGAGGTCACAGGCGAGGAAGAGCGGTTTGAGGGCGGTCCCACCGGCCGGCGCCGGCTCGGGCGGGATGGTGAACATGACACGCCCGCTCTCGGTCCCGCGAATCGCGTCCCACGTGGCCTCGACCGTGTCACGCAGGTAGGAGGTCCGTGACCAGCCGAGGTCCATGGCCTCCCCCAGCCCCGGCGTCGCCGCGATGTCAGGCTCCAGGCCGGGAGCGAGGACGAGGTCGGTGTAGCCGATGCGGGTACCGGACGCGAGGGTCACCTCGCGCGCGTCGGTGTCCACGGACACCGCGGGGCTCGCCTCCCACGTGCAGCCCTCGGGGAGCACGTCCCGCATCGGCCGGGTGAGCCGGTCGAAGGGTGCTTGGCCGCCCGCGACGAAGTTGAGCAGCGGGCGGTAGAGGTGGTCCTGATCGGGCGTGACGACGCAGACGTCCGGGCACCCGAGCCGGCGCAGGCGTGCCGCCAGGGAGATGCCGGCGTTGCCTCCGCCGACGACGACGACATCGTGCCGCCTGGTCATCGTGACTCCAGTCTCTCGGGGTGGTGCTGACGGGGGCCGCGCCGCGTGACCCGGCCCCCGTGCACCGGGGCGGGTTACTCGCGGTGCAGCTTGTCCTGGACCGCGCCGGCGATCTTCTCCACGCGGTTGGGCACGTCGGTCGTGCCGTAGATCCGCGCGTCAGGACGCGTGGGCGGCGGCATGGGCGCCGACGTCGTCGGGCCGTCGTGGTAGGTGTGCTCACCCTTGCCGTCGATGGACGGGCCGGAGGCCCAGCTGCCGTCCTTGGCGTGCTCGCCGTCGGAGAAGTTGAGGTACTGGTAGGACACCTCGGTGTGCTCCTTCTTCTGCGGGAAGTTGCTCGGCACCGGCAGCTCCTCCAGGCCGTCCGCCTTGAGCTCCTCGACCGCTCGTAGCCACTGGTTCTGGTGCATGGTGTCGCGGGCCAGCAGGAAGGCGAGCATGTCCCGGACGCCGGAGTCGTCGGTCATGTGGTAGAGCCGGGCCACCTGGAGGCGGCCCTGCATCTCGGCGTTCGCGTTCGCCATGAAATCGGCGAGGAGGTTGCCGCTCGCGGTGACGTACGAGCCCTGCCAGGGGTTGCCCATCGAGTCGACCGGGCGGGCGCCCGCGCCGGCGACGATCGCGTGCTGGACGTCGGTACCCCCGATGACCGCGGCGACGGTGGGGTCGGCCTGCACGGCGTCGGCGGTGATGCCGAGCGGGGACTTCTCGAGCAGCTGGGCGATCATCACGGCGAGCATCTCGACGTGGCCGAACTCCTCGGCGCCGATGCCGAACACGAGGTCGCGATACTTGCCCGGGATGTGCATGTTCCAGCCCTGGAAGGCGTACTGCATGGCGACGGTGATCTCACCGTACTGGCCGCCGAGCACCTCCTGGAGCTTGCGGGCATACACGGCGTCCGGCTTGTCGGGAGTGGCGTTGAACTGCAGCTCTTGCTTGTGGAAGAACATCCTGCCTCCTCATGGGTCGCCCGGTCGGCGGTGTGGGCCGGGTCATGGCCTGCCCACTATCACGCCGTCGTGGGCGTCACGCACCCCGGCGCCGACGCCAGCGCGAGGGCGGGGACCACTGCCGCGAACGGACGTAGGACGGGTCGCGCGCGAGCCGCACGCACGGGTACTGGCTCACGCCCGCGGGCAGGTGGCGGACCGGGTCGAAGCGCAACGGCGGGTCCGGGTCGGGGTGCACCGGCCGGGTGGTCGTGACGAGCCGGCCCGCAGGCTCCCAGGGGCCGCTGGCCCGCGCCGCGGCGAGCAGCCACGTCCGGGTGGCGGGGCCGGACGCGACCGGCGTGAGACGCAGGAGGAGCGGGCCGGTGGGCGTGCGGACCGGGAGGAGCGTGGTCATCGGGCAGCGCTCGGTGAGGCGCGGGAGCAGGACGTAGCGCGTGAGGGGACCGACGCCGGTGGTCGACAGGAGCAGGTCCACCGGTCCCGTCGGCTCCTCCAGGCGCAGGGCCAGGCCGCGGACGTCCGGCAGGGGCGGTGGCAGCCCTGCGGCGCGGGAGACGCGGACGACGCCGCGGTGCTCGCCCGCCTCGTCGAGGAGAGGGACCTGCCAGGGGCGCTCGACGCCCCAGACCGTGAGGAGCGCCTCGTGGACGGTGCCGCGCGGGTGCAGGGGCTTGCCGCGCCGCAGCCGGCCGAAGGCCCCGAGCACGACGCCGGCGAGCTGTCCGCCTGCCGCGGCGGCCGCCCGTGCGACGGTGGCGGGGACGGAGCGGGAGACTCGTGGTGCCATCGGGCCAGGATCGACGTCGCGGCCGCGACGCGCACCCGGACCGCTCGCCCGCGCCACGCGGAAACGCGTCCCGCGCGGCACCCGGGTGTGGAACGATTCGCGGTGATGGACCTCAGAGGACGTTTCAGCACGGCAACCGCTCGTGCGGCCTCCCGCCTCGGCCGGGAGCCCGACACGAAGAGGCGCTGGGCCGCGCGCGCCCGCGTCCTGCTCTACGTCGGCGTCACCTGCCTGCTCGGCTGGGAGCTGTACATCAGTCAAGTCGATGACCTGCCGACGACACTGACGATCGTCCAGGTCACCGCCGTCCTCGTCCTGTACGGCTTGGCGCGGTGGCCGGTCGTGGCCGCGGCACTGTCCCTCCCGCTGGTCGTCGCAGAGGTGGTCCTCGGTTTCCATCCCTTCTCCCTGACGATCGTCGCCTCGCTGCTCATTGCCGGCGTGCTCGTCGCGTCCCGACCGCGTCAGATCGGGTACCTCTACGTCCTCGCGGTCGTCGTCCTCCTCACGGTGGTCGAGCCCACCGACATCCCGCTCGCCGACCTCGTCACGTGGCTGTCGATCTTCCTGCTCCCCTGCGTCATCGGGGAGGCCGTCCGATCGATGCTCAAGTCGGTGGACCGGATCCAGCGCACCTCAATGGTGCAGCTGGCCCGCCAGCGTCGTGATCTCGCCCGGGAACTCCATGACACGTCTATCCACGACATCACCTCGATCATCATGGCGCTCGAGCGTGCCAAGCTCGCGGGCATCGATGACCCGAAGGTGCTCGAGGAGATCGACCATGCGATAGCCATCGGCCGCCAGTCCGTCGTCAGCATGCGCGGTGTGCTGAAGATCTTGCGGACCGAGGACAGCAGCAGCCGGCGGCCAGACGCGGAGAACATGCCGGCTGCGATCGCCGCTGCCGCCCCGACGCTCCAGCGGGCGCTCGACGAAGCCCGTGCCTCCCTGGAACGCGCAGGCCACTCGTTGCAGGTGCACGTCGAGGACCACGTGGACCTCCCGCTGCCGTTCTCCGTGCGCACCGCACTCGTGCGCGTCATCCAGGAGTGCACGGCGAACATGGTGAAGTACGCCCAACCCGGCGCGCCGTGCACCGTGATGATCGAGCGCACTGATGTCGAGACGCGGGCGCTGTTCCTCAACGACGCCCGTGAGGGCGCGGAGGCGGACAGCGCACTCAGCTCGGGCGTGGGCCTTATCGGCGTGCGGGAACGAGTCGAGGCGGTCGGAGGCAGCCTGGCCGTACGTCATCATGATGGGAGATGGATCATCCAGGCCTCCATCCCGACGATCAGCTCCGTGAGCGAAGGACAGGTAGAGCGTGCCGCACAGCACTGAGGGTGTCGCAGGACCCACCGACAAGGACACGATCCGCGTGCTCCTCGTGGACGACGATCCCATGGTCCTCACCACGCTCCAGAGCTACGTGGCGACGGCGGACGACATCGACGTCGTCGGCACGGGCGAGGACGGCTCGCAGGTGCGCGACCTCGTCCGTACGCACGATCCGGACCTCGTCATCATGGACATCCAGATGCCGGTCATGACAGGCATCGAGGCGACCGTCCAGCTGCGCAAGGAGTTCCCCCAGCTGCGCATCGTCCTCCTCACGACCTTCGACGAGGACGAGTTCCTCCTCGAGGCGCTCGACGCCGGCGCGGCCGGGTTCCTCCTCAAGAACACCAGTCCGCAGGACCTCGTCCAGTCGATCCGCCGCGCCCACCGGGGCAACCGGGTGGTCTCTCCGGGGCCGACCGACCGGCTCATTGACAACTACCTGCTGCGCACCCCCAGCTCCGCCGAGGCCTCGGACATCGGGCTCTCCTCCCGCGAGCACGAGGTCCTCGAGCTGCTCTGCCGCGGCCGGTCCAACGGCCAGATCGCCGAGGAGCTCTTCGTCGCGGAGACGACGGTCAAGACACATGTCTCGTCAATCATGCGAAAGATGGGGGTCGGCTCACGGCTCGAGATCGTCGTGTATGCCTACGAGAGGCGCCTGGTGCGCTGATCGGCACTTGACCACAAATCGTCCTCCAGGGGGAGTGTCTTCCTACTTTCGAAGGATGACTCTCACGACGTTGGGCGGGGACGATGTGGAGAACCCTCCACCCCTTTCTCCTGAAGAATGAGGCCCTGATGAAGAGCACCATCGTCCGCACCGCGGCCGTCGCCCTGGCGGTCGTCGGTCTGTCCATGGCGCCGGCGGCCGCGTCCGTGCCCGGGAGCCACGAGCTTCCCGGTGGCCCGACTCCTGTCGTCACACAGCCCGTCGTCTCCACGCCGGGTGGCGGCGAGATCACCCCGCAGGTCTCCTTCTGCACCGCGGTGCCGTGGTGGATCTGGTGCCGCATCTGAGTCAGTGACTTCTCCATGACCGCGGAGCCGGGAGACCGGTCTCCGCGGTCATGCTGTCTTCCGGGCCCGTCAGTCCACCGACGGCTCTGCACGCACCGGCACCCGGGCCAGCAGCGGTGACCACGTGATCCGCGCCGTCGGTGCCGTCTCCTCCACGGGGCGCCCGGGGTGGGCCACCGGGCTCTCCCCCAGCTCGACGACGACGCGCACGAGAGTCGTGACGACGATGACGACGATGATCGGCGCCGCGGCGACGAGCACGAGCGCAGACGCGCCCAGCAGCGGGCCCAGGCTCGCCGGACGCAGCCGCGCACGCCCGTCAGAGCCCTCCTCGACGCTCGTGACGACCAGGGCGACGAGAAGCGCCACCAGCGCCGCCACGACGGCCGCCAGCGCGACCGGCGGCGCCGTGAGCAAGCCGCCCAGCGCGAGGACGCCCACCCCCAGCAGGACGATCCCGAGCACGACGAGCGGGACGACGACCGCTGGGCTGCCGAAGGTCCGCACCCCCGCCCACATGAGCCACTGCCGTACTGGCCCCACCCCGGTGAGCCGGAGGGTGGTGCGGAAGAGCGTGTCCGCCTCCCGGCGCAGGCGCCGAGCTCTCGTGGCCCGCGCGGCGCGTGCAGCGGCATAGAGCGTGTCGTGGAGCACCGCCGGGAGGGTCTGGCGGCCATAGCTCGCGATGACGCCCCACAGGACGGACGGGACGGAGGCGAGGTCGGTGACGAAGCCGGCCGGCACGATGTGCTCGACGGCGGCGCGCGACCACGTGGGGCCGGTGGCGTCGCGCTCGTCCGGAGGCAGCCGCGTGTAGCCGAACTCCTCGAGGACCTCGAAACGGGTGCGCCCGTTCCCAGCCAGCTGGCGCAGGTCCACGGTGGGGCACGTGCGCCACCGTCCCTCGCGCTCCCTCACGAACGGCATGCCCCCACCCCCTTCTCTCCCGAGGCTACGGCCGGGGACCGACATCCACCCGGGCACGCCGTCGCTAGACTCCCGAGCGTGAGCTTCTTCGAGTTCGTCGGCGCCTACTGGTGGCTCGTGTTCCCGCTCGGGGCGGCCTTCGGTGGCTCGGCGGGCGCCGTCGTCAAGAACGTGCGCAAGTGGGACGAGCGGCGCCGCCGTGACCGGCTCGAGCTGGCCCGGATCAAGTACGGCGCCCGCGTCGCGGCGGCCGAGCAGGCCACCGCCACACGGACCGAGGTGGAGCGCACGGTGGCCCGGCACGACGCCGTCAACGCCCGCTGGCTGCGCTACGAGCTCGACGTCGCCGCGCTCATCGACTACCCGCTCATCACCGACATGCGTGAGCCGCTCACCGTCGACTTCCACCGGGCACGGCGGGACGCCGAGGCCGCGCGGCCCGAGGACCCGGAGCAGCTCCTCACCGAGCCGGCCGACCTCGCCGCCTACCGGGAGGCGGTGCGCCACTACGAGACCGCCTTCGACCGCGCCGAGCAGGAGGCACGGCGACGGCGCACCTCCGACTTCTCGCCCAGCGAGCAGCAGGCTCTCGTGCGCGCCAAGCGCTTCCTCGCCCTCGCCGAGGACCCCGCCGCCGGCCAGGCCGAGCGGCAGTCCGCCTACCGTCGCGTCACGCGCGAGCTCGAGGGACTCGTCGTCCTGCCCACGGCCGCCACCGACGCCGTCGAGCAGCGGATCGCGGGGGCGCTCGGTGCCCCGCCCGCGACCGGCGGCAGCGCGACCACCGCCTGAGCCCGCCCTCCGCGGTCACGCCGGCGCCGGTGCCCCGTCCCACGTCGTCGTGGGACGACTCAGCCCCGCCGGGCGGACCCGGCGGGGCTGTGCGTCAGTCGGTGGCGACCGTCTGTCAGTTCGAGCTGGGCAGCTCGCCGACCTTGTGGACCCGGATGGAGTTCGTGCTGCCGACCTGGCCCGGGGGCATGCCGGCGACGATGACGATGTGGTCGCCGTCCTCAGCCAGGCCCGAGCTCGTGAGGACCTTGTCCACCTGCGCGACCATCTCGTCGGTGTGGGCGACCTCGGGGACCTCGTAGGTCTGCACGCCCCAGCTCAGCGCCAAGGTGCTGCGCGTGGCCGAGAGCGGGGTGAAGGCGAGCAGCGGGATCGAGGAGCGCAGGCGCGACATCCGGCGCGCGGAGTCACCGGACTGGGTGAAGGTCACGAGGTACTTCACGCCGAGCAGCTCGGCGATCTCGGCGGCCGCCTTGGTGATGACACCACCGCGGGTGTGCGGGGTGGTGCCCAGCGGCGCGATCCGCTCCCCGCCCTCCTCCTCGGTGTGCTCGACGATGCGGGCCATCGTGCGGACGGACTCGATCGCGAACTGGCCGACCGAGGTCTCGCCGGAGAGCATGACCGCGTCCGCGCCGTCAAGGATGGCGTTGGCGCAGTCCGAGACCTCGGCGCGGGTGGGGCGGGGGCTGGAGATCATCGAGTCGAGCACCTGGGTGGCGACGATGACCGGCTTGGCGTTGCGGCGGGCGAGCTCGACGGCCCGCTTCTGGACGATCGGGACCTCCTCGAGCGGGAGCTCGACGCCCAGGTCACCGCGGGCGACCATGATGCCGTCGAAGGCCTTGACGATCTCGGCGAGGTTCTCCACGGCCTGCGGCTTCTCGATCTTGGCGACGACGGGGACGCGGCGTCCCTCCTCGTCCATGATCGCGTGGACGTCGTCGATGTCCGCGGCGAAGCGGACGAAGGACAGGGCGATGACGTCGGCGCCGAGGCGCAGCGCCCAGCGCAGGTCCTCCTTGTCCTTCTCCGACAGGGCCGGGACGCTCACGGCGACGCCGGGCAGGTTGAGGCCCTTGTTGTTGGAGACGGGGCCGGCGACCTCGACGCGGGTGACGACGCGGGGGCCGTCGACCTCGAGGATCCGCACGGCCACGCGGCCGTCGTCGATGAGGATGCGGTCACCGGGGGTGCAGTCACCCGGCAGGCCCGCGTACGTCGTCGACGCGATCTCCGCGGTGCCCGGGACGTCCTCGGTGGTGATGGTGAAGGTCTGGCCCTCGCTGAGCTCGACCTCCCCCTCGACGAACCGCCCGAGGCGGATCTTCGGCCCCTGCAGGTCGACGAGGACGGCGACGGCGCGGCCGGAGGCCTGGGCGGCGTCCCGGACGCGGTTGTAGACGACCTCGTGCTCGGCAGCGGAGCCGTGGCTTCGGTTGATCCGGGCCACGTCCATGCCGGCATCGACGAGCGCCTGAATCTGGTCGGCCGACTCTGTGGCCGGGCCGAGGGTGCACACGATCTTTGCTCTACGCATGGTGACCAGCCTATAGCCCGACTCGTCCAGGTGAGAGGGACGTTCGCCCGGCGAACATCCCTCCCGGTGGTCTAGGCGCCCAGGCTCGAGATCCCGGCTCCCAGCGGGGCGCTGGACGCCGTCACGGGAACGGGCAGGCCGCTGCCGCCGTCGAGGTACCGGTCCACCGCAGCCGCGCAGGACCGGCCTTCCGCGATCGCCCACACGATGAGGGACTGGCCGCGGCCGGCGTCACCGGCAACGAAGACGCCGGGCACGGACGTGGCGAACATCTCGTCGTGGACGACACGCCCGCGCTCGTCGACGGCCACGCCGAGCTGGTCGGCGAGCCCCCCGCGAGGCACGCCCTCGAAGCCGACGGCGACGAGGACGAGCTGCGCGGGGATGAGCCGCTCGGTCCCCTCGACCGGCGTGGTGGAGCGGTCGGCGTGCCGGACGACCTCGACCATCCGGATGTGCGTCACCTGCTCGGGACCGGCGCTGCCGTCGGAGACGAGCTCGAGGGTGGCGGTGCCGAAGAGACGCTCACCGCCCTCCTCGTGGGAGGTCGAGACCGTGAAGACCCGCGGGTCGGTCGGCCACGGCTCCCCCGGTGCGCGGTCCTCGCCGCGGCGTACGTTGATGTCGACCTGGGTGACCGAGCGGGCGCCCTGCCGGCGTGCCGTGCCGAAGCAGTCCGAGCCGGTGTCGCCGCCACCGATGATGACGACGTCCTTGCCGGCCGCCGTCACCTGCTCCGGGACGTCGTCGCCGGCCACGGCCCTGTTGGACTGGACGAGGTAGTCCATCGCGACGTGGACGCCTCCGAGGTCCCGGCCCGGGACGGGCACCTCGCGCGGGACCGTGGAACCGAGCGCGAGGACGACGGCGTCGTACCGCTCCCGGAGCTGCTCGCCGGTGACGTCGGTGCCGACGTCCACGCCCGGGCGGAAGATCGTGCCCTCGGCCGCCATCTGCGCCACCCGGCGGTCCACCTGGGCCTTCTCCATCTTGAAGTCCGGGATGCCGTAGGTGAGCAGGCCGCCGATGCGGTCGTCCCGCTCGAGCACGGCGACCGTGTGGCCGGCGCGCGTGAGCTGCTGAGCAGCGGCCAGGCCGGCCGGGCCGCTGCCGACGACGGCGACCGTCCGGCCGGTCTGCCGGTCCGGCACCTGGGGCATGACGAGCCCCCGGTCCCAGGCGGTGTCCGCGATGGACTGCTCGATGTTCTTGATCGTCACCGCGGGCTGGTTGATGCCCAGGACGCACGCGCTCTCGCAGGGCGCCGGGCACAGGCGGCCGGTCCACTCCGGGAAGTTGTTCGTCGCGTGGAGCCGGCCGATCGCCGCCTCCCAGTCCTCGCGGCGGGTGAGCTCGTTCCACTCCGGGATGAGGTTGCCCAGCGGGCAGCCGGCGTGGCAGAAGGGCACGCCGCAGTCCATGCAGCGCGTGGCCTGGCGGACGAGCGCGGGCGCGTCCTCCTGCCGCCGCTCGTAGACCTCGCGGAAGTCGAGGATCCGCACCGGGACGGGGCGGCGGGCGGGCAGCTCGCGCTGCCGGTAGGCGAGGAAACCGCGGGGGTCAGCCATTGGACACCTCCAGGATGGTGCTCCACACGTCCGGGGAACCGGCGTCCAGGCCCTCCTGGGCGGCGTCGGCGAGGGCGGCGGAGACGGCCGCGAAGCGGCGGGGCAGGACCTTGGTGACGCGGGCGCACGCGGCGTCGGCGTCGGCGAGGAGCTCGGCGGCCACGGCGGAGCCGGTGTGCTCGCGGTGGCGGCGGAGCAGGTCGAGGACGATCGAGCGGTCCTCGGCGTCGAGCGCGACGAGGAGCAGCTCGCCGTCCGCCACCGCGGGGGCGTTGACCCGACCCCGGTCGAGGTCGAGCACGTAGGCGGTGCCGCCCGACATGCCCGCCCCGAGGTTGCGGCCGGTGGGCCCGGCGATGAGGACGGTGCCACCGGTCATGTACTCGAGGGCGTGGTCACCGACGCCCTCGACCACAGCGGTCGCGCCGGAGTTGCGCACGCAGAACCGCTCGCCGACGCGGCCGGAGAGGAAGAGCTCACCGGACGTCGCGCCGTAGCCGATGACGTTGCCGGCAATGGTGTTCTCCGCGGCGACGAGCCGCGACTCCTCCTCCGGCCGGACGACGACGCGACCGCCGCACAGCGACTTGCCGACGTAGTCGTTGGCGTCGCCGAGCAGGCGCAGCGTGATCCCCGGCGGCAGGAGCGAGCCGAAGGACTGGCCCGCGGTCCCGCGCAGGGTGATGTCGATCGTGCCGTCGGGCAGGCCCGCGGCCCCGTGGCGCTTGACGACCTCGTGGCCCAGGCGCGTGCCGACGGTGCGGTTGACGTTGCGGACCGGCAGGTCGAGGCGGACCGGGACGCCGTCGTCGAGGGCGGGGCGCGCCCGCTCGATGAGGGTGACGTCCAGGCTCTTCTCCAGCCCGTGGTCCTGGGCACGGATGCGGCGGCGGGCGGTGCCGGGCGCCGGATCGACGTCCGCGAGGATCGGCGAGAGGTCCAGCCCGGCGGTCTTCCAGTGCCCGGCGGCCTCGTCCGTGTCGAGCAGGTCGACCCGGCCCACCGCCTCGTCGAGGGAGCGCAGGCCGAGGGAAGCGAGCAGCTCGCGCACCTCCTGGGCGATGAACTCGAAGAAGGCGACGATGTGCTCGGCCTTGCCGGTGAAGCGCTCGCGCAGCTCGGGGTTCTGCGTCGCGATGCCGACCGGGCAGGTGTCCAGGTGGCACACGCGCATCATGATGCAGCCGGCGACGACGAGCGGCGCCGTCGCGAAGCCGTACTCCTCCGCGCCGAGCAGGGCGGCGATGACGACGTCGCGGCCCGTCTTCAGTTGCCCGTCGGTCTGGACGGTGATCCGGTCGCGCAGCCCGTTGACAATGAGGGTCTGCTGGGTCTCGGCCAGGCCGAGCTCCCACGGGCCGCCAGCGTGCTTGAGCGAGGTGAGCGGGCTCGCCCCCGTGCCGCCGTCGTGGCCGGAGACGAGGACGACGTCGGCGTGCGCCTTGGCGACGCCGGCCGCGACCGTGCCGATGCCGACCTCGCTGACGAGCTTGACGTGGACCCGCGCCTCGGGGTTGGCGTTCTTGAGGTCGTGGATGAGCTGGGCGAGGTCCTCGATCGAGTAGATGTCGTGGTGAGGCGGCGGCGAGATGAGGCCGACGCCCGGGGTGGAGTGCCGGGTCCCGGCAACCCACGGGTACACCTTGGTGCCGGGCAGCTGCCCGCCCTCGCCCGGCTTGGCGCCCTGCGCGACCTTGATCTGGATGTCGTCCGCGCTGGTGAGGTAGTCCGCGGTGACACCGAAGCGGCCCGAGGCGACCTGCTTGACCGCCGAGCGGCGCCGCGGGTCGTGAAGCCGGTCGGTGTCCTCCCCGCCCTCGCCGCTGTTCGACTTCGCGCCGAGGGAGTTCATCGCGATCGCGAGGGTCTCGTGCGCCTCGGCGGAGATCGAGCCGTAGGACATCGCGCCGGTGGAGAAGCGCTTGACGATCGCGCTGACGGGCTCGACCTCGTCCACCGGGACGGGGGCACGCTCGCGCAGGCGGAACAGCCCGCGCAGCGTCATGAGTCGCTCGGCCTGCTCGTCCACGCGGCGGGTGTAGTCGCGAAAGACGTCCATGCGGCGGCTGCGGGTGGCGTGCTGGAGCCGGAACACCGTCTCGGGGTCGAAGAGGTGGGGCTCGCCGTCGCGGCGCCACTGGTACTCCCCGCCGGTCCGCAGCTGACGGGAGGCGGGTGAGATGCCCGACGGCGGGTAGGCGGTCGCGTGGCGGGCAGCGACCTCGGCCGCGAGGACGTCCAGGCCGACGCCGTCGAGCGGGGCGGGGGTGCCGGTGAAGTAGCGGGCGATGAGCTCGCGGGACAGGCCGAGGGACTCGAAGACCTGCGCGCCACGGTAGGAGGAGACCGTGGAGATCCCCATCTTGCTCATCACCTTGAGCACGCCCTTGCCCAGGGCGCGGATGAGGTTGGAGACGGCCTGCTCCGGGGTGAGCCCGGTGACGACGCCCGTGTGGACGAGCTCCTCGGCGCTCTCCATCGCGAGGTAGGGGTTGACCGCGGCCGCGCCGTAACCGATGAGGAGGGCCACGTGGTGGACCTCGCGCACGTCCCCCGCCTCGACGAGGAGGCTGACCTTGGTCCGGGTGCGGTGGCGCAGCGTGTGGTGGTGCACGGCCGCGGTGAGCAGCAGCGAGGGGATCGGGGCGAGGGCGGCCGTGGAGTGGCGGTCGGACAGGACGATGAAGCTCGCGCCGTCCTCGATCGCGGCGTCGACGTCGGCGAAGATCTCCCCCAGCCGCTGCTCGAGCGCCGCTCCCCCACCGGCCACCGGGTACAGCCCGGAGACGACGACGGAGCGCAGCCCCTTGCCGGCGCGCGCGCTGCCGACGTTGACGACCTTGGCGAGCTGGTCGTTGTCGATCGTCGGGAAGGGCAGGACGAGCTTGCGGGCGTGCTCGGGGTCCTCCGCGAGGAGGTTCGGCTCGGGGCCGATCGCTCCACCGAGGGAGGTGACGAGCTCCTCGCGGATCGCGTCGAGCGGCGGGTTGGTCACCTGGGCGAACTGCTGGGCGAAGTAGTCGAAGAGCGTCCGTGGCCGGGTGGACAGGACGGCGAGGGGCGTGTCGGTGCCCATCGAGCCGAGCGCCTCCGCGCCGGTGCGGGCCATGGGCGCGAGGAGGATGCGCAGCTCCTCGTCGCTGTACCCGAAGACCTGCTGGCGGCGCCCCACCGAGGACCGGGAGTGCAGGACGTGCTCACGGTCGGGCAGGTCGGCGAGGTGGAGGGTGTGCTCGGCGAGCCAGTCGCCGTAGGGGGCGGAGGCGGCGAGCTCGTCCTTGAGGGCGTCGTCGTCGACGACCTCCCCGGCGGCGGTGTCGACGAGGAACATGCGGCCCGGCTCGAGGCGGCCCTTGCGCACGACCGTGGCCGGGTCGATGTCGAGGACGCCGGACTCCGAGGCGAGGACGACGAGGCCGTCCTCGGTGACGACGTAGCGGGCGGGGCGCAGGCCGTTGCGGTCGAGGACGGCGCCGATGAGGGTGCCGTCGGTGAAGGTCATCGCGGCCGGCCCGTCCCAGGGCTCCATGATCGTCGCGTGGTACTCGTAGAAGGCGCGCCGCGCCGCGTCCATCTCGGCGTGGTTCTGCCACGCCTCGGGGATCATCATGAGGACCGCGTGGGGCAGTGAGCGGCCACCGAGGTGGAGCAGCTCGAGCACCTCGTCAAAGGACGCGGAGTCGCTGGCACCGGGCGGGCAGACGGGCAGCAGCGGCTCGAGGTCGCCGAGCAGCTCGCTCGAGGCGACGCCCTCACGGGCGCCCATCCAGTTCCGGTTGCCGCGGACGGTGTTGATCTCGCCGTTGTGCGCCACCATCCGGAAGGGCTGCGCGAGCGGCCACGACGGGAAGGTGTTCGTCGAGAAGCGGGAGTGGACGAGCGCCAGGGTGCTGACGAGGCGGGGGTCGCCGAGGTCCGGGAAGAAGCTCGCGAGCTGAACGGTGGTGAGCATGCCCTTGTAGACGAGCGTGCGGGAGGACAGCGAGGCGAAGTAGACGCCGAGCTCGTGCTCGGCACGCTTGCGCAGCCGGTAGGCGAGGCGGTCCAGCGCGACGCCGGAGCGCTCGCCGTCCGCGTCGGCGACGACGAGGTGGCGGAAGGCGGGCATCGTCGAGCGGGCCATCTGGCCGACAAGGTGCTCGACGACGGGCACCTCGCGCCAGCCGAGGACCCGCAGGCCCTCCTCGGCCGCGATGCGCTCGATGGTGGCCACGGCGGCGGCACGCTCGGTCGACGCGCCGTTCCCACCGGGGAGGAGGGCCAGGCCGACGGCGTAGTGGCCGGGCTCCGGGAGCGCGAAGGGCAGCTCGGCGCGGAGGAACGCGTCGGGCACCTGCAGGAGGATGCCGGCGCCGTCGCCGGTGTCCTGCTCGGCGCCCACGGCCCCGCGGTGGTCGAGGTTGGCGAGGGCCGTGAGGGCCGCCTCGACGATGTCGCGGCCCGGGGTCCCACGGAGCGTGGCGACGAAGGCGACGCCGCAGGCGTCGTGCTCGTACGCGGGGTCGTAGAGACTCTGGCGCGGCGGCGCCCCCGGCTGCGGCGTGGTTCCGTGGATCGGGCCCATGGTGCGTTCCCCTTGCTTCGCGACTGTCTTGATCAGACGTGGGACGCCGATGACCCAGCGAGCCAAAACTTTACTCCGCAGTGACCTCCGAATGAATGCATTGAGCCCCAACACGTCCGATGTCTTGCATTTCGGACTCCTCGTGCGTCGACCGGAAGCCCCTCGGCCGACGAGGCCCGGAGGGCGTGCGACATCCGGGGACGACGAGAGCCGGGTCCCCCATGGGACCCGGCTCGTCGGTGGGGCGGCTCAGCGGCCGCCGGCCTCCAGCTGGAGGATGCGGCCGAGGAGGCCGTTGACGAAACGTGGGGAGTCGTCCGTCGACAGCTTGGTGGCCAGTGCCACGGCCTCGTCGACGGCGACGGCACCCGGCACGTCGTCGTTGAACATCAGCTCCCACACGCCCAGGCGCAGGATGGCCCGGTCGACGGCGGGCATCCGCGGGAGCGTCCACTCCTGGGCGTAGGTGGTGATGAGCTCGTCGATCTCGGTGGCGTGGTCCGCCACTCCCTCGACGATCTCCACCGAGTACTGCGGCAGCGCGGTCTGCGCCGCCGTGTGCTGCAGGCGCTGGGCGAGCAGCTCGCGCAGCTCGATGTCCCACCCGGCCAGCGCGCGCTGGTCGGCCTCGTAGAGGACGTCGACGGCGCGGGTGCGTGCCTTGGTGCGTGCCGCCATGTCAGTCGTTCACGCGGCCGAGGTAGTCCCCGGTGCGCGTGTCGACCTTGACCTTGGTCCCCTGCTCGAGGAACAGCGGCACCTGGATCTCGTAGCCGGTCTCGACGGTGGCAGGCTTGGTGCCGGCGGAGGAGCGGTCCCCCTGGAGGCCCGGCTCGGTGTAGGTGATCTCGAGGACCACGGACGCGGGCAGGTCGATGTACAGGACGCGGCCCTCGTGGGTGGCGACGGTCGCCATCTGCCCCTCGAGGAGGAAGTTCGCGGCGTCTCCCACGATGTCGGCGCCGACGAGGATCTGGTCGTAGGTGGACGTGTCCATGAACACGTAGTCCTCGCCGTCCTGGTACAGGTACTGCATGTCGCGGCGGTCCACGGTGGCCGTCTCGACCTTGACGCCGGCGTTGAAGGTCTTGTCGAGGGTCTTGCCGGAGAGCACGTTCTTGATCTTGGTGCGCACGAAGGCGGGGCCCTTGCCGGGCTTGACGTGCTGGAACTCGACGACGGACCAGAGGTTCCCGTCGATGACGAGCACCATGCCGTTCTTGAGGTCGTTCGTGGTGGCCACTGAGGTCTTCCTTTCGAGAGAGCGGCAGTCAGCCTAGCGCGTCGAGCGCCCACAGACCCAGCACGGCGCACGCCCCGGCCCAGGTGTAGGAGATGAGTGTGCCGATGATGAAGCGCTCGGCGGCGGGGCTCACCTTGTCGGGGTGGCTCTCGCGCAGCTCGGGGTAGCGGCCCAGACCCTTGACCGCGAGAACGACGGCGACGCCCTCGGGGAAGCCGGCGATGACGGCGCCGGTGATGGCCGCCCGCTCAAGCATCCCGATCCAGGTGCCGCCCCGCAGCACCCCGTTCGCGGGCGGGGTTGACTGCACGCGGCGCAGGACCAGGCCCGTCACGAGCCGCCCGAGGAGGACGGAGACGACGAGAGCCGCGACGACGATACCGGCACCGGCCCAGCTCATGCGGCCACCCCCTCGGCAGCGGTCAGCAGCCGGGCGGCGAGCGGGTGCAGCCGCACCTCCTCCTGCCACAGGGCGGCGTCCAGGCGCTGGCTCACCGCTTGGGCAGTGATCCCGAGCCGCTCGGCAGCCGCACGCTGGGTGCCGCCCTCGGCGAGGAGGTCGACAACCTCCCAGCCGGCGTCGCTGCGGCGGCGCACGACGGCGGCGAGCAGCTGGAGCAGCGCCTCGGCCTCCTCCGCGGCGCCGGTGGACACGCCGTCGACGGCGAGCGGCACGCTCACGGAGCGCCCCCGGGCCCGCTCGACGGCGGAGCGGGCGAGGATGAAGGCCTCTCCCGCGCTGGCGGGCGCGGACTCGGCGAGCGGCTCGACGACCGGACCGGCCCCGACCCCCACGCTCCACCCGCCCAGCCGCTGGAGCAGCAGGACGACACTGACGACGGCGTGAGAGTCGGCCAGTACCCCCTGCACCTCGTCGCCCACGGTCCGCTCGACCGGCAGCACGAAGGGGTCGGCCGGCTGTCGGCCGCGCCACTCAGCGACGGCGTCGAGCAGGCCGGGCACGGCGTCACCCCGGCTGCGGCTGGCCTTCTGGTCGGCCGTCATGACGAACATGACTCAAGGCTAGATGCTTGATGCGGCCGGATCAAGGGCTCAGCCTTCACGGCGCCAGCGCGACGTAGGCGCCCTCAAGGAGGGCGGGGTCGGGTCCCTCGAGGCGGCCGGGGCGGCCGATGCCGTCGAGCACGACGAAGCGGAGGGTGGCACCGCGGGTCTTCTTGTCGCGGCCCATGGCCTGGAGGAGATCGGGCCAGCGGTCCTGGCGGTAGGCCGTCGGCAGGCCCAGGGAGTCGAGCACCTCCCGGTGCCGGGCGACGTCGGCGCCCGGCAGCCGTCCGGCGGCCCGGCCCAGCTCGGCGGCGAAGACCATGCCGACGGCCACCGCGTCCCCGTGGCGCCAGCGGAAGTCCTCGCTCAGCTCGATGGCGTGGGCGAGGGTGTGCCCGTAGTTGAGGAACTCCCGGCGCCCGGCCTCGCGGAGGTCCTCGGAGACGACCTCCGCCTTGACCTGGACCGCGCGGCGCACCAGCTCGGCAAGCACGTCGGAGCTTGCGTCACGTGCGGCGGCACCGGCGTCCGCCTCGACGAGCTCGAGGATGCGGGGGTCGGCGATGAAGCCTGCCTTGACGACCTCCGCCAGTCCGGCGGCGTGGTCCTCGGGCGGGAGGGTGGCGAGGGTGTCGAGGTCGCAGACGACGGCGCGCGGGGAGTGGAAGGCGCCGACGAGGTTCTTTCCCTCGGGAGTGTTGATCGCGGCCTTGCCGCCGACGGCGGCGTCGACCATGCCGAGGAGCGTGGTGGGCACGTGGATGACGGCGACCCCGCGCAGCCAGGAGGCCGCGACGAAGCCGGCGAGGTCCGTGGCCGCTCCCCCGCCGAGCCCCACGACGAGGTCCTGGCGGGTGAAGGCAGCGAGGCCCAGGCGCGACCACAGCTCGGTGAGGACGGCGGCCGTCTTGGCCTGCTCACCGTCCGGCACGAGGGCGGGGTGGACCTCGTGGCCCGCGGCCTCGAGCGCGGCGCCGAGCCGCGCCGCCCGCTCGGCGAGCGGGGCCTGGTGGACGAGGAGCACGCGCCGCGGCTCCTCGCCCACGGCCGCGGTCACCTCACGGTCCAGGCCGCGGCCGATGACGACCTCGTAGTCGTGCTCGGCCCGGACCGGCACGCGCGCCTCGGTCACGCCTCGCTCCGCGGGCGCAGGTCGCCGCGTTCGAGCGCCTCGGCGACGAGGGTGGCGAGCCGCTCGACGGGCTCGGTGTCGGTGTCGACGACGAGGCCGGCGACCTCCTGGTACAGCGGGCGGCGGGAGTCCATAAGGGCCTTCCACCGGGCGCGGGGGCTCTCGACGAGGAGCGGGCGCGCACCGGACAGGCCGACGCGCGGCAGCGCCTTGGCCATGGAGACCTCGAGGTAGACGACGGGCACGGAGAGCAGCGCGGCGCGGGTGTCGGGGTGCTCGACCGCTCCCCCGCCCAGCGCCACGACGCCGTCGTGCTCGGCCAGCGCCCGCAGCACCTCGGCGTGCTCGAGCGCGCGGAAGTGCGGCTCGCCGTCGTCGATGAAGATGTCGCTGATGGTGCGGCCCTCGCGGCGTTCGACGGCGTCGTCGGTGTCGAGGAGCTCGACGCCGAGCAGCCGCGCGAGGACCTGGCCGACCGTGGACTTGCCCGCTCCGGGCGGGCCCACGAGGACGACGTGGGCGCGGGAGGTGGGCCCGCTCACCGCATGCCCTCCGGGATCGACTCGAGGTAGGCGGTGAGGTTGCGGGCACACTCGGCGACGGAGTCGCCGCCGGTCTTCTCCAGCAGCGCCTCGGCGAGGACGAGGGCCACCATCGCCTCGGCGACGACGGCGGCCGGGGCCACCGCGCAGACGTCCGAGCGCTGGTGGATGGCCGTGGCGGCCTCACCGGTGGACACGTCGATGGTCCGCAGGGCACGGGGCACGGTGGAGATGGGCTTGAGCGCGGCGCGCACGCGCAGCACCTCGCCGTTGCTCATGCCGCCCTCGACGCCGCCGGCGCGGTTGGTCGTGCGGTGCACGCCGTCGGCCTCGCGGACGATCTCGTCGTGGGCGACGGAGCCGCGGCGGCGGGCGGTGCGGAAGCCGTCCCCGACCTCGACGCCCTTGATCGCCTGGATGCCCATGACGGCGCCCGCGAGACGCGAGTCAAGCTTGCGGTCCCCGTGGACGAAGGAGCCCAGGCCGGGCGGCAGCCCGTAGGCGAGCACCTCGACGACGCCGCCGAGGGTGTCCCCGTCCTTGCGGCACGCGTCGATCTCCTCGACCATCGCGGCCGAGGTGGCGGGGTGGAAGCAGCGGATCGGGTCCGCGTCGAGCGCGGCGACGTCGTCGGGACCGGGCGCGGGGGCGTCGTCGGGCACGTCGACGGGGCCGACGGCGACGACGTGGGAGACGAGCCGCACGCCGGCAACCTGCTCGAGGACGGCCGCGGCGAGGGCACCGAGGGCCACCCGGGCGGCGGTCTCGCGGGCGCTGGCGCGCTCGAGCACCGGCCGGGCGTCGTCCAGGGCGTACTTGGTCATGCCGACGAGATCCGCGTGGCCGGGCCGCGGCCGGGTGAGGGGACGGTTGCGCGCGATCTCACGCTGGTCCCCGGTGCCGGCGTCAACCTCGAGCAGGCTGGGGTCGACGGGGTCGGCCGACATCACCGTCTGCCACTTGGGCCACTCGGAGTTGCCGATCTCGATGGCGACGGGCCCGCCCATCGTGCGGCCGTGTCGCACTCCGCCCAGGAGGCGGACCTCGTCCTGCTCGAACTTCATCCGGGCGCCGCGGCCGTAGCCGAGCCGCCGCCGGGCGAGCACCGCGCGCAGCTCCTCGGTGGTGATCGCCACGCCCGCCGGCACGCCCTCGACCACGCCGACGAGGGCCTCGCCGTGGGACTCCCCTGCTGTCAACCAACGCATGCTGGCATCCTGCCACGCCCCGCCGACACGCCCGGTTGACGTCCGTCAGGCGGCGCGCTCACAGCCCGAGCACGGGCCCCAGGCGCACGGTGACGGCACCGGCCGCGGCGGCGCCCAGGAGCATCCACGGACCGAAGGCGATCGCCGTCGTGCGCGTGGCGCGCCCGGCGACGATGAGGACGAGCCCCGCCAGGCCGCCGAGGACGAAGGCGGCCAGCACCCCGAGCACGACGGCGCCCCAGCCCAGCCACCCGAGCCAGGCCCCGAGCAACGCCCCGAGCTTGACGTCGCCCATCCCCAGGCCCGCCGGGCGCAGCAGCGCCAGCACGAGGTACCCCAGGCCGCTGGCCGCGACCGCGAGGACGGCACGCAGCAGCGCGTCCCACGCCCCGGTGACGAGCGCGGCGACGAGGAGCAGCAGCGTGAGCGCGACGGCGGTCGGCGCCAGGACGGCGTTGGGCAGCCGGTGGCTGGCGAGGTCCTCGGCCGCGAGGAGGACACCGGCGACGGCGAGGAGCAGCGCGGGCGGCAGGTCGGCGCGCCACCCGTGGAGGAGCACGGTGAGCGCGACGGCGACGGCACAGGCCCCGGCCAGGACACCAGGGGCCTGCCACCAGCGTGCGGTGGCGCCCGGCTCAGCCGCCACGGCGGGCGAGTGCGTCGGTGAGCGCCGTCCGCATCGCCTCGAGCGGGGCCGGGCGTCCGGTCATGAGGCGCACCTGCTCGGCGGCCTGGTGGAGGAGCATCGCCCAGCCGGGCGCGACGGTGCCGCCCCCGGCGGTGAAGCCGGCGGCCAGACGGCTGGGCCACGGGTCGTAGGCGACGTCGAGCAGGACGCGTCCGGACGTGCCACCGGCGACGCCGAGGTGGTCGCCCAGCTCGTCCCCCGCGCCCGCGGGCAGGGTGGAGACGGTGATGTCCGCGGAGGTCACGGCGTCGGCGGCCTGCTCCGCCGTGGACCAACGGCGCAGGGTGACGTGGACGCCCATCCGGTGGGCCGCGCGCTGGAGCGCACCGGCCCGGGCCGGGTTGCGGACGAGGACGAGGGAGTCGGTGATGCCGAGCTCGGCGAGGGCCGCGAGGGTCGAGGCGGCGGTGGCCCCTCCCCCGAGCACGACGGCGCCGCTCGGGCGCCAGCCCTCCCGGCCGGAGGCCTCGCGCAGGGCGGCGACGATCCCGTGGACGTCGGTGTTGGCCCCGACGACGAGCCCGCGCCCCGGACCGGGCTGAACGATGAGGGTGTTGACGGCACCGACGACCTCGGCGAGCGGGTCGACGACGTCGGCCACCTCGAGGGCGACGTGCTTGAGAGGCATGGTGAGGGACAGGCCTGCCCACTCACCGTCGAGCGAGGCGACGACGCCGCGCAGCTCGTCGGCGTCGACCTCCGCGAGCCCGTAGACCCACTCGATCCCCAGGGCCGCGTAGGCGGCGCCGTGGAGGACGGGTGACAGCGAGTGCCCGACGGGCGTGCCGAGGACGGCGGCCCGCCGAGCCCCGGGCGGCAGCGTGCCGGCCGGGTGCACGTCGTAGGTGGGCAGCACGGGGCCGCCCGGCTCACCGCTGCTCACGCTCAGCCCTCGTCGTCGGTGGGGTTGGTCGCCAGCCACTCGCGGAAGAGCTCCTGGTTCTGCAGGTGCTCGGAGTAGTCCCCGGTGAAGCGCGTCTCGCCGGTGTCGAGGTTGACGGTGACGAAGTAGCACCAGTCCCCCTCGGGCGGGTCGAGGACGGCCTCGATGGCGGCGACGCCGGGGGCACCGATCGGGGTGGGCGGCAGACCGGGGTGGATCCGCGTGTTGTACGGGTTGTCCGCGTTGTCCAGCTCGGAGCGCTCGGGCACACCGCCGGAGCGTCCCAGGCCGTAGTTGATCGTCGAGTCCATGCCGATGAGGCCGTCGTCGCTGCAGTTCTGCAGCCGGTTCTCCAGGACCCGCGCGACCTTCCCGCGGTCCTCGTCGCGGTTGACCTCGTGCTCGATGATCGAGGCGCGCGTGAGGACGTCGTGCTGCTCGTCGGCGGGCACGTCGAGGGTCTCGAAGGTGCTCGTCGTCTGGGCGACCATCGCGGCGAGGATGGCGGTCGCGTCGGCGTCCGGCTCCAGGGTGTAGGTCGCGGCGGCGAACCAGCCCTCGGGGTTCTCCGCGGCCTGCTCGGGCAGGCCGATCGCCTCGCGGTCCGCGGCGGCGGCCTCGACCTCCTCGAGCGGGATCTGGGCGACGCCGGCGATGCGTTCGTAGATCTGCTCGGCGCGCCAGCCCTCGGGCACGGTGATGCGCAGCTCGGACTTGTTCGCGGGGTTGAGCAGGGCGTTGACGGCGTCCTCGGCCCGCATCTGCTCCATGAGCTCGTAGGTGCCGGGCTGGATCTGCGCGGCGTCCGGGTTGGCGCTGAAGGCCTGGACGAAGGCCCGCTCGGAGGCGACGACGCCGGCCTCGACGAGCGTGGTGCCCATCGCGGCGCCGGTGGCCCCCTCCTCGATGACGACGGGCACGCTGCCCGAGCCGGGGCCGGGGTAGTCCTCGCCGGCGGTGTCGTCGGGGCGGTCGAGGAGCGTGCGGACGGCGAGGAACGCACCGAACCCGAGAGCACCCACGAGCAGCAGGCTGAGCACGACGGCGACGGCGGTGCGCCGCCGACGGCGACGCTTGCGCTCGGCACGGTCACGTCGGGCGGAGCGCCGCTCGACGGACGAGCGGGGCTCGGGCTCATCGGCCAGCAGGGCCTGGTCGAAGAGGTCGCTCACGCCTCTGCCTCCATTCCGTGGTCGACGAGCTCCCCCGCCGGCTGACCTGTCCGGCGCTCCTGGTCCAGGGCTGCCTGGAGGATCATGACGGCGGCAACCTGGTCGACCACCGCCCGGTGGCGTCGCCCCGGTCGGCCCGACCGGTGCAGCGCCTGGTGGGCGCTGACGGTCGTCAGCCGCTCGTCGACGAGCCTGACGGGCACGGGGTCGCACGCTCGCGCCAGCTCCTCAGCGTACTCCCGCGCCAGCGCGGCAGCATGCCCTTCGGCGCCGGACAGCTGCCGGGGCAGACCGACGACGACGCCCGTGGCCTCCAGGTCGCGGACGATCTCGGCGACACGCCGCAGCTGGGCAGGGCGCTCACCGGTCACGGTCTCGACCGGGGTGGCGAGCAGCCCGTCGGCGTCGCTGCGGGCCAGACCGACCCGCACCGCTCCGACGTCCACGCCCACGCGGACGCCGCGGACAAAGGCCGAGGCCTGGTCGGTCATCGAGCGACCACGCCCCGCACGTCGTCCAGCACGCCGTCGAGAGCGGACGGGACAGCTGCCGGGTCGGTGCCACCGCCCTGCGCGACGTCGTCCTTGCCGCCGCCGCCACCGCCGAGGCGGCCGGCGGCGCCGCGCACGAGCTGGCCGGCCCGCAGGCCCGCCTCGCGTGCCGCGGCGTTCGTGGCGATGACGACCGCCGGGCGGCCGTTGCTCGTGCCCGCGACCGCGACGACGGCGGGACGCGCCTCGCCGAGCCGTCCCCGGACGTCGAGGACCAGGGTGCGCAGGTCGTCTCCGCCGGCGACCTCACCGGCGTCGTGGACGACGACGAGAGTGCCGTCGACGTCCTGGGCGGAGTCGGCCAGCGTGCCGGCGCCGGCGAGGAGCTGCTGGCGCCGGACGGCGGCGAGCTCCTTCTCGGCGGCCTTGAGGCGGCTCATGAGGGAGGACACGCGCTCGGGCAGCTCCTCGGGGCGGCCGCCGAGCAGGCTGGTGACCTGGCCGACGAGCGCGTGCTCGCGGGCCTGGTAGCCGTAAGCGCCGGCGCCGACGAGGGCGTCGACGCGGCGGACGCCCGAGCCGATGGAGGACTCCCCGAGCAGCGTCACGCGGCCGATGTTGCCGGTGCGGGGCACGTGGGTGCCGGCGCACAGCTCGCGCGACCAGTCCCCGCCGATGGACACGACCCGCACGCGTGAGCCGTACTTCTCCCCGAACAGTGCCATGGCGCCGGACGCCTTGGCGTCCTCGATGTCCATCACCGCGTCGGTGACGTCGAGGTCCTCGGCGAGCAGGGTGTTGACCCGCTCCTCGATCTCGCCGATGACGGCGGAGGGCACCTGGGCGCCGTGGCGGAAGTCGAGGCGCAGGCGGGAGGGCGCGTTCTCCGAGCCGGCCTGGGTGGCCTGCTCGCCGAGCGACTCGTGCAGCGCCTTGTGGACCATGTGGGTGGCCGAGTGCGCGCGGGCGATCGCCGTGCGGCGCGCGGCGTCGATGCTCGCGACACCCGTCTCGTCCAGGGTGACGGTGCCCTCGGTGAGCCGGCCACGGTGGACGACGAGGCCCTTGACCGGGGCCTGGACGTCGTCGACCGTGACGATCCCGCCGCCCTGGAGCCGGATGGTGCCCTGGTCGGCGAGCTGGCCGCCGGCCTCGGCGTAGAACGGCGTGCGGTCGAGGACGACCTCGACGTCGGCGGGGGCCGTGGCGGCGGGCACCGGCCGGCCGTCGACGAGGAGGCCGACCAGCCGGGCCTCCGCCGTCGTGTCGGTGTAGCCGAGGAACAGCGTGCTGCCGCCCAGGCGGTCCTGGAGCTCGCGGTAGTGGGCCGGGTCCACGTGGCCGGACTTCTTCGCCAGCGCGTCGGCGCGGGCCCGCTCGCGCTGCTCGGCCATGAGGTCCCGGAAGCCCTGCTCGTCCACGGCCACGCCCTGCTCGGCGGCCATCTCGAGGGTGAGGTCGATCGGGAACCCGTAGGTGTCGTGGAGGGCGAAGGCGTCGGTGCCGGGCAGCTGCGGGCGTCCGGCCTCACCGGCGGCGGACTTGGCCCGGCCGACGGCGGTGTCGAGGATCGTCGTGCCGGCGACGAGCGTGCGGCGGAAGGCCTCCTCCTCGCCGTAGGCGACGTCGCTGATGGTGGCGAAGTCCCGCTCGAGCTCGGGGTAGGACAGGGACATCGCGTCCTTGACCACGGGCAGCAGCTCGGGCAGGACGGGCTCGTCGACGCCGAGCAGGCGCACCGAGCGCACCGCGCGCCGGATGAGCCGGCGCAGCACGTAGCCGCGCCCGTCGTTGCCCGGGCGCACGCCGTCGCCGATGAGCATGAGGGCCGAGCGGACGTGGTCGGCGACGATGCGCATGCGCACGTCGTCCTCGCCGTCGGCGCCGTAGCGGCGACCGGTGAGCTCCTGGGTCGTGGCGATGAGCGGGTAGACCTCGTCGGTCTCGTACATGTTCGCCTTGCCCTGGAGCAGGTAGGCGATGCGCTCCAGGCCGGCGCCGGTGTCGATGCTCTTCTGCTCGAGCTCACGGATCAGCGGGTAGTTCTTGCCGGTGCCCTCGCCGCGGAGGAACTGGTCGAAGACGAGGTTCCAGATCTCGAGGTAGCGGTCGCCGCCGGGGTCGACCGTGCCGCCCTCGGCCTCGGGGCCGAACTCCGGGCCGCGGTCGTAGTGGAACTCCGCGCAGGGGCCGGCGGGGCCGGGCTGGCCGGTGTCCCAGAAGTTCTCCTCGCGAGGCAGGCGCACGATGTGCCCCTCGTCCACGCCGATGCTCGTGAGCGCACTGTGCGCCTCGGTGTCCTGGTCCCAGGTCGTCACCCACAGGCGGTCGCCGTCCAGCCCGTACCCGCCGTCGGCCTGGGAGGTGGTGAGCAGGTCCCAGGCGAAGCCGATCGCCCCCTCCTTGAAGTAGTCACCGAAGGAGAAGTTGCCGTTCATCTGGAAGAACGTGCCGTGGCGCGTGGTGCGTCCGACGTTCTCGATGTCGTTGGTGCGCAGGCACTTCTGGACCGAGGCGACACGCGGCCACGGCGCCTCCTGCGTCCCGACGATGTAGGGGATGAAGGGCACCATGCCGGCGATCGTGAAGAGGATCGACGGGTCCGGCGACACGAGCGGCACGCTCGGCGCGATGTGGTGGTCGTGCTTGGCGAAGTACTCGAGCCAGCGGGAGCGGATCTCGGCGGTGCGCAATGGGACCTCGGGGGAAGGGTCGGGAGGGACGAAGTGTGTCAGTGGCGGTCGTCGCGGGCACGGGCCGCGGCCTCGACGACGGCGTCGTCGGGCAGCAGGCGCTCGCGCAGCTCGGCCTCACGGTCGGCGTAGTCGGTGCGGAAGCCGGCCACGCGGGCCCGGACGCCGTCGGCGACGGACTCCAGCCGGGCACCCACACCGCGGCGCACGGCCGGGGTGGCGAGCGCGACGACGGCGAGGACCGTGAGGCCGACAACGGCGGTGCGACGCATCAGGCGCCCCGCCGGAAGACCCGCCGCACGGCGTAGGAGAAGGCGGCCACCTTGATGAGCGGGCCCCCGACGGTGGCGGAGACGAGCGTCGTGAGGGCCGAGACGTTCTGGGAGACCTCGGTCGCGGCAGTCGTGACGGCGTCGACCTTGGCCAGCTGGGCGTTGCTCGCCGCGATGGTGGCGGCGGCCTCGTCGACGACGGGCAGGGTGTGAGCGGTGATCTCACGGACCGAGTCGGTCGCGGCGTCGAGCACCTTGCCGACCTTGAGGAGGGGGACGGCGAGGAAAGCCACGAGCGCGAGGAACGCGACGGCTGCCACGATCCCGGCGATGTCGCCGATGTTCATCTGCAGGCTCCTTGGTCTGGCGGGTGCTGCGGGAAGGCTACCCGGAAATGTCCGCGCCCCGGGCACCGGCGTGGCCGGCGCCCGGGGCGCAGTGTCGAGCAGGGAGGGTCAGCGCGAGTAGTACTCGACGACCAGCTGCACGTCGCAGGTGACGGGGACCTCGTCGCGCTTGGGGCGACGGACGAGCTGGACCCGGAGCTTCTCCAGCGCGACGTCGAGGTAGCCCGGGACGTCCGGCAGGACGTCGCGGTGCGCACCGGCGGCGGCGATCTGGAAGGGCGTCATGGTCTGGCTCTTCGGCTTGACCTGGACGACCTGGCCCGGCTTCACGCGGAAGGAGGGGCGGTCGACGAGCTTGCCGTCCACGAGGATGTGGCGGTGCACGACGGCCTGGCGGGCCTGGGCGATCGTGCGGGCGAAGCCGGCGCGGAGCACGAGGGCGTCCAGACGCATCTCGAGCAGCTCGACCAGCGACTCACCGGTCAGGCCGGACTCCTTGCGGGCCTCCTCGAAGACGCGCGTCATCTGGGCCTCGCGAAGGCCGTACTGCGCGCGCAGACGCTGCTTCTCCTTGAGACGGACGGCGTAGTCGGACTCGGTCCGACGACGGGCGCGGCCGTGCTCACCGGGCGGGTAGGGGCGCTTCTCGAAGTGCTTGACCGCCTTGGGGGTCAGCGCGATGCCGAGGGCGCGGGACAGGCGCACCTGGCGGCGCGACCGTGCCTGGTTGTTCTTGCTCATGGGTGTACTTCCTGTCGTTGTGACGTCACGCGAGCGGGAGGACTCCCCTCGCGTGGGGCCGACCATTGAAGGCTGGGACCCCAGGTGGCTGCCCGAAGGCAACCGGACAAGACTACCAGCGCCGCCCCACGCCCAGCGGAGCCCCCCTGTGACCTCCGCCGCACCCAGCGACGCTCCCCCGCTGCCGGCCCCCTCACCGCCCACCCCCCGCGTCGAGAGCTGAGTTCTTACGGAGGAACACGTCAGCTCTCGACGCGAAGGAACGGGGCGGGTGGCTCAGGCACCGCCGTCGGGGTCGGTCAGCCGCTGCCGAGGATGTCGCGGATGCGCTCGAGGCGGGTCGTGATGTCGCGCTCCAGGCCCCGCGGGCGGGGCTCGTAGTAGCGGCGCCCGACGAGCTCGTCGGGCAGGTACTGCTGGGGGGCGATGGCGTGGGGAACGTCGTGGGCATAGACGTACTCGGTGCCGTGGCCGAGCTTCTTCGCCCCCGCGTAGTGCGAGTCGCGCAGGTGCGGCGGGACGGGCCCGGCCTTGCCGGCACGCACGTCGGCGATGGCCTCGCCGATCGCGCGGTAGGAAGCGTTGGACTTGGGCGCGGTCGCGACGTGGACGACGGCCTGGGCCAGGACGAGGCCGCCCTCCGGCATCCCGATGAACGCGACGGCCTCCGCCGCGGCGACAGCGGTGTGGAGCGCCGTCGGGTCGGCCATGCCGACCTCCTCGGCGGCCGCGATGACGATGCGGCGGGCGATGAAGCGGGGGTCCTCCCCCGCGACGATCATCCGGGCGAGGTAGTGGAGCGCGGCGTCGACGTCCGAGCCGCGCATCGACTTGATGAAGGCGCTGGTGACGTCGTAGTGCTGGTCGCCGTCGCGGTCGTAGCGTACGGCCGCGACGTCGATGGCCCGCTCCATGGTCGGCAGGTCGATCGTGTCGGCGTCGTCCGCGGCGCCGGCGGCGGCCTCGAGGATGGTCAGCGCCTTGCGGGCGTCGGCGCCGGCGAGCCGGACGAGGTGGTCGAGGGCGTCGCCGGCGAGCTCGTAGCGGCCGGCCAGGCCGCGCTCGTCCGCCAGCGCCCGCGCGACGAGTGCGCGGATGTCCTGCTCCTCCAGCGGCTGGAGGGTGAGGAGCAGGGACCGGGACAGCAGCGGGGAGATGACGGAGAAGCTCGGGTTCTCCGTCGTCGCCGCGACGAGGGTGACCCAGCCGTTCTCGACCGACGGGAGGAGGGCGTCCTGCTGGGTCTTGGAGAAGCGGTGCACCTCGTCGATGAACAGGACGGTCTCGCCGCCGGTGCTCACGAGGCGCCGTCGGGCGTCCTCGACGACCTGTCGGACGTCCTTGACGCCGGCCGTCACGGCGGACAGCTCGACGAAGCGGCGGCCGGACGCGTGGGCGACGAGGTAGGCGAGCGTCGTCTTCCCGGTGCCCGGCGGCCCCCAGAGGATGACCGAGGACGCGCGCGAGCTGCCGCCCGGCTCGACGAGCCGCCGCAGCGGCGCGCCCGGCCTGAGGAGGTGCTCCTGCCCGACGACCTCGGAGAGGGACGCGGGACGCATCCGCACGGCGAGCGGCGCGTCCGGACGGGCGGCGGGGGTGCCGGCGTCGTCGGCGCCCACGGAGTCGAAGAGGTCCACGACCGGAGCCTACGTCGCGTCGTCGGGTGCGAGCGTCGGCGCGGGATCCGGCTGTCGGTGAGAAAAGGACGGCGGACGGAAGGCGGCCCGGGCGGGATCCGGCTGCCGGCGAGCGAGGGACGGCGGAGGTCAGGCCGAGCGGCCGGGAACCGGCTGTCGGCGAGGGAGGGAGGTCTCGGGTCAGATGCGGGCGCCGCGGGCGCGGCTTCGGACGCGGCGCTCCCACCGGTCCATCTCCGAACGCAGCGGGGAGGCGAGGAACTCCCCCAGCGTGACGCCGGCAGCCAGCGCAAGGCCGACCGACAGCGCCCGGATCGCCAGCTGCCCGCCACCGATGACGTCGCCGCCCTCGATGAAGTCGAACATCGCGGCGTAGATCGCCAGGCCCGGCAACATCGGCGTCACCCCGCACACGGAGACGACGAGGCTGGGCAGTCGCCCGCGGTCCCCGATGACCCCGGCGAGCAGGCCGACGAGCAGGGCCGCGAAGAAGGCAGCTCCGGCCGGCCCGAGCCACAGGGCGTCGACGGCGTAGTAGACCCCCGCCGCGACGGCGCCGACGAGCGAGATGAGCCAGATGTTCGAGGCGCGCGTGTACGACGCGACCGCCCAGGACCCCGCGATGACGCCGCCGCAGAGGATCTGGACCAGGCCCGGCGGCGCGTTGCCGAAGACGTCACCGATGTACAGCGGCACCCCCAGCCGCCGTCCGAGGTCGAGGACGAAGCCGATCCCGACGACGAGCCCCACCGTGTAGAGCGCCACCTCGAAGGACTTCGCGGCCGCGGTCAGCGGGTACCCGGAGATCGCGTCCTCGGCGGCGCCGACGAGCTGCATCCCGGCGAGGAGGACGACCATCCCCGAGGCGACGACGAGCGACGGCGGCAGCACCGCCCGGTCCCAGCCGAAGGTGTCCTGCCCCCAGAGCAGCGCGATCGCCACGAGCGTCGCGATCCCGGCGCCCATGGCCTGCTGGAAGAGGTAGGGCAAGCCCCAGCGGCGCAGGGCGCGCAGCACGCGGTCGATGAGGGCCGTGGTGCAAGCCGCGACGATGGCCACCTGCCACCCGCCACCGAGCAGCCCGGCGACTCCCGCCGCCATGACACCCAGCGCGAGGGTGACGACCCAGCGGCGGTAGGGGTGCGGGGAGTCGAGGACCTCCTCCAGGCGCGCGTGGGCGCGCTCGAGCGGCAGCCGGCCGGCGGCCGCGCCCTCGACCATGGCGAAGAGGTCGGCGAGGCGGCTGTAGTCAGAGGTGCGGACGTTGATGACCCGCATCTTGGTGATGGGGTCGTCGTCGCGGTCGATGGACGCCGAGATCGAGATGAAGGTGATGTCGACGTGGCAGTTCGTGACTCCGTAGGCGGCCGCGAGCCGCAGCAGCGCCGCGGTGACGTCGGCGACGGGCGCGCCCGTCGCGATCATCGCCTCCCCCACCCGCAGGACGAGGTCGAGGACCGAGCGCTCGGTCTCCGCGGCGAGGTCGGACTGCCGGCGGCGCGTGGACAGGGCGAGCGTGGGCGGGCCGCTGCCGGCCACCACCCGGCGCGCCCGTTCACGCAGGATCGACTCGCGACGGACGTGGCCCGCCGCGCGCGGCGGGCCGTGGGAAGCGGTGTCGGGTTCGGGAGTCGTCGCCACGACTCCGACGCTACGGCACCGGACCGTCACGGGACGAGCGCCCCGGCCGCTGTGACGGCGTCCACGGTGAGAGACTGACCGCCGTGTTCGATGCACTTGCCCGCGGCGTCATCCGTCGCCCCCGGACGACGCTCGCCGTGTGGGGGTTCCTCGTCGTGTCCTGCCTCGCCCTCGCCCTCGGGGCGGTCGGCGACGGCCTCTTCCCGAGCCTCCACTCCGGGGAGCCCCGCGTACCCGGGGCCGAGAGCCAGGAGGGCCGCGACATCCTCGCGTCCTCGTCCGAGGGCGGGGAGGAGGTGTCCCTGCTCGTCCAGGGCACCGACCTCGAGGACCCGGACGTCGCCGCCGACCTCGCCGCCGCGCTCATCGCGGTCCGTCAGGAGGTCGAGGCGCTCGACGGCGTCACCGGGGTCATCGACCCCTTCCTCGCGCCCGAGGGGCCGCAGGACCCGCTCGTCGCCTCCCTCGTCTCCACGTCGGGCGACGGGTTCCTCCTCATCGCCGAGCTCGACCCTGGGCTCGACGACGGCGGCGACGCCCGCAGGGCAGTGGAGGATCGCCTCGAGGAGGTGCCCGCCGAGCTCTCCGCCGCCGCGCCGGACGCCAGCGGGATCGTCTCGAGCACCGAGCGTGTCGTCTCGGCCGTCACCGACCGGGTGGAGGCCGACCTCGCCCGCGGCGAGGCCATCGCGCTGCCGCTGTCCCTCCTCGTCATGGTCCTCGTCTTCGGCGGCTTCCTGGCCGCGAGCATGCCGCTCGTCGGCGCGCTCGCCTCCATCGCCGGGGGGCTCGGCGCGCTCCTCGGCTTCGCCCAGGTCATCGAGCTCGACGCCGTCGTCGTCAACGTCGTCACGGTGCTCGGGCTGGGACTGTCGATCGACTACGGGCTGCTCATCGTCTCCCGCTACCGGGAGGAGATCGCCGACGTCGTCGCATCGACCGCGAGCACCGGCCTGCCGCTGCGCCGCCGCCGGCGCCGCGCCCACGGTCGGGCCGCCGTCGAGGAGGCCGTGCGCCGGACCGTGCGGACCGCCGGGCGCACCGTGACCTTCTCGGCGGTGACGATCGCGGTCGCGATCAGCGCCCTCATGCTTCTGTCCCCCGACATCCTGCGCTCGCTCGGCGCGGCCGGGGTGTCCGTCGTCGTCATCGCCCTCGCCACGGCGCTCACGCTCGTGCCCGCCCTGCTCGTCCTGCTCGGCGGACGGCTCCAGCGTCCCTCCGTGCTCTCCCGCGTGCCGGCGGTTTACCGGGTGCTCGAGCGCCTCGGTGACGTCGCCCCGGAGGACGGGGTGTTCTCACGGCTCGCGCGCGGCGTCCACCGGCGCCCGTGGCTCGTCATCGCCGGCGTCGTCGCCGTGCTCGGGCTGCTGGCCTCCCCGGTGCTCGGGCTGCAGCTGCGCAACTCGACGACCGACCTCATCCCGGCGAGCTCGGACCAGCGGAAGTTCATCACCGTGCTCGGCGAGGACTACCCGGCCGCGACCACCCCGCCCGTCCTCGTCGTCGCCGACACCGACGCCGCGACCGCGCAGACCTGGGCCCAGGAGGTCGCGGCACTCCCCGACGTCACCGGCGTGGGCGAGGCGACTCCCACGGAGTCCGGTGAGCACGTCGTCCTCGGCGTCGACATCGCGTCCGGTGACGCGGGCGGGGAGGTGGCGACCGACGTCGTCCACGCGATCCGCGACCTCGACCCCGGTTTCCCCACGTGGGTCGTGGGCCAGGCCGCCAACCAGGTCGACTTCATGGCAGCGGTCGCCGACGGCCTGCCACTCGCCGGCGGGCTCGTCCTGCTCGCCGTCGTCGTCCTTCTCTTCCTCATGACCGGCTCGGTCCTCATCCCGGTCAAGGCCGTCCTCGTCAACGCGCTCGGCCTGGCCGCGGCGCTGGGCGTGACGACGTGGGTCTTCCAGGAGGGCCACCTGTCGGGCCTGCTCGGCTTCACGCCGATCGGCGGGCTGGAGACCTACGTCGTCGTGGTCGTCGTCGCCTTCGGCTTCGGGCTGGCGATGGACTACGAGGTGTTCCTTCTCGCGCGCATCAAGGAGTACTGGGACGCCGGCCACGACAACGACACCGCCGTCGAGCACGGCCTGCAGCGCTCTGGACGGATCATCACCTCCGCCGCGCTCATCATCACGCTCGTCTTCCTCGGCTTCGTCGCCGGGGAGCTCATGGTCATCAAGCAGGTGGGCTTCGCGCTGGCGGTCACCGTGCTCGTCGACGCGACGCTCGTGCGGATGCTGCTCGTCCCCGCGACGATGACGGTCCTCGGGACGTGGAACTGGTGGGCCCCGGCGCCGCTGCGTCGCCTCCACGACAGGATCGGCATCACCCACTGACCGGCCGGGGGCGACGAGATCCCGCCACAACGACACTCACGGGAGCGCGACACACCGGGCGACACGCCGCACCGCCGCCCCTGCGAGCCACGGTTGTGGCGGGATCCGAACGCTCGTGATGAACCCAGGCTTGATCCGGCCGGATCTAGGCTCAGGCCTTGCCCACGATGTTCTCCACCTCCTGGCCGACGGCGTAGCCCAGGCGCGTGTAGATGCGGCGGGCGGCGTCGTTGTCGGTCCAGATGCCGTAGTGGACGAGTGGGTGGTCCTCCAGCGCCCACCGGGTGACGGCGGCCATCATCGCGCTGCCGACGCCGCGGCGGCGCCAGCTCGTGTCCGTGCCGAGCCCGGAGAGGTGGACGGGACCACCCTCGGGCGCGTTGACGGCGACGACGCCGCGCAGCACGCCGTCGTCGTCGCGGTAGCCCCACCACCGCAGGTCGGGGTCGGCGGGGTCGGCGCTCGTGTCCGGGTTGGCGCGGGACAGGCAGGCGCGCACCTCCTCGGCCGCGGCGGGACCCGTCACCGGGCCGACCCGCTCCTCCCCCGGCTGGCGCGGCGGCACGGCGGCGGACCACATCCAGTCCCACACCGGCCCGGCCTGCAGGCCGAGCCGCTCGCGTGCGTCCGCCGGGACAAGGTCCCACGCGCCACGGGTGAGCAGGCCGAAGGGCACGGGAGGGACGCCGTCGGCGGCGGCGCGGGAGAGCGCGGACGCGAGTGCGTCCGGCTCGCCCGCGCCCACGAGCTGCTGCCGCTCACCGGCGGCGCGGCGCACCCGCACGAGCAGGAGGGTCGCGCCGTCGGCGTCCCAGGCCTGCTCCTCCTGCCAGCGGCTGGCGTTGGCGCGGAGGAAAAGGTGACGCCTCACCTCAGGCGGAGGGAGCGGCCGGCTCGGCCTTCTTCGGCTTGGCGTCCACCCCGGCCTCGCGGCGCTGCTCGGGGGTGATCGGCGCCGGCGCCTGGGTGAGCGGGTCGTAGCCGCCACCGGACTTCGGGAAGGCGATGACCTCGCGGATCGACTCCGAGCGAGTGAGCAGGGCGACGATCCGGTCCCAGCCGAAGGCGATGCCGCCGTGCGGCGGGGCGCCGTAGGCGAAGGCGTCGAGGAGGAAGCCGAACTTCTCCCGCGCCTCCTCCTCCCCGATCCCCATCATCGCGAAGACGCGCTCCTGCACGTCGCGGCGGTGGATACGGATGGACCCACCGCCGATCTCGTTGCCGTTGCACACGATGTCGTAGGCGTAGGCCAGCGCGTTGCCCGGATCCTCCTCGAAGCGGTCGACCCACTCCGGGGTCGGGGAGGTGAAGGCGTGGTGGACGGCGGTCCAGGAGCCGGAGCCGACCGCGACGTCGTCGTCCTCGCCCGTGGGCTTGAACAGCGGCGCGTCGACGACCCAGACGAAGGACCAGGCGTCCTCGTCGATGAGCCCGGTGCGGCGGCCGATCTCCAGGCGCGCGGCGCCGAGGAGGGCGCGGGCTTCGCTCTGCTTGCCGGCGGCGAAGAAGATCGCGTCACCCGGCTGCGCGCCCGTGGCGGCGGCCAGGCCGGCGCGCTCCTCGTCGGTGATGTTCTTGGCGACCGGCCCGCCGAGGGTCCCGTCCTCCGCCACCGTGACGTAGGCCAGGCCCTTGGCGCCGCGCTGCTTGGCCCACTCCTGCCAGGCGTCGAACTGCCGGCGGGGCTGGCTCGCGCCGCCGGGCATGGCGACGGCGCCGACGTAGGGCGCCTGGAATACCCGGAAGGGCGTGCCGGCGAAGTACTCGGTGAGCTCGGTGAGCTCCAGGCCGAAGCGCAGGTCGGGCTTGTCGGTGCCGTAGCGGGCCATCGCGTCGGCGAATGTCATCCGCTGGATGGGGGCGTCGATCTCGTGGCCGATGAGCGCCCACAGCTCGCGCAGCACCTGCTCGGCGACGCCGATGACGTCCTCCTGGTCGACGAAGCTCATCTCGACGTCGAGCTGGGTGAACTCCGGCTGGCGGTCCGCGCGGAAGTCCTCGTCGCGGTAGCAGCGGGCGATCTGGTAGTAGCGCTCCATGCCGGCCACCATGAGCAGCTGCTTGAACAGCTGCGGCGACTGCGGCAGGGCGTACCAGGCACCGGGCGACAGGCGCGCGGGCACGAGGAAGTCGCGGGCACCCTCGGGGGTGGAGCGGGTGAGCGTGGGGGTCTCGATCTCGACGAAGCCCTGGTCGTCCAGCACCCGGCGGGCGGCCTGGTTGACCTTGGCGCGCAACCGCAGGGCGTGCGCCGGCTCCTTGCGGCGCAGGTCGAGGTAGCGGTACTTCAGGCGCGCCTCCTCACCGACCTGGCCGGCGTCCTCGGCGTGCTCGGAGACCTGGAAGGGCAGCGGGGCGGCCGCGTTGAGGACGACGACGTCGCTCGCGATCACCTCGATGTCACCGGTCGCGAGGTTGGGGTTGGCGTTGCCCTCCGGGCGCTGGGACACCTCACCGGTGACCTGGATGACGAACTCCGACCGCAGCTCGTGGGCGACGTCCTCGTCCCTGATGACGACCTGGGCGATGCCCGAGGCGTCCCGCAGGTCGATGAAGGCGACGCCACCGTGGTCACGGCGGCGGTCCACCCACCCGGCGAGGGTGACGGTGGTGGCGATGTCGGCGGAGCGCAGCGAACCTGCGTCGCGAGTGCGGAGCACGAGGATCCTTCCCTTGGTCGGGCGCACCGCTAGACGGGCGGGCGCTCGGGCAATCCTAGTTCGCCCGCCGGACCCGGCTACCACCCCGGGTCCCAGAGGCGCGATGATCCGGGGATGACCCGTCCGCCTGCCCCGGTGACGGCCCCGCCTGACCTCGTGCGGCTCCTGCTCGTCGCGTCCGTCGCGCTCATCACGATCGTCGCCTTCGAGAACCTCGCCGCCAGCGCCGCGCTGCCCGCCGTGAGCGCGGAGCTCGACGGCCTGCGGCTCTACCCGGTCGCTGCCGGCGCGCCGCTCGCCGCCCAGCTCGTCGCGACGGCCGTGGCGGGGCGCTGGGCCGACGTGCGGGGCCCGCGTCCCGTGCTCCTGCTCGGGCTCGTCCTCTTCCCGCTCGGCCTCGTGCTCGCGGGGACGGCGCCGTCGATGGCGGTGCTCGCCGTGGGACGCGCTGTCCAGGGCCTGGGCGGCGGGCTGCTCATCGTGCCGCTCTACGTGCTGGTCGGGGCGATCGTCCCCGCCGCCCGGCAGCCCGGCTTCTTCGCGTGGTTCTCCGCCGCCTGGGTGGTACCCGCCCTGGGCGGTCCGGCGCTTACCGGGCTCGTCGTGGACCACGCCTCCTGGCGCTGGGTCTTCCTCGGGGCGGCGGCGCTCATGGCCGTGGTGACGCTCGCCTTTGCGCCGCTCCTGCGTCACATGCCCGGCCGCGACGCGCAGCGGGCGGAGCAGCCCGCCGCCCGTGGGCTCGTCCTCGCGGCGACCGCCGCGGGTGCCGCCGTCGCCGTCCTCCAGGTGGCCGGGAGCGCGCAGGGGGCGTGGTCGCTGCCCGCGGTGGGGGCCGCCGTCGTCGTCCTCGGGGTGTCGCTGCCGCGGCTGCTACCGCCCGGGACGGTGCGGCTGCGCAGCGGTGTGCCCGCCGCCGTCGCCTGCCGGGCGCTGCTCAACGCGACGTTCATGACGAGCCAGACCTTCCTGCCGCTCCTCCTCGTACGCGAGTACGGGTGGACGGTGACGGCGGCCGGATTCGTCGTCGCGGTCGCCTCCCTCACCTGGGCGGTCGGCGCCTTCGTCCAGGGGCGCGTGAGCACGGCTGCCGGCCGGGGCCGCCTCGCCTGGGCGGGGCCGCTGGTCCTGGCGGCCGGCACGCTGGTGACGGCGGGAGCCGCGCTGCCCGGTGTCAGCCCGTGGGTCGCGGTGCCGGGCGCGGCGGTGGCGGGTCTGGGGATCGGGATGGTCTACCCGGCGCTCACGGTGCTCGCCCTGCGGCTGACGCCGCCTGTCCAGCACGGGGCCGTCAGCGCCTCCCTGCAGGTCGCCGACTCGCTCGGTGCGGCCACCGGCCTGGCGGTCTCCGGTGCGCTCGTCCTCGCGCTGATCAACTCCGGCGGTACCGTCGCCTACCTCGCCGGTCTGCTCCTCGCGGCCGCCGTCGCACTCCTCGCCACGGTTGCCGGCGCGCGGACGCGCGGCACCTGAAGCGCGGGGCGGGATCCCGGCTCCCGGCGGGCAGGAGGGCGGCGTGTGCGGAGCGTCACCGCGCCCTGTCCCGCGCCGGACGTCGTGCAGCCGGTAGTCTGATGGCTCCTGGAGTGTGTATGTGCCGCCTCAGGTCCCGTGCGGAAGTGTCGCTGGTCGGGGCCCATCGCGGAGGGTGCGCCGCCTGCCTGGCGAACGCGAGAGCCCCACTCCGCTATCTGATGGGTTGTCTTTTCTTGACTGCTGTCCTCACTGACCTTGCCCCCGCACGCCCGGAGACCGGTTTCGCCGACCTCGGGCTCCCCGACGACCTGCTCTCGGCGGTCGTCGACCTCGGCTTCACCACCCCCACCGGCATCCAGACCGAGGCGATCCCGCTGCTGCTCGCCGGCCGCGACGTCGTCGGCGTCGCCCAGACCGGCACCGGCAAGACGGCCGCCTTCGGCCTGCCGCTCCTCGCCGCCATCGACCCGCAGCTGCGCGCCGTCCAGGCCCTCGTCCTGGCCCCCACCCGCGAGCTCGCGCTCCAGGTCAGCGACGCCATCGCGACCTTCGCCTCGCACCAGCGCGGGCTCACCGTGCTGCCGATCTACGGCGGCTCGAGCTTCACCCCGCAGCTGCGTGGGCTGCGTGACGGCGCCCAGGTGGTCGTCGGCACGCCCGGCCGTGTCATGGACCTCATGGAGAAGGGCAGCCTCGACCTCTCCCAGGTGCGCTTCCTCGTCCTCGACGAGGCCGACGAGATGCTCCGCATGGGCTTCGCCGAGGACGTCGAGCAGATCGCCGCCCGCGTCCCCGCCGGCCGCCGCACCGCCCTCTTCTCCGCGACCATGCCGGCCGCGATCAAGCGCGTGGCCGCCACCCACCTCACCGACCCGGTCCGCGTCAGCGTCACCCCGGCGTCCTCGACGGTGAACAACATCGAGCAGACCTACGCCGTCGTGCCCTTCCGCCACAAGACCGGTGCCCTGGCCCGCGTCCTCGCGGTGAGCGACGTCGACGCCGCCATCGTCTTCGTCCGGACCAAGTCCGCCGCCGACGAGGTCGCGATCGAGCTCGCGGGCCGCGGCATCCAGGCCGCCGCGATCTCCGGGGACGTCGCGCAGAAGGACCGCGAGAAGCTCATCGACCGGCTCCGCTCAGGCACGCTCGACGTCCTCGTCGCGACTGACGTCGCCGCCCGCGGCCTCGACGTCGAGCGCATCGGCCTCGTCGTCAACTTCGACGTGCCGCGTGAGACCGAGACCTACGTCCACCGCATCGGCCGTACCGGCCGCGCCGGCCGCAGCGGTCGGGCCCTCACCTTCCTCACCCCCCGCGAGCGGGGCCAGCTGAGCCAAATCGAGCGCGCCACGGGCAGCCGCCTCAAGGAGGCCGACATCCCCACCCCGGCGGACGTCTCCGCCCACCGGGCCAGCTCCATGCTCGCCAAGGTCGGGGACCGGCTCACCGCCGGCCGTCTGGACCTCTACCGCGAGATCCTCGACGGCTCCGAGCACGACCTGCGCGAGATGGCGGCCGCCCTGCTCGCGATCGCCGTCGGCGACGACGGACCCGCACCCCGCGAGGAGCGCAGCTTCGAGGACTCCGGTCCCCGCCAGCGTCGCGAGGAGCGCTACGACTCCTCCGGCGAGTTCGTCGGCGCCACCTTCGAGGAGGGGCGCGACAACGCCCACCGGCACGCCGGCCCGCGCACCGGCCGCGCCGGCACCCGCCCGCGTCACCGCGACGGCAACGGCGCCCGTTACCGCGTCGAGGTCGGCCACCGCGACGGCGTCCAGGCGGGCGCCATCGTCGGCGCGATCACCGGCGAGGGTGGCCTGCGCGGCCAGGACCTCGGCAAGATCGACATCTTCCCGAGCTTCTCGCTCGTGGAGATCAGCCAGGAGCTGAGCCCGGAGACGAGCCGGCGCATCGCCGCCGCGCGCGTCGCCGGCCGCCCGCTGAAGATCCGTCCCGACACGGGCCCGGGCCCGCGCAAGCCCCGCCGCTGACACGTCAGCGTCTCTGAGAGCCGGTCGTCCGCAGCAGCGGGCGGCCGGCTCTCGGCGTCAACGGGCGGCGAGCTCCACCGCGGCGGAGAACTTCCGGTAGCGGTCGAGGTCCGCCCGGAGCGGCTCGACCATCGCCCGCGTGGCCGCGCCCTCGACGGCGGCGGACAGGCGCCCGCGAGCACGCCGGGCCGCGCGTCGCGCCCCGACCCGTGCGAGCAGGCGCCCCGCGAGGGCGAGCAGCAGCCCGGCGACGAGACCACCGAGGAGCAGCGCCGTCGGCCAGGGCAGCGGCCCGGCCATCGGGGTCTCGGGCTCGGGCAGGCGCAGGTAGCCCAGCACCGCCAGGGCGCCCAGCCACGCCGCCCCGGCCAGCGCCGTCGTGAACAGGAGCAGCCCGAGCACCGACCACAGCCGCCACCACGACGGACGGTGCTCGGCGCCCAGGTCGGTGCCCGCGACGGCGGTGTCGAGCGCGTCGACGAGCACCGGCACCCGGTCCTCGACCCGTTGGGTGACCGCGCCCCGCCAGGGCTCGGCCATGCCCTCGGTGGCGCCCCACGCGAGGTCGTGGACGCCGGTGCGGACACCCGCCTCCTGCGCCGGGGTCGGCGCGGGCAGCGACGACGCGCCGGCCGCGGGGCTCTCGAGGTGCAGGCGCCGCAGGGGGTCCGGGCGCAGCCGTCCCAGCCAGCGCAGCGGCGGCCAGCCCACGTGCCGGCCGGCGCGACGGCGGTAGGAGCGCTCGACGGCGGTAACGACCTCCCGCACCCCGGCCGCCGAGGCGCACGCGTCGACGAGGTCACCGGCGTCCGGCGCCGAGGAACCGCCGCCGGCGGTGTCGCGCAGGCTGCCGGCGACGGTCCGCACGTCCGCCTCCAGCCGCTCCCGGGCCGCGCGCCCCTCCCCCGCGAGCCGCGCGAGCCGGCTGCGAAGCTCGGGCACGCCGGCACCGGTGCGGGCGGAGGTGGTGAGGAGCTCGACGTCGCCCATCCCGTCCTCGGCCAGCACCTGACGCAGGTGGACCAGGACGCCGGGCAGCTCGTCGGCGGGCAGCCGGTCGGCCTGGTTGAGGACGACGACGCTCACGGCCGCGTGCTCGCGCAGCGGGCGCAGGTACTCCTCGTGGACGACGGCGTCGGCGTACTTCTGCGGGTCGAGCACCCACACGAGGGCGTCGACCCGCTCGGCGAGGCGCGCGGCGACGGCACGGTTCTCCACGCGGGTGGAGTCGATGTCCGGGAGGTCCAGCAGGACGAGGCCGGACAGCGCCGGGTCGGTGGGCCGCAGCCTCCGGTCGGGGACCTCGAGCCAGTCGAGGAGGCCGGTGGCACCGGGCGCGTCCCACACGGCGGCCAACGGCTGGGTGGTCGTGGGGCGGCGCGCGTGGACGGCGGACAGCGGCTCGCCGACGAGCGCGTTGAACAGGCTCGACTTGCCCGAGCCCGTCGCACCGAGCAGGGCCGCGACGGTGACGCCGGGCGCGAGGGCGCTGCGGGCGCCGGTGCGCTCGAGCACCTCGCGGGCGGGCCGGAGGCGGGCGGGCGGCACGATGCCCTCGCCCAACTCCACGGCCGTCGCCAGGGCGCTCACGCGCTCCTCGAGGAGCGGCGCCCGGGTGCGGCGCCTCATCGGCCCCCCTCGACGGACCGCACCGCGTCGGCGGCCGCACGCAGCCGGTCCCCGGCGCCGGCGTCCACGCCCAGGGCCGTGACGCGCTCGAGCCAGGGGCGCCGGTGCTCCTCGAGGAGCCGGTCCACGCGCTCGCCGAGGTCACGCTGCGCGTGGCGCGCGAGCTCGCGCACCGCCTGGTCGCCGAAGACCATCTCGAGAACCTTCTGACCGACGACGGCCGTGCCGCCGGCCACGCCCACCTCGATGCCGGTGAGGCCACCGGAGAAGGCGAAGACGACGAGCATGAGCGTGACGCCGGAGGCGTTGACCCCGAGGGAGAGCATCCGGGCGCGCACGCGCCGGTCCTCGCCCTCGGCGCGCACCCGCTCGAGCAGGGCGCGCTGCCAGTCGCGCACCTCGGCGGAGACCTCCTCGGCGAGGTGGGGCCGGTCGTCGGCGGCGGGCCGGGGCGGCAGGCCCTCGAGGGCGGTGGTCCCGCCCGGCAGGCTCTGCCAGGCGCGGCGGGTCTCGCGCTCGGCGCGCTCCACCTCGGAGACGACGAGCGTGACAAGCCCGCTCTCGATGGCCTCCTCGGCGCGCGCCTGGGTGGGTGGCCGCCCGCGCAGGAAGCCGGCGACGCGGTCACGCAGGCGGCCGACGGCGGCCTCCACGCCGCGTAGCCACTCCCCCGTGCCGACGAACTCCTGCCACCGGGCGAGGACCTCCCCGCGCAGGAGCGTGCCGTCCTCGGTGGCCGCCATGACCTCCCGGGACGCGGCCGCGTGGTGCTCGACGGCGGCCTCCGTGAGGCCGTCCACGGCCCGGGCCTGGGCGTCCGCGGCGCCGGCGATGTCGGCGGTGCCGCGCAGCACGCCGGCGACCGCACCGGCCAGGGTCTGGCGGGCGACGCTCGCACGGGTGCCGGCGTCGGCGACGAGCCCGGTGAGCCAGGTGCGCACGGGCTCGATGTCGGCGTCGGGCAGGCGGCGCGCAGCCCCTGCGGGCTGCTCGGAGACGACGAAGAGCGGCGCGTGCGCGAGCCCCTCGGCGTCGAGGCGATCGGCGAGGTCGGCACGGATCTCCCCCGCCGTGCCGGGTGGCACGCGGTCCAGGACGACGGCGACGACGACGCGCCGGGCCGCCGCCTCGCGCAGCAGCTCCCAGGGCACGGCGTCGGCGTAGCGGGCCGCCGTCGTGACGAAGATCCACAGGTCGGCGGCCGCGAGGAGCTGCGTGGCGAGGCGACGGTTGGCCGAGACGACGGAGTCGATGTCCGGGGCGTCGAGGAGGGCGAGCCCGCGCGGGACGGACTCGGCCCCGACGAGACCGAGCTCGGTGATCGGCTCCTCCTCCTGCGCCTGCGGCGCGGCCGGTGCCGACCCCTGCACGCGGGCCAGCCCCGGGAGGACGCGGTCACCGGTGAACCAGGCGGCGTCGTCGGGGTGGTGGACGAGGACCGGGCGCCGGGTCGTCGGCCGGATCGCCGACGCCCGCGAGACCTCCTGGCCCACGAGGGAGTTGACAAGAGTCGACTTGCCCGCCCCGGTGGAGCCGCCGACGACGGCGAGCAGGGGCGCGTCGAGGCGCTCGGCGCGCGGCAGGACGTAGTCCTCGAGCTGGTCGACGAGGCCGCGCTGCAGCCGGCGGGCCTCCTCCACCCCGGGGAGGGCGAGCGGCAGCGCCGTGTGCGTGAGCCGCTCGTCGAGCGTGCGCAGGCGCGTGACGACGTCGTCGCGCGGTTCCCCGGAGGCGTGGGTCATCTCAGGTCCGCTGCACCGTGGGCAGGAGGTCCTGTGCGGGTGGCGTCCAGCTCGCGGGGTCGGCGGGCTCCTGGTCGCCGGAGCGGATGTCCTTGACCTCGTGCCCCTCCCCGCCCGGGAACCAGACGAAGGGGATGCCCAGCCGGTCGGCGTGGCGGATCTGCTTACCGAACTTCGCGGCGGTGGGGGCGACGTCGGTGGGGATGCCGCGGGCGCGGAGGGCGGCGGCGACGTCCTCGCTGCGGCGGCGCTCCTCCTCCGAGCCGACGGCGACGAGGACGGCGGTGGGGACCGAGCGGCTCGCGGCGGCCAGGCCGGCGCCGAGGATCCGCGCGACGAGGCGGGACACGCCGATGGACAGGCCGACGCCGGGGTAGGTGCGCGAGCCGTCGGAGGCGAGGGAGTCGTAGCGGCCGCCGGAGCAGATCGAGCCGAGGTCCTCGTGGCCGACGAGCGTCGTCTCGTAGACCGAGCCGGTGTAGTAGTCCAGGCCGCGGGCGATCGAGAGGTCGGCGACGACGGTGCCCGGGACACGCTCCTCGGCCGCCTCGACGAGTGCGACGAGCTCGGACAGGCCCTCCTCGAGGAGCGGGGTGCTCACGCCCAGGGCGCGCACGCGCTCCGCGACGCCCGCGTCGCTGCCGCTGATCGCGGCGAGCTCGAGGGCCTGGCGCGCCTGCTCCGGCGTGGCGCCGGCGTCCTTCTCGAGGAGCTCGGCGACGGCGTCGGGTCCCGTCTTGGCGAGCTTGTCGATGGCGCGCAGCGCCCCCTCGACGTCGGTGAGCCCGATGCCGGTGTAGAAGCCCTCGGCGATCTTGCGGTTGTTGACGGCGATGCGCACCGGCGGGACGGGCAGCGCGGACAGTGCCTCGGCCATGACGAGCGGCAGCTCGACCTCGTAGTGGAAGGGCAGCGTCTCGGAGCCGACGACGTCGACGTCGGCCTGCGTGAACTCCCGGAAGCGGCCCTCCTGCGGGCGCTCCCCGCGCCAGACCTTCTGGATCTGGTAGCGCTTGAAGGGGAAGACGAGCTTGCCGGCGTGCTCGAGGACGTACCGGGCGAGCGGCACGGTGAGGTCGAAGTGCAGGCCCAGGCGCTTCTCGGAGGAGGCGCCGTCCTCGTCGTGGAGACGGCTGACCGCGTAGACCTCCTTGGACGTCTCCCCCTTGCGCAGGAGCTCCTCGACGGGCTCGACGGCGCGGGTCTCGATGCCCGCGAAGCCGTGCAGCTCGAAGGTGCGGCGCAGGACGTCGAGGACGTAGGTCTCGACGGCGCGCTCAGCGGGCAGCCACTCGGGGAATCCGGACAAGGGGGTGGGACGGGCCATGGGTGCGATCCTAGTGAGGTTCGGTGGCTGGGCCTGGCTCAGGCCAGCGCGCGGGCGATGAACGGGTTGGTCGCGAGCTCGCGCGCCGCCGTCGTCGCCGGTCCGTGGCCCGGCACGAGGAGGGCGTCGGCGGGCAGTGAGGAGGCGAGCTCCCGCAGCGTGCGGCGCATCGTCGCCTCGTCCCCGCCCGGGAGGTCGGTGCGTCCGACGGAGCCGGCGAAGACGACGTCGCCGGTGAGGACGACGGGGCCGTCGTGGGCGGTGACCCCCGCCTCGGCGAAGGCGGGGCCGGTGAGGGCGGTGACGCCGTCGAGCCGCCACAGGGTGCTGCCGGGCGTGTGGCCGGGCGCCGCGACGGCGTGGAGCACGACGCCGGGCACCGGCTCGTGGGCGCCGGGACCGACCGGGCGGACCTCGCTCACCGGCTGCCACGCCGTGCCCGCGAGCGCGGCGAAGGCGCCGCCGACGGCACCGAGGTGGCCGGCCGGGTCGGTGAAGCGGTCGGCGTCGTCCGCCCCGACGAGCACGGGTGCCTCCCCCGCCACGGCGGCACAGTCCCACAGGTGGTCGGCGTGCCCGTGGGTGAGGACGACGGCGCCCACGTGGAGGCCGTGACGGCGCAGCGCCTCGTGGACGAGCGGGGCGGAGCCGGCGCCGGGGTCGACGACGACGGCGGGCCCGTCGGCAGCCGCCGCGAGGACCAGGGTGTTGGTGCCGAAGACCGGCGAACGCAGGCCGTGGAGGAGCATCCGCCCACCCTAGCCAGGGGCCCGCGGGACGCCCGCCGACGAGCCGAGCAGTGCTCGGGCGTGAGGACGGTCACGGCGGGGCCAGGTTCCGCCTAGACTTGTCGGCGTTCGTTCGTCGCGGTGCCGCCGGGCACCACCACCAGGAGAATTCGTGACCCGCAGCAGCAAGCAGGAGCGCGCCTACCAGAAGCGCCGCCAGGAGAGCTGGGACAAGCGCAGCCGCGAGAAGGCCGCGCGCCGGCGCCGCACGACGATGGTCGTCGCCACGATCGTCGGCCTCGCCGTGGTGGCCGCGGTCATCGCGCTGCTCCTGACCAACCGGCCGGACGCAGAGGAGCCGGAGACCCAGCCGACGGACACGGTGACCACCGCGCCGGCCGAGGCGCCCGCTGCCCTGCCGACGACCGACCCCGAGCTCTACGACGCCGCACCGGACGCGGCCGAGGCCGAGGGCCGTACGTGGGACGTGACCGTCCAGACGAGCGCCGGCGACATTGCGATGGAGATCGACGGGCAGAACGCACCCCAGGCGGCGGCGAACTTCCTGCGCCTGGCGCGTGACGGCTTCTACGACGGCACCGCCTGCCACCGGCTGCTGCCGGGCTCCCTGCTCCAGTGCGGCGACCCGACGGCCACGGGCACGGGCGGACCGGGGTACAGCTTCGGGCCGGTCGAGAACGCGCCCGAGGACGACGTCTACCCGGCGGGCACGCTCGCCATGGCGCGTCAGAGCAACAATGCAGAGTCGATGGGCAGCCAGTTCTTCATGGTGTTCGCCGACGTCCCACTTCCGTCGGACAACGCCGGCGGTTACAGCGTCTTCGGTCGTGTGACCGAAGGGCTGGACATCCTCCAGCAGGTCGGCTCGGCGGGCACCGTCGAGGGCACTGAGCAGCCGGCCCTTCCCGTCACCATCGAAGGAGTGACCATTGACTGAGCAGCAGACCCCGCGCCCCGCGGACGAGCCGACAGCGGACGCGATCGAGAGCGTCGCGCTGACGGAGCAGGGGGGATTGCCGCCTGCGCCTGCTGCCACGCAGGACGCTCCCGTCGAGGAGACGAAGGCCGAACAGGCCGAGTCCCCCAGCCAGCAGGCCGAGGCCCCCGCCGAGGCAGCCGAGGAGGCTGATGCCGCCACGGCGGCTGCTGACGCCCCGACCGAGCAGCCGGAAGCACCGGCCGAGGCACCCGAGGGAGCCGCGGCTCCTACGGGGCTGCCTGAGGGCGACCCCGCGGCTGCCGACACCCCCACCGAGCAGCAGGAGGCACCGGCGGAGGCATCAGACCAGGACGAGGCTCCTGCAGAGCCCACCGAGGCTCCGGCCGAGCAGGCCGAGGCTCCCGCAGACCACGCTGAGGCTCCGACCGAGCAGGCCGAGGCTCCCGCAGACCACGCTGAGGCTCCGACCGAGCAGGCCGAGGCTCCCGCAGACCACGCTGAGGCTCCGACCGAGCAGGCCGAGGCTCCCGCAGACCAGGCTGCGGCTCCGACCGGCGCGCCTGCCGAGCAGACCGGCGGGCCCGCCGAGCAGGCCGAGGCTCCTGCCGAGCCGGCCACGGCCGAGCCCGGCGGCACGATCGAGGCGGAAGCCGCCCAGGCGCCCGCTCCCGCGCCGCGGCCGGCGGCAGTCCCCCGGCCGCTGCCCAAGCCCTCGGCGCTGCGCAAGCCCGCGGCCCGTGCGCCGCAGGGTGCCGCGCCCGCACCGGCCGTGGTCACTCCTGTCCTCGACGACGCCAAGGAGGCCGCCGCGGCGGCCGCCTGGGGCCGGGTGGACCCCGACGGGACCGTCTGGGTGCGTGAGGCCGCCGGGGAGCGCACGGTGGGCCAGTACACCGGCGCGGACATGGACGAGGCCCTGGCCTTCTACGTGCGCCGCTTCCTGGACCTCCAGGCCCAGGTGGTTCTGTTCGAGACCCGCCTCCCCCAGCTGCAGACCAAGGAGATCGACCAGACCCTGGCGACCCTCACTGAGGCGCTCGCCGAGCCGGCGGCCGTCGGCGACCTCGACGGTCTGCGTGCCCGCGTCGAGGTCCTGCGCGAACGCGCCGCGACCCGTCGCAAGGAGATCAGCGCGGAGCGCGAGGCCGCCAAGGCCAAGGCGCTCGAGGAGCGCACCGCCGTGGTCGAGCGCGCGGAGGCCATCGCCGCCGCGGACCCGGCCAGCACCCACTGGCGCTCCAGCGGAGACGAGCTGCGCACGCTCCTGGAGCAGTGGAAGCAGGCCCAGCGCTCGGGGCCGCGCCTGGACCGTCCCACCGAGGACGCGCTGTGGAAGCGCTTCTCCCGAGCGCGGACGACCTTCGACCGCAACCGGGGCCACTTCTTCTCCCAGCTGGACGCCACCCAGTCGGAGGTCAAGCGGGCCAAGGAGCAGCTCATCGCCGAGGCGGAGGCGCTGTCCACGTCGACCGACTGGGGGCGCACGTCCGCGGCCTACCGGGAGCTCATGGACCGCTGGAAGGCGGCCGGCCGCGCCAGCCGCAAGGAGGACGACGCCCTGTGGGCGCGCTTCCGCGCCGCCCGGCAGGCCTTCTACGAGGCCCGCGAGAGCGAGAACGCCCAGATCGACGCGGAATACGCGGCCAACCTCGAGGTGAAGCTCACGCTGCTCGAGCAGGCCGAGGCACTCCTGCCGGTCACCGACCCGGAGGCCGCCAAGGCGGCACTGCGCCCGATCCAGGACAAGTGGGACGAGGCGGGCAAGGTCCCGCGGAACGACGTCCAGCGGGTCGAGGGCCGGATGCGGGCGGTCGAGCAGGCCGTCCGTGAGGCGGACCAGGAGCGCTGGAGCCGCAGCGACCCGGAGAAGAGGGCTCGAGCCGAGGGCGCGGCTGCCCAGCTCTACGAGGCGATCGACGCCCTCGAGCAGCAGCTTGCCCAGGCGCGCGCCGCCGGCGACGCCCGCGCCGAGAAGGAGGCGGCCACTGCTCTCGAGGCGCGCAAGACCTGGCTCGACCAGATCCTGCGCTCCGCGGGAGCCTGAGCCCGAGCGAGGCGGCGGCGTCATGGACGCCGCCGCCTCGCTGCGTCCTCGGCCGCCGTGAGGAGGGCCGTGGCGCGCCGGACCGGCGCCCGGCGACCGGGACGGCTCAGCGCCTCACGCACCTGCGACGGCGCGAGCCCGCCGAGGACGAGGGCGCACGTGCCCGCGACGGCGAGTCCGCCCTCCGCGAAGCAAAGGAGGTCGACGGCGGTACGCAGCGGCGTCGTCGTCGGGACCCCGCCGAGTAGCTCGACGTCGACCTCCTCCAACCGCTGCCGGTGGACGACAGCGCCGGCGTGCAGCCGCCGTCCCGGCTCGACGACGACCTCCGCCCGCTCCGGGCACAGGCGCCCGGTGTGGACCCACACCGCCGTGCCGCGGGCCAGCGACGCTCCGCGCGGCAAGACGCCCCGCAGGGACCATGCCCGGCCTGCCGGGCGGGAGAGCAGGTCCACGGGCGCGACGCCGCCACCCGGCGTCGCGACGAGTAGCCCGTCGTACCGTTCACCGCGCAGGCCGGGCAGCGCTGGAAGCACCGCCGCCGCCGGGGTGGGCGACGGCGCCTCGAGCCAGGCCAGCGCGCGCGTCATGGGCTGAGCCTGCCCCCGCCGTCGGGCGGTGCGCTGGGCGAGGGCCGTCCGCTGTGGACGGCCCGAGCGTGAGGCGGGTGCTGTGGAGGACCCGGCTACTTCATCCGGGCCTCGGACCGGGCACCGGTGATGCGGTAGACGTCGAAGACGCCGTCGATGCGCCGGACCGCGGACAGGACGTGCCCGAGGTGGGAGGGCTCGGCCATCTCGAAGACGAACTTCGACAGCGCCACGCGGTCGCGGCTCGTCTGGACCGAGGCCGAGAGGATGTTGACGTGGTTGTCCGACAGCACCCGCGTGACGTCGGAGAGGAGGCCGGCGCGGTCGAGCGCCTCGACCTGGATCTGGACGAGGAAGGAGCTCTGGCCGTGCAGCGACCACTCGACGTCCACCATGCGCTCGGGCTCGTTGCGCAAGCTGTCGAGGTTGCCGCAGTCGGTGCGGTGCACCGAGACGCCCGAGCCGCGCGTGACGAAGCCGACGACGGGGTCGCCGGGCACCGGGGTGCAGCATCGGGCCAGCTTGACCCACAGGTCCCCGGAGTCCATGCCCTTGACGGCGATCCCTGGGTCCCCCGCACGCAGCCGCGGCCGGCTCTCCCCCGGCATCGTCGCCTCGGCGAGGTCCTCCTCGGCGCCGGACTCGCCGCCCATCGACTGGACGAGCTTCTGGACGACGTTGGTCGCCGACACCTGGCTCTCGCCCACCGCGGCGTACAGGGCCGACACGTCGGCGTAGTTCATCTCGTGCGCGAGCGCGGTGACGGTGTCGTGCGACATGAGGCGCTGGATCGGCAGGTTCTGCTTGCGCATCGCCCGGGCGATGAGGCCCTTGCCGGCCTCGATCGCCTCCTCGCGGCGTTCCTTGGTGAACCAGGCCCGGATCTTGTTGCGGGCGCGGGGGGTGGTGACGAAGTTCAGCCAGTCTCGGCTCGGGCCGGCCGACTCGGACTTGGAGGTGAAGACCTCGACGGTGTCACCGTTCTCGAGCCGCGACTCCAGGGACACGAGACGTCCGTTGACGCGGGCGCCCACCGTCCGGTGACCCACCTCGGTGTGGACGGCGTAGGCGAAGTCCACGGGCGTCGCTCCCGGCGCCAGGGCCATGACGTCACCCTTGGGGGTGAAGACGTAGACCTGGGACCCGGAGATCTCGAAGCGCAGGGAGTCGAGGAACTCACCGGGGTCGGCGGTCTCGCGCTGCCAGTCGACGAGCTGGCGCAGCCAGCCCATCTCCTCCGCGCCCTTGGGGACGTCGACTGTCTGGCCGCGCGCGGCCTCCTTGTACTTCCAGTGGGCCGCGACGCCGTACTCCGCCCGGCGGTGCATGTCGTGGGTGCGGATCTGGATCTCCACCGGCTTCCCACCCGGACCGATGACGGTCGTGTGGAGCGACTGGTAGAGGTTGAACTTCGGCATCGCGATGTAGTCCTTGAACCGCCCGGGCAGGGGGTTCCAGCGCGCGTGCATCGTGCCGAGGACGGCGTAGCAGTCCTTGACCGAGTCGACGAGGATGCGGACGCCGACGAGGTCGAAGATGTCGTCGAAGTCGCGGCCGCGCACGATCATCTTCTGGTAGATCGAGTAGTAGTGCTTGGGCCGGCCGGTGACGGTCGCGCGGATCTTGTTGGAGCGCAGGTCCGACTCGATCTGACCGCGCACGGTGGACAGGTACTCGTCGCGCGCCGGGGCCCGCTCGGCCACGAGGTGCACGATCTCGTCGTAGACCTTGGGGTAGAGCGTGGCGAAGGACAGGTCCTCCAGCTCCCACTTGATCGTGTTCATGCCCAGCCGGTGTGCGAGCGGGGCGTAGATCTCGAGGGTCTCGCGCGCCTTGCGTCCTGCGGAGGACGCCGAGACGTACTTCCAGGTGCGGGCGTTGTGGAGCCGGTCGGCGAGCTTGATGACGAGGACCCGGATGTCCCGCGCCATCGCGACGACCATCTTGCGGACCGTCTCGGCCTCGGCGGCCTCGCCGTAGGTGACCTTGTCAAGCTTGGTGACGCCGTCGACGAGGAGCGCGATCTCCTCGCCGAACTCGCTGCGCAGCTGCTGGAGGGAGTAGTCGGTGTCCTCGACGGTGTCGTGGAGCAGCGCCGCCGCCAGCGTGGGCACCGTCATCCCGAGCTCCGCGAGGATCGTCGTCACCGCGACGGGATGGGTGATGTACGGGTCACCGCTCTTGCGCATCTGCCCGCGGTGGGCGCGCTCGGCGACGGTGAAGGCCCGCTCGATCAGCGCGGTGTCGGCCCGCGGGTGGTTGGACCTCAGCGCGTGGAGGACCGGCTCGATCGCCGGGGAGGCACTGTGGCCGCGCGAGCCGAGCAGCGCGAAGCGCGACCGCACCCGGGGTCCGCGTGCGTCCGGGCCTGCGCCGGTGACCGTCTCCTCCGCCATCGCCCCATTCTAGGCAGCGTGGCGACGGATCCGAGCACCAGGGACAGTCAGTACCGCAGGATGCTGTCCAGCGGGTAGCCCGTCAGCTGCTCACGGCCCCGCAGCTCGTCGAGCTCGAGGAGCATCGTCAGGCCCGCCACCTGCGCCCCGGCGCCCTCGACGAGCTCGATGGCGGCGCGGGCGGTGCCCCCGGTGGCGAGGACGTCGTCGATGATGAGGACCCGCTGGTCCGCCGTCACCGTCTCGGGGCGCAGCTCCAGCCGCGCCGTCCCGTACTCCAGGGTGTAGTCCACGCCGGTCACGGGCCCGGGCAGACGCCCGGCCTTGCGGATGGTGATCATCCCGACGCCGAGCGCGTGGGCGAGCGGCGCCGCGAGGATGAAGCCGCGCGACTCGAGCCCGGCGACGGCGTCGACCTTGCCCCGGTAGCGCTCGGCCAGCGCGTCGACGAGCGCCGCGAACGCAGGACCGTCGGCGAGCAACGGCGTGATGTCCCGGAACAGGACCCCGGGCTCGGGGAAGTCGGGCACCTCACGGACGTGCGAGTCGAGCAGCTGGATGAGCTCCTCGGGGAAGTCGGTCATCGTCGCCCCTTCCGGCGCTTGGGCTGGGCCGCCTGGCCACGGTGGGTCCCCGCGACGGTGCTCTCCTCGGCGGCCACCGCCGCGACCGCCACCGCGTCGCTGCCGGTGCGACGGCGACGGCGCTCGAGGACGTCGCTCGTGTGCTGGCGGATCCCCTCGCTGCGCTCCTGCAGGACGACCTGCAGCGGCGTGGCGACGAAGACCGAGGACACGGTCGAGACGAACATGCCGACGAACAGCGCGAGGGCGATGTCGCGGAGCGTGCCCGCGCCGAGGAGGAGCGCACCCACGAAGAGGATCGACCCGACGGGCAGGAGCGAGGTGAGCGAGGTGTTGATCGACCGGACGAGCGTCTGGTTGACCGCGAGGTTGGACAGCTCGGCGTAGGTCCGCTCGTGCTGCTCGTCGAGGTGCTGGGTGTTCTCCCGGACCTTGTCGAAGACGACGACGGTGTCGTACAGCGAGTACCCGAGGATCGTCAGGAGCCCGATGACCGTGGCCGGGGTGACCTCCCACCCGATGAGGGCGTACACGCCGACCGTGAGCACCAGGTCGTTGATGAGGGAGACGAGTGCCGCGCCGGCCATCTGCCAGCTGCGGAAGTAGATCGAGAGCACGATCGTCACGAGCACGATGAAGACGATCAGGCCCACGAGCGCCTGACGCGTGATGTCCTGCCCCCAGGAGGGGCCGATGAACGTGGAGGCGACGTCCGCCTCCGGGACCTCGTAGGCCTCGGCCAGGCCTTGACGCACGGCGTCCGTCTGCTCGGGGCTCAGCTCCTCGGTCTGCACGCGCACGGAGGTCGAGCCGACCGTCGACACGCGCGCCACCTGCCCGGTACCGACCTCGGCGACGACGTCGTGGGCGGGCTGCTCCTCCAGGTTCTGCGTGCCCGTGACCGTGAACTGCGAGCCACCGGTGAACTCGATGCCCGCATTGATGCCCTTGAAGGCGACGAGGAGCACGGAGAGCAGGACGAGCACGGCCGCGGCGGTGAGCCAGGTGCGACGGCGTTGGACGAATGGGAAGGAGCGTTCGCCGGTGTGAAGCTCGTTGCCCAGGTTCGACAGGCGGGTCATCGGCCCTCCTCCTCGGTGGTCGTCGCCTGCTCGGCGGCGCGGCGCTCGGCCGCTCGCCGCTCCGCGATGGTCATCCGGGCGGCGCCCACGGACTGCTTCTCGCGGGCGGGCTCCTTCCGGGGGGTGGGACGCGGCCGCGGCTCACTCACGCGGCCGCGACCGCGGTAGCGCGCAGGGTCGACGCCGATGCTCTCGGGGTTGAGGCCCGACAGGCGGTGCCCCTCACCGAAGAAGCGGGTGCGGATGAGCAGCTGCATCGTCGGGTGGGTGAAGAGGAAGACGACGACGAGGTCGATGAGCGTCGTGAGGCCGAGGGTGAAGGCAAAGCCCCGCACCCCGCCGACGGCGAGGAAGTACAGGATGACCGCGGCGAGCAGGGTGACGAGGTCGGAGACGACGATGGTCCGCTTCGCACGGTTCCAGCCGTGCTCCACGCCGCCCTCGAGGGTACGGCCGTCCCGGATCTCGTCGCGGATGCGCTCGAAGTACAGGATGAAGGAGTCGGCCGTGATGCCGACGGCGACGATGAGTCCGGCGACGCCTGCGAGAGACAGCCGGTAGCCCTGGAGCCACGACAGCACGAGGATCGTCCCGTACGTCGTGACGGCGGCGATGAGCAGGCTGCTCACCGCCACGACCGCGAGTCCGCGGTACTGCCACAGCAGGTACAGCGCGACGAGCACCAGGCCACCAAGGCCGGCGATGAGGCCGCTACGCAGGTGCTCGGACCCGAGGGTCGCGGAGATCTGCTCCTCGCTCTGCACCTCGAAGTTGAGCGGCAGCGACCCGAAGTTCAGCTGGTTGGCCAGGGTGTTGGCGCTCTCGCGGGTGAAGCTGCCCGAGATCTGGGCGCGACCGTCGAGGATCGGCTCGTTGATCCGCGGGGCGGAGATGACCAGGCCGTCGAGCACCACGGCGAACTGGTTCTGCGGCGGCGTGAGGGCAAAGAGCCGCTGGGAGACCTCCCCGAAGCGGTCACCACCGTCTCCGGTGAACTCGAGGTTGACGAGCCACTGGCTGGACGTCGGCTCCATCCCGGAGCTGGCCGCGTCGATCTGCGTGCCCTCGACGTCGACCGGCCCGAGGACGAACTTGCTCGACCCGTCCTGCGAGCAGGTGACGAGGGGCTCGTCCGCGGCATCCTCGAGCCCGCCGACGAGGTTCGCCGGGTCGGTGCAGTCGAGGGTGTACATGTCGTAGGCGACCTGCTCGGTGACCCAGGCCCCGGCGTCGCTGTTGCTCGTCGGCTCGGTCGCCGGAGTGGTCGAGAGCTCGCCGTCACCGTTCGTGTCGGCGGCTGCGAAGGCCGCCTCCTCGATGGCCGCGCGGTCGGCGTCGCCCGCGGGCTCCCCGGACGGTTCCGCTGCGGGCGCCTCGGTGGCGCCGTCAGCGGGCTGCTCCGCGGCGGGGTCGGTCGCGCCGTCCGTGGGCACTGCCGTCCCGGAGTCCTCCGGGGCGTCCGCCTCGGCGTCCGCCTCGGGGGCGGGCGGCTGCTCGGTCTGGCTCGGGTCGATCGGCGCGGGGTCCGCCATCGTGAGGACCGGGCGGAAGCGCAGCTGCGCGGACTGCCGCACGAGGTCGAGGGTGGCCTCGTCGGGGCGGCCGGGGAGGCCGACGACGATGTTGGCGGAGCCCTGCCGGGTGATCTCGGCCTCGGCGACGCCGGAGGCGTCCACGCGCTGGCGGATGATCTCGATGGCCTGGTCGATGTCGTCGTCGGTGATCTCGCCGTCGCCGCCCTCGGCCTCCGGGTCGAGCCGGGGCGTGAGGATGAGCTGGACGCCGCCCTCGAGGTCGAGGGCGAGGCCGGGCGCGAAGGACGCGCCCCCCTCGGCGTCGTCGTCACCCAGCTGCTGGGCGATCGCAACGGAACCGAACATCGCTGCGACGATGACGAGCAGGACGATGATCCTGCGCAGCGGGCGTGGGGCGGTTGTCGCCAACGCGATCTTCTCTCTGTGTGGAGGGGCGCTCAGGCGCGCCGCTCGTCGCTCTCGTCGCCGGGGCGCTCGTCGGTGGAGACGGCCTCGTCCGCGCGGGTGAGCGAGGAGGCGTCGTCGGGAACCTCGACCGTGGTCACGTCCTCGTCCTCGGCGGTCTCCTCGTCCACGACCGCGAAGGGCGGCTCGGTGACGGAGTGGATCGACTCGCGCTTCCACATGGTCTCGACGCCGGGGGTGGACTCGAGGGTGATGACGTCGCCGTCGACGTCGACGATCGTGCCGTAGAAGCCGGAGGCGGTCATGACCTGCTGGCCGACCTCGAGGCTGTTGCGCAGCGCGGCGGCGGCCTGACGCTGCTTCTTCGCCCCTCGGGACATCATCCACATCATGAGTCCGAACACGGCGATGAGGATGAGGAACTCCACGGCACTACTCCCTTGGTGGCGGTGGGATCGCGACAGGGCGCGTCTCACCGGCGGCAAAATACTGATTGAGTCTAGGTGACGCTGCTGACAGGACGAAACCGCCCTCAGCCCCAGAGCGCGCCGTCGTCGGGTCGAGCGAGACCGAGGTGCTCGTACGCCGCGGCGGTGGCGACGCGTCCGCGGGGCGTACGCGAGACGAGGCCCTCGCGCACGAGGAAAGGCTCGGCGACGGTCTCGACGGTCTCCGGCTCCTCCCCCACGGCGACGGCGAGCGTGGACAGGCCCACCGGCCCGCCGCCGAAGCGCTCGCAGAGCGCACGGAGCACCGAGCGGTCCAGGCGGTCCAGGCCGCGCTCGTCGACCTCGAAGAGATCGAGGGCGGCGTGCGTGGCGGCGAGGTCGAGGGAGCCGGTCCCCCGCACCTGCGCCCAGTCCTGCACGCGCCGCAACAGCCGGTTGGCGATCCGGGGCGTGCCTCGGGAGCGGCCCGCGAGCTCGGCGCCCGCGGCCGGCTCGAGCTCGGCGCCGAGGAGCCGGGCGCTGCGGCTGAGCACCTGCTCGAGCTCAGCCGGCGAGTAGAACTCCAGGTGGCCGGTGAAGCCGAACCGGTCGCGCAGCGGTGCCGGCAGCAGCCCGGCGCGCGTGGTGGCCCCGACGACGGTGAAGCGCGGCAGGGTGAGCGGGATCGCGGTGGCGCCGGGCCCCTTGCCGACGACGACGTCGACCCTGAAATCCTCCATCGCGAGGTAGAGCATCTCCTCCACCGGCCGGGCCAGGCGGTGGATCTCGTCGATGAACAGGACGTCGTCCTCCTGGAGGGAGGAAAGGATCGCGGCGAGGTCCCCGGGGTGCTGGACGGCCGGCCCGGACGTGAGGCGCAGCGCGCCGTGGAGCTCGGCGGCGATGATCATCGCGAGCGTCGTCTTGCCGAGCCCGGGCGGCCCGGAGAGCAGGACGTGGTCGGGCGCGGAGCCGCGCGCCTTGGCGGCGTCCAGGACGAGGGCGAGCTGGTCGCGAACCACTGCCTGGCCGACGAAGTCCGCCAGCCGGCGCGGGCGCAGTGCGGCTTCGGCCGCGCGCTCGAGCTCGTCGGCCTCGGCGTCGAGGAAGGCGGCGTCGTCAGCCACGTCCGTGGCCTCCCAGGTGCTGGAGCGCGCTGCGCAGCACGGCGGCGACGTCGCGGTCGGCGGCGGGCTCGGCGAGCACCGTGCTCACGGCGTCCTCGGCGGCCTTGGCGGACCAGCCGAGCTGGACGAGCGCCTCGACGACCTCGGGCTGGGAGTCGGTGGCGACCGGAGCGGAACGCACCTCACCGCGCGCGGGGCCGAGCTTGTCCCCGATCTCGAGGAGGATGCGCTGGGCGCCCTTCTTCCCGATGCCGGGTACTCGGGTGAGGGCGACGACGTCCTCCGCGGCGACGGCGGTACGCAGCTCGTCTGGCTGGTGGACGGCGAGGACGGCCAGGGCGAGACGCGGTCCCACGCCGCTGACGGTCTGGAGGATCTCGAAGACCTCGCGCTCGTCGTCGTCGGCGAAGCCGAACAGGGTGAGTGAGTCCTCGCGCACGACGAGCGCGGTGGCCAGCCGGGCGTCGGTGCCGGGCCGCAGGCTCGCGAGGGTGCCGGGGGTGGCCTGCACGCGCAGTCCGATCCCGCCGACCTCGACGACGGCGCAGTCGAGCCGCACGGACTCGACGGTCCCCCGGACGCTGGCGATCACGACTGCTCCAATCCCGGCCCGGAGCTCGACCGGGCGAACGTGTGTGCGAACAGGTTACCGGCTGTGGGTGACAGCCCGGGACCGCCGCGCCGCGAGCTCTGCCCTCGCCCACGCCTCCTGCGCGGGCGTCGCGTGCCGGGCCGTGGGACCGACGCCGGGAGTGCCGCCGCGCCACAGGTGGCAGACGGCCAGCGCGAGGGCGTCGGCGGCATCGGCCGGCTCGGGACGCCCGGCCAGCCGGAGGATGCGGCGCACCATCTCCTGCACCTGCGGCTTGTCGGCGCGCCCGGAGCCGGTGACCGCGGCCTTGACCTCGCTGGGCGTGTGCATGCCCAGGGGCAGACCGGCGCGCGCGGCGGCGACCATGGCGAGCCCGGCGACCTGCGCCGTGCCCATCACCGAGGCGACGTTGTGCTGTGCGAAGACACGCTCGACGGCGACGGCGTCGACGTCGTGCCGGACGATCCACTCCTCAATGCCCGCCGAGATGGTGAGCAGGCGCTGCTGGATCGGCATGTCCGGCGGGGTGCGCAGCACGCCCACCTCGACCAGCGACAGGGTCCGGCGCGGGTCGGAGTCGACGATGCCCAGGCCGCATCGGGTGAGGCCGGGATCGACTCCGAGGACGCGCATGACCCCAGTGTCGCAGCCGGGTGGGACGTGCCGCGGGAGCGACACCGCCGGTGTCAGTCCTCGTCGAGCGCGGCGAGGACCTCGTCGGGGGCGTCGAAGTTGGCGAAGACGTTCTGGACGTCGTCACAGTCCTCGAGGGCGTCGATGAGGCGCAGCACCTTGCGGGCGCCCTCGACGTCGACCTCGACCTCCATCGAGGGGACGAACTGCGCCTCGGCCGAGTCGTACTCCAGACCGGCCTCCTGCAGCGCGGTGCGCACCGCGACGACGTCGCTCGCCTCGCTGAGGACCTCGAAGGCCTCACCGTGGTCGTTGACCTCCTCGGCGCCCGCGTCGAGGACGGCGGTGAGGACGTCGTCCTCGGTGAGGCCGTCGGTCTTCGGCACGATGACGACGCCGCGCCGGTGGAACAGGTAGGAGACCGATCCCGGGTCGGCGAGCGTGCCGCCGTTGCGGGTGAAGGCGACGCGCACGTCGGAGGCGGCGCGGTTGCGGTTGTCGGTGAGGCACTCGACGAGCACGGCGACACCACCGGAGGCGTAGCCCTCGTACATGATCGTCTCGTAGTCCGCGCCCCCGGCCTCGGCGCCGGAGCCGCGCTTGACGGCACGGTCGATGTTGTCGGCCGGGACGGAGTTGCGCTTCGCCTTCTGGATCGCGTCGTACAGGGTCGGGTTGCCGGCGGGATCGGCGCCGCCCGTCCTGGCAGCGACCTCGACGTTCTTCACCAGGCGAGCGAACAGCTTGCCGCGCTTGGCGTCGATCGCCGCCTTCTTGTGCTTGGTGGTTGCCCACTTCGAGTGGCCGGCCATGACTGCTCCTTGCTGACGACGGCGTCCCCGCGGGGACGGTGGGGACAGGTAGCGCTAGGCGTGTGCACGCACCAGGTGGACGAACGCACGGTGCACCCGTGCGTCGTCACTGATCTCCGGGTGGAAGGCGGTGACGAGCAGCGCGCCCTGTCGAGCTGCCACGATCCTACCGGCGGCGCGTCCGGACCTCACGCGTGCGAGGACCTCGACGCCGTCACCGACCTCCTCCACCCACGGTGCCCGGATGTACACCGCGCGGAGAGGGGCGTCGACGATGCCGAGCCCGGGCGCCAGGAGGTCCTCCTCGAAGGAGTCGACCTGCCGTCCGAAGGCGTTGCGTCGGACCGTGACGTCCATGCCGCCCACGAGCGGTCCGTGTGCGTCGGCCACCCGGTCGGCGAGCAGCACCATCCCGGCGCATGAGCCGTAGACGGGCAGCCCCGCACCGATCTGCTCGCGCAGCTGCGCGAGCAGGTCGAGAACGACGAGCAGCTTGCCGATCGCCGTCGACTCCCCGCCCGGCAGGATGAGACCGTCGACGGCGGCGAGCTCGCCCGCGCGCCGTACCGGCACGGCGTGGGCGCCGGCGGCCTCGAGTGCCCCGAGGTGCTCGCGCACGTCGCCCTGGAGAGCCAGGACGCCGACGCGAGGGGAGGTCACGACCCACCAGCCTACGACGCCGCGGGCGTGCTACTCGACTACGTGCTCGCTCGTGCCGTCCCAGCCGCCCGCGAGCCGCCGCGCGAGACCGGGCAGCAGCCGGGGGTAGACGACCGCGCCGGCCGCCACGGCGGCGTCCAGCTCGTCCAGCTCCCACCAGCGCAGCTCGTCGAGGACCTCGCGCTCGAGCTCGGTCCAGCCGGCGTCGTCCAGGCGCGTGTCGGTGCCGCGAGCGAGGAAGAACTCCTCGTCCTGGCGGCAGGTGACGGCGGCGAAGTCGAAGACCGCGCTGCGAGTGAGGACAGGTCCCGCCAGCTGGTCCGCGGACAGGCGCAGCCCGGTCTCCTCACGCAGCTCCCGCAGCGCGCCCGCGCGAGCGTCCTCCCCCGGCTCGAGGCCGCCGCCGACCGTGAACCACCACGAGCGGCTTCTCTCCCCCGAGTCGTGGCCGCGCACGAGGAGGAGCCGGTCGGCGTCGTCGAGCAGGATGACTCGAGCGGCGCGTCGGAAGGGCACGCCGTCGGGACCGGGTACCCAGTCGGGGCCCAGCCCGTAGGTCGTCACCAACCGCGCTCGGCGAGCCGGTGCGGCACGGGGACCTCGTCGACGTTGAGGCCGACCATCGCCTCACCCAGACCGCGTGAGACGTCGGCGACGACGGCGGGGTCGTCGAAGAAGGTCGTCGCACGGACGATGGCGGCCGCGCGCTGCGCCGGGTTGCCGGACTTGAAGATGCCCGAGCCGACGAAGACGCCCTGGGCGCCAAGCTGCATCATCATCGCGGCGTCGGCCGGGGTGGCGATGCCACCGGCGGTGAAGAGCACGACGGGCAGCTGCCCGGTGCGCGCCACCTCGACGACGAGGTCGTAGGGCGCCTGCAGCTCCTTGGCGGCGACGAAGAGCTCGTCCTCGGGCAGCGAGGACAGGCGGCGGATGTCCTGGCGGATGCGCCGCATGTGGGTCGTAGCGTTGGAGACGTCACCGGTGCCGGCCTCGCCCTTGGAGCGGATCATGGCCGCGCCCTCGGAGATGCGGCGCAGCGCCTCGCCGAGGTTCGTCGCTCCGCACACGAAGGGCAGGGTGAACTGCCACTTGTCGATGTGGTGCTCGTAGTCGGCCGGGCTGAGGACCTCGGACTCGTCGACGTAGTCGACGCCGAGGCTCTGGAGGACCTGCGCCTCGACGAAGTGCCCGATACGGGCCTTGGCCATGACGGGGATCGAGACGGCGGCGATGATCCCGTCGATCATGTCCGGGTCGCTCATCCGCGACACCCCGCCCTGGGAGCGGATGTCCGCGGGCACGCGCTCGAGGGCCATGACGGCCACGGCGCCGGCGTCCTCGGCGATGCGTGCCTGCTCGGGGGTGACGACGTCCATGATGACGCCGCCCTTGAGCATCTCGGCCATGCCGCGCTTGACGCGGGCGGTGCCGACCTGGGGGCCGCTGGGCGTGGAAGTCTCCTGGGACATGTCTGCACCTCGGTGGTGGAGGGGGAAGGGCGCCCCCAGTCTACGGGCGAGGACGCACCACTCGGCGGGGTGTCCGCGGGTCAGGAGACGTCGAGGACACTGGCGTTGCCGCGGAGCACCCGGTGGGGGTCCCGCTCGTCCTTGACGCGGCGCAGCCGCTCGAGCGACGCCGGCGGGAGGGCGTCACTCAGCGGTTCCCCGGGGCCGAGGAGCGTCACCGGCTTGCGGCCGCTGACGGGCAGGGCGGCGGCGACCTCGCGCTGGCGCGCGCGGACCCGGGCGGTGGTCGCGGGGTCCGTCGGCACGCCGAAGAGGTAGAGGAGGTGCTGCTCGGCCAGCGGGCCGTGCGGCGAGTCGCTCGGTCCGCTCAGCGCCCCGCCCAGGTGGCGGACCTGGAGGAGGTTGAGCGGTGCGACCGGTGCGGCCAGCACGTCGCGAGTCGCGTCGTCGTCGAGAGTGGCGAGGAGCTCGGCGCGCGCCAGGCCGGGTGACGGGTCGGTCGGCTCCGCGGTGATGGTGCCGAGCTCTGCCACGGACATCGGCGCCCTGCTGTCCGACAGCGGCCGCGGCAGGCGCTCGACGGCGGCCATCATCTCGCGCGCCTCGGCCTCCTCGCCGAGGTACGTCATGTCGAGGGCAACCATCGGCTCGGCCCACGGGAAGCCCATGAGCTCGAGCCACAGCGTGAGCTCCCAGGGCGCACCGGCCGTGATCGAGCGGTACTCGTCGACGACGGCAGCCGCGTGGCGCCCCTCCCACAACATGCGGCCGCCGACGACGGACGGCGCCGGGTGCAGCCGCAGCCGCAGCGCCGTGACAACGGCGTAGTCGCCACCACCGCCGCGCAGCGCCCAGAACAGGTCAGGGTCCGTCGTCGCGTCGACGGCACGGTGTGCACCAGCGGCGTCGACGACCTCGAAGCCGATGACAGAGTCCGCGACCCAGCCGTGGGCACGTCCGAACCAGCTGAGCCCACCACCCAGCGCGACCCCGGCGACGCTGACCGCGGGCGTGCTGCCCGGCAGCGCGGTGAGGGCGTGCGTGGCGGTGGCGCGCTGCAGCGCCCCGGAGGTCACGCCCGCCCCGATCGTCGCCGTCCGGCCGCTCGGGTCGACGTCGACGGCGTCGAGGGCCCCGGTCCGCAGGAGAATGGTCCCGGTGGCCGAGCCGGTCGCGCCGTGGCCGCTCGGCTGCGGCGAGACCGCCGTCCCGGTGCGGGCGGCGGCGCCGACCACGGTCGTGACGTCGTCGGCGTCAGCAACCGACACGACGGCGAGGACGTCCTGCTGGACGGCGAGGTTCCACGGCCGGGAGAGCTCGGTGAACCCCGTGTCCCCCGGGGCGTGGACGGTGCCGCGCACGCGGCTGCGCAGGTCGTCGACGATCGCGCCGTCTCGAGTGGGTGACATGGCTCCTCCTCGGGCCGAGACGCCCATCGTGGCGCGGCACGGGCCGGAGGGGAAGCCCCTGGTCAGCGGACCTGGGTGAGCGCCTGGAGGAAGGCGCTGCGCGAGGTCGTGACCCGGTCGAGGAGCACCCGCTCGTCGTGGTGGTAGCTGGGCTCGGCGCGGCCGGTGGCGAAGCGCTGGCGGCCCAGGGCGAGTGCGGTCGCCGAGTGCTGGAAGGTCCTCATCGCGGCCTTGGCGGAGGGTCCACCGCGCGCGGCCCACGACATGGCGGCCCGCCGGCCCGGGAAGGAGCCGAGCATGGTGACCTCGTGCGGGGCCAGCCAGCCGGCGCGCGCGTACTCGACGAGCCGCCCGGTGATGATGCGCCGCTCCCGGCGGCGCAGCCAGACGACGAGGAGGATCGCCGCGACGAACAGCGGCACCTGGACCAGGACGTAGAGACCGAAGAAGGAGCCGGTGAAGGTGCTGCCGTTCCACAGGGCGTGGAGCAGCACCGCCACGAGCCACCCGAGGGGCAGCGCCCCCAGCCACGCGACGGAGGACCGGCTGCGGGCCGCGAGGCCGAGCGCAATGCCGATCGCCACCGTGAACATCACGTGCGCGAACGGGGACAGGATCCCGCGCATGACGAAGATCTGCGGGAGCATGTCGATGGAGCGGCCGAAGTAGAGGATGTTCTCGACGAAGGCGAATCCGGCTGCCACCGTCGCGGCGTAGACGATGCCGTCGACCGGCCCGTCGAAGTACCGGCGGCGGGCGAGGAAGAGGATGAGCACGCCCATCCCCTTGGCGGTCTCCTCGATGAGCGGCGCGCCGAGCGCGGCGCCGAGGACCTCGGCCGTCTCGACGTTCCCGGTGCTGTAGTAGACGGCGGTGGAGAAGGCCGTGTTGAGCCAGATCGACACCAGGGTGGAGACTCCGGCTCCCCAGAGGAACGCGAAGAGCAGCGCGTACCGGGGCTCGGGCTCCCACCGGTCGATCCAGCGGATGCCGAGGAGGACGGCCGTGAGCGGGACGAGCGCGACGATGCCGCCGGTGAGCGCCGCACCGGCGCTCGTGAGGCTGGCGATCTGCGCGACGGTCGCGATGAGCGCGAGGATCCCGACCCCGGTGCCCACGAGGACGAGGACCGTCCCGCCCCGCCGCGGCCGGGCCGGCTGCCAGGGCGCCTGGGAGGGCGCCGGCGGGCCGCCGGTCCCCCAGGGCGCGGTCTGCGGCTGGCCGGCCGGGTAGGCGGTGCGCTGCGCCGGGCGCCCGGACGGCGGGTAGGGCTGCGGGGGAAGGGCCATGGCGATCAGCGTAGGGCCAGCCGGCGACGTCGCCCGCGGAGGGCGGACGGCCTCGCTCAGCGCGCGGCCCGGGCGTCGTCCATGTCGAAGGCGTGCGGCATCGGTGCCCGGCCGGCGAGGTGGAGCACCCGCACGACGGGGTTGGCGCGCATGCGCCGCACCTCGGCGACGTGGGCGTTGTGGAACCGGCGGGCGAGCTCGAGCCGGTACCAGGCGGCGTCGAGCCGGTGGAGCGGGTCGACGGCGAGCGGGTTGTCCCCGAGCGGCTCGGTGTCGACGTGCGACTCGAGCAGGGCGCGCAGGGTGCGGGACAGCTCGGACTCGACGAGGGAGCGGTCGACGTCGCCGACGGGCTCCTCGACGTCGGGCTCGCCCTCGAGGCCGTCGGGGACCACGCGGCCGGGCGCGCCGGCACTGGCACGCTGGGCGACGTCGGCCAGGAGCACGGCCTCGACGGGGTCCAGGGCCCCGCTCATCGCGAGCTCGTGGGCGGCAGCCGCGCGCTGGGCGAGCTGGAGCTCGAGGGTGGCGCGGGAGCGCAGCACCTTGCGGTGCAGGCGGTCCACGCGCGAGGCGAGCAGCCACAGCACCCAGCCGAGGACGAGGACGAGGAGCACGACGACGAGCGTCCAGCCCTCCCAGGTCATTGCTCCCCCTCCGTCCGACCGTCCAGCGCGGCGCGCAGGCGGCCCACCACGGTGCGGGAGCGCGGGTCTTCCCGCACGTGACCGCCGCTCGCCGTCACCATCTCGTAGACGGCGACGACCTGCCTGGTGACGACGGACCAGTCGAAGCGCCGAACGCCCTCGCGCGCCGCGTCCCGCACGGCCCGGGAGGCGTCTCGGTCGCGCAGGGCGGGCACGAGCGCGGCCGCGAGGGCCGCGGCGTCACCGGTCGGGAAGAGGGTGCCGTACCGGCCGCCGTCGAGCACGGCACGGAAGGCGGGGATGTCGCTGGCGACGACGTGCGCGCCCGCGCTCATCGCCTCGACGAGGACGATCCCGAAGCTCTCCCCGCCGGTGTGCGGGGCGACGTAGACGTCGGCGGACGCGAGCAGGGACTCCTTCTCCGCGTCGCTCACCGGCCCGAGGAAGGTGACGGCATCACCGAGGTGGCCGAGCGAGGCGCGGTACTCGGTGACGTCACCGCGGCCGGCGACGAGGAAGCGTGCGCCGGGGACCTGGGCGAGGACCTGGGGGATCGCCTCGGCGAGCACCGGCAGACCCTTGCGGGCCTCGTCGAGCCGGCCGAGGAAGGCGACGGTGGGGCGCTCGTCGGTGCCGCACCAGGCCTGCGCGCGCGGGGCGTCGGCGAAGCGGTCGACGAACACGCCGTTGGGCACGACGACGGCGTCCCCGCCCAGGTGCTCGACGACGGTGCGCCGGGCCTCCTCCGACACGGCGATCCGGCCGCCGATCTTCTCCAGCAGCGGCCGGACGAGCGGGGAGGCCACCTGCAGGGCACGGGAGCGGTCCATGGCGGTGTGGAAGGTGCCGACGATCGGGCCGTCGGCGATCCACAGCGCGAGCATGGACAGGCTGGGGGTGATGGGCTCGTGGAGGTGGAGGACGTCGAAGTTGCCCTCCTCGAGCCAGCGGCGCGTGCGCGCCGCGGCGACGGGCCCGAAGTTGAGGCGCGCGACCGAGCCGTTGTACGGCAGGGCCACGGTCCGTCCGGCGGGGACGATGTAGTCGGGCACGGGCGTGGCGTCCTCGGCCGGGGCGAGGACGCTCACCTCGTGGCCGGTGGCGATGAGGTGCTCGGCGAGGTCGCGGACGTGGAACTGCACGCCGCCCGGCACGTCGAAGGAGTAGCCGCAGACGATCCCGATGCGCATCAGGCCACGCTCCCAGCAGGCTTGAGACGCGCGGGATCGAGATCGCTCACGAAGAGCGGCTGGAGCATGTGCCAGTCCTCCGGGTGGGCCTGGACGGCCGCACCGAGCTCGTCGACCCACGCCTGGGTGAGGGCCGTGATCGTCTCCTCACGGGGAGCGCCGGCCGGCGGGCTGATGGGGTTACCGAAGGTGATGACGATGCCCCAGCGGCTGCCGGCCGCCTGGCGGCGTGGCCCGCGGAGGCGCTCGTAGTGGATCCCGACGAAGGCGAGGGCACTGTCGGTGGCGACGGCGAGGGTCGCAGGGCCCGGTGCGACGCGGGCCCGCTCTCCCAGCAGCGCGACGTCGACGTTCGTGCGGGAGAGGTCGCGGTCGGCGAGCAGCGGCACGAGGGGGACGCCGGCGCGGGCCTCGCGCAGCAGCTCCCGGAAGGTGGAGCCGTCCTTCTCGAGTGGGATGATCGTCATGCCGAGCCCGCGCCGGAAGTCGAGGAAGCTCTGGAAGAGCTCCTCCGGCTCCAGGTGCTCGGCGACCGTGACGACGGGGGCGAGGAATCGGGTGGCCCATGCGCCGGCGAGGTCCCAGTTGCCGAGGTGCCCGAGGGCGACGACGACGGGCCGTCCGGCGGCACGCTCCGCCCGGATCCACCCGTCGTTGACGGCGCGCACGCGCTGGCCGAGCTGGGCCTCGCTCACGGTCGGCAGCCGCAGCGACTCCTCGTAGTACCGCATGTACGAGCGCATGCCGCGGCGGGTGAGCCGCCGCAGCTGGCGGGGGGACGCACCGGGGACGGCGCGGGCGATGTTGGCCCGCAGCTGTCCCACCCCGGCGATGCCGGTGAGGGCGGCCAGCTCGGCGGCACCGGCGAAGAGCGCGGCGGAGAGCCAGCCGGGCAGCGGAGGCACGACGCGCGCGGCGGTGAGCAGCAGCGCTGCCGGGTCCGGACTCATCCCGTCTCCCCCAGGTCACCACGCGTCTGACGGCGCACGGCCGCCATGCGCTGGCCCACCGTGTAGAGGCTCGCGAGGGCGAGGAGCCCGAGCGCGACGACGAGGACCGCCACGGGGGCGCCCAGTCCCACGGCGAGGACTGCGGCGAGGGCGACGAAGAGACGGTCGGCGCGCTCGGCGATGCCGCCTGAGGCCGTCATGCCCAGACCCTCGGCGCGCGCCTTGGCGTAGGGCACGACGCTGCCGAGGACGAGGCAGGCCAGCGCGGTGCCGAGCACCCACGTCTCCTCCGCCCCGATGCTCCACAGGAGGATCCCGGAGAAGATCGCGGCGTCGGCGAGACGGTCGAGGGTGGAGTCGAGGAAGGCGCCCCAGCGGGTGGAGCGGCCGAGCATCCGGGCCATGAGCCCGTCGACGCTGTCGATGAGGACGACGACGGTGATGGCGAGCGGCCCGGCGACGAAGTGCCCGGACGGCAGCAGCCACAGCGCGACGGCGACGGTGAGGACGGTCCCGGTGACGGTGACGGTGTCCGGGCTGACCCCGGCCCGGACGAGCGCGCGGGCGACGGGGCCGAAGATCGCGTTGGTGACGACGCGCCCCTTGGAGCTCAGCACGTCGCCCCCGGCCACGCCGCGGCGAGCAGCTCGCGGGTCTCGCCGAGCACCTGGGGCAGGGCCTTGGTGCCGGCGATGATCGGGAAGAAGTTCGCGTCCCCGCCCCAGCGGGGCACGACGTGCTGGTGGAGGTGGGCGGCGATCCCGGCGCCGGCGGCCTCGCCCTGGTTCATCCCGAGGTTGAAGCCGTGCGGCGCGCTCACCGCCCGCAGCACGGTCATCGCGGTAGCGCTGAGTGCGCCCACCTCGTCCCGCTCCGCCGTCGTCAGCTCGGTGAGGTCGGCGACGTGACGGTAGGGGCACACGAGGAGGTGGCCGGGGTTGTAGGGGTAGAGGTTGAGGACGACGTAGGCGTGCTCACCGCGGTGGACGATGAGCGCCTCGGCGTCCTCCCGCTGCGGTGCCCGGCAGAAGGGGCACTGACCGGTGGTGGCGTCGTCGGGCTTGTCGTGGCCGTCGACGTAGGCCATCCGGTGCGGGGTCCACAGCCGCTGGAACGCGTCGGGGACGCCGACGAGCCCCTCCGCCGGCTCGCCGCTCGGCGGCGACACGTCAATCACGCCGTCAGCACCTGCCGACGCTCGGCGATGGCCGAGGTGATGAGCTCGACCGCCTCGGCCACGGGGACCCCGTTGCGCTGGGAGCCGTCGCGGAAGCGGAAGGAGACCGCTCCGGCGTCGGCGTCCTCGCCACCCGCGATGAGGATGAAGGGGACCTTCTCCTTCGTCGCGTTGCGGATCTTCTTGTTGAAGCGGTCGTCGCTCTGGTCGAGCTCGGCACGGACGCCGCGCGCACGGAGCTGGGCGACGACGTCGGCGAGGTAGTCGTCGAAGACGTCGGCGACCGGCACGGCGACGACCTGGACGGGCGCGAGCCACGCGGGGAAGGCACCGGCGTAGTGCTCGAGGAGCACGCCGAAGAAGCGTTCGATGGAGCCGAAGAGGGCGCGGTGGATCATCACCGGGCGCTGGCGGGTGCCGTCGGCGGCCTGGTACTCGAGGTCGAAGAGCTCGGGGAGGTTGAAGTCGAGCTGGATGGTCGACATCTGCCAGGTGCGTCCGATGGCGTCCCTGGCCTGGACGGAGATCTTCGGCCCGTAGAACGCGGCGCCCCCCGGGTCGGGGACGAGGTCGAGGCCGGAGGCGGTGGCGACCTCCTCGAGCACGCGGGTGGCCTCCTCCCACGTCGCCTCGTCACCGACGGACTTCTCCGGGTCACGGGTGGAGAGCTCGAGGTAGAAGTCGTCGAGCCCGTAGTCCTTGAGGAGGTCCAGGACGAAGGTGAGCAGGGAGTTCAGCTCGTCCTTCATCTGCTCGCGGGTGCAGTAGATGTGGGCGTCGTCCTGGGTGAAGCCGCGGGCGCGGGTGAGGCCGTGGATGACGCCGGACTTCTCGTACCGGTAGACGGTGCCGAACTCGAAGAGCCGCAGCGGCAGCTCGCGGTAGGAGCGGCCGCGGGAGCCGAAGACGAGGTTGTGCATCGGGCAGTTCATCGGCTTGAGGTAGTAGTCCTGCCCCTGCCGCTTGATGTTGCCCTCGGCGTCGCGCTCCTCGTCCAGGTGCATCGGGGGGTACATGCCCTCGCGGTACCAGTCGAGGTGCCCGGAGGTCTCGAAGAGGTGGCCCTTGGTGATGTGGGGCGTGTTGACGAAGGAGTAGCCGGCCTGGACGTGACGGCGGCGGGAGTACTCCTCCATCTCCATGCGGATCGTCGCGCCCTTGGGGTGGAAGACGGGCAGGCCGGAGCCGATCTCGTCGGGGAAGGAGAAGAGGTCCATCTCCGAGCCGAGGCGGCGGTGGTCGCGACGCTCGGCCTCCGCCAGACGCTCCTGGTAGGCCTTGAGCTCGTCCTTCGTGGGCCACGCCGTGCCGTAGACGCGCTGCAGCTGGGGGTTCTTCTCGCTGCCCCGCCAGTAGGCGGCGGCCGAGCGCATGAGCGCGAAGCCGTTGCCGATGAGCTTGGTGCTGGGCAGGTGGGGGCCGCGGCACAGGTCCTTCCAGGCCACCTCTCCCCCGCGGCGGACGTTGTCGTAGATCGTCAGCTCGCCGGCGCCGACCTCCACCGAGGCACCCTCGGCGGCGTCCTCCGCGCTGGACCCCTTGAGGCCGATGAGCTCGAGCTTGTAGGGCTCGTCGGCGAGCTCGGCGCGGGCCTCGTCGTCGGTGACGACGCGGCGCACGAAGGTCTGACCCTCGCGGATGATCCGGTTCATCTGCTTCTCGAGGTCCTTGAGGTCCTCGGGCGTGAACGGGGTCTCGACGTCGAAGTCGTAGTAGAAGCCGTCCTTGATGGGCGGGCCGATGCCGAGGCGCGCGTCCGAGCGCACCTGCTGCACGGCCTGGGCCAGCACGTGGGCGGCGGAGTGGCGCAGGATGGACAGGCCGTCGTCGCTGGCGATGTCGACCTTCTCGACGACGGCGCCGGCCGGGAGGCGCGACACGTCGGTGGCGAGGTCCTTGAGCTCACCGTCCACCCGGAGGGCGACGACGGCGCGGTCCTCACCGAACAGGTCCGTCCCGGTGGTCCCCTCGGTGACCGTGCGCTCGGCGCCGTCGACGTGGATGACCTGCTCGGAGACGGATGACACAGTGAGCTCCCGCTGTGGTTCGGACATGACTGACCGATCGTACTCAGGTTGTCCGCACCGCCCCGGCCCCGTCCCGCCCGCGTGCCGAATCGTCACCGTTCCGTTGCCGGAGTAGCGCGGGTCACCGCGCGTGTGCGCTCACAGCGCGAGCTTCAGGCCCTCGTGGCTCGCCTGGTAGCCGATGCGCCGGTAGAAGCGCTGAGCGTCGGCCCGGCGTTTGTCGGTGGTCAGCTGCGCCACCGTCGCGCCCCGACGGCGCCCGTACTCGTGCGCCCAGGCGAACAGCGCCGTGCCCACGCCAGATCCTCGGACGGCCGCGGCGAGGCGGACCGCCTCGACCTGCAACCGCGTCGCGCCAGCGCGGGCGAGACCTGGCAGCAGGGTGAGCTGCATGGTCCCGACCACCCGGTCCGCGGCGTCCCGCACCACGACGAGGAACTGCCGCGGGTCCGCGTCGATCTCCTGGAACGCCTTGAGGTAGGGATCGAGGGTGTCCGTCTCGCGGCACGCCCCGATGTCGTCGTCGGTGAGCAGCGCCACGATCGCCGGGACGTCCTCCTCCGTCGCGCGCGCGACCACGTAGGACCGTCCGCCGGCCGTCAGGGTGTCCATGCAGACGAGCCTGCCAGCACGTCACGTGCGTCGCGCGTCCTTGACGGCGCCTCTCAAGGGCGCGGGGCGCGAGCGCGCGCACGCCCCGAGCCGGGGCCCGGCTCCAGCCGCCCGGGCCCACGAGGCGGACGAGATCGGTGTCGGCGCGAACGGTGCCGAGGTGGAGCATGGCCGGCCCACAGCGGTCCTCCGCCTGCCGAGGAGGACCCCATGGACCGGCACAGGGGAACGACGAAGCCCCCCGGCCTGACGGCCGGGGGGCTTCGTTCTCGTGGGCGATACTGGGATCGAACCAGTGACCTCTTCCGTGTCAGGGAAGCGCGCTACCGCTGCGCCAATCGCCCTTGTCTTGCTTCAACCGAGGTGGCGACGGGATTCGAACCCGTGTGTACGGCTTTGCAGGCCGCTGCCTCGCCTCTCGGCCACGCCACCCTGAGGCTTGTACTGCCCCACCGGGGGGTGGTACCTCGAGCGGATGACGGGACTCGAACCCGCGACCCTCACCTTGGCAAGGTGATGCTCTACCAACTGAGCCACATCCGCGTTGCTGCCGGGCTTCCCCGGCGGCGTTGCCAACATTAGCCGAGGGGAGGGCCGCTCGTCCAACTCGCCCACTAGCGTGGCGCGAGTGACCTCAGCAGCCCCCTCCGGACGCCTCCACGAGGCCCGCGCGGACTTCCCCGGAGTGCGCGCTCGCGGCCTCATCCAGTGCGCTGACCTGCGCCGACATCCCGAGGTGCTGAGCTCGGGGTGGTGGGCGGTGGTGGCCGACTTCGAGGGGCGGGTGACCGGCTGGCGCTTCGCCGAAACGTCCCCTGCCGTCCACGATGTGACAAGGACCACGGGCCGATCTGGACCGGACGGCGGCGGGACCTGGTCCGGCCCCTCCCCCGCCTCCTGGCGCAGCTCCCTGGACGAGGAGGGCTACGTCGCGGCCGTGCGCAGGATCCGGGAGTCGGTCCGCGAGGGGGACGTCTACCAGGCGAACATCTGCCGGGTGCTGTCCGCTCCGCTCGGCTCGGCGACGGCGGAGCCGGACGCCGCCGCGCTCGCCGCCATCCTCGCGGCCGGCAACCCCGCTCCCCACGCGGGGACGGTCCACGTCCCGCTCGGGGCGGCCGAGCGGCCGGTCTGGGTGGTCAGCGCCTCTCCCGAGCTCTTCCTCTCCGCCGGGGACGGGCGGGTGGTGTCCGGGCCCATCAAGGGCACGGCCACGCGGGCGCAGGACCTCGGCGCCAAGGACCGCGCGGAGAACGTCATGATCACCGACCTCGTCCGCAACGACCTCCAGCGCGTGTGCCTCCCGGGCACGGTCGAGGTGCTCGACCTGTGCGCCGTCGAGCAGCACCCGGGGCTCGTCCACCTCGTCTCCCGGGTCGGGGGCACACTGCGCGACCCGCTGGACGCCGCCGGCTGGGCAACGCTGCTCGGCGCCACGCTGCCACCCGCCTCGGTGAGCGGCGCCCCGAAGTCGAGCGCCCTGCGGCTCATCACCGAGCTGGAGCCGGGGCCACGCGGCCCGTACTGCGGGGCGGTCGGCTGGATCGACGCGGACAACGGCCGGGCCGAGCTCGCCGTCGGGATCCGCACCTTCTGGTGGACCCCGCCCACCGGGCGCGGCGCGGGCGCGCTCCACTTCGGCACCGGCGCCGGCATCACGTGGGGCAGCGACCCGCAGGCCGAGTGGCACGAGACCGAGCTCAAGGCGTCCCGCCTCGTCGCCCTCGCCTCCACCCCCGCCCGCTGACCTCCCCGCCCCTCCTCGTCGCCGACAGCTGGCTTTCGCCCCGCGCCCCCGTCCGGCCCTGCCTTCGCTCCGCTCAGCTCCCCGCTTTTCCTCCGGCCTCCCCGCTTCCCTCCTCTCTGGACGAGGTGAACAGGGGAGGTCACAGAGCCGCCCGTGGTGGCACGCTTCACCCATGAGCACTCTCGTGTGGTTCGACGGTGAGGTCCGGCCCGCCGAGGAGCCCGTCGTCACGGCCCTGGACCGGGGCCTCACGGTGGGCGACGGCGTCTTCGACACCTGCGTCGTCGTCTCCGGACGGCCCTTCGCGCTGCGCCGGCACGTGGCCCGGCTCGTCCGCTCGGCCACCACCGCGGGACTGCCACTCCCGCCCGTCGACGTCGTCACCTCCGCCGCCCTCGACCTCGCCGCCCGGCTCGAGGGCGGGAGCGGGCGCCTGCGGATGACGTGGACCGCCGGTCCCCTGCCTGCCGGGACATCCCGAGCCGACGCGACGCCCACCCTCCTTCTCACCGCCTCCGCCGAGCGGGTGCCCCACCCGGGAGCCGACGGACCGCGCCCGCGTACCGCCGTCGTCGTCGTGCCGTGGGTGCGCAACGAACGCTCCCCGCTCGTGGGCGTGAAGTCCACCTCCTACGGGGAGAACGTCCTCGCCCTCGAGCACGCCCGCCGCCAGGGCGGGACCGAGGCGGTGCTCGCCAACACCAGGGACGAGCTGTGCGAAGGGTCGGCGTCCAACGTCTTCCTCGAGACCGGCGGAGAGCTGCTCACCCCTCCCGTCGCCTCCGGCTGCCTCGCGGGCGTCACCCGGGAGCTCGTCCTCGAGTGGGCGACCGAGGCCGGCCTGCCCGTGCGCGAGGCGGTCGTGCCGATGGCCGAGTTCCTGGCGGCCGAGTACGCGGCCGTGACGTCCGCCACGCGCGGCATCGTCCCCGTCGACAGCATCGACGGCCGCGACATCACGCCGGGGCCGGTGACGCTGCGAGTCCAGGAGCTCTACGCGGCCCGAGCCGCGGAGGACCTCGACCCGTGAGCGGTTTGGGGGCACGGCCGACGGTGGGCTAACATCGTCCAGCGCGGGCGATTGGCTCAGTGGTAGAGCGCCTCGTTCACACCGAGGAGGTCACTGGTTCGAACCCAGTATCGCCCACCAGCGCAGCAGGGCCCCTGACCAGTGGTCAGGGGCCCTGCTCGTTCTTGCGCCGCTCACTCGTCACGACCGGCGTCGGTCTTCGGATAGCCAGCGCCAGGAGACGGCGATCTCATCGCCTCGAGAAGTGGGATGGTCCAGTCGGGCTCGACGAACCCGCCGCTCGTACCCCGGGGTCGAACGAGGTCGAATCGCGTGAGATCGGATCCTCTGGCCGCCCACTGGACGTAGGTCTTACAAACGTCGGGCATCGCCTGAGAACTGAAGGACGTGTCTGTGAAGAGGTCGTACGCCGCTGACTGCTGGGACACGAAACGCTGGCCGCTGCGCGTCGCCGGAGCGCGCACGTGACCGTCATCGCTGTGCCACACGCGGAGGACATCGACGGGGGTGGGATGGAGGAGGAGCCCACTCATGGGCAGCCCCAGGTTGTCCTCCTCATCCAGTCGCGGATCCAGGTCCCGCAGGTGCGCCATCGCTTCACGCCGGGCGATGTGATGGAACAGGTGCAGATCCGCTGCGGGGCGCCAGCGATGTTCCCTGTGGACCTCCACAGCGATGGTGAGTCCGCGACAGAGCCCCTCGGACAGAGTCTGCAACGTCGGCCAGAGACGCTCGAGCGCGGCGTCCGGCCCATGCTCCGATCTGCGCATGCCCGCATAGAACCATCGGCTACCGACATCCGGGACAGATCCACAGGACGGTCGCCCTCGCTGCTCACCTCGTGAGGTGCCAGCGCGCCAGACACAGGGCCTCAGGACGCGAGGTCGAGGACGGAGCGGTCCCCGCGTCTCTCCACGCCGTGCTCGTCGTACGGCTCGACGGGGTCGGGAGCCGAGGCCGCCGCCCGGTGAGCGGGTTGCGGACCGGCACCTCGGTCACGATGGACGTCGCAGTGCCGTCCCGGCCACGAAGCAGCCGTGTGAGGTTGACCACCTGGACGACGTGGCCGGCGACGACGTGGCCACCTCCGGGGACCCCGTCGTCGAGCTCCTGGACGAGGCAGCCGACGAGGGTCTCCACGGGCAGGCGCAGGATCCGCGCTGCATCGACGCTGCCCGGACCGACGCACCTCACAACCACCAGACCCACCTGCCGACCGGGCGACAGATCGAGCATCGCGTCCTCCCTCGGACCACGCCCGAACACGGCGGGCCGAATCGCTGCAGCGATGAGAACCTAGCGGTCATGCAGCCTTGGCCTGGACGTCCCTATCCCCTCGGTGCCACGTTCGACGGCACCGGCACGAACTTCGCCCTCTACTCCTCCGTCGCCGAGCGGGTGGAACTGTGCCTCATCGACGACGACGGCACGGAGGAGCGCATCGAGCTCACCGAGGTCGACGGTCACGTGTGGCACTGCTTCCTCCGGGCGGCACAGCCCGGGCAGCGTTACGGCTACCGCGTCCACGGGCCCTACGACCCGGAGCAGGGCCACAGGTGCGACCCCTCCAAGCTGCTGCTGGACCCGTACGCCAAGGCGATCGACGGTCAGATCACCAGCGACCCGTCCCTGTACTCCTACCAGTTCGGTGACCCGATGAAGCGGAACACCGACGACTCGGCCCCGCACACGATGTACTCGGTCGTCATCAACCCGTTCTTCGACTGGGAGTTCGACCGCCCGCCGGGCCACGAGTACCACGACTCGGTCATCTACGAGGCCCACGTCAAGGGCCTGACCCAGCTGCACCCCGACGTCCCCGAGGACATCCGCGGCACCTACGCCGCGCTGGCCCACCCGGCGATCATCGAGCACCTCACGGCCCTGGGCGTGACGGCGCTCGAGCTCATGCCGGTGCACCAGTTCGTCAACGACCCGCACCTCCAGGAGAAGGGGCTGAGCAACTACTGGGGCTACAACACCATCGGCTTCTTCGCCCCCCACAACGCCTACAGCTCGCTGGGCGGCGCCGGCCAGCAGGTGCAGGAGTTCAAGACGATGGTCAAGGCGCTGCACGAGGCGAACATCGAGGTCATCCTCGACGTCGTCTACAACCACACCGCCGAGGGGAACCACCTGGGGCCCACGCTGTCCTTCAAGGGCATCGACAACGCCTCGTACTACCGGCTCGTCGAGGGCGACGAGGCGCACTACTTCGACACCACCGGCACGGGCAACTCCCTGCTCATGCGCTCCCCGCACACGCTGCAGATGATCATGGACTCGCTGCGGTACTGGATCACCGACATGCACGTCGACGGCTTCCGCTTCGACCTCGCCTCGACCCTGGCCCGCGAGCTGCACGCCGTCGACCGGCTGTCGTCCTTCTTCGACATCATCCAGCAGGACCCGGTCATCTCCCAGGTCAAGCTCATCGCCGAGCCGTGGGACCTCGGCGAGGGCGGCTACCAGGTCGGTGGCTTCCCCCCGCTGTGGACGGAGTGGAACGGGCACTACCGCGACACCGTGCGTGACTACTGGCGCGGTGAGCCGGCGACGCTGGCCGAGCTCGCCAGTCGCATCACCGGTTCCGCGGACCTGTACGAGCACTCGGGCCGCCGGCCGGTCGCCTCGATCAACTTCGTCACCGCCCACGACGGCTTCACCATGCGTGACCTCGTCTCCTACAACGAGAAGCACAACGAGGCCAACGGCGAGGGCAACCAGGACGGCGAGAACCACAACCGGTCGTGGAACAGCGGCGCGGAGGGTGAGACGGACGACCCGGAGATCACCGCGCTGCGGGAGCGTCGCCACCGCAACTTCCTCGCCACCCTGCTCTTCTCCCAGGGTGTGCCGATGATCGCCCACGGCGACGAGCTCGGCCGCACCCAGCAGGGCAACAACAACGTCTACTGCCAGGACAACGAGCTGGCCTGGGTGGACTGGGACCTCACCGAGAAGCAGGAGCACCTGCTCGACTTCACCCAGCGGATGATCCACTTCCGCGCCGCGCACCCGGTCCTGCGTCGGCGCCGGTTCTTCGCCGGCGACCCCGGCCACGGCGGGCAGTCCGACATCGGCGAGATCGCCTGGCTCAAGCCCTCGGCCGAGCCGATGCAGGAGGAGGACTGGCACGAGTCGCACGCCCGCTCGATCATGATCTTCTACAACGGGATGGCCATCACCGAACCGGACGCCCGCGGTGAGCAGGTGACCGACGACAACCTCCTCGTCCTGCTCAACGCGGCGGCCGAGCCGGTCACCTTCACGCTCCCGGACGAGTCCTTCGGTTCGGTGTGGCGCACCGCCATCAACACCAACCCGAAGGCCGCGGCGAACGGGGAGTACGCCCCCGGAGACACCGTCGAGCTCGTCTCGCACAAGACCCTCATCCTCGTGTGCCCCAAGGAGGACGACGCATGACCGCGGCCACGACACCCGCGACCGCCGCTTCCGCCCACCTGCCCGCGCCGGGTCGCCGGCTACCGGTCAGCACCTACCGCCTCCAGCTCGGCCCGAACCTCACCTTCGCCCAGGCCGAGGCGCTGATCCCGTACCTGGGCGAGCTCGGGATCACCGACCTCTACCTCTCCCCCGTCCTCGAGGCCGCACCGTGCTCGACGCACGGCTACGACGTCGTCGACCACTCGCGCATCTCCTCCGTCATGGGCGGCCGGGAGGCGCTGGAGAGGCTGTGCACGACGGCGCACGCGGCCGGGCTGGGCGTCGTCGTCGACGTCGTCCCCAACCACATGGCCGTCCCCACGCCCGCCTGGCACAACCGGGCGCTGTGGTCGGTGCTCAAGCACGGCACCGACTCGCCCTACGCGGCGTGGTTCGACGTCGACCTCCAGTCCGAGCGGCCCGGGATCCTCATGCCGGTGCTCGGGCAGCGCGTCGGCGGGGCGCTCGCGGCGGGCGAGCTGCGCGTCGAGCAGATGGTCGTGCCGAGCGAGCCCGAGCTCGGTGAGCAGCCCGTGCTGCGCTACTACGAGCACACCTTCCCCATCCGGCCGAGCACGGAGCACCTGCCCCTCGCCGAGCTCCTCGAGCGCCAGTTCTACCGGCTGTCGTACTGGCGGGTGGCCGACGAGGAACTCAACTACCGACGCTTCTTCGACGTCGACACCCTCGCCGCGCTGCGCGTCGAGGACCCCGAGGTCTTCGACGCGAGCCACGCGCTCCTCCTCGAGCTCATCGAGTCCGGGCACATCGACGCGCTGCGGATCGACCACCCGGACGGCCTCGCCGACCCGCGCGGCTACTTCCAGCGGCTGCACGCGGCCACCGGCGGGGCCTGGGTCGTCGCCGAGAAGATCCTCGAGGACGACGAGCTGCTGTCCCCCGACTGGCCCGTCGCCGGCACGACCGGGTACGACGCCGCCTGGCGGATCAACTCCGTCCTCACCGACCCGGCCGGCTCCGGCGCGCTCGGCACCGCGATGACCGAGATCGCCGGCGACTCCCGCGGCGAGCTGGCCGAGATGATCACCGACGCCAAGCGCCAGATCATCAGCACCTCCCTGTACGCCGAGGTGCACCGCCTCGCCACCATCCTGCGCGAGCTCTGCGAGGAGGACGTGCGCCTGCGCGACCACACCTACCGCTCGCTCGAGGACTGCGTCGTCGAGCTCCTCGTGGCCTTCGACCGCTACCGCGCCTACGTCGTCCCCGGCGAGCCGGCACCGCAGATGAGCGAGCGGGTCGTGCGCGAGGCCGCCGACGAGGCCCGCACCCGGCTGGACGAGGACCGCCACGAGACGCTGGACGTCGTCGTCGACCTCGTCCTGGGCCACGAGGTCGGCAGCGCCGGCCGCACCCAGGACGCCCGCCGCGCCGAGCTCATCGTCCGCTTCCAGCAGACCTGCGGCGCCGTCATGGCCAAGGGCGTGGAGGACACCGCCTACTACCGGTGGACCCACCTCGTGAGCCTGTGCGAGGTCGGCGGCTCGCCCCGCCGCTTCGGCATCAGCGTCGACGAGCTGCACGCCTGGGTCGCCCAGACCATCATGGCGCACCCGGCGACGATGACGGCGGGCAGCACCCACGACACCAAGCGCGGGGAGGACGTCCGCGCCCGCATCGGCGTCCTGTCGGAGTACTCCGAGGAGTGGCTGACGCTGGTGCGCCGCCTGCGCGAGGCCACGGCCGACATCCGGCCCGCGGACCTCGACGGCCGCGCGGAGAACCTCCTGTGGCAGGTCCTCGTCGGGACGTGGACCGACTCCGACCCGATGACCGCCGACCGCCTGCGCGCCTACCTCGTCAAGGCCGTGCGCGAGCAGAAGTCCTGGACCACGTGGACCGACCCGGACGCCGCCCGCGAGGAGGCCCTCCTCGACTACGCGGCCGCGCTGCTCGAGCACCCGGCCGTCGTCGAGGCCCTCACCGAGTGGGAGCGGACGACGGCGGACGCCGTGCGTGCCGCGGTGCTCGGCACCAAGCTGCTCCAGCTCACCGTGCTCGGCGTCGCCGACGTCTACCAGGGCACCGAGGTGACCCGCACGTCACTCGTCGACCCGGACAACCGCCGCCCGGTCGACTTCACCGAGCTGGCGCGACAGCTGGAGCGCCTCGACGACGGCGCCACGCCCAGCACGCTGGACGAGGTCAAGCTCGCGCTCACCGCCCGGGCCCTGCGCCTGCGCCGGCGGGAGGCCGCGGCCTTCGTCGGCGCGTCCTCGCAGTACCTGCCGCTGCCGACGTCCACCGGCCACGCGATCGCCTTCGCGCGCGGGGACGACTCCGGCCCGCGGGCCGTCACGGTCGTCACCCGGATCGCGCGCGGGCTCGGCGCCCTGGGCGGCTTCGGTGAGCACACCGTCGTCCTGCCCGAGGGCCGGTGGCGCGACGTCCTCACCGGGCGCGAGGTGCCCGGTGGCTCGTGCCGCCTCGCCGACCTCCTCGACCCTCACCCCGTCGCACTGCTGGAGAGAGCCGATGACTGAGCCGCTCACCGTCTGGGCGCCCGCCGCCCGCACCGTCGAGATCAGCCTCCCGACCGGACCGGACGACGACGCCGCCGAGCGCCGCCCGCTCGAGGCCCGCGAGGACGGCTGGTGGGCGACGCCGGAGCCGCTCGCCCCCGGCACGGACTACCTCCTCCACCTCGACGGCGGCCCCGGCCTGCCCGACCCGCGCAGCGCGTGGCAGCCGCACGGCGTCCACGGCCCCTCCCGGGTGTTCGACCCGGCTGCGCACGAGTGGCAGGACGAGCACTGGAAGGGCCGTTCGAGCCTGGGCGCAGTCGTCTACGAGCTCCACGTCGGCACCTTCACCCCCGAGGGAACCCTCGACGCCGCGATCGCGCGGCTGGACCACCTCGTCGCGCTCGGCGTCGACATGGTCGAGCTCATGCCCGTCGCCGCCTTCCCCGGGGAGCACGGCTGGGGCTACGACGGCGTCGCTCTGTACGCCGTCCACCACCCCTACGGCGGGCCGGAGGCGCTGCAGCGCTTCGTCGAGGCCGCCCACTCCCGCGGCCTGGCCGTGTGCCTGGACGTCGTCTACAACCACCTCGGCCCCTCCGGGAACTACCTCGGACCCTTCGGGCCGTACTTCACCGACCGGCACGAGACGCCGTGGGGATCTGCCGTCAATCTCGACGGTCCCGACTCCGGCCCGGTACGGCAGTTCATCGTCGAGAACGCGCTGCGCTGGCTACGCGACTTCCGCCTCGACGCGCTGCGGCTCGACGCCGTCCACGCGCTCATCGACGACTCCCCGCAGCACGTCCTCGCGGAGCTGTCCGACGCCGTCGCCGATCTCGAGCGCGAGGTGGGCCGCCCGCTGTCCCTCATCGCCGAGTCCGACCTCAACGACGCACGCATGGTCGCCCCCACCGCCGACGGCGGGCTGGGGATGACCGCGCAGTGGGACGACGACGTGCACCACGCGCTGCACGCCCGCCTCACCGGCGAGCAGCACGGCTACTACGTGAGCTTCGGCACCACCGAGACCCTGCGTACCGCGCTGGCCGAGACCTTCGTCCACGCCGGCACGTACTCGGAGTTCCGCGACACGGTCTGGGGTGCGCCCGTCCCGGCCGAGGTCGACACCCGCCGGTTCGTGGTCTTCAGCCAGAACCACGACCAGGTGGGCAACCGCGCCATCGGGGACCGCCCCAGCCGCGCGCTCAGCGACGGCCAGCTCGCGGTCTCGGCCGCGATCACGATCCTCGGGCCCTACACCCCCATGCTGTTCATGGGTGAGGAGTGGGGCGCGACCACCCCGTTCCAGTACTTCACCGACCACGCCGAGCCCGAGCTCGCCGAGGCCATCCGCAAGGGCCGCCGCGAGGAGTTCGCCTCCCACGGCTGGGAGGAGGTGTACGGCGGCGACGTCGAGGTTCCCGACCCCCAGTCTCCCGCCACCGTCGAGGCGAGCCGCCTCGACTGGTCCGAGCCCGGCCAGGAGCGCCACGCCCGGCTCCTCGCGTTCTACTGCGACCTCATCGCGCTGCGGCACGCGGAGCCGGACATCGCCAGCGGCGTTCGCGTGGACACCGGCGTCACGACCTGCGCCGACGGTTCCTGGATCGGCATGTACCGCGGCTCGATCGCCATCATCGCCAACCTCGAGGCCGAGCCGCGCGAGGTCCGCGTACGCGGCGACGTGCGGGAGGTCATCCTGTCGTGGACCGGCGAGGCCGCCGCAGACGGTGACGTGCTCACCCTCCCGGGCCACGACGTCGTCGTCCTCCGCGTCTGAGGCGCCATCCCCCCTGCCCCACACCCCTGCCCGGCTCCCCTGCCCCGCCCCCCTTCCGCCTGGGACGCACATATGGTCGTCTAGACGCACCTCCGGACGGCGCCAGTTGAACCGAAGGTGCGTACCAGACGAACGAGACCACCTGGAGGAACAGTGACGCAGACCGTCGTCGTGCTCACCGAGGACACCCTGCTCGACACCGACGTCGCCCAGATCGTCGAGACCTACGCCGGGCGGGACGTGCGCTTCGAGGTGCTCGTGCCGGCGGACACCGAGCACAACGTCCTCCAGGAGGTCGTCAACGACCTCGGCCTGCTCGACCTGCGGCGGCTGTGGCACGACATCACCACCCGGGACCCGGACGACCGCGGGGCGCGCACCGAGGCTGCCGAGGCACTGCGTCTCTCCCTCGCGCTGCTCGAGGTAGCGGGGATGACGGCGGACGGCGTCGTCGTCGCCGACGACCCGCTGCCGGCCCTCAGCCAGGCGGTGGCCAACCACCGGGCGGTGGAGGTCGTCGTCGTGACCACCCCCAAGCTCCTCGACGACACCCTCCGCCGCGACTGGGCGAGCCGCGCCCGCGAGGCACTAGGCGTCCCGGTGCTGCACCTCTACACAGGGTCCAGCATCGTCGGCTGACCCCTCCCCTCCCCACCGCATATGCGGGAATACTGCAGCCGAGTCCCCCGAACGACCGTACTTTTCCCGCATATGTGCGAGGGGGGTGGGGGTCGGGGTCCGTTAGGGGCGGAGGCGGTGCTTGAGGCTGCTGAGCGTTGCTGTCGCTTGGCGCTTGGTCTCCAGGGCCTTGATCAGGGCCGTGTAGGCGCGCGGGTGGAGCGGCATGTCCCAGGCCGGGGAGACCTCGCTGATCTCCTTCTCGAACTTCGTCTTGAACTGCGTGAGCCCGGACAGGCCCGGGAAGCGCTCGGAGCCGGCGCCGGCAAGGTCGTAGGAGCGCACGCCCTCGGCGAGCAGCGTGCGGATGACCTCCCAGTGGAGCAAGTCCGCGGCGTAGGCCCCGCGCGCCTCGGAGTTCGACGCGCCCACCGAGTAGAGCGCGGCGCCGTCGTTGACGAGGACCAGCGCCCAGGCCAGGGCCCGGCCGTCGCGGCGGGTGACGAACACGCGGGCGTGCTCGGGGCCGAGGGTGGAGAGCATGTCGAGGTAGCGCCGGGCGGGGTGCGGGCCGAAGCCCTCGCGCTCCCCCGTCTCGACGAAGACGTCGTAGAGCTCGGCGAAGGCGGCCTCGTCCAGGCCGGTCTCCTCGCCCACCGTGAGCGACTCGTCCTTGAGGGCCTTGCGGATGGCGCGGCGGCCCTGCTGCTTCATCGCGGCGAAGACCTCGTCCTCGCTGCGGTCGAGGTCGACGACGACCGTGCGGTCGTAGGTGATGCCCTGCATGACCGGGCGCAGGTCCGGTGCCTCGTGGCGCGCGTGAAGGCGGACGAACACGAGGCGCGGGTCGAGGCGACGCAGCTGCTCCCCCAGCTCCCGGCGCAGCGCCGCCTCCCGCTCCGGGGTCGGCTCCACGAGCCACACCGGCCCGTTCTTCGCCCACAGGTACCGGAAGCCTCCCGGGCCACGGACCTCGACCAGGGTGACGACGGCGGCCGTGGCGCCGTCGTCGTCGTAGGCGAGCCGGCCCCAGTGGGAGCGGCCGGGGACGACGGCGTCGAAGTCGGCCCAGACGGGCGCCTGCTCGACGGGCAGCGGGGTGCCCGCGGCCAGGGCGGTGTAGGTGGTGTCGTCGACGGGGCGCAGGGTCACGCAGTCTCCTCCTCGCGGCTGATGACTCGGCGTGCGGCGGGCACCGCGCGACGGGCGGTCGCGACGGCACCCCGCTTGGCGGCCAGGGCCGTGGTCAGCGCGGTGTAGGTCCAGGGGCGGACGGGGACGTCCCAGGCCGGGGCGACCTCCGTGGGCTCGGGGTTGAACTTCGTCTTCATCGTCGTCAGCGCCTCGAGCGAGGGGGCGAGCTCCGAGCCGATGCCCATGAAGTCGAAGCGGCGGGCCCCCTCGTCGCGCAGGGTGCGGATGATGTGCCAGTACAGCTGGGTGGGGGCGTCGTGGACGCGGCCGGCGGCGGTGCTCGCGGCGTAGTAGGCGGTGGCGAGGCCGTCGTGGACGGTGACGATGACCCAGGCCTGGACCTCGCCGTCGTGCCGGCCGACGAACAGGCGCGCGTGCTGCGGGCCGAGGGCGTCGAGCATTGTCGTGTAGACGCTCATCGGGTGGACGCCGAAGCCGTCGCGCTCGGCGGTCTCGCGGAGCACCTCGTAGAACGGTGTGAAGTCCGCGGCGCCGGTCTCCTCGGTGCACTCGACGGGCTGCTCGCGCATGCCCTTGCGCAGGTCGCGGCGGCCGCGCTTCTTCATGCCGGCGAGCAGCTCGTCGTCGCTGCGCCCGTCGAGCTCGACGACGACGGTGCGGTCGTAGGTGACCGACTGGAGCAGCGGGTGGAGGTCCTCGGCGGGGTGGGCGGCGTGGAGGCGCACGAAGACGAGCCGCGGGTCGACGGCGCGCACACCGGTGACGAGCCGCTCGCGCAGGGCGCGCTCGAGCTCCGGCGTCGGCTCGGTGAGCCAGACCGGCCCGTGCTTGGCCCACAGGTAGTGGAAGCCGCGGCCGAGGTACTCCGAGAGGGCGACGACGGCGGCCGGCTCCTCGTCGACGAGGAAGGCGAAGCGCTTCCACGGCCGCCGTCCGGGGACGGCGCGGTCGTAGGCGTCCCAGGCGAGGGACTGCTCCACCGGGAGGTCGACGTCCGCCGTCATCGCGGCGAACTCGCCGTCGTCCAGCGGCACGAGCCTGATGCTGTGCTCCACCTCATCCCCTTTCACGTCGCCCCCCACCCTAGGTGTGGTCGGGGACGACGCACGGCAGGCGGGCCGTCTGCTTCAGGTGAGGTAGGCCTCCGCGAGCAGCTCGGTCGAGCGCAGCCGCTCCTCCACGGTGGGGCCCTGGTGGGCGACGATGATCTCGTCGGCGCCGGTCTGCTCGCCGAACTCGGTCACCTTGTCCCGCACGACGTCGGGCGTGCCGACGGCGCTGTAGGTCATCATCTGCGTGAGGTGGCGGCCCTGCGGCGAGGCGAGGAGCGCGTCGGCCTGCTCGTCGGTGTACTGGGTGCCCGGGCGCAGGAGGAGGGCGACGCGGCCGCGCATGACCTCCTGCTGCTGGCGCTCGGCGTCGGCCTGCTGGTCCGCAGCGACGACGTTGTAGGCGGCGATGACGTGCGGCTTGTCGAGCTGCGCGGACGGCTCGAACTCCCGCCGGTACAGCGCGATGGCCTCGTGCAGCGCGGCGGGCGCGAAGTGGGAGGCGAAGGCGTAGGGCAGGCCGAGCGTGGCGGCGAGCCCGGCGCCGAAGAGCGAGGAGCCGAGGATGTAGAGCGGGACGTCGGTGCCCTTGCCGGGGTAGGCGTCCACGCCCGGGATGCGCGACTGCCCGCGCAGGTAGCCCTGGAGCTCGAGGACGTCCTCCGGGAAGGTGTCCGCCGAGCTGTTGTCCCGGCGCAGGGCGCGCATGGTGTTCTGGTCGGTGCCCGGCGCGCGGCCCAGGCCCAGGTCGATGCGGCCCGGGTGGAGCGTCTCGAGGGTGCCGTACTGCTCGGCGATCGTCAGCGGCGAGTGGTTGGGGAGCATGACGCCGCCCGAGCCGAGCCGGATCGTCCTCGTGTGCGCGGCGACGTGCGCGATGAGCACGGACGTGGCCGAGGACGCGATGGCCGCCATGTTGTGGTGCTCGGCGTACCAGACCCGCGTGTAGCCCGTCTCCTCGGCCTTCTGCGCCAGCGCGACCGTCCCGGCGAGGGACTCGGCGACGGTCTGGCTGCGGCCCACGGTGGCGAGGTCGAGGATGGAGAGCGGGAGAGGCATCGGGCACCTTTCGTCGAGGGGTGGTCTACCGGGGTCCAACCCGGCCAGCCCGCTTCTATTCCGCGGTGACGTCCAGCACCCAGGCCTTGCCCGGGCGCGCGGGCGTACTCAGGCCGACGACGGTGAAGTCCCCCGCCAGCGCCTCGGCCAGCTGCTCGGGGGTGCGCGGGGTGGCGCCGGTGCGGCACAGGTGGCCGGCGACGAGCCCGCGCGTGTGCTTGGCCATGTGGCTTGCGCCCGGCACGCGGACCTGGACCCACTTCTCGGCCGCGGCGCCGCGCGGTGACCCGGCGGCCGCGTAGGTGGAGGAGCGGCAGTCGACGACGACGCCGTCCCCGGCCGCCGTCGTCAGCGTCGTGTCGAGGTGCTCGCGCCAGAACCGGGCGAGCGCGCCGGTGCCGGGCAGGGTGACGTTCATCGCGAGGCGGTAGGGCGCGACGCGGTCACCCATCCGCAGGGCGCCGTGGAGCGCGGAGACGACGAGGAGCCACCGGCCGGCCCGGCGGCGCGCGGCGGTGTCCATGCCGGCGAGGTCGAGGGCGTCGTAGAGGACGCCGGTGTACAGCTCGCGCACCGGCAGCGCGGGGGCGGTGTCGAGGCGGAGGTTGCCGGCCACCTCCTCGGCCAGGCTCGCACCAACACCGAGCGCCTCGAGGGCGTCCGGGCGGGCGCTGACGGCGGCGAGCTCGGCCGCGACCGTGCGGCGCGGTCCGACGAGCTCGCGGAAGCTCAGCTCGGCCGGGTCGGCCGCCTTGCCCCTGCTGCGGGTGGACTTGGACTCCGAGGGCGGCAGGACGATGAGCACCGGACAACTCTAGGTGACCCCATAGGCTGGCGGCCGTCATGGAGAACCCGCGCATCGACCTCGTCCTGCCGCACCTGCGCTGCCCGGTGTGCGCGGGCCCGCTCACGCGGACGGACCGGACCGCGCGCTGCGCCGAGGGCCACGGCTTCGACCTCGCCCGGCAGGGCTACCTCACCCTCCTGCCGGGCGGGAGCCGCGCCGGCCAGGGCGACACCGCCGACATGGTCGCCGCCCGCGAGGCCTTCCTCGGCCGCGGGCACTACGCGCCGATCGCCGACTCCCTCGCCCGGGCGGTCGGCACCGTCCCGGCAGCTGACGACGACGGCGCCGCACCCCTCGTCGTCGACCTTGCGGGGGGCACCGGCTACTACCTCGCTGCGGTGCTCGACGCGCTCCCTCGCGCCGTCGGGGTCGACGTCGAGCTCTCCCCCTACGCCGCCCGCCGCGCCGCCCGCGCCCACCCGCGCCTCGCGACTGTGCGCGCCGACGTCTGGCAGCGCCTGCCGCTCGCCACCGGCTCGGCCGCCGCGGTGCTCAGCGTCTTCGGGCCCCGCAACGCCTCGGAAATCGCTCGGGTGCTCGCGCCGGAGGGGCGGCTCGTCGTCGTCGCCCCGGCGCAGGACCACCTGGCCGAGATCATCGGGCCGCTCGAGATGATCGGCGTCGCGCCGGACAAGGCGGACCGGCTCGCCCGGCAGCTCGCGGACTTCGCCGTCGTCGAGGAGCGTGCGGTGCGGTACCGCGCGGCGATGTCCCGCGAGGACGTCACCCTCGAGGCCCTCATGGGCCCCAGCGCCCACCACGTCGACCGCGACGCGCTCGCCGCCGCCGTCGCGGCCCTGCCCGACGCCGTCGACGTCACCGTGTCCGTGACGGTGACGACCTACCGCCCCCTCCCCGCCGAGAGCTGAGTTGTTCCTCCCCGACGAGTAACAACTCAGCTGTCGGCGAAGGAGGGAGGGACGCGGGCGGGCGGGCTCAGAGCCCGGTGGGCGTGGGTTCCGGGTAGTGCTCCGTGAAGTCCCGCACGAGGTTGACCGTGGAGGCGGCGCGGTAGAAGGCGCGGCGCGGGTCCCGGTCGAGCGGATAGGCGAGCGGGTGGGTGAAGCGCCGCGTGCGGTGGATGCGCCCCACGCGCCGGCGCAGCTCGGGCTCGGTGAGGTAGCGGCGCACGAGCCGCCACGGCAGGTAGGAGTAGACCCCCACCTCCTGCTCGGGCCGGTACAGCGGCCCGGACATGGGAGCCGCACCGAGCTCGGCCGCGAAGTCGGCGACGACGGCGCGGGCCGGGTTGCGTCCAGCGACGTTCAGGTAGTAATTCGGCCGCCCGATACGAGGGTTGAGGTCCAGGAAGTGCGCGCGGCCGTCACGCGGGTCGACCTTGACGTCGAAGTTCGCGAAGCCGGTGAACCCGAGCTCACCGAGGATAGCCGCGGCCTGCGCCTCGATGTCCGGCTGCGCCTCGGTGAGGATGGTCGCCGAGTTCCCGATCATCGTCGGCGCGTGCAGCTGGAGGAGCAGCTGCCCCGACGCCATGAGCGTCACCTCACCGGAGCGGGCGACGTAGCAGGTGACGGTGCGGCCCTGGGTGTCGTCGCCGGGGATGAGCTCCTGGACGAGGACGACGTCGCGCAGCCCGGCCGCGGCGAGGCGCCGCAGGACTGCGTCGGCCTCCGCCTGGGTGGCGGCGCTGTAGACCTTGCGCTTGCCCTCGTAGGTCAGGAGGAGGTGCTCGGCGCTGACGGCCGGCTTGAGCACGACGGGGAAGGTGAGGTCGAGCCGCGGCGGTGCCCACCCGCCGTCGTCGGCGGCGGCGAGGTCGACGGCGCGGGTGGCCGGTGTCGCGACGCCGAGCCGCTCGCAGGCCGCTGCCAGCACCTCCTTGTCCCCCGCGGCGGTGAGCACCTCGTTGGACGCGTAGGGGATGACGTAGTGCTCCTCGAGGGCCGCGCGGTGGCGCACGAGCATCTCGACCTCGTGCTCGGCGTTGACGAGCAGCAGGAGCGGGGTGCCGGCGTGCTGCCGGGCGACGTCGACGAGGGCCGCGACGGTCTGCTCCTCGCTCGCACCCGCCCCGACGAGGACGTTGTCGAGGATGCGCGAGTGGTCGACCGGCCCGCGGGTCTGGTTGGACACGACGATCGAGCGGACGCCGTACGCCTCGTGGAACGAGCGGGCGATCGAGTACACGCCAAGGTCGGTGCCGAGCAGGACGGGACGGAAGCCGGCCACGGGCGCTCCTCCGGGGTTGGGCGGCGGGGGCCCGGTGAGTCTACCGGCGCGCCACGGCCGTGTTCGGGGTGAGCCGCCCTAGCCTGGGGGCGTGAACAGCGACGGTGCGCAGGTTCCGCCCGCATTCGAGGAGGCGCTCCTCAGCCTGCGCGGGCTCCGCCAGCGGCCCGAGGTGCGCCTGGAGGAGGTGCCCGCCCCCACGCGGATCGCCCCCTTCGCCCTGGCGCTCACCGCCGAGGTCAACCCGACGGCGGAGCCCGAGTCGCTCCTCGGCAGCGGCCGCTTCGTCGTGCTCCACGATCCCGAGGGGCAGAGCGCCTGGAACGGGACCTTCCGGGTCATCGCCATGACCCGCGCGCGGCTGGAGGACGAGCTCGGTGCCGACCCGCTCCTCGGTGAGGTCGGCTGGGCCTGGCTCACCGACGCCCTCGCCTCCGCCGGCGCCGGTTACCACTCGCTGTCCGGCACGGTCACCCGCGTGCTGTCGGAGAGCTTCGGCGGGCTCGTCCTGCGCGACCAGGACGTCGAGATCGAGGTGCGCGCGTCGTGGTCACCCAACACGACCGACCTCGGCCCCCACCTCATGGCCTGGACCCAGCTCGCCTCCTCCGCCAGCGGCCTCGAGCCGCTGCCCGACGGCGTCACCGCACTGACGCCATGCCGCTGAGGCGAGCGGCGTTCGTCACGGTTCCGGGTCCAAGCGCGTGCCTGTGGGGCCGACGGGCCGCGCCGGGCTTAGCGTGACCCCCATGACCGAGCCCGTCGACGTCCAGACGCCCCAGCTGGTCCCCGTCACCGCGCCACGCGAGGGCACCCCGCCCGTCATCACCACGCGTGAGGGCCTCGCCCGCGCCGCCAAGGCCCTGGCCGCGGGCAGCGGCCCGGTCGCCGCCGACGCCGAGCGTGCCTCGGGCTACCGCTACGGCCAGCGCACCTACCTCGTCCAGCTCCGGCGCGAGGGTGCCGGCACGCTCCTCATCGACCCCATCGCGACCGGTGAGCTCAGCGACATCGGAGGGGCGCTCGACGGCATCGAGTGGGTCCTGCACGCCGCCAACCAGGACCTTCCCGGTTTCCACGACCTCCGGATGTACCCCACCTCCCTCTTCGACACCGAGCTCGCCGCGCGGCTGCTCGGGCGCAGCAAGGTGGGCCTCGGCGCGATCATCGCCGAGGAGCTCGGCTACTCCCTGGCCAAGGAGCACTCCGCGGCCGACTGGTCCACCCGCCCGCTGCCGGAGGACTGGCTGCGCTACGCCGCCCTGGACGTGGAGTTTCTCGTCGAGCTGCGCGACCGGCTGGCCGCGGCGCTCGAGGAGGCCGGCAAGCTCGAGTGGGCCCGCCAGGAGTTCGAGGCCGTGCGCGTGGCACCGGATCCGTCCCCGCGCGTGGACCCGTGGCGGCGCACCTCGGGCATGCACGCCGTCCGCGGCGGCCAGGGCATCGCCGTCGTCCGTGAGCTGTGGCACGCGCGTGACGAGCTGGCTCGCACGCGCGACCGCTCCCCCGGCCGCGTGCTCCCCGACCGCGCCATCGTCGCCGCTGCGCTCGCCCTGCCCCGCAGCGAGCGGGCGCTCGTCGCGCTCCCCGAGTTCTCCGGCAAGGGCACGCGGCGCTCCAGCGGCTACTGGTGGTCCGCCGTCGAACGGGCGCTCGCGCTGCCCGCCTCGGAGCACCCGCCGCGCCGGCTGGCGTCGGCAACAGGCACCCCACCCCCGCCCCGCGCGTGGGCGGAGAAGGACCCGGCAGCGGCCGGGCGTCTCGACGCCGTCAAGGCCGCCGTCCGCGCCCTCGCCGAGGAGCACGACGTCCCGCAGGAGAATCTTCTGTCCCCCGCCGTCCAGCGCCAGATCGCCTGGACGCCGCCGGACGTCGCCGACGAGGCCTCGGTGCGCGGCGTGCTCGAGGCGCAGGGCGCCCGTCCGTGGCAGGTCGAGCTCGCGGCGGCGCCGCTGACCGAGGCGCTGCGCACCGCCTGACCCGCGGAGGGAGACGTCGGGCGAGGTACCCGGTACTGTCGGTCGTCGGTACCCATCACGAGGGAGTGACGATGACACCCACCACGACGATCAGCGTCGAGAACGTCTCGCTGGCCACCGGCACGCTCGCCCTGGTCACCATGGCCGGGACCGACGGCCGGCCCGCCACGCTCGGCCCGCGGAGCATTGCGGCCCTCGAGGAGGCGCTCACCGCCTGCGCCACCCGCGTGCACGACGGCGAGATCACCGCCGTCGCCCTCACCGGCACGCCGGGCTGCTTCGCGGCGGGCGCGGACCTGCGCGCCGTCGGTTCGATGGAGCGCGTCGAGGACGCCCGTGCGGTGGCCGAGGCCGGACACCGCATCGTCACCCTCCTGCGCGACCTCCCGAGCGTCGCGCTCCTCAGCGGCCTCGCGCTGGGCGGCGGCCTCGAGCTCGCCCTCGCCTGCCGCTACCGCGTGGCGGCCGCCGACGCCGCGCCGCTCGCACTGCCCGAGACGTCCCTCGGGCTCGTGCCCGGGTGGGGCGGGTGCTACCTCCTGCCGCGTCTCGTCGGCCCCGAGGCGGCGCTCCAGGTCATCCTCGACAACCCGGCACGCCAGCGGACGCTCGACGCGCAGCAGGCCCTGGACCTCGGGCTCGTCGACAGCGTCCAGCGCGGCGGGGAGGACTTCCGCGACGGGGCGCTGGCGTGGGTCACCGAGGTGCTCTCCGGCGCCATCGACCCGGTCCGCACCGACCACACCTCCGACGCCGCGGCCTGGGAGCAGGCGGTCGACGCGCGCCAGGGGTTCGTGGCCCGCCGCACCGAGGGCGGGGCGCCCGCACCGCAGCGGGCGCTGGAGCTCGTGGCCGCCGCCCGCACCGCCTCGCGCGCGGAGGGTTTCGCCGCCGAGGACCTCGCGCTCACCGAGCTCATCATGTCCGACCAGCTGCGCGCCGGTCTCTACGCCTTCGACCTCACGCGCAGCCGCGCCCGCCGGCCCGCCGGCGCGCCGTCCGAGGAGCTCGCGCGGCCGGTACGCCGGGTGGGACTCCTCGGGGCCGGGCTCATGGCGAGCCAGCTCGCCATCCTCCTCGCGCGCACGTTGCGGGTGCCCGTCGTCATGCGCGACCTCGACGACGAGCGCGCCGCCGCCGGCCTGCGCCACGTCCACGAGCAGGTGGCCCGGCTCGAGCGCTCGGGCCGGTTGGACGAGACGCGGGCGGAGGAGCTGCGGGCCCGAGTGACGGCCACCGCGGACCTGGCTGAGCTCGCTGGCTGCGACCTCGTGATCGAGGCCGTCTTCGAGGAGCTTGCCGTCAAGCAGCGGGTCTTCGCCGAGGTGGAGCCCGTGGTCGGACCGGACTGCGTCCTCGCGACGAACACCTCGGCCCTGTCCGTCACCGCGATGGCGGCCGACCTTGAGCACCCCGAGCGCGTCGTGGGGCTGCACTTCTTCAACCCGGTGGCGCAGATGCCGCTCGTGGAGGTCGTCCGGACCCCGCACACCTCCGAGGCCGCCTACGCAACCGCTTTCGCCGTCGTCGCCGGGGTCCGCAAGAGCGCGATCGCCTGCCAGGACGCGCCGGGCTTCGTCGTCAACCGGGTGCTCGTGCGGCTGCTCGGCGAGGTCCTCGGCGCCCTGGAGGAGGGCACGGAGGTGTCCGTGGCCGACCGCGCCCTGCGCCCGATGGGCCTGCCGATGGGGCCCTTCCAGCTCCTCCAGCTCGTGGGGCCCGCGGTGGCGATGCACGTGCTCGACGAGCTGCGCCACACCCTCGGGGATCGCTACCCCCACTCGCCGGGGCTCGAGCGGATGGTCGCCGACGGTGAGCGCTTCACGGTGGACGAGCGGCCGAACGCCGCCTCGGCCGTGCGCGAGAACCTCGACCGGTTCTTCGGCTCCCGGCCGCTGCCCGAGCCGCTGGACGCCGACGGCGTCCTCGAGCGCGTGCGCCGCGCCCTCGCCCAGGAGGTGCGTCTCCTCCTCGACGACGGCGTCGTGGCCGACGCCCGCGACGTCGACCTCGCCATGGTGCTCGGTGCCGGCTGGCCGCTCCACAACGGCGGCATCACCCCCTACCTGGACCGCACAGGCACAGCGGAAGCGGTGACAGGTCGCCGCTTCCTAGAGCCCGGGGTCGCCACCCTCCCTTAACCCCCACTGTCCGCATATGCGGGAAAAACACGGCCCTGGCCGCCGGGCGGCTGCGCTTTCCCCGCATATGCGACAAAGGGGTCAGTAGGTCGTCAGGCCTCTGCTTCGGAACTGGGCCCGGACCCTGTCCACCAGCTCCGACGACGGCGGCTCGGTGTTGCTCAGCTGGTAGGTGGCGCCGAGCCGTTCCCACTTGTCACGGCCCATCTGGTGGAAGGGCAGCACCTCCACGCGCGTCACGGTGGACAGGCTCGCGACGTAGTCGGCGACGGCCTCGACGTTGTCGTAACCGTCGGTGAGGCCGGGCACCAGGACGAAGCGCACCCAGATCTCCTTGCCGTGGGCGACGAGCGTGCGGCCGAAGTCGAGCGTGGGCTGGAGCTCGCGTCCCGTCGTCGCCCGGTAGACGTCGGGCAGGCCGGACTTGACGTCGAGGAGGACGAGGTCGAGGGCGTCCAGCAGCCGGGTGCTCGCGTAGGAGCCGAGGAAGCCGGAGCTGTCGATCGTCGTGTGCACGCCCATCGCCCGGGCTCCCTCGAGGAGCCGGGTGAGGAAGGCCGGCTGCATGAGCGGCTCCCCGCCGGAGACGGTGAGACCGCCGCCGGTGGCCTTGAAGACGGGCACGTAGCGCTTGACCCGGCGCAGCAGCTCGTCGACCCGCACGGCCTCGCCATCACGCATGCGCAGCGTGTCGGGGTTGTGGCAGTAGAGGCAGCGCAGCGGGCAGCCGGCGAGGAAGACGGTGAGCCGGGTGCCGGGGCCGTCGACCGCCGTGACGAGCTCCCAGGAGTGGACCGAGCCGATGTCGCCGGCGCGGACGGCGGCGAGGTGCTCGCTGCGGTCCATCTCCTCCACCGACGCGAGGCCGGCGGTGCCGGCCGAGCGCCGCAGCCGGGGCACGGCGTCCTCGGGGACGGCCACGTACTCGCCGTTGATGCCGTCGGGGGCGACGACGCCGCTGACGCGCGTCTGCTCCTGGCTCATCGGTTCCCTCCCCTGACGACGACGGAGTGGTGGGCTCCCGGCCCGCTCGGGTGGCGGGCCGGGAGCCGGCGGTCAGACCTGTCCGTGGAAGGTCCGCGAGATGACGTCGAGCTGCTGCTCGCGGGTGAGCCGCACGAAGTTCACCGCGTAGCCGGAGACCCGGATGGTGAGCTGCGGGTACTTCTCCGGGTGCTCCATCGCCTCGTAGAGGGTGTCGCGATTGAGGACGTTGACGTTCATGTGGAAGCCCTGGGAGCCCATGTAGGCGTCGAGGAGGCCGACGAGGTTACCCACCTGCTCGTCCTTGGTACGCCCCAGGCCGGAGGGCACCACGGTGTTGGTCAGCGAGATGCCGTCCTGCGCCTCGGCGTAGGGCAGCTTGGCCACCGACAGCGCCGAGGCGAGCATGCCGTGGGTGTCGCGCCCGTTCATCGGGTTGGCGCCGGGGGCGAAGGACTCCCCCGCGCGACGGCCGTCGGGGGTGTTGCCGGTGTGCTTGCCGTAGACGACGTTCGAGGTGATCGTCAGCACCGACTGGGTGTGCACGGCGTCCCGGTAGGTGGGCTGGCGGCGGATCTTCTCCATGAAGCGCTCGACGAGCATGACGGCGATGTCGTCGACGCGGTCGTCGTCGTTGCCGAAGGTCGGGAAGTCGCCCTCGACCGCGAAGTCCACGACGAGGCCGTCCTCGCGGCGCACCGGGCGCACGGTCGCGTACCGGATCGCCGAGAGCGAGTCGGCGGCGACGGACAGGCCGGCGATGCCGCAGGCCATCGTCCGCAGGACGTCGCGGTCGTGCAGCGCCATCTCCAGGCGCTCGTAGGCGTACTTGTCGTGCATGTAGTGGATGCAGTTGAGCGCGTCGACGTAGGTGGCGGCCAGCCAGTCGAGCAGGACGTCGTAGCGACCCAGCACGTCGTCGTAGCCGAGGACGTCGCCGCTCACCGGCTCGGTGACGGGAGCGATCTGCTTGCCGCTGATCTCGTCACGGCCGCCGTTGATCGCGTAGAGCAGCGCCTTGGCGATGTTGACGCGCGCCCCGAAGAACTGCATCTGCTTGCCGATCCCCATCGCCGAGACGCAGCAGGCGATACCGGCGTCGTCACCGCACTGGGAGCGGATGAGCGAGTCGGACTCGTACTGGATCGCCGAGGTGTCGATGGAGACCTGCGCGCAGAAGCGCTTGAAGCCCTCCGGCAGGTCCTCGCTCCACAGCACGGTGAGGTTGGGCTCGGGCGCGGGGCCCAGGTTGTACAGGGTCTGGAGCATCCGGAAGGAGTTCTTCGTCACGAGGTGGCGCCCGTCGTCCCCGACGCCGCCGATCGACTCGGTCACCCACGTCGGGTCACCGGAGAAGAGCTCGTCGTACTCGGGGGTGCGCAGGAAGCGCACGATGCGCAGCTTGATGACGAAGTCGTCGATGATCTCCTGGGCCTCGGCCTCGGTGAGCACGCCGGCGGCGACGTCCCGCTCGAGGAAGATGTCGAGGAAGGTCGAGGTGCGGCCAAGCGACATGGCCGCGCCGTTCTGCTCCTTCACCGCGCCGAGGTAGGCGAAGTACAGCCACTGGACGGCCTCGCGGCCGGTGCGGGCTGGGCCGGAGATGTCGTAGCCGTACGAGGCGGCCATCTCCTTGAGCTCCTGGAGCGCGCGGATCTGCTCGCTGTTCTCCTCGCGGTCGCGGATGACGTCCTCGACCGAGCGCTGGGTGTCGAGGAGGGCGCGGTCGGCCTTCTTCGCCTCGATGAGGGCGTCGACGCCGTAGAGCGCCACGCGGCGGTAGTCGCCGATGATGCGGCCGCGGCCGTAGGCGTCGGGCAGGCCCGTGACGATGTGGGCGCTGCGGGCCCGGCGCACGTCGGGCGGGTAGACGTCGAAGACGCCCTGGTTGTGGGTCTTGCGGTAGGTCGTGAAGATCGTCTCGAGCGTCGGGTCGACCTCGTAGCCGTAGGTCTCCAGCGAGGTTGCCACCATGCGCCATCCGCCGTAGGGCATGATCGCGCGCTTGAGCGGGGCGTCGGTCTGCAGGCCGACGATGACCTCGCGGTCCTCGTCGATGTAGCCGGGCGCGTGGGCGGTGATCGTCGACGGCGTCGTCGCGTCGACGTCGTACACGCCCTTCTCGCGCTCCTCGGGGAACATCGCCGACAGGGTGTTCCACACGTGCGTCGTGCGCTCGGTGGGTCCGGCGAGGAACGAGCTGTCGCCGTCGTAGGCGGTGTAGTTGCGCTGGATGAAGTCGCGGACGTCGACGCTCTCCTGCCACGGGCCGGGTGTGAAGCCCTGCCAGGCGTCCCCGGTCTGCTGCGCCGTGTGGATCGTGGTCGTAGCCATTGCTGTCTCCCTCTCCTCCCCGGCGGGTGCCGGTAGGACCACCGTACGAACCGGACGGGCCGCGGCCGTGGGACCTAGGCCCGAGTACCCACGTAAGCCCCCTCACACGACGCTACCCGGGTGTGACGGGGCACACCCTCAGGGTCGGGTGTCGCGCTCCACGGGCCGGTCGAGCGACTGCTCGGCGGCGGAGGTGAGGGCCGCGACGGCGCCGGCCGCCTGCCGGGCGACGTCCTGCGCCTGGAGGTGGTACTGCTCGACGATTTGCGGCCGGGTGGCGTGGTCGAGGAACTCGTGCGGCAGGCCGTGAGTCTGCACGGGGACGGCGTGGCCGGACTGTGCCATGGCGTCGCGCACGGCGCTGCCCACCCCGCCGGTGCCCAGACCGTCCTCGACGACGACGACGAGGTCGTGCTTGGCGGCGAGGTCCACGAGGTCCTCGCTCACCGGGAGCACCCAGCGCGGGTCGACGACGGTGGAGCCGATGCCCTGCGCGCCCAGCGCTGCGGCGGCGGCAACGGCGGTGTGCGCCATGACCCCGACGCCGACGAGAAGCACCCGGGCGCCGCCGTCCCCGGCGGTCCGGACGAGGACGTCGACGTCGCCCTCGCGGCCGATCGCGGGCAGCGCCTCGGGCAGGGCGCCCTTGGGGTAGCGGACGACGGTCGGGGCGTCGTCGACGTCCACGGCCTCGCGCAGCTCGGCGCGCAGGGTCTCCTCGTCGCGAGGCGCGGCCAGGCGCAGGCGCGGGACGGTGCGCAGCAGCGCGAGGTCCCACATGCCGTTGTGGCTGGCGCCGTCGTCGCCGGTGATGCCGGCACGGTCCAGGACGATGGTGACGCCCGCGCGGTGGAGCGCGACGTCCATGAGGAGCTGGTCGTAGGCGCGGTTGAGGAAGGTCGCGTAGAGCGCGACCACGGGGTGCAGCCCGGCGAAGGCCATGCCGGCCGCGGAGGTGAGCGCGTGCTGCTCGGCGATGCCGACGTCGATGACGCGCTCGGGGAACTCCTCGGCAAACGGGGCGAGCCCCACGGGGGCGAGCATCGCGGCGGTGACGGCGACGACGTCGCTGCGCTTGCGGGCGATCTCGACGATCTCCTCGGCGAAGACGGAGGTCCAGCCGAAGCGCGAGGGGGCGACGGGCAGCCCGGTCTCGGGATGGATGACGCCGACGGCGTGGAAGCGGTCGGCGACGTCCTCCATGGCAGGGGTGTAGCCGCGGCCCTTCTCGGTGATCGCGTGGACGATGACGGGGCTGCCGAAGGCCTTGGCGCGGCGCAGCGCGAACTCCATGGCGGCGAGGTCGTGGCCGTCGACCGGGCCGATGTACTTCATGCCCAGGTCCTCGAACATGCCCTGCGGCGCGATGACGTCCTTGACGCCCTTCTTGAAACCGTGGAGGGCGTCGTAGGTCATCCGCCCGGGTGGGCCGCTGCGCTGCAGCGCGCGCTTGCCCCAGCCGAGGACCTTCTCGTACCCGCGCGCGGTGCGTAGCGCGTCGAGGTGGTGCGCGAAGCCGCCGATCGTGGGCGCGTAGGAGCGACCGTTGTCGTTGACGATGATGACGAGGCGCCGGTCCTGCGCCTCGGTGATGTTGTTCAGCGCCTCCCACGCCATGCCGCCGGTGAGGGCACCGTCACCGATGACGGCGACGACGTGCCGGTCCTTCTGGCCGGTGACCTCGTGGGCGCGGGCGATCCCGTCGGCCCACGAGAGCGCGGTGGAGGCGTGGGAGTTCTCGACGATGTCGTGCTCGGACTCGGTGCGGCTCGGGTACCCGGACAGGCCGTCACGCTTGCGCAGGTCGGCGAAGTCCTGCCGCCCGGTGAGGAGCTTGTGGACGTAGGACTGGTGGCCGGTGTCGAAGACCACGCGGTCGCGTGGGGACTCGAACACCCGGTGGATCGCCAGCGTGAGCTCGACGACGCCGAGGTTGGGCCCCAGGTGCCCGCCCGTCTTGGAGACCGAGTCGACGAGGAAGTCGCGGAGCTCCTTGGCCAGCACCTCGAGCTCGGGGCTGGTCAGGGAGCGCAGGTCCGCGGGCCGGCGGATGCGTCCGAGCAGACTCATCGCTCCCCTTCCAGATCGGTGACAGCACGCTGGATCACCCTACGTCGACGCACCCGGCCGCGCCCACTTCCCCGCCGACGCCTCCTGTGTCGTCCCCGACACCCCAATCGCCGACACCTCAGGTGTGCCGCCCCTTCTCGCCGACAGCTCACTTGCTACGGCCCACCCTCGCCGACAGCTCACTTGCTACGGCCCACCCTCGCCGACAGCTCACTTGCTACCGGCGCCGTTCGCCGACAGCGCGCGTGTTCCGCCTCGAGTGCAGCCGCCACCGCTGCGCGGTGCCTCCGTGTGGCGCCACGGCGCCGCCCTTCCCTCGCCGACACCCCGCGGTCGGGCACTACGGTGTGCTGAACGTCGCACACCCCAGGAGGCGCACCGATGCGAGGCGACTACGGCACACCCGAGTTCGACTGGTCGATCCTCGAGGTACCGACACCGAAGGCGATGGCGCTCGGCCAGCTCGGCTTCTCCTGGCTCGAGCTCGCCGGCCGGCTCACCACCGTGACGCAGGAGGAGTTCGCCTGGGAGCCGCGCCCCCGAGCGCTCAACGTCGTGCGCCGAGGGGAGGAACGCACACCGCGCACGCTCGGGACCGGCGAGTGGGTGGCCGAGTGGCCGGCAGGGCCGGACGAGCCCGGCGCGCGGACGATTGCCTGGCTCGTCGCCCACCTCACCGAGACGTACCTCGAGCGGTGGGAGTGGACCTTCGGTGAGCGGCAGCGGCGCCGGCAGGACGCCGTCGTCCACGGGGGCGTCGACGAGGCCCGCGAGGAGCTCGCCCGCCGGGTGGACGCCTGGCGCACGGGCGTCGAGTCGGTGCCGGACGCGGACTTCATGACGGTGGGGCTGAGCCAGGCGACGGAGATCGACGCAGCGGCGCCGTTCGGCCACCTCGTCCTGCATCTCAACCGTGAGCTCATCCACCACGGCTCGGAGATCTTCGTCCTCACCGACCTCTACCGCTCGACCGCCTCGTAGTCAGTAACAACTCAGCGCTCGCGCTGAGGGAGCGCTCGGCGGCGCAACGGGACGGGCCCCGGTCTGTCGACCGGGGCCCGTCCGTACGCGTGGGGTCAGGCAGCCTTCTTGACCAGGCTCCGCAGCACGTACTGGAGGATGCCGCCGTTGCGGAAGTAGTCCGCCTCGCCGGGGGTGTCGATGCGCAGGACGGCGTCGAACTCGACCGTCTCGCCGCCCTCCTTCTCGGCGGTCACCTTGACCGTGCGGGGCGTGCGGCCCTCGTTGAGCTCGGTGACACCGGAGACCGAGAAGGTCTCGGAGCCGTCCAGGCCCAGGGAGTCGGCGTTCTCGCCGTCCGGGAACTGCAGCGGCAGAACGCCCATGCCGATGAGGTTGGAGCGGTGGATGCGCTCGAAGCTCTCGGCGATGACCGCCTTGATGCCGAGGAGCGTGGTGCCCTTGGCGGCCCAGTCGCGCGAGGACCCGGAGCCGTACTCCTTGCCACCGAGGACGACGAGCGGGATGCCCGCCTCCTGGTAGGCCATCGACGCGTCGAAGATCGACTCCTGCTCCCCCGAGAGGAAGTTCTTCGTGAAGCCACCCTCGACCCCGTCGAGCAGCTGGTTGCGCAGCCGGATGTTGGCGAAGGTGCCGCGGATCATGACCTCGTGGTTGCCACGGCGCGAGCCGTAGGAGTTGAAGTCCTTGCGCGCCACGCCGTGCTCGGCGAGGTAGCGGCCAGCGGGGCTGTCCGGCTTGATCGCACCGGCCGGGGAGATGTGGTCGGTGGTCACCGAGTCGCCCAGCTTGGCCAGGACGCGCGCACCGGTGATGTCCGTGACGGGCTCCGGCTCCGCGGTCATGCCCTCGAAGTACGGGGGCTTCTGGACGTAGGTCGAGTGCTCGTCCCACGCGAAGGTGTCACCCTCCGGTGTCGGGAGCTCGCGCCAGCGCTCGTCCCCGGCGAAGACGTCGGCGTAGTCCTCCTCGAACATCTCCTGGCTGACGGAGCTGGCGATGACGGCGTCGATCTCGGCCGGGCTGGGCCAGATGTCGCGCAGGAAGACGCCGTTGCCGTCCTTGTCCTGCCCGAGCGGCTCGGTCTCGAAGTCGAAGTCCATCGTCCCGGCCAGGCCGTACGCGACGACCAGCGGCGGCGAGGCGAGGTAGTTCATCTTCGCGTCCGGGTTGATGCGGCCCTCGAAGTTCCGGTTACCGGAGAGCACCGAGGCGACGGCGAGGTCGTGCTCGTTGACCACCGCGGAGATCTCCTCCGGCAGCGGGCCGGAGTTACCGATGCAGGTCGTGCAGCCATAGCCGACGAGGTGGTAGCCGAGCGCCTCGAGGTAGGGCCAGACGCCCGCCTTGTCGTAGTAGTTCGTCACGACCTGTGAGCCGGGAGCCATCGAGGTCTTGACCCAGGGCTTGGTCTCCAGGCCCTTCTCCACGGCCTTCTTCGCCAGCAGGGCGGCGCCGAGCATGACGGAGGGGTTGGAGGTGTTCGTGCACGAGGTGATCGCCGCGATGACGACGGCGCCGTGGTCGAGCTCGACGTCGGTGCCGTCCTCGAGGGTCACGCGCACCGGGTTGCTCGGGCGCTCGTAGCCGTTCGGCGGAGCGGCCGAGTGGACCGGGCGGCCCTCCTCGGAGGAGTGGCGGGTCGGGTCGGGGCTCGTCGGGTCGGACGCCGGGAAGGTGTCCATGAGCTCGTTGTCGACCTCGCTCTTGGCGATCGAGTTGCCGTTGACGACGTAGTTCTTGATGTCCGCGCGCCACTGGTCCTTGGCGTTGGTCAGCGCGATGCGGTCCTGCGGGCGCTTGGGGCCGGCGATCGAGGGCACGACCGAGGAGAGGTCGAGCTCGACGTACTCGGAGTACTGGACCTCGCGGGACGGGTCGTGCCACAGGCCCTGGGTCTTGGCGTAGGCCTCGACGAGCTGGACCTGCGCCTCCTCCCGGCCGGTGAGGCGCAGGTACTCGAGGGTGACGTCGTCGACCGGGAAGATCGACACGGTGGAGCCGAACTCCGGGCTCATGTTGCCGATGGTCGCGCGGTTGGCCAGCGGCACCGCGGCGACGCCCTCGCCATAGAACTCGACGAACTTGCCGACGACGCCGTGGTCGCGCAGCTTCTCGGTGATCGTGAGGACGACGTCGGTGGCGGTGGCGCCGTCGGGGATCTCGCCGGACAGCTTGAAGCCGACCACCTTGGGGATGAGCATGCTGATCGGCTGGCCGAGCATGGCGGCCTCGGCCTCGATGCCGCCGACGCCCCAGCCCAGCACGCCCAGGCCGTTGACCATCGGGGTGTGGGAGTCGGTGCCGACGCAGCTGTCTGGGTAGGCAGTGAGCACGGAGCCGTCCGCAGTGTCTCGGCTGCGGGTCATCACCGTGCGCGCCAGGTACTCGACGTTGACCTGGTGGACGATGCCGGTGCCCGGGGGGACGACCTTGAAGTCGTCGAAGGCGGTCTGGCCCCAGCGCAGGAACTGGTAGCGCTCCCCGTTGCGCTCGTACTCGAGCTCGACGTTCCGGGCGAAGGACTGCGCGTTGCCGAAGGAGTCGACGACGACGGAGTGGTCGATGACGAGCTCGGCCGGGGCGAGCGGGTTGATCTTCGTCGGGTCGCCGCCGAGGTCGACCATCGCCTCGCGCATCGTGGCGAGGTCGACGATGCACGGCACGCCGGTGAAGTCCTGCATGACGACGCGGGCCGGGGTGAACTGGATCTCGGTGTCCGGGTCCGCCTCGGGGTTCCACGTCGCGAGGGCGCGCACGTGCTCGGCGGTGACGTTGGCGCCGTCCTCGGTGCGCAGGAGGTTCTCGGCGAGGATCTTGAGGCTGTAGGGCAGCCGCTCCAGGCCCTCGACCGCGTCCAGGCGGTAGATCTCGTAGTCCTGCTCGCCCACCGTGAGGGTGGAGCGGGCTCCAAAGCTGTCGACGCTCACATCTGCTCCTCTTGCCGCTTCGCTGCTGCGCTTCTGTCGGTCATCGTCCCACGCGGGTGGAGCCGTCGCAGCAGCCGCCACCCACAAGTTATCTCGACATCAAGATACTTTGTCGGCCGGGTGAAGTCACGCCGAAGCTCCCGGCGCGTCGTCTCCCGCTCAGCTCGCGCGGGGCTCGAGCACCGCGACGCACTCGACGTGGTGGGTGTGGGGGAAGAGGTCGTAGCCGGTGAGGGCGGTGACCTCGTACCCGTGGTCGACGGCGGTGCGCAGGTCGCGCGCCAGCGCCGCCGGGTCGCAGGCGACGTAGACGATCCGCCGGGGCCGCAGCTCGGTGAGCGCCGTGACGACCTCGGCCCCGGCGCGGGAGCGCGGCGGGTCCAGGACGACGGCGTCGACGCCGCTGCCCAGCCCCTCCACGACGGCGGCGGTGACGCCGGCGACGTGGAGCGTGGCCTGCGGGCTGTCGTGGAGGTTGCGACGGGCGTCCGTGACGGCGCGCGCATTGACCTCGACGGCGTCCACGCGCCCGCTCTCACCGACGGCGCGGGCGAGCGGGACGGTGAAGAGCCCGGCCCCGGAGTACAGGTCGACGACCCGCTGCCCCGGCTCGGCGCGGACGGCGGCGAGGACGGCGTCGACGAGGGCGGCGGGGGCGTCGCGGTGGACCTGCCAGAACCCGGTGGCGTCGACGCGGTAGGAGAGGTCCCCGACGGCGGTGGCGACGCGCTCGTGCACGGCCACCCGGGCCGGAGCGCCGGCGTCGCGGCGTCCTCGGCGCCGGCGGGGACCGCGCGTGGCAGCGAGCGAGCCGGCGGGGTCGGCGAGGTCGACGAGCCTGCCGTCGGCGAGGACGACGACGGGCCCGTCGCTCGGCGCGACGACGTCGAGCCGGGTGCCGGGCCGCACGCCGTCCCAGCGGCCGCGGGCGAAGAGCTCCGCGTCGGCGATGGCCGGCACGGCAAGCGGCATGTGCTCGAGCGGCACGACGTCGTGGGTGCGGTGGCGGTACATGCCCGGCCGGGAGGCGGCGTCGAGCACGAGGTCGATGCGCGTGCGGGTGCCCAGGCCCTCGCGCGCGTCGTCCTCGCCGAGGGGCTCGACGACGACCGGGCCGAGGTGGTCGAGCTCGAGGTGGCCGATGCGGCGCAGCGTGTCGCGCACGACCTCCGTCTTCCAGCGGCGCTGGCCCGCCAGGGCGAGGTGCGCCAGCTCTCCCCCACCGACCCCGCCGGGGCCGGCCTCCGGCCAGCGGCTCGGGACGCGGTCCGGGGAGGCCTCGTGGACGGCGACGGCGTCCCCCCGCCAGAACTTGCGACCCTCGCCGACGTCGGTGAGACGCACGTCGACGACCTCGCCGGGGGCGGAGTGGCGCACGAAGACGACGCGGCCCTCGACGCGGGCCACGCAGTGCCCGCCGTGGGCGGGCGGGCCGACGCTGACCCCGGTCAGGACGTCCATGGGTACTCAGCTCTCCTCGGTGGGCCAGGGGACGGTGGTGACGACGGTGCCGGGCAGGGCGAGCAGCCGCGTGCGCAGCCGCTGCGGTCCGCTGCCGAGCAGGAGCCGGCGCCACCAGCGCCTGGCGGTGGTCTCGGGCAGGTAGACGACGGCGAGCCCGTCCGGCTCCGCGCGGCGGGCGGCGGCGACGTGTGCGACCACCCCCGCGCCGGTGTCGCCGGAGGGTGCGGCGAGCTCGACGAGCGCGACGGGCAGGTCCAGCGCGGCCCACTGCCGGCGCAGGGACGCCGCGGCGTCCTCGTCGACCGGCACCGTGAGCGCCTCGACGGAGGTGGCCCGCATCGCCCGCGCGCAGGTGATTGCCCGCACGGCGGGCCGGTCGAGCTCGGTGACGACGACGAAGGCGCGCACGACCGTCGGCAGCGGCCGGTCCTGGGAAACGTGGTCCAGGGCCAGGCGCGCGCGCAGCTCGCGGTCGTGTCGGCTCACACCCCACATCATCGCCGACCCGGCTGCGACGGCGACGAGCGCGGGCCAGCCACGGGGCATGGCGAGGAGGAGCAGGGCGGCGGACATGCCCGTCCCGATCCCCGTCAGCGCCCGGGCGCGGCGCGCGGTGCGGCGGCCGGCGGGCCGGTAGAGGATCTCGAGCCGGCGCCGCCACTCGCGCCGTCCGGCGTGCAGGGCGAGGAGGGCCAGGAGCAGGACGGCGACGGCGTAGCACGCGACGAGCCGCCACGGCTGCCCGCCTCCGAGGAGGACGACGGCGACCGCCGCCCCGGCCACTGCGGTGCTGAGCCGGCGTCCGGCCGCACCGGCGGGCCAGCCGCGGCTCGCGGGCCACGTCGCGGGCGGGCGCGGCAGGCCGGACAGGGCACTCGTGCCCGCGGCGAGCAACCCGCCGGCGAGGACGACGGCGACCCACGGCTCCGCCCAGCCGCCCAGGCCCGCGTCCGTGACGGCGAGCAGCAGGACCTCGTCGCCGAGCGCGAGGCCGCCGCCGACGAGCGCGAGGACAAGCACGACGGCCGCTCCGGCGGTCGCGGCGCGCGGCAGCCCGCGCCGGCGGGTGACGAGGAGTGCGGGCTGGAGCACCGCGCCGGTGAGGGCCACGGCGCCGCCCACCGCGAGCAGCTGCGTGAGCGCCGAGCGGCCGAGCCCGCTGCGGACCGGGGGCCCCGGCGGGCCGCCGCCCGCGGCCGCCCCGGCACCCGCGGCGACGACCACGGCGAGGACGACGGCGGCGAGGACGCCGAGCCCGGCCGTCACCCGCCGTCGGTCCGGTGGTGCGACGGCGAGCCGCGCCACGAGGGCGAGCGCGACGAGGACGGCCGCCAGGAGTGGGCGCGGCAGGGCCAGGCCGGTGGTGACGAGGAGCTCGGCCGCGGCGGCCGCCGACGCGGCGAGGAGGAGGACACGCTCGACGAGCAGCGCGGGCATGCGCACCCCGTCCGCTCCGCGCGGGGCGTCCTCGGGCAGCTGCGCGAGGGCGAGGAGGATCACGCCGAGCGCCCCGACCGTCCCGAGCACCGCCCACCGGGCGAGCTCGTCCGCGAGCATGCCCAGGCCGGTGACACTCGCCGCGGCGGGCGCCGCGAGGGCCACGAGCGCCGCGGCCGGCGCCGGGTGGCGCTGCCTGCCGCGGGGCCGGGCGAGGAGTGCCCGGTGGAAAGCCGCGGGGTCGAGGGTCACGGAAGGTCATGCTAGGCCCGTACGCGGTAGCGTGCCGACGTGCACTTCGTCATCATGGGCTGCGGCCGCGTGGGGTCCTCCCTCGCCGTCCAGCTCGAGGAGCAGGGCCACTCGGTGGCCGTCCTCGACCAGAACCCCGACGCCTTCCGTCGGCTGCCCGACGACTTCTCCGGGCAGCGCGTCACCGGCCTCGGCTTCGACCGCGACGCCCTGTCGCAGACCGGGATCGAGGAGGCCTACGGCTTCGCCGCCGTCTCCAGCGGCGACAACTCCAACATCCTCGCGGCCCGCGTGGCCCGTGAGACGTTCGGGGTGGGCAGCGTCGTCGCCCGGATCTACGACCCCCGGCGCGCCGAGGTCTACGAGCGCCTCGGCATTCCCACCGTGGCCACCGTGCGCTGGACCGCCGACCAGGTCCTGCGGCGCCTGCTCCCCGCCGGTGCCACGGCCGACTACCGCGACGCCTCCGGTCGCGTGTCCCTCCTCCAGCTCGATGTCCACAGCGGCTGGGTGGGACGCCCGCTCGTCGACCTCGAGGTGGCGTCCGGGGCACGGGCGGCCTTCCTCACCCGCCGCGGCTCGGGTCTGCTGCCCGACGCCGGCACGGTCCTCCAGGATGGTGACCTCCTCCACGTGCTCGCGGTGACCGAGGGCGTCGAGCAGGTCCAGCGGGTGCTGTCCGCGCCCCCGCGCGAGGAGGAGGTCTGATGCGCGTCGTCATCGCCGGGGCCGGCAGCGTGGGCCGGTCCATCGCCCGTGAGCTCCTCTCCCACGGCCACTCCGTCACCCTCGTCGACCGTCAGCCCGCCGCCATGCGCATCGCCTCGGTGGCCGACGCCGAGTGGCAGCTCGCCGACGCGTGCGAGATCTCCAGCCTCGCGGAGGCCGGGGTGGACGCCTGCGACGTCGTCGTCGCCGCGACCGGCGACGACAAGGCGAACCTCGTCATCTCCCTGCTCGCCAAGACCGAGTTCGGGGTGCCGCGCGTCGTCGCACGGGTCAACAACCCGAAGAACGAGTGGATGTTCGACTCCGCGTGGGGCGTGGACGTCCAGGTCTCCACGCCGCGGATCATGACGGCCCTCGTCGAGGAGGCCGTCACCGTCGGCGACCTCGTGCGGATCTTCTCCTTCCACGGCTCGGACACGAGCCTGCACGAGGTGACGCTCGCGCCCGGCTCGGCCGTCGCCGGCCGCACGGTCCGGGAGCTCGACTGGGGCCCGGGGTGCTTCCTCTCGGCCATCATCCGGGCGGGTGAACCCGTGCCGCCGGACCCGGACGAGCGGGTGCTCGCCGGGGACCGGCTCGTCCTCGTGCTCAGTGAGCGGGCTGACCCGGCTGCGCTGCAGCGCCTGGTCGCTCCCGCACCAGCAACCACGTGACCCACAGGGCCAGGGCCCACAGCGGGACACCCATGACGAGGCGGGCGGTGCCCAGCCACGCCGTCGACGCGTCGAGGTAGAGCGGCAGCTGGACCGCCAGGCGCGCGACGAAGAGGCCGATCCACAACCAGGTCGCGGCGGTGTAGCGGCGCAGGCGCGGGCGCTGCTCGGGGTCGGTGCGCCAGGCGAAGCCCTCCTGACGCAGGAGGGCGACGACGACGCCGACGAGCGGCCACCGCACGACGGTGCTGACGAGCAGGCCGGCCCCGTAGACGGCGTTGGTCCACAGGCCCAGGGCAAAGTAGTCCTGCGCCTCGCCCGAGCGCCACGCCCACAGGACGCCGATGACGACGCCGACCACCCCGCCGAGCGCCTGGGTGACCGGCGTGCCGCCGACGAGCCGGGCGACGACGAGGACGACCGCGACGGCGAGCGACGCGACGAGCGGGGGCACGAGCTCCTGGCCCGCGACGAGATAGACGACGACGAAGACGAGCCCGGGGGCCACCGACTCGACGAGGCCGCGGACACCACCGACGGCGTCCGCCACGGAGAAGTCCTCCCCGGCGAGCTGGCTCATCCGTGAGCGGGTCACCGCCTCGGCGACGACCTCTGGTGCGCTGTCGGGCGCGCCGCCCGGGTCGGTGGGGCCGGTGGTCATGAGTCCTCCCGCAGCAGCTGGTAGGCCGGGTTGAAGATGGTGGGCCGCAGCTCACCGGAGTGGACGACACCCTCGGCGACGAGCCGCCGGCCGGGGGTGATGCCGGGGATCTCGCGGCGGCCCAGCCACACGAGGTCGACCTCGGTGCTGCCGTCGGCGAGCCGCCCGACGAGCCCCACGGGGGACCCCGCGGGACGGTAGGTGACGGCCACGAGGACACCGTCGACGCGGGTGCGCCGGCGGCTGAGGGCCTCGGGCACGGACAGGCTCACGTCCCTCAGCGGATCTCGGTGATCTCGGGACCGCGGGCGAGCGGGTCGAAGGAGGTCGTCGGGGTCTCCTCCGCCGTCGTCCCCGCGCTCGCCTTGCCGGGCACGCGGAGCATGAGGACGTCGCGCGGCGGGCGGGCCTCCTGCCCGCGGACGACGACGACGTCGGCGAAGAGCTCCTCGAGCTCGGTGGCGGCGTCGGGGTCGACGGCGGCGCGTCCGCTGAGGACGCCGCGGAGGAACCAGCGGGGCCCGTCGGCGCCGATGAAGCGCGCGGGGCGGTGGCCCGTGCGGCCGTCCTGGGCGGTGACGGGCAGCCGCGCGAGGATCTCGCGGCCGAAGGGGCCGTCGACCTCGTCGGCGGTGCCACCCTGCTTCTCGACCGAGGCGATGATCTCGGGGCGCAGGTCGGCCCACAGCCCGCCGGAGCGGGGGGCGGCGAAGGCCTGGAGCTGGAGCGCGGAGCCGGACACGGACAGGCTGGTGGCCACGACCTGCCGAGTGCGCTTGTCCATCTCCATCCGCAGCTTGAGGCCGGGGCGGGCGGGGACGCGCAGCGCGCCGAGGTCGAGGCGCTGACCGAGCTCGGGGACGTCGGCGACGTCCCAGGGGCCGCGGCCCGTGGGGGCGGTCGCGGCGTCGTCTGCCGTGGCGTCGTCGGGCGGTGCGTCGGTCTTGGCCGGCGCGGTCTCGTCGCCCTTGCGGCGTCGTGAGAAGAGCCCCATCAGTTCTCGCCTCCTGCTCCGGTGGCCGTCCAGCCACCCGTTGACCCCAGCCCGCCCGTGCCGCGTAGCGACTCCGGCAGGTCCTGCACCTCGGTGAACCGGGCCTGCGCGACGCGCTGCACGACGAGCTGCGCCACGCGGTCGCCGCGTGCGATCCGCACCGTCTCCCGGAGGTCGGTGTTGAGGAGGATCACCTTGACCTCACCCCGGAACCCAGCATCTACGGTACCCGGCGCGTTGACGACCGTGACACCGTGCCGCGCGGCCAGCCCGGAGCGGGGGTGGACGAAGGCCGCCCAGCCCTCGGGGAGCGCGATCGCCACGCCCGTGGGGACCACCGCCCGCTCCCCCGGCGCCAGCTCGACGCCGTGGCGGGCGTGGAGGTCGGCCCCGGCGTCCCCGGGGTGGGCGTATGACGGTGCCGGCAGGTCCGGGTCGAGCCGGACGAGCGGGACGTCGACGTAGTCACTCACGCCCGCGACTGTACTGACCCGGCCGCGCGGCCCCAACCACCGTCCACCTCGCCGGCCACGGCATGCAGGCCGGCCGACCGACGAGAACGACGGCACGGGCGGGGTGGGAGAGTGGTGCCGTGGACTCCGTCATCTTCTCCGAGCGCCTGCACCCCCGTCCGGTCAACCTCGCGCTCGGCGCGCTCGCCGGTGCGGCGGTCGGCGTGCTCGTGTGGCCCTTCAGCGCCACGGCCGGCTACGTCATCGGGGTGCTGGCGGCGGTCGCCGTCGTCGGCGCGCTGCTCGTCAGCTCGCCGCGGGTCGTCGTCGACCTCGGGGACGAGGAGCTCGGCACGGGTCCGGTGCTGCACGCCGCGAACGCACGAATCGGCGTCGTGCACCTCGGGAGGACCGAGGTGCTCGACGCCGATGCGATGGTTGCGGCCATGGGCCCGCAGGCCGATGCTCGCGCCTTTGTCTGCCAGCGCGCGTGGGTGCGGCAGGGCCTGCGTGTGGAGGTCGTCGACCCGCAAGACCCGACGCCCTACTGGCTCGTGGCCAGCCGGCGTCCTGCCGAGCTGGCCGCGGCCCTGGGACGGGCAGGTCAGGCGGCGCACTCCGAGCAGACGAGCTGGCCGCCGTCCTCGTAGGCGAGCTGGCTGCGGTGGTGCACGAGGAAGCACCGCGAGCAGGTGAACTCGTCGGCCTGGCGCGGCAGCACCCGGACGGAGAGCTCCTCGTTGCTGAGGTCGGCACCCGGGAGCTCGAAGCCCTCGGCGGCCTCCGCCTCGTCCTCGTCGACCGAGGGAGAGCTCTTCTCGGCCCGCCGGGCCTTGAGCTCCTCGATCGAGTCCTCGGAGAGGTCCTCCTCGTTCTTGCGAGGCGCGTCGTAGTCGGTCGCCATGTAGACGTCACGCTCCGGTTCGTCTAGTTGTGTCAGGGGCACGGCTCGTGCCGTACCTCAGGAACGTCGAGAGCCCCGTGTTGTTCCCGCGGCACCCGGATTGTGCACCATGAGTCGGTCCGCCGTCGCGGTCGGGCCCGCACCAAGGCCTGAGTTTCCGCCGCGATCCGCGCGTTGTCGAGTGCAGAGCTCCCCGCGGTGTGACCGGAATCTCTCGGCCGGCGGGCCGTTCAGCGCAGGACGGGACGCACGACGGCGAGGAGCGCCTGCACGAGCGCGGCCGGGCCCGCGACCGTCACGCCCTCGACGCCCTCCCCCACCCGCTCGACGACGCCGCCGGCCTCGGTGACGACGAGCGCGCCCGCTGCCATGTCCCAGGGGTTGAGGTAGCGCTCGAAGAAGACGTCCATGGCGCCGGCGGCGACGAGGCACAGGTCCATCGCGGCCGACCCGAGGCGGCGGATGTCCCGGACCTCGGGCAGGACCGCGGCGAGCACCTGCGCCTGCCCGGCGCGGCGGTCGGCGGTGTAGGCGAAACCTGTCCCGACGAGCGCCGTGGCGAGCTGCGGCGGCGAGCCGATGGCGATCGGCTCGCCGTCGGCGTACGCACCACCGCCGCGCGCCGCGGTCCACGTCTGCCCGGTGGCGGGGGCGTGGACGGCGCCGGCGAGCAGCCCCCAGGCAAAGGGGTCCTCCCCCTCCGCGCGAGCGACGGCAATGCTCACCGAGTAGGCGGGCAGGCCGTAGACGAAGTTCGTCGTCCCGTCGATGGGGTCGACCACCCAGACGAGGCCGGAGGAGCCGTCCTGCCAGCCCTCCTCCTCCCCGAGCACACCGTCGTCCGGGCGCAGCTCGGCGAGGCGGCGGCGGATGAGCGCCTCGGCCGCCTGGTCCACCTCGGTGACGAGGTCGACGCCGCTGCTCTTGGTCGCGGCCACGGCGACCGACCCACCGAGGGCCTCACGGACGAGGTCGCCGGCCTCGCGGGCAACGGTCTCGGCGATTCCCATGAGCTCCTGGCTGACGGCGGTGGTATCGGTCATGGTGTCCTCCCTGGGCGGCTCGGGTGGGCCGTGCCACGCCGGGGAACCTCCCCGGTCCGGCGGCCGCACTGGTCCATGCTGACAGGACCCTGGCGAACACACCGGCGGGAATCCGGCATCCGGGCCGCGAGCGGTGGCACCCTCGACCCATACCTCGAAGGGGGACGACATGCTAGAGCTCGAACTCGTCGGGCTGCACAGCGACGGCGAGCACCTCACGCTCGCCGGTCCGGACGGCCAGCGCTACCGCCTGCTGGTCGACGACGCGCTGCGTGCTGCCGTCCGGCGCGACCGGCCCCAGCTCGAACAGATCCGCGCCGGCGCAGGGTTGCGGCCCAAGGAGATCCAGGCGCGCATCCGCGCCGGCGCCACGGCCGTGGAGGTCGCGGAGGCCGCCGGTCTGCCCGTGGAGCACGTCCAACGCTACGAGGGCCCCGTCCTCGCCGAGCGCAGCTGGGTGGTCGACCAGGCGCGCCGCTTCACCGTCGGCCGCGCCGAGGACTCCCCCTCGCTGGGCGACCTCGTCCTGGACCGGCTGGCCACTCGCGGGGTGCGCGCACCGGAGATCGAGTGGGACGCCGTCCGCGGCCAGGACCGCTCATGGGAGCTCATCGCCCGCTTCACCGCCGGCGACAAGCACCGCGAGGCCCGCTGGGAGGTCGACATGGCCGCCCGCACCACGCACGCGCTGGACGACGAGGGCCGCTGGCTCTCCGAGACCGAGGTGACCCCCGCCAGCGCCTCGCGCCGTCACCTCATGCCGGTGCGGCTCTACGACATCGAGGCCGACGGCGACCTCGGCCCGGCCCTCGCGGCGGTCGACGCCGACCTCACCGACGCCGAGCCGGAGGATGACCTCGGCTACGGCGACCTGCCGGCCGCGAGCACCGACGACCTCCTCGCGGAGCTGCGCGCCACGCGTGGCACCCGCCCCGAGCTGGAGCCGGTCGAGGACGACGACGACTGGGGGCTGCCCCCGGCCGCCCATCCGCCGGCCTCACGGGCGCACGAAGCGGTCGACGCCCAGGTGCTGCCCATGCCGCGTGACGCCCGTCCCGCCGTCGTGGAGGAGCAGGAGCCTGCGCCGTCCACGCCGCCTGCTGCCCCGCCCGCCCCGCCGAGGTCCGAGGAGCCGGCCCAGCCCCGGACGGGTGAGGGTCAGGGCCGCCGGGCCGCACAGGCACCGGCGCAGCGTGGTGAGGGCGAGGCCAAGGACGCGAAGCGACGCTCGAGCCGCGGACGCCGCGCAAGCGTGCCGAGCTGGGACGAGATCGTCTTCGGCGCCAAGCCCGAGTAGCCGGCCGTCGGCGGCCCCAGGCGCCCGCACCCGGGCCCGCCGCTGATCTGCGCACAAGTCGGCGACACGCGCCCGACACGCCGGGACAGGTGCCGCCCAGCCCGCCTCCCGGCAGACGTGTGCGCAGTTCACGCGCAGCCGCCGGCGCAGCCGCCGGCGACCTCACGCGGCCAGCAGGCCGGCGCACCGGCGCTCAGCCCAGGGGCAGGGTCTCCGGGCTGAGCTCGGCCGCACCGGCGACGGCGGCGGTCTCCCGGCGCACGTGGTGGCGGCGGCACAGCACCTCGTAGCCCACGCCGCCGGCCGGCTCAGGCTCCGCCGCGGTGTCCCCGACGACGACCTGCTCGCCCACGGTCACCATGCGCCCGTCCACGGTGCGCGCGTTGTGCGTCGCGCGGCGCCCGCACCAGCACAGCGACTGGACCTGGAGCTGCTCGACGCGGTCGGCGAGCTCGAGCAACCGGGCAGAGCCGGGGAAGAGCCGGGTACGGAAGTCGGTGGTGATGCCGAAGGCGAAGACGTCCACGCCCATGTCGTCGACGAGCCGGGCCAGCTGCTCGACCTGCGCGACGCTGTAGAACTGCGCCTCGTCGCACACGAGGTAGTCCACGCGCTCGCCGTGGGTGCGCCGGCTGACGACCTCCTGCCAGAAGTCCGTCGCGTCGTCGGCCTCGACGGCGGCGACGGCCAGGCCGAGGCGGGAGGAGAGCACGCCGCTGCCAGCACGGTCGTTCCGGCTGAAGATGAGGCCGCTCAGCCCGCGGCGGCGGTAGTTGTGGTCGATCTGCAGGGCGAGGGTGGACTTGCCGGAGTCCATCGTGCCGGCGAAGAAGGCGAGCTCGGCCACCTCACACCACCACCCGCACGAGCGGGATCTCCAGCTCGCCGGGGGTGAGCGAGCCGTGGACGCCCACGAGCGCGATCGACGACGGCGTCTGCGTGCGGGAGTCGACGACGGCGCGCGTCCCCCGGGTCGCGACGACGACGTCACCGACGGTCGTGCGGTGCCGTTCGCTCAGCGGACCGAACAGGCCGACCTCCTCCGCCTCCTCGCGCAGCAGCACCCAGGCGGTGTCCCCGAGCACGTCCCGCCAGCGCCCCGCGACGTCCGCGGCGGCCCCGGGCTCGGTGTGGACGTGGACGGCGCGCGGCTCCCCCGCGATGAGCGCGACGTCGCGGTCGAGCTCCGGGGTCGTCGCGACGTCGATGCGCGAGTCGAGGCCGAGGTCCACCATGCCGTGGTCGGCGGTGACGAGCAGGAGAGTGCCCTTGGGCAGCTGCCGGGCGAGCCGAGAGATCTCGGCGTCGACGAGCTCGACGGCCTCGCCCCACTGCCAGGAGCCCCAGCCGTGCTGATGGCCCATCTTGTCGACGTCGCCCCAGTAGAGGTAGACGAGGTCGGTGCCGCGGGTGCGGAGCAGCGAGCAGGTCGCGTCCACGCGGTCGGCCATCGAGTCGGCGGCGACGAAGCGCGGGCCGCGCAGCGCGGCCTCGGTGAGCCCGGAGCCGACGAAGCGGGCCGGGCCGACGCTCGCCACGCGCCGTCCCCACGACTCGGTGCCGAGCTGTTCGACGAGGGTGGGCTCGGGCTGCCACTGCCGCGGCGAGACCGTCGCGTCCTCCCAGCTGATGAGGTTGAGCAGCGAGCCGTCGGCGTCGTTGCGGACCGTGTAGCCGAGCATGCCGGTCTGGCCGGGCGGGCAGCCGGTACCGAACATCGTGAGGCTGGCTGCAGTCGTCGACGGGTAGCCGCTCGTGAGGGTGAGGCCGTCGGCCAGCTGGCGGCGCAGGAACGGGGCGTGCCCGCCGCGCTCGGCGAGCATGCGGGCGCCGAGGCCGTCGACGAGGACGACGCACACCTTGCGGGCCCGCGGCAGGCCCAGGGCCTCGCGGTCGTCGGCGGAGCTGCGGCCCGCGCTCGTCGTCGCGGCTCCGACGGCGTCGAGGGCGGCGGGGAGCACGGCGCGCAGCCCCGCGCCGTCGTAGTCGGGCAGGCGCAGGTCGGGGGGCAGCTCGGTCACGGCGACGACACCGTCGCGGCGGACAGCGCCCGCGCGAAGGCCAGCGCCTGCTCCAGCGCCGCGGCACCCTCCGCCTGTGCGCTCACGCGCACGACGACGTCCTCGGGGGTGAGCAGGCCGGTGTAGCCGTGGTCGGCCTCGCAGTCGGGGTCGCTGCAGCCGGCGGGCGCGAGGTCGACCTGCTGGGCCCCGCCCCAGGTGACCGCGATGGTGAGGTCGTCCGAGCGCAGGCCGCCGTGGGTGCCGGCCGGGTCGCTCACGCCGTGGGTGAGGGCGACGGAGGAGATGCGGTCGATCGGCACCGCCTCGGTGGTCGCGGCGGCCGAGGGCACCTCGTCGCCCGGGACGTCGTCGACGTGCGCCATGACGAGCCGGGTCGGCGTCAGGGCGAGGGCGGTGAGGTGGCGGCGCACCTCCCGGGAGTCGAAGGTCGTCTCGGGGTGCACAAGGTAGGCCCGGACCTCCTCGCCGGCGAGCGCGATGTCGAGAACACCCTGCACGAGCCGCGGGTAGTAGCCGGCGCGGTCCAGGTCTGCTCGGAGGCGGGACTGCAGGTCGTTCGTCACGTTGCGGCGATCCACGGCTCCATCTTGACACCACTTGCGCCCACCCCGGGCAGGACGCGTCGTCCGCTGTCGGCCCGCCCGGGCGGCGCGACCTCGACGACGGCGCTGAGGAGGGCCGCGCCCCGACGCCCGACGAGCACCGGGTTGAGAAGGATCTGACGCACCTCGGGCAGGTCGTCGACGAGCACGGAGACACGTGCGATGACGTTCTCCAGGGCCTTGACGTCCATGACCGGCAGGCCGCGGTGGCCGAAGAGCCGGGGCGAGGCCTTGGCCGCGCGGACCATCTGCGCGACGTCGACGTCGGTGAGCGGGGGGATCCGGTAGGAGACGTCGTCGAGGAGCTCGACGGCGTCGCCGCCCAGGCCGAAGGACACGACCGGCCCGTAGAGGTCGTCCTCGGTGCCGCGCACGACGCACGCCACCCCGGGCGGTGCCATGGCCTGGACCTCGACGCCGAGCCCGGGACGGCCGACGGCCTCGAGGTCGCGGGTCATGGCGGCCATCGCGGCGGTGAGCTCCTCGGCGGTGCGGAGGTCCAGGCGCACCCCGCCGAGGTCGGCGCGGTGGCGCAGCACCTCGTCGCGGGTCTTGAGCGCCACTGGCCAGCCGAGGTGCTGCGCGGCGGCGACCGCCTCCTCGGGGGTGTGGGCGGTGCGGGAGGGCACGAGGCCGAGCCCGTAGCAGGCGAGGAGCTCGGCGACGGCGTCGGGCGCGAGCCGAGCGATCTCGCCGGCCGCGAGCCCCTGCAGGGCCGGGGCGAGCAGCTCCCGGGCGCGCGCCGGGGCGATGCCGGTGGGGTCGACGAGCTCCCCACGGTCGGCGTCGCGCCACCGCGCGTGGGCCACCGCCCCGGCGAGCCCGGCGACGGCGTCGGCGGGGGTGGCGTAGGCCGGCACGGTGCGTCCGTCGCTGGTGAGCTCGTCGGTGAGGCCGAGGAGTCCCCGGACGGCCGCGAGGACGGGACGCCCCTCTCCCGCCGCGGCCGCGGCGAGCGCGTGCCAGACCCCGGCGTCGCCGTCGCCCAGGGGCGGCACGTGGGCGACGACGAGCGCGTCCCACGAGTCGTCCTCCCGCAGGCGGGCGAGCGCACGGGCGTAGTCCTCCCCCGTGGCGAGGGCGGGCAGCGCGCCCGAGGGCACCGGCTGGAGGCCGTGGCCGCGCGCCGCGCCGGCGATCGCGGTCGTCAGGGCACCGGAGTTGCCGAGCACCGCCGTGCGCGGCCCTCGCGGCAGCGGCTGGGAGACGAGGAGCTGGGCGAGGTCGAGCATCTCCTGGGTGGTTCGCGTGCGCATCACCCCCGCCTGGTCGAGCATCTGCGCGAGCACCCGCTGCGGCTCTCGCGTGGTGCGGACCGCGTGTCCGGGGGGCACCTGCTGGCCGGTCTGCCCGCTGAGCACGGTGATGAGCGGCACGGTGGCGCCGAGGCGCCGGGCGATGCGCGAGAACTTGCGCGGGTTGCCGATCGACTCGAGGTTGACGACGGCGGCGGTGATGCCGGGGTCGTCGTGCCAGGCCTGCATCGTGTCGTTGCCGGACACGTCGGCGCGGTTGCCCGCGGAGACGAAGCTGCGCAGCCCGATGCCGCGCTGCTGGACCGCGGACAGGAGCGCACTGCCCGCGGCGGCGGACTGACAGAACAGGGCGAGGCCGCCCTGTCCGATCCCGCGGCGGACCGTCGCGTCCAGCCGCCCCGCGGGACCGGTGGCGACGACGCCGTAGGACGCGGGACCCAGGAGCCGCATCCCGCCGGCGCGGGTGCGGCGCACGAGCTCCTCCTGCCGCTTCCGACCCGCCTCGTCCCCCTCGGCGAAGCCGCCGGACAGGACGACGACGGCGTGCACGCCCAGCGCCGCGAGCTCGGGCACCGCGGCGACGACGGCGTCCGGCTCCCCCGCGACGACCGCGAGGTCCGGGGCGGGTGCCGCCGACGCCCGCAGGTGCTCGGCGAGCGCGGTGAGGGAGTCATGGCCCTCCGTCCCGCCGTCGGACAGGCCGACGAGGTGGACGGGGCCGGTGAAGCTGCCGTCGCGGACGGTGGCGGCGGCGCGCTCGGCGAAGATCTGCTCGAGGCCGCCCAGCCCGGCGACGACGACCGAACCGGCTGCCATGAGCGTGCGCATGCTCAGCGACTCCGCGTGCTGCTCCCGCTCGGCCATGACGCCCCAGGAGCGGCCGGTCTCCTCGATGTGGAACTCCACGCGCAGCACGCCGTCGTCCAGCTCCTGGTGGACGTCGTAGCCGGCGTCACGGAAGACGCGGATCATCCGGGCGTTGGCGGGCAGCACCTCGGCGGTGAAGCGCACGACACCGCGCTCGCGGCCCGCGGCGGCGAGGTGCTCGAGAAGCACCGATCCCAGACCGCGGCCGTGCTCGGAGTCGGCGACGTAGAAGGCGACCTCGGCGACCTCGTGGTCCACGCGGTCGTAGCGGCCCACGGCGAGGATGTCTGGCCCGCTCGTGAGGACGAGGGCGACGCGGTCGTCGTGGTCCACGTGGGTGAAGCGGTGCAGGTCGCGCTCGCTGAGCCGCTCCATCGGCGCGAAGAAGCGGTAGTACTGCGAGAGCGGTGACTGCCGCTGGTGCATGGCCTGGAGCGCGGGCGCGTCCTGCGGCCGGATCGGGCGGATGTGCATGGGGATTCCGTCGCGCAGCACGACGTCGGCCTCCCAGTGCGCGGGGTACGGGGGCGCCTCCTCGCTCATGGGCCCAACCTACCCGCCGGGTCCGACACGGGCCCGGACACGGCGGGGACAGTGCACGGACCGGTGCCCGTGTCGGGGGACAATGGGCGGCATGCCACGCCGCAGCACCCCTCCGCCTCCCATGCAGGAGCAGATCGTCGACATCGACGTCTCCAGCGAGATGCAGGGCTCGTTCCTCGAGTACGCGTACTCGGTCATCTACTCGCGTGCGCTGCCCGACGCGCGCGACGGGCTCAAGCCCGTGCAGCGGCGGATCCTCTACATGATGGACGACATGGGCCTGCGCCCGGACCGCGGGCACGTGAAGTCCGCACGCGTCGTCGGCGAGGTCATGGGCAAGCTCCACCCCCACGGCGACACCGCGATCTACGACGCGCTCGTGCGCCTGGCCCAGGACTTCTCCCTCCGGGTGCCGCTCGTGGACGGCCACGGCAACTTCGGCTCGCTCGACGACGGCCCCGCAGCCCCCCGCTACACCGAGGCGCGCCTCACCCCGGCGGCGCTGCTCATGACGGCGGACCTCGGCGAGGACGTCGTCGACTTCGTCCCGAACTACGACAACCAGCTGACCCAGCCCTCGGTGCTGCCCGCCGCGATGCCGAACCTGCTCGTCAACGGCGCGTCGGGCATCGCCGTCGGCATGGCGACGAACATGGCGCCGCACAACCTCGTCGAGGTGATCGCCGCGGCGCGCCACCTCATCGCGCAGCCGGACGCGACGCTCGAGGAGCTCATGCGCTTCGTGCCCGGGCCCGACCTGCCCTCCGGCGGCAAGATCGTCGGGCTCGACGGCATCCGGGACGCCTACGCCACCGGCCGCGGGTCCTTCCGCACCCGTGCCACCACCCACCTGGAGAACGTCACCGCGCGCCGCAAGGCCATCGTCGTCACCGAGCTGCCCTACCAGGTGGGCGTGGAGCGGGTGCTCGAGAAGATCAAGGAGGCTGCGGACGCCAAGAAGCTCCAGGGCGTGGCCGACGCGTCGGACTACACCGACCGCGCGCACGGCCTGCGGCTGGTCATCGAGATCAAGAACGGGTTCAACCCCGAGGCCGTCCTCGAGCAGCTCTACCGCTTCACCCCGATGGAGGACTCCTTCGGGATCAACAACGTCGCGCTCGTCGACGGGCAGCCGCAGACCCTGGGCCTGCGCGAGCTGCTGTCGGTCTACGTCCAGCACCGCCTGCAGGTGGTCCGTCGCCGCACCGAGCACCGGTTGGCCAAGCGCATCGAGCGCGCGCACCTCGTGGCCGGCCTGCTCGTCGCGATCGCCGACATCGACGAGGTCATCGCCGTCATCCGCTCGTCGGACGACGCCGACGCCGCGCGCCAGCGGCTCATGCTGGTCTTCGACCTGTCCGAGCCGCAGGCCGACTACATCCTCGCGCTGCGCCTGCGCCGCCTCACGAGGTTCTCCCGCCTCGAGCTGGAGGCGGAGCGAGACGCACTGGCCCGCGAGATCGAGGAGCTGCAGCGGATTCTCGCCGACGAGGCGCTCCTGCGGCAGGTCGTGAGCGACGAGCTCGCCGAGGTCGCCGCCACCCACGGCACCCCCCGGCGCACCGTGCTCCTCGAGCACGCCGGCGGCCCGGCCACCGGCTCGGCGGCCTCCGCCCGCCGTACCGGCACGAGCGTGCCGCTCGAAATCCCTGACGAGCCGTGCTGGGTGGCGCTCTCCGGGACCGGGCTGCTCGCGCGCAGCGCGCAGGAGCCGCCGCGCCTGGGCCCGCGCGTCGCGCACGACGCCATCGCCGCCGCCGTCCCGGCCCGCACCCGCGGCGACGTGGGCGCCGTGCTGAGCAGCGGCCGCTGCGTGCGACTGTCGGTCCTCGACGCCCCCGCGCTGCCGCCCACCGACTCCGCACCCGGCCTGTCCGGCGGCGCGCCCGTCGGCGAGCTGCTCCAGCTCGAGCCGGGAGAGCGCGTCGTGGGCCTGACCCGCCTCGACGACGACGCCCCGCCCCTTGCCCTGGCCACCGCCGCCGGCACCGTCAAGCGGGTGAGCCCGGCCGACCGTCCCGGCAAGGGCGACGCGTGGGAGCTCATCTCCCTCAAGCCGGGTGACGCCGTCGTCGGGGCCGCGCACGCGCCCGAGGAGCACCGCCTCGTCCTCGTGACCACCGAGGCGCACCTCCTCCACTTCGCGGCGTCCGCGGTCCGGCCGCAGGGGCGCGGCGCGGGCGGCATGGCGGGGGTGAAGATGCCCGAGGACGCGCGCGTCGTCGCCTTCGGCGTCGTCCACCCCGACGACGTCTCCCGCAGCCTCGTCGTCACGGTCGCCGGATCGTCCACGGCCCTCCCCGGGACGACGCCGGGCAGCGCGAAGGTCACGCCCTTCGACCGCTTCCCCGGCAAGGGCCGCGCCACCGGCGGCGTCCGCGCGCAGCGCTTCCTGCGCGGCGAGGACACCCTGACGACGGCATGGGTGGGCCTCGAGCCCATCCGTGCGGTCGGCGCGGGTGGTCAGCCGGTCGACCTGCCCGAGGTCGACGAGCGCCGCGACGGCTCCGGCCGACCGCTCCCGGCCCCCGTCACCGCCGTCGGCTGACCCCACGCCCGAGCTCGCGCCCCCCAGCGCCGACAGCTGACTTATGACCCGCGCCCCGCCGCCGACAGCCCACGTGTTACTGGACCCCAACGCCCACGTTGGCGCCGACGCTGCAATGCCGTGGGGGCGAGCTGGCGCTGGCGCCACTGGCCGCCACCACCGTCTCTGGCCAGGCCATCCCGACTCCCACGGCGGCGACGTCCCGGAACAACTCAGCTGTCGGCGAGGGGGGCGCGAAGGGCGAGGGGGGCGCGAAGGGCGCGGGAGCGCGAAGGGCGCGGGGACGCGTCAGACGGAGCGGGTGAACATGAGCGAGTGGCGCGTGGGCTCGTAGCCGAGCTGACCGAAGAGGCCGAAGTCCCCGCCCGGCGCCGGTGAGTCGACGCCGAGGCCGGCGTACTCCATGCCGTCCGCGGCGTAGGCGCGCATCGCGGTGACGAGCAGCGCCGTGGCCACTCGCATCCCACGCCACTCCTCACGGACGCCGAGGATCTCGGTGTAGCCCTCGGTCCAGCCCTGCGCCTGCCAGTCGCCCTCGTAGCGTCCGGACATGAGGTAGCCCGCCACGCGCGCACGGTCGCTCGTGCGGTCCAGGGCGATGAAGCTCCACTGCGGCGCGAAGTAGGTGCGACCCTGCACCCACGTCTCGCGGGTGTGCTGCTCCCCGCCCCACTGGTCCTTGAAGGCGTCGTTGTGGGCCCGGCGGACGGCGTCGTCCAGGGCTGGGTCCCACGGCTCGATGGTGACCTTGCCCTTGGGCTGGACGTCGGGCAGCGGGAGGCGGAGGTCCCGGCGCATCTCGGTGTACCAGCGGGTGGGGACGAAGCCGGCCAGGCGCAGCATGGTCTGCGCGTGGGTCATGTTGTCCTCGACGTGGACGACGGCCAGGGCGCTGCCCTGTCCGGCGGCGTCGAGGATGACGCGGGCGGCGCGCAGCTGCCAGTCCAGGAGGGTCGCGCCGATCCCGCGGCTGCGCCACCCAGGGTCCACGCCGCCGTCGCACAGCACCCGGTAGGTGCCGGCCGTGGGCCGCACCCGCACGATCGCGTAGGCCCGGGGCACGCCGTCGAGGTCGATGCCGATGGCCTTGGCCGTCCCGGCGTCCGCGCCGACCGCGACGAAGGTCTCCGCGGACTCCTCAAGGGTGGTCCGGTAGGGCGGGTCGTCGTGCTCCTCGATCCGGCTCAGCAGCTCGACGAGCGCGGCGTTCCTCTCCAGGGTCAGCCACTGCCAACGGAGGTCGTGCCCCTGCGGCAGTCCGACGCCGGCGCGGTCCGCACCGGCGCCTGGCGCCGGGGCGCGGGTGACGCCGTCGTAGTCCTCGAGCATGGTCCGACGATACGTGGTCACCGCGTCGCGGCCTACCGGCGACACGATCGAGCGCGACGCGTCACACCTCGATCGTGTAGAGGATCCGGGCGCCCTGCGGCTCGTAGCCCATGCGCTCGTAGAAGCGGTGAGCGCCGGAGGGGTTCTCCATGTCGACGTCGAGGGCCGCGACCTCGATGCCGTCGCGGTACAGGGCACCGAGGACCGCGGAGAGCAGCGCGCGCGCCACCCCGGAGCCGCGGTGCGGGCGCAGCACCCCGAGGAGCTCGGTGTAGCCCTCGGTGTGGCCAAGCGCCGCCCACTGGTGCTCGTGGCGGGCGGTGAGTGCGTAGCCCGCGACGCTGCCGGTCCCGAGGTGGACGGCGACGACGCTCCACGCCGCCTCGAGCGAACGGTGGGAGGCCGCCCAGGTGGTCTCGGCGACGGGCTGGGAGCCCCAGTGGTCCCGGAACGCCTCGTTGTGCGCGTCGCGGACGGCGTCGTCGATCTCTGCGCTCCACTGCCGGATCTCGTAGCCCTCGGGGACGTCGACGGCGGCGGGCGGCTCGGTGAGCCGCAGCCGCATCTCACGGAAGGTGCGCTTGGGGCTGAAGCCGGCCGCGGCGTACAGGCGACGGCGGTCCTCGAGGTCCTCGTCGACGTAGGCGGCGATGCGCCCGGGCAGGTTCGGGTCGAGGGTGGCGAGGATCTGGCGGGCGCGGTCGTCCTGCCAGGTCAGCAGCGCACGGCCGATGCCGCGTCCACGCCACGGCGGGTCGACCGACGCGGAGATGAACACGCGGGCGTGGGTCTCGTCACCGAGCGGTGCGTGGACGAAGGCCGCGGCGCGCAGCTCCCCCGAGCTGTCGAAGCCGCCCAGGCTGTCGGCCTTCATCCCGGTCGCCGGGCGCCCGAGGACGTCCACCACCTGGGCCCGCGCAGTGCGTAGCACCGGCTGGTCCACGGCCTCGCAGCGCCCGACGAGCGCGTGGACGGGGTCGACGTCGTCGGTGCTGAGCGGCCGCCAGGTGAGGCCGAGGTGAGGGGCGGGGACGGCGGCGTGGGCGGGAGGAGCCGCGCGGTCGGGGAGGGTGTCGGGCATGTCGGAATCCTAAAGTGCGCGTGGGGCTGTGGCGGTCCGGGGGCGCGTCAGGCGTCGATGCGATCGCGGTCGATCTGGCCGGCGCCGGCGACGATGAAGTCCTTGCGGGGGGCGACGTCGTTGCCCATGAGGAGCTCGAAGACCCGCTCGGCCTCGGCCAGCGCCTGGGCGTCGGCCATGCTCACCCGCCGCAGGGTGCGGTGGGCGGGGTCCATCGTCGTCTCGGCGAGCTGGTCGGCGTCCATCTCCCCCAGGCCCTTGTAGCGCTGGATCGGCTCCTTGTAGCGCTTGCCCTGCCTCTCGAGCTTGCGGAGCAGCTGGTGGAGCTCGGCCTCGGAGTAGGTGTAGATCTTCTCGCCCTTCTTGCCACCCGAGCCCGCGATCTCCACACGGTGGAGCGGGGGCACCGCTGCGTACACGCGGCCTGCCTCGACGAGCGGGCGCATGTACCGGAAGAACAGCGTGAGGAGGAGGGTGCGGATGTGGGCGCCGTCGACGTCGGCGTCCGTCATGAGGATGACCTTGCCGTAGCGGGCGGCGTCGAGATCGAAGGTGCGCCCGGACCCGGCGCCGATGACCTGGATGATCGAGGCGACTTCCGCGTTGCGGAGGATGTCGGCGGGCGAGGCCTTCTGGACGTTGAGAATCTTCCCGCGGATGGGCAGGAGCGCCTGGAAGTCGCTGGACCGCGCGAGCTTCGCCGTGCCGAGGGCGCTGTCGCCCTCGACGATGAACAGCTCGGAACGCTCGATGTCGTCGGTGCGGCAGTCGGCGAGCTTGGCCGGCAGCCGGGAACTCTCCAGCGCGTTCTTGCGCCGCGAGATCTCCTTGGTGAGCCGCGCCTGCACGCGGGCGCGCATCTCCCCCACGACCTTCTCCAGCACCGCGGCGGCCTGCGCCTTCTCGTCGCGCTTGGGCGAGGTGAGGATCTCGGTGAGCTGCTTGTCGACGACGTTCGCGACGATGCCCCGCACCGGCGCAGTGCCGAGGATCTCCTTGGTCTGACCCTCGAACTGCGGCTCAGGCAGGCGGACGTTGACGACGGCCGTGAGGCCGGCGAGGACGTCGTCCTTCTCGATTTTCGGGTCCTTGGCGGTGACCTTGAGGCGCCGCGAGTTCGCGTCGATCTGCTTGCGCACCGTGCGCACGAGCCCCTGCTCGAAGCCGGTGAGGTGGCTGCCGCCCTTGGGCGTGGAGATGATGTTGACGAAGGAGCGGGCCGTCGTCTCGTAGCCCTGCCCCCACCGCAGCGCGATGTCGACCTCGCAGGTGCGCTCGACCTCCTGCGGCCTCAGGTGGCCGGAGGTGTCGAGCTGCTGGACCGTCTCGGTGAAGGTGCCGCTGCCGGTGAGGTGCCAGATGTCCGAGACGGGCGGGTCGGTGGCGAGGAACTCGGTGAAGTCGACGACGCCGCCGTCGTGCCGGAAGACCTCCTCGACCGGGCCGTCCTCCCCGGGCGTGCCGGGCAGGCGCCGCTCGTCGCGGACGGTGATCGTCAGGCCCGGGACGAGGAACGTCGTCTGGCGGGCGCGGGTGACGAGCTCGTCGTAGGAGAACTGGGAGGAGGAGGGGAAGATCTGCGGGTCGGCCCAGTAGCGCACCCGGGTGCCGCTGCGCCCGCGCGGCGTCTTGCCGACAACCGCGAGCTCGCTCGCGTCGGTGAAGGGCGCGAAGGACGCCTCGGGGCCGGCGCCGGCGCGGTCGTCGTAGGTGCCCGGCTCGCCGCGGTGGAAGGTCATCCGGTAGGTCTTGCCGCCGCGGTCGACCTCGACGTCCAGGCGCGCGGACAGTGCGTTGACGACGGAGGCGCCGACGCCGTGCAGGCCGCCCGAGGCGGCGTAGGAGCTGCCGCCGAACTTACCGCCGGCGTGGAGCTTGGTAAAGACGACCTCGACGCCGCTGAGGCCCACGGAGTCGACGGTGTCGACGGGGATCCCGCGCCCGTTGTCGCGGACCTCCACGGAGCCGTCGGGGTGGAGGACGACGGCGATGGAGTCGCCGTGGCCCTCGAGCGCCTCGTCGACCGCGTTGTCGATGACCTCCCACAGGCAGTGCATGAGGCCGCGCGAGTCGGTCGAGCCGATGTACATGCCCGGACGCTTGCGGACCGCCTCCAGCCCTTCGAGGACGGAGAGGTGGCGGGCGGTGTATTGCGAGGGCGAGGCGGTCGACTTGGGAGGCACCCGGCGATCATACGAACGACTTCCCCCACTTCCGCGGACTGACCCGCGGAACCGTGCACACCAACCCCGTGAGGAGGTGATGGGGAGCACTCGGGGAAGCAGTCGCTGTCGTGCTCCCCGTCACCGGATCGCGCCACCCGGTCCGCTGGAAGCGAACGGGGCGCCGTCCCGGGGAAGTTTCCGGCGCCGACGTGGTTGTATGCAGATGTGAACGCAACGATGACCGCCCCGCTGACCGCACAGGACCGCTGCGACCGCTGCGGCGCCCAGGCGTACGTGCGCGTGGGACTGCCCGTAGGGGAGCTGCTCTTCTGCGCGCACCACGCCCGCAAGCACGCCGAGGCGCTCGAAGGGGTCGCGACCGCTATCCAGGACGAGACGCACCGTCTCACCGAGGACAACGCCCGCTGAGAGGCGCCCTCCACGACCGGCCGCAGGCGCCGGCACCCCACGGGTGCCGGCGCCTGCGCTATTTCCCGTGACGGCCGGTAGCCCGGCCCGTAGCCTCCGCGGCATGAGCACCGCACCCGCCCCCGTCGCCGGCCTGCGCTGGCGGCCCATCACCGCGCAGGACGTCCGCGTCTGGCACGAGCTCGTCCGGGCGATCGAGGCCGCCGACGACCCCGCCGAGCGCTACACCCCCGAGGACCTCCACGACGAGCTGCTCGACGGCTCGTGGAAGGACCCGGCCCGCGACAGCACCATCGGCATCGACGACGACGGCGTCCCCCGCGCCTTCGGGCACGTCCAGGTGCTCCCGGGTGACGTCCGCACGGTCCGCGCCTTCTGCTGGGGCGGGGTGCACCCGCAGTGGCGCGGCCGCGGCATCGGCCGTGAGCTGCTGGCCTGGCAGGAGCGGCTGGGGCGGGCGAAGATCGCTGCCGCACGGTCCCCCGGCCCGGGGCGCGTGCTCGTCAACGTCGATGACGGGCTCACCGCCACCGAGCGTCTCCTGGACCGGGCCGGCTTCCGGCGGCTGCGCGTCTATCTGGAGCTCACCCGCCCGCTGGACGCCGAGGTCCCCGCCACCGCCCTGCGGACGGGCCTGCGGCTCGTGCCCTACGAGCCGGCCCTCAGCGAGCCGGTCCGGCTGGCCCACAACGAGGCCTTCGCCGACCACTGGGGCAGCGAGCCCCGCGACCCGGAGAACTGGGAGCGTCAGAGCGTCGGCGGGCGCTACTTCCGCCCCATGTGGAGCTTCGTGGTCCTCGACGGCGACGACGTCGCCGGGTACAGCCTCACCTCGGCCTACGAGCAGGACTGGGCGGCGCAGGGCTACTCGGCCGGGTGGACCGACCTCCTCGGTGTCCGGCGGCCGTGGCGGCGCGCGGGCGTGGCCAGGGCCCTCCTGGCGGCGACCATGCGCGCGCTGCGGGAGGACGGGATCGAGCGGGCCGACCTCGGCGTGGACGTCGAGAACCCCAACCGGGCCCTGGACCTCTACACGGGCCTCGGCTACCGGGAGTCGCGCCGGTCCCTCGCCTACGGCAAGGACGTGTGAGGCTCAGCCGCGCGCCTCGGTGACCAGGATGACGTCCTGCGCCCGCGGGAGCGTCACGTCGGCGAGCGGGTCGGGGTCGCCGCCGGCCGCGTCCCAGTCCTCGGCGAGAACCTCCCACGCGTCCTCGTCGAGGTCGACGACGACGGCAGCGAGCCGGCCGCCGCTGACGAGGACGCGCGCGGCACAGGGCACCGCGCGCGCGGAGGTGAAGCGCGCGCTCACCGGGAAGGTGAAGGAGTGTGGCACGGCGAGCGGGGCGTTCTCGGGCACGGACAGCTCGACAAGCCGCGGGGCGTCCTCCGGCTCGCCCCAGACCTCCTCGCGGGCCCCGGTGAGCTGGGCGCGCAGTCGCAGGGAGTCGTAGTCCTCGGTGTGCGAGAGGATCGCGCTGACGAGCTCGCGCACGGGCTCCGGGAGGGGACGCAGGACGGGGCCCTCGGGGGCGTCCTCCTCCTCACCCGCCTCGGCCCGCCGCTCGAGGAGGGAGATGGCCAGCGAGGCGCCGACGCCGGCGAGGGCCATCGTCAGCCGCGGGCGGCGCACACCCATGCGCACGAGCCGGCGCTGGAGCGCCCGGTCCACGGCCTCGCCGAGCTCGGCGGCCCCGTAGACGAACCCGACGGCGCCGGCCGTGAAGGCGAACCGGCCGGGCAGGTCCAGGGCGGGCTCCCCGTCCGTGCCCAGCCACACGCCGGCGCCGGTGGTCCCGGCGACGGCGGTCCGCAGCACGAAGCGGGTGGCCGGGGTGCGGCGGGCCGGGTCCGGCAGCGTGAGGAGCCCGGTGGCGGCCGCGGTCACGAGGTCTGAGGTGCGCAGGCCGAGCGGCGGGCGCGTGGTCGAGGTGTCGGTGCTCACCGGTCGATCGTAGAGGTCGGTCCCGGCAGCCCCCGCCGCCGCCACGCGCGCCCCACCGCGCCCGCTCTCGGAGCCGTGTCGTCCGGGAGAATGGACTTGACCCTCACGCGGCGTCAGGCGTCACGGTGGAGGCATGACCGACGGAACAGGAGTCCTCACGGTGCTGACGGTGGGCCAGGTGGCCGAGCGCTTCGGCGTCACGGTGCGCACGCTGCACCACTACGACGCGATCGGCCTGCTGAGCCCGAGCGCCCGCAGCCACGCGGGCTACCGGCTCTACACCGAGGAGGACGTCACCCGGCTGCAGCACGTCGTCGTCTACCGGCGGCTGGACTTCTCCCTGGAGGAGATCGCCCAGCTGCTCGACGACGGCACGCAGCCGGCCCTGCTGGAGCACCTGCGACGGCAGCGTTCCGCGGTCGTGTCCCGGCTGGAGGAGCTCGCTGAGCTCGTCACGGCCATCGACCGAGCACTGGAGAAAGAGATGACCGGGGTGAACCTCACCAAGGAGGAGCAGCGCGAGCTGTTCGGCGACGGATTCAGCGACGAGTACGCCGCTGAGGCGCAGGACCGCTGGGGCGACACCGAGGCGTGGCGCCAGTCCCAGCAGCGCACGTCCCGCTACACCAAGGCCGACTGGGAGGAGATCAAGGCGGAGGCCGAGGAGGTCAACGCCGCCTTCGTCACCGCCCTCGAGGCGGGTGAGCCCGCGACGAGCGAGGCCGCCATGGACGCCGCCGAGCGCGCCCGGCTCCACATCCACGAGCGCTTCTACTCGCTGTCGGCGGACTTCCACCGCAACCTCGGAGACCTGTACCTGAGCGACCCGCGCTTCACGAAGACCTACGAGGACATCCGTCCCGGCCTGGCGCAGTACGTCCGCGACGCGATCCACGCCAACGCCGACCGCCACGTGGCACGGGGCTAGGACGCCCGAAGGCCCGCACCGTACCGGTGCGGGCCTTCGTACGCGTGTGCTCAGTCCAGGTAGTCGCGCAGGACCTGCGAGCGGCTGGGGTGACGGAGCTTGGACATCGTCTTGCTCTCGATCTGACGGATGCGCTCACGCGTGACGCCGTAGACCTTGCCGATTTCGTCGAGCGTCTTCGGCTGGCCGTCGGTGAGGCCGAAGCGCATGGACACGACGCCGGCCTCCCGCTCGGAGAGCGTGTCGAGGACCTGGTGGAGCTGCTCCTGGAGGAGGGTGAAGCTCACGGCGTCGGCCGGCACCACGGCCTCGGAGTCCTCGATGAGGTCACCGAACTCGCTGTCACCGTCCTCACCGAGGGGGGTGTGCAGGGAAATCGGCTCGCGGCCGTACTTCTGGACCTCGACGACCTTCTCGGGCGTCATGTCCAGCTCCTTGGCCAGCTCCTCCGGGGTGGGCTCACGGCCCAGGTCCTGGAGCATCTGGCGCTGGACGCGGGCCAGCTTGTTGATGACCTCGACCATGTGCACCGGGATACGGATGGTGCGGGCCTGGTCGGCCATGGCGCGGGTGATCGCCTGACGGATCCACCAGGTGGCGTACGTGGAGAACTTGTAGCCCTTGGTGTAGTCGAACTTCTCCACGGCGCGGATGAGGCCGAGGTTGCCCTCCTGGATGAGGTCCAGGAAGAGCATCCCGCGCCCGGTGTAGCGCTTGGCAAGGGAGACGACGAGGCGCAGGTTGGCCTCGAGGAGGTGGTTCTTGGCGAGGCGGCCGTCGTTGGCGATCCACTCGAGCTCGCGCTTGAGCTTGCCGGAGACGTCCTCGCTGGCGAGCTTCTCCTCGGCGAACAGGCCGGCCTCGATGCGCTTGGCGAGCTCGACCTCCTGCTCGGCGTTGAGGAGGGCGACCTTGCCGATCTGCTTGAGGTAGTCCTTGACCGGGTCGGCAGTGGCACCGGCGGTGACGACCTGCTGGACCGGGGCGTCGTCGTCGTCGTTGTCGGAGACGACGAAGCCGCTCTCCTTGCCGGTGCTGGCCTCGGCCTCCGGTGCTGCGGCCGTCTCGGTCGCCTCGTCGGTGGTCGCCTCGGTCTGCTCGACGTCGGGGACCGCCTTGAGGGCCGCCTTCTTGGCGGCGGTGGTCTTGGTGGCCGGGCGCTTGGCAGCCGTGCTGGTCTCCTTCTTCGCCGCGGGCTTCTTGACCGTGGTCGACTTCGCGGGCGCCTTGGCCCGAGTCTTGGTCGACGTCTCCTCGACCGACGCGGTGGTGCCGCCGGCAGAGGTGCGCGCGGCGTGCGTGCGGCTGGAGGTGCTCTGGGCGTGCGACGACACAGAAAGCCTTTCGGAGGGGAATGGGGGTTCCGGCTTCGAGCCGGTGCGCTGCCTACAATTATAACTCGCGGTGCCAATCCGTGCGGTCTCACGCGGACGGCGGTCCATCGGCAGCCACCCGTGACAACACGGGAGGGAGTCCCGGCATTCCCCGGCCGGGGGCTGAAAGTCAGTAGGAGCGGCGCTCCGCGGAGGGCGGCTTGACGGCGAGCACCGGGCACGGCGCGTCGAGGAGGATGCGCTGGGCGTTGGAGCCGAGGATCAGCTTGCCCACCGGGGAGCGGCGGCGCAGCCCGATGACGATGAGCTCGGCGCCCGTCTCCTCGGCGGTCTCGACGAGGTCGGAGGCGACGTCGTTGCCGCGGCCGAGCTGGCGCACGTCGTAGGCGACCTCGGCGTCGTCCAGCCGGTCGCGCAGGGCGTCGAGCTCGGCATCGACGTCGGCGTGCTGCTCCTGCCGGGAGCGCCGGGAGATGACAACGACGACGCGCGCGTCCCGTCGTCGGGCCTCCGCGACGCCGGTCTCCAGCGCCGCCTCGCCCTCCGGGGTTGCGAGGTAGCCCACGACGACCGTCATTCAGCTCTCCATCCTCCGGCTCCCGCCGGGACGTCCTGGGCCTGCTCCGTGTGCGCTGACGCTACCGGATCGGCCGCCTCGGGGCCGCCGGGTCGCCCGAGGCGGCCCGGACCCACCCCGGCGGGAGGCGCGCCGCAAGGGCCTCGTCGACGAGCTCGGCGAGGCGGGTGCGCGGGCGCGCCCGCAACGCCTGCTGGGCGAGGACGTCGGCGCGGGCGCCGTCGGCGCACCACCACGCGATCCAGGCGAGCAGGCCGAGCGCCAGCGCTCCGGAGCGGCGCGGCACGCAGGCCACGAGCGCCCGCAGGACGCCCGCGGCGGGCTCCACCCGGACCTGGTCGGGTGGGGGTCCGCCGGGCAGCATCGCGAGGTCGAGGATCTCCTCGGTCCGGGCCCGGTCGAGCACCCGGCCGGCCAGCGGGTGAATCACCGAGCACAGCACGCTGTCGCGCACGGTGTTGTCCTCCAGGGCGGCCGCGAGCAGGCCCAGCTCGTTCGCGGGCAGGACGGCTCCGCGCACGGCGAGGGCCACGAGGCGCTCCCAGCGGCGCCGCTCCTCCTCCCGCCACTCGGCCATCTCGCGCTGGTCGACGGCCGGCGCCGCACCCGGGACACCGAAGGCCGCACCGGGCAGCGCCGCTCCCCCGCCGCTGCGGGCGCGCAGCTCGGTGAGCCGGCGGCGCCCCTCGCGCGCCGCGCGCGTGGCACTGCGGCGCCGCTCGGCGTCGGTGGTCCGGGCCACCGCGAGGTCCTCCCGCTCGGGCACGAGGGCGAGTCCGTGGAGGACGAGGGTGGCGACGACGGGCCGCTGGTCGAGCTCGGCGGCGTCGCGGGTGGCGGGGGCGCACTCCTCGCCGGCCCCCCAGCAGCCGTAGGTGCCGGCTCCCACCACCCAGGGACCGGGCGGGTCCGCCCACGAGGTGAGGGTGCGCAGGTGCTCCAGGGCGCCGCGCACGAGGGGGTCGGACGCGAGCCGGTCGCGGGGCAGGTCGGAGTAGAGGACGACGAAGACGTCGTGGGCCCCCTCCTCCGCCATGAGCCGGGAGACGTCCCGGACGAGGGCCGGACCCACCCGCGGGTGGCCGATGTCCGCGAGGTCGGCCCGGGTGACGAGGCCGAGGCGGTTGCGCTCCCCGCACATCGCGAGAAGGACCACCGAGTCCCGCGGGCGGAAGCCGAGCCGGTAGGGCAGGTAGGCGACGATGTCCTCGGGCTGGGAGATCGTGATGGTCGTCGTGTTCATGGGTCCATCGCACACCGCCGCGGGCGCCCGTCACCGGCGCGCAGGCGCCCGTTGTGGAGGACGTGCGGGGCTCGTCGTCTGGGGAGCAGCGACCGTCCGCCGTAGGCTGCCCCGCATGGCAGCACCCACCGCCGGCCTGGCCACGCTCGTGACCGACCGTGTCGCCACCGCCCTGCGCGAGCACACCCGCCCCTTCGCGTCCCTCGAGGGGGTGGAGGAGCTGCTGTCCGCGGGTGAGGCACTGCTCGGCGGCGGCAAGCGGCTGCGCGCCGCCTTCTGCGCCGCCGGCTGGACGGCGTTCACCGACAGGCCGGTGACGGCCGGCTCGGCGCCCGTCCTCGCGGGCAGCGCCCTCGAGCTCTTCCAGGGCGCCGCGCTCGCCCACGACGACCTCATGGACGGGTCACTGACCCGCCGCGGCCTGCCGGCCGTCCACCGGCGGATGGCGGGCGAGCACGCCGAGCGGGGCTGGTTGGGCGACCCTGACCGTCACGGGGCGGCCGGTGCCATCCTCCTCGGCGACCTGCTCCTGTCGGTGTCCTCGGTCGAGATGGACCTTGCGCGGCGGCTCGTCGAGGACGCCGCCTCGACCCGGGCGCGCGCCACGTGGGACCTCATGACGACCGAGGTGGCGGTGGGGCAGTACCTCGACGTGCGCTCCCAGGTGCTGCCGTGGAGCGAGCAGGACGACGTCGACCGCGCGCTCACGGTGGTGCAGCACAAGTCCGCGCGGTACAGCGTCGAGCACCCTCTCGTCCTCGGCGCCGCCCTCGCCGGCGCGCCGGACGAGGCGCTCCCCGCGCTGCGCCGGGTCGGCCTCCCCCTCGGCGTGGCCTTCCAGCTGTGGGACGACGTCCTCGGCGTCTTCGGCGAGCCCGACATGACCGGCAAGCCCGCCGGCGACGACCTGCGCGAGGGCAAACGCACCGTCCTCCTCGCCCTGGCGCTGCGGGGCGCGGACGCCGAGCAGCGCGCGACCCTGCAGCGGCACGTGGGCCGCCCGGACCTGTCCACCGAGGACGTCGCGCTGCTGCGCACCGTCCTGGAGACGACCGGCGCGGTCGAGCAGCACCAGCGGCTCGTCGACAGCCACCTCGCCGAGGGGCTGGCGGTGCTGGACGGGCTCGGTCTGCCCGCCGCGAGCCACGAGATGCTCACCGGCCTGGCACGCATGCTCACCGCGCGCGCAACCTGAGCCGCCCGGGGGGCCCGGCGCTCAGACCGCGAAGGTCTGGGCGAGCCGGCGCACCTCGTGGATCCGCTGCGCCCGGAGAGCGGCGATCGGCGTGGTACCGAGCTCCTCCTGCTCGGTGAGCAGCCACTCCACGGCCTCGTCGACCGTGAACCCGGTGTCCGTGAGCAGCGTGAGCGTCCCGCGCAGCGAGGGCACCGGCCCGGGCTGCGCGGCGCCGTCCTCCGCGGTGACGATGAAGTCGCGCGGGACGAGGAAGGGCCCCTCCTCCTGCGGGCGCGTCCCGGCCAGGTGGTGGTCGCGCAGGAGGTCCCGGACGTCGCGCAGCCGCACGTCGAGGAGCTCGGCGACCTCGGGCAGGGAGCACCAGCGGGGGTCTGAGTCGGTCATCCCGGCAGCCTACTGAGCCCCGGAGGTCACTGCCGTCCCCGCCTTTACGTCCCGCCTCGATAACGCTAGTGTCACAGCGTTCACACTCGCCCCACCAATAACACCAGCAACTGTGGCCCCGTCAGCGACACGCCGGGGCCTCTCGCGGAGGACATCGATGAAGGCTCGCACTCACACCCGGGCGCCCCGCCCCGCCGGCCGCACCGGCGTGGGCCTCGTGCTCGCGGCGACCACCGTCGCGGCGATGACCGTGCCGGCCGCCGCCGCCGCAGCGGCCCCGGCCGCGCCCACCGTGGGCGCCACGGCGCTCGCGCTCACCGTGCCCGCCGCCCAGCGCAGCCTGCCGACGGGCACCTACCAGGTGCGCGCCGGTGACACCGTCAGCACCATCGCCGCCCGCGCGGGCACCACCGTCTCCGCCATCGTCTCGGCGAACAACCTCAACTCCCACGCCCTCATCAAGGTGGGCCAGGTGCTGCGCCTGCCGGCCGCAGGCAAGGCGGCGACCGCCGCCCCCACCCGGGCCGCCAGCCCCACCACCCACACGGTCGCCGCGGGTGACACCGTCTCGGCGCTCGCCAAGCGGTACGGGTCCACGGTCGAGGAGATCGTCTCCGCCAACCGTCTCGGCTCGCGCGCGCTCATCATCATCGGCCAGCGCCTCACCATCCCCGGCGCGTCCGCGCCCGCCACCGGCGCGAGCTCCGCCCCCGCGGCGGACCGCCCGGCCGGCCAGAGCGCGAGCACCCACGTGGTCCGCGCCGGCGACACCGTCTCCGGCATCGCCCAGCGCTACGGCACCACGGTGGAGCGCATCGCCTCGGCCAACGGCCTGAGCGACCCCAGCCTCATCCGCATCGGCCAGCGCCTCACCGTCTCGGGCGGCGGCTCGGGCGCGGCGCCCGCCCCCAAGCCCGCCGCCAAGCCCTCGACCGTCCCGGTGAGCAGCACCACCTCACGAACCCACGTCGTCGGAGCCGGGGACACCGTCTCGGGCCTCGCCTCGCGCTACGGCTCGACGACGTCCGCGATCATCTCCGCCAACAACCTCCCCAGCTCCGCACTCATCTACGTCGGCCAGCGGCTCACCGTGCCCGGCCGTTCCGGTGGGGGCGCGAACGCGGGCGGCGGCAGCACGACCGGCGGCCAGCTCGTCGGCAGCACCTTCCTCGGGCGCACCTACGCGAGCAACGTCGTCGGCGCGGCCAACACGAACAAGGCGACGCTCCTGTCGATGAGCGTCCCCTCCCGCGACCAGATGCGCGCCATGGTCCGTAGCACCGCGGTGACCATGGGCGTGGACCCGGTGCTGGCCCTGGCCATCGCCCAGCAGGAGTCCGGCTTCGACGCCCGCGCCGTCTCCCCGGCCAACGCCGTCGGCGTCATGCAGGTCATCCCGAGCTCCGGCCAGTGGGCCTCGGACCTCGTCGGGCGCCCGCTCAACCTCCTCGACCCGCAGGACAACGTCGTCGCCGGTGTGGCGATCCTGCGCCAGCTCGTCCGCACCGCCGACAGCTTCGACCAGGCCGTCGCCGGGTACTACCAGGGCCTGGCCGGGGTCAAGCGCAACGGCATGTACGCCGACACCCGCAACTACGTCGCGGGCATCAAGAACCTCATGCGGCAGTTCTGACGGAGCACGACGACGCGGCCCGCCTCACCGGTCCCCCTACCGGTCGGGGCGGGCCCGCCGCTCTAGACTCGGCCCCGTGCAGCGCACCGTGAGCGACCCGATGCTCGGCCGTCTCGTCGACGGCCGGTACGAGGTGCTTGCCCGCATCGCACGGGGCGGTATGGCCACCGTCTACCGGGCGCTGGACCGGCGCCTGGACCGCACCGTGGCCCTCAAGGCCATGCACCCGCACCTGGCGGAGAGCGCCGACTTCGTCGCCCGCTTCCGCCGCGAGGCACGGTCGGCCGCCCGGCTCAACCACCCCGGGATCGTCGCGATCTACGACCAGGGCCTGGCCGACGACACGAGCTACCTCACGATGGAGCTCGTCGAGGGCCACAACCTGCGCACCGAGCTGCGCCGGCAGGGTGCCCTGCCGCTCGGCCGCGCGCTCGACGTGGTCGACGGCGTGCTCGACGCCCTGGCCTGCGCCCACCGCGCCGGTGTGGTCCACCGCGACGTCAAGCCGGAGAACGTCCTCCTCGAGCGTGACGGGCGCCCGAAGGTCACCGACTTCGGTCTGGCGCGCGCCGTCACCGAGGCCACGGCCGCCTCGACCGGCACCGTGCTCGGCACCGTCGCGTACCTCGCCCCTGAGATCGTCACCTCCGGGATCGCCGACGCGCGCGCCGACGTCTACGCCGCCGGGATCGTCCTCTTCGAGCTCATCACCGGCGCCCAGCCATTCGTCGCCGACCAGCCGATCCGGGTGGCCTTCCAGCACGTCAACGACGGCGTCCCGCGCCCCTCCACCCGGGTCGAGTGGCTCCCGGCGGAGGTGGACGAGCTCGTCGCCGCCCTCACCGCGCGGGACGCCGACGACCGGCCCGCCGACGCCGACGGGGCCCTCGCGCTCCTGCGCCGCACGCGTGCCGCCCTGGACGACGCGACCCTCGCCCGCCGCGCGGACGTGGCCCCCGCCGTCGAGGAGGACGGCGAGGCGACCGGCGGTCACCCGACCGACGTGACGCCGCTGCCCGCAGGCACGGTCGCCCTGCCCATCGGGGCGATCCACGCGGGCACGCCGGATCCCGGACCAGTCGGACCGGCCCGTCGCCGCCGTCGGCGCCGCGCCTTTGCGCTCACCATGGTGCTGACGCTGCTCGCCATCGCCGGCGGCGGCTCGTGGTGGTGGTTCACTCACGGGCCCGGCGCCTACGTCACCGTGCCCGAGGTCGTCGGGCTCCCCGAGGACGACGCCGTCGCCGTGCTCAGCGAGGCGGGCATCAACCTCGCCGTCGAGCGCGAGCACCACGACACGGCGCCCGAGCACGAGGTGATCTCCGCCGAGCCCGCCCCGGGTGACCGCGTCCGCACCGACGGCACGGTCGTCCTCCACGTCTCCCGCGGCATCCTCATGGTCGAGGTCCCCGAGCTCGTCGGCCTCACGCACGAGGAGGCGGCCACCGCGCTCGAGGAGGCTCAGCTCCGCGTCGGGCAGGTCGAGACGCCGTACGACGACGACGCCCCCGAGGGCGAGGTGATGTCCGCGAGCCAGCAGGCCGGGGAGGTCATCCCCTACGACCAGCCCGTCGACCTCGTCGTGTCCGCCGGCCGGGAGCCGGTCGAGCTCGTCTCGGTGGTCGGGGCCGACACCGACACCGCCGTGTCCGACCTCGAGAACGCCGGCCTGCGCGCCGTCGTCGAGGAGGGCTACCACCCCGAGGTTCCGGCCGGCCGGGTCGTGAGCCAGAGTCCCGAACCGGGCGAGGACGTCCAGCTCTACCGGGGCGACGAGGTGAGCGTCACCGTCTCCCTCGGCCCGCAGCCGGTCGAGCTGCCCGACCTCATCGGCCGGCAGGTGGGTGCCGCCACCGACGAGCTCGAGGCCGCGGGCTTCGTCGTCGAGGTCAAGCGGGTGCTCGGCGGGATCTTCGGGACCGTACGCAGCATGTCGCCCGCCGCGGGCGAGCTCGCGGTGCCGGGCACGACCGTCACCCTCACCGTCGTCTGACGCCTCCCCACGCTGGGACCAAGGTCTCGGACGGGTCGCCTTCGTCCCCTTTGACCACCACATCTTGTGGTTCTCGACGCGACTCACCCCAACACCTGGTGGTCCTCCCTCCCGCGCCGCCTCTAACGTCTGTCCTGCCACAGACCGCACGAGCCTCGGGAGTACCCATGGACCACCGCCCCACCCACGTCGACCCGGTCACGACCGTCGAGGAGTACCTCGACCGCAGCGACTGGCGGGTCAACGCCAACGCCAACCAGGGCTACTCGCTCGGCGGGATGATGCTCAACACCTCGGGCAAGGTCATCGCCAACTACTGGCTCGACCATGTGTACGCGCCCGAGGCCGGCCGTGCCCACCGCGAGGGCGATCTCCACATCCACGACCTCGACATGTTCGCCGGCTACTGCGCCGGCTGGTCCCTGCGCCGGCTCCTCGAGGAGGGCCTCAACGGCGTCCCCGGTGCCATCTCCGCCGCGCCCGCCCGCCACCTCTCCTCCGCCGTCGGGCAGGTTGTCAACTTCCTCGGCACCCTGCAGAACGAGTGGGCCGGGGCGCAGGCCTTCAGCTCCTTCGACACCTACATGGCGCCCTTCGTCCGGCTCGACGCCATGACCTATGACCAGGTCAAGCAGTGCGTGCAGGAGCTCGTGTACAACCTCAACGTCCCCTCGCGGTGGGGCACCCAGACCCCGTTCACCAACCTCACCTTCGACTGGACCTGCCCGGCCGACCTGCGCGAGCAGGTGCCGCTCATCGGCGGTGAGCCCTGCGACTTCACCTACGGCGAGCTCCAGCACGAGATGGACCTCGTCAACCGCGCCTACATGGAGGTGATGACCGAGGGCGACGCGAACGGGCAGGTCTTCACCTTCCCGATCCCCACCTACAACATCACCAAGGACTTCGACTGGGACGCGGAGAACACCGAACGGCTCTTCGCGATGACCGCGAAGTACGGGCTGCCCTACTTCCAGAACTTCATCAGCTCCGACCTCGACCCGGGCATGATCCGCTCGATGTGCTGCCGCCTGCAGCTGGACCTGCGCGAGCTCCTCAAGCGCGGCAACGGTCTCTTCGGCTCGGCGGAGCAGACCGGCTCGCTCGGCGTCGTCACGGTCAACATGGCCCGCCTGGGCTATCTCCACGCCCACGACGAGCCCGGGCTCGTGCGCCGTCTCGACGAGCTCATGGACGTTGCCCGCGACACCCTGGAGCTCAAGCGCGTGGTCATCCAGGAGCACATCGACGGCGGCCTGTTCCCCTGGACCCGCCGCTACCTCGGGACGCTGGACAACCACTTCTCGACCATCGGCGTCAACGGCATGAACGAGATGGTCCGCAACTTCACCCTCGGTGAGTACGACCTCACCGACCCGCGAGGCCACGCGCTGTGCGCCCGTCTCCTCGACCACGTCCGCAAGCGGATGGTCGAGTACCAGGAGGCCACCGGGCACCTGTACAACCTCGAGGCGACGCCGGCCGAGGGCACGACCTACCGCTTCGCCAAGGAGGACCGCAAGCGATTCCCCGGCATCCTCCAGGCCGGCACCGACGCCAACCCCTACTACACGAACTCCTCCCAGCTGCCGGTCGGCTTCACCGACGACCCCTTCGAGGCGCTCGAGCGGCAGGAGGAGCTGCAGGGGAAGTACACCGGCGGCACGGTCCTGCACCTGTACATGAGCGAACGGATCTCCTCCGCGCAGGCGTGCAAGGAGATCGTGCGCCGTGCGCTGGAGAGCTTCCGACTTCCCTACATCACCATCACCCCGACCTTCTCGGTGTGCCCGAACCACGGCTACCTCTCCGGTGAGCACCACAGCTGCCCGCGCTGCGCCGTCGAGCGCGAGGAGCCGGTGGCCTGCGAGGTGTGGACCCGCGTCATGGGCTACTTCCGGCCGGTCAGCTCCTTCAACATCGGCAAGAAGGGCGAGTACGCCGAGCGGGAGTTGTTCACCGAGCAGGCCGCCGCCTCCTCCCCCGTCGTGGCGCCGTGACCGCCGTCGCGGCGGGCCGGCCGCCCGCACCGCCCCGCGCCGGCGACCTCCAGGTCGCCGGCATGACGCCGCTGTCGACGGTCGACTGGCCCGGACGGCTCGCCGCGACGGTCTTCTGCCAGGGCTGCCCCTGGGACTGCTCCTACTGCCACAACCCGGCGCTCATCGCGCCGCGCACGCCCGGCACGCTTCCCTGGGCGGACGTGCTCGCCTTCCTCCGCCGACGACGGCGCCTCCTGGACGCCGTCGTCATGTCCGGTGGGGAGGCCACCCGGCAGGCCGCGCTCCTCCCCGCCGTCCGCGAGGTACGCGGGCTCGGGTTCGCCGTCGGCCTGCACACCGCGGGGCCCTACCCGCGGCGGCTGGCCGCGGTGCTCGGTGACGTCGACTGGGTGGGCCTGGACCTCAAGGCGCTGCCCGCGGACTACGACGACGTCGTGCGGCGGTCTGGCTCGGGCCACCTCGCGTGGGAGTGCCTCGACCTGCTCGTCGCGTCCGGCGTCGACCACGAGGTGCGCACGACCGTCGCGCCCGGCTCCCCCGCCGCCCGCCACGCCGTCGAGATCGCCCTGCGCGCCCGCGACGCCGGCGCCCGCGCCTTCGCCCTCCAGGTGGTCCGCACGGCCGGAACGCGCGCGGAGTTCGCCGCCGAGCACGCGTCGGCCGACCACCGCGCCTGGCAGGAGGAGGTGACGACCCTGAGCGACCGAATCGCCGCGCTAGGCCTGCCGCACTACGAACTCCGCCCCGCCTGACCCGCCCGCCCCGCACGCCCGCACAACCCGCATATGCGGGAAAGCTGCAGTCCTCCCCGGTGGACGGCCGCAGGAATCCCGCATATGGGAGGAAGGGGGGTGCGGGCGGCGCGCGCGGGCGTGCTGGTTCTGGTCAGCGGGCTCCCGGCTATAGAGTTCGGCAGATGCACTCACCGTTGGAGCACGCGCACGTCCTCGTCACGGGCGCCACCGGCTTCGTCGGCCAGGCCGTCGTCGAGAAGCTGCTCGCCGCCTACCCGACAACCCGTGTCAGCATCCTCGTCCGCCCCCGGGGCGACCTCAGCGCCCAGCGCCGCGCGGAGAAGCTCCTGCGCAAGCCGGTCTTTCGCAGCTGGCGCGACTCGGTCGGCGAGGAGAACGCGCTGGCCGCGTTCACCGAGCGGGTCACCGTCATCCCCGGCGACCTCGAGGACGTCCCCGAGCTGCCCGACGACCTCGACGTCGTCGTCCACTCCGCCTCGAGCGTGTCCTTCGACCTGCCCGTGGACGAGGCCTTCGCCGCTAACGTCGCCGGGCCGGTCAACCTCTACGAGCGGCTCCTCGCCACCGGGACCGACCCGCACGTCGTCCACGTCTCGACGAGCTACGTCGCCGGCCTGCGCAAGGGCGTGGCTGAGGAACGCAGCCTCGACCACGAGGTCGACTACCGCACCGAGCTCCGCTCCGCCCTCGCCGCCCGCCAGACCGCCGAGGAGGCCTCCCGACGTCCCGACGTGCTCGAGCCGCTGCTGCGCCAGGCCGACACCGACCACCGCCGCGCCGGTCCGCGCGCGGTCTCCCAGGCCGCCGAGGCCGCCCGCGCCGCGTGGGTCCGCGAGGAGCTCGTCCACCACGCCCGCACCCGTGCGGAGTCCCTCGGCTGGCCGGACGTCTACACCTTCACCAAGGCGATGGGCGAGCGGGTCGCGGAGAGCCTGTGGCAGGGCGGGGGCCACCGGCTGTCGGTCGTGCGCCCCACGATCATCGAGTCCTCCTTCCGCCACCCCTACCCGGGCTGGATCGACGGCTTCAAGGTCGCCGACCCCCTCATCGCCGCCTACGGGCGCGGCATGCTCCCGGAGTTCCCGGCGCTGGCGGACACGGTCCTCGACGTCATCCCCGTCGACTTCGTCGTCAACGCGATCCTCGCCGCGGCCGCCGCGCCGCCGCAGACGGGTGAGGCCAGCTACTACCAGGTCTCCTCGGGGATCTCGAACCCGCTGCGCTTCGGCAAGCTCTACGAGTACGTGCGCGAGTACTTCTCCGCCAACCCGCTCAAGGACTCCAGCGGCTCCCACGTCTCGGTACCCTCGTGGTCCTTCCCCCACCGCGGCGCCGTCGAGCGCGCCGTGCGCCGCCGGGAGAAGGCCGTGGAGATCGCCGATCGCGCCGTCGGGCGCCTGCCCGCCCGCGCCCGCACCCGCGAGTGGATGTCCACGCTCTACAAGGCGCGCCGCGACATCAACACGCTGCGCAAGTTCACCGCGCTCTACCAGCCGTACACGCAGATCGAGGTCATCTTCGACGACGCCCGCACCCGCGCGCTGCACGCCTCCCTGCCTCCGGAGCGGCAGGTCGAGCACGGCTTCGACGTCACCGAGATCGACTGGCGGCACTACCTCCAGGAGGTCCACATCCCCGGGGTGCCCGGGCTCATGCGCGGGGAGCGGCCCAAGGCCGGGACGCCGCGCGTCACCGAGCTGCCCGAGCGCAGCGACGTCGTCGCGGTCTTCGACCTCCAGCGCACCGTCATCGCCGCGACCCTCGTCGAGCAGTACCTGTGGGTCGAGCTCGCCACCCAGCCGCCCTCGGGCTGGCCCAAGGCGCTGGGCAACCTCGTCGCCCTCGGCCCGCGCTACCTCCAGGCCGAGATGCGCGACCGAGGCGACTTCATCCGCACCTTCATGCGCCGCTACGCCGGCACCCACGAGGCCGAGCTGCGGGCGGCGATCCTCGACCGCGTCCAGGACTCCCTGCGCCGGGACGTCCTCACCGAGGCCGTCGCCCAGATCCGCGCGCACCGCGCCGCCGGGCACCGCACCGTCCTCGTCACCGGCGAGATCGACGTCTTCGTCGAGCCGCTCGCGCCGCTCTTCGACGTCGTCGTCGCGGGACAGATGGAGAAGGACGACGACGGCCGCTGGACCGGCCACCTCCTCGCCTCCCCGCTCGTCGGGGAGTCACGGGCCACGTGGCTGACGCGCTACGCCCGCGACGAGGAGCTGGACCTGTCCGCGTCCTACGCCTACGGCGACAGCTACGCCGACCGCCCCTGGCTCGAGGTCGTCGGCAACCCCCGTGTGGTCAACCCCGACGCGCAGCTCTACCGTTACGCACGTGCCCAGCGCTGGCCGGTCCTCTCCTGGACGACGACGGTCGAGGGCCGGGTGGCACCCGTCCTGCGCAGCCTCAAGGAGGGCGTCCAGCGATGACGACCAGTCCCCGGCGCCCGCTGTCGGCGCCCGCCGAGTCCTCCGTCCTGGGCGGGCGGGCGCTCGTCACCGGCGGCACCTCCGGCCTCGGCCTCGAGTTCGCCCGCGCGCTGGCCGCCCGCGGCCTGTCGCTCGTCCTCGTCGCCCGGAACCGGGAGCGGTTGGAGAAGACGGCCGAGCAGCTGCGATGGCGCTACGGTGTCGAGGTGGAGACGCTCGTGGCCGACCTGGCAGCGCGCGACGACGTGGACGCCGTCGCGGCGCGGCTCCTCGACGCGGACTCCCCCGTCGACGTGCTCGTCAACAACGCCGGCCACGGCGTGCACGTGCCCCTGCTGGCGGAGGACCTCACCGAGGTCGAGCGGTCGCTGGACGTCATGGTCCGAGCCGTCCTCGTCCTCGGCAACGCCGCGGGCCGCGCGATGGTCGCTCGGGGGCGCGGCGTCATCGTCAACGTCGCCTCGGTGGCCGGGCTCGTCCCCATGGGCGCCTACTCGGCGATCAAGTCGTGGGTGGGGACCTACTCCGAGTCCCTGTCCCTCGAACTCGCCGGGACCGGCGTCCAGGCCACCGCCCTCGTGCCGGGCTGGGTGCGCACCGAGTTCCACGAGCGGGCGAAGATCCGCACGAGCGCAATCCCGGGCTTTCTCTGGCTCGAGGCCGACCGCGTCGTCGCCGACGCACTGGAGGACGTCGAGAACGGACGGGTCCGCTCGGTGCCCTCCCTTCGTTTCCGCGTCATCGCCTTCCTTGCCGCGCACGCTCCGCGGCCGCTCGTGCGGCGCGCCACCGCACTCATCCAGGGAGGTCGGTCGTGACCGAGGGGGACTCCGCACGCGGTGGCCGCGGGGGCGAGGGTGCCTCCAGCCTGAGCCGCTACCACGCCCGGTGGCACCGGGCCATGCGTTTCGTCGCGCAGCGTCTCGTGCTGCGCCCTGTGGTCTCGGCGGTGACGACGACGTCGGTCGAGGGCACCGACAACGTCGACTCGCTGCGTGGCCCGTTCGTCATCGTCGCCAACCACTGCAGCCACCTGGACACCGGTGTCCTCGTGTCCCAGCTGCCCTACCGCCTCACCAAGCGGCTGACCGTCGGCGCCGCCGCCGACTACTTCTACTCGCGCTGGTGGGTCAAGGCGCTCACCTCGCTGTTCTTCAACACCTACCCGATCGAGCGCACCGGCGGCCGCGGGCGCAACAAGGGCATGTCCCAGCGCCTGCTCGGCAGCGGCCTGCCCATCCTGCTCTTCCCGGAGGGCACGCGCAGCCGCGACGGCGTCATGCGCCCCTTCAAGCCCGGTGCGGCCGTGCTGTGCTCAGCCTCCGGGGTCCCGTGCGTGCCGGTCGCGCTCCTCGGCACCCACGAGGCGATGCCGGTGGGCCGCTTCTGGCCCGTGCCCGGACGCCCGCGCGTCCAGGTGCTCGTCGGCCGACCGATGCGCCCCCACCCCGGGGAGACGGCCCGCGAGTTCAGCGACCGCATCGCCCAGCACATCAGCACCATGATGACCATGCAGACGCCGTACGTCGTCGGCGACTCGAGGAGGGGCGGGCCGGAGGGCCGGTCCCAGGAGGAGGCTTCGTGACGGGAGTGACACACCAGAAGTGGTGGGGCTGGGGAGTGGAGGGCATCGCCTTCAACTACCGGGACAAGCCGAAGATGGCGCCCTTTGTCTTGGACAGGATCGGGATCGACCTCTCGGCCCCGGGCTCGCCCCCGCCGTCCTTTGACGACATCGACGTCCCCGCCTCCCGGCTCCCGGAGGACCTCGCCGCCGAGCTGCGCTCCGCGCTCGGTGAGGACCACGTCGTCAGCTCCGACCTCGACCGTGTGATCCACACCTACGGCAAGGGCCTGGTCGACCTCGTCCGGGTCCGCGCCGGCCACCTGCCGCGCGTGCCCGACGTCGTCGTCTACCCCGGCACCGAGGAGGAGGTGCGCGCCGTCGTCGACGCCGTCGTCGCGAGCGACGCCGTCCTCATCCCCTTTGGTGGCGGCTCGAACATCTCCGGCTCCCTCACGCCGCCCGCCGAGGAGACCCGCCCGGTCGTCTCCCTCGACCTCGGACGCCTCAACCGCGTCCTGGAGGTCGACGAGGACGCGGGCCTGGCCCGCGTGCAGGCCGGCGTCCTGGGCCCGGACCTCGAGGAGCAGCTGACCGCCCGCGGGTGGACGATGGGCCACCAGCCCGACAGCTTCAAGCACTCGACGCTCGGCGGGTGGATCGCCACCCGCTCCTCGGGCATGCAGTCCGACAAGTACGGCGACATCGCCGACATCACCCGAGGCATGCGGGTCGTGCTGCCCGGCAAGGTCATCGACCTGCGTCCGCTGCCGAGCACGTCCTCCGGCCCGAGCGTGCGCGAGATGATCCTCGGCTCCGAGGGGCGCCTGGGGGTCATCACCGAGGCATGGGTCCACGTCCACCGGCTCCCGGAGAACCGCGAGATCATCGCCTACCTCTTCCCCAACTGGGGCAGCGCGGTCCAGGCCATGCACGCGATCTCGGTGTCCGACGCCCGCCCGTCGGTCACCCGCGTCTCCGACGGCAACGAGACGGCGTTCTCGCTCTCCACGCAGAAGGCGTCCAAGGGCGCGAAGAAGGTCGTCCAGGACGGCCTGTTCGGCTTCCTCGAGAAGCGCGGCTGGGACCTGGACAAGGCCTGCCTCAGCTACGTCGGCTACGAGGGCGGCAGCGCCCGCGTCAAGGCGGACAAGGCGACGGTCGGGAAGATCGTCCGCGAGCACGGCGGCGTCAAGCTCGGCAAGGGCCCCGGCGCGCTGTACGACCAGAAGAAGTTCGACACCCCCTACCTGCGCGACTTCCTCCTCGACATCGGCGCCCTCGCCGACGTCTCGGAGACCGCGATGCCGTGGTCGCGGCTCATGGAGGTTTACCACCTCACGCTGCGGGCGGCCCGGGAGGCCTTTGACTCCCTGGGCGTGCGCGGCTACATCATGTGCCACCTCTCGCACAGCTACCACTCTGGCGCCTGCCTGTACTTCACCTTCGCCTTCGTGTCCGGGAGCCCGGACATGGAGGAGCAGCTGCGCCAGTACTGGGTGGTCAAGAGCGCGATCCAGCAGTCCTTCGTCGACAACGGCGGGACCATCTCCCACCACCACGGCGTGGGCACTGACCACGCACCCTGGCTGGAGGAGGACATCTCCGCCGCCGGCGTCGACGTCCAGGTGACGCTGCTCCAGGGCGTGGACCCGGGCCGCAACCTCAACCCCGGCACCCTCATCCCCGCCTCCCGCGAGTGGTGACCGAGCCCACGCCCTCCCCATAGCCGCCGAGAGCGGAGTTGTCACCGGATCCGGTAACAGCTCCGCTCTCGGCGGTTATCGGGCGGGGGGAGGCCAGGTCACTCCTGGTAGGAGTAGCGCTCCTCGCGCCAGGCGTCGCCGCGCAGGTGGTAGCCGCGCTGCTCCCAGAAGCCGCGCTCCGGCGCCGCGGTGTAGTTCCACCCGCGCACCCACTTGGGGCTCTTCCACGAGTACAGGTGCGGGATGACCAGCCGCAGCGGCGCGCCGCGCTCCTGGGTGAGGGGCACGCCGTCGTGGTGGGTCGCCAGGACGGCACGGGCAGACATGAGGTCCTCGACCCGGATGGTCGCGCTGTAGCCGTACTCGGCGAAGACGAGGACGTCCTCGATGCCGTCCGCCGGGGGCGCAGCCTCGACCAGCGCGCGGGCCGCCACGCCGGACCACCGTTCGTCGAGCGTGCTCCACCGCGCCGAGCAGTGGAGGTCACCGAGGACCTCGACCGGTGCCATCGCGAGGACCTCGTCGAGCGAGAAGCGGTGTTCCGCGCCGTCGCGGGTCAGCCCACCGACGGCGAAGTCCCACCGGTCCGGCCGCGGGCGAGGCACCGGACCGTAGTGCATGACCGGTGCCTCGGCGACGAGGTGCTGCCCGGGCGGGACGCTCCGCTCGGGCGGGACCTCGATCGCCCCCGCCGTGCTCACCTCTCCCCCCGATCCCCGGCCATCAGCTCCCGCGGAGCATCTCCGCGACGGCGAAGGCCATCTCCAGCGACTGCTGGTGGTTGAGCCGGGGGTCGACGAGTGTCTCGTAGCGGCGGCTGAGCGCGCCCTCGTCGATCTCCTCACCGCCGCCGAGCACCTCGGTGACGTCATCGCCGGTGAGCTCCACGTGCAGGCCACCCGGGACGGTGCCCGCCGCCTGGTGCGCCTCGAAGAAGCCGCGGACCTCGTCAAGGACCGTGTCGAAGCGGCGGGTCTTGTACCCGCTCGGCGAGGAGAAGGTGTTGCCGTGCATCGGGTCGCACACCCACGTGACGGGGCTGCCCTCCGCGGCGACGGCGGACAGCAGGCCCGGCAGGACGTCGCGGACCCGCTCGGCGCCCATGCGCGTGATGAAGGTGAGGCGCCCGGGGGTGCCCTCCGGGTTGAGCCGCTCCTGCAGGGCGAGGGCGGTCTCCGGCGTGGTCGTCGGACCGAGCTTGACGCCGATGGGGTTGTGCACGCGGGAGAGGAGGTCGACGTGCGCGCCATCGAGCTCACGGGTGCGCTCCCCGATCCACAGGAAGTGTCCGGAGGTGTTGTACGGGTGCCCGGTACGCGAGTCGATACGGGTCATCGCGCGCTCGTAGTCGAGGAGCAGCGCCTCGTGGCTGGAGTAGAAGTCCACGGTGCGCAGCGCGTCGAAGTCGGCGCCCGCGGCAGCCATGAAACGCACCGCGCGGTCGATCTCCGCGGCCAGCTGCTCGTAGCGCTTGTAGGCCGGGTTGGTGGTGAAGCCACGGTTCCACTCGTGCACGAGCCGCAGGTCGGCGAAGCCGCCGCCCGTGAAGGCGCGGATGAGGTTGAGCGTCGTGGCGGACCGGTGGTAGGCGGACAGCAGCCGGTTCGGGTCCGGGACCCGCGACTCGGAGGTGAAGGCGTGGCCGTTGACGGCGTCGCCACGGTAGGCGGGCAGCTCGACGCCGTCGCGCGTCTCCATCGTGTTGCTGCGCGGCTTGGCGTACTGCCCGGCCATGCGGCCCATCTTGATGATGGGCAGGCTCGCGCCGTAGGTGAGGACGACCGCCATCTGGAGGATGGTGCGGATCTTGTTGCGGATGTTGTCCGCCGTCGACTCCGCGAAGGTCTCGGCGCAGTCACCGCCCTGGAGGAGGAACGCCTCCCCTCGGGAGGCCTTGGCCAGGTGCTCGCGCAGCTGGTCGGCCTCGCCGGCGAAGACGAGCGGCGGGGAGGCGGCGAGCTCGTCGGTGACGGCTCGCAGCTCCTCGGTGCTGCGCCACTCCGGCTGCTGGGATGCAGGAAGGTCGCGCCAGTTGTCCAGCCCGCGCAGGACCGCGGGATCAGCCTCGATACTCACGCGCTCCACAATACGACGAACGACGAGGGCCCCTTCCCACCGGTCCGACCGGTGGGAAGGGGCCCTGGTGCTGTGCGGTCAGGCGCCGGCGGTCCGCCGGCGCAGGAGGAGCCCGCCGCCGAGCGCCGCGAGCACGGCCGCCAGGGCGACGTACCCCGCGACGCCGCCGGCGCCCGTGCTCGGGAGGGAGCCGCCCGGCGCGGCCGAGGCGTCGTCCGTCGCCTCACCGGAGCCGGTCCCGGGCGCGTCGTCCGTTGGTACGGGCGTGGCGTCGGTGGGCTCGGGGCTCGGGCCGTCGGTGGGCGGCTCGGTCGGCTCCGGCACGCTCACCTCGAGGGCGAGCAGGTCCTCGATGAGGACGTCGAGCACGCCGTCACCCACCTTGACCCGGCTGTCGGCCGGCCAGCGGTTGCGCAGCGGGTCGACACGGACGTCGGCCGCGGCCGACGCACCCTCGCTCGCACGCGCCGCCAGCTCCTCCCCGGCCTCGGCGTCACCGGCCAGGCGCGCGTCGACGGAGGCGATGGCGTCACGCAGCGCGTCCGCCCACAGCTCGGTGGACTCCAGCCACCGGGCGGCGTCGGCGAGGAAGCCGTCGTGCACGCCGTCGGTGATGAGCTCCGGGACCACGGCGAGCAGCTCGGCGTAGGCGCTGAGCAGGTCCAGGGCGCCGTCGGTGTCGCCCTCCTCCCACGTCGTGCGGAACTCCTCCGCCAGAGCCGTGAGACCCGGTGCCTGCGGCTGCCACGGCTCGGCACCGAAGGTCGGCGCCTGCCGGTTGAGGTCGGCGAAGACGGCGAGGGCGGCCGTGACGTCGGCGTCGCCACCGGCGAGGAGGGCGAGAGAGCGCAGCCACGACTCCTCGGCGTCGAAGGTGGCGTCGTTCCAGGCGAAGTCGGCGACGCTCGCGACGACGACCTCCGAGGCGTAGGGCTGGTTCATCGGGTTGGACACGATCCCGGTGAGGTGCTCGGACAGGCCGTTGTCGCGGTAGGCGTACGGGCCGAGCAGGAGGCGTCCGGCCGTGTCACCGAAGTCGTTGACCGGGTAGTTGTCCCAGAGGAACGCCGGCCGCCCGTAGAGCTCGGAGAACCGCTCGGCGTCCTCGGTGGTGATCGAGGTGGGCACGACGTCGGTGCCGGTCCACTGGATGACGACGGCCGGGTCGAGCGTCTCGCGGATGACGTCCTTGTACGCGGTGGCCTTGAGGTCCCCGTACTCGGTGGGGACCATCTGCAGCGGGCGCACGCCCTCGCGCTCGGCCACCCACGTCTGCTGGACGTCGTTGAGGAGGTCGACCTGTGCGGCCGCCGCAGCCGCCTGACCGGCCGGGCCGTACGCCTCGGCGTCGGCCTCGCAGTTCCAGTCGGTGTAGGCGATGTCGTCGAGGGCGATGTAGAAGGAGCGGCCCCCGGCGTCGTAGATCGCGTCGAGCTTCGCCTCGAGGTCGGCGCGGTGCTCCGGGTCGGAATAGCAGATCGACACGCCCGGGGAGACGGCGAAGGTGAACTGGACGTGGTTCTCGTCGGCGCGTGCGATGAGCTCGGTGAGCTCGGCGAGGGTGTCCTCGGGGTACGGCTCGCGCCACTGGTCGCGGTGGTACGGGTCGTCCTTGGGGGCGTAGACGTAGGTGTTGGCCTTGACCGAGCCGAGGAAGTCGAGATGGTCGAGCCGCTCGGCGTGCGTCCAGGGCTCGCCGTAGAAGCCCTCGATCGTCCCGCGCAGCGCCATCGCCGGATAGTCGATGACGGCGGCCTCCCGCAGCTCGGTGTCGCCGTTGACCTCGTCGAGCAGCTGGACGAGCGTCTGGACGCCGTAGAACTGCCCGGCGCCGTCGCGCCCGACGACGAGTGCACCGTCCGCGTCGCTGACGAGCGCGTAGCCCTCGGCCTGCTCCGGCACGCCCTCGTCCTCGACGGCGTCGGCCCCGACGACCGCGACCGCGAAGCCCGCGGGCTCCTGCCCCGGCTCGAGCACGGTGACGTCCTCGACGCCGTACGCGTCGAGCGCGTCGAGGAGCGCGGCGAGCGCGGCGGCGTCGGTCGTCTCGTCCGTCACGACGGTGACATCGTCGACGGGCACCGACTCACCCGTGTAGGTCGCCTCGACCGGGGCCGGGACGAGGAGGGGGTCGGGCAGGGCGGCTGCGGCGGGCGAGGTCGACGACGGGAGCGCGACCGCGCCGGCGGCCAGCGCGAGCGTCACCCCCGAGGCCAGGACGGGATGTCTCATCGGTGAAGCACCTCTCGGCTGGAGCACGTCCGGCGGGCGCCGGACGAGTGCCCCCAGCCTGTGCCCCGGCCCACACGACGGTCAACTCACGGGTGAGGGCGGGCCGCACGCTCGCGACCCGCCCTCCCCGTGCGCACGTCCGTCAGTGGGCGGGGTTCTCCGCCGGGGTGACGTCCTGGCCGAGGCTCGCCATGAGCTCGGTGAACCACGGCTGGGTGATGTCGAAGGCCTTGCCGCCGGCGATGCGCGGGAAGGCGATCGTCGTCAGCGCATCACCGTTCTCCTCGTCGTGGCCGACGACGCCGGAGACGTCCTTGAAGGCGCTGTCGACGGCGAGGTCGACCATCGACTTGATGAGCGCGAGGTCCTGCGCGTTGGCCGCGGCCGAGCGGGAGAAGTAGCCCGACTTCTGGACCATGACCTTCTCGGCGCCGATGAGCTCGGCGAACTGCTTGGCGAACCACTGGCCGGGGTTGATCGTGTCGAGCTTGACGTGGCCGAAGGGGTCGCGCTGGACCTCCTCCCCCTTGGCCTCGAGCTCGGCGATGATCTCGGGGACGCCGGCTCCCTCGGAGAGGAAGATGTTGACGTTGCCGATCTCGTCCATGACGGCGCGCAGGCGCTGCGCCTCGCCCTCGAGGTCGAGCTTCATCTCGGGCAGGAAGACGGCGTGGACGTCCCAGCGCTCCTTGCTCAGACCCGCGCTGGGGTTCCACTCGGGGCGCTCGGCGACCCACTGGTGGTAGTCGCGGGCGGCGGCGGCGGTGAGCCAGCCGCAGTGACGGCCCATGACCTCGTGGACGATGAGCATCCGCGGGTTGGAGCGGTGCTCGCCGATGATGTTCTGGGCGAAGCGGCTGGCCTGCTCCGCGGCGGTGTGGGCGCCGAGGGACTGGCGGATCGGGATGATGTCGTTGTCGATGGTCTTCGGCAGCCCGACGACCGTCATGTGGTAGCCGTTGTCCTCGAGGTAGGCGGCGAGGTCGGCGGCCGTCGTGTTGGTGTCGTCGCCACCGATGGTGTGGAGGACGTCGACGCCGTCGGCCCGGAGCTGCTCGGCGGCGACCTTGAGCGGGTCGTCGCCCTCCTTGACGAGGCCGCGCTCGACGAGGTTCTTGGCGTTGGTGAGCTTGACGCGGCTGTTGCCGATCGGGCTGCCACCGAAGTCGTGCAGCACGCTGGCCCTGGCGCGCGCGTCCTCGTCGATGACGACCTTCGTGCCGGTCAGCAGGCCGTGGTAACCGTACTGGTAGGCGATGATCTCCACGTCCGGCGCCACCTCGGTGTAGCGCTCGATCAGGCCTCCGACCGCGGAGGACAGGCAGGGGGCGAAGCCACCTGCGGTGAGCAGGGCGACACGGCGGACGGACATCGGCAACCTTTCGTCGGGTGGCGGCCGCGGGGCAGCGGCCGGCGAGCAGGGAGTGCTCGCGCGCGTCCCCCAGTGTAGGTCCGTCGGCCGGGTGGGCCTGGGCCCTCCTACCTCGTGGACGACGACGGCGGCGTGCCGGCGCCGTCCTCGTCCTCGGCGGACGCGGGCTCGGCCTCCTGGGCGGCGGCCTCGAGGAGCTCCTTGCCCTCGGCGAGCTCGCGCTCGGTGGGCTCGGGCACGCCGGTGCCCGGGACGCGGCGGCCGCCGGGGCCGGCCGGTGCGGCCGGCGCGGCAGTGGCCGGGGCCGTGCCGGAGGCGGCGCGTGCCTTGACCGAGGCGGCGTAGGCGTCGACGTACTCCTGGCCGGACAGGCGCAGGATCTCGTACATGATCTCGTCGGTGACCGAGCGCAGGACGAAGCGGTCGTCCTCGAGGCCGGCGTAGCGGCTGAAGTCGAGGGGCTTGCCGATGACGATGCCGATCGGCCGCAGCCGCGGGATGCGGGTGCCGATCGGCTGGGCGATGTTCGTGCCGATCATCGCGACCGGGACGACGGGGGCGCCGGACTGGAGGGCGAGGCGGGCCACGCCGGTCTTGCCGCGGTAGAGGCGGCCGTCGGGGCTGCGGGTGCCCTCGGGGTAGATCCCGAACAGCCCGCCCTCCTCGAGGCGGCGCAGACCGGTGCGCAGCGCGGCCTCGCTGGCGCGTCCGCCGCTGCGGTCGACCGGGATCGTGCCGACACCGCGCATGAAGCCGGCGACGAGCTTGCCCTTGACGCCGCGCCCGGTGAAGTAGTCCTGCTTGCCGAGGAAGACGACGGACCGGCGCACCATGAGCGGGAGGAAGAAGGAGTCGATGACGGCGAGGTGGTTGCTCGCGAGGATCGCCGCGCCCTCCTCGGGCACGTTCTCCGCGCCGCGGATCCACGGCTGGTAGAAGACGCGCAGCGTCGTGCCCAGCGTCGCCTTCATCAAGCCGTAGAACACTCACTACCCCTTTGCTGCCGGCGGCGCCGGATCGGGCCGCGCGTTCCTGAAGCACTCTAGAGTGCTCCCCATGGCTGGTCCTACCCGGGGCGCCGCTGACGGCGACCACGTGCCCGACGACGACCTCGACGCCCAGTGGGCCGAGCTCACCGCGCGTCTGGGTGAGCTGCGGCTGCCTCCGGAGGAGGAGTCCGGGCCGGACCCCGAGCCGCTACCCCCGCCCGCGCCGCCCGCGCCGGGCCCGCGGGACTACTCACCCTCGGCCGAGACGGAGGACGACGACCGCGCCCGCGACGTCGTCGACGGCTTCACCGAGCCGGACCCGGAGCCGCTGTCCCGTTCGGAGCCGGTGCTCGTCGTCGCCTGGGGCGGGGTGCTCGGCGGGCTGGCCGTCATGCTGCTGTGCGTCCTGCTGTGGCGCTCGGCGCCGGGCGTGGTCTGGCTCGTCGCCGTCGGGGCGCTGGCGGTGGGCGTGGGCCTGCTCCTGTGGCGCATGCCGGCCCGCCGCGACACCGACGACTACGACGACGGCGCCGTCGTCTGACCCGGGGCGCCCGCCCGGCCACGTGCGCCGGGCGGTACCCGACGTCAGTGACGGACGAGGTCGGCGGCGCCGACGATGCCGGCCTCGCTGCCCATCTCGGCGAGCACGATCTGCGCCTCGGGCCGGTAGCCGCGGGCGGAGAGCTGGTCACGGAAGGACGCCCGGGCGGCCTCGAGGACGAGGTCCCCGGTGTCGGCGACCCCGCCGCCGATGACGAAGAGCTCGGGGTCCAGGACGGCGACGAGGTCGGCGATCCCGGCTCCCACCCAGCGGCCGAGCTCGGTGACGAGGTCACGGGAGAGCGGGTCACCCTCCGCCGCGGCCAGCGTGACGTGCTGCCCGCGCACCTTGCCGCCGTCGGCGGCCGCGAGCTCGCGCAGGCGCCCGGCGCGGTCCTCGTCGGTGATGAGGGCGTTGCGGGCGGCGCGGGTGAGCGCGCGCCCCGAGGCGTACATCTCCCAGCAGCCCTCGTGGCCGCAGCCGCAGTAGTGACCCGAGGGCACCACGCGCATGTGGCCCAGCTCGGCCGCCGCGCCGAAGGCCCCGCGGAGCAGGCGGTCGTCCAGCACGATGGCGCCGCCGAGCCCGGTGCCGAGCGTGAGCATGACCATCGAGCGGGCGTTGCGGCCGGCGCCGAAGCGGAACTCCGCCCAGCCCGCGGCGTTCGCGTCGTTCTCGATGACGATCGGGACCTCGATGCCGCGCGCCAGCCGGTCACGCAGCGGGTAGTCGCGCCACGCGATGTTCGGGGCGAAGCGCATGCCGTCGCGGTCCGGGCTGACGAAGCCGGCCGCGGCCACGCCCACGCCGGTGATGTCGTACCCGGACCGCAGCTCGGCGACGCACGCGATGACCGCGCTCTCGATCGCCTCGGGGTCCAGGGCGTCCGTCGCGCGGCGGGTCTGCGCGAGCACCCGGCCGGTCTCGTCGACAACACCGGCGGCGATCTTCGTCCCGCCGATGTCGATACCGATCGTCGTCATCGATGATTCCTGTCCGTCGTCGTGGACCCGGCACCGCCTCCCTGTGGAGGTGGCCCCGAACGCCCAGATCTGCCATATCGTGGAGTCGGTAGTCATTCCCTCCGACCGCTGCCACTGGAGTCAGTATGGACGAGTTCCATGTCCCCCTTGCCGTGACGTCCGAATCATCGACCAGCGTGAGCGACCTCCTCATCGCGCAGGCCACGTCCTCCCCCTCCAAGGTGCTCATCGAGCGCCAGGAGAACGGGGTCTGGCGCGAGTACACGACCAGCGCGGTCCTCGAGCTCGTGGAGAGCGTGGCGAAGGGACTCATGGGCGCCGGCGTCGGTCCTGGGGACCACGTGGCGATCATGTCCCGCACCCGCTTCGAGTGGACGATCCTCGACTTCGCGATCTGGCACGCCGGCGCCGTCCCGGTGCCGGTCTACGAGACGTCCTCCCCCGACCAGTGCGCGTGGATCCTCGGGGACTCCGACTGCGTGGCCGCCGTCGTGGAGACCTCCGCCCACGCCGCGACCGTCACGCAGGCCCGCGAGGAGAACGGCGGCCTGCCGCACCTGGCGCAGGTGTGGACGCTCGACGACGGTGCCATCGACACCCTCGTGGCCCTCGGCCGTGAGATCAGCGACGCCGACCTCGCCGCCCGCCACTCCGCCGTCGGCCTCGACGACATCGCGACGATCATCTACACCTCCGGCACGACCGGCCGGCCCAAGGGCGCCGAGCTCACCCACGGCAACTTCGTCGAGCTGTGCCGTAACGCCATCGAGGACCTCCACGAGGTGTTCGACTACCCCGGCGCGCGCACGCTGCTGTTCATGCCGCTGGCCCACGTGTTCGCACGTTTCGTCGAGGTCCTCGTCATCGCCGCGGGCGTCCCGCTGGGCCACACGCCGGACACCAAGGACCTCGTCGCCGACATGGGCACCTACCGCCCGACCTTCATCCTCTCGGTCCCGCGCGTCTTCGAGAAGGTCTACAACGCCGCCGAGCAAAAGGCCGCGGCCGGCGGCAAGGTGAAGATCTTCCGGTGGGCTGCGAAGGTCAACATCGCCTACTCCCGTGCGCTGGACCAGCCGGGCGGCCCCGGGGTGCGGCTCAAGGCGCTCCACAGGGTCGCCGACGCGCTCGTGCTCAAGAAGATCCGGGCCGTGCTCGGTGGGCAGGCCGTCTACGCGGTCTCCGGCGGCGCACCGCTCGGCGAGCGTCTCGGGCACTTCTTCCGTGGCCTGGGCCTCGTGGTGCTCGAGGGCTACGGCCTCACCGAGACCACCGCGCCCGTCGCCGTCGCGCGTCCCGGCCGCGTGAAGATCGGCACCGTGGGCACGCCGCTGCCCGGGTGCGGCATCAGGATCGCCGACGACGGCGAGATCCTCGCCAAGGGGATTGCGGTGTTCCGGGGCTACCACAACAACGCCGAGGCGACGGCGGAGGCCTTCTCCGAGGGCTGGTTCCACACCGGCGACGTCGGACGGCTCGACGAGGACGGCTGCCTGACGATCACCGGCCGCAAGAAGGAGATCATCGTGACGGCCGGGGGCAAGAACGTGGCACCCAGCCAGCTCGAGGACCCCACCCGCGCCCACCCGCTGATCTCCCAGTGCCTGGCGATCGGCGATCGCCGGCACTTCATCAGCATGCTCATCACCCTCGACGCCGAGATGCTGCCCAGCTGGCTGAAGAACCACGGCAAGGAGCCGATGAGCGTCCAGGAGGCCGCCCAGGACCCGCTCGTGCGCGAGCACATCCAGATGGAGATCGACCGGACGAACAAGAAGGTCTCGCGCGCCGAGTCCATCCGGAAGTTCGTCATCCTCGACGAGGACTTCACCGTGGACAACGGCTACCTCACGCCCTCGATGAAGGTGCGACGCAACGCGGTCCTCCGCGACTACGCGAAGACCATCGACGACCTCTACGCCGAGGCGCCCGCCGCCGCCCGTGGCTGACGTCCCCGCCACGGCCGGTGCCCGCGACCGCGCGGGCACCGGCCGTCGTGCGTGCAGGGCGTGGCGCACCGCTGCCGGTGCCCGCGCGCGGTGGCCGGGCACGGCTCAGGCCGTCCCTGCTCGCCGCAGCCGCAGCGGCGGGACGAGCCCGCTGTCGGCGAGGACGGCCAGCGCCGTGCGCTCGTCCTCCCCGAGGTCACGGGCCAGCGGGGCCTGCGCGCGGCCGGGCCCGGTGAGGAAGCTGACCACGCAGTCGTCACAGGCGATGGTCCGCATGGTGCAGGAGTCGCAGTCGATGATCATGCCGCGACCGTAGGGGCGACCTCTGACATCGCCGGTTCCGGCACGGCACCGGGGGCTTGTCGGTGGTCGCACGTACGGTCGGACTCGTGACCGCGAACCTGCTTGCTCCCGCCCCCGGTGGACGGCTGGACCTCGAGGGCGCCACCCGTGCCGGCGCCGGGACGCCCCTCCAGATCGGCTTCGACGAGATCGGCGTGCCGCTGTCGGAGGTAACCTTCGTCGTCGTCGACCTCGAGACCACCGGTGGCTCCCCCACCCAGTGCGAGATCACCGAGATCGGCGCGGTCAAGGTGCGCGGCGGGGAGGTCCTCGGGGAGTTCCAGACCCTCGTGGACCCCGGCGGGCCGGTCCCGCCGATGATCACCGTCCTCACCGGCATCACCGACGCCATGCTCGTCGGAGCCCCGCGGATCGGAGAAGTGCTGCCCGCCTTCCTCGAGTTCGCCGGCTTCGGCCCCACCACCGTGCTCGTCGCACACAACGCCCGCTTCGACGTCGGGTTCCTCCGGGCGGCCGCCTCGCGACTCGAGATGGCGTGGCCCTCACCCGCCGTCGTCGACACCGTCGCCCTGGCTCGCCGCACCGTCACGCGCGACGAGGCGCCCAACAACAAGCTCGGCACGCTCGCTGCCCTCTTCGGTGCCACCACCAGCCCCGACCACCGCGCGCTCCACGACGCGCGCGCCACGGTGGACGTTCTCCACGGCCTGCTCGCACGGCTCGCGCCGCTCGGTGCCACCCACCTCGAGGATCTCGCCACCCTGGGGGACCCGGTCCCCCACAAGCGGCGCCGCAAGGCCACCCTCGCCGACTCCCTGCCCAGCGGGCCGGGCGTCTACCAGTTCCTCGGGCCGGCGGGCGAGGTGCTCTACGTCGGCAAGGCCGTCAACCTGCGCCGGCGGGTGCGCTCGTACTTCACCGCCGCGGAGAAGCGCAAGCGCATCGGGGAGATGGTCGACCTCACCGAAGAGGTTCGTCCCATCCCGTGCGCCACCGAGCTCGAGGCGTCGGTCCGGGAGCTGCGGCTCATCGCCGAGCTCGACCCTCCCTACAACCGCCGCTCCCGCAAGCCGCACCGTCGTCCGTGGATCCGGCTCACCGACGAGCCCTTCCCACGTCTGTCGATCGTCCGCAGCGTGCCTGCGGGCCGCAGTGCGGAGGCGATCGGCCCCTTCGCCTCCCGCGCCGCCGCGCAGTCGGCGCTCGAGGCGCTGGAGGAGGCCTTCGCCGTGCGGCGCTGCAGCCAGCGCCTGCCCGTCGTCCCCTCCGCCGAGGCCCGAGCGTGCGCGCTGGCCGAGATGGGCCGCTGCGGTGCCCCGTGCACCGGGGCCCAGAGCCTGGAGGAGTACGCGGAGGTCGCCGCTTCCGTGCGCGCGGGCCTCACCTCCGCGGCCGGGCCGGTCGTGACCGCGCTGCGCAACCGGATCAGCACGCTCGCGGGGCAGCAGCGCTACGAGGAGGCGGCCGCCGAGCGTGACCGGCTGCGCGCCTACCTCGTGGCGGCACGTCGCACGCAGCGCCTGCGCCCGCTGTGGCGCAGCCCGCAGCTCGTGGCCGCGCGGCGCACCGAGGACGGCGGCTGGGAGATCGTTCTCGTGCGGTACGGCCGCCTCGCCGGCACCAGCACGGTGCCTCGCGGGGTCAACCCGATGCCGACCATCGACGCCCTCGTCGCGACCGGTGAGGAGGTCCCGGCCCCCTCCACCGTCCTCGGGGCCTCCGGTTCGGAGGAGGCCGAGCTCATCGCGGACTGGATCGAGCACCCCACCACGCGCCTGGTCCAGCACGAGGAGGGCGACGAGCCGCTCGCGTGGCCCGTGGACGGCGCCGCCAAGTACCCCCTGCCCCCCACCACCTAGCCGGGAGCGGGGGAGGCGTCAGTCGCCCAGACCGATGGCGAAGGCCGACTCCAGGTCGTGCTTGGAGTAGGCCTGGAAGGCGATGTAGGTGCGGGTGTTGGTCACGCCCTTGACCTTGCCCACGCGGTCGGCGACGACGTCGGCCAGGTCCTCGTGGCGGCGCACCCGCGCCAGCGCGATGAGGTCGACGTCGCCGGTGACCGAGTAGACCTCGCTGATCCCGTCCAGCTCGGCGACCTCCTTGGCGACCTCGGGCACACGGGAGGCGTCGGTGTCGATGAGGACGATGGCGGTGAGCATGGGGTCTCCTTCGTCTCGGTGTCGGCGGGAACCCGCCGACGGTCTCGCGGACGGCCGGTGCCGTCTGCGTCAGAGGGCGGCGCTGGCGGCCGCCCACCGGTCGAGCACGCCGCGCGCCCGTCCCTGGTCGATGGCCGCGGCGGCCAGCTCCATCCCGGCACGCAGCCGGGTGACGAGGTCGCCGTCGTCTGCGCCCGTGCCGGGGAGGGTGGCGTGCGCGACGAGCGCGGCGGCGGAGTTGAGCAGCACGGCGTCGCGGACGGGTCCGGTGGCGCCGTCGAGGATCTCGCGGGCGACCCCGGCGTTGAAGCCGGCGTCCGCCCCGCGCAGGTCGGCGATGGTCGCCGGCGAGAGGCCGAAGGCCTCCCGGGTGTCGAGGAGGTGCTCGGTGACCTCGCCGTCGGCGACGTGCCACACCCGGCTGGCCGCCGTCGTCGTCAGCTCGTCCAGGCCGTCCTCGCCGCGGAAGACGAGCCCGCGCGTCCCCCGGCGGGCGAGCACACCCGCGACGAGCGGGGCGATGCGCCGGTCGGCGACGCCGATCGCAGCGGCCCGCGGGCGGGCCGGGTTGGTGAGCGGGCCGAGCACGTTGAAGGCCGTGGCGACGGCGAGCTCTCGGCGCGCGACGGCGGTGTGCCGGAACGAGGGGTGGAAGATCTGCGCGAAGCAGAACGTGATCCCGACCTCGCGGAAGACCGCCTCGACCTGGGGGACGGACATGTCGAGGCGGACGCCGAGCGCCTCCAGGACGTCGGCGGAGCCGCTCGCCGAGCTCGAGGCCCGGTTGCCGTGCTTGACCACGGGCACCCCCGCTCCCGCGATGACGAGGGAGGACATCGTGGAGATGTTGACCGTCCGGGCCCGGTCCCCGCCCGTACCCACGATGTCGACGACGTCGTCGGGCACGTCGATCGGCACCGAGTGCTCGAGCATGACGTCGGCCAGGCCGGTGAGCTCGGCCACCGTCTCCCCCTTGGCCCGCAGCGCGACGAGGAAGCCGGCGAGCTGGACGGAGCTGGCGAGGCCCGACATCACCTGGTCCATGGCCCAGCCGGTCTGCGTGGCGCTGAGGTGCTCCCCGGCGACGAGGGACGTGATGAGGTCCGCCCACGTGGGCTGGACCGGCTCAACGCCCTCCACCGTCACCGACGACCGCCCGAGCGCAGCAGTCCGGCCACGGCCTCCTGGATCTCGATGGGGTCGATCGGCGCCTGGACGATCGCGTCGGCCTGCGCCCACGTCGCCAGCCACGCGTCCTGCGGGCGGGCGGTGAGGATGACGACGGGCGGGCACTGGTACATCTCGCTCTTCAGCTCGCGGCTCACGGCCATGCCGCCGGCCTTGGCCGCCTCACCGTCGAGCACGATGAGAGCGAAGTCACCCTCCTTGGCCTTTATCACCACACCCTGGTGCGTGGCCGCCTCCGTCCACCGGATCCGGGGGACGTCGACCGCGGCACGGCGGCCGATGGCCCGGCGGACCTGCTCGCGGGTCGTGACGTCGTCGCTGTAGAGCAGCACGTCCACGACGTCGGTGTCGGTGGTCGCGGCTGCGTCGGGCTGCGCGGGCGTCATCGTCGTCCTCCAGGTTCGCTCGGTACACACCGCGAGGCGCGGTGACCTCCTCGAATGGTAGTCACGCCGCGGGACCAGGGCGCACAAGCCACGGCCACCGCCGCGCCGTCGTCGCCGCGAATGAGACGAAGCGGACACCGGCTCGACCGGAGTGTCGCGCCGTGACCGTATCGGGACCAAGGACTCAGGCCCGAGATGTCGCGGAACTCCTAGCCTGAGGCCGAGGCGCGGGAGGAATCGCACGCGCCTGGAGTGGTCACCCACGTGGACTTTCGGGCCATAATGGCAACCGTGTCGTCTACTACGGCTGCTCCGAGCGCCCCCCACGTGAACGTCAACCGGCCGAACGCAGTGTCGGTCGGCACCATCGTGTGGCTGTCCAGCGAGCTGATGTTCTTCGCTGGTCTCTTCGCCATGTACTTCACCCACAGGTCGGTGTCGGCGGAGATCTGGCCCGAGAACTACTCGATGCTCAACATCCCCTGGGCACTGACCATCACCCTGGTCCTCGTCGCCAGCTCCGTGACCGCGCAGATGGGTGTGTTCGCCGCCGAACGCTTCCAGCCGCGCCGCACCGGCAAGCTGCTGGACGTGCGCCGCTGGGGCATGGAGGAGTGGTTCGTCCTCACCTTCATCATGGGCGCGTTCTTCGTCGCCGGTCAGACCTTCGAGTACGCCGAGCTCGTCTCGCACGGCATCACGGTGTCCTCCAGCCCTTACGGCTCGGTCTTCTACATCATGACCGGCTTCCACGCCCTCCACGTGCTCGGCGGCCTCATCGCCTTCCTCTTCATCCTCGGCCGCTCGTTCGCGGCCAACCGCTTCGGCCACTACGAGGCCACCGGCGCGGTCGTCGTGTCCTACTACTGGCACTTCGTCGACGTCGTCTGGGTCGCGATGTTCTTCATCATCTACTTCCTCGAGATGTTCTAGAGCACCGGCGCCCGCCCCCGTTCCACCCGCAACGCCAGAGAAGGACACATCACCGTGAAGGCACTCGCCGCCAGCAGGAGGCACCGGCTCGCGCCGGTCGTCCTCCTGCTCCTGGCCCTGATCCTCACGGGGGTGGCGTACTCAGCCGTCACCTCCGAGCCGGCCAACGCGCAGGCCGCCAGCCAGGACATGATCGAGGAAGGCGAGGCGCTGTTCCGCTCGAACTGCTCGACCTGCCACGGCTTGGACGCCCAGGGCACCGACCTGGCGCCGTCGCTGGTCGGCGTGGGTGCCGCCTCCGTGCACTTCCAGGTGTCCACCGGCCGCATGCCGATGGCCAACAACTCCCCGCAGGCAGAGCGCAAGGACCCGCTGATGAACGAGGAGCAGACGGCCGCGCTCGCCGCGTACGTCGCCAGCCTCGGTCCCGGTCCCGCCATCCCCTCCGACGAGCAGGTCGACCCCGAGCTCGGCGACGCCGCGAACGGCATGGAGCTGTTCCGCACGAACTGCTCGATGTGCCACAACGCCGTCGGCGCCGGTGGTGCGCTGACCGAGGGCAAGGTCGCCCCGCCGCTCGACCAGGCGACGCCCACCCAGATCTGGGAGGCCATGCGCATCGGGCCGCAGTCCATGCCGGTCTTCAACGAGGCCTCGGTGACCGACGAGGGCGCCCGCGACGTCATCGCCTACATCATGGAGCAGCGCGAGGTCTCCCCCGGCGGCTTCTCGCTCGGCAACCTCGGCCCCGTCTCCGAGGGCTTTTGGGTCTGGCTCGTCGGCATCGGCGGAATCATCGGTATCGCAGTGTGGATGGGAGCACGGTCCTCGTGAGCACGAATCGTCCCTCTGGTGACCTGACCCCCGCCACGGGCGGGGCACCGGTCGCCGACGTCCCCCAGCGTTTCGAGGACCCGGGTCTGCCGCACCACCCCGAGCGCATGGCCGACCGCGACGCCAAGGCCGCCAAGCGCGCCGAGCGCCAGGTCGTGACCCTTCTGCTCGTCTCGATCCTCGCCTCCATCGGCGGGGTCGTGGGCTTCCTCTTCATCCCGGTCGGGACGACGCTCCTGGACGTGCGCCTCTCCACGATCGCGCTCGGCGTCGGGCTGGGGCTGGGCATGCTGGGCATCGGCCTCGCCGCGGTCCACTGGTCCAAGACGCTCATGTCCAACACCGAGTACGTCGAGCAGCGCAAGCCCGCCGCCTCCTCCCCCGAGGTCCGTGAGCAGGCCGTGGCGATGCTCGAGACGGGCATCGCCGAGGCGGGCATCGCCCGCCGCCCCGTCCTCAAGGGCGCCCTCGTCGGAGCAGCGGCCCTCGCGCCGCTGCCCTTCGTCGTCCCCCTCGTCGGCGAGCTCAGCCCGTCGTGGGACACCCGCAAGTTCCGCTACACCGCCTGGGGCGACGTCCCAGAGGGCACCGGTGGCCGCCTGCCCGACGGCTCGATGGGCCGCCGCCTCGCGACCGACCCGGACAACCGCCTCATCCGCGCCGCCGATGTCACCAACGGGTCTGCCTTCCAGGTCATCCCCCACGGCATCAGCGACCAGGAGGACTACCTGGAGGAGAAGGCCAAGGCGGTCGTGTTCATGACGCGCATCGACCCCTCCGAGCTGAACATCTCCCCCGAGCGCCGTGACTGGAGCTACGACGGCATCGTCGCCTACTCCAAGGTCTGCACCCACGTGGGCTGCCCCGTCGCTCTCTACGAGCAGCAGACGCACCACCTGCTGTGCCCCTGCCACCAGTCCACCTTCGACATCGCCAACGAGGCGAAGGTGGTCTTCGGACCGGCGAATCGTGCCCTTCCGCAGCTTCCCATCACCGTGGACACCGAGGGCTACCTCGTGGCCCGCTCGGACTTCCACGAGACCGTGGGCCCGAGCTTCTGGGAGCGCGAGCGAATGGATGAGAACCGATGAGCACAACCGCGGCTCGTAAGCCCAGCAAGGCGGCACCGGCCGCTGACTACCTCGACCAGCGCACGGGCATCGGCAAGGCCGTCAAGGAGTTCGCGCGCAAGGTCTTCCCCGACCACTGGTCCTTCCTCCTCGGCGAGGTGGCGCTCTACAGCTTCATCGTCCTGGTGCTGTCGGGCTTCTTCCTCACGATGTTCTTCGTGCCCAGCATGGGCCACATCACCTACCCCGAGGACGCACTGCCCGAGGCGATGCAGGGCGTGGCGATGTCCGAGGCCTTCGCCTCGACCCTGCGCATCTCCTTCGAGGTGCGCGGCGGACTGCTCATGCGCCAGATCCACCACTGGGCAGCCCTGCTGTTCGTGGCATCGATCGTCGCCCACATGCTCCGCGTGTTCTTCACCGGCGCCTTCCGCAAGCCCCGTGAGCTCAACTGGCTCGTCGGCTTCTCGCTGATGATCCTCGCGCTCCTCGCCGGCTTCTCCGGGTACTCCCTGCCCGACGACGTCCTGTCGGGCAACGGCCTGCGCATCGCCGACGGCGTGGCGCGTGCCATCCCGATCATCGGGTCTTACGTCTCCCTCGCCCTCTTCGGCGGTGAGTTCCCGGGAACTGACATCGTGCCGCGCCTGTTCACCATCCACATCCTCGTGGTGCCCGGGCTGATCATCTCCCTGGTGACGGTCCACCTCATCCTCGTCGTCGTGCACAAGCACACGCAGTACCCCGGGCCCGGCAAGACGGAGAAGAACGTCGTGGGCTACCCGGTCCTGCCGGTGTACGCCGCCAAGGCCGGTGGGTTCTTCTTCATCGTCTTCGGCTTCCTCGCCCTCCTCGGCGGCCTCGTGTCGATCAACCCGGTGTGGACCCACGGGCCCTACGACCCCTCGCCCGTGGGCGCGGGTGCCCAGCCCGACTGGTACATGCTGTTCCTGGAGGGCGCGCTGCGTCTCATGCCGGGCTTCGCCGAGTTCACGATCTTCGGCTACGTCCTGTCGCTCAACGTGCTCATCCCGGGTGTCGTCGTGCCGGGCATCCTGTTCACCGCGCTCGCCACGTGGCCCTTCCTCGAGGCGGCCGTCACCAAGGACCGCGGCGAGCACCACGTCCTGGACCGTCCGCGCAACGCTCCGACCCGCACCGCCGTCGGCGTCGCGATCGTCACCGCGTTCATGGTGCTCAATGTCGCCGGCTCCAACGACCTCATCGCCACCCACTTCGAGCTGTCGCTGAACGGCATCACGTGGTTCTTGCGGATCGCGCTCTTCGTCGCACCCGTCTTCGCGTTCTGGCTGACCAAGCGCATCTGCCTCTCCCTCCAGCGCCGTGACCGTGAGCTCGCGCTGCACGGCCACGAGACCGGCCGCATCGTGCGCATGCCCACCGGCGAGTTCCTCGAGGTGCACCAGCCCCTCACCGAGGACGAGAGGTGGCTGCTCGTCCACCACGAGGCCGACCGCATGCTCGAGATCGACCCGCCGGAGGACGAGAACGGCGTGCGCCGTCCCGGCTACCGCAAGGACAAGCAGCTCCAGCGCCTGTCTCGCTTCCTCTACGAGGACCGTGTCGAGCCGGTCACCCCGGCCGAGCTCGCCGCCGCGAACGCCGCGCACGGCGCTCACGGCAACGGCAATGGCAACGGCAGCCACGCCGAGGTCGAGTCCGGGGGCCTGCGTGAGGCCTTCGACCGTCCCGAGGAGCGCGCCTCCATCGGCGCTGGGACCGACGGGCGGAACAACCCGACCTCGTCGTAGGTTAGACCGATGAGTGCATGTGCCCGGCATCACTGCCGGGCACATGCCATATGTAGGCCGGTGCGTTCCCGCACCGGGACGACCTGAGGAGGAGACACATGACCGTGTACACCCTGCCGGAGCTCCCGTACGACTACAGCGCTCTCGAGCCGCACATCAGCGGCAAGATCATGGAGCTGCACCACTCCAAGCACCACAAGACCTACGTCGACGGCGCGAACACCGCCCTCGAGAAGCTGGCTGCGGCCCGCGAGAGCGGCGACAACGCCACGATCAACCTGCTCGAGAAGAACCTCGCCTTCAACCTCGGCGGCCACGTCAACCACACGGTCTTCTGGAACAACCTCTCCCCCGAGGGCGGCGGTGAGCCCGAGGGCGAACTTGCCGAGGCCATCAAGGACCAGCTCGGCTCCTTCGAGGGCTTCAAGGCGCAGTTCACCGCCAACGCGACGAGCATCCAGGGCTCCGGCTGGTCCGTCCTGGGCTGGGACTCGATCGGCCAGCAGCTGTCGATCTTCCAGCTCTTCGACCAGCAGGGCAACGTGCCGCTGGGCCTGACCCCGGTGCTCATGCTCGACATGTGGGAGCACGCCTTCTACCTCGACTACCTCAACGTCAAGGCGGACTACGTCAAGGCGTTCTGGAACATCGTCAACTGGCGCGACGTCGCCGCTCGCCTCGAGCGCGCGCGCACCCAGACGGCGGGTCTCATCACCCCCGTGACGGTCGTCTGACGCCCCTGTCTCGCCCATGAAGGCCCGGTAGCCCCCTCGGGGGTTGCCGGGCCTTCGCGTGCCACCTGGCACGCACGGGCGGACCGCTGGACGCCTCTCCCGCATGCAACGCCCCGGCAGCCCCCAGGGGGATGCCGGCCTTCATCCCCTTGCTGGTACGCACGTCCGGACCGCTGGACGCTGCTAGCGGACATGCCAACCTCCCTGTAGGCGGACACGGGGGTCAAGCCCTGGGGAGTGGTGTATCGGTCCTCGAGATCGGGGGGTTGGATCAGGCGCTGATGGCGCCGATGGGTTCGGTGGTGGTCACCTCCTCGGGGCTGGTCTCGGCGACAAGGGCCAGTCG
>NZ_JAMBNZ010000020.1 GCF_023715365.1 Georgenia satyanarayanai
GGGCGGGGGAAGGGGGCGGGGGTGCTACTTCTGCATGCCGGCGCTGATCTGGTCCATGACTGTGGAGTCGGCGAGGGTCGTCACGTCGCCGACCTTGCGGTTCTCCGCGACGTCGCGCAGGAGACGGCGCATGATCTTGCCGGAGCGGGTCTTGGGCAGCTCGGAGACGACGAGGATCGAGCGCGGCTTGGCGATCGGTCCGATCTCCTTGGCCACGTGGGCCCGCAGCTCGGCGATGTGCTCCTCGGCGCTCGCCTCGCTGGCGGCAGCGGCCGCCTCGCCGCGCAGGATGACAAAGGCGACGACGGCCTGCCCTGTCGTGTCGTCGCTGGCCCCGACGACGGCGGCCTCGGCCACCGTGGGATGGGACACGAGCGCGGACTCGATCTCCGTCGTCGAGAGGCGGTGACCGGACACGTTCATGACGTCGTCGACGCGGCCGAGGACCCACAGGTCGCCGTCCTCGTCCTTCTTGGCGCCGTCACCGGCGAAGTAGATGCCGGGGAAGCGGGCCCAGTAGGTGTCGTGGAAGCGCTGCTCGTCGCCCCAGATGCCGCGCAGCATCGCCGGCCACGGCTCGGTGAGGACGAGGTAGCCACCCGAGCCGGCCGGGACGGTCTCGCCGAGCTCGTCGACGACGTCGGCGCTGATGCCGGGCAGCGGCGTCTGCGCGGAGCCGGGCTTGGCGGCCGTGACGCCGGGCAGCGGGGAGATCATGATCGCGCCCGTCTCGGTCTGCCACCAGGTGTCGACGACGGGGGTCCGGTCCCCGCCGATGACGCGGCGGTACCAGATCCACGCCTCGGGGTTGATCGGCTCGCCGACCGAGCCGAGCACCCGCAGGGAGGACAGGTCGAAGCGACCCGGCTCCTCCTCGCCCCACTTCATGCACGTGCGGATCGCGGTGGGCGCGGTGTAGAGGATCGTCACCTTGTACTTCTCGACGATCTCCCACCAGCGGCCCCTGTGCGGGGTGTCCGGCGTGCCCTCGTACATCACCTGGGTGGCGCCGTTGATGAGGGGCCCGTAGGTGACGTAGGTGTGGCCGGTCACCCAGCCGATGTCCGCGGTGCACCAGTAGACGTCGGTCTCGGGCTTGAGGTCGAAGACGTTCTTGTGGGTGTAGGCGGACTGGGCGAGGTAGCCGCCGGTCGTGTGGAAGATGCCCTTGGGCTTCCCGGTGGTGCCGGAGGTGTAGAGGATGAACAGCGGGTGCTCGGCCTCGACGTCCACGGGCGCGAAGTCGGTGCCCTGGCGGGTGACGATCTCGTCCCACCACACGTCGCGCTCGCCGTCCCAGGCGACGTCCTGCCCGGTGCGCCGCACGACGAGAACCTTCTCCACGGGCGTGTCGCCACCGGCCAGGGCGTCGTCGACGGCGGGCTTGAGGGCGCTGGGCTTGCCGCGCCGGTAGCCGCCGTCAGCGGTGATGACGACCTTCGCCGAGGCGTCGTTGATGCGGGTGTGCAGCGCCTCGGCGGAGAAGCCGCCGAAGACCACGGAGTGCGGGGCGCCGATGCGCGCGCAGGCGAGCATCGCGACGACGGCCTCGGGAATCATCGGCAGGTAGATCGCCACGCGGTCACCCGTCTGCACGCCGAGCTCGGCGAGGGCCGCGGCGGCGCGGGCCACCTCGTCACGCAGCTCCGCGTAGGTGATCGTGCGTGTGTCGCCCTGCTCGCCCTCCCAGTGGATGGCCACGCGCTCGCCGTTGCCGGCCTCGACGTGGCGGTCCACGGCGTTGTACGCGGCGTTGAGCCGGCCGTCACCGAACCAGCGCGCCCGTGGCGCGTCGGACCAGTCGAGGACCTCGGTGAAGTCCGTCGACCAGGTGAGCAGCTCGCGGGCCTGCTCGGCCCAGAAGCCGAGCTGGTCCTCCGCAGCGCGGTCGTACAGCTCCGCGGTCGCGTTCGCCTGGGCGGCGAACTCGGGGCTCGGCGGGAAGCGGCGCTCCTCGACGAGCAGGTTCTCCAGGCCGCCTGCTCCCGCCTCGGCGGAGCCGGGCGCAGCGCTGGTGTGGTCAACCATGTTTCCTCCGGACGACGTTGTTCGTTTCCATCGCCGTGCCCCCGTATGGCCGGGATCACATCGGCACATCCCGAATGTACCGGTCGTGCGACGCTCGCGGGCACGGCGTCCGGAGCCGTGGCTCCCCGCGAGTTCGAAATCGATCTCTGATAGGTTTCCCGCTGGTCACGGCGTCGTGACCTGCGTCACTGAGAAGGGGGAGACCATGACCTACCCACCCGGAGCTCTGCGGCAGCCCACCGCCGAGGAGTTCCAGGCCGTGCACGAGTCGGCGGAGTTCCGCCACCTGCGCAGCACGTTCCGCGCGTTCGCCTTCCCGATGACGGCGGCGTTCCTCGTGTGGTACCTGTCCTACGTCCTGCTCTCGACCTACGCCGAGGGGCTCATGTCCCGGCAGGTGCTGGGCAACCTCAACATCGGCCTGGTCTTCGGGCTGGCCCAGTTCGCCACCACGTTCCTCCTCACGTGGCTCTACGTGCGCCACGCGAACAAGTCGCTCGACCCCGTCGCCACGCGGCTGCGGACCGAGCTGGAAGGAGGCGTGTGATGGACGTCGGAAACCCGTGGCTCAACATCGGCATCTTCCTCGTCTTCGTCGTCGTCACCCTCGTCATCGTCGTGAGGGTCTCGCGGACGACGACGAGCGTCGGGGACTTCTACCACGGCGGGCGCAGCTTCTCCGGGCGTCAGAACGGCATCGCGATCGCGGGTGACTACCTCTCCGCGGCCTCGTTCCTCGGCATCGTCGGCGCCGTCGCGCTCTACGGCTACGACGGCCTGCTCTACTCCGTCGGCTTCCTCGTCGCCTGGCTGGTGGCGCTGCTGCTCGTCGCCGAGCCGCTGCGCAACACCGGCAAGTACACGATGGCCGACGTCCTCAGCTTCCGGATGAAGCAGCGGCCGGTCCGCACCGCGGCGGCGATCTCGACCCTGGCGATCACCTTCTTCTACCTGCTCGCGCAGATGGCCGGCGCCGGTGCGCTCGTCTCACTGCTGCTCGGCGTGGACAGCCGGGCGGGGCAGTCGCTCGTCATCGCGATCGTGGGCGCGCTCATGATCGTCTACGTGATGATCGGCGGGATGAAGGGCACCACATGGGTGCAGATCATCAAGGCGGTGCTCCTCATCGCCGCCGTCGGCGTCATGACCGTGTGGATCATGGCCTCCAACGGCTTCAACCTCAGCGCCCTGCTGGGCCGGGCGGTCGACGCCCACCCCGAGGGCGGAGCGATCCTCGAGCCGATGCTCCAGTACGGCACCTCGGACGCGAGCAAGATCGGCTTCGTCTCGCTGGCGATCGCACTCGTCTTCGGTGCCGCAGGCCTGCCCCACGTCCTCATGCGCTTCTACACCGTGCCCAGCGCCAAGGAGGCGCGCCGCTCGGTGGTCTGGGCGATCTCGCTCATCGGCTTCTTCTACCTGTGCACGCTCGTCCTCGGGTACGCGGCGGTCTACCTCGTGGGTGCGGACACGATCCGCAACGCCCCGGGCGGTTCGAATGCCGCCGCGCCCGCTCTCGCCTACGAGCTCGGCGGCACGCTGCTCCTGGGGATCATCGCCGCGGTCGCCTTCGCCACGATCCTCGCGGTCGTCGCCGGCCTGACGATCACCGCCTCGGCCTCCTTCGCGCACGACGTCTACAACGGCGTGCTCAAGGACGGCAAGGCCTCCCCCGAGGCCGAGATCACGGTGGCCCGGCGCACCGCCGTCGTCATCGGGGCGATCTCGATCGTCGGCGGCATCCTCGCGGCCGAGCAGAACGTCGCATTCCTCGTCTCGCTCGCCTTTGCGATCGCGGCGAGCGCGAACCTGCCCTCGATCCTCTTCTCGCTGTACTGGAAGCGTTTCAACACGCGAGGGTCGACGTGGAGCATCTACGGCGGGCTGCTCAGTGCGCTGCTCCTCATCGCCTTCTCCCCGGTGGTGTCCGGTAGCGAGACGGCGATGATCGCCGGCGCCGACTTCGCGTGGTTCCCACTGTCCAACCCCGCGATCGTCTCCGTCCCGCTGGGCTTCTTCCTCGGCTGGCTCGGGTCGGTCACCTCGAAGGAGCACAACGACGTGAAGCAGGCGGAGATGGAGGTGCGCTCGATGACGGGGGCCGGCGCGGAGCGCGCCGCCAGCCACTGACGGACGAAGGAACGGGCCGGTCGCGAGAGCTCCCGCGACCGGCCCGTCCGCGACGTGCTCAGGCCTCGACGGCGGGGCGCACCTCGCGGCGGCCCTGGCGGCGGGCGCCGTGGGAGACGACGCCGACGAGCACGAGGGCGACGCCGACGGCGACGAGCCGGCCCGTGCTGCCCGAGGCGATGAGGTGGTGGGCGATGTTGTCGCCGAAGTCGCCCAGGCCGGCGAGCCACGACTCCACCGGCTGGAGGAGGTCCTGGGTCCACGCCGGCACGGCGACGAAGGGGACCCCGACGATGATGACGAGCGCGCCGGTGACGATCGCTCCCACCGAGCTCCACCGGGCCGCGAGGAGGACGAGGACGAGGACGAGCAGGCCGGCGGCGAGCTCGAGCAGGGCCGCGACGTTGAGGTTCGCGGTGTCCCACGGGTTGCCCTGCGGGAGTGTGAGGCGCGCGCCGGCGTCGGCCAGGAGGTACCAGGCCACCGGCGTGAGGAGCAGGGTGAGCAGGATCGTGAGGACGTGCGCCTTGGCCCGCGACGGCGGGCGGGTGTGGGCGGTCGTCCCCTCGAGGACGACGTCACGCTCGGGCCGGGTCCGCTCCTCCTCGGCCCGGTGCACTGCCGGGGCGGCGGGGGCCGGACCGACGGCGGTCGCAGCGGTCGCAGCGGTGGCGCCTGCCCCTGTCCCCGCACCGGACAGCCACGGCGCGGGGGTGGTCGCCGTGTGTTCTTGGTCCGGGCGGGGCTCGGGCTCGGCGGGGCGCTCCCCGGTGAGGTAGGCGGCGCTGCGGTGCTCGGCGAGGCCGGAGCGCGGCACCGGACGCTCCGCTTGGTGGGTGCGAAGGACCTGCGTGCGCTCGGCATCACCGGTTTCCGCGCGCAGGACGGTGGTCGGCTCGCCCCGGGTGTCGGTCGGCTCGGCGTCGCGGGTGGCCGGCTCGTCGTCGGCGGTGGCGCGGTGCTCGGCGCCCGTTGCGTCGTCCACGGCGTGCTCGCCGTCGGCGTGCGGGTCGCGCGCGGCCGGAGCCGGACCGTGGTCCTCACCGTCGGCGTGCGGGTCGCGCGCGGCCGGTGCCGGACCGTGGTCCTCGGCGGGAACCGCTCGCTCCGCATCCGGGCCCGGGTCCGCGGGGACGGTGGGGACCGGACCGGTGTCGCCGTCGGCCGGGGGCGTGGCCTGGCGGACGCCGTCGTCCTGGACGAGCCAGGGTGCGTCGTCGTCGGGCGGCGCGGGATCGAGCCGCTGCGACCACGGCGCGTCGGACGGGGCCGTGCTCGCGCCGCCTGAGTCGGTCGCGGCGTCGGCACTCACCGGCTCGACCGGCTGGCCGGGGTTGGTGCGCTCATAGGGGTTGTCGGACACGTCGCCTCCTCGGGTCTGCGATTCTCAACGTAGCGAGGCGCGGACGTGGGGCGGGGGGCGGCGCGCCGGTCAGCGCTCGGCGCGTCGGAGAGCCCGTCCCACGACGGCGGCGAGCAGGACCGTGCCGACAGCCACGGCCAGCAATGCGCGGGGGCGGCGGCGGGGCCGCACCGGCACGGGTCGGGAGAAGTCGCGCACGTGCCACCCCTGCGCGATCGCGTGGCGGCGCAGCGCACGGTCCGGGTTGACCGCGACCGGGTGGCCGACCGCCTCGAGCATCGGCAAGTCGGTGACGGAGTCGCTGTAGGCGTGGCTGGTGGCGAGGTCGTACCCGCGCTCGCGGGCGAGCTCGCGGATCGCCGTCGCCTTCGTCGGCCCGTAGGCGTAGAACTCGAGCTGGTCGGTGAAGCGGCCGTCGGTGACGACGGGCCGGGTGGCGATGACGTGGTCGGCGCCGAGGAGCTCCCCGATCGGGCGGACGACGGCCTCGCTCGACGCGGAGACGACGACGACGTCCTCGCCGGCGGCCTGGTGCGCGGCGATGAGGTCGAGCGCCTCCTGGTAGACGACCGGACGCACGTGCGAGTCGACGGCAGCGGCGGCCACGGCCTCGGTCCGGGCCGCGTCCCAGCCCAGGGAGACGCGCGCCAGGCGCTCCTTCATCCGCTCGGTCTGGTCGTGGTCCGCGCCGAAGGAGAGGTAACCGAGCTGGGCGTACAGGCCTCGCAGCGCCCCGGCGCGGGTGAGCAGCCCGTCGGCGTAGAAAGCCTTGGACAGGGCGAGCGACGAGGAGCCGGCGATGACCGTCTTGTCCAGGTCGAAGAACGCCGCGGGACGGCCCGGGGAAGTGTGTGGCACGGAAGAACCTCCTTCCCCGACCCTAACGGCCCCGTCCCACACCCCACCCCGAGGACGTGTCCGACAGGTGAGACATGCGCTCGTCGCCGCCCGAGCGGGGGCGCTAGATTGCCCGGCACCACCGACGCGGGTGGACCGAGACGACGAGGGGACGCGATGGCAGAGCGCACGACGACGCCGGAACGCGAGCAGTGGACCGGCCAGTACGGCTTCATCCTCGCCGCGATCGGATCGGCGGTGGGGCTCGGGAACATCTGGCGCTTCCCCGGCGTGGCCTACGAGAACGGCGGCGGCGCCTTCCTCATCCCCTACCTCGTCGCGCTCCTCACGGCCGGCATCCCGATCCTCCTGCTCGACTACTCCCTCGGGCACCGCTTCCGCGGGTCGGCGCCCACGGTCTTCCGGCGACTGGGGAAGAAGTTCGAGCCGCTGGGCTGGTTCCAGGTGGCCATCTCCTTCGTCATCGCGACGTACTACACCGTCATCATCGTGTGGTCGCTGCGGTACGTCGGCTTCTCCCTCGACCTCGCCTGGGGCGACGACCCCGGAACCTTCTTCATCGAGGACTTCCTCCAGTACAGCGGTCCCGGGCTGAGCACCGACTTCGTCGGCGGGATCTTCTGGCCGATGCTCGTGCTGTGGCTCGTCGTCCTCGTCGTCCTCGCCCTCGGCGTCCAGCGGGGGCTGGAGCGGGCGAACAAGATCTTCATGCCGCTCCTCGTCATCCTCTTCGCGATCCTCGTCGTGCGTGCCCTCTTCCTCGATGGTGCGGTCGAGGGCCTCAACGAGTTCTTCACCCCGAACTGGGAGGCGCTGGGCGACGCCAACGTGTGGATCGCCGCTTACAGCCAGATCTTCTTCTCGTTGTCGATCGCGTTCGGCATCATGATCACGTACTCGAGCTACCTCAAGCGCCGCTCCAACGTCGCCCCCACCGCGTACGTCGTCGCCTTCGCCAACTCCTCCTTCGAGCTGCTCGCTGGGATCGGCGTCTTCGCCACCCTGGGCTTCATGGCGGCGCAGCAGGGCGTGGCCGTGGGGGAGCTGGAGAACCTCACCGGGCCGATGCTCAGCTTCGCCACCTTCCCGCAGATCGTGTCGGCGATGCCGGGTGGCCCCATCTTCGGGGTGCTGTTCTTCACCTCCCTGGCGCTCGCCGGCTTCACCTCGCTCATCTCGATCCTCCAGGTGGTCTCGGCCGCCTTCCAGGAGAAGTTCGGGCTCAGCCGGGTGCAGGTCTCGCTCCTCATCGGCGGCCTCGCGGCCGTCATCTCCCTGGTCCTGTACTCCTCGACCTCGGGCCTGGCGATCCTCGACGTCGTCGACAAGCACACGAACGAGGTCGGCGTCGTCCTCTCCGCGGTCCTCACCTGCGTCATCGTCACGCTCGGGGCACGCAAGCTGCCGGAGCTGCGGGCCCACCTCAACGCGGTGTCCACCGGTCACGTCGGTCGCTGGTGGAGCCTGCTCGTCGGGGTGATCGTGCCCATCGCGCTCGTCGTCATGCTCGTCTCGAGCGTCCTCGGCCTTATCGAAGAGCCCTACGAGGGGTACCCGCGGTCCTTCCTCGCTGTCGCCGGCTGGGGCGTGCTGGGGCTCATGGCTGTCGCCGCGCTCGTCTACACGCTCATCCCGTGGCGCCGGCCCGTCGACGACTTCACCCCCGACCCGCTGCCCGAGGAGGCCCGGCGATGACCTCGCTCTCGATCGCGCTCATGGTGATCTCCATCCTCATCATCTGGGGAGGGCTCGCCGTGGCCATCACCTTCCTCGTCAAGCACCCGCTCGAGGACGAGGACACCTCGCCGGCGCAGCCCGGACAGTACCGACCGCCCCGGCGTTGAGCCGCCGGTCCCCAGGACCGGCTCACGAGCTGCTCCTCCCCAGCCGTGGGCAGTGCCGGCCCACCGGCGCCCCCGGCTGGTCATCCTCGTGGTGAGCGAGGAGGGCGAGCATGGAGACACGGGTACGGGCGGCACTCCGCTCGGGGGACCGGCACGTCGTCGAGCGGGTGCGGCGGCTGTGCGTCCTCGCGGGCGTGGAGCTCGAGGTGCGCGCGCCCGGCAGCGACCCGCCGACGACGGCGGCCGTGCTCATCGACGACCGCGCCGACCCGGCCGACCCGCCCTGGCAGGGGAGCGCCACGTCCGGGGAGGTGCTCGAGCTCGATGACGGCGGGCTGACCCTGCCCGCGGACGCCGAGGTGGTGCTCGACGCGCTCAGCCGCGCGGTCGCACCCCGCCGTGCCCGGGTGGTGGGGGTGGTGGGCGCCGTGGGCGGCGTGGGGACCTCCGCGCTCGCCGCCGTCCTCGCGCGGCTGGCGGTGACGGCCGGACGGACGACGGCGCTCGTCGACCTCGATCCGTCGGGCGGCGGGCTCGAGGTGCTGCTCGGCGTGGAGCACGACCCCGGTCCGCGCTGGTGCGACGTCCTCACCGAGCGCGGCGGCTTCCCACCCGACCGGCTCATGGCGGCGCTGCCCCAGTGGCACGGGGCACGAGTGCTGTCCTCGGACGTCCGCGGCGGTGTAGCGGGCGGTCACCCGGTGGCCCTCGACGCCGTCGGTGCGCTGACCCGGGCAGCCGACGCCCTCGTCCTCGACCTGCCGCGCGCGGTGCTGGCACCCGGCGCAGAGCGCGAGTGGCTGGCGCTGTGCGACGAGACGGTGCTCCTCACCGCCTGCGACACCCGGGCGGCCGCTGCGGCCGCTGCGGCGGTGGGCGTGCTCGGTGAGGTGCGGCTGGTGGTGCGAGGACCGGCAGCGGGGACGCTGCTCCCCGAGGACGTCGCCGACGTCTGCGGACGGCCGCTCGCCGCGGTCCTGCGTCCGGAGCGGGCCTTCAGCGCAGGGGTCGAGCGCGGGCTGTCACCGGGCGACCAGCGGCGCGGACCGCTCGTCGCCACCGGGCGCCGGCTGCTGCGGACGGTGGGGCTGGGCCCATGACGTCGGTGGCCGACGTCCGCGCGGCAGTGGCCCGAGGAGGGGGCGAGGCCGACGGCGCGGCGGTGAGCTCCGCCGTCGTCGGCGCGGCGGGCCAGGCGGCGCAGGGCTGGCGGGCGCTGCTCGAGCTCGACGCACGCGCCCGCGCCGCGCTGGTGGGGGCCGGTGAGCTGCAGGACCTCCTCGAGGACCCGCTCGTGACGGACGTGCTCGTCAACGGCCCCCGTGGCGTGTGGGTCGACCGCGGCCGGGGGCTGGTGCCCGTGCCGATGGAGCTCGGCGGGGAGGCAGCGGTCCGGGCACTGGCCACCCGGCTGGCGGCGGCGTGCGGGCAGCGGCTCGACGAGGCGTGCCCGGTCGTCGACGGCGCGCTGCCCGACGGCACCCGCCTCCACGCGGTCCTACCGCCGGTCTCCGCCGACGGCACGCTCATCAGCCTGCGTACCCAGCGCGGCCGGGCGCTGACGGTCGAGGAGCTCGTGGCCGGCGGCACCGTCGCGCCGCCGCTCGCCGACGTCCTGCGTGGGCTGGTCGCCACGCGCGCCAACGTGCTCGTCAGTGGCGCCGCCGGGGCGGGCAAGACGACGCTCCTCGCCGCGCTGCTGTCCACCGTGGGCCCGCACGAGCGGATCGTCTGCATCGAGGAGGCCGTCGAGCTGCGGCCCGACCACCCCCACGTCGTCCACCTCCAGGTACGCCGGGCCAACGTGCAGCGGGCCGGCGGCGTGGAGATGGCCGAGCTCGTCCGCGCGGCCATGCGGATGCGGCCCGACCGCCTCGTCCTCGGGGAGTGCCGCGGCGCAGAGGTGCGGGAGGTCCTCGGCGCGCTCAACACCGGGCACGACGGCGGCTGGGCCACCGTCCACGCCAACGCCCCGGCCGACGTGCCCGCCCGGCTCATCGCCCTCGGATCCCTCGCCGGGCTCGGGGAACACGCCGTCGCCGTCCAGGCCGTAAGCGCGCTGGACGCCGTTCTCCACGTGAGCCGGACCGAGGACGGACGGCGGCTGACGGAGGTCGGCGTCCTCGCGCGTCGCGGCCCCGAGCTCGTGTGCGACACCGCGCTGCGGGTCACGGCTCGCGGGGAGGTGCGGGAGGGGCCCGCGTGGGCGGCGCTCGCGGACCGCCTCGACCGGCGGGAGCGGGCATGACGTTCCTCGTGCTCCTCGCCGTGCTCGCCGCGGTCGTGTGGGCGCCCGGGCGTCCGGTGCCCCGGACGCGGGACGGGCCACGGGTGAGCTGGTCCCGCCGGTGGTGGCCGCCCCGCGGGCGGCGGCGTCCCAGGAGGCTGGACCTCGCCGTCGTCGTCACCGAGGTGGCGAGCCGGCTGCGGACGGGCGCGACGCCCGAGGCCGCCTGGGCGGCGACGGTGGGCCGGCTGCTCGGTCCGGACGAGGTCCCGAACGGGGGCGGCGTGAGTCCTGGCGGGGACGACGGCATCCCGCCCGCGCTGAGCCGTCTCGCCGCCCACTGCGCCGCCGACCCGGCGGCTGCTGCCGCGGTCCGCACCGTGGTCGCCGCCAGCCGCCTCACGCACACCCTCGGCTCCCCGCTGGCCGAGGTGCTCGACCGCTGCGCCGTGACGGTGACCGAGGCGGAGCAGGCCCATGACGCCCGCCGGGTGGCACTCGCCGGGCCCCGCTCCACCGCGAGGATCCTCGCCGGGCTGCCGCTCCTCGGCCTGCTGCTCGGCGCGAGCCTCGGTGCCGACCCGCTCGGCTCGGCAACCGACGGCGGCTGGGGGACGGTCAGCGTGCTCGCCGGGCTGCTCCTGCTCGTCGCGGGGAGGCGGTGGACGGCCGCACTCGTCACCGCCGCGGAGGCACCGGGCCACATGGGACGTCGGCGCTCGCGGGCGGCGGCCCGGCGGTGAGCGGCGCGCTGCTGCTGATCGCGGGCGCCCTTGCCGCGGTGCCCTGGCTGCTCGCGCGGCCCGGCGCTCCGCGCGCGCGGCCGGCACGACGCCGGGCGAAGCGGCCACCCCTCGGGACCGACCCCGCAGTCCTCCTCGACCTCCTCGACGTCGCCCTCGCCTCGGGCGCGTCGGTGCCCGGGGCGCTCGCGGCCCTCGCCGCAGCCACCACCCCCGACCCCGTGGCGGACCGCCTGCGGTCCGCCGCCACGTCCCTGCGCCTGGGGGCCACGTGGGAGGAGGCCTGGGAGCGCTGCCCACTGTCGCTCCGACCTCTGGCGGTGGCCCTGGAGCCGGGCTGGACCGACGGCGTGGACCCGTGCCCGCTCGTGCGGCAGGCCGCGGCCTCGATCCGCTCCCGCCGGCGCCAGGAGGCTCAGGAGGCCGCGGCCCGCCTCGGCGCGCGCCTCGTCCTGCCGCTGGGCCTGTGCTTCCTGCCGGCCTTCGTCCTCCTCGCGATGGCGCCGGTGCTCCTCTCCGGGGTCGGCTCGCTGCTCGGGGGCTGAGCCCCAGGCCCGACTCGCGGGGTCGCCGTGCACAGAAGAGGCACCGGCCTCAGCAGCAGGTGGGGACGCGGACCCACAGTGGACGGACCGGCTGATCCGCAGCCGGACCGACGAAAGGACGACCATCATGCGTTGGGCACGAACTGCACGAGCGTCACTGCAGGCCCGCTTGCGGACGCTGCGGCGCACCGCCGAGGCCGGTATGGCCACGGCCGAGTACGCCATCGCCACCCTCGCCGCGGCGGGATTCGCCGGGCTGCTCCTCGTCATCCTGCGCAGTGCCGAGGTGCGGGGCTTCCTCCTCGGCATCATCCGCCAGGCACTCCAGGTGGGGTGACGTGGACGGCGGGGCAGGACGGCGCCGCGCGCGTCCCGGGGACGAGCGGGGCGCGGTGACGGCCGAGCTGGCGCTCGTCCTGCCCGCCGTCGTCATGGTCCTGCTCGTGTGCTGCACCCTGGGTGCGGCCGTGCTCGGGCAGGTGCGCTGCGCCGACGCGGCACGCGCCGCGGCCCGTGCGGCGGCGATCGGTGAGCCGGCGGCGGTCGTCACGTCCGTCGCCCGTGAGCTCGCCGGCGCGGACGCCGCAGTCAGCGTCGACATCGACGGGTCGTGGGTGGAGGTCGTCGTCTCGCGTCCGGTGGCCTCCGGGGTGCTGGGCGCCGGCACGCTCGAGGCTCGGGCCAGCGCCCGGGCCTGGGTGGAGCCGGGGCCGTGAGCTCCACCCGCCGGGGCGTCCCGCCTCCCGCGAGACCGGGGGAGCGCGGCTCGGGGACCGTCCTGGGGCTCGGGGTGGTCGCCGTCGCGCTCGTCCTCCTCGTCGCGGTCGCGACGCTCGGGCAGGTGGTGGCGGGACGCGGGTCGGCTCAGGCCGCCGCCGACCTCGCCGCCCTGGCCGCGGCTGAGCGCCTGCACGCGTCCGGCGCATCGGCCGGTGCCTGCGCCGTGGCGGCACAGGTCGCGTCCGCGCACGGGACTGCGCTGACCGGCTGCGCCGTCCAGGGGGAGGAGGTGACGGTCGAGGTCGCGCGTGAGGTCGGCCCGGGGCTTGTGGCGCGGGCGGGCGCGCGTGCCGGCCCGGCGCGCCGAGGCGGCGGCCCGCCGGCCGCCCGGGCTACGCGGGGCAGGCGGCGACGAGGAAGCGCAGCACGCGCACCGCCGCCGCCTTGTCGAGGGGGGAGTTGCCGTTGCCGCACTTGGGCGACTGCACGCAGCTCGGGCAGCCGTCGGCGCAGCCGCAGCCGGCCACCGCGCCGAGGGTGGCGGTGAGCCACTCCCGGGCGGCCCGGAAGCCGCGCTCGGCGAAGCCCGCGCCGCCGGGGTAGGCGTCGTGGACGAAAACCGTGGGCACGAGCGTGTCCTGGTGGACGGCGGTCGACAGGCCACCGAGGTCCCACCGGTCGCAGGTGGCGACGATCGGCAACAGCCCGATGGACGCGTGCTCGGCGGCGTGAAGGGCGCCGGGCAGCACGTCGGCGCCCACTCCGACCTCCGCCAGCGCCTCCGCGCTCACCGACCACCACACCGCGCTCGTGCGCAGGACGCGCTCGGGCAGCTCGAGCGGGTAGCTGCCGACGATCTCCAGCCCAGGCAGCCGGCGCCGGTCGAAGCCGGTCACCTGGGAGGTCACCTCCACCGCGCCGCGGGACCACCTCACGGTGGCGCCGCCGGGGTGGGGCCACTCGGCGTGCTCCTGCTCCTCGATGATCCGCACGGTCGTCGCGCTGCGTGCCTTGGTGCGGTAGGACACCTCGGGCTCGGCGTGGACGAGGGCGACGTCGTCGGCGAGCTGGTCGACGACGAAGGTGCGGCCCTGGTGGACGTAGACGGCGCCCGGGTGGACCGTGCCGTCGGCGCGCGCACCGTCGACCGTGCCGAGCACCCGGCCCGTGCCGGCCTCGACGACCTGCACCGGCTGACCGTGACCACCGCGCAGGTCGGTGAGGGAGGAAGGCTGCTCGGGCCGGGAGAAGTTCCAGAACCAGCCGTTCGGGCGGCGGCGCAGGAACTCCTGCGTGGTGAGCAGCTGGAGGAGGGAGTCGTCGGGCAGTCCGAAGCGCGGCAGATCAGCCTCGGTGAGCGGGACCTCCGCGGCCGCTGCGCACAGGTGCGGGGCGAGGACGTAGGGGTTGGCGGGGTCGAAGGTCGTCACCTCCACGGCCTGGCCGAAGACCGCCTCGGGGTGGTGGACCAGGTAGGCGTCCAGCGGGTCCTCCGAGGCGACCAGCACCGCCAGGCCGTCACGCCCGGCGCGGCCGGAGCGGCCGGCCTGCTGCCACATCGACACGCGCGTGCCCGGCCAGCCGGTCATGACGACGGCGTCCAGCCCGGAGACGTCCACCCCCAGCTCGAGGGCGTTCGTCGTCGCGAGCGCGAGCAGGTCGCCCTCCCGCAGGGCCCGTTCCAGGGCGCGGCGCTCCTCGGGAAGGTACCCGCCGCGGTAGGCGGCCACGCGGCCGGAGAGCCCGGTGCCGGCGAGCTGGTGCTGGATCTGCTCGGCCACCGCCTCGGCCCCGTAACGGGAGCGGACGAAGGCGAGCGTGCGCGCGCCGGCCCGCACGAGGCGGGCGACAAGTGCGGACGCCTCGCTCGACGCACTGCGGCGGGGGCCGGCGGCGTCGAGCTCGGCCTGCTCCTCGGGCAGCACAACCCCCTCCGCGGGCCACTGGCGGCCCTCCTTGGTGAAGCCGGGCTGCCACAGGACGATCGTGCGGGTCCCGCTGGGCGCCGTGTCCTCGACGACCGCGTGCACCTCGGCGGGGTCGACACCGATGAGGCGGGCACCGGTCGCGGCCGGGTCACCGGTCGTCGCGGAGGCGAGGACCACCGTCGGGTGGGCGCCGTAGTGCTCCGCCACGCGCAGCAGCCGGCGCAGCACGAGGGCCACGTGCGCGCCCAGGACCCCGCGGTAGGCGTGGCACTCGTCGACGACGACGAAGCGCAGCCCGCGCAGCAGCCGCTGCCAGCGCCGGTGGCGGGGCAGCATGGAGAAGTGGAGGAAGTCCGGGTTGCTCAGCACGATGTCGGCGTGGTCGCGGGCCCAGTCCCGCTCGGCGAGCGGGGTGTCACCGTCGCAGGTGGTGGCCCGTACGCCGCGCAGCGACGCCGCGTCGAGGAGCCGCTCGAGACCGGCGAGCTGGTCGGCGGCAAGGGCCTTCGTCGGTGAGAGGTACAGCGTGGTGGGCCGGCGCGCGTAGCCGGCGATGCGGCCGGAGCCCGGGCCGGCGGCCGCCTCGGCGCCCTCCCGCACGGCGCTGATCGCCGGCAGCCACGCCGCCAGCGACTTCCCCGAGCCGGTGGCCGTCGCGATGACGGTGTGCCGCCCCGACCACACGGACTCCGCCGCCTCGACCTGGTGCTCCCAGGGCGCCTCGACGCCCAGCCGCCGGTAGCCCGCGACGAGGTCGGTGTCCGCCCACGCGGGCCAGTCCCCCGTGCGCCCCGGGCGGGCGGGGATCCGCTCGACGTGGAGGAGCCGGTCGTCGCCCTCGCCGAGCTGGTGCAGGAGGGGGAGGAGCTCGGTCACCCCGCCATCATCGCCCCGCAGGCGCCGCGGGGCGGCACGAGGACTGGACGGAGGGACGAGCGGGGTCGTCCGACAGCCGGATTCTCGCGCCGTCGCCGCCCGAAGTGCTCGGCAGGAGCCGTCGACGTGCGTAGACTCCGGCACGTCAATGCGCGGCGGTTGCGCCGCACGAACGCCGCCGAGCGCTGACACTGCTGTGGGCGCCGGTGGGCACTGCCGAGGAGGGCGGATGCTCGAGCTGAGTGCGTCAAGTCTGGTCATAGTCGGGGTCATCGCGGGTGTCGCGGTCGTCGCGCTGCTCATCGCGGTCGTGCTGCGGGGGCAGGTGCTCGCGGCCGACGAGGGATCGGTCCGGATGAGGGAGATCGCCCAGGCGATCCAGGAGGGCGCCCGCGCCTACCTCAACCGGCAGTTCCGGACGCTGGCGCTGTTCGTCGTCGTCGTCTTCGCGCTGCTGTTCCTGCTGCCTGGTGACGGCGGGATCAAGGTGGGCCGCGCCGTCGCCTTCCTCTTCGGCGCCGGGTTCTCCGCCGCGATCGGCTACCTCGGCATGTGGCTGGCCACCCGCGCCAACCTGCGCGTCGCCGCGTCCGCCCAGCACCCGGGCGGTCGCGCGGAGGGTGCCCGCATCGCCTTCCGCACGGGCGGGGTCGTGGGCATGTCCGTCGTCGGCCTCGGCCTGCTCGGCGCGGCCGGCGTCGTGCTCATCTTCCAGGGCGACGCGCCGGCGGTGCTCGAGGGCTTCGGCTTCGGCGCCGCCCTGCTCGCCATGTTCATGCGCGTGGGCGGTGGCATCTTCACCAAGGCCGCCGACGTCGGCGCCGACCTCGTCGGCAAGGTCGAGCAGGGCATCCCCGAGGACGACCCGCGCAACGCGGCCACCATCGCCGACAACGTCGGTGACAACGTCGGCGACTGCGCCGGCATGGCCGCCGACCTCTTCGAGTCCTACGCCGTCATGCTCGTGGCCTCCCTCATCCTCGGCAAGGCCGCCTTCGGGGAGCAGGGCATGATCTTCCCGCTCATCGTCGCGGCCATCGGTGCGGTCGTCGCCGTCCTCGGCGTAGCGATCACCCGGGTGCGGGGCACCGAGGACGCGCTCGCGACGATCTACCGCGGCTTCTACATCTCCGCGCTCGCCGGGGTGCTCCTCGCGGCGCTCGCCGCCTTCCTCTACCTGCCCTCTACCTTCGGTGCCATCACCGGGGTGAGCGCCGAGCTCGCCGACCACTCCGGCGACCCGCGGCTCATCGCCGCCGCCGCCGTGGCGATCGGCGTCGTCCTGGCCGGCATCATCCTGTGGCTCACCGGCTACTTCACCGGCACCACCTCCAAGCCGACCCTCCACGTGGCCAGCACCTCCCAGACCGGGGCGGCGACCGTCGTGCTGTCCGGCATCGGGGTGGGTTTCGAGTCGGCCGTCTACACCGCGGGCATCATCGCCGCCGCGATCTGCGGGGTCTTCCTCCTCGCGGGCGGCTCGGTGTGGCTCTCGCTCTTCCTCGTCGCGCTCGCCGGCTGCGGGCTGCTCACCACCGTCGGCGTCATCGTCGCGATGGACACCTTCGGGCCCGTGTCGGACAACGCCCAGGGCATCGCCGAGATGTCAGGAGAGGTCGACGCGGAGGGCGCCCAGATCCTCACCGACCTCGACGCCGCCGGGAACACGACCAAGGCCATCACCAAGGGCATCGCGATCGCCACCGCGGTCCTGGCCGCCACGGCGCTCTTCGGCTCCTACGCCGATGCCGTCGCCACGTCCCTGCAGGACATCCTCGACTCCGGCAAGGAGGTCGCCGGCGGGGTCATCACCTCGATGCTCGCCTACGACATCATCTCGCCGGTGACCCTCGTGGGCGTCATCCTCGGCGCCGCCACGGTCTTCCTCTTCTCCGGCCTCGCGATCGACGCCGTCACCCGGGCGGCCGGCGCCATCGTCTTCGAGGTGCGCCGCCAGTTCCGGGAGAACCCGGGCATCATGACCGGCGAGGTGCGCCCCGAGTACGGCCGCGTCGTGGACATCTGCACCCGCGACTCCCTGCGCGAGCTCGCCACCCCCGGGCTGCTCGCGGCCTTCGCCCCGGTCGCGGTGGGCTTCGGGCTCGGCGTCGGTCCGCTCGCCGGCTTCCTCGGCGGGTCGATCGCCGCCGGGGTGCTCATGGCGGTGTTCCTCGCCAACGCCGGTGGGGCGTGGGACAACGCGAAGAAGATCATCGAGGACGGGAAGTACGGCGGCAAGGGCTCCGACGCGCACGCCGCCGTCGTCATCGGGGACACCGTCGGTGACCCGTTCAAGGACACCGCCGGCCCGGCCATCAACCCGCTCATCAAGGTGATGAACCTTGTCGCGCTCCTCATCGCGCCCGCCGTGGTCCAGCTGAGCGTGCCGGCCGACGCCAACCACGTGCTGCGCATCGGCATCGCCTCGGCGGCCGCCGCGGTCGCCTTCGGCGCCGTCATCGCCTCCCGCCTGCGGGCCGCGAAGGTGGACCAGGAGAACGAGGCCCGCGCCGCGGTCGCCGCGGCCAGCCAGCGCTGACCCCCGACGCCGCCTCCCGCCGCTGCGCTCAGCTCCCGGCGGGAGACGGCGTCGTCGTCCCCAGCCGCGGGGACGTGCACCGGGCGAAGTCGCCGCTGCGGCTCGCGTGGTAGGAGAACTCCCGGCCCTCGGCCGCAAGGACGAGGCGGGCGCCGGGCACCTGGGCCTGGATGTAGCTCATCCCCGGCCGTGGGCAGCCGAGGGAGCCGTCGGGCCACGTGACGTCCTCCTGGCTCACCACGGTGACCTCGGCCGGCTCGACGCCGAGGTGCGCGGCGAGGTCCGCGACGGCCGCGTCGACCTGCGGCGTCCGTTCGCCCGCGGAGCCGCTCGGTGCGGGCGTCGTCGGCGCCGGCAGCTCGTGGGACGACGGCGCCTCCTCGGTCGTCCCGCTGGGGGAGGGCTCACCTCCGCAGGCGGTGAGCAGGAGGACGACGACGGCGAGTACGGCGGTGCGGGTGGCGCTCACAGTCCCAGCCCCTCCCCGACGGCGACGAGCCGCTCGCGCAGGGGAGCGGAGCGCTCCGCGAAGGCTCGCTGCGCCGCCACGTATTCCGCCCGGCCCTCGGCCGTCTCGATGGCCACCGGTCGGTGCCCCAGGGACGTGACGTCGTAGGGGGAGGCCCGCATGTCGAGCACCCTGATGTCGCGGGCCAGCTCGACGCAGTCCAGGAGCAGCTCACCGGGGCACGCCGGCCCGAGGCTGAGGGCCGCGCGCATGAGGTCCATGTTCGCGTGGAGGCAGCCGGGCTGCTCGAGCTCGGGCTGGTTCTCCCGGGTGGGCTGCAGTCGGTTGACCGGCCGCGCGGCGGGGGTGAAGAAGCGGAAGGCGTCGAAGTGCGTGCAGCGCACGGGATGTGCCTCGACCACCGCGTCGGTCCCCTCCGGTCCCAGCCGCAGCGGGAGGTCGTGGCGCCGCTCGGCCTCCGGCTGCCGGTAGACCATCGCCCACTCGTGCAGGCCGAGGCAGCCCAGGTGCGCGGGACGCGCGGCGGTGGCGCGCAGGACGGTGAGGAGCTGGCGCAGCGCCCGCCCACGGTCGGCGACGAACGCCTCCGCGTCGAGCTGCACCCCGCCGTCGGGGGTGCGCACGTGCCAGCGCCACCCGGCCCGCGCGGCCAGCAGCTCGTCGTCGTCGGCGAGGAGCACCACGCCGGTGCCGGGGTGCCAGCGGTCGAGCCGTCCGGCGCGGAGCGCGTAGTAGTCGAAGAGGAAGTCCTCGACCGGGTGCTTCTCGCCGCGCGAGCGGCGCTCCCGGTGCGCCCGGGTGAGCTCCAGTGCGCGCTGCCGGTGGCGCGACTCGCGCGCGAGCCACTCGGGTGCAGCCAGCACCCGAGCCTCCACCACTGCCGTGACGCTCATGCCCTCAGCCTAGGCAGCCCACCGCCCTCCTCCCCGCTGAGAGCTGAGCTGTTCCGGTCACAACTCATCTCTCGGCGATGAGAAAGGAGGGCGGGGGCGGGCCGGCCGCGACGGGGCCGCTACAGGGCGGCCCGGCGGCGGCGGGCGAGCAGGCCCGCCCCGCCGGCCGCGGTGAGCAGCGCCAGGCCGGCGAGTGCTGCCACGGGGGCGCCGGTGCTCGGCAGGCGCCCGGGTCCGGCGGCCGGTGGCGGTGTCGTCGCGTCGGGGCTCGGCGGTGCAGTGGTCGGCGAGGGCTCCGCGGTGCTCGGCTCCTCGGTCGGCTCCTCGCCGGGCGTCGTCGGCTCCGGCTCGGGGAGCGGCTCGGTGACGAGCCACCAGTTCTCGACGAAGAAGTCCGCCGGGTCGATGACCCCGCGCTCCTGGGCCCACTCGATGAGCAGCTGGCGGATCTCCAGCCGCTCGTCGTAGACGACCTCGGCCTCCGCGACGTGGGGGAAGGCGCCGCCGCCGCTCTGGCGGTAGTTGTTCACCGCCATGACGAACTCGTCGTCCGCACCCACGGGCGTGCCGTCGGGGTAGGTGAGGGTCGCGATCCGCTCGCCCACCGGCTGGGAGATGTCGATGACGTACTCCAGCCCCGAGATCACGTCGTAGTTGTAGTCCGGCACTCCCTCCGGACGGTCCGGGTAGACGGCGTTCGTGCCGGTCTCGGGGTCAAACTCCGCCCCCTCCGCCACCTGGTTGAAGTACCGCGCCGAGTACTCGAGGTAGTCGCGCAGCTCGGCACCGGTGAGGACCACCGCCGAGAGCGTGTTCTCGTAGATGTACAGCCCCGCGATGTCGGCGATCGTCACCTCTCCCTCGGGGAAGACGGCCGTGCGGGAGAAGGGCGAGGCCTGGGAGATGACCGTCCGTCCGGCGCTCTCCTCCTCGCTCAGCGCGGCCTCGACGGTTGTCTGCTGGACGTGGTTGATGAAGTCGATGATCGGGGTGTCCTCGTAGCGGGACGTCTCGGCGAGCAGCTCGGTCACCGACTCCGCGACCGGGGTGTTGACGTACTCGACGGTCGTCGCGTGCTCGTCGGCGAGTGCCGCGCGCAGCTCCTCGTCCTCGGCGTAGTCCGTGCCGCGGTGCGCTACCGCCGTGGGGGCGTCGTCCTCGCTCCAGTCGACCTCCCAGCCGTCCTCGCCGTCGGGCACGAGGCCGAGCGTCGTCTCGGTGAGCGAGCGCGCCCAGTAGGTCGGCTGCGTCATGAGGACGGGGTCGCCCTCGACGTTCGTCAGCACCTCCTGGGGACGGTCCTGGTGGGTGTGGCCGGCGACGATGACGTCGATGCCGGGCACGAAGTGCGCGATGTTGTTCGTGACGTCCTCGTGGAGCGCGGCGCGGTCGTAGGCGTCGTTGTCCACGTTGCCGAGGCCGGTGTGGGCGATGACGACGACGACGTCGGCCAGCGCGTCCACCTCCGGGACCCACCGCTCGGCGGCGGTCACCATGTCCTGGAACTCCAGGACGCCCTCGACGTGCTGCTTGTCCCAGATCCGCACGCCGGGGGTCACCAGGCCGATGACGCCGACGGTCACCGTCTCGCCGTCGATCTCGCGCTCCAGGAGCTCGTAGGGCTGGTGGTAGGGCTCGCCCGTCTCGACGTCGATGACGTTGGCCCCGAGCAGCGGGGCGTCGAGGTCCTCGTCGTAGGCCTCGAGGAGGTCCAGCCCGTAGTTGTACTCGTGGTTGCCGACCACCTGGACGTCGTAGTCCAGCTGGTTGAAGGCGGTGGCCATCGGGTGGGTGACCTCATCGTCGAGGACCTCGTCGCGGCCCTCACCCATGCCGTAGTAGTAGGTGAGCGGGGTGCCCTGGATGGCGTCGCCGTTGTCGAGGAGGAGGACGGACTCCTCCCCCTTCTCCGCCCGGATCTCCTCGACGGCGGTCGCCACGCGGGTGAGTCCGAGCGAGTCGTCCTCGGGGAAGGGCTGGTTGCGGAAGTAGTCCCAGTCGTAGACGTGACCATGGACGTCCGTGGTGGCGAGGAGGGTGAGCTCGAGCCGGTCCGGCTCGACGGGCTGGCCGACGGCGGGCGCGGCCGCCGCTGCCAGGAGGAGCGCCGCCGTCGTCGCGGCGGGAACTGCTCTGCGTGTGCGCATGTGGTCCTTCCGGGTGGGTGTGGACGTGTGCTGCCACCGCACGGGCCGGTCCGGCACGCCGTCGGCAGACGCTGACGAGGCTAGCGCCCGGCTGTGACGCAGGACACCCCCGTACTCTCGGGTCCATGCCGAGCCCCCTCCCGCCCCGCCTACCCGCTGCGCTCGCCGACGGGCTGCGCGCCGACCTCGCCGCCGGCTACACCCGCGGCGCCGTCGAGGACGCGCTGGGGCCGGTCGCCACCGCGGCTCTGCAGCGCGAGGAGCCGGTCGCCGCCCGCCGGGCCACGGACGGGGTGACCGAGGCCGCCGCCGTCCTCACCCGGCTCTTCCTCCTCGGCGAGCCGGTCACCCGGGCCGAGCTCGACACCGCGCTGCCGCGGACGACGACGGCGGGGGCCACCGCCGTCGGCCTCGTCACCGCGGCGGGGGAGGGCGATGACGACGAGGTGCGCGCCGCCGTCGACCTCCGTCCCTACGAGGCCAGCGACGCGGCCGGTGAGGCCCGGTGGTGGCTCGCCTCGGACCTCGGCGAGCTCGCGACGGGCCGCAGCCTCCACGCCGACCACGTCCTCGGGATCGGGGGCGCCTCCCTCACCCTGGCCCGCATCACCGTGCGCGACCACCGGCCGCGCGTGCTCGACCTCGGCACGGGCTGCGGCGTCCAGGCGCTCCACGCGTCGCGGCACGCCGAGCACGTCCTCGGTACGGACGTCTCTCGGCGTGCCCTGGACTTCGCCGCCTTCAACGCCGCGCTCGCCGGGACGCCCCTGGAGCTGCGCGAGGGTTCGCTGCTCGAGCCGGTCGGCGGGCAGCGCTTCGACCTCGTCGTGTCCAACCCGCCCTTCGTCATCACCCCGCCGGCCGCGCACGCCGCCGGCCTGCCCGTCATGGAGTACCGCGACGGCGCCCGGCCCGGTGACTCGCTCGTCGCCGACCTCGTCTCCGGGCTCGGCGGCCACCTGGCGCCGGGCGGGGTGGCGCAGCTGCTGGGCAACTGGGAGCACCACGCCGGGGAGGACTGGCGGGAGCGGGTGGGCGGCTGGCTGGAGGCCGCCGGCACCGACGGCTGGGTGGTCCAGCGCGAGGTGCAGGACCCGGCCGAGTACGCCCACACCTGGCTGCGCGACGGCGGGCTGCGGCCCGGTAGCGCGCTCTTCGACGCCGTACTGTCCGCGTGGCTGGACGACTTCGCAGCCCGCGGCGTGGAGGCCGTGGGCTTCGGCTACCTCGTCCTGCGCCGGCCCGCCGACGAGTCGCGTCCACGTTGGCGCCGCGTCGAGGAGCTGACGTCGCCGGTCCAGGGACCGCTCGGCGGGCACGTCGCGCACGTGCTCGCCGCCCAGGAGTGGCTCGCCGCGACCGACGACGCCGCGCTCGCGGCGCAGACCTTTCAGGTGGCCGAGGACGTCACCGAGGAGCGCCACCTGCGCCCGGGGGAGCCGGACCCGCGCGTCCTGCTGCTGCGCCAGGGCGGCGGATTCGGCCGCACGTACCGGCCCGGCACGCTTGTCGCCGGGGCCGTCGGCGCCTGCGACGGGGAGCTGACGCTCGGGCAGATCGTCGGGGGGCTCGCCGTCGTCCTCGACCAGCCGGCCGACGCCGTCGCCGCCGAGGTGCTGCCCGCCGTCCGCGAGCTCGTCCTCGACGGCCTCCTCGTCCCTGGGCCCTACTGACGAGCGCAGGCGAGAGCACCGAGCGCGGGCGGCGTATCGGGCGCGCTCGGTGGTCTCACGTGCGGTGGCGCGGCAGCGCCTCTCGCAGGGAGTACGTTCGCCGCATGGACCAGGCGCCGGGCCCGCACACGTTCCGGGCGGTCAACCTCCAGGGCTGGCGCGACCTCACCTTCCTCCACTGGTCCTACCCGCCGGAGGTCGTGCAGGCGCTCCTGCCGCAGGGGCTGACCGTCGAGACCGTCGACGGCCGGGCCTGGGTGGGGGTCCTCCCGTTCCGGATGCACGCCGTCCGGACGCCGGGCCTGCCACCGCTGCCCCACCTCTCCTCCTTCCCCGAGCTCAACTGCCGCACCTACGTGCGTCACGCCAACGGGACGAGCGGCGTCTGGTTCTTCTCCCTCGACGCCGCGCGGCTGTGGATCGTCGCGGCGGCGCGCGTCCTCGGGCTGCCGTACATGTGGTGCCGTGGCGACGTCGACGGCGAGGCGCCGGGCACGGTCCGCTACCGCAGCGACCGACTCGTGCCCTGGCGTGGCCCTGTCCGCCTGCGCGCCGAGATCGAGGTCGGCGCGCCCGTCGACACCGACGACCTCGCCCTGTTCCTCAGCGCACGGTGGTGGGCCTTCAGCCGGCGGGCCGGGCGGCTGTGGCAGGTTCCCGTGGCCCACCCGGACTGGCCGCTGCACGAGGCGCGCGCCGTCGTCGTCGACGTCGGGGACGTGCTGGGCGCGGCCGGTCTGCCCGCGCCGACGGGTGCTCCGCTCGTCCACTTCTCGCCCGGGGTGCGCACCCGTCTGGGGCTGCCCAGACCGAGCTGACACCGACGCCCGCCAGTCCCATCAGGTACCGTCACCCCGACACGCCCCCTGTGGACAGAAGGAAGGTAGGCGGTGACAGGTTCCCGCAAGCTCGTGATCGTCGAGTCGCCCGCGAAGGCGCGCACCATCGGCGGATATCTCGGGCCGGAGTTCGACGTCGAGGCCAGCGTCGGACACATCCGCGACCTGCCTCAGCCCTCCGAGCTGCCCGCCGAGATGAAGAAGGGCCCCTTCGGCAAGTTCGCCATCGACGTCGAGGGCGACTTCGAGCCGTACTACGTCGTCGACGCCGACAAGAAGAAGAAGGTCACCGAGCTCAAGCGCGCCCTCAAGGAGGCCGACGAGCTCTACCTCGCCACCGATGAGGACCGCGAGGGCGAGGCCATCGCCTGGCACCTCCTCGACGTCCTCAAGCCCAAGGTGCCGGTCAAGCGGATGGTCTTCCACGAGATCACCAAGGAGGCCATCACCCGGGCGCTGGAGAACACCCGCGAGCTCGACGAGCGTCTCGTCGACGCGCAGGAGGCCCGACGCATCCTCGACCGCCTCGTCGGCTACGAGGTCTCCCCGCTCCTGTGGCGCAAGGTCCGCCCGCGCATCTCCGCCGGGCGCGTGCAGTCCGTGGCCACCCGGATGGTCGTCGAGCGGGAGCGCGAGCGGATGGCTTTCCGCGCCGCCTCCTACTGGGACGTCAAGGGCACCTTCACCGGCGACGACGGCGGTGGCACCCGCCCCTTCGAGGCGCGTCTCGTCGCGCTCGACGGGCAGAAGGTCGCCACCGGCCGTGACTTCGGTGACGACGGCCAGCTGACCGCCGCGGCCCGCAAGAACCAGGTCGTCCACCTCGAGCAGGCCACCGCCACGGCGCTGGCCGAAGCGCTCGAGCAGGCGCCGGCGCGGGTCGCCTCGATGGAGACCAAGCCCTACACCCGTCGTCCCGCCGCGCCCTTCACCACCTCCACGCTGCAGCAGGAGGCCAGCCGCAAGCTGCGGATGAGCGCCCGGGAGGCCATGCGCACCGCGCAGGGCCTGTACGAGAACGGCTTCATCACCTACATGCGAACCGACTCCTCGGCGCTGTCGCAGCAGGCGATCGCCGCTGCCCGGGCCCAGGCCACCGAGCTGTACGGCGCGGAGTACGTGCCGGCCAAGCCCCGGTTCTACGCGCAGAAGTCCAAGGGCGCCCAGGAGGCGCACGAGGCCATCCGGCCCGCCGGTGACTCCTTCCGCACCCCCGCCCAGGTGGCCGGCCAGCTCACCGGTGCGCAGTTCAAGCTCTACGAGCTCATCTGGAAGCGGACCGTGGCCTCCCAGATGGCCGACGCCGCCGGCTCCACCGCCACCGTGCGGCTGCGCGCCGCCGCCGCCCTGGCCGACGGCACCCGCCAGGCCGAGCTCAGCGCCTCCGGCACCGTCATCACCTTCCGTGGCTTCCTCGCCGCCTACGAGGAGGGCCGCGACGCCGAGCGCTACGCCGAGGCCGCCGCGCAGGACAAGGAGACCCGCCTGCCGCAGCTGGCCGAGGGGGACCCGGTCGGCACCGAGTCCGTCCGCGCCGAGGGCCACGAGACAACCCCTCCGCCGCGCTACACCGAGGCGAGCCTCGTCAAGGTGATGGAGGAGCGCGGCATCGGCCGTCCCTCCACCTACGCGGCGACGATCTCCGTCATCACCGACCGCGGCTACGTCGAGCGCCGCGGCCAGGCTCTCGTGCCCACCTGGCTGGCGTTCTCCGTCGTCCGGCTGCTCGAGGAGTACCTCCCGCGGCTCGTCGACTACGACTTCACCGCCGCGATGGAGACCGACCTCGACCAGATCGCCGCCGGCCAGGAGAACCGTGTCGAGTGGCTCGCGCGTTTCTACCGCGGCGAGGGGGATCGCGAGGGACTGCGCACCCAGGTCGAGAACCTCGTCGACATCGACGCACGCGCCGTCAACAGCATCGACATCGGGGAGGGCATCACGCTGCGCGTGGGCCGCTACGGCCCCTACCTCGAGACGAGCGACGAGGAGGGCAAGCGCGCGTCCGTGCCCGACGACGTCGCCCCCGACGAGCTCACCGTCGACAAGGCCCGCGAGCTGCTGGCCGCCAGCGCGGAGGACGGCCGCGAGCTGGGGACCGATCCCGGGACCGGGCACCCGATCATCGCCAGGACCGGTCGCTACGGGCCCTACGTCACCGAGGTGCTCCCCGAGCCCGAGGAGGCCCCCGCCGCCGAGGGCGCGAAGAAGCCGGCGAGGAAGAAGGCCGCGCCCAAGCCGCGCACGGCGTCGCTGTTCAAGACGATGCAGCTGGAGACGGTGAACCTCGAGGACGCGCTGCGGCTGCTGTCCCTGCCGCGCATCGTGGGCACCGACCCGGAGTCCGGTGAGGAGATCACCGCGCAGAACGGCCGGTACGGCGCCTACCTCAAGAAGGGCACCGACTCCCGCACGCTGCCCGAGGGCGAGGACCAGATCTTCGAGATCACCCTCGAGGAGGCCCTGGAGCTGTACAAGCAGCCCAAGCGCGGCCGCGGGGCCACCGCCAAACCGCCGCTGCGCGAGCTCGGCGAGGACCCGGTCAGCGGCAAGCCCGTCGTCGTCAAGGACGGCCGCTTCGGCCCGTACGTCACCGACGGCACGACCAACGCGACGCTCCGCAAGGACGACGACGTCGAGACGGTCACGCCCGAGCGCGCCTACGAGCTCCTCGCCGAGAAGCGCGCCAAGGCCCCGGCCAAGAAGACGACCACGCGCAAGACGCCCACCCGCAAGCCCGCCGCCAAGAAGGCGCCGGCAAAGAAGAAGGCCTGAGTCATGGCGCCCGCCTCACAGCCGGTCATCAACCCGAAGCACATCGCCATCACAGCGACGGTGGCCGGCCTGGTGCTGGCCGTCGCCGTGCTCCTGTGGGTCTTCGAGATCGTGCCCTTCGGGGTGTTCATCGCCGTGCTCGCCGTGGTCGTGGTCTCTCAGGCGGGCGTCATCCTCGTCCTTGCTCGGAGCGGGCGGGAGCGCGCCAGCCGCGTCGACGGCCCGTCCGGCGGCACCTCGACCATCGGGCCCGACAGCCCGGCCGCCGGCTACGGCTACGACCCGATGGGCGACATCGGCCGCGACGGGCGCCGCTAATCTCGTGACATGACCTCGACGCTCGAGCTGACCTCCGCCCCCGACCCCCTCGACGCACCCCCGCTGCGCTGGGGCATCCTCGGCGCGGGCGGCATCGCCCGCACCTTCGCCCGCCAGGTGCCCGCGCACAGCAGCGGCCGGGTCGTCGCCGTCGGGTCCCGTGACGGCGCCCGCGCCGCGGCCTTCGCCGCCGAGCACGGCATCGACCGGTCCCACGGCGGCTACGGCGAGCTGCTCTCGGACGGTGACGTCGACGCCGTCTACGTCGCCACGCCGCACAGCGAGCACCGCGACCACGCGCTGCTCGCGATCGCCGCGGGCAAGCACGTCCTCGTCGAGAAGGCCTTCACCCGCAACGCCGCCGAGGCCCGCGAGGTCTTCGCGGCCGCCGAGGAGCGCGGTGTCTTCGTCATGGAGGCGATGTGGACGCGCTTCCTGCCGCACGTCGTCGCTATCCGCGAGCTCGTGCGCAGCGGCGCCATCGGGGAGGTCGTCGCCCTCCACGCCGACCACGGGCAGCGCCTGGACGGCGATCCTGCCGGCCGCCTGCTCAACCCTGCGCTCGCCGGCGGGGCGCTCCTCGACCTCGGCGTGTACCCGCTGTCCTTCGCCCATGACCTCCTCGGCACGCCGCAGACCGTCGTGGCCGCTGGCGCGCTCACCGAGACCGCTGTCGACGGCCAGGAGACCGTGCTCCTGCAGTACGCCGGCAAGACGCAGGCCGTGTGCTCCTCGACCCTCTGGGCCCGCACGCCCTGCCGGGCCACCATCAGCGGGACCGACGGCGTCATCGAGATCGAGGGCCCCTTCTACGGCGCGACGAGCTTCACCGTCACCCGCGGCGACGAGGAGGTCACCGTCCGCCCGCGCCACGAGGGCGGCTTCCAGTACGAGGCCGCCGAGGTGGCGCGCTGCGTCGCCGAGGGCCGCCGGCAGTCGGCGACGATGAGCTGGGACGAGACCCTCGCGGTCATGGCGACGATGGACGAGGTCCGCCGCCAGCTCGGCGTCGTCTACCCCGGGGAGTAGCCGTCGTTAGGCTGGGGCGGTGAGGACCCACGCAACGCCCCTGTTCATCGCCCTCGAGGGCGGGGACGGCTCGGGCAAGACCACCCAGGCCAGGTTGCTGCGGGAGTGGCTCGAGGGCCGCGACCGCGAGGTCGTCCTCACCCGGGAGCCCGGTGGCACGGACCTGGGCCGCACGCTGCGCCGCGAGGTCCTGCACGGCGAGGAGCTCGACCCGCGCACCGAGGCCCTCCTCTACGCCGCCGACCGCGCCCACCACGTCCACACGCTCGTGCGGCCCGCGCTGGCACGCGGCGCCGTCGTCGTCACCGACCGGTACATCGACTCCTCCGTCGCCTACCAGGGCGCCGGGCGCCGGCTCGGTCGCGAGGAGATCCGCGAGCTGTCGACGTGGGCCACCGGGGGGCTGCTGCCCGACCTCACCGTGGTCCTCGACCTCGACGCCGCCACGGCCGCCGCCCGTCGCTCGGGCGAGCCGGACCGCCTCGAGCGGGAGCCGCACGCCTTCCACGAGGAGGTGCGTGCCGGGTTCCTCGCGCTCGCCGGCGCCGAGCCGGCTCGCTACGCCGTCGTCGACGCCTCCCTGCCGCCGCAGGACGTCCACCGCGCCGTCGTCGCCGGCCTGAGCCCCCTGCTGGGGGCCGACCGATGAGCGTCTGGGACGACGTCGTCGGGCAGCGGGAGGCGGTCGAGACGCTGCGCTCGGCCGCCGAGGCGGCCCGCGGGATCGCCGCCGGGGGCGACTCGCGCGGGACGAGCATGACCCACGCCTGGCTCGTCACCGGTCCCCCCGGCTCGGGCCGCTCGGTCGCGGCCCGCGCTTTCGCCGCCGCTCTCGCCTGCACCGACCCTCACGAGGTGGGCTGCGGCCACTGCCACGGCTGCACGACCACCCTCGCCGGCACGCACGCCGACATCCAGGTGATCGCCACCGAGCGGGTGAGCTTCCGCATCGAGGACATGCGCCCGATCGTCTCCGACGCCCAGCAGGCCCCCTCCCAGGGGCGCTGGCGCGTCATGCTCATGGAGGACGCCGACCGGATGGTCGAGCGCACCTCCAACGTCCTGCTCAAGGCGATCGAGGAGCCGCCGCCGCGCACGGTGTGGCTGCTGTGCGCGCCGAGCCCCCAGGACCTCATCGCCACCATCCGCTCCCGCTGCCGCACCGTCTCCCTGCGCGTCCCGGCCGCGGAGGACGTCGCCGAGCTGCTCGTGCGCCGCGACGGCATCGACCCTCGGATCGCGCTCATGGCCGCCCGCGCCGCCCAGAGCCACGTCGGTGTGGCCCGGCGGCTGGCCACCGACCCGCAGGCCCGGGAGCGGCGCCGGGCCATCCTCACCGTGCCGAGCCGCATCCGCGGGGTCGGGGACGCCGTCCTCGCCGCCGCGGACCTCGTCGAGCTCGCCCAGGCCGAGGGCAAGGCCGCCACCGAGGAGCGCGACGCCATCGAGCGCGCCGAGCTGCTGCGGACACTGGGCGCCGAGGGCGAGACGCGGCTGCCGCCGGCCGTGCGGTCCCAGGTCAAGCGCCTGGAGGACAACCAGAAGAGCCGGGCCACCCGCGCCCAGCGCGACGTCCTGGACCGCGCCATGGTCGACCTCCTCTCGCTCTACCGCGACGTCCTCGTCGTCCAGCTCGGTGCCGACGTGCCGCTCGTCAACATGGACCTCGAGGCGGAGGTCCGCGCCCTGGCCGGGGACTCCACCGCCGAGCAGACGGTGCAGCGGATGGATGCCGTCGGCACCGCCCGGACCCGCCTCGCGGCGAACGTCGCCCCGCTCCTGGCGGTCGAGGCGATGATGGTCGAGCTCCGTCCGCAGGCGGGCGCAGCCCGCTTGTAGAGTGGCGCCGGTGAGCCGGATCCTGCGCGCGAGCCTCGCCCTCGTCACCGTGACCGCCCTCGTCGCCTGCAGTGCGAGTGAGGACCCCGACGACGCCGACGGCGCCGCCGCCGAGGAGTCCCGCGGTCCCCGGACCGAGGAGCCGATGCCCGAGGTTCCCGCAGGGCTCGAGGACATCTACGGGCAGTCCCTCTCCTGGGAGGAGTGCGGCAACGGCTTCGACTGCACCGACGTCACCGTGCCCCTCGACTGGGAGGAGCCCGACGCGGAGTCGATCACCCTCGCCGTCAAGCGTCGCGCCGCTGGTGACGAGGAGCCGGTCGGCTCGCTGCTCATCAACCCCGGTGGCCCCGGCGGCTCCGGGGTCCAGCTCGTCGAGGCGGCCCCGCTCATGTTCTCCGCCGACCTCGTCGACGGCTACGACGTCGTCGGTTTCGACCCACGCGGCGTGGGCGCCTCCACCCCGGTGGACTGCGTGAGCGACGCCGAGCTCGACAAGATCCGCGCGGAGGACTTCGACACGAGCACCGAGGACGGGCTGGCCGCGTTCGCCGCGGCCGCCGACGAGCTCGCCGCGGCCTGCGAGAAGAACAGCGGGGACCTGCTCGCCCACGTCGACACCATCAGTGCGGCCCGCGACCTGGACGTCCTGCGCCACGTGCTCGAGGAGCCCCGCCTCGACTACCTCGGCTACTCCTACGGCACCCACCTCGGCGCCGTGTACGCCGAGCTCTTCCCCGACAACGTCGGGCGGATGGTCCTCGACGGCGCGATGGACCCCTCGCTGGGCAGCGACGAGATCGTCCGGGGCCAGGCCGAGGGCTTCGAGCGGGCGATCCGCGCGTACGCCGAGGACTGCCTCGCCGGCGGCGGCTGCCCGCTCAGCGGGAACGTCGACACGGCCGTGGGGCAGGTCCAGGACCTCCTCGAGCTGGCGTCCCACACGCCGCTGGAGACGGGCACCGACCGCACGCTCACCGCCCCGCTCATGTTCTCCGGCATCATCATGCCGCTGTACGACGACGCGTACTGGATGCTGCTCACCTCCGCCCTCGACGCCGCGATGAACCAGCAGGACGGCTCACAGCTGCTCTTCCTCGCCGACCTCGCCGCCGAGCGCGAGGAGGACGGGACCTACCTGACGAACTCCAACGAGGCGAACATCGCGATCAACTGCATCGACTACCCCGTCGAGGGCGGGATCGAGGAGTGGCGCGAGCAGGCCGCGGCGCTGGAGACGATCTCCCCGACCTTCGGACCGGCTCTCGCCTACGGTGACGTCACCTGCGCCGCGTGGCCGCACGAGCCGCGTGTCGGACCGGCGGCGGTGACCGCGGCCGGCGCCGAGCCCATCGTCGTCATCGGCACGACCGGTGACCCGGCCACCCCGTACGCGTGGTCCGAGCAGCTTGCCGAGCAGCTGGAGTCCGGCGTGCTCGTCACCTACGAGGGCGAGGGGCACACGGCCTACGGCCGCGCCGGCGACTGCGTGACCGGCGCCGTCGACGGCTTCCTTCTCGAGGGCACCGTCCCCGAGGACGGCCTCGTCTGCTGATTTTTGTCCACGGGGCTCGCCCCGGTACAGTGGCCTGCGCTGCCCCGCGTGGGCCGCGCCGCCTTAGCTCAGTCGGCAGAGCGTCTCACTCGTAATGAGAAGGTCGTGGGTTCGATTCCCACAGGCGGCTCCGACAGAATCGGCGCTATCTCAATGAGAACTGGAGATGGCGCCGACCCCCGTTTCGGGCCAGGTAGGGCCATCGGTAGGGCCAAACGATCCTGGCGGCTGTCGCCAAGGGATAGGGCGCGGCCGTCACGTGTATAGCACCTTCGACGGTCCCTGGGTGTGTCACCGATGGACTCCTAGCGGACGGGAGCATGGTGGTGCCCATGGCGGGTCTCGATATGGACGCACCATTGCACCCTGGACGGCTTCGTGGGGCTGTAGTTGGCCAGGCTTGCAAGACTTCGCGCGCGATCTGCCACGGCGCCGCTACTGCGGTAGCGCGAAGTCGAGAGTATCGGCAACGGGGCGACGTTCGCGTGCTCGCCAGAGGAGGGCGGTGATAGTGGCGCGAGCGGTCCAGTTTGTTGGGTTGATGGCGTCGATCGCCGTGACGACCTCAAGCAACTGATCAGGATTGGCAACGACCTCGAGTGCACTGGCCGGGACGGACAGCCCTTCCGGGATGGCGAATACGCCGCTCTCGTCGGTCGTGGTCTTCACTCGACGTAGGTGGTCGCGAAAGGTCCGCGCTGGGCTGCTCTTCGGCCACGTCCGCGTAGCGTCTGGGAGCGCGTCGGCGAGAGTGACAGGGCGACCCGCCTTGCTAGGCGGCACTAGACGAGCAGCGCCGGAACTCGACCACAGTTGGCGCGCCTGAGCGGCGAGCTCCCCCACTTGGTTCTTGCCGCGGAGTTCGGCGAGGACCAGGCGGGCGGCTTGTTGGTTCTCGGGTTGTCCAGTCGATGCGCTTTGGAGAGCTCGGACGATCAGCGTGCGGGTCGCCGCGTTGAGGTCGGGCTGGTCGGCGAGCACTTCTCCGAGTCGTGACGCTCCTAGGTTGACGCCGTGCAGTGCTTCGAGGGCGTGAGCGACGAGGAGACGCACGTGTTTGGGATTGTTGGCCGCTACGCCGTCTTCGAGGATCGCTGTTGCTAGGCGGGGCCCGGTTGGGGCGAGGACGCTCAGTGTGTCGTCGGCGTCGATGTCCCGCATGCCTTGCAGCACGCCGTCGAAGAGGTGCGGCTGGTCGCGGTAGAGGGTCCCGACGGCGAGGAGCCACGTGTTGCGCCAGTGTGCGGAGTGGGCGATCGCGTTGAGGTTGGTTAGTGCGTTGGGGTCCGGACCGAACGTAAGGGCCTGGGCAGCCATGTACTCCTGGAGGCTGCGGAGATCGAAACCGACCTGATTCTTGCCGTTGGCTGCCAGGAGCACGAGACGGTCCCGTGCAGCGCGGGTCAGGTTCGTGACGAGTCTGTCCAGTTCCGGACCGAAGTGTTCCTGATCGACCAGTCGCTGTCGGATCACCTGGTGCAGTTCCTCGGCTGGCATGAGGGACTCAGACTCGAAGTCTGTCTCGGCGCGCTTCTGGAGGGTCAGGGCGACCGTGCGGTGGATCGCGTCGATGTCGAGGCGGTGGCTAGCCAGCACGTCAGACAGGAAGTTCTTCTTCTCGACCTCGCGATCGTAGATCACGTCGTAGTAGGCGGCGAATAGTGCTGCCCGGTCCTGCGGGGGTTTGCGGCGCTTCTCCAGAAGCAGCGACAGAATCATGACCTGCAGCGGTGTACGCATCAGCCGGCTGGTCACCTCGTTGTCGACGGCGGCGGTGATGCGCTCGATAACCTCACCCTTGGATGGGTCGGTGCCCATGCGGACGTTGGTCAGCCGTGTCGCGTAGGCGACCGCATCCTTTGCCGAGAGGTTGGCGAGGTGAATCTGCTGGAGGGATGGCGGCAGTTCGTTCGCGTATCCCTGTGGCCGCGTCGTGACCACCAGGACGAGATCTGCGTCGAGGGTCGCAGCGGTCTGGAGAAGATTGGTGACGGCCTGGGCAACAAGATCACGGGCGTGTGCGGCCGCGACCTCGTCGTATCCGTCGAGCACTAGCAGCCAAGGCCACGCCGCGAGCCAGTCGCGGGTGTTCTTGGCGGTGAACGCGGCACCGGTGGCGGCGTTAATCTTCATCGCGATGTACTCGACGAGCGGCGTATCGGGGCCTGCGGCGGTCGCGTACTCAGACAGGTCCACGCGGAACGGCCAGCGCCTGACAGTTGTGGAGGGCAGGCCTATCTCGGTAGCTCGAGTCAGGCTCGCTCCGACGACGCGGCGGACATCCTCGGACAGGGCCGGTCGGTCCTGCAGCAGTGCGGAACGATAGGTCTGCACGAGGATACGGCCGAGAGTTGTCTTGCCCTGTCCAGGCCCGCCCATGAGCAACACGTGCGGGGATGCGCCACCGGTGACCGATGGACGTTGGTTGCGGTTGCCCCTGGTGATCAGGTGCCGAAGCACACGGATGCGCGAGATCGGGTCGGACTCAGACTCCCCGTGTGCCGGCAGGTCGATCGCGACACCGGCGAGATCGATCCGGTCGTTCGCAAGGTGGCCGGCCTCCCCAAGCGCGAGCTTGCCGCGGTGGAGGAGCTCGGCGCGTGCGTGCTCCTCAAGCAGCGGGACAGCGTCGGCCAGCGCCACAGTTGGGTCCGTCATCGTGCCGCCAGCCAGGGCGGCGAGGACGTCGCCCACCGTCAGAAGCCCGTTGAAAGTCATGCGGACGTCTGCGTATGCGTCGAGCAACCGCTCCACCTTGGAGCGATCCCAGACGGCGCAGTCTCTAATCGGCCATTGGTTGGCCGGGTCCTTGGCGTGGTCGCGGATGAGTCGCTCCACTTCGTCGATCCCCCCACCGATCTGGCCTGAGAGGGCGACGTTGGTGATGACGACGTAGTAGTCGGGTCTCTGCCCTTTGCGTTTCAGTTCCACCTTTCCGTTCCGGGTTACCGTGTCGCTCCACTTAGCGAGTTCGCGCCGAACCTGAGCGAGTAGCCAGGTCTTGCTTGCCTGGGTGTTCAGGGGCCTCTCGTGGTGCTTGGCCTGAAAAACGTGGTACCCGTCCCAGTGGTCGTGCCCGACGGGGCGCTCCGGCGACGTCGGTCCCGAAGGGCCGTCGTAGGTGGCGTCGCGGCCGTCATCCTTCCCAGTGCCGAGAACCTTCACCGTGGGCCCATAGGAGCGAAGGATGAGGGCCTGCGCCAGGCGCTCAAACTCGTGTGGTCCTAGATTCTCAAGGCTGTAGGGCACGAGTCACATACTGCCCTCCCGACGCTCGATCAGGCTCATAACGCACTGGAGAGCATGCGGTCACGGCGTCGCTGATGCGCGTCGTCGCAGGTCAGCGGGCCTATCTATACGTCACCAGATGGCTCAACGGAGGTCCCAGGGTCTACCTTGCAGCATGGCCATCGAGGACGGGATCGACCTGCTCGATCAACAGGCTGAGGCTACGTTCCCAGGCTGGCGGCCGATGCTGCGCGGCTTGCGAATGGCACTGGCTGAGCCGCCCGACACCTTGGTCTGGGATCCCCTCTCCGCACGTCCGCGCTTCGCGCGACGGATCGAGAAGATGTACCTCCTCGAACTCGCCGGAGAGGTGCTCAGCACGACATGTGAACGGTGCGGCGCTCTGGGGTCGCGCATGGCCGTGGGAGACGCGCTTGCCATCCGCTGCGCCGCGCACTGCGACAGGCATCCGGATCTCCCGGGCGTCTGGGAGGCGCTCGAGGGCGAGGAATGGGTCATCACCCGAGAAGGCGACGTGGTCCGAGTCGCGGATCTGAGTGCCACTGACCGGCGCGAACTCGCGGAGTGGCTCGTCGAGTCAGCCCACGATCTCGCGACAGAAGCGCTAGGCCGAGCGCTGGTCGCGGCCCACCACGCTGGGACGGCACGAGATGTCAAGGCCGCGCTGCGGGCGATTCCGTCCCACGATCCCGACAGGGCACGGAAGCACGTGGAGCGCTCCCTGCTCTACCAGGCCCTCACCCAGACATCGGAAGAGGACGCATCGTGACCGACGCCGAAGATCTCATCGGCAGACCGGGGGAGCTTCATATTGGCATCTTCGCTCAGGACCAAGTGTGGGTGGACGTCCGCGGCGTTCCGCACGCTCTGGAGGAGATGACCCTGCAGTACCGGGCGAACGTGATCCGCCATTTGCGTGAACACGCTGCTCAGTACCGGAGGGCCGTGGCGTCGGGCGATGCCATCGACGGTCAAGCCCTGGGGAGTGGTGTATCGGTCCTCGAGATCGGGGGGTTGGATCAGGCGCTGATGGCGCCGATGGGTTCGGTGGTGGTCACCTCCTCGGGGCTGGTCTCGGCGACAAGGGCCAGTCGA
>NZ_JAMBNZ010000021.1 GCF_023715365.1 Georgenia satyanarayanai
AGGCCCTCAAGAAGGCCGTCATCGCCCTCAGCCACGACGACGCCGACCTCTTCCACGCCCGCGCCCGCGCCCGGCGGCGGGTCGAGCACCCCCGTCAGCTGCCCGACGGCATGGCCTGCATCCGCGCGGTCCTGCCCGCCACCGACGCCGCAGCCATCGACCTCGCACTCCAGGCAGCCGCCCGTTCCGCACAGGCCAGCGGCGATGACCGCACCCTCGACCAGCTCCGCGCCGACATCCTCTCCCTCATGGGCCACACCGCCCTCGAGCTCGGGTACGTCGGACTACCACCAGGCACCACCCCGCCCACCGAGCCACCGGCCGCACCCGAGCCGGCACCCGACGGACCGAGCGCACCCGAGCCGGCACCCGACGGACCGAGCGCACCCGAGCCGATGCCCGACCGGCCAGGGGTACCTGAGCGCGACCCGTCGCCAGCACCGATCGGCCCCTCGGACGACACGACACCGCCGAGCAGCTCGACGGTCGAGGAGGCCCCTGCCGCCGACACCCCGGTGGTGCTCCCGGGCCCGTCCACACCGGCAGCCGAGCAGGGTGACGCCGGCCAGCTCGCCCCGCCAGGCACCACGGGTCGCGATCCGGCCGCTCCTGACCCACCCGACCACCGGTCCAAGGGGACAGGTACGCAAACGGTCGGCCCCTCCACCACCGCAGCACCACCCGAGCCACCCGAGCTCCCTGAGCCGCCCGAGCCGCCCGAGCCGCCCGAGCCGCCCGAGCCGCCCGAGCCGCCCGAGGATGCCCGCCCACCCGGTAGCGGCGGCACCGTCCCGCGCTGCTGGCACATGCCCGTGGGCCACATCGGCGGGCAGCGCGCCCAGATCCGCGTTCTCGTGCCGCTCTCGGTCCTGCTCCCACCCGACATCGCCCGCCAGCTCGGCCTACCAGCCTCAAAACCCGCCGGCGGCACCGGCGCCGAGCTCGCCCCGCTGCCCGAGGAGGACACCATGCTCGCCATCCTCAACCGCGAACCCGCCGAGGTCGCCGTCCTGGAGGGCTACGGACCCATCTCCCCCGCCGTCGCCCGCGCCGCGGCACTGGGCGGGACATGGCGACGGATCATCACCGACCCACTCACCGGCACCATCCTGGACCACGGACGCACCCGCTACCGGCCACCCAACGAGCTCGCCGAACTCATCCGACTACGCGACGGCACCTGCGTGCGCGCCGGCTGCACCCACTCCGCTCGCGGCTGCCAGCTGGACCACATCGTCCCGTGGAACGCCGGAGGCACCACCTCCATGCTCGGCCTCGAAGCCCTCTGCACCCACGACCACATCCTCAAGACCAGCGGCCAGTTCCAGCTCCACCGCCTCAGCACCGGCGCCTACGAGTGGGTCACCCCCAGCGGCCACATCTACCGCCGCCACCCCGGAGGCCGGGTCACCCGCGAGCGCCGCCGCCGGCAGCACTTCGCGGACTCTCCGACCTTCTAGGGTCGCCGGAGTTGGTCCGCGTCGCGGGCCGCCCGGATCGCGTCAGCGGCGCGGATGAGCCCAAGGTGGCTGAAGGCCTGGGGGAAGTTCCCCGCCAGGTGACCACTATCGGGGTCGTACTCCTCGGACAGAAGGCCCAGGTCACTGGAGTACCCGACAAGCTGGTCGAGGAGCGCCTCCTCGATGCGGGCGGCCGTCCCGAGCATGCGGATCGCACTGCTGGGAGTCCCTCGTGCGGATCCTGTTGCGGAGCGAGTCTGCGAGTGACGACTGCGGCGATGTAGCGCGGCCTGCATGACGCTACCAATCCTTGGTAGCGTCGTGTCATGGTCCGAAACACATCGATCAGTCTGGACGACCACTTCTTGACCTTCCTATCCCGGGAGGTCTCCTCCGGCCGTTACCGGTCTGCCAGCGAGGTCGTCCGCGCCGGCCTTCGGCTGCTCGAGGACCAGGAGACGCGGCTCGCCTCGCTACGCAGCGCGCTCGTCGAGGGCGAGGACAGCGGCGCGCCCGAGCCCTTCGACTTCGACGCCTTCGTGGCGGCGAAGAAGGCGTGAACCGGTACCGGCTCACGCCGGCTGCGCAGCGTGATCTCTCGTCGATCTGGGACTTCACCGAGGAGCGCTGGGACATTCGTCAGGCGGAGACGTACATCGCCGAGATCAGAGCCGCCATCGAGCGCGTGGCCGATGACCCCCGCCGCGGGCGCGCCTGCGACGAGATCCGCCAGGGGTATCGCCGCTACGGCATCGGAAGCCACCTGCTCTTCTATGTCGAGAGCGCCGAGGGTGTCGACGTGGTCCGGATTCTGCACCAACGGATGGACCCGACCCGACACCTCTGAGCGGACTCAAACCAGCGCTGGCGGGGGTCCATCCCCTCGCCACCGCAGCGACGCCGCTCGCTGGACGCCGTGGTCGCCGTCGCCCGCACAACGGTGTCCGGAGGGGATCCACTTGTGGTGAGGTGGACTCCACTTCAGGACAGGAGATCCCAGTACTGCCTGCGGGCTGGCATCGCGTGAATGACCAGTTCATCGCCGCTCTCGAAAATGAGGACGACCGTCTCGAGCAGGCGAGCCTGGGTATCGAAACCGAGCCGAAGTTCGCGGTGGGGCCAGCCCTCCTCGTCGAGGGGCTCCACCCAGAGCGGCCAGCCAGCCGCTTGGACAGCGTCGTCTGCGAGCACTCCGTGCTTAAGAGCGCTGTCGTGGACTTTCACGCTGCGTAGCCGGCCAACGCCCTGCGAATAGCTTCGGACCGCGAGATGTGCTCGCGCTCAGCGACGGCGTCGACCGCAGCCAGCTCCTCAGCAGTGAGACGGACAGCGACGACTTGCATCGGCTCAGCGCCACGTCCAGGGCGACCACGGCCTCGGCGCTTCATCCCATCAACGTCGTACCCGGCTTCAGCCTCTTGAGCCCACTGGCGGATCTGCTCCTCGCTCACCATGAACAAATCGTATGACGAAAAGGTACCCATCGGAAGCACCCGATGAGGGCAGGCACTTGCCGCACCAGTACTTGCGCCCTGAGAAGGAGAGGTATCGCTGGTGGTGCCGGGCTGCGCCCGGTGCTCGAGCCGACCACAAGCGGTGGCGCGGCCGGGCCGATCCCTTGGGAGGTGCGCCATGGGCGCACTACGTGTCGGGTACGCCCGATGTTCCACCGATCAGCAAGACCTCACCGCTCAGCGCGATGCCCTGCTCAGCCTCGGCGTCGAGAGCGAACGCATCTACGTCGATCACGGCCTGACCGGCACCAACCGAGAACGCCCCGGCTTGCGTGAGGCCCTGGCCGCGTGTCGGGCTGGGGACACGTTGGTGGTTACGAAGCTCGACCGTCTGGCCCGGTCCCTGCCGGATGCGCGGGCGATCGCTGACGAGTTGACGGCCCGACACGTGAGCCTCTCGCTCGGCGGGTCTGTCTACGACCCGACCGACGCCGTTGGTCGTCTCCTGTTCAACGTGCTCGCCGTGGTCGCGGAGTTCGAGTCCGACCTGATCAGGCTGCGCACCGTCGAGGGCATAAGGTCGCCAAGGCCAAGGGTCGACTGAAGGGCAAGCAGCCCAAGCTCAGCCGTAAGTAGGAAGCGCACCTGGTGTCGCTGGTGCACAGCGGCGAGCACAGCACTCTCGAGGTCGCCGAGCTGTTCGGTGTTGGTCGCTCCACCGTCTACCGCGCCATCCAGCGCCAACGACTGGCGGCCAAGGCCGAGCTCGCCGACGCGTCAGCAAGACGCTGACTGCCCAGCCAGCCAGCGTCCCGCAACCGACACCCTCACGGGACGCCGGCAACCAATCCTCCTCGACGCCAGCCATGGAGAGCCGCATCCCGACGGCGGATCCCGCAACGAGACGTCACACATCCGCACGATCGAGCGGCGTACGCCTCCGCTCAACGGGCGCGCGGACGGCCGAAATCAACGGCGCTTCGCTCGCAACGAGATCCGATGGACAGCGCGGGAACCTGGCACAGGCTGAACGTGAGCGGCTCGGCCTCCACCCCGGCGACTTCTGGAGAACGACCACCGCTGCGTCGACAGCGGCCGCACAGCACAGAGCGACACTGCTCTCACGCCGTTCCTGGCGCGAGAGCAGTGTCCCCTCATGGCTCGGCGAGGCCTACCGTGCGGCGACGAGCTCACGCTCGGTGGCCTCGGCGAGGCGGTCGAGCTCGGCAAGGACCTCGCGGGCCATCGCGGCGTCCGCGGCGCGGCACGTGGCCGCGACCGCGGCGAGCCGGTCGGCACCGAGCATGGACGCGGTGCCGCCCAGGCTGAGCGCGGCGTCGCGGAGCTCGGGAGCCTCACCGGCAGTGACCGCCTCGTGCAGCCGGGCCACTCGGGTGGGGAGCATGTCGACGAAGCGCTCAACCATCTCGACGGCGGCCTCGTGGCCGACCTCGTCCTCCAGACGGGTGAGGCGTGCGCGGTCGACGAGCGGGCCGGCGACGACGTCCTCGGAGCGGCGCTCACGCCCGGCCCGGACCATCTGGAGGGCCGCATAGCCGAAGAGTGCGGCGGCGATGACCGCCGTACCGATGGCTTTGGTGTGACCGGACAGCGCGGTGGCGACGTACCCGGCGGCAGGCACCCAGTACCGGACCTCGCCACGGACCTGGGTCTCGGTGACCTCCCACGGGTCGACGACGTCGTTCGCGTCGCCCTGCGTGGTGAAGGCCGGGCCCGCCGGGGTCTCGGAGCGCTCGACGATGCGGTGGGTGACGAGGGTCGGGTCGTCCGGGTAGGGCATGACGGTGACGACGTCACCGACCTCCAGGGAGCCGACGTCGGTGACCGGGGAGATGACGACCTGGCTGCCGGTCGGGATGGTCGGCTCCATGGAACCGCTGAGCACGGTGAGCGGCGCCCACCCGAGCAGGCGGGGCACCAGGATGAGCGCCCCGAGCAGGGTCAGCAGCGCGATGAGGAGCGCACCCGGCAGCACCCGGGTGACGAGCGTGCGGACGACGCCGGGACGGCGCGGTGCCTGCTCGACGCGGTGCCGGGCGGGGGTGACGGTGGCGGTTGCGGTGCTCATCGGGTCTCCGGGTCGGTGGTGGCGGGCGTGGGGCGGTGGAGCCGGGCTGCTAGCCCGCGATGCGCGCCTGGGTGAGGGTGATGTCGAGGCCGCCGAGCGTGACGCTCTGGCCCTGGCCGACGAGTCCGGCGGTGTTCTTGTCGAACGCGACGGTGACGGCGACGTCGAGGTCCTGGAGCTCGTCGTCGGCGACGACGGTGGTGGAGCTGCCCGTGACGGCCTGGCCGTTGAGGCTCATCGTGGTGTTCGCCTCGAGCTGGGCGAGCAGCTCCGCGTCACCGGTGAGGCCCTTGAGGTTGTGGGCGACGGTGCCGCGCAGGAGGTCACCCCGGGCGTCGACGGTCATCGTCTCGCGGTAGGTGAGGGCGTCACCGGGGACGACGAGGTAGCTGCCGTCCTCGACGGCGGCCGTGACGTCCGTGCCGACGACGTTCGTCCAGCGGCCCTCGCCGCCGGCGAGGTCGAGCACACCGGAGGTGATCGCGGTGTCGGTCGCGGCGGCCTCGGCGTCCGACCACTCGGCGAAGGTCGCGCCGCCCGCACCGAGCAGGACGACCCCGGCGGCGGTGGCCGCGACGGCCTTCCACGTGGTCGAGGTGAAGCGGGAGGTGGTCTTCGTGCTGCGGGCCATGGTGGCGTCCTCTCGGGCTGGGTGCCGGTCCGTCCGGCGCTGAGGCAACTCTCTGCCGGCGACCTCAGCGCTCCCTCGCGCTCACCTCCTGACCACCTCAGGACTCCCTCAAGATCTCCCGGAGAGGCCGATGACACCGCTCCCACCTCCACGCGGCATACCCTTGGAGAGTCCTTTTCCTCACGTACGGGAGCAGAACGTGACCCAGCTCGCCCTCGTCATCGCCGGCTCCGAGGCCACCGGCGGTGCAGGCATCCAGGCCGACATCCGGACCTATCAGCAGCTCGGCGTCTACGGGGTCGGGACGATCACCTGCATCGTCTCCTTCGACCCGAAGAACGACTGGGCGCACCGCTTCGTCCCGGTCGACCCCCAGGTGATCGCCGACCAGATCGAGGCCGCCACCGCCACCCACGACCTCGACGTCGTCAAGATCGGCATGCTCGGGACGCCCGCGACGATCGACGTCGTCGCCCGCTCGCTACGTGCCCAGCCGTGGCGCCACGTCGTCCTGGACCCGGTGCTCATCTGCAAGGGCCAGGAGCCCGGCGCCGCGCTCGACACCGACACCGCACTGCGTGAGCAGGTGCTGCCGCTCGCCACCGTCATCACCCCGAACATGTTCGAGGCCCGCACGCTGTCCGGCATGGACGAGATCACCTCGGTCGAGGACCTGATCGAGGCCGCCCGTCGGATCCACGCGCTCGGTCCTCAGTACGTGCTCGCCAAGGGTGGCGTCGAGCTGCCCGGTGACGACGCCGTCGACGTCCTCTTCGACGGCGAGGAGGTGACCGTCCTGTCCGAGCCCAAGGTGGGGCAGGAGCGCGTCTCCGGCGCCGGCTGCACCCTCGCTGCCGCGACCGCCGCCGAGCTGGCCAAGGGCGCGACCGTGCCCGAGGCCGTCCGCACCGCCAAGGCCCTGGTCACCGCGGGCATCCACGCCCGAGTCAGCGCCAAGACCCCCTTCGCATCCGTCTGGCAAGGCGCCTACACCCCCTGACACCACCCCCACCCCCCACCCCCCATCTCCGCATATGGGCGAATTCGGCGCCGGAAGGCGGCTCCCGGACGCCGTTTTCGCCCATATGCGAACTGAGGGGGGGGGTGTGGGGCCGTCTAGGCGAGGCCTGTCGCGTTCTGGGCGTCGCTGGCGCCGAGCCTGGCCTTGGCCTCCTCGCGGGAGTGGGCGCGCTCGGTGGGGCCGACCATCCGCAGGTGCGGGCGGTGGCGCAACCGGTAGGTCACCTCGACCTCCCAGTGCCGCTTGACCCACACGGCGGCGGCCGCCGAGACGACCATCGCCGAGATGGCGCCGACACCCACGGCCCAGCGGGCGTTGAAGGTCTCGGCGACCCAGCCGACGACGGGCGCGCCGATGGGCGTGGTGCCGAGGAAGACCATCATGTACAAGCTCATGACGCGCCCGCGCATCACGGGGTCGGTCGACATCTGCACGGTGGCGTTGGCCGCCGTCATCATCGTGAGCGAGGCGAAGCCGACGGGGATGGTCATGAGCGCGTACAGCTCGTAGGTCGGCATGATCGCCATCAGCCCGGACGCGACACCGAAGGCGAAGGCGGCGCCGAGCACCAGCCGCACGCGCGGCTGCTTGCGCCGCGCCGCGAGCAGCGCTCCGCCGAGGGAACCGATCGCCATGATCGAGCCGAGCACGCCGTACTCACCGGCGCCCTTGTCGAAGATCTCCCGGGCCATGACGGCGCTGGTGAGCTGGAAGTTCAGGCCCAGCGCACCCACGACCCCGACGACGACCACGATCGTGACGATGTCGCTGCGTCCCTGGACGTAGCGCAGCCCCTCGCGGATCTGTCCCCTACCGCGTGAGGTGTGCGGCAGCTCGTGGAGCTCGTCGCGCCGCATGAGCGTGAGGGACAGGATGGTCGCGGCGAAGCTCACCGCGTTGATGATGAAGATCCACCCCGGGCCGACGACGGCGATGAGCAGGCCCGAGATGCCGGGCCCGATGAGGCGGGCGGCGTTGAAGGACGCGGAGTTCAGACCCACCGCGTTGGGCAGGCTGGCCGGCGGCACCATCTCGGCGACGAAGGTCTGGCGCACCGGGTTGTCCAGGGCCGTGACGACGCCCAGGGCCAGCGCGAAGACGTAGACGTGCCACAGCTGTGCGTGGCCGCCGAGCACGAGGACACCGAGCCCGGCGGCGAGCAGGCCGAGCGCCGTCTGGGTGCCGATGAGGAGCTTGCGCCGCGGCAACCGGTCGGCGAGCAGCCCACCGAAGGGGCTGAGCAGGAGCATCGGCAGGAACTGCAGGCCGGTGACGATGCCGACGGCGAGGCCCGAGTCGTCCGACAGCACGGTGAGCACGAGCCAGTCCTGCGCCACGCGCTGCATCCACGTGCCGACGTTCGCGACGAGCGCGCCGGCGAACCACATCCGGTAGTTGAAGAACTTCAGGGAGTCGAAGGTGGATCTCATACGTCGGCCACCTGCCGCAGGATCGCGACGGCCTCCTCCACGGTGACGCGCTCCTCGGCGGTGAGGTGGCGCAGCAGCTCCTCCATCCACTCGGTGCGGCGACGTCGGGTCTCGTCGACGACGGCGGCGCCGGCGGCGGTGAGCTCGATGTGCACCTGCCGCCCGTCGGTCGGGTGCGCGTTGCGCACGACGAGGCGGGCGCCCTCAAGCGCGGCGATGGTGCGCGTCATGGTGGGCGGCTGGACGCCGTCGCGCTCGGCGAGGGCACGCGGGGTCGAGGGTCCGTGGTGGGTCAGGCCGGCGAGCACGCAGTACTGGGCCTCGCTCAGCTCCCCCACGACGGCGGCGGAACGGATCTTGCGGGACAGTCGCAGGACCGTCACGCGCAGCTCCGTGGCGAGGTCGGGGTGCTGGCGGGTGCGGCTCGCCGTCGTCGTCGAGGGCGAGGAGTTCGTCATGTGACGATTCTAGATCGTTAGTTCGGCGAACGAAACAGTTGGCATGGTGAGGTCGCCCACGCCGCTGTTCTCACCAGGCAGGACGGCGACGACGACGGCGCCCGGGTCGCGGACAGGCGGCCCTCGCCGTGAGCCGGGTGCGAGCATGGAACGCCCATCCACGACCCGGAGGTACCCGTGCGTTCCAGCGCCGACCGCATTCTCACGACCCACGCCGGCAGCCTGCCGCGCACTCCCGCGCTCCTCGAGGCCAACGCCGCCCGCCAGGCGGGCCAGGGGCCGGACGACTTCCCCGGCTTTCTCGCCGGGGAGGTGACGGCCCTCGTCGAGCGGCAGCGGGCCGTGGGGATCAACGTCGTCGGTGACGGCGAGTACGGCAAGTCGATGAGCTCGCCGGTCGACTACGGCGCGTGGTGGTCCTACTCCTTCCAGCGCACCGGCGGCCTGGAGATCATCGACGACGCCTCCTGGGCCACCGCCGACGTCCAGTCCGCCCCCGGCGACGCCCGGCTCACCGGCTTCCTCCACCGCCGCGACCGGCAGCTCTTCGCCGAGGCCTACGCGGACCCGACGTCCGGGATCTTCACCGGCGACCCCGAGGCGAGCCCGTTCCCCTCGTGCACCGGGCCGCTCAGCTACACCGGCCAGGACGCGATCGCCGCTGACATCGCCAACCTCAAGGCGGCGCTGGAGCGCACGGGCGCGGAGGAGGGGTTCATCACCGCACTGTCCCCGGGCAGCGCCTCACGGATCACCAACCGCCACTACGCGAGCGAGGAGGAGTTCATCTACGCGTGGGCCGACGTGCTGCGCGAGGAGTACCGCGCGATCATCGACGCCGGGCTGCTCCTCCAGATCGACGACCCCTCGATCGCCGAGAACTTCGACCAGATCACCCCCGAGCCGAGCGTCGAGGACTACGTCGCGTTCACCCGGCTGCGGGTCGAGGCGCTCAACTACGCGCTGCGCGACCTGCCCGAGGACCGCATCCGCTTCCACCTCTGCTGGGGCAGTTGGCACGGTCCGCACACCACGGACATCGCGATGGCCGACATCGTCGCGACCATGCTCGAGATCAACGCCGGCGCCTACTCCTTCGAGGCGGGCAACGTGCGCCACGAGCACGAGTGGAAGGTCTGGCAGGACGTCGAGCTGCCCGAGGGCAAGCTCATCCTGCCCGGCGTCGTGTCCCATGCGACCAACGTCGTCGAGCACCCCGAGCTGGTGGCCGACCGCATCGAGCGCTTCGCGGCCGGCGTGGGCCGCGAGCGCGTCGTCGCGTCCACGGACTGCGGGCTGGGTGGGCGCATCCACCCGCAGCTCGCCTGGGCCAAGCTCGAGACGCTCGCGGCCGGCGCGCAGATCGCGACCCAGCGCCTCTGGGGCTGAACGAGCCACCCCATCCCGGACCCTGCGCCCGCCGGTCCGCTGTGCTCCCGGCAGAACGGGGGCACAGCGGGACCAGGGGGCGCACGGTGGAGCGCCGGGACGGCTCAGACCTCGAGGGCCTGCTGGATCGGGCCGAGGGCGAAGTAGACGACGAAGAGCGCCGCAACCACCCACATGAGCCAGTGCACCTGGCGGGCACCGCCCTTTCGCACCGCGGACAGCACGACGTAGGCGATGAAACCGGCACCGATGCCCACGGTGATGGAGTAGGTGAAGGGCATGAGGATGATCGTGAGGAACGCCGGGACGGCGATGCCCACGTCGCGCCAGTCGATGTCGGTGACCTGTTGCATCATGAGGAAACCGACGACGACGAGCGCGGGCGTGGCGGCCTCGTAGGGCACGAACTGGGCGAGCGGCGCGAGGAACACTGACAGCAGGAACGCGATGCCGGTGACGATCGAGGTGAGACCGGTCCGACCGCCCTCGCCGACACCGGCGGCCGACTCGATGTAGCTCGTGTTGGACGAGACGCCCGCCGCACCACCGGCGGCCGCGGCGACCGAGTCGACGACGAGGATGGCTCGTGTCCGGGGCGGGTTGCCCTGCTCGTCGAGCAGCTTGCCCTCGGCGCCGACGGCCACCATCGTGCCCATCGTGTCGAAGAAGTCGGCGAGCATGAGCGAGAAGATGAGCAAGATCGCCGCAACGGCCCCGATCTTCCCAAAGGCTCCGAAGAGGGAGAACTGGCCGAGCGTCGACAGCTCGGGGACGGTGAAGAGCGGGCCCTCGATCGCCGGCACCGTCAGTCCCCAGCCGCCGACGTTGTCGTCGCTGATCGGCCCGACCTGCGCGATAGCCTCGATGACCCCCGCGAGCAGGGTCGCGGCGACCACCCCGATGAGGATGGCCCCACGCACCTTCTTGACCATCAGCACGAGGATGAGGAAGAGCCCGACGATGAACACCACCGCGGGCCAACCGACGATGGACCCGTCGAAGCCGAGCTGCAGCGGGGTGCCCTCCGCGGCACGCACGATCCCGGCGTTGACAAGCCCGACCAGTGCGATGAACAGCCCGATGCCCACAGAGATGGCGACCTTGAGCTGCCGGGGCACCGCCCGGAAGACGGCCTCGCGCAGCCCGGAGAGCACCAGGACGAGGATGATGAGTCCCTCGACCACGACGATGCCCATGGCGTCGGCCCAGGTCATGCCGGGCAAGCCGACCAGCGTGTAGGCCACGACGGCGTTGAGGCCCAGCCCGGCAGCCAGCGCCAGGGGGAAGTTCGCCGCAGCACCCATGAGGATGGACATGAGCCCGGCGACGAGCGCGGTGCCGGCCGCGACGGCCGCGAAGTTCGGCCCGTCTGTCCCGCCCCCGAGGTAGGCGCCCGTGGAGTCGGGGGTGGAGAGGATGAGCGGGTTGAGGACGAGGATGTAGGACATCGTGAAGAAGGTGACGATGCCGCCCCGGATCTCCTGCCCGATGGTCGAGCCGCGCTCGGAGATGCGGAAGTACCGGTCGATCCGGCTGAGGCTCTGCGTGCGCGCCGGCGCAGGTGTGGACATGGGCATATCGTGCCAGAGGCCCGCCGGTCGCTGTCGCGGACGCCCATTCCTCAGGCGCCGACGGCGGCGCGTGGCGGTGACCGCCCGCCCGGGTCCCAGGGGCGCGGTCCTCTACCATCGAGCCATGCGCATCCCCGAGACCCGCTCGCAGGACCTGCCCCCGATGCGCGTCAACACGGTGACGATGTTCCTCGCCGGCACGGTCGCGTGGGTCATCGCTCTGGTCGTCGTGCTCGTCCTGCTGGCGACCGGACGCGAGCCCGACGGCGCGGTCCGGATCTGCCTCACCGGCATCGCGGTCGGCCTGGTCGGCATGCTCTGGGGCGCGAGCCAGCAGCGCCGTGCCGCCCGTCGCGAGCCGTGACGCCGCCGACGGCAGGCTAGGGCGCCGGTGCGGTGCTGCCTCGCTCGACGAGCCGGGTGGGCAGGCGCACGTGCGCGCGCGCGGCGTCGTCGCCGGCGATGAGGCGCACGAGCAGACCGACGGCCTCGGCGCCCATCTGCTGGATCGGCTGGGCGACGGTCGTGAGGGGTGGCATGGCAGCGACCGCCTCCGGGACGTCGTCGAAGCCGACGACGGACAGGTCCTGCGGCACCCGTAGTCCGACGTCGCGGGCCGCGTCGATCGTCGCGATCGCCATGAGGTCGTTGGCCGCGAAGACCGCGGTGGGCCGGTCGGCCAGGCCGAGGATCTCGTGCGCGGGCTGGTCGGCGGTCTCGCGCCGGTAGCCGCCCACCCGCACGAGCCGTGGGTCGACCGGCAGCCCGGCTGCCGCCATCGCGCTGCGGAAGCCCTCCTCGCGCATCCGCGAGCTCTCCAGGTCGGTGCGCCCGCCCAGGAAGGCGATGCGGCGGTGCCCGAGGTCGATGAGGTGCTGGGTGGCGAGGACGGCACCGGCGTCGTTGTCGGCGTCGACGGTCGCGATGCCCGCGGGGCCCTCGTGCGGGTCGATCGCGACGACGGGCACGTCGTCCCGGACCTCGACGACAGTGGGGGTGACAATGATGGCGCCGTCGATGAGGGTGCCGCTGAGCCGCGACAGCGACCGCCGCTCCCAGCCGACGTCACTGCCCGCGTGCGCGGTGCCGGAGTAGGCGAGCAGGTCGTAGCCGGTGGACGCGACCGCGGCCGAGGCGCCCTTGAGGATCTCGGCGCTGAAGGGCTCGAACTCGGCGACGAGGATGCCGATGACGTTGGTCCGGCTGCTGCGCAGGCTGCGTGCCACGAGCGAGGACTCGTAGCCGAGGCGCGAGATGACCTCCTGCACCCGCTCGCTCGTCGCGGCGGCGACGCCGTACCGGCCGTTGACGACCTTGGACACGGTCGCGACGGAGACGCCGGCACTGCGCGCCACATCCGTGATGGTCACCCGTTCGCTCATCCTCGTGACTCTACCGCTACGAAAACGTTATCGATAACGATTGACACGCGCGCGCAGCCCCTGCCACGCTGGCGCCACCCCCCTGTCGACGACGACTGAAGGAACACCGACATGCTTCGCAGAAGAGCAGCCAGCATCACTGCGCTCGGCCTCAGCGCCGCGCTCGTCCTCGCCGCCTGCGGCGACAGCGAGGAACCCGACGCCACCTCGACCGGCGGCGACGGCGACTCGGTCACCCTCACGTGGTGGCACAACTCCAACAACGAGCCGGGCGTCAGCGTCTACGAGCAGGTCGCCGCGGACTTCGAGGCGGACAACCCCGGTGTCACGATCGAGATCACCCCGCTCGCGCACGAGGACATGCTCACGCGCCTCGACGCCGCCTTCCAGACCGGGGACACCCCCGACGTCTACATGGAGCGCGGCGGCGGCGAGCTCGCCTCCCACGTCGAGGCCGGGCTGACGATGGACCTCACCGACGTCGCTGCCGACACGATCGAGAAGCTCGGGTCGTCGGTCGACGGCTGGACCAACGCGGACCGCGTCTACGCGCTGCCCTTCTCGGTGGGCGTCGTCGGCTTCTGGTACAACACTGACCTCTTCGAGCAGGCCGGGATCACCGAGGCTCCCACGACGATGGAGGAGCTCGACGCGGCCGTCGACGCCCTCAAGGGCGAAGGCATCGAGCCGATCTCCGTGGGCGCCGGCGACAAGTGGCCCGCCGCGCACTACTGGTACTACTTCGCGCTGCGCCAGTGCAGCCAGGACGTCCTCACCGAAGCGGTCACCTCCCTCGACTTCTCCGACCCGTGCTTCGTCGCGGCCGGCGAGGACCTCGAGGCGTTCGTCGCCACGGAGCCCTTCAACACCGGCTTCCTCGCCACCCCCGCCCAGACCGGACCCACCTCCGCGTCCGGCCTCCTCGCCACCGGGCAGGTCGCGATGGAGCTGGCCGGCCACTGGGAGCCCGGTGTCATGCAGGGCCTCACCGAGGACAACGCGGGCCTGGGCGAGAAGACCGGCTGGTTCCCCTTCCCCGCCGTGGACGGTGGACAGGGCGACCCGGAGGCCGCGCTCGGCGGCGGTGACGCGTGGGCGTGCTCGAACGACGCCCCCGACGCCTGCGTCGACTTCATCACCTATCTGCTCAGCGACGAGGTCCAGAAGACCTTCGCCGAGAACGACATGGGCCTGCCGACCAACCCGGCCGCGATCGACTCCGTGTCCGACCCGGCCCTGGCCGACCTCCTCGCGTTCCGCGACCAGGCCCCCTTCGTCCAGCTCTACTTCGACACCGCCTTCGGGGAGAACGTCGGCGGCGCGATGAACGACGAGATCGCCCTGGTCTTCGCCGGCCAGTCCTCCGCGCAGGGCATCGTCGACGCCATCCAGGCCGCGGCAGACCTGGGTTGAGTGACGTGGCAGACGACGTGACCCCACCGGGTGTCGCCGCTGCCACGCTGCCGGAGCCCCGTCCCGTCTCTCCGGCCAGTGGCGCAAGCGCCTGGAGATCGCCTTCTTCGTCGGACCGGCACTGGTGCTGTTCGCGCTGTTCGTCGTCGTCCCCGTCATCCAGGCGGTGCGCTACTCGGCCTACAGCTGGAACGGCCTGGGCCCGCTCGACGACTTCGTCGGCCTGGCGAACTACACCCGCGCCCTGCAGGACCAGATCTTCACGAGCGCGGTCATGCACAACCTGACGATCGTCGTCCTGTCGATCCTCATCCAGCTGCCCCTCGGCCTGGGGATCGCGCTCCTGCTCAACCGGGAGATGTGGGGCCGTTCCTTCCTCCGGGTCGTCATCTTCGTCCCCTACGTCCTGGCGGAGGTCGTCGCCGGTGTCGTGTGGTTCATGCTGCTGCAGCCCAACGGGCCGGTGGACGCCGCGCTGGAGGCCGTCGGCCTCGGCAGCGTCGTCCAGGTGTGGCTCGGGAACCCTGAGATCGCCCTCTACACCGTCATGGTCGTCCTCACCTGGAAGTACCTCGGCCTGGCCGTCATCCTCTTCCTCGCGGGGCTCCAGGGCGTGCCTCCCGAGCTCTACGAGGCCGCGCAGATCGACGGCGCCTCGTGGTGGCAGGTGCAGCGCCGCATCACCGTGCCGCTCCTCGGACCGACCATCCGCACGTGGGGCTTCCTCTCGATGATCGGCTCGCTCCAGCTCTTCGACATGGTCTGGATCCTCACCAAGGGCGGCCCGGCGAACTCGACGATCACGATGGCGATCTACCTCATCAACCAGGGGACGAACCGGAGCCTGTACGGCTACGCCTCCGCCGTCGCCGTCCTCCTCTTCGTCATCTCCCTCGTCCTCGCGCTCGCCTACCAGCGCCTCATCCTGCGGCGTGACACCGACATGCCCCGCACCAGCCGGAAGAAGGTGACCCGATGACCGCCGTGGTGCCCGTCTCCCGGCCGGAGGAGAGCGTCGAGCCGGACCCGCAGCGGCGCCGACGCAGCAACGCGTTCAGCGGCGGCAACCCGCTCGTCTACGGGATCGCGCTCGTCGTCGTCGCGGCCACGCTGGCCCCCGTGATCTACGCCGTGCTCGGCGGCTTCCGCAGCAACGCCCAGCTCGCGTCCGACCCGGTGAGCTTCCCCGACCCGTGGGTGCTGAGCAACTACACGAACGTCATCACGTCGCCGAGCTTCTGGCGCTTCGCCCTCAACTCGACGATCGTCTCGCTCATCACGACGGCGGTCGTCGTCGTCTTCGGGATCATGGCGGCCTACCCGCTGGCGCGCTACACCTTCAAGGGCCGTGAGTCGCTCTTCCTCGTCTTCGTGCTCGGCCTGCTCTTCCCGCTGACCGTCGCGATCATCCCGCTCTTCCTCATGGTCCGGGACCTGGGGCTCACCAACAGCGTGTGGGGCGTGGCGCTGCCGCAGGCGGCCTTCGCCCTGCCGATGACCGTCGTCATCCTGCGGCCCTTCCTCATGGCGCTGCCCAAGGAGCTGGAGGAGGCCGCGCTGCTCGACGGTGCCAGCCGCATCGGCTTCTTCTGGCGCATCTTGCTGCCGCTGTCCGGGCCCGGCATGGTGACAGTCGGCGTCCTCGCCTTCGTCGCCTCCTGGAACGCCTACCTGCTGCCGCTGCTCGTCCTCAACAACCCCTCGTCCCAGACCCTGCCGCTCGGTGTGGCGAGCTTCTCCACCGAGCACGCCCAGGACACCGCCGGTGTCCTCGCCTTCACCACCCTGGCGATGATCCCCGCCCTGGTCTTCTTCCTCACGGCCCAGAAGCGGATCGTCAACGGCCTCCAGGGCGCCGTCAAGGGCTGAGGCCAGCACCACCCCGTCCCGGCCGAGCCGGGCCCCGAACGAAGGAACACCCGTGACCGACACCGTTTCCGCCCAGCAGGACACCCTGGCCCCCGGCGCTCACCAGGAGCCCGCGAGCGCCCGCGTGCGGGAGCTCCTCGACGCGATGACCCTGGAGGAGAAGCTCGCCCAGATCGTCGGCCTGTGGGTGGGCGCCGGCTCGGACGGCGAGGTCGTGGCCCCGCTCCAGGACGCGATGCTCGACGAGGCACCCCGTTTCACCGAGTTCGCCCGGCACGGGCTGGGCCACCTCACGCGGGTCTTCGGCACGCGCCCGGTCGAGCCGGCCGTCGGCCGCCGTGCTTTGCTCGAGTCCCAGCGCTGGCTGGTGGAGAACACCCGCCTCGGGATCCCCGCCATCGCCCACGAGGAGTGCCTCACCGGCGTGGCCGCCTGGCGGGCGGCCACCTTCCCCACCCCGCTGGCGTGGGGCGCGGCCTTCCACCCCGAGCTCGTCGAGGAGATGGCCGCCGCGATCGGTGAGTCGATGATCGCCCTCGGGGTGCACCAGGGACTCTCGCCCGTCCTCGACGTCGTCCGCGACGCGCGCTGGGGCCGGGTCGAGGAGTGCATCGGTGAGGACCCCTACCTCGTCGGCACCGTCGGCACCGCCTACGTGCGTGGCCTTCAGAGCACCGGGATCCACGCCACCCTCAAGCACCTCGTCGGCTACTCCGCCTCCCGCGCCGGGCGCAACCTCGCCCCCGTCAGCGCCGGGCCCCGCGAGATCGCCGACGTCCTGCTGCCGCCCTTCGAGATGGCGGTGCGCGACGGCGGTGCCCGCTCGGTCATGCACGCCTACACGGAGATCGACGGCGTGCCCGTCGCCGCGGACCCGGAGATCCTCACCCGCCTGCTCCGGGAGGAGTGGGGCTTCGACGGGACCGTCGTCGCCGACTACTTCGGCGTCGCCTTCTTGCACCTCCTGCACGGCGTGGCGGCCAACCCCGGCCACGCGGCCCAGCTCGCCCTCGCCGCCGGGATCGACGTCGAGCTGCCCACCGGCAACGCCTACCTCGCACCGCTGCGCGAGCGCATCGAGGACGGGCGCACCCCGATCGAGCTCGTCGACCGCGCGGTGCTGCGCGTGCTGCGTCAGAAGGAGGAGCTCGGCCTGCTCGACGCGGACTTCTCCGCCGATGCCCCCGAGGACGAGATCGACCTCGACCCGCCGCACCACCGCGCCCTCGCGCAGCGGCTCGCCGAGGAGTCCGTCGTGCTCCTGAGCAACGACGGCACCCTGCCGCTGGCCGCCCCGGCACGCGTCGCCGTCGTCGGCCCGAACGCGCACCGCGTGCCCGCGTTGTTCGGCTGCTACTCCTTCGTCAACCACGTCATCCCGCAGCACCCCGGCACGGAGGACGGCATCTCCGCCCCCACGGTGCTCGAGGCGCTGCGCACCGAGGGGGTCGAGGCCACCTACGCCGCCGGCTGCGCCGTGGACGACGACGACCGGTCCGGCATCCCCGAGGCGGTGGCGCTCGCCGCGTACGCGGAGGTCGCCGTCGTGGTCGTCGGGGACCAGTCCGGGCTCTTCGGGCGCGGGACCGTCGGCGAGGGCTGCGACCGCGACGACCTCGAGCTGCCCGGCGTGCAGCGTGAGCTCGTCGAGGCCGTGCTCGCCACGGGCACCCCGGTCGTGCTCGTCCTGCTCACCGGCCGTCCCTACGCGGTGGACTGGGCGCTGGAGCGGAGCGCCGCCGTCGTCCAGAGCTTCTTCCCCGGCGAGGCGGGCGGCGCGGCGCTGGCCGGTGTCCTCACCGGGCGGGTCAACCCCTCTGGCCGCCTCCCGGTGAGCATGCCGCGGTCGGCCGGCTCCCAGCCGTACTCCTACCTGCACCCCGCGCTTGCCGGCCCGTCCTCGACGACGAACCTCGACCCCACCCCCGCGCTTCCCTTCGGGCACGGGCTCGGCTACACGACCTTCGTCCGGACCGGTCTGGAGGTGGCCGCGCCGGAGGTGGCGACCGACGGCAGCATCGAGGTGTCCGTGCGGGTGCGCAACACCGGCGAGCGGGCGGGGACCGACGTCGTGCAGCTCTACGGGCGCGACGTCGTCGGTACCGTCACCCGCCCGGTCGCCCAGCTCCTCGGTTACTGCCGCGTCGACCTCGAGCCCGGCGAGGAGGTGACCGTCCACCTCACCGTGCCGACGACGCGCCTCGCCTTCAGCGACCGCCGCATGGTGCGGGTCGTGGAACCGGGGACCGTCGAGCTGTGGGTCGGGCCGAACTGTGCCGAGCGGGAGACCGAGGCGTCGGTCGAGCTCGTCGGCGGCGTCCACGAGGTCCGCCCCGCGGACGCCCTGCTGGCGCGTGCGGAGGTGGTGCGCGACTGACTACGGCGCGCGGCGCACCCCCAGGGTGTCCACGCCGTCACCGTCCCAGTCGCCGACGAAGGCCTCGTCGGTCGCACGTCCGTAGCGGACCGTGACGTCGGCGCTCCCGGGGGTCATCGAGTTGCGCACGAGGTACGTGGCGCCGCGCCGCACGCCGACGGTGTCGCAGCCGTCGCCGTCCCAGTCACCGGCGAGCAGAGCGTCCGACGCCCGGCCGTAGACGAAGTACCAGTCGGCGTGGCCCGGCCCCATGTGGTTGCCGACGTAGAGGGTGTCCCCACCGGCACGCCAGGTGGTGGTGTCCCGGCCGTCGCCGTCCCAGTCGCCGACGACGATCTCGTCGTCGGGACGACCGAGTGTGAGCACCCGGTCGGCCGAGCCGCCGCTCAGGGTGTCCTTGACGTAGTAGACGTTCCCGCGCCGCACCGCGAGGGTGTCGTCGCCGTCGCCGTCCCAGTCGCCGGCGAGCAGGGTGTCGCCGGGCCGGCCGTAGCTGAGGACGGTCTGCGCCGGCCCGCCGGCGGGGTTGTTCGTGAGGTGGACGGTGCTGCCGCGCTGGACGGCGACCGAGTCCGCGCCGTCACCGTCCCAGTCCCCGACGAGCACCTCGTCGGTGAAGCGACCGAAGTGGAAGACGTGCTGGGCGGGGCCGGCGGCCGCACTGTTGGTGAGGAAGAAGCCGTGCTCCGGCTCCGGCGGGTCCTCGGCCTGCGCGCCGACGGCGGTGAGGGCCACGAGAGCGGGGGTGAGTGCTGCGAGTGCCTTGCGCATGTCTCCTCCTAGAGACCTACGTGGAGGTGGCCGCCCGGTAGCACCGAAGTGTCCTCCCGGGGCACGTGGCCGGACAAGGCCCGTGACACAAGCGCAACCAAGCCGCTTGCACCCGCCCTCCGCCGACAGCCGGATCCCTCCCCGTCAGACGAGGACCACCTCAGCGCTCGAGGGGAGGCTGGACGAGAAGGGGCTAGAGGAGGCCGGCGCGGCGGCGGGTCGTCCGGGTGGCGTGGACCGACCAGCGCGGGACCCAGCGGGCCAGCGCCGCGGTCGCGAGCCCGCCACCGGCCGCCATCACCCAGATGCCGGCCGCCAGCGAGCCGAGGGCGGCGCCGCCGGAGACGACGAGCGGACCGAGCGCGGCCCCGCCGTCCTGGAACACGCGCCAGATCCCGAGGAACTGGGCCCGCTCACCCGGTGGCGCGGTGTCCGCGCCGAGCGTCATGAGGATGCCCGAGCTCATCCCGTTGCCCAGGCCGAGGAGCACGGCCACCGCGATGACCGGCCCGAGGGTCGTCGTCAGCGGCAGGAGGGCCATTGCCACGCCCATGGTGAGCATGGCGGGCACCCCGATCCAGAGCCGGCCGAAGGAGTCCATGACCTTCCCGGCAGGGTAGAAGAGCAGCATGTCCGCCGCGCCGGCGATCCCGAAGACGATGCTCGTGACGGCGGGGTCCAGGCCCAGGTGCTCGGTCCACAGCGGGAGCACGGTCTGGCGGGCGCCGCGCACGGCGCCGACGAGGAGCACCGCGATCCCGAGGGTGGCGAAGACCTGCCGGTGCTCGAGGAGGACCGAGTGCATCGAGCGCCGTGGGGGCGCGTCCCGGCGCGCCGGCGCGCCGGCGTCCCCGGGCTCGGACCGGACGGCCGCGACGACGGCGGTGGCCACGAGGGAGGTGCCCAGGGCCAGCCAGTACCCCGCGCGGACGTCGGCGCCGTGGATGACGGCCGCCCCGGCGAAGGGGCCGATGAACAGCCCGATGCGGTGGACCCCGGCGAGGGTGGACAGCACGCGGGCACGGCGCAGCGGCGGGGTGATCTCCGTGAGGTAGGCGTGCCGGGCGAGGTTGAACACCGCGTTCGCCGCGCCGATGACGAGGACACTGACGGCGAGGAGCGCGAGGTTCGGCGCGAGCGCGAGACCGACGAAGCCGAGCGAGGCCACGAGCCCCGCGAGCAGCATCGCGCCGCGGTCACCCAGCCGGGCGGACAGCGCCCCGGCGGGAACGTCGGCGAGCAGCTGGCCGATCGGCAGGAGGGCGGCCATGACGCCGGCGACGGCGAGGGACGCCCCCAGTCCCGTCGCCGTGAGCGGGACGATCGGCAGCATCGCGCCGATGCCGATCTCGAAGACCAGGGAGGGCACGAAGGCGCCCAGCACCACGGGACGCATGGGGAACATCGGCTCCCCGCGTCCGGCCGCGCGGGCGGTCACGAGGCGTCGGGCGTGGTCCCCGTCTGCGGCTCGCGGGTGGGCGGGTCCTGCGGGTGCGAGAGGGAGACGATGTCGAGCTGGAGCTCGTCGATGACCGGCGCGGTCGGGTTCCAGTCGCTGGGCCGGTGGCGTTCACCAGTCTCGGAGTGGGAGCCGCAGCCGTGGTCGAGACTGACGACGCCGCCGTCGTCGGGGGACCACTCGTTGGCGCACACCCCGAACACCTGGCGCAGCGAACCGGCCAGGGGGAGGAAGAAGGCGCAGGTGGAGCACTGCTCGCTCGCGGCGCGGGCACCGGGGGAGGTGGGGCCACGCTCCCCCTCGTACCAGCGCGTCGCGGCCTGACTGCGGCCCTCGGCCGACAGCACCCGCTCCCGGCCCAGGCCCACCTCGTAGGCGAGCTCGGGACCGAGGACGTCGGCGTCGCTCCCGGTGGCCTCGTACCCGGCGTCCAGCCGCTCGTCGTCGCCGATGTAGGGCAGCTCGTCGGTGGGGCCGACGTCGCTGGGCTGCAGCCGCTCCGACCACGGCACCCAGGCGGGCGCGAGGACCGCCTGCGAGCCGGGCAGGTGGTTGACCTCGACGACGGTGGCCCGGCGCGCACGCGGCGGCCGCGCCAGCGTCACCGCCCAGTACCAGCCGCGGTAGCCGGGCAGGAGGGAGGTGAAGACGTGGGTGAGGAGCCGGGAGTCCTCGACGACGTACCCCGCGTGCTCACCGACCTGCGCCTCACCGACGTCGGCGACGACGGCCTCGCGGGCGACGTCGACGGCGCCCGCCAGCACCGCCTCCTTGGCAGGCGGGGAGGTGCGGGGCACGAGCACGGCGGGTGCAGTCACGACTTGATCCTAGTTGCCGAGGCTCAGGCGTCGAACTGGTCGGCGAGAATGCGCAGGACCTGGGCGAGCTTCGTGCCGCGGCCCTTCTCGGGATAGCGGCCACGACGCAGCTCGCCGGAGGCGCGGTCGAGCTCGCGGATGAGGTCCTCGACGATCGGCACCATGTCCTCGGCCGGACGGCGGTGCGCCTTGGCGACGGACGGCGGCGGGTCGAGCAGGCGCACGGACAGCGCGGAGGGGCCCTTGCGACCGTCGGCGAGACCGAAGTCGACCTTCGCGCCGGGCTTGGGGTTGGGGTTGTCCGCCGGCAGCGCCGAGGCGTGGAGGAAGACCTGGGTGCCGTCGTCTGCGGTGATGAAGCCGAAACCACGGTCGGCGTCGAACCACTTGACCTTGCCGGTGGGCATGGGACCTCTCTGGGGCGGTGCAGGGGCGGAGGGGGCGGCATCGTGCCGCCGGAGGGAACCACCAGTTTACCGGCCCTGGAGCTCCCTCCGGGCCTGTTCCGCCTCCGGTGATCGTCCGGCCCCGGCGGGCTATACCGTGGACGACGGGGCCGGGAGGTCCTGGCGCACCGAGCGAGTGAAGGGCGAGAGATGACGCAGCAGTCCCCGGACCCTGTCCAGCAGGAGGTCCTCAGCGTGCTGGCCCGCTGGATGGTCGACTCCTTCCCCGCCGAGCCCGGCTGGGACCAGCTCCACCTGCAGCTGCGGCCGCTGCGTGACGTCGTGTCCTTCCGCGTCATCGAGGTCCGCGGCGAGGAGCGTACCGCCCGCCTGGGCCGACTCACCGCCGACCAGCCGCCCTACACCCTCGCCCGCCGCCTGCAGGACCTCAACGCCCAGCCCGGGCAGGGCACGTGGATCGAGGCCTCGCTCACGCTGAGTGCCGGCGGCTGGCCCGAGCCCACCTTCACCGTGACCGGCCGCTTCAACCGTGACGGCGAGCCCGCCGCCTGGCGGGAGGGCGAGGAGCCGCTCGACGCGACCGACCTCGTCCACCACCTCACCCGCTACCCGCGCCGCGACGACGCCGTGCCCGGCTGGATGGCGCAGCGCATCACCGCCGCCGGCCTCGCCGTCCCGGGACCGCGTGACGCGGAGGAGACGACGGCGGGGACGGCCGCCACCGCGGCCGAGCCGGAGGGCGCGGCGGTCGCGAGCATCGCCGAGCCCGGTGACCGCCCGCGGCCCGAGGTCCTCGACATCGCCGTCGACCGCGACGGCCCGGTGCTCGCCGACGGCACCCGGCCCGGGCGACGCCGCCTGCGCCTGGGCGGCTCGCTGCGCCTCCTCGACGTCCTGGAGACCGTGGGCGTCCCGCTCACCTACATCGACGACCGCGGCACGTGGATCGTGCGCCTGGGCGAGTCGCGCGATGCGGGCCAGATCCTCGCCGTCGTCGAGCAGGGCCCCGGCGCCTCCACGGGCGCCGTCCCCGACGCGCGCGTCCACCTCCTCACCGACGCGCAGCCCGCCGACCTCCTCGACGACGACGGGCGCCTGCTCCTCTACTACTGCTCGGTGCCCGGCGAGCTGGAGGTCGTCCTCGACAGCGCCCGGCTCGGGGAGATCGTGCCCCCGCCCGCACCTGCCACCCCACCGGACAACGCGCTGGTCCGTGCCGCCGTCGCCGAGTTCGCCGCCGACCCCGCGCCCAGGCGCATGCTCCACGTGCTGCGCCAGGCCCTGGGCGGGAAGCTCGTCGTCGACGCGACCGGCTCGGAGCTGCCCGCGCCCGGCACACCGGCTCCGGAGCTGCGTCTCACGACGCTCACGGCGCCGGACGGCAGCCGCGCCCTCGCCGCGTTCACGAGCAACGCCGCGCTCGCGGAGTTTCGCGCCAAGGCCGCCACCGCCGAGGAGCGGGTGACCGGAATCGCCCAGTCCGGCACGGCGCTGCTCGAGACCTTCCGCAAGGCCGAGGAGCTCGGCTGGTTCCTCATCGACCCGAACGGCCCCTCCTGCGCCATCGGCCGCAAGGAGGTCGAGCTGGCCCTCGCCGCGCCGAGCGCGAGCGCCGTCAAGGACCTGCTCACGGGCCCGCACACGGCCCAGCAGCTCGTCACCGCGCTGAGCGAGCCGGGCACGCACCTGTTCATCGCCCACACCGAGACCGACGGCCGCGCGGGCCCCGTCCTCGTGCGTGACCGCACCGACGGCAAGCCGGTGCTCCTCGCCTTCACCTCCCCCGTCGAGGTAGCCGCCTACAACCCCGACTTCGGCGCCCGCCGGCTCCCGGCCGGGGCACTGCTCCAGCTGGTCGTGGCCAACCGGGCCAAGGCGCTCCTCATCAACCCGTCCGGCCCCCAGGGCGTGCTGCCCCTCGCCCAGGTGTGGCACGCGCTCGGCAACCCCGAGCTGCCCCCGGCACCCGCCGGGACCGGCGACGGCGGCAGCCAGGCCACCGACGACGGCGAGGGCACCTCCCCGTGACCACAGGTGGGACGGCCCGGCTGGCCGACGTCGTCACCGAGCTCTCCCAGCGCCCCGACGCGGACGTGGTCACGCTCCTGCGCGAGCGGCCCGACCTGCCCGTGCCACCGCCCACGACCCTCACCGCCCTCGCCGCCCGCGCCTGCTCCCGCCCGTCGGTCGAGCGGGTGCTCGCAGGCCTGGACCAGCACGTCCTTGAGGTCGCCGAGGCGGTGTGCGCGCTCGGCGGGCTCGGCCCGGTCGACGCGGGGGCCGTGCGTTCGGCCACGGGCGCTGGGGACGCGACCGCGGCGGCGCGGGTGGACGAGGCGTACACCCGCCTGGAGCGCCTGCTGCTCGTCGTCGGCGGCCTGCCCGTCCTCGCGCTCCACGAGGCGCTCGGCCCCTACCCTGCCCGGCTCGGCCCCCCGCTCGCGGCGCTCGAGGCGGTCCACGCCCCCGTCACCACGCCCGAGGCGCTCTCCGCCGTGCTCACCGACGCTCCGCCCGCCGCCCTCCGCGTGCTCGACGCGCTCGTCAGCGGCACGCCCGTCGGCGTGACGAGCGGTGAGCCGGCCGGCGCCACGCGCTGGCTCCTCGACCACGGCGTCCTCCAGCGGCTCAGCTCCACCCAGGTGGTGCTGCCCCTGGAGACGGGGCTGGCCGCGCGCGGCCAGCGCACCCACCTCGAGCCGCACCTCCACCCGCCGCGGGTGGCGGCACCCACCCGGCCGGCCGCCGTCGTCGCCGCCGAGTCCACGCGCGCGGCCGAGGAGCTGGTCCGGCTCGTGGGGGTCGTCGTCCGGCAGTGGACGCATGAGCCGGCACCCGCGCTGCGCAGCGGCGGCCTGGGCGTCCGTGAGCTGCGCCGGCTCGCCGGCGACCTCGGCACCACTCCCGAGCAGGCGGCGGAGATCGTCGAGATCGCCGCGATGGCCGGTCTCGTCGGCCCCGACGACGACGGCGAGCGACCGGTCCTCGGGCCCGCCGCCCCGGCCGTGGACTGGGCCGAGGACGAGCTCGCCGACCGGTGGGTCGCCCTCGCCGAGGGCTGGCTCGCCTCCCCGCGGATGCCGTGGCTCGTGGGCACTCGGGACGACCGCGGGACGCTGCGGGCGGCGCTCGGGCCGGGCCTGGAGCGGGGCTGGGCGGCGCGGCTGCGCCGTCGGGTGCTCGCCGTGCTCGCCTCCCTGCCCACCGGGACGGCACCGGCCGCGGCCGACGTCCACGCCGTGCTGCGCTGGCAGGCGCCGCGCGCGACCCCACCGGAAGCGAGCGTCGCCGCCGTCCTTGCGGAGGCGGAGCTGCTCGGGCTCACCGGCGCGGGCGCGCTCGGCTCCGCCGGCCGCGCGCTCGCGGACGGAGCGGACGACGTCGCCGCGGCCCTCGCGGCGGACCTGCCGGAGCCGGTGGGCGAGATCCTCGTCCAGGGCGATCTCACCGCCGTCGTGCCGGGGCGTCCCACGCGCGAGCTGGCCGACCTGCTCGACCAGGTGGCCGACGTCGAGAGCCGCGGCGCGGCCCTCACCGTGCGCTTCACCGCGGAGTCGGTGCGGCGGGCGCTGGACGCCGGGACGGAGGCGGGGGCGCTCCTCGAGCGGCTGGCCGACGTCTCCCGGACCCCGCTGCCGCAGGCGCTGGAGTACCTCGTGGGGGACGCGGCGCGGCGGCACGGACGGCTGCGCGTGGGCGGCGCCGGCAGCTACCTCCGCACGCCGGACGAGGTCACCACCCGGGCCCTCCTCGCCGACCCGCGGCTGGCCGGTCTGGGCCTGCGGGAGATCGCCCCGACGGCGCTCGTGAGCGGTGTCCTCCCCGGGGAGCTGCTCGAGACGCTGCGCCGCACCGGGGCAGCGCCGGTGCTCGAGGGGCCCAGTGGCGCGTCCGTCGGGGCCCGGCCGGCGGCGCGGCGGGCCGTCCGCACGGCTCCGCGCGTCCAGCGGGCGGGCGAGGTCCACGTGCAGGGGCCCGACGACGTCGCCCTCGCGCGGCTCGTCGGTCGCATGCGCGCCGGACAGGAGCGCGCCGACCAGCGCGACGACCTCCCGGCGACCGACCCGGTCCACACCGTCGCGGCGCTCCGGGAGGCCGCCAGCGCCGGTAGCGCGGTCCGTGTCGTCCTCATCGGCGCGAGCGGCAAGCCCGAGCGCCGGCGGGTGCGGCCGGTGAGCGTCGAGGGCGGTCGCGTGCGGATGGTCGACCTCGACCGCGAGTCCGAGCTCGTCGTCGCCATCCACCGCATCAGCGCCGTCGCCGACTGACCCCACCCCCCCG
>NZ_JAMBNZ010000022.1 GCF_023715365.1 Georgenia satyanarayanai
CTCCCCGCCCGCGCGCTCCCCCCCCCCCCCCCGACAGTCGGATTCCACCCGCCGTCCCCTTCCCAGCCCCGTCGACAGTCGGATCCCACCCGGAGCCGTAGCGCGCAGCGCGGCCGCCTCCCCTGGGACGCGGGACCTTCCCGAGCCGTCCAGGTGGGAGGATCAGGGACCATGACGATCCAGATCCCCGCCGAGCTCCTGCCTGCGGACGGCCGCTTCGGCTGCGGCCCGAGCAAGGTCCGCCCCTCCCACGTCGCGGCGCTCGCCGCTGTCGGCGAGACGCTGCTGGGCACCTCCCACCGGCAGGCACCGGTGCGCTCGCTCGTCGGCCGGGTCCGCGAGGGCGTGGCCGACCTCCTCGGGGCACCGGAGGGCCACGAGGTGATCCTCGGCAACGGCGGGTCCACCGCGTTCTGGGACGCCGCCAGCCTCGGCCTGGTCCGCGAGCGCGCCGCCCACGCCGCCTTCGGGGAGTTCGGCCAGAAGTTCGCCGCCGTCACTCGCCGCGCGCCCTTCCTCGCCGACCCGCACGTCGAGACCGCCGAGCCCGGCTCGCTCGCCACCCTCGGCCCCGTCGACGGGGTCGACCTCTACGCGTGGCCGCAGAACGAGACCTCCACCGGCGTCGTCGCCCCCGTCGAGCGGGTGGCCGACGACGGCGCCCTCGTCTGCGTGGACGCCACCTCCGGCGCGGGCGGGGTGCCGGTCGACCTGAGCCAGACCGACGTGTACTACTTCGCGCCGCAGAAGAGCTTCGGCTCCGACGGCGGGCTCTGGTTCGCCGTCATGTCGCCCGCGGCCCTGGCCCGGGTGGAGGAGATCGCCGCGAGCGGCCGGTGGGTCCCAGAGTTCCTGTCCCTGCCCGCGGCGGTGGAGAACTCCCGCAAGGACCAGACGCTCAACACCCCGGCCATCGCGACACTCGTCCTCATGGCCGAGCAGCTGGACTGGATGCGCGACCAGGGCGGGCTGGCGTGGGCGGCCGGGCGCAGCGCGCAGTCGGCGCGGATCCTCTACGGCTGGGCCACCGAGCGTGACTGGGCCACCCCCTTCGTCGGCGTACCCGAGCACCGCTCCCCCGTCGTCGGGACGATCGACCTCACGGATCAGGTCGACGCGGCGAGGGTCGCCGCGGTGCTGCGGGAGAACGGCGTCGTCGACGTCGAGCCCTACCGCAAGCTCGGCCGCAACCAGCTGCGCGTGGGCATGTTCCCCGCCGTCGACCCGGAGGACGTCCACGCGCTCACCGCCTGCGTCGACCACGTCGTCGCCGCCCTCTAGCGCCCCCCCTTCCGCATATGGGCGATTCTGGCGGCGTCAGCGGGTATTCCCTTGCCGAAATCGCCCATATGCGGAGAGGGGGTGCACCTTCGTCAGATGAATTGCGCAACATGGGCGTGACGGAATTCGGTTAAGGTGAGGCTTACCTCACCGGACCGTCGAAGGAACCCACATGAGTGCGCCCTCCATCGCCACTGCCCCGCTCTCCGCGCAGCTGCGCGAGCGCACTCGTGCCGCCCACGAGCGCGCGGAGTCGGTGCCCTTCATCACCGACCTCATGCACGGGCGCCTCGACCGGGACGCCTACGCGGACCTCGCCGCCCAGCAGTACGGCATCTACGTCGCCCTCGAGGCGGCCAGTGCCGAGCTCGTCGGCGCCGCGCGGGGCTCCAGCCTCGTCTTCGCCGACCTCACCCGTACCCCCTCCATCGAGGCGGACCTTGCGTTCCTCCACGGCGCGGACTGGCGCGAGCACATCGCCGTCCTGCCCGCGGCCCGCGCCTACGCCGAGCGCATCGCGCAGGTCGCCGGGGACCTGCCGCGCTACGCCGCGCACGCCTACACCCGCTACCTCGGGGACCTCTCCGGCGGCCAGGCGATCAAGCGGCTCGTCCAGCGCCACTACGGTCTGGGCGAGGAGGGCGTGGCCTTCTACACCTTCGCCGGCATCGCCAAGCCCAAGGTCTTCAAGGACACCTACCGTGAGCAGCTCGACGCCCTCGACCTCAGTCCTCTCGAGCTCGAGATGGCTGTCGACGAGGCGAACGTCGCCTTCGAGCTGAGCACGGCGCTCTTCGCCGCCCTCGGCGAGCGGCACCACGCCTGACCTGTCCGACGACGAAGCCCCGCGTGGTCCTCCACGCGGGGCTTCGTCGTTCTCGGGTCCGGGCGACGGGGCCGCACCCGGGTGCGGCCCCGTCGGGTCAGGCGCGCTGCCTGCGGGTGGCGAGCACTAGGCCGGCGAGCAGGACGGTAGCCGCGAGGGCCGCGAGGGCCGCCGCTTGCGCTCCCGTCTGGGCGAGGTTGCCGGCGGCGCCACCGGCGGTGGTGCCGGGGCCCGCGCCGTCGTCGTCGGTGTCCGTGCCGGCGCCTGCAGCCGCGACCGTGAAGGTCGTGTCGGCCACGGACTCGCCGTCGGTCACGAGGTCGACGCGGTGCGAGCCGAGGGCGATGTCCGCGGGGGCGGTCCAGCTCAGCTCGACCGTGCCGTCCTGCCCGACGACTGCCGCGGCGACGTCGAGCTCGCTGAGGTCGAGCTCGCCCTCCGCGACGGGGACGCTGAAGGTGACCGGGTCGAGCGCCTCACCCGCCTTGTAGAAGTCGGCGAAGGCGGGCACGCCCGCTGCCGTCAGGCTCGCGGGCACGTCGGTGCCGACCAGCCGGCCACCGGCCACCTGGACGGCGTCGAGGTCGAGCTCGGCGAGACGGACGCGCGGGTAGTCGACCACGCCGTCGCCCTGGAGCGAGCGACTGGCGACGTCCGCGACGAGGTAGCCCTCGCCACCCTCGATGACGACGGACGGGTCCGTGACCGTCATCTGCAGCTGGGAGGTACCACCGATCTCGTGGCCGGCAAAGGCCACCTCACCGCCGAAGTGGGCGGTGCCGTCGGTCGCGTCCCCGTTCCCCCGGCCGTCCCCGAAGACGTAGCCGCCGGCGGTCTCGCTGGCCGGTGCCGTGACGGTCACCGACCCGTGAGCGATGCTGCCGGTGATGTAGTCCCGGAAGGACTGCTTGACGCCCCAGGTGAGGCTGCCCGGGGCGCCGGCGGCGTCGATGACGGCGCCCACGCGGGTGCCCGGCTCGAGGCCGCTGCCGGTGAGGGTAGCGGTGGCACCCTGCACCACCGGGTCCGGCGACACGGTGACCGATCCACGCGTCGGCGCAGGCTCCTCGCCAGGCTCAGCCGGCTCCTCCCCGGGCTCTCCGGGCTCGGACGGCGCGTCAGGCGTCACGGCGAGGACGGTGAGGGCGTCGCTCGCGAGCACTGCCCCGGCCTCGTCCCGTAGCACCACGGCGTAGCCACCCAGCGGGAAGTCCTCCGGCACGGTCCACGACGTGGTGAAGGAGCCGTCCTCCTCGACCGTGACGACGGCGATCTCCGTCGGCTCGTCGGTGGGCAGCGCGAGAGCGGCAGGGGCGGCGCCCCCGACGGTGACGTCGACGCTCACCGGGTCCAGCTCGTCCCCGGCGTCGTAGAAGGTGCCGAACGCGGGGACGCCCGCGGTCGTCAGCGTGGCGGCGGCGGCCTCCGCGCTGACCTCGCCGCCGGCGACCGTGAAGGCCTCGGGGTCGAGGGAGGCCAGCACGACGCCCGGGTAGTCGACCGGCTCGCCGGTGCTCGTCGTAGCGGCGAACTCCCGGGAGGTCGCATCGGCGACGAGGACGGCGGAGTCGGGCGTCACCTGGACGCGCAGGTTCTCGAGGAGGACGTCGAGAGCAGGGACGCCCTCGATCTCGTGGCCCTCGAACTGCACGCTGCCGGCGAAGCTCACGAGCGCGGTTCCGGCGGCCGGGTCCTGGGAGGCCAGCGTGGCGGGGAAGCGGAAGGTCCCGTCGTCGTTGCGCGTCACGTCCTCACTCGTCGTGATCGTGCCGTGGGCGATCGGGCTGGTGACGTAGGAGCGGAAGGACTCCTTGACGCCCCAGTCGAGGTGCCCGGTGGCCGTTGCGGTGCTCGGCGCGAGCTCGACCCGGACGTCGCCCGCGGGCAGGTTGCTGCCGCTGATGGTGACGTCATCGCCCTGCTCGACCTGGCTCGGGTCGGCGACGACGGCCGGGGCGCCGGGCTCCGGGGTCGGCTCGGCGGAGCCGGCGACGAAGGTGACCGGGACGAAGACGTCCTGGCTGCGGTCGGTGACGTCGACCTCCCCGGCGTCGCTGAGCTGGGCCGAGGTGAAGGTCGCGAGGTAGCACTGCACCTGGCTGCAGTCGTCCTCGGTGCCGGTGAACCAGCCGCGGACGGTGATCTCCCGCTCGAAGCTGCCGAGCGCGTCGGTCGTGACGACCTCGTGCTGCAGCCATCCGGTGGGCGGCGGACCGACGGTCACGCCGTCCGCGGTCGGGGTGTCGGAGGTGAAGGCGACCGAGAGCTTCCGGTTCGGGGCGTAGCCCGTGCCCTCGACGGAGACGACCGTGCCGACGGTGATGTCCTCGGTGGGCGTCACCGCGAGCTGCGGCGTGCGCTCCTCGACGACGTCGAGCGGGACAGACAGCTCCTGCGCGGAGTTCTTCACGCCGCCAGCGGCGTAGGTGTAGACACCGAAGGTGCCGTCCTCCGGCCAGCCTGCTGCCGGCTTGGTGATCGTGAGCTCGGCCGTGAAGGAGCCGTCCTCGGCGATGTCGACCCACTGGCGGCGGATCACGTCCTGGAAGGTGGGCGGCACCTGGTCGAGCACGTTCTCGGCGAGCGCCCACTTCTGCGAGCCGACGACGCGCGTCGAGCTCGGCGCGTCCAGGGAGGGCTGCCACTGCTCGGCAAACTTTCCGAGCACCACGTACGTGCCCTGCGGAAGCGTGTTCGGGATCGGCACGCCGCGCCCGCCGACGTTCGCGGCCGGGTCGAAGCCCGCGCCCTTGACGACGACGGTGTCGCCATCGGTCAGCTGGGCGTCGCCCACGGGGGTGACCCCGTCGGCGGCGAAGACCTCGATCACGGGGGCCCACTCCACCGGCTCGCTGGGCTCCTCGACAACCTCGAGCGGGACCGAGAGCTCCTGAGCGGGGTTCTTCACCCCGCTGGCGGCGTAGGTGTAGACGCCGAAGGCGCCGTCCTCGGACCAGCCGGCCTCGCGGTCGGTGATGACGAGCTCGGCCTCGAAGGACCCGTCTGCCTCGATCGCGACCCAGTCCTTGCGGATCGCGCCCTGGAAGGCGGGCGGCACCTGGTCGAGCACGCTCTCGGCGAGGGCCCACTTCTGCGCGCCCACCACGCGGGCGGAGGACGGCGCCCCCTGCGAGGGCTGCCACTGCTCGGCGAACTTGCCGAAGACGACGTAGGTGCCCTGCGGCAGGTCCGCGGGGATCGGCATCCCGCGGCCACCGACGTTGCCGGCCGGGTCGAAGCCCGTGCCCTTGACCACGAGGCTGTCCCCGAAGGTCACCTCGGCGTCACCGAGCGGCGTCACGCCGTCGGCGGCGAAGACCTCGATCGCCGGCTCGAACGCCACCGGCTCCTCCGGCTCGACCGGCTCGACCGGCGCGGCGGCGACGGCGAGGGTCGCGGCGGCGGTGACGGCGTCCGGCTCGGTGCCGTTGCGGAAGACGGCGCGCAGCTGCCGGCCGTTCTGCTCCGCGGTGACGGCGGGAAGCGTGAGGTCGGTGGCCGTGGCCTCCGCGACGTCCTGCCACTCGGTGTCCGCGCCGGGGCGGGTCTGCCACTGGACGGTGGGCTGCGGCGTGCCGGTCGCCGCGGCGCTGAAGAGCGCGTCGTCGCCCGCGTCGACGGAGACGTCCTGCGGCTGGAGCGTGACCTGCGGCGCCGCTGTCGTGGGAGCGAGCTCGACGCTGAAGCTCAGCGGGTCGAGCGCGTCACCGGCCTTGTAGAAGTTGGCGAACGCGGGGGCACCTTCCGCGGTCAGGGTGACCGGCGCGCCGGTGACGGTGGCGACGCCGTCCGCCACGGTGAGCGGGTGGCCGTCGAGGTCGATGGTGCCGAGCGTGACGTCGTCGTAGTCGACGAGCTCCGCGTCCGGCGTGTTCGCCCGCGAGACGACGTCGGCCACGAGCGAGCCCTCGTCACCGTCGATGGTGACGCGCAGCTCCGAGAGCCGGACCTCGAGCGCACCCTCATGCGCCCAGAAGTCGACGCCGCCGTCGAGTGCGAGGTCCGCGGTCGTGGCCGTCACGGTCCCGCGAGCGGCGGCGAACTCGTACCCGGTGTCGGTCGCGGTGGCCGGCGGGACGATGCTGATCTTCCCTCCGGCGAAGGGCATGCCGAGGTAGGTGCGGAAGGAGGCCTTCACGCCCCACTGGGCGCTGCCGGAGGTGACGGTCGCGGCGGGCTCGGCGGCGAGCGCCGTCGTGCCGGTGCCGGCGACGACGGCGCCCGCGGCGAGCGCCGTCGTCGTGACAGCGGCAAGGGTGCGGCGCGCGCGGGCGCGCCAGGTCGTGGTGCTCATCAGGGTCCTGTCTAGGCGGAGTGACGACGGCGGAGGCGGAGTGCCGCGACACCCGCGGCGAGGAGGAGCGCAGCGGCGCCGGCGATGATGCCGACGGTGACACCGGTGGTGGCGAGCGAGCCGTCGGAGTCCGCCTCGGCGGCGGCGGCGCCACCCGATCCGGAGCCCTGCTCGGTCCCGGAGCCCGCGGCGCCGTCGGCGCTCGCGTCGGAGCCGCCCGTGGCGAAGGTCACGGGGATGCGGACGTCGGCGGAGCGGTCACCGCCGCGCGTGTGGTCGGCGCGGGTGCCGATGACGCAGCCGTTGGGGGCGACGGCGGGGTCGAGGCAGTCGGTGAAGGAGTCGGCGGCGGAGACGCTGAGGGTCACGGAGAAGGAACCGCGCCCCCCGGACTCGGTGAAGGGCTGGGCAAGTCCCTCGCCGTAGTCGGGCGGGTTGGAGGAGATCCAGGCGGAGGCACCGCCGGCGCCCTCCATGTCGACACCACCGAGGCAGGGGCCGGGCTGTTGGCCCGCCCCCTTGTCCACGCACAGCGCGACGTAGACGCCCTTGGAGGTGTCGAAGCCCGAGCCACTCACCGTGACCTGCTGACCGTCCGGGTCGAGGCCGCTCGAGGGCTCGACCGTCACCTGCTGGCCGTCGGGGCCGCTGGCGGAGGCTGCGGCCGCCGGGGCCGCGACGAACAGGCCGCCCACGAGGGCGATGCCCGCAGCCAGCACGGCAAGGAGACGGCCGCGTGCGCGGCCGTCGAACTGGCCATGGCCAGCAGGTTCAGGGGTCCGTGACATCTCTCTCCTCGTGGCACACTTAGGTAAGGCAAGCCTAATCGACGATTACGCTACGGGTACGTCACGTAAATTGTCCACCAGCGCACCACGCCCCAGCGCACTCGCCCGTCCAAGGAACTTCATGACCCGCCTTCCCGCGCGCCTCGCGCTCGTCGCCGCCCTCACGGCGCTGACCCTCTCGGCGTGCGCAGGCGGCCCGATGGAGCCGCGTGGGACCACGACGACGACGCAGACAGCGCCTGCGGCCGCGGAAACCGTGCAGGCGTGCGGCGACCCGGTCGAGGGCTTCGCCGTCACGCACGACCATGACGGCGAGCCGCTCCCCGAGCGCACCGCGAGCGGTGACGCGAGCCTGCTCACCGAGCCCACCACCGCCGTCGTGACCGACGACACCATCGACCCGGTGGCGACGGCGCCCGCGCAGCAGCTGCCCGTCACGGTCAAGTCCTGCGACGGCGCCGTCGTCGAGGTGGCGGACACCAGCCGGATCCTCGCCGTCGACCTCTACGGCACGCTCGCCGAGATCGTCTTCTCCCTCGGGCTGGGGGACGACGTCGTCGGGCGCGACACCTCCACCGGCTTCCCCGAGGCCGCGGACCTGCCCGTCGTCACCCCCGGGGCGCACGACCTCAACGCCGAGGCGATCCTCGCCCTCAACCCGAGCGTCGTCCTCACCGACAAGACCATCGGCCCCACCGAGGTCCAGCTCCAGCTGCGTGACGCCGGCATCCCGGTGATCTTCTTCGACGACACCCGCTCGATGGACACGATCCCCACGCAGATCCGCGCCGTCGCCGGCGCGCTCGGCGTGCCCGACGCCGGGGAGGAGCTCGTCGCGCGCACCCAGCAGGAGATCACCGCGGCGCTCGACGACGCCCCGACCGGCGCCCAGTCCCCCGCGGTCGCCTTCCTCTACCTGCGCGGCGGCATGGTCCAGCTCCTCGGCGGGCCGGGCTCCGGCGCCGACTCCCTCATCCGCGCCATCGGTGCGCGTGACGTCGGCACCGAGGCGGGCCTGGAGCGGCCCTTCACCCAGATCAGCGCCGAGACGATGATCAGCGTCCAGCCCGACGTCCTCCTCCTCATGAGCGCCGGCCTGGAGTCCGTGGGAGGCCCCGCGGGCCTCTCGCTCGTCCCCGGCCTGGCGCAGACGGAGGCCGTGGCCGACGGCCGCGTCGTCGACATGGACGACACCGTGCTCCTCAGCTTCGGACCGCGCACCGGCCGGGTCGTCACCGCCCTGGCCGAGGCGGTCTACGAGTGACCGCGGCCGTCACCCTGCCTGCCGCCACCACCGCCAGCCGCGGCCGCGGCTGGTGGCTGCTCACCGGCACCGCCCTCGCGCTCGCCGTCGTGTGCGTCGTCGCCGCGGGCGCCGGACAGCTGGCGATCCCCCCGGGAGAGGTCGCCGGCTCGGTGCTCGGCCGGCTCGACGGCGCCCTCGAGTGGCTCCTCGGCGGCATCGGCCTCCACGTCGACCTCCCGCTGGACTCCGTGACCGGCCCCCGCCACCCGCAGGGCGACGCCGCGCTGTGGCAGGTGCGCTTCCCGCGCATCGCCCTCGCCGTCGTCGTCGGGGCGGCGCTCGCGGTGGCCGGCGCCCTCATGCAGGGCGTCTTCGGCAACCCGCTGGCCGAGCCGGCCATCATCGGCGTCTCCCCCGGCGCCGCGGTCGGCGCGAGCCTCGCGATCGTCACCGGGCTCGACGTCCTCGGCACGTGGACAGTGCCGCTCGCGGCCTTCGTCGCCGCGCTCGTCACGACCCTTCTCGTCTACTCCCTGTCCCGCTCCGGCGGGCGCACCGAGGCCATCACCCTCATCCTCACCGGCGTGGCCGTCACCGCGATCGCCTCGGCGATCGTCGCCTTCAACACCTTCGTCGCCAGCCCCACCGCCCGCGAGCAGATCGTCTTCTGGCAGCTCGGCAGCCTCAACGGCGCGCGCTGGCAGGCGGTCGGCGTCGTCACGCCCTTCGTCGTCGTCGGGATCGCCGTGTCCCTCCTCCTCGCCCGCCGGCTCGACCTCCTCTCGCTCGGGGACCGCTCGGCCCGGCACCTCGGCGTGAACGTCGAACGGCTGCGGGTCGTGGCGATCGTCGTCATCGCGCTCCTCGTCGGGGCGGGCGTCGCCTTCGCGGGCGTCATCGCGTTCGTCGGGCTCGTCGTCCCGCACCTCGTGCGCCTCGTCGCCGGGCCAGGCCACCGGCTGCTGCTGCCGGCCAGCGCCCTCGGCGGCGCGCTGCTCCTCACGGTCGCGGACCTCGTCGCACGCACCGCGGTCCCCTTCGCCGACCTGCCCCTCGGCATGCTCACCTCGGTCGTCGGCGGCCCGTTCTTCCTGTGGCTCATGCGTCGGATGCGAAGCACCCAGGGAGGCTGGGCATGAGGCTGCTGCCGCGCCGCCCGCGCCTGCCCGAGCCGCTCGAGCTAGGCGAGGTCGCCCTCGCCGTCGACGGCGCCCGCGTCGTCCTCGGCGGCGCCACGATCCTCGACGACGTCAGCCTCGGCGTCCGCGCGGGCGAGGTCGTGGCTCTCGTCGGCCCCAACGGGGCGGGCAAGTCCACGCTGCTGGGGGTGCTCAGCGGCGACGTCGCCGCGGGCGGCACCGTCACCCTCGCCGGCCGCCCGCTCGGCCAGTGGTCGACGACGGAGGCCGCCATGCGCCGCGCCGTCCTCGTCCAGCGCGTCACCCTCACCTTCCCCTTCACCTGCCGGCAGGTGGTGGAGATGGGCCGCTCCCCGTGGTCACACACCCCGCGCGAGGACGACGACGACGCCGCCGTCGCCCGCGCGATGGAGCTGACCGAGACGACGGCGCTCGCCGAGCGGACCTTCGGCTCGCTGTCCGGCGGTGAGCAGGCCCGCGTCTCGCTGGCCCGCGTGCTCGCCCAGTCCGCCGGCGTCGTCCTCCTCGACGAGCCGACCGCCGCCCTCGACCTCCACCACCAAGAGTTGGTCCTGGGTCTGGCGAGGGAGCGGGCGGCGGCGGGTGACGCCGTCGTCGTCGTCCTCCACGACCTCAACCTGGCCGCGGGGTACGCGGACAGGGTGGCCGTGCTCGACCGCGGCCGGGTGGCCGCCGTGGGTGCGCCCGGTGAGGTCCTGCAGGCGGAGCTGCTGTCCGGCGTCTACCAGCACGCCGTCGAGGTCCTCCCCCACCCCCGGACGGCGGCGCCGATCATCCTCGCGCGGCGGTAGAGGCGAGAACGGGCTGACTCCGCCGCGGCACGCGCCCGCAGACGGGAGCTCCGGGGGCTCCCACGATGTCGCCCGCGACGGGCGCGGCCGCACTCGCCGTAGAGGACACCGGCGTTGCCGGAGAGCGCCCGCTCACCGGACACATCACGGGGCGGGGCATACGGGACAACCCGGTCGAGCCTAGGCATAGGCGCAGGTCAGCGGTTCGACGCAACCAGTAGAGGTTCGTCTTGCGGGACGGTTCCACGCCGATGGCAGCCGCCCCGCCGGCATAGATGGCCGAGTGTCGGCGGCTCGTTCTGGAGTTCCTGCCAACGCACCTTCGAGCGTACTGCGGATGTGGTACAAAGTGTATTGACTTGTTGACACACTTCCCTGGAGTTTCGATGCCCCTGACGCTGCTACAGCTACGCCAGATGTTCGACGCTCCGCTGGTGAGTCTGCTGGTGGTGTTACTGGTGGGGGTCCTGGTCCGCCGCAGGCCGCGCGCAGAGATCGGGCACTCCGTGCGCCGCTGGACACTTGCCGCTGGCTTGTTTGCAGTGATTGTCATCGTGATCGAACGGCTTTCGTGGGTGGTGCCAACGCCGACCGCCAGCTCGACGGCACAGGTCCTAGGCTTCGTGGCGCCGCTCGGCGCAGGGCTCATCGCTGTGCTGGTGCTGATGCTGCCCACGGCGCTGCGGCAGGGCACCGGCACCGCGGATTTGTCCCCTCGTACGCTGACCAGCTTCGCAGCGCGGGGGTGGCTGCTTACCCTGTCGGCCCTGACGGTCCTGATACTCACGGTCACTGCCCTAGCCGGCCGGGCGTCGATCCCGGATGAGCAGGGCCACTACCGCCACTACGAGATCGAGCTCGCCACCGGGGTCACCGCGGGCACAGACATCTACGGCTGGTACTACTCCGTACCGAGCATCATCGTGCTCGCACTTCTCCTGGTCGCCACGTTGGTCGCCGTCAGGGCGGTCGCCAGACCGCCGTTGACCCCAGACCTCGCCGGAGACGCGCCCACCCGCCGCTGGCGCACCCGCAACATCGTGGCCATCAGCGCCGGCGCAATGCTGATCCATCTCGCCGCGGTGTTGAACCACCTGGCTGGCACAGCAGCGCTAAGTGCCGGGTTCACGACCGACCAGGGATGGGTCTCTGCCCAGCCGCCGCTCATCATCCTCCAGGCACCGATGCGGCTGGGGGCCACCGGTGTCGAGCTCGTCGGATGGTTCCTATGGTTCGCCGTGGTGCTGGCCGCACTGCAGTCCACCACTCGCGAGACGACGAAGGCGCCATGGCACTCCGTATCTCGCTGACCGGCAGCGGATCGCCCGCCGAGCAGATCTGCGACCAGATCCGCGGCCTGGTCGCCACCGACCAGCTCCCCGCGGGGCAGCGAATCCCTTCAGTCCGTCAGCTCGCCAACGACCTCGGGGTGGCGCCCGGGACCGTGGCCAAGGCCTACCGCCAACTGGAAGGAGAAGGCCTCCTGCAGACCCGCGTCGGCGGCGGAACCCGAATACATCCCGACGCCAGCACGACCCCGGCACAAGTCATTGAGCAAGCACGCGCGCTCGTCAGCGCCGCCACCATGGCCGGCGTAGGCCTCGAGGACACTGCCCGAATACTGCAGGCGGTCTGGCCCACCCCAACGGCTCCCGCTGAGAAGCCTTCGCGCCAGGTATGGAACTGAAGGAGAGACTGCTGCGGCGCGTCGGGTACCGCCCGTGCGACAGTGCCCGTTCCAGGATCCCCTCACGGGACTCGCGAAGGTGAGCGACTGCGCCGGTGCGGGCGGGTTGGGGTGTGGTGGGCCGTGAGGAGTCGGGTGCCCCACGTAGCTTCCTCAGTGACGGGCACCGCTCGTGCCGTCGATGACAGCTCCTTCCTCGAGCTGCACGCTGCTACGGCCATGATCGGCAGGACCACGGCTGCCAGTCCCCGTGTCCGGCGCTGCCCCTGGAGCGTTGATGGGTGTCTTACCCGCGGGCGAAGAGGTCGAGCATTAGCGGGACGCCGAGGCCGTCACAGGCGGTACGAAGGACCTCCTCGGCTGCGTACCACTCGGGTGAGCGCACACCGGTCGCCGCGCCGACCGCGCCGGACGGGATCGCCGGCGCGATCTCCTGCAGTTCCGCTATCGCCGTGTGCACGGCGCTGTCCCCGGTGGAGGGCAGGCGGTCAAGCACGCGGGTTGCCAGTCTGGACCAGCCCGCATGCTCCTGCGCGTTCATACGGCCATCCTCCAGGCTCCGGTCGGCGTTCTCCACGATCGTCCACACATCACCGTAAGCAGTGCAGGTGGCCGAGGCATCCAAAGCCTCGGAGACAGGTGCCGCGGCCGGGGAGGAGGGCTCGGTGGCAGGGCCGGCCTGCGGTGCCTGAGGCGTCCCATCATGCGCCTGGTCATCGGCACTGCATCCACCCGCTACCGCGGTTATGAGCACCGTTGCCGAGATTGCTACCACCAATCGCCTCGTTCGCATCTGTGCGCACTCCTGACGTCGACACCTGATGGGTTCCAGACTATGGGCCAGTAGTCGTCCTGGGAGCGAGTTCTGTCTGCGAGTCTGGGTTCCGGCGATGTCCGCCTAGCCGTTCTGATGCGGCTGCGACCAGAAAGCCCGGATCGTGGCGTGGTCCCTTCTGCCTCCCAAGCGCATCCGATTGACTCCCACCACCGTCGCATCGGAGCGCAAGTTCCCTACGCGCCTCAATGCAGGCGGACCGGCCATGACGATCGAGGGCTCGGCGGCCACGGACCATCTCAATCGGAACCCGAATCGACGGCGCGACGCCCGCCAGCGAGATGCGGAGGGACATGTCCCGCAGGGGATCCCACAGCGGGGATCAGTTGGCGCCGCGAGCGAGTTCGTGCTCGACCGCCCGTCGGATCCAGTTGGAGACCGAGCGGTCATCTGCGGCGGCACGACTTCGGACTTCGTTCAGAAGGTCCTCTGG
>NZ_JAMBNZ010000023.1 GCF_023715365.1 Georgenia satyanarayanai
GATCGTGAGCAACGCCCGCGCCTTCGAGAACGTCTTCGCCCTCACCGGTCAGGCGCTGGCCACCGGGCACATCGACGCCCGCAAGGCCACGACGATCGTCTCGATGCTGGAGGACTACCCGGTCGAGGTCGCGGTCCTGGTCCAGGACTGCGTTATCGACGACGCCGGCACCCAGACCCACAGCCAGCTCATCGAGGCCATCAAGAAGGCCGTCATCGCCCTCAGCCACGAGGACGCCGACCTCTTCCACGCCCGCGCCCGCGCCCGGCGGCGGGTCGAGCACCCCCGTCAGCTGCCCGACGGCATGGCCTGCATCCGCGCGGTCCTGCCCGCCACCGACGCCGCGGCCATCGACCTCGCGCTCCAGGCAGCCGCCCGCTCCGCCCAGGCCGGGGGCGATGACCGCACGCTCGACCAGCTCCGCGCCGACATCCTCTCCCTCATGGGCCACACCGCGCTCGAGCTCGGGTACGTCGGGCTGCCGCCGGGATCAGTGGTGGGTGCCGACCAGCCACGTCCCGACTATCCGGCGGGTGACGAGCCCGATACCGGAACGGCGCACGATGCCGACGGTGGAGCGGCGCAGGCGCCTGAGGGACCTGCACCGCGGGAGCCGGACGCTGTCGACCAACAGGTGGCGTCGGACCCGCATGGCGAGCAGGGGGAGCCTGACTTACTTGCAGCCCCGGTCGCCGAGATTCCCGTTCCGGAGGCCGATCCGGCTGGCGCCGACCCACCCGATCAGCGGTCAGAGGGGACAGGTGCGCCCGCAGTCGGGTCGGCCGCTCCCGAGGTGCCACCAGACCCGCCCCCGCCTCCCGACGGCGATCCGCCCCCCGACGGTCCGGGCACCGTCCCCCGCCGCTGGCACATGCCGGTGGGCCACATCGGTGGCCAGCGCGCCCAGATCCGCGTCCTCGTCCCGCTCTCGGTCCTGCTCCCGCCCGACATCGCCAGGCAGTTCGGCCTGCCGGCGACGAAGCTGGCCGACGGCACCGGGGCGGAGCTCGTCCCACTGCCCGACGAGGACGCCATGCTCGCCTTCCTCGACCGGGAGCCCGCCGAGGTCGCCACGCTCGAGGGCTACGGGCCCATCTCTCCCGCCGCCGCCCGGGCCGTGGCGCTGGGCGGGACGTGGCGCCGGATCGTGACCGACCCGCTCTCCGGCACCGTCCTGGACTACGGACGCACCCGCTACCGGCCACCCGCCGAGCTCGCCGAGCGCATCCGGCTGCGGGACGGCACGTGCGTCCGCGCCGGCTGCACTCACTCCGCTCGCCGCTGCCAGCTGGACCACATCGTCCCGTGGAACGCCGGTGGCACGACCTCCATGCTCGGCCTGGAGGACCTGTGCACCCACGACCACATCCTCAAGACCAGCGGCGAGTTCCAGCTCCGCCGTCTGGGCAGCGGCGCCTACGAGTGGGTGACCCCCAGCGGCCACATGTACCGCCGTCACCCCGGGGGCCGGGTGACCCGCGTGCGCCGCCGCCAGCAGCACTTCGCGGACACCCCGACGTTCTAGGAGCCAGAGCCGGGGGTCGCGGCTATCAGGAGACCCGAGACCACGGCGCTGGCTCTCTGCGAGCATTTCGCTTCGACGGCTGAGAGATGGCAAGCCTCGCTGAGTCTCGGTCCGGCCGCCGGGCGCGCCGGGGCGGCCATGTGGCGCCTCATTCACCCGTGTGTATAGTTATGCGGGTGACTGTATCTGTAGCCGTGGCCGGGGCCAGTGGGTATGCCGGGGGCGAGGTCCTGCGCCTGCTCCTCGCCCACCCCGAGGTCGAGATCGGCGCGCTCACCGCGAACGCCAGTGCCGGTGACCTCCTCGGGCAGCACCAGCCCCATCTTCTGCCGCTCGTCGACCGGCTCCTCGAGCCCACCGACCCCACGCGTCTGGCCGGGCACGACGTGGTCGTCCTCGCCCTGCCCCACGGCGCCTCCGGTGAGCTGACCGACGCGCTCGCCGCCCTCGACGGGCCCACGCCGCTGCTCCTCGACTGCGGCGCCGACCACCGCCTCGAGCACGTCGCCGACTGGGACCACTTCTATGGCGGCACCTTCGCCGGCGCCTGGCCCTACGGCATGCCCGAGCTGCGCCACGCGGGGGAAAGCGGCACCGCGTCCGCCCAGCGCCAGATCCTACGCGAGGCCCGCACCGTCGCCGTGCCCGGCTGCAACGTCACCGCCGTCACCCTCGCACTCCAGCCCGGCGTCAGCGCCGGCGTCGTCGACCCGGGCGACGTCGTCGCCGTGCTCGCCAACGGCTACTCCGGGGCGGGCAAGTCCCTCAAGCCGCACCTGCTCGCCTCCGAGGGCCTGGGCACCGCGACGCCCTACGCCGTCGGCGGCAGCCACCGGCACGTGCCCGAGATTGAGCAGAACCTGCGCCGCGCCGGCGCGGCCGACGTGCGCCTCTCCTTCACCCCCACCCTCGTGCCGATGGCCCGCGGCATCCTCGCCACCGTCACCGCCCCGCTCACCCCGGGGACGACGACGGCGCAGGTCCGGGCCGCGTGGGAGGACGCCTACGCGGGGGAGACCTTCGTCCGCCTCCTACCCGAGGGTCGGTGGCCCACCACCGCGGCCACCCTCGGCGCGAACACCGCCCACGTGCAGGTCACCGTCGACGAGCGCGCCGGCCGCGTCGTCGCCGTCTGCGCGATCGACAACCTCGTCAAGGGCACCGCCGGTGCCGCCGTCCAGTCCATGAACCTCGCGCTCGGGCTGCCCGAGCAGCTGGGCCTGACCACCGTGGGAGTCGCCCCGTGAGCGTCACCGCAGCACGCGGCTTCCGGGCCGCGGGCGTCGCCGCCGGCCTCAAGAGCTCCGGCGGCAAGGACGTCGCGCTCGTCGTCAACGACGGGCCCGCCGCCGTCGCCGCCGCCGTCTTCACGACCAACCGCGTCGTCGCGGCCCCCGTCGTGTGGTCGCGCACCGCCGTCGGGGACGGGATCGCGCGCGCCGTCGTCCTCAACTCCGGTGGCGCGAACGCGTGCACCGGCCCCGACGGCTTCGCCGACACCCACGCCACCGCCGAGCACGTCGCCGAGCGGCTCGGCGTCTCCAGCGGTGACGTCCTCGTCTGCTCCACCGGCCTCATCGGCGAGCGGCTCGACATGCCTGCCCTCACCGCCGGCATCGACGCGGCGGCCGCTGCGCTGTCGGCCAACGGCGGCCCGGACGCGGCCGAGGCGATCATGACCACCGACAGCGTCGCCAAGACCGTCCACGTGCAGGGCGAGGGCTGGTCGGTGGGCGGCATGGTCAAGGGCGCCGGCATGCTCGCCCCGGCGCTCGCGACGATGCTCTGCGTCCTCACCACCGACGCCGAGCTCAACGCCGTGCAGGCCGACGCCGTGCTCCGCGAGGCCACCCGGCTGAGCTTCGACCGGATCGACTCCGACGGCGCGATGTCGACCAACGACACCGTCATCCTCCTCGCCTCCGGCGCCAGCGGGATCCGCCCCGAGCCGGCCGCCTTCCAGGAGGCGCTCACCGCCGCCACCCAGCAGCTGGCCCGTCAGCTCATCGCCGACGCCGAGGGCGCCAGCCACGACGTCGCCGTCACCGTGACCGGCGCGACGAGCGAGACGGCGGCGCTCGCCGTCGCCCGCGCGGTCACCCGCTCCAACCTGTTCAAGGCCGCGATGTTCGGCAACGACCCGAACTGGGGCCGCATCATCGCCGCCGCCGGCACCGTCCCGGAGGACGTCGCCCCCTACGACCCGCTGCTCCTCGACGTCACCGTCAACGGCGTCCAGGTGTGCCGGGCCGGGGGCGTGGGCGAGGACCGCTCGCTCGTCGACCTCGCGGCGAACCGTGAGGTCCACGTCGAGATCGCCCTCCACGCCGGGGACGCGCCGCCCGTCACCGTGTGGACCAACGACCTCACCCACGACTACGTCCACGAGAACAGCGCCTACTCGACATGACCGAGCTCCCCGACAGCCTGCGCCCGGACCAGAAGGCCGAGGTCCTGCTCCAGGCCCTGCCCTGGCTGCGCCGCTTCGCCGGCACCCGCGTCGTCATCAAGTACGGCGGCAACGCGATGGTCGACGAGAAGCTCCAGCGCGCCTTCGCGGCGGACGTCCTGTTCCTCCACCAGGTCGGCATGCAGCCGGTCGTCGTCCACGGTGGTGGTCCGCAGATCTCCGCGATGCTCGACCGCCTCCAGATCGCCTCGGAGTTCCGCGGCGGCCTGCGCGTCACCACCCCCGAGGCGATGGCCGTCGTGCGGATGGTCCTCACCGGACAGGTGCAGCGCGACCTCGTCTCCCTCCTCAACGTGGACACCGCCCACGCCGTCGGCATCTCCGGCGAGGATGGCGGGCTGCTGCGCGCCGAGCGCCGCACCGCCGTCGTCGACGGGAAGCCGGTCGACGTCGGCCTCGTCGGGGACGTCGTCGAGGTCCACCCCTCCGCCGTCGAGGACCTCCTCGCCGCCGGCCGGATCCCGGTGATCTCGACGATCGCGCCGGACATCACCGACCCCTCCCAGGTCCTCAACGTCAACGCCGACACCGCCGCGGCGGCGCTCGCCGTCGCGCTCGGGGCGCGCAAGCTCGTCGTCCTCACCGACGTCGAGGGCCTGTACCGCTCCTGGCCCGACCGCTCCTCGATCGTGCGGCGCATCGCCGCGAGCGAGCTCACCGTCATGCTCCCCGACCTCGAGTCCGGCATGGTCCCCAAGATGGAAGCCTGCCTGCGCGCGGTGCGCGGAGGGGTGCCGCAGGCGCACATCATCGACGGCCGTCAGCCGCACTCGATGCTGCTGGAGATCTTCACCGACGAGGGCGTGGGCACCCTCGTCCTGCCCGACTGGGCCACCAGCTCCACCCACCCGGAGGCACCGTGAGCGACATCGTCCCCGAGACCCAGCAGCCGGCGGCGGTGTGGGCCGAGCGCTACACCGGCGCCCTGATGAACACCTTCGGCCCGCCCCAGCGCGTCCTCGTGCGCGGGGAGGGGGCGTGGGTGTGGGACGCCGACGGCGGCCGCTACCTCGACCTCCTCGCCGGCATCGCCGTCAACTCCCTGGGCCACGCCCACCCCACGCTCGTCTCCGCGGTCTCCGCGCAGCTCGGGACGCTGGGCCACGTCTCGAACTTCTTCGCCACGCCCACCCAGGTGCACCTCGCCGAGCGGCTGCTCGAGGTCGTCACGCCGGGTGGCGCGCCGGCCGGGTCACGCGTGTTCCTCGCCAACTCCGGCACCGAGGCGATGGAGGCCGCGTTCAAGCTGGCCCGCCGCCACGGCGAGGGCACCCGCCCGCGGATCCTCGCCCTCGAGGGCGCCTTCCACGGCCGCACCATGGGCGCGCTCGCCCTCACCCACAAAGCCGCCTACCGCGAGCCGTTCGCGCCGCTGCCCGGCGGCGTCGAGCACCTGCCCTTCGGTGACGTCGACGCGCTGGCCGCCGCCATGGACGACGACGTCGCCGCCCTGGTCCTCGAGCCGCTGCAGGGGGAGGCGGGCGTGCGTCCGCTGCCCCCCGGCTACCTCGCCGCCGCCCGCGAGCTCACCTCCCGGCACGGCGCGCTGCTGATCCTCGACGAGGTGCAGACCGGGATGGGCCGCACCGGGCGGTGGATGGCCCACCATCACGACCACGTCGGCGGCGGGGTCGTGCCCGACGTCGTCGTCCTCGCCAAGGGGCTCGCGGGCGGGCTGCCGATCGGCGCCGTCGTCGCCCTCGGCGAGCATGCCGCCACCCTGCTCGGCCCCGGCCAGCACGGCAGCACCTTCGGCGGGAACCCCGTCGCCTCCGCCGCCGCCCTCGCCACGATGCATGTCATCGAGCGCGACGGGCTGCTCGCCGCCGTCACCGAGCGCGGCCGCCAGCTGAGCGAGGGCGTCACCGCGCTCGGCCACCCGCTCGTCGCGGGCGTGCGCGGCGAGGGCCTGCTCCTGGCGATCATGCTCACCGGGGCCGTCGCGCCCCAGGTGGCGCAGGCGGCGCTCGCGGCCGGCTACATCGTCAACCCGGTCGCGCCCGACGCCATCCGCCTCGCCCCGCCCTTCGTCCTCAGCCACGAGCAGGCCGCCGGCTTCCTCGCCGACCTGCCCGCCATCCTCGACGCCGCCGGAGGTGCCGCATGACCGCTCATTTCCTGCGTGACGACGACCTGTCGGTCGACGCCCAGCGCTCCGTCCTGCAGCTCGCGCTCGAGCTCAAGGCCGGCACGGTCGCCCCGCGCCCCTTCGCGGGCCGCTCGGTCGGCGTCCTCTTCGACAAGGCCTCCACTCGCACCCGGGTCTCGTTCTCCGTCGGCATCACCGAGCTCGGCGGCTTCCCGCTCGTCCTCGACTCCGCGTCGACCCAGGTGGGCCGCGGTGAGTCGGTGGAGGACACCGTGCGCGTGCTGGACCGGCACGTCGCCGCCATCGTGTGGCGCACCTTCGCCCAGGCCGGGCTCGACCGGGCCGCCGCCGTCAGCGCCGTGCCCGTCGTCAACGCGCTGACCGACGAGTTCCACCCCTGCCAGATCCTCGCCGACCTGCAGACCATCGCCGAGCACCGCGGCGGCCTCGCGGCCGAGGGCCCTGCGCTGGCCGGCCGCTCCCTCGCTTACCTCGGCGACGGCGCGAACAACATGGCCCACTCCTACCTGCTCGGCGGCGTCACCGCCGGCATGGACGTGCGGATCGGCGCGCCCGCCGACTACGCGCCCGACCCGGCCGTCGTCGAGCGCGCGCGCGCCATCGCGGCCGAGACCGGTGGCCGCGTGCTCGTGACGACCGACGCCGACGAGGCCGTCGACGGCGTCACCGCCGTCGCCACCGACACGTGGGTGTCGATGGGCCAGGAGGGCGAGGCGGGGGAGCGCGAGTCGCCCTTCGTCTCTTACCGGGTCGACGAGCGCCTCATGGCGCGTGGCGAGGATGCCGTCTTCCTCCACTGCCTGCCGGTCTACCGCGGGATGGAGGCGACGGCGGAGGTCGTCGACGGGCCGCAGTCGGTCATCTGGGACGAGGCGGAGAACCGCCGCCACGCGCAGAAGGCCGTCCTCGTCCACCTCCTCGGGGGCACGCCGTGAGCATGCCCGTCACCCGGCCGGCGCGTCACGCCCTCATCGCGCGGCTGCTCACCCACGAGCGCATCTCCTCCCAGAGCGAGCTCAGCGCGCAGCTGGCCGCCCACGGCGTCCAGGTGACCCAGGCGACGCTCTCGCGCGACCTCGTCGAGCTGCGCGCGGGGAAGATCACCCTGCCCGACGGCCGTCAGGTCTACGCCCTGCCGCAGGAGGGCGCGGCCGGAGCGATGGCCCCGCCCGTCGCCCCTGAGCAGGGGCACAGCGTCGCGCGCCTGGCGCGCTGGTGCGGCGAGCTCCTCGTCTCGGCGGACCGGGCCGGCGCGCTCGTCGTGCTCCGCACCCCCGCCGGCGCCGCCCAGCTGCTCGCCTCCGCCGTCGACACCGCGGTCCTGCCCGGTGTCCTCGGCACCATCGCCGGGGACGACACCGTCCTCGTCATCGCCCGCGACGAGGAGGCCGGCGCCGAGCTCGCCGACCGTCTCCTCGCCCTCGCGGCCCCGACCACCCCCGCACCGGCCCGCACGCCGGCCGACCGCATTCCCGCACCATCCATGGAAAGAGACCCCGCATGACTGACAGCACCACCCCCACGACCACCCCGACCTCCGGCAAGGAGCGGGTGGTGCTCGCCTACTCCGGCGGGCTGGACACCTCGGTGGCCATCGGCTGGATCGGCGAGCAGACCGGCGCCGAGGTCATCGCCGTCGCCGTCGACGTCGGCCAGGGCGGGGAGGATCTCGACGTCATCCGCCAGCGAGCCCTCGACTGCGGCGCCGTCGAGGCCTACGTCGCCGACGCGCGTGATGAGTTCGCCGAGGAGTACTGCATGCCGGCGCTCAAGGCCAACGCCCTCTACCAGGACCGCTACCCGGTGGTCTCGGCCCTCTCGCGTCCGGTCATCGTCAAGCACCTTGCCCGCGCCGCCCGCCAGTTCGGGGCCACCACGGTGGCGCACGGCTGCACCGGCAAGGGCAACGACCAGGTCCGCTTCGAGGTCGGCATCACCTCCCTCGCGCCCGACCTCAAGTGCCTCGCGCCGGTCCGCGACCTCGCCCTCACCCGCGACGTCGCCATCGGGTACGCCGAGAAGCACAACCTGCCGATCGAGACGACGAAGAACAACCCGTTCTCCATCGACCAGAACGTCTGGGGCCGGGCCATCGAGACCGGCTTCCTCGAGGACATCTGGAACGCGCCCACCAAGGACGTCTACAGCTACACCGACGACCCGGCCTTCCCGCCGGTGCCCGACGAGGTCGTCATCACCTTCAAGGAGGGCGTCCCCGTCGCGATCGACGGCGTGCCCGTCACCCCGCTCCAGGCGATCCAGGAGCTCAACCGCCGCGCCGGCGCCCAGGGCGTGGGCCGGATCGACATCGTCGAGGACCGCCTCGTCGGCATCAAGTCCCGGGAGGTCTACGAGGCCCCCGGCGCGATCGCGCTCATCACGGCCCACCAGGAGCTGGAGAACGTCACCGTCGAGCGCGAGCAGGCGCGCTTCAAGAAGGGCGTGGACCAGCGCTGGACCGAGCTCGTCTACGACGGCCAGTGGTTCTCCCCGCTCAAGCACTCCCTCGAGACCTTCATCGAGGACACCCAGCGCTACGTGACCGGCGAGATCCGCCTGCTCCTGCACGGGGGCCGCGCCGTGGTCACCGGCCGCCGCAGCGACACGAGCCTGTACGACTTCAACCTCGCCACCTACGACTCGGGCGACACCTTCGACCAGTCCAACGCCAAGGGCTTCATCGAGATCTACGGCCTCACCGCCAAGCTCGCCGCCGCCCGCGACGCCGTCTTCGGCAACGCCGTGGACCTCGGCTCCGGTTCGCTGGAGACGAGCAATGGCTGAGGCACCGCTGAGCCTGTGGGGTGGGCGCTTCGCCGGCGGGCCGGCCGACGCGCTCACCGAGCTGTCCCGCTCGACGCACTTCGACTGGCGTCTGGCCCGCCACGACATCGCCGGCTCCCGGGCGCACGCCCGGGCGCTGGCGGCGGCGGGCCTCCTCGACGACGCCGAGCTCACCGGCATGCTCGAGGCGCTGGACCGCCTCGAGGCCGACGTCGTCTCCGGCGCCTTCGCACCCCAGCCTGACGACGAGGACGTCCACACCGCCCTCGAGCGCGGCCTCATCGAGCGGGCCGGCCCCGCGCTGGGCGGCAAGCTTCGCGCCGGGCGCTCGCGCAACGACCAGATCGCCACCCTCGTGCGCTCCTACCTGCGCGAGCAGGCGCGGCTGCTGGCCGGGGGAGTGCTCGACGTCGTCGGCGCCCTCGTCGACCAGGCCGCAGCCCACCCGGGCGCGGTCATGCCCGGACGCACCCACCTCCAGCACGCCCAGCCGGTGCTGCTGGCGCACCACCTGCTCGCCCACGCGTGGCCGCTGCTGCGCGACGTCCAGCGCTGGGTGGACTGGGACCGGCGGGCGGCGGTCTCGCCCTATGGCTCCGGCGCCCTCGCCGGCTCCTCCCTCGGGCTGGACCCGCGAGCGGTGGCGGCGGACCTCGGCTTCACCGACTCGGTGGAGAACTCCATCGACGGCACCGCCTCGCGCGACGTCGTCGCCGAGTTCGCCTTCGTCGTCGCGATGGTGGGCGTGGACCTCTCGCGGATCAGCGAGGACGTCATCGTGTGGGCCACCAAGGAGTTCGGCTTCGTCCGCCTCGACGACGCCTTCTCCACCGGCTCCTCGATCATGCCGCAGAAGAAGAACCCCGACGTCGCCGAGCTCGCGCGCGGCAAGGCCGGGCGCCTCATCGGCAACCTCACCGGTCTGCTCGCCACGCTCAAGGGCCTGCCGCTCGCCTACAACCGGGACCTCCAGGAGGACAAGGAGCCCGTGTTCGACGGCGTCGACACCCTTTCGGCGCTCCTCCCGGCCGTCTCGGGCATGGTCGCCACGCTCACCTTCGACACGGCCCGGATGGCCGAGCTCGCCCCGCAAGGCTTCTCGCTGGCCACCGACATCGCCGAGTGGCTGGTGCGGCAGGGCGTCGCGTTCCGCGACGCCCACGAGATCGCGGGAGCGTGCGTCCAGGCCTGCGAGAACGCCGGCACCGAGCTGTGGGACCTCACCGACGACGAGCTCGCGGCGATCTCCCCGCACCTCACCCCCGAGGTGCGTGCGGTGCTCAGCGTCGAGGGCTCCGTGGCCTCCCGCAACGGGCGCGGGGGCACCGCGCCGGACCGCGTCGCCGAGCAGCTCGAGTCGGCGCGTGCCGCACTCGCGCAGCTGCGCGCCTGGACGGGGGACGAGAGCGCCTGATGCTCGACCTCACCCAGGGATCACTGGACGTGGCACCGCTCCTGCTCGGCGCGCACCTCACGGTGCGTGACGACGCAGGGGCGGTGACCGTCCGGCTCACCGAGGTCGAGGCCTACGACGGCGCCAACGACCCGGGCTCCCACGCCTACCGCGGCCTCACCCCGCGCACCGAGGTGATGTTCGGCCCGCCCGGGCGGCTGTACGTGTACTTCACCTACGGCATGCACTGGTGCGCCAACGTCGTCTGCGGGGAGGACGGGCGCGCCAGCGCCGTCCTGCTGCGGGCCGGGGAGGTGGTCGACGGCGTCGAGCTGGCGCGCTCGCGGCGCCCGGCCGCGAAGAAGGACGTCGACCTCGCCCGCGGGCCGGCCCGGATGGCCCAGGCGCTCGGCCTGGCACGCCCGGACAACGGGGTGGTGCTCTCACCCGGCGGGCGGGCCGAGCTCCTCGCCCCCGCCGCCGCGGCGGAGGAGATCGCCACCGGGCCGCGGGTCGGTGTCTCCGGCCCGGGCGGCGACGGCGAGACCTACCCGTGGCGTTTCTGGCTGCCCGGCGACCCCACCGTCTCGACCTACCGACCGGGGGTGCGCCGTCGTCGTCGTCCCACGGACGGCGGACGAGCCGGCACGACGGACGGGGCACACTAGTCCCGGGGCCGGACCGGCCCCGACCGACCAGGAAGGTACGCAGACGTGAGTGACATCCTCGAGGAGCTGGAGTGGCGCGGGCTCATCGCCCAGGCCACCGACCGCGACGCCATCGGCGCCGCCCTCGCCGCGGGACCGGTCACCTACTACTGCGGCTTCGACCCGACGGCACCCAGCCTCCACCACGGGCACCTCGTCCAGCTCATCCTCCTGCGCCACCTCCAGCGCGCCGGCCACCGGCCCATCGCGCTCGTCGGCGGGGCTACCGGGCTCATCGGTGACCCGCGCATGTCGGGGGAGCGCACGCTCAACGACCGCGACGTCGTGGGCGAGTGGACCGAGCGCCTGCGCCGCCAGATCGAGCCGTTCCTCGACTTCGAGGGCGAGAACGCCGCGCGGATGGTCAACAACCTCGACTGGACGAGCGAGCTCAGCGCCATCGACTTCCTCCGGGAGATCGGGAAGCACTACCGGCTGGGCACGATGCTCGCCAAGGACACCGTTGCCCGGCGGCTGGCCAGCGACGAGGGCATCTCCTTCACCGAGTTCAGCTACCAGATCCTCCAGGGCATGGACTTCCGGGAGCTGCACCGCCGTTACGGCTGCACCCTGCAGACGGGCGGCAACGACCAGTGGGGCAACCTGCTCTCCGGCGTCGAGCTCATCCGCAAGGCCGACGCCACCGGCGTCCAGGCGATGACCACCCCGCTCATCACCAAGGCCGACGGCACGAAGTTCGGCAAGAGCGAGGGCGGGGCGGTGTGGCTCGCCCCGGACATGATGAGCCCCTACGCCTTCTACCAGTTCTGGCTCAACACCGACGACGGCGACGTCGAGCGCTTCCTCAAGATCTTCACCTTCCGCAGCCGGGGGGAGATCGCTGAGCTCGTCACCGCGGTGGCCGAGCGGCCGCAGGCGAGGGAGGGGCAGCGAGCCCTCGCGCAGGACGTCACCACCCTCGTGCACGGGGCCGAGGCGACCGAGCGGGTGGAGCGGGCCTCGAGCGCCCTGTTCGGGAGGGGGGAGCTGCGGGACCTGGATCCCGAGACGCTTGGGCACGCGGTCGCCGAGCTGCCGCGCGGGGAGGCGGTGGTGGGGGAGTCCAACCTCGTCGACCTCCTCGTGGCGACCGGCCTGGCCAACGGCCGCTCCGCCGCGCGCCGGACCATCGCCGAGGGCGGTGCCTACCTCAACAACGTCAAGCTCAGCGACGAGGACCACGTGCTCGCGGCGGAGGACCTGCTCGCCGGACGCTGGGTGCTCCTGCGCCGGGGCAGGCGCAACCTCGCGGTCGCCGAGGTCCCCGGCGGCTGACCGCCCGGTGCTCACGACGACGCCCGCCTGCCCCCTCGGCCGGCGGGCGTCGTCGCGTCTCGGGCGCGCACGTATAGCGGTGCGCAGGGCACCTGACGCGGCGGCACGCCGTGTGAACGACCGCACAGGGCGAGATTCCCGCTCCGGAGCGGTGCTAGCGGCCGCCGGCTTAGGTATAACCGCAGGTCAGGGCGCCTGCGCAGGGTCGGTTTCGGGCCTGCGCCCGGTCGTTTGACGGCAGCTCGCCCGCCCCGTAATGTTTCACCTCGTTGCCCCCTAGGGAGGCACGGACGCTAGGCCGAGAGGCTGGGCGGCCGGTCCCGGGGATGGCGAGTCCACACCGAAGCGAGTGACTGTGTCACGCCCACGGGATGTGGAACTGAGAGACGAGGGCCACGACAGCGCAAGTTGACTGGCCGGAATCGATCAGGTAAGTTTCAGAGGTTGCCCCGGTCCGGGGTTCGGGTCAGGTGACTCGGGTTTCGGCGGTGTGTGTCTGTTTCTTGAGAACTCAACAGTGTGCCAAGTTTTTGATGCCAATATGGTCCTGGCGTCGGCTGGTTTGTTCATCGTCTGGTGGATGGGTTGGTTGGTGTCTGGGGTCGTTAGTT
>NZ_JAMBNZ010000024.1 GCF_023715365.1 Georgenia satyanarayanai
TTCTTCACCTGGAAGGTGCTCCTCGAACTCGGCTGACATGGACCTCGACAATCCATATCGTCCCAGTTCAGGAGCACTTTTCAGTTCACCGACACGACCTCACCCCGCTCCGCCGTGAAAGCACCGGGCTAGCGGCCAGGGGACCTCTGGATGGTATGGTTCGAGGAGGCGTGCGCGTTGGCGTTGCGATTTCATACTTTCGGGCGATCTCACGGCCATTCGTACGTAGGGCCCCACCTCGCATACGTTGTCGCGCTTCGCGCCCGGAGGCGCAGTCGGTGCGCTCTGGCGTCTCACGTCGCTGCGCGCGTCGGTGCGGGTCTCCCTGACCGGGTAGGCGAGCACCGTCCGGTCAGCGAGAGTGACTTCAAGACGAGATCACACCGACGTGTGTTCCTGCCGTCATTCCCGGCTGGCAGCAACTCGTCGATGCCGCGGTAGCGGAAGAAGTAGTCGCCTTGGTGGTCATCTTGCCCCAAGTGCTGGTGCTGGTGCTGGTGCTGGTGCTGGTGCTGGTGCTGGTGGGAAGTTAGCCGCGGTGCTGATGACTGCCGCCCTTGTGGCTGCGGCGGTCATGGCTGGGCGTCGGTGGCCGGCTGCGGTGATGTCGGGGGCCGTGATTGTGGCGCTCCTGGTGGGCGTCAGCGTCGTCACCTTCGATGGGACGCCTCCGACCGGGATGCTTCTCAGTCCTGGCGATCTTCTGCGGTACGGCGCGAGCTCTCATCTACCTACCGCTCTTGCTGCCGCCGGTGGTGTCGCCGCGATCTCCGGTAGAGCCTCGAGGTCGCGCCAGCCGGTGAACTCTGCACGGCCCGGTGACGGTCCCGCTCGAGCAGGAGTGCGCCGGCCCGCAAGGTCGGGAGAGGAGTGGTCCGGGTGAGCGCCTGGTGGGTGGTCTACGCATTGGGGGTGGTCGCTGTCGCGGTCAGTGAGGTGTGGCTGGTGCGGGCTCGATTGGAGCGCGACACCTCGAGGTGGGGCCTGGTGGACCCGCCGTGGCGTGGGGAGCGCTAGCCGACCTGACGGGATGGGGGGCCCATAGACCTGCGCGCGCCCCGGGGGCCGGGGCGGGGCGGCGGGGTGGTGTCCCCAGCTGGCGGGGGCCTGTCCATCGTCGACGCCTCACGGGTCGCGCGGGGTCCCATGGGGTGGCGAGGGCGTCGTCCTTGCTCGCCAATCTCTACGTCGCACGTTGGAAATCATCGTCCTCGAAACGACACCCGGCACACACGGCCCCTGCTAGCGTCGCGGTATCAACACATGTCGAACAAGGGGGATGACATTGATTCGTCGAGCGACGGGCATCGTTATGGCTGCGCTGGTGGGATTGACGACCGTAGGTGGCAGCGCGATGGCCACGGAGGCAGAACCCCAGCCGCCAGCGGAGGTGATCACCCTCAGTTCGGGGCCCTCGCCGATCCCGGAGCCTGTCACCACCGCGAGCGGTGTGGCGGTGACCGTCACACCCTACCTGCGCGACCTCGTGGGGGCCGATGGTGAGGTAACCGACCAGGAAGTCGCCGAAGACTGGGGCAACCACGTGGTTGCAAGGCTCTCCCCCCATGAGCAAGACCTCGTCCGCAGCGGAGCACCTGTCCATATCGTCGCGGACCCAGCCACGCACCAGTACGTATCGGTGACCCGACCAATGGTCCAGCCTCAGGCGATCTACGTCGACCCTGTTTCGTCGTGCACACGGGGGCTCTCGCAGAGTTGCCTCCTGCGCTGGCCGCTCTACCTGACTGACATCTCCATCCAGGGGAACAATGGATATCGGGCGGGTACTTGGCGCGACGTGAAGACGATCCAGGCAGCGACGAACCGGAGACTGACGTTCGGGCACAGCAACGGGCAGGCCTCCAACACACTCAACGCGGGCTCGGAGCTTTCCTTCGTGAACACGATCACGGTCAACTCCGTCTACCATCACGACTGACGTACCGGCTCCGGCGATGGGCCCCAACACGCTCGAGCGTTGGGGCCCATCGCTCTGTCTACGTGACCCGAGCGGTCGTTCCCTCGCCGCCCGCACCTGGCGGTACGACGCAACTCGCCATGGAGAACGAACAGGGTCGTCCCGCCCGAGCGCCTTACGGCGTCGCGGCCGCTGCGGGTGACACGTGTAAGAAGGTGGCCGCTGGTGGCCATGTAGTGGGTGAGGTCAGTTCTGACCGAGACACGTTGGAGGGGATGTTGGACCGGGAGCGTTTCGAACAGCTCTATGCCGAGCATCGCTGCGAGGTCGAGCGCTTCGTGCGTCGTCGTCTTGCTGAGCCGATGGTTGAGGACGCTGTGGCTGAGACGTTCCTGGTCGCCTGGCGACGCCTGGACGACGTACCCCTAGAAGCGCGGCCCTGGCTCTTTGGTGTGTCACGGCAGGTCATCATGACGATGACGCGCGCGCGTGGCCGGTGGGAGGCCCTAAAGGTACGAGCGCTGGCGGAACCGCCCATTCCGAACGCATCGCTAGAGGTCGAAGCAGCAATGCGGACCGATCTTCAGCGCGCCTGGAAGCGATTGCGAGACAGCGAACGTGAAGTTATCGCCTTGGCCGCCTGGGACGGCCTAAGCGCCCAAGAAGCGGCACAAGTGCTGGGATGCCGGCCGGGGACCTACTCGGTGCGACTGCTGCGTGCCAGGCGACGGCTGCTGCACCTGTTGGAACACTCATCGCCGCTGACCACCCCCTGGCCTGGCGTGAATATCGGAAGGGAGAGTCGCGATGTACAGCACTGATGGAACGCTGATGGAGCGCGTGAAGGCGCTCGATCCTGCGGGTCAGGTACCGCTTGCGAAAACTGAGCAAACCGATCAGACGCTTCGATGGGTGCTCGCGCAGCGTCAAGAGTCAGTCAGCTCCGCCCCCTCGCGTTCACGTTCCTTGCGGCCTGTAGCTGCTATGGCCGCCACAGCAGCCATAGCGCTTGGAGCGGGGGTCGTGGCTATGTGGCCATCTGCGGGAACGTCAGCCTTCGCCTCCTGGGTGCCCGTCCCGACACACCTCGATGAGGCGGCCGTGGCCGCCAGCGCGGACCAGTGTGGCGGGCAGATCGCACTCGCGAGAGCGACGGGTGACGCCGCGCCTGCCTTCGAGGTCCGGCCAGCTCTCGCTGAGAAGCGCGGTGAGCTTGCATACATCCTTCTGGAGGGCGAGAACACCTACATGCAGTGCCTCGTCGTCGGGGGTACCGATACTGAAGACTGGGACGCGATGGTCTCCGTCGTTCACGGAAACGTCGGCGACGGCCACCCCGTCGACATTCCTGAGCCACCCAAGCGCCCCGAGGACATCACCGTGCTCTCCACGGGCAGCTCGCCATGGGGAGAACGCCCGGACGAAGCCAGCGGAGGTGGCATCACCAGCGCATACGGACTGGCTGGCCCGGAAGTGGAAGCGATCGAAGTGACCACGAGTGACGGTACCCGCGCTCAGGCAACAGTCGACAATGGCTGGTGGGCGGTGTGGTTCCCCAACGCCAGTCCGATCGACAAGCATGTGACCGTTACGACCACTGGAGGACGCGCGTACACGACCAACCTCTGGGCCTTGTTCGACTTCACACAGTGACACATCGTGCGGCTCCGTGCGCTCACCCGGCGAGGTGGTTTTGCCGTAGCTGCGCCGAGACGCTCGGCACGGTGAGCGTGGTGGCGACAGGGAAGTAAGGAGCGGTAGGGCGCATGAGACGCCGGCCCGAACGGCGGACGGCGGCCCAGGAGGTCCCCTACGGTCTGGGGGATGAACAGAGTTGTTGAGGTCGTGACGACTCTCGCGGTCTTCGCCGTCGGGGTGTGGGTGGTGGCGACGAGCGCGACCAGTGCCGGTGAGGTAGTCCTGTACTCGCTGCTGGTCCTCGTGGTGATCGGGACGATGTTCGCCCAGCGTGCGCTACGGAAGCGGTCCGAGCGTCGTGCTGCTGAGCGGGGGCAGTCACGGCACGCGTGGCTGTTCTTCCTCGTGCTCGGTCCTGTCTTGGCTGCGGCCGGGGCGAGGCTCCTCGTCCTTCCTCACTCGGATGACGCTGGCCCGAGGTGGCCGTTCGGGACGACGTCTCTTGGGGTCTTCCTGCTCGTCACGGGGGTAGGCGGCCTGGTCTACGCCTTCGTGATGCGTGCGCAGCGTGACCGGCAGGGCGGTTAGTCGTCGCGCCGCTTGAGGTGGCGGACGCCGACGGACGAGGTGCTGAACGGTCCGGGCCGCGTTGTGCTTCGCCAACTGGCGAGCTCGCCGCGTGCGGTGCCGTGGCCGCCAAGTTCGCACCCCGTCTGGCGAGGGTGGTGTCGGCGTCGGTGCTGCTCGAGCATGACGGAATCCCCCCGCACGGTCGGGAAAGGGATGGAAGCGGATGAGCACCTGGTGGGTGGTCTACGCCGTGGGGGTTGTCGCCATCGCGGTCGATGAGGCGTGGCTGGCGCGAGGCGTGAGCACTCCCCAGGCCAAGAGATCCTAGTCGCAGATGGCCTCCCTCACTTCGGCGCGGAGACGGCTTCCTCACGCTGCGGGGTCAGCTGCGCCGTGTACTCGAGGGCGGTAAGTAGACGCGAGACGGTGGCGAGGGTCGGGTTGGAACGCCCGTTCTCGATGCGGCTGATCTCGGCCTGGTCGATACCCGTGAGGTCCGCCAACTCGGCCTGCTTGATGTGCCGCTCCTTGCGCGCCTTGGCGAGCTGCTCACCGAAGGCGAGCTGGAGGGTGACCTCGGCCTGGAACGTGCGGCTCGCCGCGTCGTAGACCGCCCGGGCGTCGGGGGACCACTTCTCCTTGGCGCGGGTAGCCAGCGCGTCGAAGCTCTTAGCCATCTCCTCATGCACCTCCCGGTATGGGCTTCGACCCATACTAAGGGTGTTGCGGATCCTCAGCAAGGTGGGCATTGGGGGCCTAACAGATGTCTACCTGCGCTTCTTCTTGCTCGACTTCTTCGCCCCCTTCTTCTTGCCCTTGCTCGCTGCTGCCTGGGCGGCCTTCCAAGCCGTCAGCATCTTGCGCGCTTCCTCGATCTCGCGGTCCTGGCGCTTCTCAGACGGGTCTGACTGCTTGTCGTAGCCGCTCAGTAGGAGAACGATCTTGTCGCCGTGGAAGGTGCAGAACACTCTCAGGAGCACCTGACGGTCGACGCCCGACACGTCTTCGGGTACCTCCGCACCCGCCGAGGACAAGATCGCCTGCAGGGACCGCCGCACTCGGAACTCGTAGAGACCTTTGCCCAGCGCCTTGCCCCACTCGCTCTGGCAGATGTCGATACCGCTGCGCATGAGGACGTGCTCAATCGCCGCGGTCAGGACCGCCTGCTCGTAACTGGTGAGGCTCGTGAAGAAGCGCTCGAATGCGTCGCCCTCGTACTCGATCGTCCACTCAGCCCGAGTAGCCACGTCCACCTCCTAATGCGTCGCGGGAAGGCTATACGCACTGAGGGACACCTCCGCCTGCCTGGTGAGCAGACCTGCCCTTCGTCGGTTGCCTCAGCGAGCACGCTAGGCAGCTACTGGCCCGGTGGCTGGGTGGTGGGGAATGCGGCGAGAGGGGCCGCTCCGCGTGCCTGATCTCGTGGTTGTCGTAGATGTGGCAGTCCCCTGCTGGGCGATCGTGTTGATAAGCGGCGCGTTGGAGGGGATGTTGAACGGCACGCCGAGGAAGAGGAGGGCCAAGTTGGCGGGACGGGCGTCCGTGGCGAGGTGAAACTGGAAGAAGGCGTGGCAGAGGGCAGTGGCATCGGGGGCGGCGGCGTTCCGCGCTGACACGGTCGTCCGACACGAGTCGGGTTGCCCGTGCAGCGTCTCGAGCACCCGGGAGGGCTGGTCGATGTGCCGGCCGTCCGGTGTGGGCCGGGTCCGCTGCTGGTGCACCCCGTGGTGGTCGCCTCGCGGTGGGGTGGGGTGGGGTGGGGTGGTCGTCTGGCGGACCCCTGTGGGCGCGCAGCGCGGTGTCGCCCTCGCGGGTGGTGTGGCTGCACACTCACGCGCGACCCGGGTGCAGGTGGTGTGGTGTCGCCCGGTGGTGGGGTCACCTGGTGGTGGGGTGGCCGTCTCGTGGGCACCGTGGGTGCTCGCCTGCTGGCCCCGGGGGGTGGCCTGGCCACATGGCGGCCTCCGGGCGGGCCCGTCTCCGCCGGGGGTCTTCGCCAATTGGCGAACCGGTGCCGGTGGGGCGGCTGCTGGTTCGGGGTGTGGCGTTCCGGAGCTGACTGTCCACCTGCACGGGACGGGGGTTACGCGAGGAGGGTCTCGAGGAGTCCCTGCACGGTGGCGTGGGTGGCGTGCAGGGCGAGGGACCGTCCGGCCCGGCGGAGCCACCGACGTGCGCGACGGTGTGAACCGCACTGGGTTCTTTGGAGGCTCGTGACCATGGAAACGAGGATGAGCACATGCCGAAGGAGCAGGTGCCCGGGAAGCCGCAGACGCGGCGCTACACCCCGGAGGAGAAGGCGGCGGCGGTCCGGATGGTCCGCACGCTGTGTGCAGAGTTGGGGACCGAGCACGGAACGGTCCAGCGGGTCGCGTCCCAGCTGGGATACGGCGTGGAGTCGGTGCGCCTGTGGGTCAAGCAGGCCGATATCGAGGAGGGCCACGCCCCAGGCGTAACGACCGCGGAGGCCAAGCGGATCAAGGAGTTGGAGCAGGAGAACCGGGAGCTCAAGCGGGCCAACGAGATCCTCAAGCGAGCGGCGTCTTTCTTCGGGGCGGAACTCGACCGCCAACACAAGAAGTAGTTGCCTTCATCGACGCCAACCGGCACGACGTGGTCGAGGGCCGCAAGCACGGAGTCGAGTCCATCTGCAGCATCCTGTCTCGGGCAGGGCTGCAGGTGGCTCCGAGCACCTACTACGCCGCGAAGAACCGTCAACCCTCGGCACGCGCGCAGCGGGACGCCGAGCTCCGGCCGGCGCTGCGGGAGCTGTGGGAGAACAACTACCGGGTCTACGGTGCTCGGAAGCTGTGGAAGGCCGCCCAGCGTGCCGGCTGGGATATCGGTCGGGACCAGACCGCCCGGCTGATGCGCGCGGAGGGCATCCAGGGCGTGGTGCGCACGAAGGGGGTGCGGACCACGCGACCCGACGAGGCGGCCGCGCGGCATCCAGCCGGATGATCGTCGGCTGGCGCGTCGCGGGCCACATGCGCACCGACATGGTCCTCGACGCCCTCGAAATGGCCCGCTGGTCGCGCGGTACCCAGCTCGAGGGATTGCGGTGTCACAGCGACGCCGGCTCGCAATTCACGAGCCTGCGCTACGGCGAGCGTCTCGCCGAGATCGGCGCCGTCCCATCGATCGGCACTGTCGGTGACAGCTACGACAACGCCCTCGCCGAAACGGTGAACGGCTATTACAAGGCCGAACTCATCCGCGGACCCTCACGGCCAGGGCCTTGGCGCACGGTCGACGATGTCGAGCTCGCGACCCTCGGCTGGGTGCACTGGCACAACCACCAGCGGCTGCACGGCTACCTCGCCGACCTGCCGCCGACCGAGTTCAAAGAGAGGTTCTACGCTACCCAGCAGGGCAACCAGGCCCTGGTTGAAATCAAATGACCAGAGCCTCCATCAGACCCAGTGCGGTTCACGGCTCACGCGCTGTCACCTCGCCACCACCTGCAGCACCGCGCCGGCGCAGCTCACGTCGCACGAAGAACACCTGGTAGACGACCGCCACCCCTAACAGCACTCCAGTGGTGTAGGTCCAGACGCTTCGCCCTCCCATCGAGAACACCACGATCCAACTCACGAAGGCCAACAGGGAAAGCGCCAGCGACATCAGGAGCAGCATCTTGGGCACGGGCTGTCTCATGCCGCCAGGCTAGGGACACCCCGACAGCCCCGCAGGAGAACGGCCACTCCAGGAGTCGTCGCAGGTGGTCTTCCCCGGCCCAGCGCCGCACTCGCCACCGGACGCTCCCGAGCGGAGGTGCTCGACGAGGAGGGTTCTCCCGACAACTCGACTGTGCTGGACCTCGACACGCTGGTTGTGACTCGCTCCCACTGACCGGCGCAACTGTGAGGCGCAGGCTGCCCGAGTACAACCGGAGAGCCGGCCGCCTCGATCGCCGCGAACACTCGGCACGCTCATCGTCGGTACGGGTCAGGCGGGTGCAGCGCCGTCATCTCGGCGACAGCAGTAGACGTGTCCATGCCCCCTTGTTAGTGTGAAGCAGACCACAACAATCCAGCCGAGCACATCAGCACTGTCGGGGGGATCGACATGGACAACGACTCAAGAAGGGGGCGGCGCGGGTTCGCTATCACGGCGAGCCTCATGCTTGCCGGAGCGCCGCTCGCCGTGGCCGCACCCGCAATAGCAGGCGCGGACCACATCCCTGAGGACGCCCTACGGGCCGGCGTCGAAGTAGACCGCGAGTTCCGTGAGCGGGTCGACCGCGAGCTGCCCGGCGTGTTCAAGCCCGAACAGCCAGGCCTTGCGCCACTCTCGTTCTTCGGACAGACGAGTTGCGGTGCGCTCATCTACGCGCACGACCCAGACTCACAGAACTGGGACGACGTTCTCGACGGCCTGTACCAGGGGGGCGTCGCCCAGGTCCGCCAGAACCTGATCGACATGTGGGCCGAGGAGATCGGACCTGACGACGCCCGCGTGTTTGTCGACATCTCGATTGACACTTACTGCCCATCGCTAATCTAGGGGGGATACACGGAATGAAGAGGTTGATTGCAGCCTTGAGCTGCGCACTATTGCTCCTGCTAGGAGCGACATCAGCGGGAGCAGCCACACAGCCGACGCCACCGTCGGCCAGCGGAGACGACCAGGCCGCTGCCGTCCAAGAGATCGACTAACTACTGCAGGAGTTCGACGTCCCTGCGGAAATCCGCGAGGAACTCATCGCGAGCCACCTGGCTGGCGAGACGTGGGACTCCCTGCGCGGAGATGTGGAACCGGAGTCCGTCGAGCAGCGCCGCATCGACGGCTTCGACTACACCATCCGCAGGTATCCCGATGGATCTTTCCACGCCTCGGGTCTCGAGGTTCCCACCGCGGTGCCGTCCTCGGGGATCACGCCGTTCGCTTCGATCACCGGCTGCAGCTTCACTCGTGTGGGTGGATCTGCCCGCTACAGCAACTGCACGGTCCGTGAAGTGCTCGCACCGATCAGTGGGGACTTCCGAGCCGACTACCGTATGGATGCTGGTCAGAACACGGCCCAGATCACCTACGCGGGCGCTCCTGGCGTGATCATCGCAGGCGGTTCCGCTAGCAACGTCCGAGTCGTCATGGTGCGTAGTTCCTACGCCCCGGGCATTCCAGCGCGTGCGGAACTGCGGTTCACTGGGAGCGCGCAGGGTTGGGCGGGCGTAGCGCTCTGGGTCCAGCTGCAGGTGATCCCGACCGGAGCCGTCGCCCTCTCAAACTTCGACATCGTCTAGTTCCTCAACGACGCCGAGACTGCAGGCGACGTCGAACTTCAGTCTCCAATCGGCAGAAGGACCCCGTCCTGAATGACCAGGGCGGGGTCCTTCCGTGTCCGCCTCGAAGGAGCGGGACTGGGCAGTCTTCACGGCGGCGGTGACTCACGCTCGACTCGCGAGGTTCGGCGACCACGGATCGCCGAACCCTACCCGTCCTCGGCTGGCGCGGGCGTACCGTGGCGCGCATGATCACCACCTTCGGCTGGCCGCTCCTCCTCGGGCTGCTCATCCTCGTCCTCCTCCTGGTGATCGCCGTGACACTCCTGTGGAACGCCACCAGCAACCACCGAGAGATCCGGGCAGAGGACCTCGACCCCGAAGCGTTCGAAGACCACGACGACTAGGGCGTGTCTCCAGAGCGTGAGGGTTGGCGGGCGGCAGGCTCGGGCAAGCGTCGTCCGATGCGTGATCGTCAGGTCCTCCCAGTCGTAGCAACGCGGAGTTCGGGAGTGTAGAGGCCGATCCAGCTTCGGACTCGTCTGCGGCAAGACGCAACTGCCAGTTGCACTAACTAGCCTTGGAGCGGTTCAGCCATGCGGCGGGCTGCCGTGAGGAGACGGTCCGGGCCGGTGCAGATCAGGTCGATGGGGCTCTCTCCGCTGCCACTGCCTCGTCAACAAGTTGGACAACGCGGTCAGGTAGACGGACCTCGATGACCACGTCGACAGGCGATCCCTCATCCACGACTGCACCCCGCACCTTCCAGATTCGGGGGAGATTCAGCGTTTACCGGCGGGACGGGCCGCACGGTGGTTGCGACGGGAGGACCGCAAGCCAGGTCGGCGCCGCGGTCTGGAAGCGACGACGGCCGTTGAGTCTTGCGACTCAGAATGATCTCGGTGGTGACCGGGACTACGCCATCGAAGTCGCACAGCGCGGGTCGTCTCACCATGTTCGCCTCGGTAGCGGGCGAACGGAGAGGTCATCGAGATTCAGGATGACGGCGTCACCGGCCATTCCGTCGCTGGCCAGGACCTCGACCCTGGTTTCGCCGCCGGGGCGGCGGATCGTGGCGGTCTTCCGCTGGTGCCAGTGCCCGGCGACCACGAGTCGAGGGTTTGTGCGCTCGACGGCCTGTTGTAGCAAGTCGCGTGTGACCTGCGCCCGGTCCGCATCTTCGGTTCCGAACGGCAGATCGCTCTTCATCGCGACGGCCGCAGGGACGTCATGGGTGAGGAGCACGTCCACCGGGTCATCTCCGAGCGCATCGACGTCCTGTTGGCGCACCTCCTCAACCTCTGGCCACCAGGTCCTTCCGGCGGTGCGATGGCGGTGGTCGATCGAGAACGCACCACCCAACGCTGCGAAGACGACGCCACCGATACGCCATCGGAGCCCGCGGGGGGCGTACCTGATTCGGTCCTGAATGACGCGGAAGCCGAGGTGATCTTGTGGGGCGATGGCGAGCATGTCGTGCGGGTCGTGGTTGCCGTCGACGTAGACCATGCGGAGGTCGAGCTTGCTGAGCTCGCGGTTGACCTTCCGGTCGAACTTCCCCGACGCCCGCCCTGGCCACCGGAAACCGGCGTCACCCGCCTGCAGGATCATCGCGACCCCGCCGACTCGAGCGGCACGCTGGACGACGCTTTTAGCCCACCACGTGTCCCCATGCCAGTCTCCTGCGAGCACGACCCGGGTGCCGTTGGGGTCGAGGTCGGTGGGCTCGTCATTCACGCAGAACCCCCGCGTCCGCGCGAGTGATCCTGCGGACCGGTGTCGTCATCCGCAGGGTCGCGACACCGTCGCCTCGCACGTCGAGGAGTAGGACCGCCGATGCGCCACGCTCGCAAGAATTGAGCCGGAGGAGCGGAACAACCTCGTCATCACGGCGCAGGTCTAGGGCATCCTCGCCGTCTCCCGGGGATCGAGTGATGGTGCGCGCGTCCAGGTCGATCACGTAGCGCGATGTCTCCGTGCTCATCAGCCACCGGCCGGTGTCGCTGTCGGTGAGACGCTCCCGTTCCTCGGTGGCGTGATCCTCCCATCGCGGGGCCAGCGCCCGGAGCCGACGCATCAACGGCGTGCTGTCAATCCACTCGAGAGGATCATTAGGAATCGGTCGCTGAACCGGCGGCGGCTCACCACGGTCACGGGCGACGACCCGGTCGATGGAGTGGAGTCCAGCAGAGTGGTGTATCGGTAGCACGGTGAGCGTGTCGTTGTAGACGTAGGCGGTCACCGCGCGATCCTTCGAGTGATCTCTCACAACCGCCTCGAAAGGACCATCACGGTGACCGCT
>NZ_JAMBNZ010000025.1 GCF_023715365.1 Georgenia satyanarayanai
GCCGAGCAATTCAACGTCTGGCCAGCACGCATATCCGACATCGAACGCGGCAAGAGGCGAGATGACGACTTCGCCAGCACCTACCGCCAGTGGCTCCTCGCCGCTTGACAGTCCATAGGAGCATCATTCGAGCCCGGGCCGTGTCCGCACTGGTCAGGCCTGGTCCAATCTCCTCAGGCCGCAGAAGTCCACCGCGGCGGCGATGCTGAGCGCGATCCACACCGCCGTCATCGCACTGGTCCTTACCAAGGCTTCCCAATCCGACGACGACAGCGGGAGCGGCATGCGAGGGGGCGCGTCAGCGCCCAAAGGCTTGATAAGTCCCGGTACCTGCCGATCGGTGTGTAGACGCACGCAGAACGCAGGAGATCGCCTATCGGGTCGGCCGCCGGCCGTCCCCCGCAAGCTATGCACCATCAGCAACAGGAAGTGAGTCGGTCATGGACGTTGAGTCGAACACCGGGACATACCTCGGAGCAGGCATCGTCGCCGAGGTAGTCGGAGGCGCGATCTGGCTCAGCAGCGTTGGTTCTTACGACAGCGACGGGGCGACGCTCATCGGAGGCATCCTCACGCTCGTCGGGCTCGGCCTGATCGTCACCGGCATCACTAAGATCGCGAAGAACTTCGAGGTCAACGCCATCGCTGCCGTGTCGACCGAAGACCATCTGCGAGTCATGCGGGACATTGCGATCCGCGAGGAGTCCGCCCGCCTCAACCCCGGGGAGGGCTGACAGGGCCGGGGCTCAGGCCTCCCCGCGGGCCATCCTCAACTGAGCCGTGGACCCTGTGCCACCCAGTTCGATGGTGTCGTGCAGTCCGTGGCGTCTCCGAAGTCCCACTCGGGCCAAATGGTGTCAGGGCCGGCGCATCCGACGAGAGCACGGTCGCCAAGTGGCTCAGCGAGCTCGACGGTGACCTGCTCTACCTGGATGTCCTCGCTGCAGGGGCTGTTTCTGTCGACTCGCAGATGCGCCCTGATTTCTACGGCCTCAGCGCCCTCGTCGACGTCGACCTTTTCGTAGCTCATACATGAGCTTCCGCCCGCGTACACCAGAAGCGAGAGCTGGCGCCCGCTGGCCTCCTCTGTCACCGACCACTGGACGCGCTCAAGTGCCACGCTGGGACTGTTACAGGCGGACACTGCTGCGCCGACACCGATGACGAGCACGATTCGGCGCAGATGTTTCATCATGCAGGCGACCGTACCCGCGCCATCGTGCGCGAATGTCGGTTCTGCACTCCCAGTGCAGGAAACCCAGCGAACCGCGGTCGAGCGCGCTGCGGGTCCAGACCGCAGCCCGGAGAGGGATCCCCTACAGAGACGGGACGCTGCAGGTCGATAGTGCACTCATGGCCGCCCTACTGACATGCTTCGCCGCCAAGGCGCTGCGGCTCGCTCGGGGCTGGCTCAGCTGTTGGGCTATCGCCATCGTCGGCGCAGCCATGGTCTTGTTCTTGGCGCCTGAGGCGTGGTGGTGGTGTCGCGCGATCGTTACGCTCGGAGCCTTCTTGGGTAACGCCGGTAGTTGCGAGAGACCGGGCTAGTGACCGCCCTGACGGTATTTCATTGTCCTTGGATTCACATTCCCGGTCGTGGCCGCGGTCATCGCCAGACTGCTGATTGCCGCGATGGTCGTGGCAGCCACTCCTTGCCTGATCGTCCGCGGAATCGCCGCCGAAGCATCTGGTGGTCGAGCGCGGTCGCAGCGCACCCAGCACGAGCCTTCGCTGGCTTCGAGCCTGTGAGACTACCCACCGGCCCCGACGCCGCTGAGGTCGCGCGCGTGGTCCGCCGAGCCGATATCTACGTACGACGAGCAGTCCGCACTGTGCATCTCCCCATCCGCGCGCGTGAGTAGCTCCGCCTGCCGGGCAGAGACGTACCGGAAACTCTGAGGCGGTTCGAGGCCCACCTGCCGCCTCATCTCCTCGAGGGGGAAAGGATCTTCGAGCACTACGACATCGCGGAGCTTCAGTGCGTAGCCTTGGCTTGTCCCGTAGAAGTAGTCGTCAAGCTCGTCCCGTGTCACCCCGACGACCTTCTTGAACCGGCTCCACAGGCTCCTAGGTGCCCCCTCCTCGATCCCGTCTAAGACTGCGGTCGCCAGCACGGAACGAGTGGGGCTGCTGCTGTAGAGGAGAACGGTTGTGCCCTCCCGGACGTGCATACGCGTACGGCGGAGCTCCACCGTTTTCGTCCCGTCCATGATCGCCGCCGCGAAGCGGGGGCGGACACTGAGGAGGACGGCGTGGCGGTCACACATCCCGGCCGGTTCCTCTCCGATAGATCTCGGCGAACAGAGCACTGGGGATCACAGTCGGTGACTGTATCGTGCCGACCTTCTCGCCCCCTGGGAGCGTCCGCAGTTGCTCGTATCGGATCGGATTGCGAAGGACCTCGGTGTCGGCGAACCGTAGGGCCTGGGCCTTACCCGCCCCTGCGGTCCTCTGGATGTCTTCGAGGCGGTAGACACCGAGGTGCTGGTATCTCCGGTGTAGGACGCCCGGCTCGTCGTTATGGACTGCGGTCAGCCGCGAGACGGCTGAGACCGCGCCCACGCCGTCTCTCGAGGTGCCACTGACGTACCAGGCAATACGTGCCGGGGCGGCCGGCCTGATGTTGGTGGCACGGTAGTAGACCAGCTCACGACTCAATCCGAGCACCGACGGCCGCTCGAGGAGCATCGGCCTGAGCCCCAGCAAGCGGTCTGCCATCGCCGGTGTGATCGACACGAGATAGCTCGGCATCTCTGCGTCGAGCAACTTCAGTGGCCAGAGGACTCGCTCGGCGTCGGCGATCTGCGCAGGTGTTCTTGCGCTCTCGACTATCTCTCGAGCGTGACGCAGGTGGGGCTGCTCGCCGCGGAGGACATCCATCGCTTGGGCTCTTGATCGGGAGTCGACCACTGCGCAGGCCATATCTCCCGGGACGCCAGTAAAGCCGTCCGCAGCCAAGCTCGAGAGCGAGGCACGCGGAAGCTGCGGGTCGGTGATGACAACGCCGGACGTGCCCTCATCCACTGCGTGACGCTTGACCTCGAAGATGACCAAGCGCCCCAGCGTGGCTCCCAACGACGACATCGGATCGAACCGGAACAGCGGCACGTCGATCTGCTGACCATCATCCGAGAGGCGAGTGGCCCAAGCCGCGAGGACTTCGTCCTTGTCGTTGAGTACCCACTCGCGGTCGACTCGTGAATCTACGGCCATCTTCCGCAAGAGTTGCCGGAACGAGGTCTTGCGTTCGCCTCCAGCGTGGTTGATGAGGTGGTCGAGCCTCGACTCAGAACCAGCGCCGTACCGACCTCTTCGGAGATGAGTCCCCTGTAGGTCAGCGGGCCTGTACTTCGCAGCATTAGCGACCTCGTCGAGATGCGCGATGAGGTCCGACGGCCTGAGGACACGCAAGCCGAGGACGTCAGCAGCCTGGTCGGCGTACCGAGCGATCAGCGCGTCATCTCGGGTGACGAAGATGCGCACTCCTCCGGCGGCGGCACTGACCATGTGTCTGCAGTCTGACTGATCGTCAGCGGGCACTTGTCCAATCCCCCCGAAGAACGCATCTCGCAGGCGGCCCCACTCTCCCGGCGTGTACTCGAGGGGAGGAAACCCATGAAGCGCTGCCTCCTGCTCTCGCCGTTCAGAGAGGACGGCGTGCCTACCGGCCTCATTCCATGACTCGGAGGTGACAGCCAGAACTACCTCGTCGTCGAGCCAGTCGGCAGTCAGCGCCCGAGATTCCTCAGCGCCGTCACGCTCGGGATGGAGCAGATCGAGAAAGATGTTGTGATCGATGGCAACCGTCGTTGCATCAGGGTCGATGAAGGTCGAGAAGAGGTCCGGCTGGCCGTGGCTCATCCACCAGCTGATAAGGGTCGCTCCGTCCTTCCCCCGTCCTCTGCTCTCCCCTTGCCGCCTAAACCCCAGTCGGGGCCAAGCTTCAGTGGCATCGAAGTCCTCACGACATTTGACCGCGATGCCAGCGAGGTTTGGATGCTTGGCGCTGATGTGGCGGACAAGCGATTGAGCGACCCTCCTCTCCCGGCTCCGCTCGTCGACGCACAGGTGGATCAGACGGACCCGGGAGCGCGCGATGTCGTAGAGGGCATACCCAGCAAGCTCCTCGTCCTCAAAAACGGCAAGCAGGTGCCCCTTGGCTGCCAAGTCTCGGAAGGCTCCCTGCGGGAAGAACCCCAACGTCTTTCGATGCCGATCCCCGAGCTCAGTGACAGCAACGAATCGTTCGTCGTCCTCGGGGCGGACCTCGACGGGGTTATTCATGCTTCATTCCTACACCGGGTCGATCAGGGAGTGTGGCAGATTGAGTCCTATGGAAGGCCGACCTGAAGACGAGGCGGGCGAGGAGCTCACACGGCTGGCCGATGCCGCGCTCGAGCGGTCCGGCCCCCATCCGGAGGCTACCGCCGCCGAAACCACCGCCCGTCACCAACATATACTCGACGTGGCGTGGGATGAGGGCGACGACGGCTCCTGAGTACCGCGTCCCACATCCTATAAAGTTGGACGACCCAGCAATGCCTCCGCGAAAGACGCCACTTCGCGGGAAAGGAACGTCCTAGCCCCAATACCGTTTAGTTAAGATGACAGCGGTGTAGTTTGTTGGCATGCCGCGTGCTGGATGGAAGAAGCCCAAGACCGAGCGTCGCTTGTCCGATCTCGTGTCGGTGGGGGTGCTGACGCGGGTGTTCCCGCCGGAGTTGGTCGATGAGGTGATTGCCGAGGTCGGGCGGACCGAGCAGCGTCATCGTTCGTTGCCGGCTCGAGTGATGGCCTACTTCTCGATCGGGATGGCGCTGTACTCCGAGGGGTCCTATGAGGACGTGCTCGCGCAGTTGACCGATGGGCTGTCGTGGGCCTCTGGGTGGAGCGAGACCTACTCGCCGCCAAGCAAGTCAGCGATCTTCCAAGCCCGCGCTCGGCTGGGTGCTGAGCCGCTGGCCGCGTTGTTCGAGCGGGTCGCCAAGCCGATCGGGACCGATGGGATGCAGGGCGTGTGGCTGGCCGGGCGGCGGCTGGTCGCGATCGACGGCATGTGTCTCGATGTCGCCGACACGACAGTCAACGCTGAGCATTTCGGGCGGCCGGGTGTGAACAAGGGCGAGCAGGCGGCCTTCCCGCAAGCCCGGGTCGTGGCGCTGGCCGAGTGCGGCACCCATGCGGTGTTCGCCGCCGAGGTCGGCACCTATGCCGAGTCCGAGGCAGTGCTGGCCGACAGGCTCATCGATCGACTTGACCCGGGGATGCTGCTCACCGCGGACAGAGGCTTCTTTTCCTACGCGCTGTGGCGCAAGGCCACCGGAACCGGCGCGGATCTGTTGTGGCGCATCCGCACCGACAAGTCCGCACCGAGACCGGTCCACGTCCAGGACCTGCCCGACGGCTCCTGGTTGGCCGACCTACGCCAGACCCACTCGGCTGCGGCCCGACGCGCGGAGCCGATGCGGGTACGGGTCATCGACTACACGCTCGATGACGGCCGCGAGAACACCACGTCGTATCGGCTCTTCACGACCCTGCTCGACCCCGACGACGCCAGCGCTGTCGATCTGGCTGCGGCCTACGCCCAACGCTGGGAGATCGAGCTCGCCTTCGACGAGCTCAAGACCCACCAGCGCGGGCCGCGCACCGTGCTGCGCAGCAAGTCCCCGGATCTGGTGCTCCAGGAGATCTGGGGCCACCTGTGCTGCCACTACGCGATCCGTTCCCTGATGGTGCAGGCCGCCACCCACTCCGGCCACGATCCCGACCGGGTCAGTTTCGTCGCCGCGTTACGAATCACCCGCCAGACTCTCGCCCACCCGGGCGCTTTTCCCCCCTGACCAGCACGGTCGCGACAGTCCCGGCTGGCTGGACTTCCTGCGTCGGCTGCTGCGGCGCCTCAACCCAGTTCGGCGACGACGCTCGGCGCCGCGCGTCGTGAAGAGGAAGTACACCAAATGGCACGTCAAACGCGCCGCTCACGCCAGCTGGCCACAGCCCAGCGACAACACAACCGTCGCTGTCCAACGTTGCTAACTGAACGGTATTGGTCCTAGCCCGGATCTTTCATGGGGCGGCCGGGCGGGGTGGTGGCCTCGTCGGTGTCTGTGCCTGAGTCGATTCTGACATCGAGGTGCGACAGAAGGACCGAGTGTCGTCTCGGGTGGGCGCCGGTTCCGTGGCCGGGGGGCTTGCTGAAGGGTCGTCGGGACAGGAAGTTCGGGGTCTCAGCCTGGAGCAGCGAGCCGGCGAAGACGCTGGAGGCCCTGGTGAGCGAGGCGTGCCCAGGGCGCGGTGTCGGCCAGGTGCAGGACTGTGCGCCGGGCATGGCGGGCGATGGTGGCCGGGATGGTGAAGATCCGCAGCCGTAGTCGCTTGGGCTCCCAGCGGCGGGCATCGTGAGTGGTGAGGGCGAGCATCTGCATCCAGGCGGTGATCTCGGCGGCGAGGGCGACGATGGCGAGCCAGATCTGGTTCTGTGCGAAGTCGTGCAGCGGGAACGCGCGCAGGCCGGTGTCCTTGGCGGTGCGGATGCGGTCCTCGCAGCGCGCCCGGCGGCGGTGACGGAGTTCGAGGTTGGCGAGCTGAGTGCCGGGACTGCCAGAGATCCGACGTGCGGCACGCCCAGCACGCACGGCTCTTCACAACCCTTCGTGACGAATATATAGTTGGCACATGAGTCGAAGGATGCAAGAGCCCGCTTTCCTGATCATGTCCGCGTTGACGAGGGAGCCGATGCACGGCTACGGCATCATGCAGGCGGTTGGTGAGCTCTCCGGCGGAGACGTCACTCTGAAGGTGGGCACGCTCTACGGTGCGCTGGACCGGCTCAGTGAGCGAGGTTGGGTCGAGGTCGATCATGAAGAGGTAGTCGATTCCCGATTGCGTCGCTACTACCGACTGACCGAACCAGGAGTGGAGGTCCTTGCTGCCGAAGCTCGTGTTCTCGAGCGGCGCGCGGCACGGACTCTCGACCTGTTGAGCCGGCGCCAGGGCGCGGCGGGAGGCGTGGCATGAGCGTGCACAGTCCCGGCCTGGAACAGCGTTACCGGCGCCTTCTTCGACTCTTTCCGCCCGGCTACCGGCAGGCGAGGGGCGAGGAGATGGTCGCGGTGCTGATGGAAGCGGCGGGCCCCGGCCAACAGCAGCCAAGTCCGGGGGAACACTGGGATCTACTTCGCGCGGCCGGGGCACGCTGGGCGCGGGTCGTGCTGCTGCCGCCGCCCGCCGCCCGCTTCGATGCCTGGGCCCTCTTGTCGTTCCTCCTGCCCGTGCTGCTGCTGTACCCGGCGGCGAAAGCCCTGACGGTCGCGCTAGCGCGCGCTTCGTTGACGGGTCCACAGACGACCCTGGAGGTCGCTCCAACCTGGCCGGCGTGGGCCGTATGGGTGGTAGGCCTGGCCCTCCTCGTGCTTGGCCGTCGACGCGTGGCTCGTCTGGTGCTCACCGGATCGGTGATGCTCATGGCTGTAGTGCTCGGCGTCATGATGGCGCGGGGTCACGTGTCGGAGGGGCTGCGAGAGTTCGGCTGGCTCGTGGCACAGCTGCTTGGTCTTCGGGCGATGCTCGCCACACGCGGTCCCACTACGGCCAAGTCCAAAGCGCTGACTGGTGTCGTGGCGACCGGAGTGGTCGCAGCGTCGCTCTACACCGCCTGGGTCCCACACCTTCGGCCCATTCCTTGGACGCTCGGCGCGATGGCGGGCCTTGCTGTCATCGCCGGCCTCGCTCTCACGCGCTATCGCTATGCCGTCCCGCCCATCGTTGCAGTGTTCACGGCCGTCTATGTCGGCCGGTTCGGAGCCGGCTTCGCTCCGCGTCGCGTCCCCCTGAACGGCCTTGCCTTCGACCTAGGAACAGTCGTGCCCCTATTGGCAGCCCCGCTCCTGGCGTATCTCGCTGCGGCGATGCTGCTGTCTTTCATGAGGTATTTGCGGCCGACGCCAGTGCGCAGGTAGCCCCACGGTCGCGGGACGGTCATCAACTGTGCGCCGGGCAGAGCGGCCACACCGACGGGAAACAGGAGGCGCCGCGATTGCTAGCGGACATGCCAACCTCCCTGTAGGCGGACACGGACTTCCCTGCTTACGGACAGTTGATCTCCCTGTCTGTGGCCATGGGGCCGGGCCCGTGTCGGGGTCAAGCCCTGGGGAGTGGTGTATCGGTCCTCGAGATCGGGGGGTTGGATCAGGCGCTGATGGCGCCGATGGGTTCGGTGGTGGTCACCTCCTCGGGGCTGGTCTCGGCGACAAGGGCCAGTC
>NZ_JAMBNZ010000026.1 GCF_023715365.1 Georgenia satyanarayanai
CGGCGAACGACGCCGCCGTCAACGACGGGTACTCACCGGCGTGCTCGGTCGCCAACCGCACAGCGCGGGCTCTCAGCTCTGGATCAATCTTCTTGGGCATGGTGCTCATCCTCCTGGACTCAAACAGAAGCGGCATCAAACCTGGGGCGCTTCAGTTGGAGCGGGCGCGGTGGCGTCCGCGCCGGCGGGCGTGCCGCGGGAATATGGGCGTCGTCGAGGTCACAGCGGTGGGTGCGCCTCGACGTCGTCAAGACGCGGAACCTAGTCCTGCTAGAGCGGCGGAAGGACCAGGACCAGGACCAGGACCAGGACCAGGACCAGGACCAGGACCAGGACCAGGACCAGGACCAGTCAATCCTCGGCGACTCGCAGGCTCAAGCCCACCGGAACTGAGCGTCTGACTCGCGCCACGCTGATCGCCGCGAGCGCGAGGAGCACGATCCACGCCCACCGCGTGTCAGCGTCGACGAGACCGTTCGCGTCCGTGTGCCCGGTGAACGGCAGCATCCTCGAGTACGTCGGGGTCGCCGCCTGCCAGAACACCACCAGATACACGACCCCAACCCACAAGACAGCACCGAGGAGCCGGCCGAAGATTCCGACGAGCACCACGACCAGCAGAGCCGCGACAGCGATGTTGCTTGCGTAGGGAAGAAGGTCCCACGCCGAGGTATACATGGACGTCTGCCCCAACGACAGCGCAAGGGCGAACGTGGCGAGCGGAACGAGAACCGTCAGCATCATGTTCACCATGGCGAGCGTGCGGGTGCGCGGAGCGCCATACCGGTCCCAATCAGGAAAGCGGGGGACCAGGCCAATGCCCAGCACGACCGCAACCAGCATGGGGCCATACTCGAAGGGGCCTAGCGCGCGCGGAACACCCGCACCGCTTCCTATGTAGAGCTCGGCGCCAGGCAGCCAGGTAACGAGAGCGAGGGTGACAGCCACACAAACGGCCGCTGGCGTCAGAACACGTGACCGCCACGGCAACGCCCAGCCTCGACGCCGGCGCTCGTTCATCGTGCTCCCGCAGGACCGTCGCCGTCGTAAGAACAAGACCGCAATGCTGACGCGTTGTCCGCGTACCAAGCCAGCACCACGTCGCGGTCCACGCCCGTGAGGGGGTTGTACTCGGGCGGGTCGGCGTACCTGCTCTCTGGAACCAGCCAGCTCGCGAAGAAGAACGCCCAGGAGGCGCCGGGGTCCCCGCCGGAGCAGGCACTGAGTCCGGCCATGTTGACGGCGACATCGAACTCGATGTCGCCGAGCCCGCCAGACCCGAACGAGATCTGGAGGACCGAATCGGCGTCCGCCCCGCTCGCGACCATCGCGGTGAGCGCCTCGGAACTTGCGGCCTGGCGTAGGTCACGGGGCAGGTGGGGACCCATTCGCCCGAGCACGCCATCAAGACGTGCCGAAACTTCGGCGAGCACCGGCCGCTCCTCTTCTGTGACACACATGTCAACGAACTCGGTGGTGGTACACGCGAGCGGGGGAGGCGAGCCGTCGACAAACGGCGGTGAAGCCACGGCCGGAAGGAGCACGCCCCCAGCGAACGTCGCGACAAGGCCGCCCGCGCCGATTCCTGCCAGCCGTCTCGACCCGCGGGCCACCGCGGTGAACCACCCGACGGTGGCTAGGAGGAATACGGCGATCACGCTCAGCCACCAGAGCGCCACCAGCAGCACGACCGCAGCGTCCAGGTCGCGGTGATTAGACGCGGTGAGGGCAGGGAAGAGGAAATACTCAAGGTTCGTTCGCCGTTCTGGCAGCACAACCGCGTACTGCAAGGGCAGTACGAGTACCCACAACAGTGACCAGGCGAGCGAGAGCAGGGCGGCATACCACCTCGACACCAGCGCGCCGATCATGAAGCCGGAGACTATGAAGAACTCCAGCCGCAGGACCGCGACCACGATCTCGACCGGATGGAACGTTCCTCCGGTGGAGCGAACCCACCACAGAGCGACGCCTGCGGATGCGCTCATGGCGAAAGCGAGGCCCCAGCTCGCCATAAGAACGGTCACGATCCGAAGCCCGAGCGTCCCCGATGACCGGGGCAAGGTCGGATGTGCGAGCGGAGAATGGCGATTGCTGTACCGCTCCGCCACCCAGGATGCCGCAAGCGCGGCGAACGGACCGACGATGAGCAGAGCTTCCGCAGGCAGTCCGGACGCGCGCGCAGCTGCGATGTAAGTCCACCCGGCTGGTTGAGCCATGACGACTCCGGTCAGTACGACCACGAGCGCGGCGGGTCCGCTCACAACCCACCATGGCAGAGGCCAGGTGAGCCTCGTCAGGTCAGTTCGCACGGGAGCGGACCGAATCGAGGAGCGCCGCGTACGCTCGTTCCATCGGGCTAGCCGCCCGGCGGTCAGTGGCCGAGGTTGCATACCGCTCAAGGTCACTCACCCCGCCCTGAAATACCAAGCGCCCCTGATCCAGCACTAGCACCGTGTCGCAGAGCGCTACGACGTCCTCGATCAGATGCGTCGTGAGCACGACGGTGTCGGTTTCAGCGATGGATCTCAGAGTCTCACGCAGGGAGAGGCGGATCTCCGGGTCCAGGCCCGCGGTTGGCTCGTCAAGAAGGATTAGGTCTGGCTGGTGTGCCAGCGCGGCTGCTAGCCCGACCCTTTGCCGCTGCCCGCCGGATAAGGCCCGCACTCGCCGGTCAGACAAGTCGGCGATCTCGACTTGCGCCAGTGCGGCTTGTGCAGCGCCGTAGCACGCGCGTTGAGGCAGCCCATGCGTCCAGGCTGCGTACGCGACCGTGTCGAGCACGCGCATTGATCCCACGAGCGGATACCGCTGCGGCAAGAACCCTAAGCGGCGTCGGACCGCTTCCCTCCCTGCAGCATCAGAGAGATCGCTCCCGAGTATGTGCACCTCCCCCGAGCTGGCCGCGCGCCTCGTGGAGAGCACGGACAGGAGGGTGGACTTCCCAGCGCCGTTCGGCCCGAGAATGCCCGTCACGCCGGCCGGGAGTCGGAACGTCACACCCTCGAGTACGGCGCGCTTGCGGTACCCACAGGACATCTCCGTCACGCGTGCGATCGCGTCAGTCACTCATCCTCCGCATAGTCATCTGTGTGCTCGACTAGAGCAGGCAGCTGCTGGTGGAACTCGTGAAGGTACGCAGCGCAGAGGACTTGTTGACCGAGCCCTCGATGCGGGTGAAGAGGTTGCGGTTCCTGGGGATGCCCCAGTCGCACTCGCCCATGTTCAAGGCCGCGCCGCTGAACGGACCGCTCGACCGGGCCATCTCGGTTGTTCCGAGCGGCTTGGCCCACTTGAGCAAGACCACGACGTAGCCGCAGTTCTGGTGGTATGCACGGAAGTAGATATCGCCGCCCGACGCGTACGGGGGTCGCGGATCCACCGTGCACGTCGCCATCGGAGAGACGGCGGACTCGACAGCGCCGCTGGTAGCGACCGCCGGTCCGCCCATCAGTCCAGTGGCGACGAGTCCCGCGATGAGTGTGGAGACCGCACGGTTCTTCCATGTCTGGTTACGCATTGGTAGTGCCCTTTCGTCGTCATTGATGGACATGCTTGCTTGAGTTCTTGCTGCGTTCACGAACCCCGCCGCAACCTAGGCCCCCCTCGCCTCGCCGCACCGCGACCTCTATGACTGGCGCGCGAGAGTAAGCGAGCGCGCCTCAGGGTCGTCCATGGCGATCTCCGTCCATGCGATGAAAGGACCGCCACAGTTCGTGTTGCCGAGACCGTTCTCAGAAGGCAGGAGAGCGATCTGCCCGTCTGCAGGATCGAACAGGTAGGTCACCGTGGGTGACCCTTCCTCGGGAGCCACTGACCACGCGACTCGCTCGCCACAGACCGCGAGGGAGTGGGGCACGACCTGGACATCTGACGGCTGTGTAAGTCGGACGACATCGGAGCCGTCGATGCTGGAGACGTAGATGTGCCCGTCGTTCATCGCCCACGCGTACACCTCCCCACCACCAGCAGCGATCCGCGCGACCGCCCAGAGATCACTGGTGCCACCCGGGAACTTCACGAGCTCGCGCGTCTGCCCGCCGGGCTCGATGAAGGCGATGCTCGCGGCCGCGTTAGGGTCCTGGATCTCCCAGCCTTCCTCGGCGCCCGCCACGGTCTGGTCGATCATCCGTAGCGCCACCCAGCCGCCCTCGACGCCCGCAGGCATGGCAACGAGGTCAGCCTCGTCGCGCAGGTCGCCACCGGCCGCCGGTATCGACACCAGCTTGGTGCGCAGCGTGCCGTCCTCGCGGACGTAGGTGGTATGCCATCCGACGCGGTCTGCAACTGGCGCGAGCACCGCGTCGCCGACCGCGAGGGGCAGCTGGCCCTCAGGGTGAACCTGCTCCGAGCGGGCCAGTAGCTCGACCTCGCCGCCGTTGAGATCCCGGCGGAAGATCCGCCAGTCCGAGACGAACAGGTCGATACTGGCTGTCTCCAACCAGGTGATGCTGTCACCGACGAACGCGCCGTTGAGAACCTGGCGATGCTCGTCCTCGGGGATGAGTCCGTCGGTGTCACCCACCGGTTCCAGACCCTTCTCGGTCCACAGGTTCACCGGGGAGGTGGCGTTCAGCACCCAGGTGTCGGGGTCAAACGCCGCCGGGTCCATTGAGTCGACCAGGGCTATACCGTCGGGGGAGACAGCTCGCACCGACAGGGCAGGGCCGGTGACCATGCGGTAGTCCTCTGCGAGTTCGATCTCGACTCGAGCGGCGTCTGCCTGCGATGCGGGCGGCACCTCGATGTCGGTGAACTCCACGGCGGTACCGTCCGGCCGGGTCATCTGGGCGTCCGGTTCCGTGGGTGCAGGCGCGGTCGTTGCGCTGCCGCTCGGCGCACTGGTGGTGGGCGTACTCGCGGCGCCGCCCCGGGATGTGTCGGCCTCGCAGGCGGAGCTGAGGGCAACGACTGCGAGCAGTCCCCACAGCACGGGGCGGCGCCGCAGCCGCATCAGTACACGATCCCGTTGTCGACGAACTTGTGGAACGAGCTGGCCGACTGGGTGAAGAACTTCGAGGGGGTCAACCCGGGCCAGACGTTGGTGGCGGGGTCGGCGAACAGCAGCGTGTTGCCGCCGCCGTCGAAGCCGCGACCAACGATCCAGTGACCGATCAACCGATCGGTCGGGTGTTGGTTGTAACGCTCGCCCACGTGCTCCACGGTGCCCACAGCGAGCGGGTAGGAGGCGTTGACCGAGTTGACGAACGCGCCCTTGAGCGTGGAGAGGCTGGGGGCCCCGACCGCCTTGTACCGCGAGATCCCGAGCACGTTGTTGAGCGTGGGGGCCATCCTGTTCGACGCCCACGGCGTTGCTCCGCGGCTGTCGGTCTGCAGGTAGCTCGAGCCGGCGAGCGTCGCTTGGGAGTGAGTCTTCCCCTTGAAACGCACGATCATCGACGCTGTGGCCGGGCCGCAGTAATACTTGGTGGACTGTACCTGGTGGGTCACGGTCAGCAGTCGCAGGGTCGGCGTGGACATCGGCTGGGCGGCGGCGGTGACGGTTCCGCTCTTCGACAGATGCGTCCGTGCGCGGGAGACCGCAGTCGCTGCGGTGTCGACCGCGCGGGGGTTGAGCTGCCGGATCTCGCCGAGCTCCTCAGTGATGGCGGCGAGCTCGGCGGCCGATGTCCCCGGGATGGTCGCGGCGGTCGCGAGCGCTTCAGCGACCTTGGCGGCCGACTCGGCGTCCAGCGGGATCTGGTCCTCCGGCGCGGTGACGTCGGCCGGCGGCAGGACGTCGGGCGCGAGCAGATCGAGTTCGGTCGCCTGCGCGGTGGTCGGCGCCAGAACACCGGCCAGTGCCAGCGCTACTGCTGCGGCAGTGAAACGAGTTCTTCGCATTACTTTCCCCTCCATGGGTGTCTGAGAAGTGGATCGCTGACGCGACTGAGTGGGGAAAGCCCGGGCGATTGTTCTGGCGCGGCCCCGCGCTGCGGCGTCGATCGGAACCTAGCCCGGATCTTTCATGAGGCGGCCGTGGTCGGTGGGAGCTGCGTGAAGCGCCGGCCTGAGGTCGATTCTGTCAGTTGGGTGTGACAGTGGCCCGGGTCTCGCCTCGGGTGGGCGCCGGTTCCGG
>NZ_JAMBNZ010000027.1 GCF_023715365.1 Georgenia satyanarayanai
AGCGGTCACCGTGATGGTCCTTTCGAGGCGGTTGTGAGAGATCACTCGAAGGATCGCGCGGTGACCGCCTACGTCTACAACGACACGCTCACCGTGCTACCGATACACCACTCTGCTGGACTCCACTGATAACGGCCCTGGGGGAAGACTTCATCAAATCTTCATCGCCGCTCCCCGTTCCTGCGGCTGCAGGCCCACGGCGACCCCCCTAGCGTCGTAATACCCGCACCCGTCATGACTGTCCGCGGGATAGCGACTGACGAAGGAGGAAGGCAATGAGAACCGCCGAGATGATGAACACCTACCCCGCCGAGATCAACCTCGACCGGGACCTGCTCGCCAGGGTGGTGGACACCCTGGTGGCCTGCTCCCAGGCCTGTACCGCCTGCGCGGACGCCTGTCTGAGCGAGGACATGGTCGCCGAGCTACGCACGTGCATCCGCACCAACCTGGACTGCGCCGACATCTGCGACACCACCGCCCGGGTCCTGTCCCGGCACACCGGCTACGACGCCAACCTCACCCGCGCCATGCTCCAAGCCTGTGTGCAGGCGTGCCGCTCGTGCGGGGATGAGTGCGCGGCGCACGCCGGGCACCACGAGCACTGCCGGGTCTGCGCCGAGGCGTGCCGCGCCTGCGAGCAGGCCTGCACCGAGCTCCTCGCCGCCATCGGCTGAGGGCGCGACCAGTCTCCGCAGCCGGCGTCTCTTAACCGAACCTTAACCGGCAGTCGGCGCCTCTCCGGGCGGTGGGTTAGCGTCCCTGGGTGTTCAGCCCGTCTCGGCCCCACGAGCATCGGGCCAACCCAGACAGGAGCAGAACGTGAAACGACTCGCCGCACTGATCGGGGCCCTTGTGCTCGTCCTTGCCGGGTGCTCCTCCACGGACACCCCCACCGACACCGACGTGCCGGCGGCCACCGGGGCGCAGGCGCAGTTCCTCGACGCCCACGGCCTGGCAGGCATGGAGGTCGAGGAGATCATCGACCACCTCGACCGGCTCGGCGGCGCCGACCGGCCCACCGACCTCATGGCCTCCATCCGCCCCGACGAGCTGGTCTTCTCCGACGGGCAGCAGGAGCTGGCCGTCGCCATGCCGCAGGACCGCTTCTACCTGTCCGTGGCCCCCTACGTCGACCAGACGCACGAGTGCTTCTACCACAGCCTGACCACCTGCCAGGGCGAGCTCACCGACCAGGACCTCGACGTCCGGGTCGTCAACAACGACGGTGAGGTGCTCCTCGAGGAGGAGATGACCACCTTCGACAACGGCTTCGTCGGACTCTGGCTACCCCGCGACGTCCAGGGCACCATCGAGGTCAACGTCGACGGGCTGACCGGCGCCACGAACTTCGCCACCACCGACGAGGGCGCCACCTGCCTGACCACCCTCCAGCTCACCTGACCGCCAGCCCTCACCCATAGGAGCGCAGACAGGAGGGCTGGGGTGGCGCCCAGGAGCGTCACACCGCTCCGGTGGGAGTGCTCGGCCTGCCGGTGCGGAGCGGCTGGAAGACCGGCGTGGTCGTCGCGGTCACCCTCGTGGCATGCCTGATCTACATGTGGCTGCACAGAGGCGACGCACGGCCTGCTTCTCACCGCCCTATCCGGCACCCGGTCTCACTACGCGGTGCGGCTGCCCTACCTCACCACGGACAACCAGGCATTCGTCAGCCCGGCGCGCGTTCCTGCTATAGCCGCGGATGCCCATGATCTCGGTCGCTGCGTGGAGTCGAGCGCCCCGATGGGCTCGTCCCCGAACAGGATCCCCTGCGGGACGAGGCTGAGCTCCACGTCGAGGAGGACGGCGAGCCCGGCCGTGACCCGCGGCCGGTTCGGCTTGCAGGACTGATCATCTGGTTCGACCGCCGCCGCGGCGAGGGCGGACTACTAACCGCTGAGCCCCGCCCGGCTCCGATGGAGCTCTCAACCCGGCGCATGAGGACCCCGGCGACTCTGCGATCGTGACGCGGCTCAAAGAACGGGTCAGAATCCCACGTGTCCCAGGAGGGTGTAGAGCCGCTCCGATGCCGCCCACAGAACGAGACCGAGTAGTTGTGTCATCAGCAAGGAGACAGGGAGGCCTACTGTGAGCATCCTTCGCGGCCGCCACGGCGGTCTCGAAACTGCACGACGCGAAGGCTGTCTCTTGTGGTGCGCTGCGCCGGCAATTTGGCGCACTGCCACGTCGTCTCGTCCCGCGCCGCTTAAGCTCGCCCAGGTGCGGATCTTGCTCGCGATTCGCTCGTAACGAGCGCTCGGTCGGAAACCCTGGAAGTTCGAAGAACCGTACGCCCCGGAAGTGCAGCGATAGCCTGACCGCGTATCGATAGTGATGCCGTTATGGCTTGAGACGTCGAGTATGTCGTCTCGCCGAAACTTGACGACCGAAATCCCGTTGATGATGACCATCGTCGTGTGGTCCACGGATATTCGCATGGTCACTACGCTGACCAGCATCCAGAGCACCACGCCGAGGAATGCCATGTTTCCGGCGTAACCGGTATAGGGGAGCTGCGGATCAATTGCCGTTACTGAGACGGCGATCGTGGCGAACAACCCCGTACACAATCCGGACACAACAATAGGAAGCCGTGGGGGCCCGATCAGGTGCCGCCGCTCACTTCCGGCCGACCTCTGACGGGCGGCTGCTGGGGTCGAAGTCGGTCTCACTATTGCCTTCCTGTGCCCGATGGTGGCTAAGCCTCGCGTCTCAAGTCGCCACCGTCTTGCCCAACCCTCGGTCACAGGCCCGTCAGCGTCGAAACCAAGGTTGCCACGATGCTACGCGTCCTGACGAACACGCTGGTGTTCAGCGCGGCAGCTACGTCCGCCACTCGACCACCTTGCACTGAGAGTACGGAAGCGAGAGCCGCAAGTCCGGAAGGCCATCGAGTGGAGTCCAGCAGAGTGGTGTATCGGTAGCACGGTGAGCGTGTCGTTGTAGACGTAGGCGGTCACCGCGCGATCCTTCGAGTGATCTCTCACAACCGCCTCGAAAGGACCATCACGGTGACCGC
>NZ_JAMBNZ010000028.1 GCF_023715365.1 Georgenia satyanarayanai
CCGTGTCGGTCCCGTCGTGGGCGTCCCTCCGGGGTTTGCTCGAGGTCTTCGACCACCTTGAGCAAGTTCCACCGGAGGGACGCATGAAGAAGTGTGACAGGGAGATCATGGAGATTCTTGAGGCGTATGACGCCACGGGCAGTGCGCACTCGGCGGCGCAGCTGGCCGGGGTCGACCCGAAGACGGTGCGCCGCTACGCCGCAGCCCGCGACCAGGGCCGTCCGGTGACAGGGGCGTCGCGGCGTCCGCGGATCATCGACCAGCACCTGCCGAAGATCGAGGAGTGGGTGGAGCGCAGCGCGGGCAAGGTCCGCGCCGACGTCATCCACGAGCGCCTGGTGGCGATGGGCTTTACCGGCACCGAGCGCACCACCCGTCGAGCCGTCGCAGAGGCGAAGGCGGCGTGGCGGGCAGGGAACCGGCGCACCTACCGGCCGTGGATCACCGAGCCGGGCCTGTGGCTGCAGTTCGACTGGGGTGAGGGACCGAAGGTGCCCGGGGCGGACGGGACGCTGCGGCGCACGCTGCTGTTCTGCGCGTGGCTGGCCTGGTCGAGGTTCCGGGTGGTGATCCCGGTGTGGGACCAGACCCTGCCGACGCTGATCGCCTGCCTGGACGCCACGCTGCGGCGGATCGGTGGGGTGCCGGCCTACGTGTTGACCGACAACGCTAGGACGGTGAGTATCGATCACGTCGCCGGAGTGGCGGTGCGCCACCCGCAGATCGTGGCGGCGGGGCGGCACTACGGCACCCAGGTCCACACCTGTGTCCCCTTCGACCCTGAGTCCAAGGGCGGCACCGAGTCCACCGTCCGTCTGGCGAAGGCCGACGTGGTGCCCACCGAGGCCAACCTGCGCGCCCAGTACGCCTCGTTCGCCGAGCTGGAGGCCGCTTGCGAGGAGTTCTGCGCCAAGGTCAACGGCCGCGTCCACCGCGAGTCCGCGCGCATCCCGGCCGAAGCCCTGATGGACGAGCGCCGGCGGCTGCACGTGCTGCCCGCGGCCCCGCACACCCTCGCGTTGGGTCAGACCAGGACGGTGAACACCGACCAGACGGTGCGCTACGGCTCGGTGCGCTACTCCACGCCGCCCGGCCTGGTCGGGGCCGAGGTCTGGGCCAGGGTCGCGGGGACCGAGCTCGTCCTCGTCGCCGATCTCGACGCCCTGCCCCGCCGACCGGACTGGACCGGTGAGCGCTGCGGACTGGTCGAGGTTGCCCGTCACCGACTCTCCACTCCGGGCACTCCGCGGATCGATCTGGCCCACTACCCCGACCATCCCCAGGACCCCACCGGTGCTCCCCGCCCGCCCCAGCCACGGGCTCGCAGCGCCGCCGAGCGCGACTTCCTCGACCTCGGCCAGGGCGCCCACGACTGGCTGATCGCGGCCTCAGCCGCCGGGGCGACCCGCATCCGCGCCAAGATGGCCGCCGCCCTGGAGCTCGCCGCACTGGTCGGCTCCGTTGCCGTCGAGACGGCCCTGGCCGCAGCGGCCCAGGCCGGCCGCTTCGGCGAGGAAGACCTCACCGCGATCGTCGCCCACCAGGCAACCGCCGCCCCTACCGGCGACCTCGTCGTCGTCGATGAGACCCACTCGGCTCAGCCCGGTACCGCCGCCTGGGCGAACTTCACGACCAGCAAGGAGATGACCCGATGACCACCACCACGATCGCCGCGTCGGCGCCGCCGCTGCCGCAGGACCTCACCGCGGTGCTCAAGCGCATGCGCATGCCCTACCTGCGCGCAGCCGCCCCCGAGGTCCTGGCCACGGCCAAGGCCCAGCGCTGGGACCCCACCGAGGTGCTGCGCGTCCTGCTCGCCGAGGAGGCCCGCGGACGCGACGAGGCCACCCGGGCCATGCGCCGCAAGACCGCCGGGCTACCCGCCGGCAAGACGTTCGAGTCCTGGCGCGAGCACGACAGCAGCATCCCGGTCCCCACCCAGTCCGCCCTCGCGGCCTTGGAGTGGGTCCACCGCGCCGAGAACCTCGCCATCTCCGGACCCTCCGGCACAGGCAAGACGCACTTCGTCGAGGCCCTGGCCCACAAGGTCATCGACGCCGGCATGCGCGTCTCCTGGTTCACCCTCGAATCCCTCACCGCCGCAATCGGCAGAGCCCAGGTCGACGGCTCGACCAGCAAGGTCATCGCCCGCATCACCCGCGCCGAGCTCATCGTCGTCGATGACATCGGCATGCTCCCCAGTGGGCAGGCCGCCGCCGAGGCCTTCTACCGCCTCGTCGACGCCACCTACGAACGCCGCAGCCTCGCGGTAACGAGCAACATCCACCCCGCCGGGTTCGACACCATCATGCCCAAGACCCTGGCCACCGCGGCCGTCGACCGCCTCCTGCACCACGCCCACGTCATCATCACCGAGGGCACCTCACTGCGCCTCGCCGAGGCCACCGCCGGACGCGGGGTGGTCCCCTTGAACTGACGACTACAGGGAGATCAGCCGTCCGCGGACAGGGAGATGAACTGTCCGCCTACAGGGAGGTCTCCTGTCCGCCCACGGGGAGGTCCCGCTGTCCCTTGACAG
>NZ_JAMBNZ010000029.1 GCF_023715365.1 Georgenia satyanarayanai
CGACCCCAGACACCAACCAACCCATCCACCAGACGATGAACAAACCAGCCGACGCCAGGACCATATTGGCATCAAAAACTTGGCACACTGTTGAGTTCTCAAGAAACAGACACACACCGCCAGACCCGCGCGCTACGGCGCGATCCGGACCGGGGCAACTTCTTAAAGTTACCCGGACGATCCCACCCTGTCAACTCGCGCTTCCAGGCTCAGGACCCTCCGACGTTCACACCAGCGGGTACGACACGAGGTCGCTCTCTTCGATGTGGACTCGCCATCCCCGGGACCGGCCGCCAGCCTCGCGGCCGGGCGTCCGTGCCTCCCTCGGGGGCAACGAAGTGAAACACTACGTGGCCGGCGGGCCAACCGTCAAACCGCGGGCGGAGCATCCCCCTGGGGCACTTGATCACGCTCTGACCTGCAGTTTTACTCGTTGTCCCGACGTCTGGACGGCACCAGAACTGGTACTACGCCGCTGTGCCGTCGTTCACACGAGTTGCCCTCGAGTCGCTGGGCGTTGTCGTGCCCTGCACGTGTACCGGCGTGGCGCACTGACTCGGGCGGTGGCCCCAGGGACGTCCTCCCGTGCGACCCCATCGTCGTCCGGGCCGCCCGGGGAGGGCCGTCGGTGTCGGCGCAGAGCAGCTGCGCCTCGCCGCCGACCACGGCGCCTGTCGTACACAGCGCAAGGGCAAGTACCGGCTCCACGCGGAGCGTCATGCAGGTACCGGCTCCATGCGGAGCGCCAAAGCTCGAGCGGGCGCACGAGCATCGCTGACGATCCGTGTCGGGCACCGCCCAGGTTGATGTCCTGACCGTCATCGCACCGGACGCCGACGGTCACGTGCACGGCCCGCTGGGCGAGGAGGGGATCGACCGGGCCATCGATCGCATCCGGGATCCGTCCGGTCAGCCCGCCAGCCGTAGTCAGACCGTTCGCCGGCGGACCCTGTGGTGCAGAGTTGATTCGGGCCCTACCCGTAGCGCAACGCGTGCCCCATATCCGAGGCGGCTTCCCCTTCCCTCGGGAGGCGGGTAGGCACGGCCGGCGTCGCGTACTCGGATTGTTGCTCGCCCGCAGCCCGACGGGGGCCGCCCGTCGCCGCAGCGCCAGCGGTGTAGGGTTCCGCGGTCAGAGGTGCGGCACGGCTCCACGTCGCGATCCGAGTGCGGGTACTCCCCCCACTCCGCCGTACGCTTGCGGATGACCAAGGCTCAAGCCGCCGACAGGCCAGCCGCCCTCTCGGACGCGCTGCGATCCGCGACCGTCATGGCCGGCACCGAGACACGAGTCGAGGGTGGCGGGATCGTCAACAGCCCGTCTCCCGCGTCGTGCGCAGGCACTGAGGGTGCGGCCCCGCCAACGCTGCTCCCGAGCCTGCGGTCGACCCGTACTGCTGCGGCACACCGGGGGCCTCAGACCGCTTCGCCCGTGATCGCCGGCGCGCAGAGATGCCGAGGATGGACACAGCCTCCGGAGCAAGGTAGGCACCGACGGGTGTCGGGTGCACAGGAGGCACCGGCGGTGGGCGCCTGTGAACAATCGCCGGCTCGTTGTCCCCCTCGCATCCGGGCTTGGGTCGAGTCAGGGGACGCCCACTCCAGGTGACGTCCGTCATCGGTGACCACATCGTCGGCTGCGCAAGCCACGGAGACGGCGCCCGGGCGGCTCGAGCGCGGCGATGCCCCGGTGACCCACGTTGGCCCGAACGACGCGCGTGGCCCGGACGCGGGCGCCACAGCGGGACGAGGCGACTCGAGCTCTGTCGGAAGGGGCGCCCGCGGAGGATCGCTCGAGCACAGATCTTCCGAGGCGCTCGGCTGTGCCCGATGAGGGCGCCCCACCGCACCCGTCCGCCGACGATCCGTTCGCTCTCACTTTGGGGCGGCGTTGATGGTGGTGCGTGGGTGAGTGTTGGGTGGTGAAACACGTAAGGGCCACACCTGAGGTGCGGCCCTTACGGGAATGGGTGTTCGGCGGTGTCCTACTCTCCCACGTAGTCTCCCACGCAGTACCATCGGCGCTGAGGGGCTTAGCTTCCGGGTTCGGAATGGGACCGGGCGTTTC
>NZ_JAMBNZ010000003.1 GCF_023715365.1 Georgenia satyanarayanai
GGGTTAGGGGGTGGGGGTTTGCCTTGTTGCCAGGGTGACGTCGACCCGGGTGAGCTTGCCGTCGCGGACGACGTCGATGGTCGCCTCGTCGCCGGAGGAGTACTGGCGGACGTAGCCGGTGAGGGCGGCGGAGCCGTCGACGGCGCGGTCGTCGATCGCGGTGACGACGTCGCCGCGCTGCAGGCCCGCCTCGGCCGCGGGCGAACCCTGCTCGACCTGCTCGACCCGAGCGCCGGCGCGGGTGACGCCGTCAGCCTCGACCGTCGTGTCGGTGAGCCCGACGCCGAGGAAGGCGTGCTCGACGCTGCCGTCCTCGACGAGCTGCTGGGCGACGTCGGCGGCCTGGTCAACCGGGATCGCGAAGCCGAGCCCGATGCTGCCGGACTGACCGCCGCCACCGGAGAGCGTGGCGATCGAGCTGTTGATGCCGATGACCTGCCCCCTCGCGTCGAAGAGCGGGCCGCCGGAGTTGCCGGGGTTGACCGCGGCGTCGATCTGGATCGCGTTCGTCACGACCGACTGGGTGCGGCTCTGCGTGACGACCGGGCGGTCGAGGGCGGAGATGATGCCGGTGGTCGCCGTCGAGTCCAGCCCGAGCGGGTTGCCGACCGCGAGGACGCCCTGGCCGACGGCAAGGTCGGCGGAGCTGCCGAGCGTGGCCGGGGAGAGGTCGGCCGGCGGGTCGACGAGCCGGACGACGGCGAGGTCGGTCGTCTCGTCCTGGCCCACGAGCGCGGCCTCGTAGAGGCGGCCGTCGGCGAGGGAGACGGTGAGCTCGCGAGCGCCGTCGACGACGTGGCTGTTGGTGAGGACGTGCCCCTCGTCGTCGATGACGACGCCGGAGCCCTGGCCCTGCCCGGACGCGGTCGTGACGTCGATGGCGACGACCGACTCGCGCACGGCGGCGGTGACCGCCTGCCAGTCCGGGGTGGCCGACGTCGAGCTGGCGGGGACGACCTGCGTGGGCGCCGCCGCCGTCGGGGTGTCGAGCGCAGGTGAGTCGAAGGCACCGGTGACGGTGGCCGTGCCGAGGCTCGCGAGGAGCGCGGCGGTCGCGGCGGTGCCACCGAGGGCGGCCCAGCCGCGGCGGCGGCCGTGCGGGAGCACGCGGCTCGCGCGGCGCTCGGCGAGCTCGTCGACCGAGGGCACGCGGGTCACGGGGTCGGGGGCGGGGAGGCTGGGAGCGCCCAGGAGCATGGCGTCGACCTCCGCCTGCTCGCGGGCGGCCCGCTCGTCGCGGGCGATGTAGGCGTCGCGTCGCGCGTCGCCGGTGCTGCCGAAGTGGGTCATGGTGGTCCTCCTGGGTCTGCCTGTATCCCTAGGGAACACCCCGGACCTTGTCCGGCTCTGGGTGCTCCCTGGGAGCTTCCTGGGTAGGGCGCCGCGCGCACGCCGCGGATACGATCGAGGCCGGACGACCGGGCGAGGAGGACGGGTGCGACGGACCAGGCGGCACCGCGTCGAGCGGCTCTCCGTCGACGGCACCAGCCGCCCACGCAGCGACGTCCTCGCCGGTGAGGAGCCGATGGAGCTGCGCGTGGACGGCACCGCGTGGACCGTCACCATGCGCACCCCGGGCGACGACTTCGACCTCGCGCTGGGCTTCCTCGTCTCCGAGGGGGTGGTGTGGGACGCGGAGCAGGTGTCCGGCGTCGCCTACGGACCGGGGGTCGATTCGGACGGCACCCGCAGTTACAACATCGTCGACGTCCACCTGTCCCCGGGTGTCGCACCGCCAGGCACCTCCCACGAGCGCCACGTCTACACCTCCAGCGCGTGCGGCATCTGCGGTACGTCGTCGATGGACGCCGTCACCCGCGCCTCCCGCTTCCCCGTCGCCGACGACGTCCGCGTGCCTCTCGCCGAGCTGCTCGCCATGACCGACCGCCTCCGGACCGGGCAGCGGCTCTTCGCCGAGACGGGCGGGGTTCACGCGGCCGGGCTCTTCGCCGTCGCCGACGACGGGCGGGCGGAGCTGCTGTGCCTGCGCGAGGACGTGGGCCGGCACAACGCCGTCGACAAGGTCGTGGGCTGGGCGCTGCGCGAGCGTGGCCTGCCGCTGCGCCGCTGCGTGCTCCAGGTCTCCGGCCGGGCGTCCTTCGAGCTCGTCCAGAAGGCCCACATGGCCGGCATCGCCGTGCTGTCCGCGGTCAGCGCGCCCTCGGCGATGTCGGTGGAGCTCGCGGCCGGGGTGGGGATGACGCTGGTGGGCTTCAGCCGCGGCGACTCCGCCAACGTCTACGTCGGCCGCGAGCGCATCGTGTCCTGAGCGGTCGCCGCCGACCTGTCCCGCCGCGCCCGTGCCCGCACCCTCTTTTCAGCTTGGGACGCCCTTTCCGATCACGGCTCGCCCTTCCTGGCGCCTGGTGATGAGGAAGACGTGCGACGCATCGTGACCGCGCGTGCGACGGCGTCGCTCACGTGCTTTCCTGCCCTCGCGGTGTGAACCGCACCTCCTCACCACGCTCCACACGCTCGCGCTGGGGCACCACGGTGTACTTCGGGTCGCGCGCGGAGGCCTGGCCGGCCTCGAAGATGCCCATCCGGGTGCAGAAGGACCCGGCCGCGAGCGCCGCGCCGCTGAGGACCGCAGCCCACCGGCGCCGCCCGCCGAGCAGCGTGCCGACGGCGCCCGCCGCCGTGAACGCCTTGGCGGCCCGCATGTAGCGCCCTCCGGTCCCGCTGTGGAGCGGCTCGGCCATGAGCCCCATCGAGCGCTCCATCACCTGCTCGGCGACGAGCTCGACGACGGCGCCCGCCGCCGCCAACCGCCGTGCGGGGCCCGCCTGGGCCACGGGCGTCGCGACCATGGCCACGCCACCGGACGCGGCCGCTGCCGACGCGCAGAAGACGAACGGCAGCTCCCGGTACCCGGCCTTCCACGTGGGAGTGGAGGTGTCGGACAGGAGCACGGCGGTGTACGCGGCCACCGGCGGGGCCGTGAGCGCCGCGAGCACGCCCGTGGGACCGGAGACGGTGCGCAGCAGGCGCGACGGACCGCCGTCGAGCCCGGCGACGCGTGCGATCTCATCGAGGGCGGCGACACCTGCGGGAGCGCCGTAGATGCTCAGCAGCCACGTCCCCACGGACATCGGCGAGGTGAGCTTGACCGTGCGCAGCATGTTGAGGAAGCGCTCGGGACGCCCGAGGTCGCTCACCAGCGCGCCGAGGCTGACGCCGAGCGCGCCCGCGGCGCTGAGGCGCCCCGCCCGCCGCAGCGCCGGACGCCCGGTGAGCTGGGCGCCCGCGGCGAGGAGCGAGGACCCGGCCGCGACCCCGCCCGCGAACATGTACAGCGGGATGCGCACGTCCCACGGCGCGGGCTTGACCACCTGGCGTCCGTAGTAGGAGGTGAACTCGGCCTCCGGCACCGGCTGCTGCTCGGAGCGGTCCCGGCGGGTGCGGGGACGGCGCCCACCGACATGCGTCGCCGTCATCGCTTCCCCAGGAAGGCGAGCGCTGCACCGGCGAGCAGCGCCCCGGCGGCGGCGGTGGCGCGGTTGAACATCTGCGGCAGGTCGCGGGTGGGGACGACGGGGTCGGGCGGCAGGCCGTAGACCTCCGGCTCGTCGAGGAGGAGGAAGAAGGCACCGGTGCCGCCGACGCCGTCGTTCGGGTCGTGGCCGTAGAGGCGGGCCTCGGCCACGCCCTGCTCGTGGAGCTCCGCGCGACGCCGCTCGGCACGCTCGCGCAGCTCGTCGACGTCGCCGTACTGGATGGACTGGGTGGGGCAGGCCTGCGCGCAGGCGGGCTGGAGGCCGTCCCCGAGGCGGTCGTAGCAGAGGGTGCACTTCTGGGCGATGCCGACGTTGAGCGCCCCGGCCGGGCCGCGGCGCCGCTCGATGACCCCGTAGGGGCAGGCCGGCACGCAGTAGCCGCAGCCGTTGCACACGTCGTCCTGGACGACGACGGTGCCGAACTCGGTGCGGAACAGGGCACCGGTGGGGCACACGTCCAGGCACCCGGCGTGCGTGCAGTGCTTGCACACGTTGGAGGACATGAGCCACCGGAAGTCGGCCTGCGCCCCCTCCTCGTCCGCCATCTGGGGACCGGAGCCGTCGGGGCCGCCCGTGTCGGTCTGCGGGGCGGAGGCGACGGTGCCGGGCGGCATGCTCGTGCCCTGGCCCCCGGTGGGGGCGGGCGGGCCGCTGCCGGGCATGCCGAGGTTGACGGTGGGCCGCTGCTGCTCGATGAAGGCGACATGGCGCCAGGTGTTGGCGCCGAGGGAGCCGGTGTTGTCGAAGGACTGGCCGAGAAGGTCGAGGTCCTCCCCGCCCGGCACGAGGTTCCACTCCTTGCACGCGACCTCGCAGGCCTTGCAGCCGATGCACACGCTCGTGTCGGTGAAGAAGCCCTTGCGCGGCGGCGGGTCCTCGTAGCCGGCGTCGAGCGCCGGGTTGACCGGCCCGAACAGGCTGTTCGCCATCATGGGCTCCCTTCGGCTGGTCCGGCTGGGGTGTCCGTGGAGACGTCGGACCGCACGACGGCCCGGGGGTCGGCCGTGACGATCGGCCGCTCGACGTCCGTGCCGGCGCGGGACCGGTAGCCCGCGAGCATCTCGAGGAGCGCGGGGCCGCGAGGACGGCGTCCGGGCAGCACGTCACAGGTGCCCGCCTTCGTCTCCTGGATGAGGACGTTGGGGTCCAGGCTGATGCCGAAGAGGTCGTTGGCGGCGTCACCCGTCACCAGGCCCCGGCTGCCCCAGTGGTAGGGCAGCCAGACCTGGTGGACGGTGCGGCCCGCCACCCGCAGGGGACGCAGCCGGTCGGTGACGACGACGCGCCCCTCGACGGCGGCGCGTGCGGTGACGACGTGGCACCAGCCCAGGTGCTCCAGCCCGCGCTCCTCGGCCAGCACCGGGGACACCTCGATGAACATCTCCGGCTGGAGCTCGGCGAGGTACGCCAGGGTGCGGCTCATCCCGCCCGCGGTGTGGTGCTCGGTGAGCCGGCTCGTGGTGAAGACGATCGGGAACACCTCACTTCCGCTGCCGGGCGGGCTGGGGTTCATCGGGTTGATCGGCTCGCGGTACTCGATGCGGGTGGGGTTGGCCTGCTGGCCGTACAGCGAGTTGCGGAAGGGCGACTCGACCGGCTCGTAGTGGGTGGGCAGCGGGCCGTCGACGAGCCCCGAGGGGACGAAGAGTGCGCCGCGGCCGTCGCCCTGCATGATGAAGGCATCGGTGCCATCGATCGCCTCGACGCCGGTGGCCCCGGGCTCGTGGCGGTAGGTGGGCGGCTTGGTCCGCTCGAAGTCGGGGATGTCGTGGCCCGTCCACTCCCCCTTCTCCTCGTCCCACCACACGTAAGCCTTGCGTTCGCTCCACGGCCGGCCCTCGGGGTCGGCGGAGGCGCGGTTGTAGAGGATCCGGCGGTTGGCCGGCCACACCCAGCCCCACTCCAGGGCCACCCAGTCCTGGTCGCGGCCGGGCTTGCGCCGGGCAGCCTGGTTGACGCCGTCGGCGAAGACACCGGTGTAGATCCAGCAGCCGCCCACGGTGGTGCCGTCGCCGCGCAGCTCGGTGAAGCTCGACAGCGGGCGGCCGGTGGCGACCTCGTAGCCGTTGATCTCCTTGAGCACCGCCTCGGCGCTGGGTTCGTCGTGCTCGCCGTGCACCGGGTAGTCCCAGGCGAGGTCGAGGAGCGGACGGTCGCGCTCGAGGTTCCCCTGTGCCAGACGCTCTCGCATGATGCGGCCCAGGTGGTAGAAGAACCACAGCTCCGAGCGGCGGTCCCCGGTGGGCTCGACCGCCTTCTCCCGCCACTGGAGCATGCGCTGGGTCTGAGTGAAGCTGCCCTCCTTCTCCACGTGGGAGGCGGCGGGCAGGAGGAAGACCTCGGTGCCGCACTCCTCGGTGACGATCTCGCCGGTCTCGATCTCCGGGGAGTCCTTCCAGAAGCTCGCGCTCTCGATCTCGTACAGGTCACGCACGACGAGCCACTCGAGGTTCGCCATGCCCAGCCGCTGGGCCTTGCCGTGCGCGGAGCCGACCGCCGGGTTCTGGCCGAGGAGGAAGTAGCCCTTGACCGAGCCCTCGATCATGTCCAGCACGGTGCGGTAGGTGCCGTGGTCACCGCTGATCCGGGGCATGTAGTCGTAGGCGAAGTCGTTCTCCGCGGTGGCGTGCTCCCCCCAGTACGCCTTGAGCAGGCTCGCGGCGTACCCGGAGGCGTTGCCCCAGAAGCCCTTGGCACCCGGCATCGACATGCTCTCCACCCAGCTGGCGTAGTCCGGGTGGGAGGCGGCGTTGGGCATCTCGAGGTAGCCCGGGAGCAGGTTGAACAGGGTGGGGATGTCGGTGGAGCCCTGGATGCTCGCGTGGCCGCGCAGCGCCATGATCCCGCCGCCCGGGCGGCCCATGTTTCCCAGCAGCAGCTGGAGGATGGAACCGGTTCGGATGTACTGGGCGCCGACGCTGTGCTGGGTCCAGCCCACGCTGTAGACGAGCGCGGTGGTCCGCTCCCGTCCGGACGCCGCGACCCACGCCTCGGCGACCTCGTGGAACTGCTCCGGGGAGATGCCACACGTCTCTGCGACGAGCTCGGGGGTGTAGCGGGAGAAGTGCCGCTTGAGCACCTGGTAGACCGTGCGCGGGTGGCGCAGGGTCTCGTCACGCTCGGGTTCCTCGCCCACCGGCATGCCGTGCGACTCGTGCTGGAGTCCCGAGGCCGTGGCCCTGTTCTCGGCGACCTCGTCCTCGTCCTCACCAGCGCCCTCCGCGCCGGCGTACTGCCAGGTCGAGGTGTCGTAGGTGCGGGTCTCGGGGTCGAAGCCGGAGAACAGGCCGTCGAGGTCCTCGGTGTCGAGGTAGTCCTCGGAGAGGATCGACGCCGCGTTCGTGTACGCGAGGACGTACTCGCGGAAGTCGAGCTCGTGCTGCAGGACGTAGCTGATGATCGCGCCGAGGAACACGATGTCCGTGCCCACCCGGATCGGCACGAAGGTGTCCGCGAGCGCGCTCGTCCGCGTGAACCGGGGGTCGATGTGGATGACCTTGGCGCCGCGCCGCTTGGCCTCCATCACCCACTGGAACCCCACCGGGTGGGCCTCGGCCATGTTCGAGCCCTGGATGATGATGCAGTCCGCGTTCGCGAGGTCCTGCTGGAAACCGGTCGCACCGCCCCGGCCGAAGCTGGTCCCCAGACCGGGGACCGTGGCGGAGTGTCAAATACGGGCCTGGTTCTCGATCTGTACCGCGCCCATCGCGGTGAAGAGCTTCTTGATGAGGTAGTTCTCCTCGTTGTCCAGCGTGGCGCCGCCGAGGCCAGCGATGCCCATGGTGCGGCGCAGGTGACGCCCCTCGGCGTCGGTCTGCTGCCAGGTGGCGGCGCGGGTGGCGAGGACGCGGTCGGCGATCATCTCCATCGCCGTGTCGAGGTCGAGGTCCTCCCACTCGGTGCCGTGGGGGCGCCGGTAGCGGACCGTCTCCAGGCGGTCCGGGCTGGTGACCAGGCTCTTGCTCGCCGAGCCCTTGGGGCACAGCCGGCCGCGGGAGATCGGGCTGTCCGGGTCCCCCTCGATCTGGATGACCTTCTCGTCCTTGACGAAGACCCGCTGCCCGCAGCCGACGGCGCAGTAGGGGCAGACGCTGCGGGCGACGCGGTCGGCGGTGGCGGTGCGCGGCCTGATCTGGTCGGTCTTGCGGGACCGCGCGGCCTTGCCCCGGCCCAGCACGTCCGTGCCGGTCAGCTGCCGCAGCACCGGCCAGCCGAGGAATGCCGCCATCATCGCCCCCTTCGTGTGCTCCCGGTCACCGTAGCGCGCACCTCCGACGTGCGCACGGGAACGGCTCAGCGCACCCGCACGGTCCACTCCTCGGCGGGGACGAGCTCCCCGATGACGGGGTGCCCGGGCAGCTCCCCGACGACGAGCAGCCCCCCGGAGGTCTGCGCGTCGGCGAGGAGGACGAGCTCGTCGTCGTCGACGTCCGCGCGCAGGTGGGGACGGACCCACTCGAGGTTCCGGCGGCTGCCGCCGGGCACGTAGCCGGCGGCGAAGGACTCCCGGGCGCCCGTGACGTAGGGGACCGCCGCGGAGTCGACGACGGCGCTCACGCCGCTCGCCCGCGCGAGCTTGTACAGGTGCCCAAGGAGGCCGAAGCCGGTGACGTCGGTGGCGGCCTGGACACCGGCCGCGAGCGCCGCCAGGGAGGCGTCCCGGTTGAGCGTGGTCATGACGGCGATCGCCTCCTCGAAACGCTCTCCGGTGGCCTTGTGCCGGTTGTTGAGGACGCCCAGGCCGATCGGCTTGGTGAGCGTGAGGGGCAGGCCGGCGCGGCCGGCGTCGTTGCGCAGGAGACGGTCGGCGTCGGCGATGCCGGTGACCGCCTGGCCGTACTTGGGCTCGGGGTCGTCGACGCTGTGGCCGCCACCGAGCACGGTGCCGGCCGCCTCGCACACCGCCGCTCCCCCGCGCAGCACCTCCGCGGCGACGTCGAAGGGGATGCGGTCGCGGGGCCACGCGAGGAGGTTGACCGCGACGACCGGCGTGCCGCCCATCGCGTAGACGTCGGACAGCGCGTTGGTCGCGGCGATGCGGCCGAAGTCGTAGGGGTCGTCGACGACGGGGGTGAAGAAGTCCGCCGTCGCGATGACGGCCCGGGTGCCGTCGATGCGGACCACCGCGGCGTCGTCGCCGTTCTCGATGCCGACGACGAGGTCGGGGTGCGTGCTCGTGGGCAGGCCGCCGAGAACCCGTTCGAGCTCCCCCGGCGGGACCTTGCAGGCGCACCCTCCCCCTGAGGCGTGCTGGGTGAGGCGGAGCTCGGGGTACGTGGCAGTCGTCACTCGGGCCACCCTAGGCCGCTTCCCGGGCGATCACCTGCGCTCGCGCCCCGGCCTGGCTAGGCTGCTCCGCGGAGGCGTACCTCGTCTGGTGACGGGCGCGGTCTTCAAAGCCGTTGTGGTCGAGGACCTCGGCCAGGCGGGTTCGATTCCCGTCCGCCTCCGCCACCGACCCAGGGAGCTCCGTGGTGCCCGATCCCCGGCGCGCGACGCCGCGCACCGACGCCGTCCTGGCCGATCCCACCCTCGCCGCCGCCGCCGAGCGGCTGGGCCCCGCGCTCGTCAAGGACGCGGTGCGCACGGCCATCGAGGAGTGCCGGCAAGGACGCGCGGAGCCGGGTGACGTCGTCGCCCTTGCCCTGGACCTGCTCCCGACGACGGCGACGACGGTGCGTCCGGTCGTCAACGCGACCGGGGTGCTCGTCCACACGAACCTCGGCCGGGCGCCGCTGTCCGCGGCGGCCGTCGAGGCGCTGACGGTGGCGGCGGGCACGACCGACGTCGAGCTCGACCTCGCGACCGGGCGCCGCGGCCGGCGCGGGCGCGGGGCGCTGGAGGCACTGGCCGGGGCGGTGCCCGACGCCGGGGCGGTCCACGTCGTCAACAACGGGGCCGCCGCGCTCGCCCTCGTCACGCTCGCCCTCGCGGCGGGGCGGGAGGTCGTCGTCGCGCGCGGGGAGCTCGTCGAGATCGGGGACGGCTTCCGCATCCCCGAGCTCCTCGAGTCGGTGGGCGCGCGGCTGCGCGAGGTCGGCACGACGAACCGGGTGCGGCTGGAGGACTACGCGGCCGCCGTCGACGGCGGGGACGTCGCCTTCGTCCTCAAGGTGCACCCCTCGAACTTCGCGGTCACCGGCTTCACCTCGAGCGTGCCCGTCGAGCAGCTGGCGACGCTGCCGGTGCCGGTCGTCGCGGACATCGGCTCGGGCCTCCTCGCGCCGCACCCCCGGCTGCCGCGGGAGCCCTCGGCGTCGGCCACGCTGCGGGCCGGGGCCACGCTCGTCACGGCGTCCGGCGACAAGCTGCTCGGTGGCCCGCAGTGCGGGCTGCTGCTCGGCGAGGCGGCGGTGGTCGAGGGGCTGCGGCGTCACCCCTTTGCCCGCGCGCTGCGGGTCGACAAGCTCACCCTCGCCGCGCTCGAGGCCACCCTGAGCGGCCCGGTCCCGCCCGTGCCGGCCGGGCTGGACGCGAACCCCGCGACGCTCCTCGAACGCGCGCGCCGGATCGCGGCGGCGCTGGGGCCGCATATCGCTGCGGACGCCGTGCCGAGCGTCGCGGCCGTCGGCGGGGGCGGCGCGCCCGGCGTCGAGCTCGCCAGCGCCGCCGTCGCCGTCGACGCCGCCTGGGCGCAGCCGCTGCGCACCGGCCCGATGCCGGTCCTCGGCCGCGCCCACCGCGGCCGCCTGCTCCTCGACCTCCTCGCGGTCCCGCCCGAGCAGGACGACGACGTCGTCGCCGCGGTTCGCGCCGTCGCCGCCGCGGGTGCCGGGTGATGCACGTCGTCGCGACGGCGGGCCACGTCGACCACGGCAAGTCCGCCCTCGTCACGGCGCTCACCGGCCTCCAGCCGGACCGGCTGGAGGAGGAGCAGCGGCGCGGCCTGTCCATCGAGCTCGGCTACGCGTGGACCACCCTGCCCGGCGCCGGTGAGGTCGCCTTCGTCGACGTCCCGGGCCACGAGCGCTTCATCAGCACCACCCTCGCGGGGCTCGGCCCCGTGCCCGCCGTGCTCCTCGTCGTCGCCGCGGACGACCCGTGGATGCCGCAGGCCGCCGAGCACCTCGCCGCCCTCGACGCCCTCGGCGTGACGCACGGTGTCCTCGCCGTCACGCGCGCCGACCTCGCCGACCCGGCCCCCGCCCGCGAGCGCGCCCTGGCCGAGCTCGCGACGACGTCCCTGCGCGGCGCCCCCGCCGTCACGGTCTCCGTCCGCACCGGCGAGGGCGTCGCGGAGCTGCGGGAGGCCCTCACCACCATGCTCGCCGGCCTGCCCCGCCCGCCGGCCCACGAGCCGGTGCGGCTGTGGGTGGACCGCAGCTTCTCGATGCCGGGCGCCGGGACCGTCGTCACCGGCACGCTGCCCGCCGGGCGGCTGCGGCCCGGGGACGGGCTCTCCTCCTCCCGGGGCGGGCACCGCGTCCGCGCGGTGCAGTCCCTGGGACGGCCCGTCGAGGAGGTGGAGGGTCCCGCGCGGGTGGCCCTCAACGTGTCCGGACGCGTGGATCGGGGCGAGGCCCTCGTCAGCCCCGGTGCCTGGCACCACACCGAGGTCCTCGACGTGCGGCTCGGCGAGGTGCGGCTGGGAACCGGTGAGCCGCCCCAGCGGCCGCTGCTCCACTTCGGGTCGACGGTGCTCAGCGTCCATCACCGGCCCCTCGGCCCGGGGCTCGCCCGCCTCACCGCCGAGCGGCCGCTGCCCCTCCGGGTCGGGGACCGGGCGTTGCTGCGCGACCCGGGCACCCGGCGGCTGTGGGCCGTCACCGTGCTCGACCCGGCTCCTCCGCCGCTGCAGCGCCGCGGCGCCGCGCGGCTGCGCGCCGACGCGCTGTCGGGCGCGCACGGCGAGGCGGACGCCGCTGCCGAGGTCACGCGGCGCGGCGTCGTCGCCGCCGAGCTGCTCACGAGGATCGGCGTGCCGGTCGACCCGCCGCCGCCGGGGGTGGTGGCCGCCGGCGGGTGGCTCGTCTCCGCGGAGCGTGCCGCTGCCGCGGCGCGGACGGCGGTCGAGGTCGTCACCGAGCACGCGGCGGCCGCACCGCTGGAGCCGGCACTCACCCTGGCCGCGCTGGCCGAGCGGCTCGGGCTGCCGACGGCGGAGCTCGCCGCCGCCGTCGTCGCGGAGCCGCTGCGCGTGGAGGCCGGCCGGGTGCGGCCGGCGGGCGCCGACGACGTGCCCGCCGACGTCCGCGCGGCCGTCGCAGCGCTCCGTGAGCGGCTGGACGGCGCGCCCTTCGCGGCACCGGCGGCCGACGAGCTGCCCGCCCTCGGCCTCACGCCGAAGGTGCAGGGCGCGGCCGTGCGGGCCGGGCTCCTCCTGTGCCCCGCGCCGGGCGTCGTCCTCCTGGCGGGCACCGACGCTCTCGCCGCCGAGCAGCTGGCCGAGCTCCCCCAGCCCTTCACGGTGAGCGAGGCGCGCGGCCACCTCGGCACGAGCCGCCGGGTGGTCCTCCCGCTCCTCGCGCACCTGGACCGCACCGGCCGCACGCGCCGGCTGCCCGACGACCGCCGTCGGCTCACCGGAAGCTGAGCCGGCCGCGGTCCTGCGGTCGCCGGTGGTGCGAGCCTGTCGCATGCTCGTACGTGCCCCGACGTGCCCTGGACGAAGGACGCCATGCCTCACCGAGACGACCGCACCGACTCCGACGAGAGGCTCGTCCCCTCCAGCCCGCCCCCGGAGTACGTGACGGTGCGCCGATGGAAACTGTCGACGGCGCAGGAGATCACGCAGGTCCGCCGCGAGCTCCGCGAGGCCATCGGGGGTGACGGCTCGCCCGCGCGCGGCGCCCTGGCGGTCGTGCCGGAGCGGATGATCCTCGTCGCCTCCGAGCTCGCCGCCAACGCCGTCGAGCACGGCCGCCCGCCGACGATCGTCACGCTGGGCTCGGACGGCGCCCGGAACCTGCTCGAGGTGGCCGACCACGACCCGCGCTCCATCCCGGTGCTCGCCGGCCGCCGCGCCCCGGGAGCCGGGGGCTTCGGGCTGCAGATCGCCCGGCGGCTCGGCCAGGAGGTCGGCTGGTACACGACGCGCACGACCAAGCACATCTGGGTGACCTTCCTACCCCAGGCACCTGCGGCGGCCGGGGCCTAGCCGAGCTCCCGCCGCACGGCCCGGCCCACGCGCTCCGCGAGCCGTTCCCGCTGGTCGCGCAGCTGCGTGCGGTCGAGCGTCACCTCGACGACGGAGCGCCCGACGACCGGCTCGGCCAGCACGTCCGCGAGCTCCGCCCTGCTCGCCACCGCGGTGTGCCGCACGCCGTAGCCGGCGCACAGCGCCGCGACGTCCACCTCCTGGGGCGTGCCGAAGACCCGCTCGAAGGTGGCCGACCGCTCCGGGGCCCCGTGCTCGAGGGTCGCGAAGATCGCGCCACCCCGGTCGTTGAGGAGGACCACCTGGAGGTCGACCTCCTCCTCGAGGGTGCCGCGCAGGAGCGCGCCGGCGTCGTGGAGGAAGGTGAGGTCGCCGAGGACCACCCGGACCGGGGCGGCGGTGGCGAGCGCGAGGCCGGTCGCCGTGGCGATCGTGCCGTCGATGCCGGCCAGCCCGCGGTTCGCGACCACTCGCAGGCCCACCGGGAGCGCGGGGACGGCGAGGTCCCAGTCCCGGACCGTCATCGACGAGCCGAGGACAAGGGCCCCGCGCCGGCCCTGCGCGTGCGCGGCGGCGGCGGACTCGGCCACGGTCCGGGCCACGCTGAGCCCGTCCAGCTCGTCGTGCGCGGCCAGCACCTCCTCGGCGGCGGCTCCGGCCCGCTGCCACCGCGCCAACCAGGCGCCGTCGTCGTCGCCGGTAAGGACGCGCACACCACCCGCGACCCGGGCGGCGGTGCCGGCGACGTCGGGCCACACCGCGCCGGTCGGGGCGACGACGACGACGTCGACACCGGGGCGGGCGAGCAGCGCGCTGACGGGCCGCGAGAGCGTGGGGTGCCCAAGGACGAGGACGTGCTCGACCTCCTCGCCCAGCTCGGCGAGGAGGAGCCGGTAGGCGGCGACCGCGTGGGTGCTGGTCCGCGCGCCGGAGGTCGGCTCCGCGAGCAGCGGCCAGCCCCCGGCCTCGGCGAGACGCGTGGCCTCCGCGCCCGCGCCGTCACCGGCGACGACGACCGTGCGCCCACCCGCGGGCACGTCGACCGTGCCACCGGACTCACGGACCGCGACGACGTCCCGCCGTGCGGGCGGGTCCCCGGGCTGCCAGGCCGTGCCCGGCACGAGCGGGTCACGGAAGGCGACGTTGAGGTGCACCGGGCCGGGGTCACCGGAGCGCGCGCCGGTCGCGGCGGCGAGTGCCCGGACGACCACCTGGCGGGTGGCGGCCGGGGGCGTGTCCGCCGGCAGGTCCGCCTGCCAGCGCGGGGCGGCCGCGAAGATGCCGACCTGCTCGGTGGTCTGGCTGGCGCCGGTGCGGCGCAGCTCGTGGGGGCGGTCGGCGCTGACGACGACGAGGGGGACGCCACTGTGCGCGGCCTCGAGGACGGCCGGGTGGAGGTTGGCGACGGCCGTGCCGGAGGTCGTGACCACGGCGGCGGGCACGCCGTCGGCGCGGGCCAGGCCGAGGGCGACGAACCCGGCCACCCGCTCGTCGACGCGCACGTGCAGGCGCAGCCACCCGGCGTCGTGCGCCGCGAGGAGCGCGTAGGCGAGCGGGGCGCTGCGTGAGCCCGGCGACAGGATGACGTGCCGCACCCCGCCGCGGACGAGCTCGGTGACGAGCTCGCGGGCGAGGAGGGCCGCGGGCGCCTCGGCGCTCACCGGCTCGCCCCCGCCAGCGCGGCGACGTCGGCGAGGCGGGCGCCCCAGCGGCGGCTGACGTCCGGCGGCGCGGCGACGGCGGCGAGGCTCTCGGCGGTCGGGACGGCGGTCGTCACGGGCAGGTAGCCGCCGTGCGGGACGAACGGCTCGGGGACGGTGTCGCGCTGGAGCAGCCGGACGGTGCCGAGCCCGCAGGCGTGGTGGAGCTCGGGCAGGGCGGCGGCGAGCGCGACGCCGGCGGCGATGCCCACCGAGGACTCGAGGGCGGAGGACACGACGACGGGCAGCCCGACCTCCTCGGCCAGCCGCAGGCAGGCGCGCACACCACCGAGCGGCTGCACCTTGAGGACGACGACGTCGGCCGCCTCGGCCCGACGCACGGCGAGGGGGTCCTCGGCGCGCCGGATCGACTCATCGGCGGCGATCGGGACGTCGGTGCGGCGGCGCAGGGCCGCGAGGTCCTCGACGGCGGCGCAGGGCTGCTCGGCGTACTCCAGGCCGCCGGCCGCGCGGTCGAGGACGGCGAGCCGCTCGAGGGCGGTGTCGAGGTCCCAGGCGGCGTTGGCGTCGATGCGGATGTGCCCGCCCGGGCCGAGGGCGTCGCGGACCGCCTCGAGGCGGGCCTGCTCGTGGGCCACGTCCTGCCCGGGCTCGGCAACCTTGACCTTGGCCGTGCTGCAGCCGTCGCTCGCCGCGACGATGGCGGCCGCCTCCTCGGGCCCGACGGCGGGAACGGTGACGTTGACGGGCACCCGGTCCCGGACGGCGGCTGGCCAGCCGAGCTCGGCGGCCTCGAGGGCGGCGGCCAGCCACGGGCGGGACTCGGCGTCGTCGTAGTCCCAGAACGGGGAGAACTCCCCCCAGCCGGCCTCCCCGCGCAGCAGCACGCCGTCCCGGGTGGTGAGGCCGCGGAAGCGTGTGGTCATCGGGCTGGACCAGACGGCGACGGGCGGCGGGACGGCGGGGCACCCGGGCGAGGAGGTCACCTCCCGAGGATAGGGCGGCGAGGGGCCGCGGGGCGCTCAGAGGGCGAGGGCCAGGAGGCGGTGGGCCTCCGCACGCGGGTCGCGGCCCTCGCTGAGGGCGGCGAGGACGGCGCCGTCGACGACGGCGAGCGCCACCTCCGCGCGGCAGCTGCTCCCCGTCGCGGCGAGGAGGCGGCCGACGGCGCTGCCGATGGTCTCCCGGCCCGCCCGGTAGGCCTCCGCGACGTCCCTGGTGCGGCCGGCGCGGGCGAGCTGCTCGTAGTGCCCGCGCACGCCAGCCGGCGGAGGCAGCACGGCGTCGCAGAGCAGCTCGAGCGCCTCCTCCCGGCCCAGCGGCCCCTCCTCGGCGCGCTCGGCGGCCCACTCGGCCTGCTCGGCCCACAGCTCGGCAATGAGCCGCGCACCGGCGCCCCGGAGCTCCTCGAGGTCGCGGAAGTAGTACGTCGTCGCCGACAGCGACGCGCCCGCCCGTTCGGCCACCCGCCGGTGGGTCACCTCGGCCGGACCCCGCTCGAGGACGAGCGAGGCGGCGGCCTCCACGAGGGCCGCCCGGCGGCGCGGACCCCTGCCCTGCTCGGCCGACGGCTCACTCACCGCTCGTCAGCCCCGACATCACGAGCACGACCCGCGCCACGGCATCCTCCAGTACGTCCGTACCACCACAGAACGGGACGAGCGTACAGTCGCAGCCGGTCTTCCGGTCCGCGACGGGCGGGCGCCGCCGCCTAGGGTGGTGCGCATGAGCGAGCCCGTGCCCCAGCCCTTCGACCCGAGCGCCTGGCGCCCGGTGGAGGGCTTCGACCTCACCGACATCACCTACCACCGTGCCGTCAGCGACGGCCGGGACCTGCCCGCCGTCCGGATCGCCTTCGACCGGCCCGAGGTCCGCAACGCCTTCCGCCCGCAGACCGTCGACGAGCTCTACCGCGCGCTCGACCACGCGCGCATGACCTCCGACGTCGCCGCCGTCATCCTCACCGGCAACGGCCCCAGTCCCAAGGACGGCGGCTGGGCCTTCTGCTCGGGCGGGGACCAGCGCATCCGCGGCCGCGACGGCTACCGCTACGAGACCGAGGACGCCGACCCGCTGGCGGGCACCGCGCAGCGACGGGAGCAGATCGACCCGGCCCGCGCCGGCCGGCTCCACATCCTCGAGGTCCAGCGCCTCGTCCGGACCATGCCGAAGGTCGTCATCGCCGCGGTGAGCGGCTGGGCCGCCGGCGGCGGGCACTCTCTCAACGTCGTGTGCGACCTGTCGGTCGCCTCCCGGCAGCACGCCCGCTTCAAGCAGACCGACGCGAACGTCGGCTCCTTCGACGCGGGCTACGGCTCGGGGCTGCTGGCCCGGCAGGCCGGGGACAAGCGTGCCCGCGAGATCTTCTTCCTCGCCCGCGAGTACTCCGCCGAGGACGCCGAGCGCTGGGGCGTGGTCAACGAGGTCGTCGACCACGCCGAGCTCGAGTCCACGGCCCTGGAGTGGGCCCTCACGGTCGCGGGCAAGTCGCCCCAGGCGATCCGGATGCTCAAGCTCGCCTTCAACATGGTCGACGACGGCCTGGCGGGCCAGCAGGTCTTCGCCGGCGAGGCGACCCGGCTGGCCTACATGACCGACGAGGCGGCCGAGGGGCGCGACGCCTTCCTCGAACGCCGTGACCCCGACTGGTCACGCTTCCCGTACTACTACTGACCGCACGAAAAAAGCGGCTGTACCCGCAGCGCCCGGGCCCTCCATCCCTGACAGCCGCTGCGGGTACAGCCTTGTACGTGCCGCGTCGCGCAGGCCTCCACTCCTGCGTGAAGCGGGCACGCCCCCCGTTACCGTGCCTGCCACACCCCCTGCGACATCGGAAGAAGCTCGTGGAGCGCGGTCACGGGTACCAGCATGCCGCGCCGCGCGCGTCCGGGGCATCGGCCACCAGCACCTATTCCGCGCATTTCCGGTCCTGCCCGGGCATGAAGCCAATCTCCCCCTTTCGGACGACCGCACTCAGCGCTGGATGTCGGCGCCTCCCCGGTCGACCCGTACGAGCTCGACCCACGTCGTCCCAGGAGTGAGCGCGGCCGGCCACCGGAGATGATCTGCGGCCGCCGAGCGGGGCGGCGATGCCGGGGTCCATCGGCCGCGCCGAGTGGATCGGCCCGACCACCTCGGGGAGGCGGGAGTGGACGACGGTGTTGTCGACCTTGACGGCCATGACCGGCCGCTCCTCGGCGTCCTCCACGGGCACACCGGTGAGCGGCCACGTGGGGACGGCCTCGGGCGCGGGGCGACCGTCGTCGCGGCGATGCTCGGGGTGGCGGACCCGCGCAACACCGAGGAGGCGCATCCCGTCAGCGCCGCGAGCCGGCGGGCTCGTCCTGCCATGTCGTCCTCCCTGTCCCCGTGCCGGCACGGGGACGGTGCTCGCGCGGGGTCATAGCCTGACGGCATGAGGTCCCAGGACAGCCGCCCGGTCACCGTGCTCCCCGGCGGCACCGGCGTGCCCGCCGTCACTGCCGTGCTCGCGGCCGTGCCGCAGGCGCTGGAGGGCACCGGGCCCGCGCTGCGGGTCACCGACCCGCTGGCGCCCCCACCCCCCGCGCGGACCGCGCGCGCCGGCGTCGCGGCCCTCGTGGCGACGTCCGGCTCGACCTCGGGCACCGGCCACCTCGTCGCGCTAGACGGCGCCGGACTCGTCGCCTCGGCCCGAGCCACGTCCGCGCGGCTCGCCGGCCCGGGCCAGTGGGTCGCCTGCCTGCCGGTCCACCACGTCGCGGGCCTCCAGGTGCTCGTGCGCTCCGTCGTCGCGGGCACCGAGCCGGTGGTCCTCGACACCTCCGCCGGCTTCCGCGCCGGTGACCTCGCGGCCGCGGTGCGCCGCCTGCGCTCCGACGTGCCCGGGTACCTCTCCCTCGTCCCCACGCAGCTGGCCCGCGTCATGGCCGACGAGGACGCCGTGGCCGCCCTCCGCGGCCTCGCCGCCGTGCTCGTCGGCGGCGCCCGCACCGCCGGCGCCCTCCTCACCGCCGCCCGGGATGCCGGCGTGCCCGTCGTCACGACCTACGGGATGACGGAGACCGGCGGGGGCTGCGTCTACGACGGCGTCCCGCTCGACGGCGTCGACGTCGAGGTTGATGCCGAGGGCCGGATCTGGCTCGCCGGCCCCGTCCTCGCCCGCGGCTACCTCGACGACCCCGCCGCCGACCGCGACACCTTCCGCGAGCGCGACGGCCGCCGCTGGCTGCGGACCAACGACCGCGGCTCCCTCACCGGCGCCACCCTCACCGTCCTCGGCCGCCTCGACGACGTCCTCGTCACCGGAGGCCTCAACGTGTCCGCCGCCGCTGTCGAGCAGGCGCTCGGGGAGCTCCCCGGTGCCGAGGAGGCCGTCGTCGTCGGTGTCCCCGACGAGCACTGGGGGGCGCTCGTGACCGCGGTCGTCGCGGGTGACGACGTGCCCTCCCTGGCGCAGGTGCGCGAGCACGTCGCCGCCCGGCTCGGGCGCCACCACGCGCCGCGGGCGCTCGTCCGGCTGCCCGAGCTGCCGCTGCGCGGGCCGGGCAAGGTCGACCGGCTGGCCGCCGCCCGGCTGGCCACCGAGCTCCTCACCGCGGCCGACCCCCGCGCCGAGCGCATGCCCTGACGGCCGATACCCTGGACGCCGTCCCCCAGCAAGGAGCTCCATGGCCACGTTCGCCGACTGGGTGGAGGGTGCGCGGGTCCGCACGCTCCCCGCAGCTGCCGCCCCCGTCCTCGTCGGCACGGGCGCCGCCTACGACCTCGGCTTCGGCTCCGTCCCCCGCGCCCTGCTCGCCGGCGGTGTGGCCCTCGCGCTCCAGGTGGGCGTGAACTTCGCCAACGACTACTCCGACGGCGTACGCGGCACCGACGACGTCCGCACCGGGCCCCCGCGCCTCACCGGCTCGGGCGCGGCGCGACCGGGGACGGTCAAGGCTGCGGCCTTCGCGTCCTTTGGGCTCGCCGCCGTGCTGGGCCTCGTGCTGTGCGCGCTCGCGGGCACCTGGTGGCTCGTCGCCGTCGGCGCGCTGTGCGTCGTCGCGGCCTGGTACTACACCGGAGGCCGCAACCCCTACGGGTACCGCGGTCTCGGCGACGTGGGCGTCTTCGTCTTCTTCGGCCTCGTCGCGACGCTCGGCACGACCTACACGCAGGCGCTCACCGTGTCGTGGGCGGCGGTGGCCGGGGCGGTCGGCATCGGCCTCATCGCCTGTGCGCTCCTCATGGTCAACAACGTCCGCGACATCCCCACCGACACCGTCGCGGGCAAGCGCACCCTGGCGGTGCGGCTCGGGGAGCGGCGCGCGCGCCTCGGCTACGTCGCCATGGTCGCCGTGCCGCTCGTGCTGTCCGTCGCCCTCGCCCCGGCCCACCCGTGGGCGCTCCTCACGCTCCTGCTCGTGCCGGTGGTCCTGCACCAGGCGCGGGTGGTGCTCGGCGGGGCGCAGGGCCGCGAGCTCATCGTCGTGCTGCGCGACACCGGGCTCCTCGAGCTCGGCTACGGCGTGCTGCTCGGCCTGGGCCTGCTCCTCTAGTCCGTGCGGCGGCCCTCGCCGTCGATGATGGCGTCCTCCTCGGCGGCGTCCTGGGCGATGGCCTCGTCGAGGGAGTCCGCCGTGCGGCGGCGGCGCTCGGCGATGACAGCGGCGGCGGCGTCGGCCTGGCGCGGGATGAGCAGGTAGGACAGCAGCGCCCCGACGATGATCGCGACGACGGCGACGAGCCAGCCGCGCAGGCCGAGCAGCCACAGGAGCGCGAAGGCGCCGGCGACGAGCGCGAGGCGCAGGAGCGTGTAACGCAGGATGGGCACCCCACCAGCCTACGTCGCCGTCCGGGCCGGGCCCCCGGCGCTGCTCTCTCGGCTTAGGCTGGAGGGAACATGAGATTCCTGCCGGTCATCCTCCTCGTCGCCCTCGTCGTCTACGCCCTCGTCGACTGCGTCCGCTCCGACGACGCCGACATGCCCGTGGGCCTGCCCAAGGCGGTATGGGTCGTCCTCATCGTCGTCTTCCCGGGCGCCGGGGCCCTGGCCTGGCTCGTCGTAAGCCGGGTGAGCCGCCAAGCCACCGGCCAGGTCCGGGGAGGCGGCGGCACCGTCGCCCACCCCTCGCGCCGGCCCGCGCCACGCCCGCTCGCCCCCGACGACGACCCCGAGTTCCTCGCCGGCCTCGGCCGCCGTCGAGCCGTCGAGCCGTCGGCGCCCGAACCGGCCGCCGACGCGGACACCGACGACGACGGGACGACCGAGGACGGCGAGCCCGGCCCCCGCTGAGCCCTCCCCCGTCGACGCCGAGAGCCGGATTCCTCCGTGGAGGAATCCGGCTCTCGGCGTAGCGGGGTGGGTTCGGCGGCTCAGAAGGCGTAGCCGTGGACCGTGTCGGCGAAGAGGTTGACGACGTAGTAGTTGACGAGCAGCAGCCCGAAGCCGGACAGGCCGAGGTAGGCGGCCTTGCGTCCGTCCCAGCCGCGCGTGGCGCGGGCGTGGAGGTAGGCGGCGTAGACGACCCACACGACGAAGGTGCCGACCTCCTTGGGGTCCCAGTTCCACGGCCGGCCCCACGCGTGCTCGGCCCAGATGGCGCCGGCGATGAGCGTGAAGGTCCACAGGAGGAAGCCCACGGCGTTGAGCCGGTAGGCCAGGCGCTCGAGCTCGGCGGAGCTGGGCAGCACGTCGGCGAGCCGGCCCCAGAAGCCGCGGTCACGCTCCGTGGCCGCGGCATCGGTGGCGGCAGTCGCGCCGCCGGAGCCGCCGGCGAGGGCGACGGCGGGCTCACGCTCGGCCACGGCTCGGCCGGCCTCGCCGCGGGCCTTGACGAGCTGGACCACCGAGATCGCGGCGGCCACCGAGAACACGCCGATCGCCGTCGTCGCGACGGACACGTGGATGACGAGCCAGTAGTGATCCAGCGCAGGGCGCACGCCGTCGGCCTCGATGTAGAGGACGGAGACGGCCAGGCCGAGCGCGAGGAGCACCGGGGTGATGACGAGCGCGCCGAGGTAGCGCAGATCGCGCCAGCGCTGGACGAGGAGGAAGGTCGTCACCGCGACGAGGGTGAAGACGATCGAGAACTCGTACATGTTCGCCCACGGCACGCGGCCGGCGGCGATCCCGCGGGTGACGACGCCGATCGCGTGCAGGGCCAGGCCCGCCGTCGTCGTCGTCATGGCCACGCGCGCCGCCTTGCGCGGCCGGTCGGCGGGGCCGCCGTCACGCAGCGCGGACAGGTCGATGCCGAAGGCGACCATCGCGATGCCGTAGGCGGCCATCGCGCCGTAGATCGCCAGCAGGCTCAGCTGGCCGAGGTCGTTCACGTGTCCTCCTGAGACGTGGGCGCGACGGCCCGGACTGCGGTCATGACTCGCTCGAGCTCGGGCTCGAGACCGGGGTCGTCGCCGCGAGCGAGGGCGGCCGCCTCGACAACTGTACGCCCGGCGTCGCCCTCGCTGATCTTCACCCACAGGCGGCGACGCGGCGCGAATAGCGACGCGGACAGCCCGGCCATGGCGAGGAGCGCGGAGACGAGCAGGACGGTGAGCGAGGGGTCGTAGCGTAGGTCGAGGGCGGCGAAGCGCGGCAGGGAGTCGAAGGTGATGGTGCCCAGGCCGTCGGGCAGCTCGACCGACTGGCCCGGCTCGAGGAGGACCTTGGCGGTCTCCTCCCCGACCGCCACGGGCGTCATGCCCTCGGTGTCGAGCTCGTAGACGTTCTGCGGGACGCCGTCGTCCAGGCCGAGGTCGCCGGTGTAGACGTCGAGGATGACGAGCGGGGCGTTGGGCTGCGGGTGCACCGAGCGGGCCCCGGCCTCGTCGACGACGGCACTGGGCAGCAGGTACCCGGTGAAGCCGAGCTGCTCGAGACCGGGCGAGACGTCGGGGACCTTGACGACCCCGCGGGAGGTGTAGAAGTCGTCCTCCGGCAGGAAGGGCACCGGCTGGGAGAAGGCGACCTCCCCCTCGGCGTCACGCACGGTGAGGTGCGGAGCGTAGCCGTTGCCCGCGAGGTAGACGTTCGCCCCGGCCGCGTTGATGGGGTAGTTGACCCGGATCGTGTCGGTCCGCACCTCCCCGTCCGGCTGGGTGATGGTGACGTCGGCGGCGAAGTCGCGCGCCTGGGCGTCCAAGGTGAACTCCGAGGTGAGCTCGTCGAGGGTGACGGTGAAGGGCTCGAGGTCGTCGGTGTCGACGAGCGTGCCGGGGGTGAAGGAGTCGTAGTCGACGACGGCGTTGGCGAAGGAGCGCCCCTCGACGACGACGGCCTGCCCGCGGTAGCTGAGCATCTGCCCGGCCCCGAGGGCGACGAGCACGCCCACGAGGGACAGGTGGAAGACGATGTTCCCGGTCTCCCGGAGGTAGCCGCGCTCGGCGCTGATCCCGTCCAGCGTCTGGGCGACCCGGAAGCGCCGGCCCAGGACCCCGCGCACCGCCCGGGTCACCTCCTCGGGCGACGCCGTCGTCGTGTGGGTGGCGTGGACCGGGAACCGGTCCAGGCGCCGAGGCACGCGCGAGGGGGCCGCCCGCAGCGCCCGGACGTGGGCGCGCGTGCGGGGCAGGATGCAGCCGATGAGCGAGACGAACAGGAGGAGGTAGATCGCCGCGAACCACGGCGCGCCGTAGACGTCGAAGACGCCGAAGCGTTCGAGCCACTCGGCGGCACCGGGGTTGTCGGCGTAGTAGGCCGCCACGGCGGCCGGGTCCTGCGGCCGCTGCGGGAAGAAGGCACCCGGCAGCGCCGCGAGGGCGAGCAGCATGAGGAGCAGCAGCGCCACCCGCATGGAGGTGAGCTGGCGCCAGGCCCAGCGCAGCCAGCCGCGCACGCCGATCCCGGCGGGGGCGGACGTGGCGGGTGGTGCGTCGTCGGCCTCGTCCATCGTGCGCAGGCCCTCGGGGCGGTAGCTCATCACACCACCGTCACGAAGCCGGCGACCAGGCCCTGCACCCAGTTCGCGAAGTGCCCCCACAGCCCGGTGACGAGCGCGAGGCCGACCAGGACGAGCAGCGCTCCGCCGATCCGCATGATCGTCACGCGGTGGCGGCGCAGGAAGCCCATCGCGCGCGTCGTGCGCGAGTAGAGCAGCGCGATGACGACGAAGGGCACGCCCAGGCCCAGGCAGTAGGCCGCGGCGAGCAGCGCCCCGCGGGCGGGGTCCCCGCCGTCGAGGGAGAGGAGGAGGACCGCGGACAGGGTGGGGCCGATGCACGGCGCCCAGCCCAGCCCGAAGACGACGCCGAGCAGCGGCGCCCCCCACAGGCCGGCCCGCGGGCTGAGGTGGAGGCGGCGGTCACGCTGGAGGAAGGGCACGGCGCCCATGAACGCCAGTCCCATGAGGATGACGACGACGCCCATCACCCGGGTGATGACGTCGAGCCAGGGCGCCAGGGCCACCCCGAGCGCCCCGAAGACGACGCCGAGGAGCACGAAGACGGCGCTGAAGCCGAGGACGAAGAGGAGCACGCCGAGGAGCAGGCGCCCCTGCCCCGTCGACGTCCGCGTCGCCGTCGCCGTGCGGCCGGTGCCGCCCGGGCCCTGGCCGAGCGCGCCGGCCATCCCGCCGAGATAGCCGACGTACCCGGGGATGAGTGGCAGGACGCAGGGGGAGGCGAAGGAGATGGCGCCGGCGAGGAGCGCGACGGGCACGGCAGCGAGGAGCGAGCCGCTGAGGACGGCGGACTGGAAGGTCTGCGCCAGCCCGTCCCAGCTCATCGGGCGGCCTCGGCGAGGACGTCGTCAATCATGCCGCGGACGACGCCGGCGTCGATCTGCCCGAGGACGCGGCCGGCCACCCGGCCCTCGGCGTCCAGGACGACGGTCGTGGGCATGGCCTGGAGCGGGACGACGCCCTGGAGCGCCGCGACCCCGCTCGCCGCCTCGTCGTGGAGGCTGGGGTAGGGCACCTCGAAGCTGCGCTCGAAGGCTTGCGCGGTGGCGGGGTCGTCGCGCGGGTTGACGCCGAGCAGCCGGACCCCGGCGTCGGCGTAGTCCGCGTCGATGGCGGCGAGGTCGGGCGCCTCGGCGCGGCAGGGCGGGCAGGCGGCGTACCAGAAGTTGAGGACGACGACGTCGCCGCGCCAGTCCGCGAGCGTCACCTCCTCGCCGTCGTAGGTGGTGCCCACGAGCTCGACCGGGCCGGTCCGCTCCCCCTGCTCCCACGTGGTCCACGAGCCGTCACCGGCCTGATAGCCCGCGCCGGTCGAGTCCTGCGGCGTCTCCGCGGCCGGGGCGCAGCCGGACAGGGCGAGCGCGGTGAGGGCGAGGGCGGCGAGGGCGCGCGCCAGGCGCCTCATCCGCGCTCCTCGGCGTCGGCACGCGGCACGGCCGCACCGGAGGCGCCGGGCAGGAGGTCGAGCGCGCCCGCGACGAGGTCCGCGGCGGGCTCCCAGTAGGCCAGGCCCACGAGCCGGGGGCCGTCGAAGGTGAGGGAGGTGAGCGAGGCGAGGGAGCACTGCCGCCTGCGGGGGTCGTGCCACAGCGGGCGGCGCTCGAGGAAGAGGCGGGTGACCCAGATGGGCAGCTGGTGGCTGACGAGGAGCGCCTCGCCGCCGTCCTGCGCCTCGAGGCGACGGCGGGCGTCGCCCACGGCGGCCGTCATCCGGGCGACCTGGTCGCGGTAGGGCTCGCCCCAGCTGGGGCGGGCCGGGTTGACGTAGCGGCGCCAGTAGCGCGGGCTGGCGAGCGTGGCCCGCTGCCTGCCGACGGTCGTGCCCTCGAAGTCGTTGGCGGCCTCGATGAGCCGCTCGTCGGTGCCGAGCTCCAGGCCGAAGGCCTGGGCCGTGGGAAGGGCCGTCTCCTGGGCCCGCTGGAGCGGGGAGGCGAGGACGAGGCGGAGCTCGTGCCCGTTGCCGTGGAGGACCTCGGCGACCCGCTGCGCCATCTGCTGCCCACGGTCGGACAGGCGGAAACCCTCGAGCCGGCCGTACAGGACGCCGCCGGGGTTGTGGACCTCGCCGTGGCGCAGCAGGTGCACCGTCGTTCGGGACATGTCCCTAGTGTCGCAAACTCCCCGGGGCGCTGGGTGCGGGCCCCCGAGGTCGGACCGTGAGGTCCGTCCCACCCTTCGACGCGGGCGGCGGCCTCTCTTGCATCGTGGCACGCAGAGGGCTTACGGTTGAACACTCAAGTGCATACGCATCGACCTGAAGGACATCCCATGACTCTCGCCCCCGCCACCTACACCATCGACCCGTCGCACACCGAGATCGGCTTCACGGTCCGTCACGCCGGCATCTCCAAGGTCCGCGGCCAGTTCACCGAGTTCTCCGGCGACATCACCGTCGCTGAGAGCTTCGCCGACTCCGCCGTCAACGTGATCATCCAGTCCGCGTCCGTCGACACCCGCGACGAGAACCGCGACAACCACCTGCGCTCCGCCGACTTCTGGGACTCCGAGAACAAGCCGACCTGGACCTTCGCCAGCACCGGCGTCGAGGGCAGCGGCGAGGAGTTCTCCGTCCACGGCGACCTCACCATCAACGGCGTGACCAAGCCCGCCACCCTCGCGGTCGAGTACAACGGTGCGGCCACCGACCCCTTCGGCAACAAGCGCGTCGGCTTCTCCGCCAGCACCGAGGTCTCCCGCAAGGAGTTCGGCCTCACCTGGAACGCCGCCCTGGAGACCGGCGGCGTGCTCGTCGGGGACAAGATCCGCATCGCCATGGAGATCTCCGCCATCGCCGCGGCCTGACCTCCCACTTCTTCCCGCCGACAGCCGGATTCCTCCGCGGAGGAATCCGGCTGTCGGCGTCAGTGACATCAGTCGGCGAGCGCGGCGCGCACGCGGGCGGGGTCGAGGTGCCAGAAGCCCTGGACGGTGCCGTCGACCTCGACGACGGGCACGTACTCCCCGTACCGGGCCTGCAGCTGCGGGTCGGTGTCGACGTCGACCTCCCGCCACCCGGCGCCGGCACGGTCGCACTCCTCGACGACGACGACGCGCGCCTCGTCGCACAGGTGGCAGCCGGCGCGGGAGTAGAGGACCACTCGGGACTCGGGCACGCGCCGATCCTACGTGCGGCACCCTAGGCTGGGCAGGTGCACGCGACGACGGAGGTCCCCGGAGGCGGCGGCGCCGTGGTCGCGGCCTTTTTCGACGTCGACAACACGATCATCCGCGGCGCCAGTGCCTACCACCTGGCCCGGGAGCTGTACCGGCGCGACTTCTTCGGCCTGCGCGACATCGCCTTCTTCGCCAGTCACTCCGTGCGCTACTTCTTGTTCGGTGAGGACGTGCGGCGCATCGCCGCGGTGCGCGGCCGGGCGCTGGACATCGTCCGGGGCCGGACCGTCGCCGAGGTCATCTCGATCGGCGAGGAGGTCTACGACCAGGTCCTGGCCAACAAGATCTTCCCCGGCGCGCGGGCGCTCATCGAGGAGCACCTCGCCGCGGGGCACGAGGTCTGGCTCGTCACCGCCACCCCCGCCGAGGTCGCCGACCTCATCGCCGGCCGGCTGGGCACCACCGGGGCGCTGGGCACCATCGCCGAGCACGAGGACGGCGTCTACACCGGTGAGCTGCGCGGCAACATGCTCCACGGCGAGGGCAAGAAGGCCACCGTGCTGGCCCTCGCGCACGAGCGGGGCCTGGACCTCGCCCGCAGCCACGCCTACGGCGACTCCGTCAACGACATCCCGCTGCTCTCGACGGTCGGCTCCCCGTGCGTCATCAACCCGGAGCCACGGATGCGCCTGCACGCCATGGACGTCGGCTGGCCGGTGCGTGACTTCCGCCGTCGTCGGCGGGACGTCAAGCAGGACGTGCGCACCGGTGTGCGCGGCGCCGGCTGGGCCGGTGTCGTGTGGGCCGCGAGCGCCGTGCTGCGCGCCCTGCGGCGGCGGCTCGTCGGCTCCTGAGCCGGACATGCGCCAGGCCCGGCAGTCTGCCGGGCCTGGAAGCGGTCACTTCTTGTTGCGACGCTGGTGGCGCGTCTTGCGAAGCAGCTTGCGGTGCTTCTTCTTCGACATACGCTTGCGGCGCTTCTTGATGACAGAGCCCATGGGACCTCGCAGTGCTGTGGTGTGCCGGATGGTGGCGCGCGGGACTACACGCAGAACTCGGCGAGTCTACCGCCTCCTCGGCCTCCCCGCGGCTCTGGGACGCACGTCACCCCGGGTAGCGCCCCCCGGCGGGGATCCGCTTGCGCGGGTGGACGACGCTGCCGGCCCCCACGAGGGTGACCTCACCGTCCCCGCCGACCTCTGCGCGGCCGCGCACGCGCGCCCCCTCGTCCACGACGCTGCGCCGCACGACGGCGCCGGGTCCCACCCGCACGTCGTCCAGGAGCACGGAGTCGACGACCTCCGCGCCGGGCGCCACCTGGACGCCGGGTGCGAGGACGCTGCGCCGCACCGTGCCCTCGACGACGACGCCGGGTGAGAGCAGGGAGTCCGCGACCTGCCCGCGGGCGTGGACGCGGGCGCCGACGTGGCGCTGGGCCGGGGTGCGGATCGGCCACGCCGGGTCGTCGAGGTCGAAGGGCGGCTGCTCGAGCAGCTCCATGTGGGCCGCCCAGTAGGCCTCGACCGTGCCGACGTCCTGCCAGTAACCGCTGTGCCGGTAGTCAGCGGCCGCGCCGCGGCCCACCATTGCGGGCAGCACCTGCTCGCCCAGGTCCCCCAGGCCGTCCTCGCCGGCCTCCTCGGCACAGGCCTCGAGCGTCTCGAGGAGCGCGGCGGGGGTGAAGGCGAAGACCTCGGTCGTCACGGTCCGGGTGGGCGGGTCGTCGGGCTTGAGGACGTACTCCGTCACCCGCCCGTCCTCGGCGCGCACGACGCCGTAGCGCGAGCAGTCACCGTCGTGGCGGGTGGTGACCATGGTGACCTCGGCGTCCCCGGCGACGTGCTGGGCGACGACGTCGGCGTAGTCCATCCGGTAGACGGCGTCGGCGGAGGCGACGAGGACGACGTCGGGGCCGTGCCGGCGGATCCTGTCCGCCTTGCGCCACAGCGCGTCGGCCGTGCCCTCGTGCCAGCCTTCCCGCTCGTCCCCGCGGTGGGGGCCCAGGACCATGAGGCCTCCGCGGGAGCGGTCCAGGTCCCACGGACGGCCGCCCGCGAGGTGCGCGGTGATGGACTCCGGCTCGAACTGCTCGAGCACCCACACGTCGCGCACCCCGCTGTTGGCGGCGTTGGACAGCGGGAAGTCGACGAGCCGGTGGCTGCCACCGAAGCGCAGCGCGGGCTTGGCCCGGTGCTCGGTGAGGGTCTCCAGCCGGGATCCTGCGCCGCCGGCGAGGACGATGAGCAGGGTTCGCGTGGGCGCCATCGCGTGATCGTCTCGCGGCCGCGGGCCGCGCGCGAGGGCAGGCTCAGCGGGCCTGGGACTCCGGGGACCAGTCGCCGATGCCGCTGCTGAGCATCTCCTCGACGGCCAGCTGCGGCACGCGGAAGGAGCGGCCCACCCGGACGGCGGGGATCTCCCCGGCGTGCACCATGCGGTAGACGGTCATCTTCGAGACCCGGAGGAGCTCGGCAACCTCGGCCACGGTGAGGAACCGCGGTGCCTGTTGCTCGGCCATGTCCACCTACCTGTCATGTGTGGCGCGTTCGCGCGGAGATACGCGACGACTCTAGAGCCTCCGGGCTTTTTTGGGAAACGTTCCGCCGGCTACCTGAGGTGCGGGTCCAGGCCGTGGAGCGGGAACACCGCGCCCCGCGTGGCCATGACGGCGCGGTCGACGGCGTCGTCGGGGTTGTAGCCCGCGGACCACGGCCGGTAGGCCGCGTCGACGCCGTCGGTCATCCGCTCGGGCGGCTCGACGTCGGTCAGCCCGGTGACGTCCGCCCGCCAGGTCTCGGGCACCGCCGTGGCCGGGTCGAGGGGGCGGCCGGCGACGACGGCGGCCAGGTGCGCCCACACCCGCGGCACGACGCTGACGACCTCGTAGCCCCCGCCCCCGGTCGCCACCCAGCGCCCGCCGGCGTGCGCGTCGGCGAGCTCGGCCATGAGGAGGGCGGCGCGCCGCTGCGCATCGACGGAGACGGCGAGCTCGGCGAGCGGGTCCAGCCGGTGGGAGTCGCAGCCGTGCTGGGTGACGAGCAGCTGGGGCCGGAACTCCTCGACGAGAGGGACGACGACGGCGTCGAGCACCCGCAGCCAGCCGGCGTCACCGGTGCCCGGGGGCAGCGGCACGTTGACCGCGCTCCCGCGCGCGCCGGGTCCGCCGAGGTCCTGGGCGTAGCCGGTGCCCGGGAAGAGGGTGCCGGGGTGCTGGTGGACGGAGATCGTCAGGACGCGGTCGTCGTCCCAGAACGCCCGCTCGACACCGTCGCCGTGGTGGGCGTCGAGGTCGACGTAGGCGACCCGCTCGGCGCCCGCCTCGAGGAGCGCGGCGACGGCCACCGCGACGTCGTTGTAGACGCAGAAGCCGGAGGCCCGGTTCGGCATCGCGTGGTGCATGCCGCCGGCGAGGCTGAGCGCTCGGCTCGCGCGGCCCTCCCAGACGGCGGTCGCGGCCGCGAGCGTGGACCCGGCGATCCGGGCGCCGGCCTCGTGGATCTGTCCGAAGATCGGGTTGTCCGTCTCCCCGAGCCCGCGGGCCGGGTCGGGCGTCCCCTCCCCGGCGGCGCGCACGGCCGCGAGGTAGCCGGCCTCGTGGACGCGGAGCAGGGCGTCGTCGGCGGCGGGCGCGACGTCCGTGACGGTGAAGGCGTCGAGGAGGCCGAGGTCGGCGAGCAGCCGGTGCGTCAGTGCGAGGCGGAGAGGGGCCATCGGGTGGCCGGCGCCGAAGTTGTACTCCAGCAGGTCCTCGCTCCACGGGAGCAGCGGCTTGGGCATGCTTCACGGTAGCGCGGGCCGGAGTCTGACAAGGTGTGCGGGTGACAGCTGTGAGGACGGCGCGCACCCCCTGGCCCGGGCGTGCCCTGAGAGCGTTGCGCGACGCCGTCGACCACGTCGCGCACCGTTCCCCCGCGCGGCTGGCACTCCTCGTGTTCGCCGCGATCATCGCCGTCGTCACCGCCCTGCTGTCGCTGCCGGCGGCGACCCACGCCCCCGAGCCGGCCCGCTTCGTCGACGCCCTCTTCACGGCCGTCTCGGCCGTGTGCGTCACGGGGCTCACGACGGTGTCGACGGCGACCTACTGGTCCACCTTCGGGCAGGCGGTCATCATCGTCGGGGTCAAGATCGGCGGCCTCGGCGTCATGACGCTCGCCTCGATCCTCGGTCTGGCGATCTCCCGGCGGATCGGCCTCACCCAGCGTCTGCTCGCCGCCTCGGAGACGAAGACGACCCGCCTGGGGGAGGTCGGCACGCTCGTGCGCGCCGTCGTCGTCGCGTCCCTCGCCGTCGAGGCGACCCTCACCCTCGTCCTCGTCCCCCGCTTCCTCACGCTGGGGGAGTCGCTGGACGCGGCGCTGTGGCACGCGTTGTTCATGGCGGTCTCGATCTTCAACAACGCCGGTTTCGTCGTCCTCGAGGTGGGGATGGAGCCGTTCGTCGGGGACTGGTGGATGTGCCTGCCCATCATCGTCGGCGGCGGGATCGGCGCACTGGGCTTTCCCGTCATCCTCAACGTCGCCGGGCGCCTGCGGGGGCAGCGGCGCCTCTCCCTCCACTCCAAGCTCACGATCGTCACCTACGGGCTGCTCGCCGTCGGCGGCTCGCTCGGCTTCGCGTTCTTCGAGTGGCGCAACGCCGCGACCCTTGGGCAGCTGCCCGTGGCCGACCGGGTGCTCGCCTCCCTCATGGCCGGGGTGAACTCACGGTCCTCGGGGCTGAGCACCGTCGACCTCTCCGTCGCGAGCGACACGACGTGGTTCCTCACCGACGCGCTCATGTTCGTCGGCGGCGGGTCCGCGTCCACCGCGGGCGGCATCAAGGTGACGACCTTCGCCGTCCTCGTCCTCGCCATCGTCGCCGAGGCCCGCGGCGACCGGGACGCCGAAGCCTTCGGACGCCGGATCGGCACGACGACGATCCGGCTGGCCGTCGCCGTCGCCTTCCTCGGCGCCACGCTCGTGGGTGTCGCGACCCTCCTCCTCCTCGCCCTCACGGACTACCAGCTCGAGCTCGTGCTCCTCGAGGTCATCTCCGCCTTCGCGACCGTCGGGCTGAGCACCGGCATCACCCCCGACCTGCCCGACGCCGGCAAGTACGTGCTCAGCGCGCTCATGTTCGCCGGCCGCCTCGGCACCGTCACCATGGCCGGTGCGCTGGCCCTGCGGCAGCGGCGCCGGGTCATCCGCATGCCGTCCGAGCCGCCGATCGTCGGCTGAGCCGGGCACACTGGGGGCCGAGACGAAAGGGACGGTGACACATGGCGCAGCGCAACCTGCCCCGCTCGGGCGCGGTGCTCGTGATCGGGCTCGGCCGCTTCGGGGCCGCGCTCGCGGCGACGCTGGAGGACATCGGGCGTGAGGTCCTGGCCGTGGAGAAGGACGAGCACCTCGTCTCCCAGTGGTCCGGGCGCCTGCCGGTGGTCGAGGCGGACGCGTCGAACCCCGACGCCCTCGAGCAGCTGGGCGCGCAGGAGTTCTCCGTCGTCGTCGTCGGGGTCGGCACCTCGCTGGAGGCGAGCGTGCTCATCACGGCAAACCTCGTCGACATGGAGGTGCCGCAGATCTGGGCCAAGGCGACCTCCGGCGAGCACGGGCGCATCCTGCGGCGCATCGGCGCCCACCACGTCGTCTACCCCGAGCACGACGCCGGGCAGCGCGTGGCGCACATGGTCTCGGGCCGCATGCTCGACTACATCGAGATGGAGGACGGCTTCACGATCGTCAAGATGCGCCCGCCGCGGGAGACGCAGGGCTTCACGATCGGGCAGTCGCAGATCCGCGCGCGCTACGGCGTCACCGTCCTGGGCGTGAAGTCGCCGGGCGAGGCCTTCGAGTACGCGACCGAGGACACCCGCATCAGCCCCGGGGACACCATCATCGTCTCGGGCGACTCGAGCCTCCTCGAGACCTTCGCGGCCCGGCCCTGACCGTCCCGGCTCGCGCGGGCGCGCGTCACTAGGATGGGATGTGAGCGTTCACGCCCGGTGACGCCAGGAAGGACGACGACGTGATCACCCCCGAAGGAGATGTCCTCACCCTCACCGCCGGTGACTACCGCGCCACCGTCGTCAGCGTCGGCGCCGGCCTCGCCGGCCTCACCTGGCGCGGCGGGCACGTCGTCGTCGGGCACGACCCGGGCGAGCTACCCGTCGGCTACCTCGGCAAGACGCTCGTCCCGTGGCCCAACCGCATCGCCGACGGCCGCTACGAGTTCGGCGGGGAGACGCACGAGGTCCCGGTCAACGAGCACGAGACCAACGCCGCCCTCCACGGCCTGGCCTGCTGGGTGGACTGGGACGTCGCGTCGGCCACGGACGAGAAGATCACGCTGACGACAGACCTCGCACCCCGCTACGGCTACCCGTTCTGGCTGCGCTCGACCGTCACCTACCGCCTCGACGCCGAGGCCGGCCTCACGGTGAGCATCACCTCGACCAACCTCGGCGACGTCCCCGCCCCCTACGGCGCCTCCTCCCACCCCTACCTCAGCTGCGACCTCGCGCCCGTCGACGAGTGCACCCTGACGGCCCCCGGCGCACGCGTCCTCGAGGTCGACGAGCGGCTGCGGCCCGTGGGACTGCGGGACGTCGGCGGTGACCTCGACCTGCGCGAGCCCCGCCCCCTTGGCGCACGCCGCGTCGACCACGCCTTCACCGCCCTGCCGGACGGCGGCTGGGCCGTGACGCTCGCGCACCCGGGTGCACCGTTCAGCGCCCGGATGACGGCGGACGCCCCGTGGGTGCAGGTCTACTCCGGCGAGAAGGTCGACCGCCGCGGGGTGGCCGTCGAGCCGATGACCTGCCCACCCGACGCCTTCAACTCCGGCACCGACCTCGTCGTGCTCGCACCCGGCGAGGCGCACACCCTGACGATGCGGATCGACGCGGTCCCGACCGCCTGAGCGGTGGGGCGTCGGCCGCCGTGTCGGTGGCCCAGGCTACCGTCAGCCCATGGCCTCGACCAAGACCCAGCGTCCCGCCTACCGGTGCACCGAGTGCGGCTGGAACACGGCCAAGTGGGTAGGCCGCTGCGGGGAGTGCCAGGCCTGGGGCACGGTGAGCGAGGCCGGCGCCCCCGCCGGCAGCCGCGCGCCCTCCCCCGCCCGGCCGGCGCTCGCCGCGCAGCCCATCAACGACGTCGACGTCGACACCGCGCGCGCCCGGCGCACGGGCGTCGGCGAGCTCGACCGCGTGCTCGGTGGCGGGATCGTGCCCGGCGCCGTGGTTCTCCTCGCCGGGGAGCCGGGCGCCGGCAAGTCCACCCTCCTGCTCGACGTCGCGGCCCGGACCGCCGAGCAGGGCACCGGGTCGGTGCTCTACGTGACCGGCGAGGAGTCGGCCAGCCAGGTGCGGCTGCGCGCGGAGCGGATCGGCGCGATGGCCGAGCGGCTCCTCCTCACCGCCGAGAACGACCTCGCCACCGTCCTCGGGCACATCGAGGCCGCCGACCCCTCGCTCGTCGTCGTCGACTCGGTCCAGACGATCTCCTCCGGCGAGGTCGACGGCGCCGCGGGCGGGGTGAGCCAGGTCCGCGAGGTCGCCGCGGCCCTCATCGGGGCCGCCAAGCGGCGCCACGTCCCCGTCATCCTCGTCGGGCACGTGACCAAGGACGGCTCGCTCGCCGGCCCGCGGGTGCTCGAGCACCTCGTCGACGTCGTCTGCCAGTTCGACGGCGACCGCCACTCCCGCCTGCGCCTCCTGCGTGCCACGAAGAACCGCTACGGGCCCACCGACGAGGTGGGCTGCTTCGAGCTCACCGACACCGGGATCAGCGGCCTCGCCGACCCGTCCGGGCTCTTCCTCTCGGAGTCGCGCACCACCGCGGTGCCGGGCAGCTGCGCCTCGGTCAGCCTGGAGGGCAGGCGGCCGATGCCCACCGAGATCCAGGCGCTCGTCGCCCCGAGCGCGCTGAGCAACCCCCGCCGCACCACGTCCGGGCTCGACGGCTCGCGCACGGCAATGACCCTCGCCGTCCTCCAGGCGCGGGTGGGCCTGGACCTCGGCGGGCGGGACATCTACGTCTCCACCGTGGGCGGGGCGCGCGCGGTCGAGCCGGCGGTCGACCTCGCCGTCGCGCTCGCCGTTGTCTCGGCCGCGATGGACCGCCCGCTGCGGGGAGGGGTCGTCGCCATCGGCGAGGTGGGGCTCACCGGGGATGTCCGGGCCACCGTCGGGGTCCAGCGCCGGCTGAGCGAAGCGGCCCGGCTCGGCTTCACCACCGCCCTGGTCCCCCGCCACGGAGCCGACCAGCTCAAGTCTGTCCCGGGACTGTCGACCCTCCCGGTCGCCAACGTCCACGAGGCGCTGCTCGCGGCCCTGCCCGGGTCCACGCCGCCCGCCCCGCAGGGCACGGAACGGCACGTGCGCGCCGTAAGATGACGCCCGGGGCGTGCGTGCGGCGCTCCGCCCCGCGACCCGAGGAGAACCCGTGCCCGACAAGGCCGACACCCTGCTGCGCGCCACCCTGCAGGCCGTCGCACCTGGCACCGAGCTGCGGGACGGCCTCGAGCGCATCCTTCGCGGGCGCACCGGTGCCCTCATCGTCCTCGGCTACGACGACCTCGTCGAGACGATCTGCTCCGGCGGCTTCGACCTCGACGTCGAGTTCTCCGCCACCCGCCTGCGCGAGCTGGCCAAGATGGACGGTGCCGTCGTCGTCGACTACGCCCGCCAGCGCATCCGGCGTGCCAACGTCCAGCTCATGCCGGACACGAGCGTTGAGACGAGCGAGTCCGGCATGCGGCACCGGACCGCCGAGCGGGCGGCCAAGCAGACGGGCTACCCCGTCATCACGGTGAGCCAGTCGATGCGAATCGTCGCCCTCTACGTCGACGGCGTGCGCCACGTCGTCGAGGACTCCAGCGCGATCCTCTCCCGCGCCCACCAGGCCCTGGCCACCCTCGAGCGCTACAAGGCGCGTCTCGACGAGGTGTCCGGCACGCTGGCGGCGCTGGAGATCGAGGACCTCGTCACCGTCCGGGACGTGACGACCGTCGTCCAGCGCCTCGAGATGGTCTCGCGGATCTCCGCGGAGATCGACGGCTACGTCGTCGAGCTCGGCGCCGACGCACGCCTGCTGTCCCTCCAGCTCGACGAGCTCATCGGCGGGCTCGCCCCCGACCGCGAGTTCATCATCCGCGACTACAGCGCCCGGGCCGCGGACAACGTCGCCGGCGTGCTCACGCGGCTGGCCGCGCTGTCCTCCGCCGAGCTCATCGAGATGTCGGCGATCGCCCGCGCCCTGGGCATCGGCGGCCCCGACGGCCAGTCCCTCGACGACCCGCTCAGCCCGCGCGGCTACCGGATGCTCTCCCGCATCCCGCGCCTGCCCTCCCCCGTGGTCTCGGCGCTCGTCGAGCACCTCGGCCCGCTGCAGAAGCTCCTCGCGGCGAGCACCGAGGACCTCCAGCAGGTCGACGGCGTCGGGCCGCAGCGGGCCCGCTCGGTTCGTGAGGGCCTCTCGCGCCTGGCCGAGTCCTCGATCCTCGAGCGCTACGTCTGAGCGGTCCGCGGCTCAGCCGAGGCTGAAGACCTCGGTCTCACCGAGCGGTGCGCCGTCGAGCGCGACGGCGAGGCGGTAGGTGCCCGGGCCGGCCTGCGGCTGCCCGTCGGGGCAGCCCGGCGCGGAGCGGTGACCGTCCCAGCTCACGGTGACGGGCGTCGTCGCGCCGGTGTCGAGCAGGAGCTCCTCGGCCGCGTCACCCGCGCAGTGCGCCGAGGACCACACGGCGTCGCTCCCGGACTCGATCTCGGTGACGAGCGCGCCGGACGCGACGTCGACGAGGCAGGGGACCTCACCGGTGTTGCGCATGCTCACCTCGACGCTCACGCCGGCGCCGGACGGCTTCACCGCGACCTGGGCGGTGACGTCCTCGGCGGCACAGACGGCCACATGGCCGGGCGAGGGCGGCGGTGGCTGCGTCTCGGTCGACTCCGCGGCAGCGGGTCCGGCCGGCGCGTCTGCCGCCGCGTCACGGTTGCCCAGCACAGTGGTGACGCCCCACACCACACCCGCCACGACGAGCAGCAGGAGCAGCAGCACGACGGCGCGACGGCGCCGGTAGACCGCGGCCGAGGGCCGCACCGGTCGCCGCGTCGGGTGGAGGCTCGAGCGTGTCACACCCCGACGGTAGGCAGGTTCCGGCGCGAGACGCGGACGGCTCGCCGGGACGGGGCACACTGGGAGCAATGCTCACCGACCTCCACGCGACGGTGGCCGACTGGTACGCGGCCCACGCCCGCGACCTCCCGTGGCGACGTCCCGGCACGACCCCGTGGGGCGTGCTCGTCAGCGAGGTCATGTCCCAGCAGACCCCGGTGGCGCGCGTCGCACCGGCCTGGGAGGCGTGGATGGCGCGGTGGCCCGAGCCGGCCGACCTCGCGGCGGCCGCGCCGGCCGACGTGCTGCGCGCCTGGGACCGGCTCGGCTACCCGCGCCGCGCCCTGCGGCTGCGCGAGTGCGCCGAGCAGGTCGTCACGCGCTTCTGCGGGGTGGTGCCCCAGACGGAGGAGGAGCTGCTCAGCCTGCCGGGCGTCGGCGGGTACACGGCCGCCGCCGTCGTGAGCTTCGCCCACGGGGGACGCGCGCTGGTCCTGGACACGAACGTGCGCCGCGTCCTGGGCCGCGTCGCCGCCGGCCGCGCGCTGCCGCCTCCCGGGCTCACCGCCGCGGAGCGGGCGGGCGCCGCCGAGCTGCTGCCCGCCGAGGCCGCCGCGTCCGTGCGGTGGAACGAGGGCGTCATGGAGCTCGGCGCCCTCGTGTGCACCGCGCGCTCTCCGCGCTGCCCCGCCTGCCCGCTGGCGGACCGGTGCCGCTGGCGGCGGGCCGGCGCCCCGCCCGCCGCCCGCGCCCCGCGCCGGCAGGCGTGGCACGGGACGGACCGTCAGGCGCGGGGGCGCGTCATGGCCCGGCTGCGGGAGCTGCCCGACGGCGTGACGCTCGACACCGAGGAGCTCCTCCTCCCTCTGCGGGAGGGCGCCGAGGACGCGGCCCAGGCGGACCGGGCCCTGGCGTCGCTCCTCGCGGACGGTCTCGTGGCGGAGCCCTCCCCGGGCTGCTGGGCGCTGCCCGGCTGAGCTACGGGGCCTCGTACCCGGCGTCGGAGCACAGCTCGGCGAGCGTCCCCTGCGCCGCCGCGGCCTCGGTGACGTCGATGGTCGTGAGGTCGGGGAAGGGCGGCTCCTCGCCCTCCGGCACCTCCTGCTCGCCTGCCTCGTTGACGGCTGTGACGGCGGCCGTGAACGGCGCGGCGACCCCCGCGAGAACGGGCACCATGTCGGGGGGCGCGTCGCGGGAGAGCTCCCGCAGCCGTTGCTCGAGCGCGTTGACCTCCGTGTACGTCGCGGCGTCGACCACCTGGCCGGACTCGAGGGACACGCGGGCCGCCTCGGCGCGCTCGGCCAGCGGTGTCCCGGTCCCCTCGTAAAAGGCCTCGCAGGCGGTGACCTGCTCGCTGTCCCGCTCGGCGGCGTCCGTGGGCCGCTCGAGGGTCTCCTCGTCGTTCGTGCTGCAGCCCGCAGCCAGGGTGAGGAGCACGGCGGCGGACAGTGCGGCGGATCGGCGTCTCATGCCACGAGGTTACGAGCGTGCCCGACGGCCCGCGCGCCGGGCCAGGCGGACCTCAGCGTCCGGCGACGGCGGCCCGGACGCGGTAGACGTCGGTCGGTTCCGGCGGGTCGCCGGCCGCAGTCCGCCGGGCCAGTACCCGGCACGCCCAGGCGGCCCCCTCCACGTGGGAGGCCGGCGTGGTCTCGACAGCACCGCGCGCGAGCACGGTGAGCCCGAGCCAGGCCGTCGACTCGCGCAGGGCTAGCAGCGGAGCCACCCCCGCCGGGTCGTCGCGCAGCGTGCGGCCCGCCGCGGCGGACATCTCCTGCATGGTGAGTGCGAGGTCGCGCAGCGCGTGCCGGCCCGCGCTCGTGCGGTGCGTCCCTGCGCCCAGGTGCTCGACCGCCGTCGCCACGGCGACGAGCACCCGCGCGATGCATGCCGCGAGCAGCCGCGGCGCCCCGCGCGCGAGCACCACCCACGGCACGAGCGCCCCGATGACGACGCCGACGGCGGTGTCGAGCAGCCGCTCGCTCACGACAGGAGTCACCGACAGGTCCGTCCCCGCGGTCCCGATCGTCAGGGCGAGCGGCGTGATGAAGACGACGGCGACGGCGTAGGCCCGGGCGACGAAGAGCTCGACGAGCCCCTGGAGGAGGACGACCACGGCGACGACGAGCCACGGGCTGTCCGCGGCGCCCACGTGGACGAGGAGGAAGATCCCGAGGCCGACGACCGTCCCGACCAGGCGGTGCGCCGCGCGGACCGCCGTGCCCCGACGGTCCAGGCCGGTGTGGAGCACGAGCATGGTCGCCGCCATCGTCCAGTAGACGTGGTCGACGTCGAGCGCGGACGCGAGGAGCCCGGCGGCCGCCACCCCGACGGCGACCCGCACGGTCGCCTGGAGCGGGTTGCTCGGCCAGCGCGCGGCGTGCCGGAGGAGCTGGCGGGCCGTCGGCCGGCCGAGGGGTGCCTCGGCCTGCTCGGCCGCGAGCTCCGGGTCCGGGGCGTCGCCGGGCAGGAGATGGGCGGAGTAGGCACGCTGGACGCCGCCGAGCTCGGCGAGCAGCGCGTCCGCCCGCTCGCCGCGCGCACGGCCGTCGGCGAGGGTTGCCCAGCCGTGGTGGAGGGCGTCGCCCGCCGCGGCGCTGCGCCGATACGCCTCCTCCCCCGCGCGCGGCCCGGAGAGGAAGGCGTCGACGGCAGCCCGGGCACGCGCGACCGCGTCCCGCTGGGGGCCGTGGGGACGCACGGCGAGGTCGGCCATGGCGACGACGACGGCGAAGGCCGCCCCCACCGCCGTCGAGATGACGAAGCCGGCCGGCGCGACGCCGTGCATGGGCAGGTACCCACCGAGCCCGGCGACGAGGACGAAGAAGAAGGCGCCGGGCACGCCGACGCGCAGGGAGTGGCACAAGAAGGTGGCGACGGTCGCGACTCCGACGACGAGCGCCACGGACGCCGGTGCACTGCCGCTCGCGAGGGTGCCGAGACAGGCACACAGCACGAAGGACGCCGCGACACCGAGCAGGAGGCGCAGCCGCGAGCGCCAGGGCCGGCCGGCCGCGTAGAGGACGGTGAAGGCGCCGGTCCCCATGAGCAGCCCGGCCGGCTGGTCACCGAGAAGCGTCATTGTCGTCACCGGCGCCCCGATGGCGACGGAGGCGCGGACCGCCACCTGCCAGCGGCTCGGCGGCCGCACGGTCCACCGCAGGCCGCACAGCGGATGACGCCGGCGGGCAGGGCGGTCGGAGGATCGGTGGGTCGCCACGGCCTCCAACACTAACGAGGAGCGACGTAGGGTGCCGGTGTGGAGAGCCTCTCGGTGCCGCCGGACGTCCGGCTGGCACGCACCGTCCGTGCCCTGCGCGACGCCGTCGTGGGCTGCGGGGCCGCGTGCCTCGGGCTCGCCGTCGTCGCGGCGGCCATCCTCGCGCTCAGCGGCTCCGACCCGCTCCTCGCCGGCCCCACGCTCACCATCCTCGGTGGCGGGCAGCTCCTCGCGCTCGTCGGCGCAGCCGTCGCGGCCCTCGGGCTCCGCGGCGCGCTCGCGAGGCGCCCGCTCGCCGGCGTCGTCGGGGCAGCCCGGGGCCGGCTGCGGTGGGTCGTGCGGGCAGTGCTCGTGTGGAGCGCGGGCGCGGCCGTCGGCTGGGCGCTGGCCGACCCCGCCCGGGCCGTGCTCTTCCTCGCGCTGGGCGCCGTCACGGCGCAGCTCGCCGTCGTCGTCCTCCTCGTGCGCCGGCGCCTGCCCGGCGAGGGCTGAGCCGTAGCCCCGCCCACGCTGCACGCCCCCTGCCAGCACTCGACGCGGCGGCTCCTCGGGCTCGCCGATCCACCGGGGGCCGGGAAGTCGACCGTCGCCGCATGGCTCGTGGCCGCCCTCGCGCCGCGCTCGTCCGGGGCGGTGCGGGACCGGGCCGACCTCGTCGTCGTCCTCGCGGGTCAGAGCTCGAGGAGCAGGCGCGAGTTGCCCAGGGTGTTGGGCTTGACGCGCGCGAGGTCGAGGAACTCGGCGATGCCGTCGTCGTGGGAGCGCAGCATCTGCGCGTAGACGTCGGTGCCCACCGGCGTGCCCTCGATGACCTCGAAGCCCATCCGCTGGAAGAACTCGACCTCGAAGGTGAGGCAGAAGACGCGCTTGAGCCCCAGCACCCGCGCGCGCTCGATGAGCGCGCCGAGCACGTGCCAGCCCACGCCGCGGCGGTGGTGGTCGGGGTCGACGGCGAGGGTGCGGACCTCGGCGATGTCGTCCCACATGACGTGCAGGGCGCCGCAGCCGACGACCTGCCAGCTGCCGTCGTCGCCGGGCAGCTCGGCGACAAGGAACTCCTGGATCGCCTCGAAGTAGCTGATGAGCTCCTTGGAGATCAAGATGCGTTGCTCCGCGTAGGGCGCGACGAGTTCGTAGATGCGCCGCGCGTCGGAGGGGAGGGCGGGCCGCACGATGACCGAGGGCCGCTCGGTCCCCTCGGGGTAGGCGCCGCTCGTGCTCATCGCCCGATGATGGCACGCCGGACCCGCGCGCCGCGGTCGGCGCCACACGACGGCCACCCGGCCGGACTGACACCAAGACTTGAACAGTTCCAGTCTTTGGCCTAGCCTCGACCCATGCCTACCGACCACGCCGAGCTGCTGCGCGCCGCCGACCTCCGGGTCACCGCACCGCGTCTCGCGGTCCTGGCGGAGGTCGAGGCGCACCCCCACGCGACGGCGGAGGAGATCCGGCGTCTCGTCAAGGAGCGTCTCGGGACGGTGTCCACCCAGGCGGTCTACGACGTCCTGCACGCCCTGACGGACGTGCGTCTGCTGCGGAGGATCGAGCCGGACGGGTCGCCCGGCCGCTTCGAGCTCTTCCGCGAGGACAACCACCACCACGTGGTGTGCCGGACGTGCGGCGCCGTCAGCGACGTGCCCTGCGCCGTGGGGCACGCCCCCTGCCTGACGGCGAGCGACGACCACGGTTTCTCGATCGACACCGCCGAGGTCGTCTACTGGGGCACCTGCCCCGCCTGTCGCACCCAGTCCTGAGACCCGAGTCGGCACGCCGTGCCGATGCACGCACACAAGGAGAATGAATGTCCGCGGACAACAACCTGCCGCTCACCACCGCCGCCGGCGCGCCCATCTGGGACAACGACAACGCCGTGACCGCCGGCGCGCGCGGCCCGATGCTCCTCCAGGACGTGTGGTTCCTGGAGAAGCTCGCCCACTTCGACCGTGAGGTCATCCCCGAGCGGCGCATGCACGCCAAGGGCTCTGGCGCCTGGGGCACCTTCACCGTCACGCAGGACATCACCAAGTACACCAAGGCCGCGCTCTTCTCCGAGGTCGGCAAGCAGTCGGAGATGTTTGCCCGCTTCTCCACCGTCGCCGGTGAGCGCGGTGCGGCCGACGCCGAGCGCGACATCCGCGGCTTCTCCCTGCGCTTCTTCACCGAGGAGGGCAACTGGGACATGGTCGGGAACAACACCCCGGTGTTCTTCCTGCGCGACCCGCACCACTTCCCCGACCTCAACCGCGCCGTCAAGCGCAACCCGCGCACGAACATGCGCGACGCCGAGATCAACTGGGACTTCTGGACCAACCTCCCCGAGGCCCTCCACCAGGTCACCATCGTCATGTCGGACCGCGGGATCCCTGACGGCTACCGCCACATGCACGGCTTCGGCTCGCACACCTACTCGTTCATCAACGCGCAGAACGAGCGCTTCTGGGTGAAGTTCCACTTCCGCACGCAGCAGGGCATCAAGAACCTCACCGATGCGGAGGCCGCCAAGACCGTCGCCGAGGACCGCGAGTCGGCCCAGCGCGACCTCTACGAGGCCATCGAGCGCGGCGACCACCCCAAGTGGACCTTCTCGATCCAGGTCATGCCCGAGGCGGACGCCCAGAACTACCGCTTCCACCCCTTCGACCTCACCAAGGTCTGGTCGAAGAAGGACTACCCGCTCATCGAGGTCGGCGAGTTCGAGCTCAACCGCAACCCGGAGAACTACTTCCAGGACGTCGAGCAGGCCGCCTTCACCCCGGCGAACATCGTGCCCGGCATCGGCTACTCCCCCGACCGCATGCTCCAGGGCCGCCTGTTCTCCTACGGTGACGCCGCCCGGTACCGCCTGGGCGTCAACCACCACCAGATCCCGGTGAACCACCCCCGCGCGGCAAAGTTCGTCAACACCTACCACCGCGACGGCCAGGGCCGGGTGGACGGTAACGGCGGCAGCATGCCCAGCTACACGCCCAACAGCTACGGCCGCCTCCAGAACGCCCCGGCCTACCGCGAGCCCAGCCAGGCCGTGGGTGCCGTCGCCGACCGGTTCGACTACCGCGAGGACGACCACAACTACTACGAGCAGCCCGGCGACCTCTTCCGGCTCATGAGCCCCGAGGAGCAGCAGCGCCTCTTCGCCAACACGGCCCGCGCCATCAACGGCGCGTCCGACGCGACCGTCGAGCGCCACATCCAGAACTGCACCCTGGCCGACCCGGCCTACGGTGAGGGTGTGCGCCGCGCCATCGCGGCCCTCAAGGCCGGGACGCTCGACTCGCTCGACGCGAACCCCAACAACGAGCCGGCGATGACCAACGCCTGACCCTCACCCCTCCCGGGGCTGAGGACGGCAGCGAGGGCCCGGACGACCACCACGGTCGCCCGGGCCCTCGCGCGTCTCAGGCCAGGAGGTGGGAGCGACCGAACATCTGGGCCGTGGCCCGGGCGCTGGGGGTGCCGGAGTCGAGGTCCGCGCCCGCGTCGCGGAGCACGGTGACGACCTCCTCCTCGCCCTTGAACAGGGCGCCGGCGATCGGGGACTGGTCGCGCGCGTTGCGCAGGTCGACGTCGGCGCGCCGCTCGACAAGCGCCCGCACCGTGTCCGCCTTGCCGTGGTAGGCGGCGAGCATGAGCATCGTGTTGCCCTCGGCATCACGGGTGTCGACCGGCAGCCCGTGGTCGATCAGCTCGAGCACCTCCGTCGTCCCACCCTGCCGCGCCAGCTCCATGGCCATCGCGACGACCTTTGCTGCCTGCTCGTCGGAGAGTCCCATGCCGCCACTGTAGGCGGCGACCCTGCAGAACCCCCTGATGACCGGACCTGCGGACCTCGCGAGCCTGGGGCTGGCGGGCACTCTCCACGAGCCCCGCGAGCGCCGCCGTCAGCTACGGCGTCGAGGGGGAGAGCGCGCGGGGCAGCCCTCGCCCGCCAGCGTCTACGTGCGGCGGGCGGGCGGGCGGCGGCTGGTGAGCCACCAGCACACGCCGCGCTGGTCAGGCGGGCGCGACCGGTCCGAGGAGCACGGTGGCCCACGCGCGGTGGACCGACTCGTCGTCGCTCGGGTGGAAGATCCCGGCGAGGACGTCGCGGTACAGCCGGGAGAGCTCGCTGCGGCTGAAGTAGGACGAGCCGCCCGAGACGCGCACCGCCTTCTCGACGACGTCCTTGGCGGTCTCCGTCGCGCGCGTCTTGACGGCGGACAGCTGCGGCAGCCACAGCGGCCCGCGGTCCACCTGCTCGTCGACGTCGCGGGCGATCTGCGCGATCTGCGGGTAGATGCCGTCGAGCTCGATCGCGGCGTCGGCGAGCCGGTAGCGGATGTCGGGGTCGTGGGCGTAGGTGGCGCCGCCGGCGGCCATCGAGCGGCGCTTGCGCACCGTCTCGACGGCGACGTCGATCGCCCGCGCCGCGATACCGGTGTAGACGCTGGCGAGGAGGATCTCGAAGGCGGCGAAGATCCCGAAGACGAACGGGTCCGTCGTCGGGCCGGGCGCGATGCGGCGCACGATCCTCTCGGCGGGGGCGTGCGCACCGGACAGGACGGTGGTGCAGGACTGGGAGGCGCGCATCCCCATCGCGTCCCAGTCCTCGCGCACCTCCACTCCCCCGCCGTCGCGGGTGACGAAGCCCCAGACGTTGCGGTCCTCCGCGCCGGTCCGGTCGGTGCCGAAGGTGCCCAGGCGGGTCCAGGCCGGGGAGAAGGAGGTGAAGATCTTCGTGCCGTGGAAGGAGTAGCCGCCCTCGCCGTCGGGCACGGCGTCGCTCGCCGAGCCGAACAGGACGAGGTCGTTGCCGGCCTCGGAGACCCCGAAGGCGAAGATCTCCCCGGCGGCCGCCTGCTCGAGGATGAAGTCGCAGGAGTGGTCGCCGCGGGCCTGGACGGTGCGGGCCACCGCCACCCACACGTGGTGCATGTTGACGGCGAGCGCCGTCGCGGGTGCCGCGCCGGCCAGCCGCATCTGCTGGCGGGTCATCTCCTCCAGGCTGAGCCCGGCGCCCCCCAGCTCGGTGGGGACCATCGCGGTGAGGTAGCCGGCCCCGACGAGCTCGGCGAGGTCCTCGGTGAAGAAGATGTTCTCGCGGTCGTAGCCGGCCGCGCGGTCCCGGATCCGGTCGAGGAGGGCGTCGGGCAGCAGCTCGGTTGTCATGACCCGAGCGTAGGTCCGTCGGCGGGCCTCTTCCCGTGGACGCGTCGAGGGGCTAGGTTCTGGCAGCATGGCCGATGACGCGACGACGCGTGGCGGGGGCACCTTCGCGCGAGTCCTCGGCGCGCTCGTGGTCGTCGTCGTGCTCGCCCTGCTCGCCTGGGCCCTCCTGCGCGAGGACGGCGCCGCGCCCGCCGCGACCGGGACGCCGGCGCCCACGGGCGGCGGCTGCGCGCAGGAGCTCACCGTCCCGGTGACCACCACTCCGGACTTCGCTCCCGTCGTCGTGGCGGCCGCGGACCGGCTGGATGACGAGGACCCGTGCACGACCTTCGCCGTCGCCACGAGCTCCTCGGCGGCCACGGCGGAGCAGGTCCGCAGCGGCGTCGTCCCCTCCCGGGTGTGGATCCCCGACTCCGAGGTGTGGGTGGAGCGGGTCAACCAGGACCCGCAGGCTCCAGCGCTGACCGCCGGCCCGGTCCTCGCCACGACCCCCGTCCTCGTCGCCGTCCCGGCGACGCTGGCGGAGTCGACGGGCGCGGGCGGGACGCAGCCGTGGCGGGAGATCCTCACCGGCCCGCTCGTCCCGCGGATCGCCGACCCCGTGACGTCGACGGCGAGCCTGCTCCTCCTCCACTCCGCCCACGCGGCGCTGCGCGGCACGCCCGAGGGCGACGAGCTCCTCGGCGCGGCCATGATCCAGATGTCCCGGCTCGTCGCCGACCCGGACCAGCTCCTCACCTACGCGGGCGATGACGCCGAGGCAGCACCCGCCGTCGTCGCCACCGAGCAGCAGGTCGCGGGGCAGCGCGCCGGCAACGTCGTCACCCCGCTGGAGGCCCTCGTCCCGGCCGAGGGGACCGGCGCCCTCACCTTCACGTGGGTGCCGCTGCCCGGCACCGACAACGGGGTGGGCATGCGCGGCGCGCTGGCCGCGCTCGAGGAGGCCCTCACCGACGAGGCCGGTGCGGCGGACGTGAGGGCGGCCGGTTTCCGGGCCCCCGGAGACGACACCGGGCCGCAGCTCCCCGGCATCCCCGCGGACGCGGTCGCCCCGCTGCCGCAGCCGACGGCGGCCGAGACTGACGCCGTCGTGACGGTGTGGCGCACCGTCGCAGTCGACATGCGCATGCTCGCCGTCATCGACGTCTCCGGCTCGATGCTGCAACCGGCCGGCGACCAGACGCGGATCGCCCTCGCCGGCGCCTCCGCCCAGACCGCGCTGAACGTCTTCCCGCTGAGCTCCCAGGTGGGACTGTGGGTGTTCTCCACCGACCACCCCGGCGGCACCGACTGGACCGAGCTCGCACCGATCGCCCCGCTCCACGGCGAGGAGGGAGGCGGCGGGCACCGCGAGGAGCTGCTCGCCGCCACCGACACTCTCGCCGAGCACGCGCGCCCCGGCGGGGACACCGGCCTGTACGACACCGTGCTCGCCGCCTACCGGCAGGTGCAGGACACCTACGAGCCCGGGTACGTGAACTCCGTCGTCCTCCTCACCGACGGCGTCAACGAGGACGACGACGGCATCTCCCTGGACGAGCTCCTCGCGGAGCTGCAGGCCCGGATCGACCCGAGCCGGCCGATCCCCGTCATCACCGTCGGCATGGGGCCCGGCGCCGACGAGGAGGTGCTGCGGCTCATCGCCGCCCAGACCGGTGGGCGCAGCTACCTCGCGCGCGACCCCGCCGACATCCGCACCGTCTTCGTCGACGCGCTCACCCACCGCCCCCGCCCCGGGTAGGGCGCCGGCCACGAGGTGCCGCTGGGCCCGCCGTCGCGCGGCGCGCCGTCCTTCGTGCTTCCGTATGTGCAGGAGGCCCGATGGCGCAGCAGGCAGTCCCGGACCGGACCGCGACGAGAGCGGGACGACGCCCGTCGCGGCGCTTCATGATGAGCAAGGCGTTGCGCGACTTCCTCGCCGACGAGTGCCTGGACCGGTCCGCGGCGCTGACGCTCTTCTCCGTCCTCGCGATCCCTCCGCTCGTCATCATGCTCACCTCCGTGCTCGCCCTCGCCGGGCAGGGACCGGCGAGCACCGACACGATGCTCGAGATCGTCAGCCAGCTCGCCCCGGACGAGGACGCGCTCGACGTCATCAGCGAGCCCGTCCGTTCCGTGCTCGAGCACCCCGCGGCGGGGTGGACGCTCGCGCTCGGCGTCGGGTCCTCGCTGTGGATCGCGGCCGGCTACGTCGGTTCCTTCGGCCGGGCGATGAACCGGATCTACGGCGTCGAGGAGGGACGCCCGGCGCTGCAGCTGATCGGCTGGCACCTGCTCACCACACTCGTCCTCGTCGTCTTCGCCACCCTCGTCACGCTGTTCGCGGTCGTGTCGGGCCCGGTCGCCCGGGCCGTCGGCCAGACGCTGGAGGTGGAGGCGTCGGTCACCGTGTGGGAGCTGGCCCGCTGGCCGGTCGTGCTGCTCGCCGGGCTCGTCGTCATCTCCCTGCTCTACTTCACGACGCCGAACGTCCGGTACCAGCGCTTCCGGCTCGTCTCCCCCGGCTCGCTCCTGGCGCTGGGCATCGCGCTCGTCGCGTCCTTCGGCTTCCAGCTCTACCTGCGGCTCGCCGGGTACTTCGAGACGACCTACGGCGCGACCCTGGCGGGCATCGTCGTCCTCGTCCTGTGGCTGTGGCTCATCAACATCTCCCTCCTCCTCGGCGCCGAGCTCGACCGCGAGCTGGCCCGGGCCCGCCAGCTCGTCAGCGGCGTCGAGGCCGACCGCCGCATCCAGGTGGACGTCCGCGACGAGCGCGCCAGCCACCGCGCCGCAGCCCGTCGCACCGCCGACGAGGCGCGGGCCCGCAGCCTGCGCGAGTCGTGGACGGACGGGCGGGAGTAGCCGCCCACGTCACGCCCCGGTCCCGGTCCGGTCACGGTTCGGCCACCCCGGTGCCACCCACGGCCAGAAGTCGCTACGGTCCGGGCATGAGACTCCTGCGGACAGCGGTGCTCGGCCTGATGGTCCTGCTCGGCCTCGTCGCGTGCTCGGGTGGCAGCGCCGACGACAGCGGCGGCGCGCAGAGCGAGGCGGGCGGCGCCGACATGGCCGTGGAGGAGGCCGCCGACTCGGACCCGGGCCCGCGGGAGGTCGTGACGACGGGTTCCCTCACGCTCGTCGCCGCGGACCCGCTCACCGCGATGGACGAGGTCGTCGGGCTCGTCGAGGGGGTGGGCGGCTACGTCGAGGAGCGCGCCGAGCACGCGGCCACGGACGAGGCCGAGGCCTCGGGCTGGCTCACCGTCCGCGTCCCCGCGGCCGAGCTCACCGGCGTCATCGACGGCCTCGAGGCCGTCGGCGAGACGCTGGACCTGTCGATCTCCTCCGAGGACGTCACCCGTCAGGGGCGCGACCTCGACGCCCGCATCGCCGCCCTGGAGACCTCGACCGAGCGGCTCCTCGGCCTCATGGCCGAGGCCGACTCGAGCCAGACGCTCCTCGCCGCGGAGGACGCGCTGAGCGAGCGGCAGTCCGAGCTCGAGGCGCTGCAGGCCGAGCGCGCCCACCTCAGCGAGCAGGTCGCGATGTCCTCGCTCCACGTGAGCGTCGGCGCGGACAGTCCCGTCCAGCTCGCCACCGGCGGCTTCGTCGGCGGCCTGCAGGACGGCTGGGCCGCGCTCGTCGGCTTCGCCGGCGGGCTGCTCGTCGTCCTCGGAGCAGTCCTGCCGTGGCTCGTCGCCCTGGGGGTGCCGCTCGCCGTCGTCGTCGTCGCGCTGCGCCGTCGCCGGCGCCGGGAGCCGGCGACGGCCTAGCGCCGTCAGAGGCGCTTGACCAGCGGGAAGGTGATCGTCTCGCGGATGCCGTGGCCGGTGAGGGCCATGAGGAGGCGGTCGATGCCCATCCCCATGCCACCGGCCGGCGGCATGCCCTGCTCCATCGCCTGGAGGAAGTCCTCGTCCAGGACCATGGCCTCCGGGTCACCCGCGGCGGCAACGAGCGCCTGCGCCGCGAAGCGCTCGCGCTGGACGACCGGGTCGACGAGCTCGGAGTAGGCGGTGGCGAGCTCGAAGCCGCGCACGTACAGGTCCCACTTCTCCACGACGCCCGGCACCGAGCGGTGCTCGCGGGTGAGCGGGGAGGTGTCCACGGGGTAGTCGCGGACGAAGGTCGGGGCGTGGAGGTGGTCGCCCACGAGGTGCTCCCACAGCTCCTCGACGACCTTGCCGGGCGTGTAGTGCGGGGCGACGGGCACCTCCAGACGCTCGGCGTGGCGGGTGAGCTCCGCGAGCGAGGTCTGCGGGGTGACCTCCTCACCGAGGGCGGCGCTGAGCGAGGGGAACAGGGACAGCTCGTCCCACTCGCCCCCGAGCTCGTACTCGCTGCCGTCCGCCAGGGGCACGGTGGTGGTCCCCAAGGCGTCCTGCGCGGCCTGCTGGACGAGGTCGCGGGTGAGCTCGGCCATCGTGTCGTACGAGCCGTAGGCCTCGTAGGCCTCGAGCATGGCGAACTCCGGGGAGTGGCTGGAGTCGGCGCCCTCGTTGCGGAAGTTGCGGTTGATCTCGAAGACACGGTCGATCCCGCCCACGACGGCCCGCTTGAGGAAGAGCTCGGGCGCGATACGGAGGTAGAGCTCGACGTCGTAGGCGTTCATGTGGGTGGCGAAGGGGCGTGCGGCCGCCCCACCGGGCTGCACCTGGAGCATCGGCGTCTCGATCTCGAGGAAGTCGCGCTCGTCGAGGTGGCGGCGCAGCGACCTCACGACGGCGGCACGGGTGCGGACCATGTCGCGGGCGGCCGGGCGCATGATGAGGTCGAGGTGGCGGCGGCGCACGCGCCCCTCCTCGGAGAGCGCGACCTGCTCGCCGTCCTCGGTCTCGTAGGTCTTGGGCAGCGGGCGCAGGGACTTGGCGGCCAGCCGGTAGGAGTCGGCGAAGATGCTCAGCTCCCCGCGGCGGGAGGCGATGACGCGGCCCTGGACGAAGAGGTGGTCACCGAGGTCGACGTCGGCCTTGAAGGAGGCCAGCGCCTCCTCCCCGACCTCCGCGCGGGAGAGCATCGCCTGCAGGCGCGTGCCGTCCCCGCTCTGGAGCGTGACGAAGCACAGCTTGCCCGTGTTGCGCAGGTACATGACCCGCCCGGCGACGCCGACGACGTCGTCGGTCTCCTCCCCGGCGGCGAGTCCGGCGTACCTCGCCCGGACGGCGGGGATCGTCGTCGTCACCGGGAGGGTGACAGGGTAGGGGTCGACACCCTCGGCCAGCATCCGGGCGCGCTTCTCGGCACGCACCCGGACCTGCTCGGGAACGTCCTGGTCGTGGTCCTCGGGGGCCGGCACGGTGGGGGTCGTCTCACTCACCCCCCGATCCTATCCAGCAGCACGTCGGGGCCGGGCCCGGCGCTATCCTCGTCCGGACGCGCCGGGCCGAGGCGGCGCACGAGGGGATGGGTGATGGGCGCGACGAGCATCGGCGCGACAGGCGACGCAGAGCCCGGTCCCGGCGCGGACGCCGTCAGCCAGCCCGGCCTCTTCGACATCCCCCCGGGTGCTCGCCGCACGCCCGTGCGGGTGGTGCTTCTCACCGGGCCCTCGGGCTCGGGCAAGACCTCGCTCACCGGCCGGCTCGGCCTGCCGGTGGTCTCGCTGGACGACTTCTACCGCGACGGCGACCACCCCGAGCTGCCGCGCCGGTACGGGATCGTCGACTGGGACGATCCGCGCAGCTGGGACCGCGAGGGGGCGCTGGCCGCGCTCCTCGAGATCGCCCGCACCGGCCGCGCGGAGGTGCCGCTCTACGACATCCCGACCAACCGGCGCACGACGATCACCCAGTTCGACGCCGGCGGCAGCCCCATCGTGCTCGCCGAGGGCATCTTCGCCGCCGAGCTCATCGCCGAGTGCCGCGACGAGGACATCCTCGCGGACGCGCTGTGCCTGTGGCGCCCGCGCCTGCAGACCTTCTGGTTCCGGCTCCTGCGCGACCTCGGCGAGGCCCGCAAGCCCCCGCTCACGCTGCTGCGCCGCGGCCTCAACCTTGCGCGCATCGAGCCGGGGAAGGTCGCCGAGCTCGAGCGTCGCGGCGCCCGCAGGATGCGCGTTGCCGAGGCCGAGCAGTACATCCGCTCGCTGGCCACCCACCCCTAGTCCGCATATGCGGGAAAAGCACGGCCTCGGCGCGCGTGACACCGCACTTTTCGCGCATATGCGGAGAGGGGGCGGTGGTCATGCGAGGAGGGCGGTGATCGCGAGGATCACCGGGACCGAGCCGATCGTCGAGAGGAAGATCGCGTCACGGGCCAGGACGACGCCGCGGTCGTAGCGGCTGGCGACGACGAAGACGTTCTGCGCCGTGGGGAGCGCCGCCAGCACGGCGACGGCGTAGAGGGCGGTGTCCTGCAGGCCCAGCGCCATGCCGATGAGGTACGCGAGGGCGGGCTGGACGAGGAGCTTGAGCCCGACGACGAGCACGAGCTCACGCGCCGGCGAGCCCGCCCCCGGCCTGGGACCCAGCCGCAGCGAGACCCCGTAGGCGAGCAGCATCGCCGGCACGGCCATCCCGCCGAGGAGGTCGACGGGCGCGCGGACGATGCTGGGCAGCTGCAGCCCGGTGAGCGCGAGGACGAGCCCGAGCACCGCGCCGAGCATGAGCGGGTTGCGGGCCGTGCGCAGGGCGAGGCGCCGCGCCCCCGTCCCGCCTCCGGACGTCGTCCGGTCGAGGACCGCGAGGGCGAGCGGCTGCAGCACGACGAGCTGGAGGAGGATGACGGGCGCGACGAGCGCGGCGTCCCCGAGCACGTACGCCGCGACCGGCAGGCCGAGGTTCGCGGCGTTGACGTACATCGAGCACAGCGCGGCAACGACCGTCTCCGGTGCCGGCCGCCGCGCGACCACCCGCGACACGAGCAGGTAGAGGGTCAGCGCCCCGGCGACGGCGCCCGCGGTCGCCACGAGGTTGGCCGAGAAGACGGCGCGGACGTCGGCGTCGGCGACGACCGTGAGCAGCAGCGCGGGGCTGGCCACCCAGAAGGCCAGCCGGACGAGCATCGTCTGGCTGGCGTAGGTGAGGAAGCCGACGTGCGCGAGGACGGCGCCGAGGGCGATGAGCGCTGCGAGCGCGGCGAAGCCCTCGAGGACGCCGATCACCTCAGCGTGGCCCGGTGACTGCCTCGGCGCGGTAGTCGGCGAAGGGGACGCCGCTGGGCTCGACGTGGTAAGGCACCTCGTCCGCCGCGGCGGGCAGCTGAGCCGGCTCCTGGCCGACGTCGAGGATGCGGTTGCGCTCATCGACGAGGACGACCGACGGCTCGTAGCTGCGCGCGTCGGCGTCGCTGAGCATGCCGTAGGCGATGAGGATGACGAGGTCGCCGGGGTGGACGTGGTGGGCGGCCGCCCCGTTGATCTGGATGTCGCCCCTGCCCCGCTCTCCCGGGATGACGTAGGTGGTGAGCCGCGAACCGTTGGTGATGTCGACGACGTCGACCCGCTGGCCGGGCAGGAGGTCCGCGGCGTCCAGCAGGTCGGCGTCCACGGTGACGGAGCCGACGTAGTGGAGGTCGGCCGCGGTCACGGTGGCGCGGTGGATCTTGCCGATGAGCATGGGGCGCTGCAGCGAGCTGGGCGCTGGCATCGTCACTCGTCCTTCCGGAGGTCGAGAATCGTGTTGTCGATGAGCCGGGTGGTCCCGACCCAGGCGGCGGCGACGAGGAGGATGGGGCCGCTCGCGTCCACGGGCACGGGCTCCATCGTCTCAGGGTCGACGAGCTCCAGGTAGTCGAGCCGCACGTCCGGCTCGGCGGCCAGACGCTCGCGCGCGGCAGCCAGCACCTGCTCGGCCCCGGCAGCGGCGACCCCGCGGGCCGCGTCGAGCGCGCCGGAGAGCGCGAGCGCGGCGGCCCGGTCGGTGTCGCCGAGGTAGGCGTTGCGGCTGCTCATCGCCAGGCCGTCGGGCTCGCGGCGGATCGGCACGCCGACGACCTCGACGTCGACGTCGAGGTCGCGCACCATCGCCTGGACGAGCGCGAGCTGCTGAGCGTCCTTCTGCCCGAAGAGCGCCACGTGCGGCCTGGTGAGGTGGAGGAGCTTGAGGACGACGGTGAGGACACCGGCGAAGTGGGTGGGCCGGGTGGCGCCCTCGAGGACGGTCGCGAGCGGGCCCGGCTCCACCCGCACCCGCGGGTCGCCGTTCGGGTACATCGTCCCGGGGTCCGGGGCGAAGACGACGTCGGCGCCCACGTCGGCCAGCTTGGCGAGGTCCGCCTCGAGGTCCCGCGGGTAGGCGTCGAGGTCCTCCCCCGGCGCGAACTGGAGCGGGTTGACGAAGATGGTGACGACGACGTGGTCGGCCCGGCGCCGGGCCTCGCGCACGAGGTCGAGGTGCCCCTCGTGCAGCGCACCCATCGTCATGACGACGGCGCGCGTCCCGCGCTGCCGGTCGAGCACCTCCCGCAGGTCCGCCCGGGTGCGCACGAGCACGGGCGACGGCGCGGGCTCCGCGGCTGCGTCGTCGTCGGCTGCCGGCTGGGCCGGGACGGGGGCCTCGGCGACCGCGTCGAGCAGGAGCTGGGCGGCGGAGTCGGTGAGGCGGCCCGCCGACCAGGCCCGCTGCGTGGTGACGCGGGCGAGGGTGCGGTAGGCCGTGGGGAGGTCGGCGAGGCCGGAGTCCTCGGCCGCGACGGCCACGAGGCTGGCCAGGTGCTCGGCGACGGTGCCGGCGTCCCCGCGCAGCACGGGACCCGTGAGTGCGAGCTCGCCGTCGCGCAGGGTGCCGTCGAGGGCCGCGGTGAGAAGCGGGCCGAGATAGAGCCCCGGCTCGTCGACGCCGGCGCGGCCGAGCACGCGCATCGCCTGGGTCACGAGGGTGACGAGGTGGTTGGCGCCGTGCGCGAGGGCCGCGTGGTAGAGCGCGCGTGCCGACTCCGGCAGCGCCACGGGCTCGCCGCCGATCTCGACGACGAGCGCCTGGCCGATCGGCAGCACCGGCGCGGGCGCGGTGACGGCGAAGGGGCAGCCGACGAGCCGGGAGAGGTCGATGCTCGTGCCGGTGAAGGTCATCGCGGGGTGCAGGGCCACGGGGATCGCTCCTGCGCGCTGCGCGGGCGCGAGGACACCGGTGCCGTAGCGGCCGGCGGTGTGGACGACGATCTGTCCGGCCTGCCAGCCGCCGGTGTCGGCGATGCCCTGGACGAGACCGGCGAGGGCGTCGTCCGGGACGGTGAGAAGGACGAGCTCGGCGCGCTCGACGATCTCGGGGACCTCGAGCACCGGGACCCCAGGCAGGAGCGCGTCGACGCGGTCGCGGCTGTCCTCGGACACCGCGCTGGCGCCGACGACGCTGTGCCCGGCGGCCCGCAGCGCGCTGCCGAGGACGGCGCCGACGCGGCCCGCGCCGACGACGCCCACGCCGAGTCGTCCCGGTCGGGACGACGGCGGGACGTCTCCAGGCACGCTCGCGGTCACCGCGTCATTATCGCCCCGCCCGCCGGCACGGCGCCGGTGACGTCCGACACCGCCGGCCGTTTTCAGCGGCCGGTGGGCGGACCCTGGACCGGCGGCCCGGCCGGCGGCGGCAGCACGTCGTCGCGAGGCGCCGGCGGCTCCGGAGGCGGCAGCACGTCGTCGCGAGGCGCGGTGGCGGGCGGCGGCGGGCTCGGGGGCGCGCCGGCGGGAGGCGCGGCCTGCACGGGCGGTCCGGCCGGAGGCGCCTGCACCGGCGCACCCGTCGGCGGTGCCGGCACCGGCACACCCGTCGGCGGTCCCTGGACGGGTTGGCCCACGGGCGGCGCCTGGACGGGCGATCCCGTCGGGGCCACGTGGACCGGGCCGCCCACGGGGGGCGGAGGCACGTCGGCGCCGGGCTGCTGGTCGACGCGGCCGACGAGGCCCACGCGGCGCATCCACTCCTCGGGGGACTCTCGGTGGCGGGCGGCGCGGGAGCGCTCGGAGGCCTCCCCGAGGATGGCGAGCGCCGTCATCTGCTCGAGATGGTGCGCGGTAGTCGCGACCGAGCCGCCCACGGTAGCGGCGACGACGTTGGCGATCCCGACGCGTCGCTCCAGCGGCCCCTGGCTCAGGGCCAGGGACTGGGTGCGCTCGTGCGGCACGATCGCCAGCGCGCGGTTGAAGCGGCCGGTGCGCATGAGGACGGCGCTCTCGGTGAGCTGGATTCCGTTGCGCCGCCACGAGAGCGGGTCGAGCCAGCGGGCGCTGCGGGGGCTCGTGGCGAAGCCGGCGGCGTCGCCGGAACCCTCGAGCGCGGCGTCGATGACGGCCTGCGGGCCGGGGACGCCGAGGTCGGGCAGGACGAGCCACAGGGCAGTCAGCGCGTCGCCCCGGGAGCCGACGGGCAGGAGCACGGTGCCCGTCGTCGACTCCATCTGGTTCTCCAGACCCCCGTAGCCCGCGACGTTCACCTCCACGCGCCACCAGCCGCGGCGGCGCCACAGGAGCGGCTGCTTGAGCCCGACCGTGTGGATGCGCCCCGGCGGGACCGTCTGGGTGCGCTGCTCGAGCAGCCCGTAGCGCAGGCGGATGCCGTCGGCGGAGATCGCGGCACGGAAGTTGAAGCCGCCGGTGAACCGGCCCCACAGGTAGGTGCCCCAACCGATGAAGCCCGGCAGCGCACCGGCGAGCGGCGCGAAGCTCTCGGCGGCGATCGCCGCGACGAGAAGGCCGACGAGGACGAGCACCAGCGCGATCATCGAGCCCGAGAGCATGAGCGAGCCGACGAGCCGGCCGGTGGGGACGGTGAGGAGCTCCCGCTCGCCGTCGGGCCGGGGCGGGGTGACGGCGGGAGCGCCGGCGGGAGCCTGCTGACCGCCCGACGGAGGTGCCGGCGTCGTCGTCGTACCGCGGTCCGCGGCACGGTCCAGAACCTCTCGACGCAGCCGCTGGGCCTCCTCCTCCTTGAGGAAGGCGAGGACGACCGACGAGCCGGTGCCGCCCGCCGTCTCGATCTTGAGCTGGGCCAGCCCGAAGAGGCGCGCGAGGAGCGGCTGGACGACGTCCACCGCCTGGATGCGGTTGAGGCGCGCGTGGCGCTGCTGGCGGAAGAGGATGCCGCTGTGGAGGAAGACGGCGTCGCGCCCGACGGCGTAGCGCATCATCCGCCACGACAGCACCGAGTACACGGTGAGGACGAGGAGGAGCAGGAGGACGGCGCCGCCGCCGATGAGGAGGACGAGCGTCCAGTTGACGGTGTCGCGGTCCTCCCACACCTCGGCGAGGAGCTGGGTGTTCTGCCAGATCAGCACCGCGAAGAGCGCGACGATGACCTTCCACGCGTTGAGGACGGGCGTGACCTTGTGCACCCGCCGCCAGTCGACGTGCTCCTCGGGAGCCGGCTGCTGCTCGGTGCTCACAGGCCGGCCAGCCTCGACTCGCCGCGCTCGCTGAGGCGGTCACGCAGCCGGGAGGCCTCCTCCGGCGGCAGGCCGGGGATCGAGGCGTCGGTCTGCGCCGAGGCCGTGTGGAGCTGGACCTTGGCGACGTTCGCCCACCGGTCGAGAGGGCCGGCCTGGACGTCGACGTACTGCATACGGCCGTAAGGGACGACGGTGAGCTGGCGGAAGAGGATGCCCTTGCGGATGAGGAGGTCCTCCTCGCGCTCGGCGTAGCCGACGGAGCGCACCTGACGCGGGACGAGCCAGCCCAGCCATGCGACGAGCAGGACGAGCACGCCGATCGGGATGGACCACCACCATCCGGGGAAGAGGACGGCGAGGACGATGAGCACGACGAGCGGCAGTCCCAGCCACACCGCCACCGAGATGAGCCGCACCTTGATGAGGCCGGCCGAGACGGGTGTGAAGATGAGGCCCTCAGGTGCGAACGGGTCGCGCATCGCACCTCGCCGGTCTGGCATGTCGCTCATGGGTGGTCCTCTCGTCGGTCAGCACCGAGAGCCTCCCACACCCTCCCCCCACCCCTCGCATATGGGTGAATATCGCGGCCAGTGGTCCTCAGCAGCAGTAGGACTCCCACATATGCGGGGTTGGTGAGGGCGGTCGGGCTCCGCCGGAGCACGGGTGCTCCACGGGGCACGGGTGGGGCGGCACGGTCCACCGTCTCCCGTTGAGGCCGGGACTGAGGGCCGACGACGGCGTGAGAGTGCTGCCATGTCCACCGACCCTGTCCCCGCCTCCTTCGCCCGGGCCGCCGAGAAGGACTGCGTCACGCCGCTCCTCACCCGTGACGTCGCCGCCCACGGGCTCAGCCCGTCCCTGCTCCGACGCAAGGCCTACCGCCGCGTGTTCCACGGCGTCCACTTCCCCGTCGACGCGGCCGACGACACGTGGACGCGTGCTCACGCCGCTCTGGCACTCACGGGGCAGGGAGCCGTGGCCAGCTTCACGACGGCGGCACGGCTGTGGGGTGCCGCGGTTCCCGAGGACGCCGACATCCACGTCAGCGTGGCCACCGCCGCTGAGCGTCATGCGGTGGACGGCATCACCTTCCACGTCGACCAGGGCCTGGTCCCCGAGCACCACGTCCGCGGCGTCCGGGTGACCTCGCCGGAGCACACGTTCATCGACCTGGCACGACGGCTGAGCCTCGTGGACCTCGTCGTTGTCGGGGACAGCCTGGTGAGGAACGGCCACACGGCGCCCGAGAAGCTGCGAGCCGCCTGCCTCGCGAGCAGGCGCAAGGGAAGCGTGGCAGCCAGGCGTGCCAGCATGTACGTCCGGCCCGGGGTCGAGTCCCCGATGGAGACACGCCTGCGCATGCTCGTGGTCCTTGCCGGTCTGCCCGAGCCCGAGCTGCAGATCGAGATCCGGCTCGAGGACGGCACCGTCGTCTACCGCCTGGACATGGGCTACGTCGCGGCGCTCCTCGGCTTCGAGTACGACGGGCGACACCACGCCGAGGACCCAGCGCAGTGGGACCACGACGTCTCCCGGCGCGAGTACCTCGACTCCATCGGCTGGCGCATCATCGTCATCAGGGCGGCAGACATCTACCAGCACCCCGACCAGACCCTCGCCCGGATCGTGACCGCCATGAAGGCAGCGGGCGCACCCGTCCCGGCTCTGTCGACCACCTGGGCTCGCCACTTCCCCGGCCGCTCCTCCTGACCTCTCCGCATATGCGGGAAAACTGCACGCTGCGCGCCAGAACGGCAGTAATTTTCGCGCATATGCGCGGGGGGGGGGCTGGAGAGGGGGCTAGGCGGGTTCGGGGTCGTCCTCCGGGGGGAGGCGGCACCACTGCTCGACGATCAGGGCCACCACGAGGAGCGCCAGGGCGCCCACGCCCGCGGCGCCGGACCAGACGGCGTGGTCACGCAGCGCGGGGGCGGAGATGTTGGTCCAGGCGACGGCCACCTGGGCGGCGAAGTAGCCGGTGAAGGCGGCGCCGCACAGCGAGCAGGCCTTGGCGAACATCGCCACGCGCGCCGCGCGCAGGTGGTCCATGCGGGTGGCGCGCCCCTCGGTGAGGCGGCGCACCGACCGGCCCAGGAGGAGGAGGACGACGGCGACGACGGCGAGCACCAGCCACGTCTGCGCCGACACCGGCACGACGGTCCCCGTGCGCGTCTCGAGCACGGTGAGCCCCAGGTAGGAGACCGCGCCCACGACGACGCCCGTCCCCAGCAGCGTCTGCCAGCTCGTCCGGCGCATCAGGCCTCCCACCAGTTCTCGGCCACCCAGTCGACCGGCCCGAGGTCGGCGGCGAGCTCGGCCACCGGACCGAGCCCGGGCAGCACTGCCTCCGGCTGCACCCGCGCCCACGGCGCGAGCACGAAGGCGCGCTCGTGGGCGCGCGGGTGCGGGAGGGTGAGGTCGGCGTCCTGCCAGGTGAGGGCGCCGGCCGCGACGAGGTCGAGGTCCAGCGGCCGCGCGCCCCAGCGCTCCCCGCGCACCCGCCCGTGGCCCAGCTCCAGCCCTTGGCACAGCGCGAGCAGCTCGCGCGGCGGCAGGTCGGTGCGCAGGACGGCGACGGCGTTGAGGTAGTCCGGCTGCGGCCCCGCACCGGGCAGGGTGAGGGCCTGCGAGCGCAGCAGCGGGGAGACGGCGGCGACCGTCACCCGCGGGTGCTGCGCGAGCTGGGTGAGCGCCGCGGCGAGCGTGGCCCGCACGTCCCCGAGGTTCGCGCCGAGGGCGACGACGACGTCACGCGCGCCGTCGGCGTCGTCGGCCCGGCGGTGGACGTGGACGGTGACGTCGGCGAAGGGCACCGGGACCGGTGCCTGCGGCTTGTGGACGGTGACGTCGACGGCGAGCACCCTCGGGTGGGCGAGCACCCGCTCGGCGATGGTCGCCGCGACCGTCTCGACGAGGTCGACGGGCGGCCCGGCGAGGACGTCGACGACCTCGCGCGCGACCTCGGCGTAGTTGACCGTCCGGGTGAGGTCGTCACCGGCGGCGGCCGCGCGGGTGTCGAGGTGGAGGACGACGTCGGCACTGAACTCCTGGCCCAGCTCGCGCTCGGCGGCGAGGACGCCGTGCCGGCCTCGGGCACGCAGCCCCGTCAGCGTGATCCGGTCGGTCATGACGCCCCCCTCGCGGCCGCGAGCGCGTCGCCCACCCGCACGGCGTCGCGGCTGCCGGGCACCTCGTGGACGCGCACGCCCCACGCGCCGGCGGCCGCCGCGAGCGCGGAGACGGCCGCCGTCGCCGCGTCGCGGGCGAGGGGCGGCGCAGGCGTGCCGTCGTCCCCCGCGAGCAGGGTGCCGAGGAAGCGCTTGCGGGAGGCGCCGACGAGCACGGGGTAGCCGAGCGCCTGGAGCCGGTCGAGGTGGGCGAGGAGCTGCCAGTTGTGCCCGGCGTCCTTGGCGAAGCCCAGGCCGGGGTCCAGGACGAGCAGCCCAGGGTCCAGGTCCGCGCCCAGCGCCACCTCCACCCGCGCCGCGAGCTCGGTGCAGACCTCGCTGACGACCTCGTCGTACACGGCGCGCTCGTTCATCGTCGCGGGGTCCCCGCGCCAGTGGCCGAGCACGTACCAGGCGCCGTGGCGGGCGGTGACGGCGAGGATGTCGGGGTCGGCGAGCCCACCGGAGACGTCGTTGACGACGACGGCGCCCGCCCGCAGGCAGGCCTCGGCCGTCTCGGCGTGAACGGTGTCGACGCTGACGACGGCGCCGTCGCCGGCCAGCTCGGTGACGACGGGCAGCACGCGGTCGATCTCGGCGGCGGGCGGCACGCGCTCCGAGCCCGGCCTGGTGGACTCCCCGCCGACGTCGAGGACGTCGGCGCCCTGCGCGAGCAGCTCCCGGGCGCGGCGGAGGGCGGCGTCCGGGCGGTCCCAGCGTCCGCCGTCGGAGAAGGAGTCGGGCGTGACGTTGACGACGCCCATGACGAGCGTCCGGCCGACCCCCGCGAGGTCGGCGGCACGTGCTCGAGAGCTGCCCACCGGCCCAGGATAGGGGGCGGCCACGTCAGCGGCGGGGCGCGATGAGGCTCATCGCCTCCGCGCGCGTGGCGGCCTGCCGCATCTGGCCACGGACGGCGGAGGTGATCGTCCGGGCGCCGGGCTTGCGCACCCCGCGCATCGACATGCACAGGTGCTCGCACTCGATGACGACGATGACGCCCTGCGGGTCCAGGTGCGTGACGAGCGCGTCGGCGATCTGCGAGGTGAGCCGCTCCTGCACCTGCGGGCGGCGGGCGAAGGTCTCCACGAGCCGCGCGATCTTGCTCAGCCCGGTGACGCGGCCCTGGTGCCCGGGGATGTACCCCACGTGCGCGACGCCGTGGAAGGGCAGCAGGTGGTGCTCGCAGGTGGAGTACACCTCGATGTCCCGCACGAGGATCATCTCCTCGTGGCCGAGGTCGAAGGTCGTCGCGAGGACCTCGGCCGGGTCGGTCCGCATCCCGGCGAAGATCTCCTGCAGGGCCCGCGAGACGCGCGCTGGGGTGTCGCGCAGGCCTTCACGGTCCGGGTCCTCCCCGACGGCGACGAGCAGGTCACGCACCGCCGCCCGGACGCCCTCGGCGTCGTAGGGGCGCACGGCCTGGCCCTCCGGGAGCGCTGACGCCTCGCCCATCACACGCCCTCGGCCGGGCCACCGACCTGCCCCGACGGCGGGACCTCGCCCAGCCCGGGACCCTCGCCACCGGCCGCGGCCGCCTCGTCCTGCGGGAGCATGCCGTCGGCGCCGGTGCGCTCCTCGACGGGCGTGCGGACCGGGGGACGGTCGGACACCGTCCGGTTGACCGAGGAGAGCCACACCGGCCGGGGCTCGCGCTTGACGATCGGCGCAAAGATGGCCGCGAGCTCCCGCTCGTTGAGGGTCTCGTGCTCGAGGAGCTCCAGGACGAGGTGGTCCAGGACGTCGCGGTACTCGTGGAGGATCTCCCAGGCCTCGTCGTGCGCGGAGTCGATGAGGCGGCGGACCTCCTCGTCGACGATCCGGGCGATGTCCTCGGAGTAGTCGCGCTGGTGGCCCATGTCGCGGCCGAGGAAGGGCTCCCCGGTGTCCGTGCCGAGCTTCACCGCGCCGATCCGGTCGCTCATGCCGTACTGGGTGACCATCTTGCGGGCCAGGCCGGTGGCCTTCTCGATGTCGTTGGAGGCGCCGGTGGTGGGGTCGTGGAAGACGATCTCCTCGGCGACGCGCCCACCCATCGCGTAGACGAGCTGGTCGAGGAGCTCGTTGCGGGTCGTGGAGTACTTGTCCTCGCTCGGCATGACCATCGTGTAGCCCAGCGCCCGGCCGCGCGGCAGGATCGTCACCTTGGTCACCGGGTCGGTGTACCGGAGCACCGCCGCCGTGAGGGCGTGACCACCCTCGTGGTAGGCGGTGATCTTCTTCTCCTTCTCGTTCATCAGCCGGGTGCGCTTCTGCGGGCCGGCGATGACTCGGTCGATCGCCTCGTCCAGCGCGCGGTCGTCGATGAGGTCGGCGCCGGAGCGGGCGGTGAGGAGGGCGGCCTCGTTGAGGACGTTGGCGAGGTCCGCGCCGGTGAAGCCGGGGGTGCGCTTGGCGACCATCTGGAGGTCGATCTCGGGGACCATCGGCTTGCCGCGGGCGTGGACCCGCAGGATCGCGGTGCGACCTTGGAGGTCGGGCGCCTCGACGGTGATCTGACGGTCGAAGCGTCCGGGCCGCAGGAGCGCCGGGTCGAGGATGTCGGGCCGGTTGGTGGCGGCGATGAGGATGACGTTCGTCGTCGCGTCGAAGCCGTCCATCTCGACGAGCAGCTGGTTGAGCGTCTGCTCGCGCTCGTCGTGCCCGCCGCCCATGCCGGCGCCGCGGTGACGGCCGACGGCGTCGATCTCGTCGACGAAGATGATCGCCGGGGAGCTGGCCTTGGCCTGCTCGAAGAGGTCCCGCACACGGGAGGCGCCGACGCCGACGAACATCTCGACGAAGTCCGAGCCGGAGATCGAGTAGAAGGGCACGCCGGCCTCGCCGGCGACGGCGCGGGCGAGGAGCGTCTTGCCGGTGCCGGGCGGACCGTACAGGAGGACGCCCTTGGGGATCTTGGCTCCCACGGCCTGGAACTTGGACGGGTCCTCGAGGAACTCGCGGATCTCCTCGAGCTCCTCCACGGCCTCCTCCGCACCGGCGACGTCGGCGAAGGTGACCTGGGGGTTCTCCTTGCTCACCATCTTGGCCTTGGACTTGCCGAACTTCATCATCCCGCCGCCACCCTGCATGCGGGACAGGAGGAACCAGAAGACGCCGAGGAGGATGAGCATCGGCAGCAGGAGGCTGAGCGCGGAGGACCAGAACGAGGGGCGGGGCACCTCGGAGTTGAAGCCCTCGGCGGGGTCGGCCGCGGCGATCGCGTCCATGACGGTCTCGCCCTGAGGGGTTGCGTAGTAGAAGGCGACGAGGTCGCCCTTGTCCTCGAAGTCCTTGCTGAGGACGAGCTCGACGCGCTGCGTGGTGTCGGTGACCTCCGCCTGCTCGACGGTGTCGCCGGCGAGGAGCTCCAGGCCGTCGGAGGTGTCGATCTCCTCGGGGCTGTCCCCGGTGAGCATGGAGGCGCCGAGGTAGGCGAGGACGAGGACGAGGACGACCCACACGATGGGGCCGCGCAGCAGCTTCTTGGCGTTCATCGGTGGCGGCGCGACGGCCGGGTCCCTCCTGCTCGATCGATCATCGTTTGACGTTACACGTAGGGTCCGCGCAGGCAGGTGCGTGTTCGCCCAGGGCAGGACGGCCGTCCGGCCGGTGCCGGGCGGCGGCGCACGGGACGCTCAGCCGTTGTAGACGTGGGGGGCCAGCGTGCCGACAAAGGGTAGGTGGCGGTACTTCTCGGCGAAGTCCAGGCCGTAGCCGATGACGAACTCCGGCGGGATGTCGAAGCCGACGTAGCGCACGTCGACCTCGACCTTGGCGGCCTCCGGCTTGCGCAGCATGGTGGCGATCTCCACGGACGCCGGGCCGCGGCTGCGGAGGTTCGACACGAGCCAGGAGAGCGTGAGCCCGGAGTCGATGATGTCCTCGACGATGAGCACGTGGCGCCCGTGCAGGTCGGTGTCGAGGTCCTTGAGGATGCGCACCACGCCGGAGGACTTGGTGCCCGACCCGTAGGACGACACCGCCATCCAGTCCATCTCGATGTTGGCGTGCAGGCGGCGGGAGAGGTCGGCCATCACCATGACGGCCCCGCGGAGCACCCCGACGAGCAGGAGGTCCTTGCCGGCGTAGTCGGCGTCGATCTCGGCGGCCATCTCGTCGAGCCGGGCCTCGATCTGCTCCTTGGACAGCAAAACCTTCTCGAGGTCGTCTCCCATGTCGCTGGCGTCCATGCGCACTCCCTCACTCACCTGCGCCGCGCTGGCCGCGGCGGCCGAAGGTCAGCCTGCCACACCGACGGCGCGCGGTGACAGCGCCGGGCAGCGCCAGCGGGCCCTGACCCCGGTAGTCCGTGACGAGGGCCTCGAGACCCGCGACGTGCACCGCCCCGAGCGCGCCGGGCGGGCACCCGGCCGCCGTGGCGGCCTGGTGGAGCACCCGTCCCCGCAGCGCGGGGTGGGCAGCGGCGAGGACGACGACGTCGAGACTCACCGGGTCCGCATCGCTCACCCGGCCCCGGCCCCCCTCCCCCGCCGGCTCGCCCTCCCCGCGGAGGCCGGCACGGTCGGCCAGCTCGACCGCGGCGGCGGCGAGGTAGTCCTCGTCCTCCCGCAGCCGCCGGGCGGTGCGGGCCAGTGCCTCGGGCACGCCGGGCCCGAGGGCTTCGGCGAGGGCCGGCAGCACCTGGTGGCGGACGGCGGAACGGCGCAGCGGGCCGCCGTCCGCGCGGCGCCACGGACCGTTGGGCGCGTTCGTCGGGTCCTCGGCCCAGCGCAGCCCGAGAGCCGCGCACACGGCCTCGGTGTCCGGGCGCCGCAGACCGAGCAGGGGGCGGCGCCACAGCCCGGCCGCGGGCGCCATCCCGGCCAGCGAACGGCTCCCGGAGCCACGGCCCAGGCCGAGGAGGACCGTCTCGGCCTGGTCGTCCAGGGTGTGCCCGAGCAGCACGGCGGCGGCCCCGGTCTCCGTCGCGGCCTCCCTGAGCGCGGCGTAGCGCGCCGTGCGGGCGGCGGCCTCCGGACCACCGGGCCCGTCGACGTCGACGCCGCGCACCTGGGCCGGGTGCAGCCCGAGCGCCCGGCACGCGTCCGCGGCCTCGCGGGCGACGTCGTCGCTGCCGGCGCGCAGCCGGTGGTCGACGACCACCGCCCCGGCCCGCAGTCCCGCCCGCGGGGCGACGAAGGCGGTCGCCGCGGCCAGGGCGAGGGAGTCGGCGCCGCCCGAGCAGGCGACGAGCACGAGGGAGCCCGCGGGCAGGTCCGCGAGCACTGCCCGGACGGCCGTGCGGGCGGCGGCCACCGCCGGGGCGGGACCGGCCACGGCTCAGCCGTGGACCCGGCGCACCCAGGCGGTCGGGTCGGCGATCTCGGCGGGGGTCGGCAGGTTCTCCGCGGCGGCCCACACGGCGTTGAGGCCGTTGTGGCCCACCCGGTGCACGACCGCGCGGACGAAGTCGGCGCCGTTGCGGTACTGGGCGATCTTGGCGTCCATCCCCATGAGCCGGCGCGTGACGACGTCCAGGGTCCCGGTGCCCTCGCGGCGGCGGTCGAACTGGGTGCGGATGCGGGCCACCGAGGGCAGCACGCGCGGGCCGACGGCGTCCATGACGACGTCGGCGTGCCCCTCGAGCAGCGACATGACGGCGACGACCTCCGCGAGGCGCTCGCGCTCCTCGTCGGTGAGCACGGCGTCGACGAGCGGCCCCGCGAGGGCCTGCGCTTTCGGCGTCTCCCCGCGCGGCGTGGTGACGGCCTCGACGACGGCGCGCACGGTCCGTGCCAGGCGCTGGCCGCCCCCCTCCGGGGAGGCGATCGAGGAGACGGTCGCGGTCATCCGCTCGGCGAGGTGGCCGGCGAGCCAGGGCGCGGCGGAGAACTGGACGGCGTGGGTCTGCTCGTGGAGGCAGACCCAGCGGCGGAAGTCGAGGGCGTCGAGGTCGAGCTCGCGCTCGACGTGGAGGATGTTCGGCGCGACGAGGAGGAGGTAACCCGGCTCCCCGCGTCCGTCGGCGCTGGTGAAGGGGTCGAACTGGCCGAGCACCTTCGTCGACAGGTAGGAGAGCATGACGCCGAGCTCCTCACCGCCGAGCCGGGCGGCGCCGGGCAGCGTGGTCGGGGGGAGCAGGTCGCCCACGAGGTGGCGGAACATCCCGATGTTGGCCTCGGCCCAGCGCGCCCGGTCCACGACGTACACGGGGCGGCGCGCGGCCTGCGCGGCGGCGTCCTCCAGGCCGGTGATGTCGGCGACGTGTCCCGGCGCCTCCTTCGCGGAGGTGTGGAGCACGGTGACGAGGCCGCGGATCTCGGCGCGCCCGGCACGGGGCCCGGGCCGGGACAGCACGGCGGCACGGTGGCGGGCCGCCCGCCAGTCGATGGGAGAGCTCATGCGGTCACGCTATCCCGCGCGCCCCGCCCAGGCGCAGCACGCCCGGCAGCTCCGGGCTAACCGCACTCGCAGGTGGTGACCTCGGCGGCCCACTCGTCGAGGGCGGCGCGGGCCGGGCCGACCCCGCCGAGCTCGAGCTCGTCGGCGACGACGGCGAAGACGAGCAGGCGCCCCTCGACGTCCTGGACGAGACCGGTGAGGCTGACGGCCGTGGTGAGCGTGCCCGTCTTGGCGCGCAGCACACCGGCGGCCGGGCCCATCGGCCGCGCGCTCAGCGTGCCCTCGAGGCCGGCGGCGGGCAGACCGGTGACGGCGCCGTGGAGCTCGGGGCGCTCCATCGCGGTGGTGACGACGTCCGCGAGCACCCTCGCCGGGACCTGGTTCTCCACGAGGAGCCCGGAGGTGTCGGCGAGGGTGACGCCGTCGGTGTCGATGCCGAGCCCGGCGAGCCGAGCCAGGACGGCGCGGGTGGCGCCGGCGAAGGTCGCCTCCTCGCCGTCGGCGACGGCGACGAGCCGTGAGAGCACCTCGGCGACGGAGTTCTCCGACACCGCCAGGGTGTGGGCGACGACGTCGCGCAGGGGCGCGGACTCGACGGCGCCGAGCTCCTGCCCACCGGCGGGGGCGACGGCGCGGGTGACCTCCCCGCGGACCTCGACCCCCTCGGCGCGCAGCGCGTCCGCGAAGGCGGTGCCGGCCGCGAGCGCCGGGTCCTCCTGGTACCCGCCGTCCGGCGCGACGCCCGCGCGTACGGCGAGCGACTGGATCGGCATGACGAAGTCGAGGTCGATGCCGCCCCATCCGGGGGCGTAGCGCGGGCCGGTGAACAGCGAGTCGTCCACGGCCACGCGGACCTCCTCCCCCGCGAGCGTCCCGGCCACCTGGGCGGCGAGGTCGCGCAGCGAGGCACGGCCCACGGCGTCGCGGGGACTCCCCTCGCCGTCGGTGAGCAGGACGTCCCCGCCCCCGACGAGCACGACCTGCCCGCCCTCCCCGGCCACCGCCGTCGTGCGCAGGACGTGCCCGGGCCCGAGCGCGTCGAGGGCCGCGACGGCGCCGAGAAGCTTGAGCGAGGAGGCGGGCGTGCGGGGTCGGGCGCCGCCGACGTCGACGAGCACCTCCCCGGTGAGCGCGTCCTCGACGACGACGCCGACGTCCCCGCCGGTGCGCTCGTCCGCGGCGAGCGCCTCGCTGAGCGCGGTGAGCCGCTGCGCGGAGGGCACCGGCGCGTCCGGGTCCAGGGCGGTGAGGAGCGGCTCGGCCGGCTCGGCGGCGGGCTGCGGGAACGGTGCGGGGTCCGGCACCGGGAGTTGCGTGGTGAGGACGCCGGGGACGAGGTCGGCGGCGTCGGCCGCGCCGTAGCCGGCCACGAGGAGGAGCAGGGCCGTGACGGTGGCCGTCACCCGCCGCCTGCTGCTCGACGCCACGCCGGCCGCCATCCCTCCTGCGCCACGTTGTGGCCGCGATCTGCGAACTCGTAGGTCAGACTAGTGCTCGGTAACGACATGAGCGCACCCCCGGCTCCCGCACCCCAGCGAGGCACCGGCGCCCAGGAGAAGAGGTCAGGCAGTGGAGTTCGACGTCACGATCGAGATCCCCAAGGGGAACCGCAACAAGTACGAGGTGGATCACGAGACCGGACGGATTCGCCTGGACCGGATGCTCTTCACTTCCACCCGCTACCCCGACGACTACGGCTTCATCGAGATGACCCTCGGCGAGGACGGCGACCCGCTCGACGCGCTCGTCCTCCTCGAGGAGCCCACGTTCCCGGGCTGCCTCATCCGCTGCCGCGCGCTGGGCATGTTCCGCATGCGCGACGAGGCGGGCGGTGACGACAAGGTGCTGTGCGTGCCCACCGGTGACCAGCGCGCGTCGTGGCGCACCGACATCGAGGACGTCAGCGAGTTCCACCGCCTGGAGATCCAGCACTTCTTCGAGGTCTACAAGGACCTCGAGCCCGGCAAGTCCGTCGAGGGCGCGCACTGGGTGGGCCGTGAGGAGGCGGAGGAGGAGATCCGCCGCTCCTTCCAGCGCGCCAAGGACGCCGGCTACTACGAGCACGCCGACCCGCACGGGCCGGGCCAGGCGGAGTAGCTCAGACCCGCCCGCCGTAGGGCAGGACGTTCGGCCAGTACATCGGGACGAGCTCGACGGTCTTGCCCGGCGACGGCGCGTGCAGGCGCATCCCGTCACCGGCGTAGATCGCCACGTGGTAGATCCCCGAGGCCGTGCCGTTGTTGGAGTAGAAGACGAGGTCGCCGGCCTGGAGCTGGTCGACCGGCACGCGCGTGGTGGCGGCGTACTGCGCCTTCGTCGTGCGCGGCAGGGAGATCCCGGCGCGGGCGAAGGCCGTCTGGGTCAGGCCCGAGCAGTCGTAGCCGTTGGGGCCGGCCGCGCCCCACACGTAGGGCTTGCCCAGCTGCGTGCGGGCCCAGTCCAGTGCGGCCTTCGCACCGCTGGACGACGACGGCGGCGGCTGGGGTGCCGGCTCCGGCTTAGGTTGCGGCTGGGGTGCGGGGGCGGTCGGCTGGGGGGCCGGGCGGGCGGGCTCGGGCGCGGGGCGCGTCGGCTCGGGCCGGGACGGCTGCGGGGCCGGCCGTGCGGGCTCGGGTGCCGGGCGCGACGGCTCGCCGTCGGGCCGTGACGGCGCGGGAGCCGGCTGCGCCGGGGCCGCGGGCCGGTCGTTGGCGCGGGAGGCGGCCTCCTGCTCGCGGGCGGCCTCGAGGGCCGCGGCGCGGGCCACCTCGGCCTCGCGGCGGCGGCGCTCCTGGTCCTGGGCGTCCTGGCGCTCACGCTCGAGCTCGGCCGTCGTGCCGCGCTGCTCGGCGAGCTGGGCGATGAGCCCCTCGCGGCGGTCGGCGGACAGCGCGAGCTGGGTCTCCGCCCCGCTGGCGGCGTCGCGGGCCTCCTCGGCGGCGGCGGCGAGCGCCGTCGTCGCGTCCTCCTGTGCCACGGCAGCCTCGTCGGCCCGGCGCTGGAAGGTGGCGGCCACGAGCTCGGTCGCCTGGAAGCGCTGGAGCGCCTCGTCGGCGCGGGTGCCCATGCGCTCGGTGGTGGTCGCGCGCTGCATGGCGTTCTCGAAGCTGTCGGCCGACAGGAGCGGCTCGATGGGTCCGAGGGCGCCGGGGCCGGAGCGGTAGGCGGACATCGCGATGCGGCCGATCTCGGCGCGCTGCTCCTCGACCTCGGCCTGGGCGGTCGCGGCGGCCTCGCGGGCCTCGTCGGCGCGGGCGGTGGCCTCGTCCAGGGCCTCCTGCGCGCCGAGGTACTCCTCGTTGGCCTGCTGGGCCCGGACGGTCGCGTCCTCGAGCCGGGTGGCGAGGCTGGCGAGCTCGACCTCGAGCTCGGCGACGCTCGAGGCGGTGCGCCCCTCCGCCTCGCGGGCGGCGGCGATCTCCTCCTCGCTCGGCGGTTCGGCCGTGGCCGAGCTGACGAGCATGCCGCTGGTGAGCGCGAGCACGGCGACGGACACCGCTGCCTGCCGCCGACGGTCCAACCAGCCCACAATGCCTCCTCTGCCGCCCACTGGGCGGCTCTCCCTCAGCGCCGGGACGGCACCGACGAACACGCTAGCGCCTCAAACCCCCTAACGGAACACCAGTCACAGCAGCCTCATAAGTCACATCCGTGTCATTCAGCCCTCCCAACCCGGACACCCCTCGCCGAGCGCTGACGCGGCCCCTACCCGCGCGAGCGCTGAGTTGTTACTGCGCGCGCTCCACCGCCCTCCCCCGCCCGCGGCGACGGATCCTTCTCCACCCCGTCGCAGCTCAGCGCTCAGCGTGGTGGGGGCGGGTGGGTGGGGGGTCCCCGCGCGGTGTCAGCGCGCGGCGTCCAGCGGCGTCCACGTCGTGGACATCGCCGCGGTGGCGGGTCCGCTGCGCGAGACACCCCTTCTCAGCCGCTCGCGGCGTTCCTAGGCTCCCCAGCATGAGCCGACGAATGTGCACGTGACGCTGCGCACCGTTGCCACGCCCGCCGCCCTCGGCGCCAGGCCCCCGTGCGCCACCGCCCCCTCCGCGGGACCGGCGTGACGGCAGGGAGCCGGCTCGCCCCCGCTCCCCCACACCCTGGAGAACCGACATGACCGAGTCCACCTGGTCCTTCGAGACCAAGCAGATCCACGCAGGCCAGCAGGCCGATCCGGCCACCGGCGCCCGGGCACTGCCCATCTACCAGACGACCTCCTTCGTCTTCGACAGCGCCGAGCAGGCCGCCAACCGCTTCGCCCTCGCCGAGCTCGGGCCGATCTACACCCGCATCACCAACCCGACGCAGGAGGCGGTGGAGAACCGCATCAACGCGCTCGAGGGCGGCGTGGGGGCGCTGCTCGTCGCCTCCGGCCAGGCCGCGGAGACCTTCGCGATCCTCAACATCGCCGAGGCCGGTGACCACGTCGTCGCCAGCCCCAGCCTCTACGGCGGCACCTACAACCTCCTGCGCCACACCCTGCCCAAGTACGGGATCACGACGACGTTCGTCACCGACCCCGACGACCCCCAGGCGTGGCGCGACGCCGTGCAGCCCAACACCAAGCTCTTCTTCGCCGAGACGATCCCCAACCCCAAGCAGGACGTCCTCGACATCGAGACGGTCGCCGGGATCGCCCACGAGAACGGCGTGCCGCTCGTCGTCGACAACACCGTCGCCACGCCCTACCTCATCCGTCCGCTCGAGCACGGGGCGGACGTCGTCGTCCACTCCGCGACGAAGTACCTCGGCGGGCACGGCACCTCGATCGCGGGCGCGATCGTCGACGGCGGCCGCTTCGACTGGTCCGCGGACCCCGGGAAGTTCCCCGGCTTCACCACCCCCGACCCGAGCTACAACGGCCTCGTCTTCAAGGACCTCGGCGCCCCCGCCTTCATCCTCAAGGCCAGGGTCCAGCTGCTGCGCGACATCGGTGCCGCCGTCTCGCCCTTCAACGCCTTCCTCATCGCCCAGGGCATCGAGACGCTGTCGTTGCGCATGGAGCGCCACGTCGCCAACGCCCAGCGCGTCGCGGAGTTCCTCGAGCAGGAGGACCAGGTGACGAAGGTCGGATACGCGGGCCTGCCCTCCTCCCCCTGGTACCAGCGCGCCCGCCACTACGCCCCCAAGGGCGCCGGTGCCGTCATCACCTTCGAGCTGGCCGGCGGCTACGAGGCGGGCATCGCCTTCGTCGACGCCCTCGAGCTGCACTCCAACGTCGCCAACATCGGCGACGTCCGCTCCCTCGTCATCCACCCGGCGTCCACGACCCACTCCCAGCTGGACGAGGCGGCCCTCACCGCTGCCGGCGTGAGCCCGGGCCTCGTGCGCCTCGCCGTGGGGCTCGAGCACATCGACGACATCCTCGCCGACCTGCAGACCGGGCTGCGTGCCGCTGCCGCGGTCTCCCAGGCAGCCGCGGCGGTCGTGGGCGAGTAGGACCGTGTCCTTCGAGGAGCGCCGCCCGCACGCGGTGAGTGGCCAGGCCGCCGCTCACCGCGTGCGGGCGCGCCTCGACCCCGGGGCGGTCCCGGCCACCGGGGCCTGGCGCCCCGCGCACGGCGCCGGGCAGCGGCGCTTCGCCGACCTCGGTGCCCTGCACCTCGAGGCCGGCGGGCGCCTCCCCGCCGTGACGCTGGCCTACGAGACGTGGGGTGAGCTCAACGCGGCCGGCGACAACGCCGTGCTCATCTGCCACGCGCTGACCGGTGACGCGCACGTCACTGGTCCGGCCGGCCCGGGCCACCCCAGCCCCGGCTGGTGGTCGGCGGTCGTGGGACCGGGGCTGGCGATCGACACCGACCGCTGGTTCGTCGTCGCCGTCAACGTCCTGGGCGGCTGCCAGGGCTCCACCGGGCCGTCCTCCCCCGCACCGGACGGCAGCCCGTGGGGCAGCCGCTTCCCCAGCGTCACCGTCCGCGACCAGGTGGCCGCGGAGATCGAGCTCAGCGACCTGCTCGGCATCGGGCAGTGGGCCCACGTCGTCGGCGCCTCCATGGGCGGTCACCGGGTGCTCGAGTGGGCCGCCACCGCGCCCTCCCGGGTCCGTTCGGCCGCCGTCATCGCCTCCGGCGCGCAGACGACGGCGGACCAGATCGCGTGGGCGCACGCCCAGATCGCCGCCATCGAGCTCGACGCGAACTTCCGCGGCGGCGACTACTACGACGCGCCGCCCGGGCACGGCCCGCACGCCGGCCTCGCGCTGGCCCGCCGAATCGCCCACACGACCTACCGCAGCGCCGAGGAGCTCGAGGCCCGCTTCGGGCGCCTGCCCCAGCACGCGGAGGAGCCGCTGCTCGGGGGCCGCTTCGCCGTGCAGTCCTACCTCGACCACCACGGGACCAAGCTCGCCCAGCGCTTCGACGCGAACAGCTACCTCACCCTCACCCGCTCGATGCTCACCCACGACGTCGGCCGGGACCGGGGCGGCGTCGAGTCGGCGCTGGCGGAGGTGACGGCGGACGTGCTCGTCATCGCCGTCGAGTCCGACCGTCTGTTCCTCCCGCACGAGTCCGAGCGGATCGCCGCCGGCGTGCCCGGCTCCGGGCCGGTCCGCTACCTGCGCTCCCCCTACGGGCACGACGGGTTCCTCATCGAGCACGACCAGGTCACCCGGCACCTCGGCGGCTTCCTCAAGCAGGTCGCTCGGTCCTGACGCGTGCGTCCGGCGCCCGTCCGGGCGACCATGGGCGGGTGCCGAGCATCCCCTTCCTGCGTCCGACCCCCGACGTCGAGGACGCCCCCGCGGAGGTGGACGTCTACGACCCCGACGCCGCGCTCGAAGACCTGCCCGTCGCGCCGGTGGGCCGCTGGGGCCCCGACGTCCTGGGTGACGGCTTCACGGCCCGCACGGTGGAGCTGCTGCCCGACGAGGACGGCCCGGTCGTCGCGACCGTCGTGCGCTACCGGCCCGAGGACGACCCGGAGGGGCCGCCGCCCACCCCGCCGCGCTTCGTCATGCTCCACCTGCACGGGTGGAACGACTACTTCCACCAGCGCGAGCTCGCCCGCCGGTGCGCAGCCGACGGCGCCGCCTTCTACGCCCTCGACCTGCGCCGGTACGGGCGCAGCCTGCGCCCCGGCCAGCTGCGCGGGTACGTCGAGTCCCTGTCCACCTACGACGAGGAGATCCACGCGGCGCGTGACCTCATCCGTGCCGACCACCCCGAGCTGGGTGACGTCGTCCTCATGGGCCACTCGACCGGCGGCCTCACGGCCGCGCTGTGGGCGCACCGCCACCCCGGCGCGCTGCGCGCGCTCGTCCTCAACGCCCCGTGGCTGGAGCTGCAGGGCTCGTGGATCCTGCGCACGCTGGGCCAGCCGGTCATCGAGAGGCTCGCCCGCTACCAGCCCACGGCCGCCCTCCCGCTCAAGGACCTCGGCTTCTACAGCCGCGTCCTCGCGGGGCGGGCGGCGGGCGCGCACGGTGAGGACGCCCTGCCCGAGCTCAGCCCCGAGGAGCTCACCGACCCGGCCCACACCGGTTGGCCGATCGAGCGCGCCTGGCGCACGAGCCCGAGCGCCCCGATCCGGCCCGGCTGGCTGGCGGCCGTCCTGGCCGGTCACTCCCAAGTGGCCGCCGGCCTCGACATCACCTGCCCGGTGCTCGTCCTCGTCTCGGACAAGTCGCTGTTCGGGCCGAGGTGGACCGAGCAGATGCGCATGGCGGACACGGTCATCGACGCCGAGCTCACCGCGCGCCGTGCCCCCGGCCTGGGACCACTCGTCACGGTCGCGCGGGTGCGCGACGCCGTCCACGACGTCCTGCTCTCCCCGGCGGCCGTCCGCGAGGGGGCCTACCGCGAGCTCAGTCGCTGGCTGCGCGCCTACGCCGCCGCCTGAGGCCAGGTTCCTCGGCCCGGCGGCGCTCGCTCTCGCGGACGGCTCGCAGCTCCTCGCGCGCCTCGTGCAGGCTCGGGCCCTCCGCACCGAAGCGCCACGCCTCCCACGCCTCTGCGGCGACCGGCTCGCCGACGACGGCGGAGGCCGCGGCCTCGGGCGCCGCGAAGGAACGGCCCGCGACGATGATCCAGCCGTCGGGCCGGAGCGTCGCCTCCCCGCGGTGGCCGTTGCGGGTCCACACCAGGGTGACGGGCTCGCCGAGCATCACCCCGATGCCGAGGAGGTCCTCGTCGGGCGTGGCCGGCTCGTGGCCGGCGGGAACGGGCTGCGGCGCCGCGTGCGCCGGTGCCGCGTCGTCGGCTCGCGCGGGTGCCGCGTCCGCGGGTGCGGCGTCAGCGGCGGGGGCGTCCGCGGGTGGCGCCCCCTCGGACCCCGAAGCGGCGGCACGCCGCCTGCGGGCGCGCCGCCCGAGGGCGGGTACCGGCTGGGGCTGCGCCTCCTCGGCGGCGGGCGGTCCGGGCAGCGCCGAGGACGCGGCCTCGAGCGCGGCGACCGTGCGGCCGGGCAACAACCACGGCAGCGGGGCGACGGGGACGCTCACCTCGGTGACGTCGAGGAAGAGCCGCCCGCTGGACATCTGCCGGACGGCGAGCTCGTGGACGACGACCCCGGCGCCGGCGAGCGCGTCCAGCGCCCGCCGGGCGTCGTCGTCGATCTGCGCGGCGACGACGTGCACCCGGGCGGTGACGACCGTCCCGACCGGCTGCGACTCACGGAAGGCGTTCCAGTCCCGGCGGAAGGCCCCGACTCCGGAGGGGTAGCTGCGCGCGACGTCGATCCAGCCGCGCTCCGCCGAGTGCCCGGCCCGTCCGAGGGCGCCGACGAGGGCGTGGGCGTCCAGCCGCTCGAGCACCTCGACGCTGACGACGTGGCCGGCGGGGTCCATCGCGGTGAGGCGCGGGGCGCCGTCGTCGTCCCGCCAGGTGACGGGGAGGACGGGCAGCCGGAGCATCTCCAGCACCTGCGCCCGGACGGCGTCGAGCACGGCCGGCTCGACGGGGTCGGTGACGGCGTGGCCGATCTGTGCCGGGATCAGCTGGCCGGCCTCGAACTCGAACAGCGGCATACTCGACCTGAACTCTCGCACCGTGGGGACCGGTGCCATCTTCTCATGCCACCCCCGCCTCTCGAGGGCCTCGGGCCCCGCCGAAAGTACGGTTTCAGCGCCTCTCCCCGGCGAGGAGCTGGGCGAGGTGGATGCCCTGGCGGCCGGCGAGCTGGGCCGCCTGGGTCCGGCAGGAGTAGCCGTCGGCGAGGTAGACCGACTCGGCGCCGGCCTCCCGCAGCGCGGGCAGCAGGGCGTTCTCGGCGACCTGGACCGAGACGTCGTAGTGACCCTTCTCCATGCCGAAGTTCCCCGCTAGCCCGCAGCACCCGGCAAGCCGGGTGACCCGGGCCCCGGCCTTGGCGAGGATCGCCGCGTCGGCCTCCCAACCCATGACGGAGTGGTGGTGGCAGTGCGGCTGGGCGACGACCTCGAGGCCCTCGAGGGACGGCGGCTGCCAGTCCTCACCCGGACCGAGCGGCGCTGGGGCGGTGAGCAGCTCGGCCAGCGTGTGAGTGCCCTCGGCGATCATCCGCGCACGGGGGTCCTCCGGGAAGAGGTCCAGGAGGTCGTCACGCAGCACGCCGGTGCAGGACGGCTCCACGCCCACGATGGGCACGCCGTTCGCGGCGAAGGGCGCGAGCACCGACATCGTGTGCTCGAGCTGACGGCGGGCGCCGTCGAGCTGGCCGGTGGAGATCCAGGTGAGCCCGCAGCAGGCCTGCTCCTCGGGCACGAGCACCTCGTACCCGGCGTCCCGCAGCACCCGGACCATCGCCCGGGCCCCGGCGCCGTCGAGCGTCTCGGAGAAGGAGTCCGCCCACAGCAGCACCCGCCGCGCCCCCCCGCTCCCCCCATCACCGCATATGTCGGAATTCTGCGGCTCGGAGTGGCTCTCAGCCTGCGTTTTTCCGACATATGCGGAGGGGGTGGTGTGGTGCTTGGCCCACCTCGAGAAGCGCTGTGTTGTGAAGGACACCATCTCCCGCCTTGGGTCCATGCCGCCTGCTCGCATCACCAGCTTCGCGACGGGGCGCACGCCGAGAACGGCGTTGACGAGGCGCGCGACGGCCGGCACGCGGGTGATGAGCCCGGCCCAGCGCGGGAGCCAGCCGAGGGCGTAGTGGGTGACCGGCCGCAGGCGGCGCCGGTAGCTGCGGTGGAGCACCTCGGACTTGTAGCGGGCCATGTCGACGCCGGCCGGGCAGTCGCTCGAGCAGGCCTTGCAGGACAGGCACAGGTCGAGGGACTCGTGAAGGGCAGGGCTGCGCACGTCGGCCACGAGAGTGCCGTTGGCCAGCTCCTGCAGCATGCGTGCCCGACCGCGGGTCACGTCCTTCTCGTCCTTTGTCGCCCGGAAGGACGGGCACATGAAACCGCCGGCGGCGGAGGTGTCGGCGCGGCACTTGCCCACACCGGTGCAGCGGTGCACCGCACGGGTCATGTCTCCGCCGTCCTCGTGGAAGGTGAAGCCACCGGCCACGGGCAGCAGCGGCCGGGCGTGGGGCCGGCGCAGGTCCGCGTCGAGCGGGCGCGGGCGCACGAGCACACCGGGGTTGAGCTGCTCGGCCGGGTCGAACAGTGTCTTGACCTGCCCGAAGAGGTCGATCGTGCCGGGGCTGTACATGAGCGGGAGCAGCTCGCTGCGGGCGCGCCCGTCCCCGTGCTCCCCGGACAGCGAGCCCCCGTAGGAGGTGACGAGCTCGGCGGAGGCGACGAGGAAGTCACGGGACGGGGCGATGCCGTCGGGCGTCTCGAGCGGGAGGTCGATGCGCACGTGCATGCAGCCGTCACCGAAGTGCCCGTACAGCAGGCCGTCGACGCCGTGGTCGGCCATGAGCGCCTCGAAGTCGCGCAGGTAGGCGCCGAGCTTCTCCGGCGGGACGGCGGCGTCCTCCCAGCCCGGCCACCCCTGGGCACCGGACGGCGTGCGCCCGCCCAGCCCGGCGCCGTCGGCGCGGATCCGCCACAGCGCGTCGGCCTGCGGCCCGGCCGGCACGACGGCGACGGCGTCGGTCCCGGCGTCCGCGGCGAGCCGCCGTGCCCGCTCGAGAGCGTCGTCGTTGTCCTCGCCACCGACCTCCACGAGGAGCCAGCCGGCGCCGCGCGGCAGCTCGGGGACGGCCTGCGGCCCGTGGTGGCGGCGCACGATGTCGACGAGCCGCGCGTCGATGCCCTCGACGGCGAGCGGGCCGTGCGCGAGGAGCGCGGGCACGGCATCCGCCGCGGAGGCCATGTCCGGGTAGCCGAGCGCGACGAGCACCGGCGCGCTCGGCACCGGGACGAGGTCCACGGTCGCGCCGAGCACCGTGACGAGCGTGCCCTCGGTACCGACGAGCATCCTGGCGAGGTCGGCGCCGTTCTCCGGCAGCAGGTGCTCGAGGCTGTAGCCGGAGACCTGCCGCTTGAAGCGGCCCAGCTCGGTGCGGATGGCCGCGAGGTTGGCGCGGACGAGCCCGTCCAGCCCCGGGACGGCGTCGAGGCTGCCACGCCCGGCGGTGAAGGAACGTCCGGTGCCGTCGACGACGTCGAGGCTCGAGACGTTGTCCGCCGTGCGGCCGTAGGCGACGGCGTGCGGCCCGCAGGCGTTGTTGCCGATCATCCCGCCGAAGGTCGCACGGTTCTGGGTCGAGGGGTCGGGTCCGAAGCGCAGCCCGTGCGGTTTCGCGGCGCGCTGGAGGTCGGACATGATGACGCCGGGCTCCACCCGCGCGGTGCCGGCCTCGGGGTCGAGCTCGAGGATGCGGTTGACGTGACGGGAGAAGTCGATGACGACGCCCGGGCCGATGGAGTTCCCGGCGATCGACGTCCCGCCGCCGCGCGTGGTGACCGGCGCGCCGAGCCGCCGCGCGGTGTCGAGGGCGGCGCGCGCGTCGTCGACGTCACGGGGGATGACGACGACGTCGGGCACCACCCGGTAGTTCGAGGCGTCCGTGGAGTACAGGCCGCGGTGGAGCGTGTCGTCGTGGACGTCGCCGTCGACGGCCCGGCGCAGGGAGGCGACGAGGTCGGTGCGCTGGTCGGGCACGAGGTCGGTCACCCCCCGATCCTGCCACCTGGGCGGTGTCAGGGGCCGCACCGTCCGTCAGGTGCGAGGACCCACGTGCCGCTCGGCGGGCCCGACGTAGGCGGACAGGGGCCGGATGAGGGCGTTGTCCGCGGCCTGCTCCATGACGTGCGCGGCCCAGCCCGTCACCCGTGCCGCGACGAACAGCGGCGTGAACGTCACGGCGTCGAAACCCATGAGGTGGTAGGCCGGCCCGGAGGGGTAGTCGAGGTTGGGCCGGATCCCGGTGCGGGCGACCATCGCCGTCTCGAGCGCGTCGTACAGCGCGAGCAGCTCGTGGCGCCCGGTGTGGTCGACGAGCCGGTCCAGCGCCGCCTTCATCGTCGGGACCCGCGAGTCGCCGTGCTTGTACACCCGGTGGCCGAAGCCCATGACCTTGCGCTTCTCCGCGAGCGCCCGCTCCACCCACTCCTCCGCGCGCCCCGCCTCGCCGACCTCCTCGAGCACCGCCATGACCGCCTCGTTGGCGCCCCCGTGCAGCGGCCCCTTGAGCGCGCCGATCGCGCCGACGACGGCGGAGTACAGGTCCGCGCCGGTGGAGGTGATGACCCGTGCGGTGAAGGTCGAGGCGTTGAAGGAGTGCTCGGCGTAAAGGATGAGGGAGACCCGGAAGGCGTCGATGACGACGGGGTCGGGGACGTGCCCGAAGGTCATGTTGAGGAAGTTCTCGATGAACCCGAGGTCGGGACGCGGCTCGACGAGCTCCTCGCCGCGTCGGCGCCGCTGGTCGTAGGCGATGACGGCGGGGATCTGGCTGAGCAGCCCCACGGCCTTGCCCTCGTCGGTGCGGCGGTCGCCCGCGTGCCGGTCGTTGGCCCCCAGGACGCTGACGGCGGTGCGCAGGACGTCCATCGGGTGCGCCGTCGCCGGGACGAGGTCGACGGCGGCCCGCACCCGGTCCGACAGCGCCCGCTGCGCGCGACCCTCCCCCTCGAAGGCGACCCGCTCCAGCGGCGTCGGCAGCTCCCCGTGCCACAGGAGGTAGGCGACCTCCTCGAAGGTGCAGCGCTCGGCCAGCTCCTGCACCGGGTAACCGCGGTAGAGCAGCGAGCTGGTCCTCGGGTCGACCTCCGAGATGGCCGTGGTGTCGGCGACCACGCCCACCAGGCCCTTGCGGATGTCCTCGCTCATGGCTCGCTCCCTCGCGGTTCAGAGACGGAAGTTGTAGACGTCGGCGTCGAAGTGGGCGTAGGCGGAGTAGTCGAGCAGCTCGTAGAGCCGGGCGCGGGTCTGCATGGCCGCGACCTCCTCGCGCAGCGAGCCGTCGCTGCGCAGCGTATCGAGCCCGCGCTCCGCCGCACCCATGGCGAGGCGCAGCAGGGAGACGGGGTAAATGACCATCCGCACCCCCGCCGCGGCGAGCTGGGCGGTGGTGAAGAGCTCGGACTTGCCGAACTCGGTCATGTTGGCCAGGACCGGGACGCCGACGGCGGAGGCGACGGTCTCGAACTCCTCGAGGCTGGCCATGGCCTCGGGGAAGACGGCGTCCGCCCCGGCGTCGACGAGCGCGCGGGCGCGGTCGACGGCGGCGTCGAGGCCGTCGACGGCGCGGACGTCGGTGCGCGCGACGACGAGCAGGCCGGGGTCGCGGCGGGCGTCGACGGCGGCGCGGATGCGCCGCAGCGCCGTCCCCTCCTCGACCACCTGCTTGCCGTCGAGGTGCCCGCAGCGCTTGGGGTTGACCTGGTCCTCGATGTGCAGCCCGGCCACGCCGGCGTCCTCGAGCACCTGGACCGTGCGGGCGACGTTCATCGGCTCGCCGAAACCGGTGTCCGCGTCGACAAGGGCGGGCAGCTCGGTGACGCGGGCGATCTGGCCGCTGCGCGTGGCCACCTCGCTCAGCGTGGTGAGTCCGATGTCCGGAAGGGCGAGGTCGGCGGAGAGCACGGCGCCGGAGATGTAGACGCCGTCGAAGCCCCGCTCCTCGATGAGCCGGGCGGACAGCGGGTTGAACGCCCCCGGCAGCAGGAGGAGGTCCTCCCCCGCGAGGCGCCGCCGCAGGGCGGCACGCTTCTCGTGGGCCGGGGTGGTCGCGTGGAGCATCAGAAGATCCCCTCCGGTGCGGTGACGGACGCGAGCAGTGCGGGCGGAGCGGTGACGGTGAGCCCGCCGAGCTCCTCACCGGTGAGCTCGGGCAGCCGCTGCGCGACGTCGAGGAAGCGTTCGACCTCGGCGGGCTCGAGCACCCCCTCGGTCAGGGAGCGGAACTTCGCGATGTACTGCGCGCGGCCAAAGGGACGCGCACCGAGGGGGTGGGCGTCGGCGACGGCGATCTCCTCGATCACCCGGGTGCCGTCGGCGAGGCGGACCTCGACGCGTCCACCGAAGGCCTTCTCCGCCGGGTCGTGCGAGTGGTAGCGCCGGGTCCACTCGGGGTCCTCGGCCGTCGTCACCCTGTGCCACAGACCCACGGTGTCCGGCCGGGCGGCGCGCTCGGGAAGGTATGAGTCGACGTGGTGCCACCTCCCGTCCTGGAGGGCGACGGCGAAGATGTAGGGGATCGAGTGGTCGAGGGTCTCGCGGGACGCCTTGGGGTCGTACTTCTGCGGGTCGTTCGCGCCGGAGCCGATGACGTGGTGGGTGTGGTGGGAGGTGTGGATGACGATGGACTTGACGACACCGGGGTCGCCGAGCTCGGGACGCTGCTGGTGGAGGCGGCGGGCGAGGTCGATGAGCGCCTGCGCCTGGTACTCCGCGGAGTGCTCCTTGGTGTAGGTGTCGAGGATCGCCCGCTTCGGTGATCCGGGGGCCGGAAGCGGCACCGCGTAGTGCGCGTCCGGTCCGTCGAGGAGCCAGGCGATGACGCCGTCCTCCCCCTCGTAGATCGGCGCGGGAGAGGTTTGGCCGCGCATCGCCCGGTCGACCGCCTCGACGGCCACCTTGCCGGCGAAGGCGGGCGCGTAGGCCTTCCACGTCGAGATCTCGCCCTTGCGGGACTGGCGCGTCGCCGTCGTCGTGTGCAGCGCCTGCCCCACGGCGTGGAAGATCGTCTCCGCGTCGAGGCCGAGGAGCGTGCCCAGCCCTGCGGCGGCGGACGGCCCGAGGTGGGCGACGTGGTCGATCTTGTGCTGGTGCAGGCTGATCGCGCGGACGAGGTCGACCTGGACCTCGTAGGCGGTGGCCAGGCCGCGGACGACGTCGGCCCCGCTGAGCCCGCGGCGGGCGGCCGTGTGCTGCGCGACCGCGACGAGCGGCGGGATGTTGTCGGCGGGGTGGGAGTAGTCGGCCGCCAGGAAGGTGTCGTGGTAGTCGAGCTCCCGGACGGCCACCCCGTTGGCCCACGCCGCCCACTCGGGGCTCACCCGCTCCTCGGTGGCGCAGCCGAGGACCGTGGCGCCGGGCCGGTACGGGTGGGCGAGTGCCTGCGCCCGGGCGGCGACGGCAGGGGCTCGGGTGAGCGACGCCGTCGCGACCGCGGCGTTGTCGATGACCCGGTTGACGATCATCTCGGTGACGTCGCCGGGGACGGGGACCGGGTCGGTGGCGAGCTCGGCGATCTTCCACGCGAGCTGCTCCTCGCGCGGCAGCTGCGCCGCGCTGGCGTGGACGCGCACGTGGTGGGTGATCAGGTCGGCCATCGACTCTCCTCGTCCGAGCGGTGTCCCCATCCTCTCCCGAGCACCCGCCTGCGCATCACGACATCGCCGCCAAGATGCCGGTCGTTCAGTACGCTCGACATCGTTCGCGTGGTCGGGGACTCATCGGCCCGGGTCGCACGGGGGGGAAGTATGGGCAGCGTCATCGTCATTGGGGCCGGCATCGTCGGGCTGTCGACGGCGTGGCACCTCCAGGAGCGCGGGCACGAGGTCACCGTGCTGGACCGCACCGGCATCGCGGCCGGGTCCTCGTGGGGGAACGCCGGCTGGCTGACCCCGGGTCAGGCGATCCCCCTCGCGCACCCCAGCCTGTGGACCTACGGCCCCAGGGCGCTGCTGGACCCGGACGCAGCACTGCACGTCCCGTTCCGCTTCCAGCCCGGCCTGTGGTCCTTCCTCGCTCGCTTCCTCGGGCACGCGACGTCCCGCGCCTGGGACCGGACCATGGCGGCGTTGACACCGATCGACAGGCTCGCCCTCGAGGCCTTCGACGAGCTCGACCTCACGGGCGCCGGGTCGTGGACGCGTCCGGGGCCCTTTGTCGTGGGTTTCGAGGACGAGGCGCAGTCCCGTGGCTTCCGCGGTGAGGTGGCCGGAGCCGTCCGACACGGGCAGGACGTCCCCTTCGAGCGGTTGACGGAGCCGCAGGAGCTCGCGCCACAGCTGTCGGACGCCGTCACGGTGGCGTTCCGGCTCGACGGGCAGCGTTTCCTCGAGCCGGGGCCGTATGTCGAGGCGCTCGGCCGCGCCGTCGTCGAGCGCGGCGCCCACGTCCGTGAGGGGGTCGAGGTCACCGGTGTCAGCCCGACGCGCAGGCCCACGGTCGCGCTGGCCACGGGCGAGCGCACCACCGCGGACACCGTCGTCGTCGCGACCGGCGCGTGGCTCCCCCGGCTGGTCCGCCCGCTCGGCGTCCGGGTCCCGGTCCGGGCAGGACGGGGGTACTCCTTCACCGTCGCGACGGACTACCCGGCGCGCCACCCGGTGTACCTGCCGCACGCCCGCATCGCGTGCACGCCCTACCGGGGCCGCTTCCGCATCGCGGGGACCATGGAGCTGCGAGGGCCGGACGAGCCGTTCCAGCCCGGCCGCGTCACGGCGATCGTTCGGCAGGCGCGCCGGCTCCTCACCGGCGTGGACCTGGAGGACCGCCAGGACGAGTGGGTGGGCTCGCGCCCCGTCACGCCCGACGGGCTGCCGCTCGTCGGGGCAACCCGGGCACCCAACGTCTACGTCGCGGGGGGCCACGGCATGTGGGGCATGGTGCTCGGGCCCGTCACCGGACGGCTCCTCGCCGAGCGCATCACCACCGGGCGGACACACCCGGCGATCGTGCCCTTCGATCCGTTGCGCTGAACCGGCCGTCCCGCCCGCGGTTCCCGCTGTGTCAGCTGAAGCCGAGCTCCTCGGACAGCACGAGTCCGGCAGCGCCGAGCAGGACGCTGTCCTCGCCCAGGGACGTCGTGCGCACCGTGAGCCCCGCGCTGGTCACCGGCATCGTGCGGTGACGGACCATCGTGAGCATGCCCTCGGCCAGTGGCCCACCAAGGAGGTCGGTCCGCCCGATGAGCACGATCTCCCCGACGTTGAGGGCGGCCACGACCGGTGCCAGCGCGATCCCGAGCCGCCGCCCCACCGCTGCCAGCGCCTCGCTCCGTCCCGCCTCGTCCAGGCCCTCCACGCGGGCGCGGAGCGCAGGCAGGGACAGGATCGTCTCCAGGCAGCCCGTCCTCCCGCAGGCGCAGGGCAGGGGCGGCCCGAGCCGGTAGGGGTCGTGGATGTCGCCGTCACGCTCGTCCACCACCGTGAGGTGACCGACCTCGCCGGCCGCGAAGTTGCTGCCGCGCACGAGGTGGCCGTTGGTGACGACGCCCGCTCCCACGCCCTGTCCGACGTGCAGCGCCATGACGTCCAGGGGCCCCGCCCCGCCGTAGGCGAGCTCTCCGAGCACGGCCACATCGGCGTCGTTGGCGACGTGCACGGGCAGGCCGAGCACGCTCCCGAGCCGGGCAGAGAGCGGCACCCCGGTCCACCCGCGGTTGGGTGCGTCGACCACGGTGCCGGACGCGTCGATCACCCCGGGTGAACCGACACCGACGCCGAGGACCGGCATGGCGGCATCCGCGACGAGCTCACCGGCGAGCCGCTGGACAGCGTCGAGTGCGTCGGCACCACGGAGCCCGGCCGTGTGGGACACCCTCCGCGTGATGACCGCCCCGGACAGGTCGACGACCGCGCCGTGGACCTCGTCGCCTCCGGTGAGGTCCAGGACGGCGATGTGGAACTGCTCCACCCGCAGCCGGACCCGGGTCGCCGGCTTGCCGACCCGTCCCCTGGGCTCGGCCTCCAGCTCCTCGACGAGCCCGGCGGCGAGGAGGTCCTTGACGAGGTCGGCGACCGTGACGCGGGTGAGTCCGGAGGCGTCGGCGAGCCGTGTCCTCGTCGTCGGTCCGGAGTGGAAGAGGTGCTGGAGGACGAGGGAACGGTTGTGTGCCCGGCTGTCCTTGGGGAGGAGCTTCGCCGTCGGGCGGAGCAGGCGGCCGACCATGGAGGCAGTAGACCGATGCCCCGGGTTGCTGTCAACCGCCGCTCCGAGGACTGGGCTCAGCCCGACACGGCCATGGCGTCGATCTCCACGAGCATGTCCGGACGGGGCAGTCCGACCACGACCGTAGTCCGGCACGGCAGCACGTCCCCCGCGACAGCCGCGCCGACAAAGGCGGCGTAGGCCTCGTTCATGGCGGCGAAGTCCTCCTGGCGCGCCAGGTAGACACGGACCATGACGACCTCGTCCCACGAGCAGCTCGCTGCCGCGAGGACGGCCGTGACGTTCGCGAGCGTGAGCCGGGTCTGGGCGCGGACGTCACCGGGGTGCAGGTACTCACCCGTCGCCGCGTCCACCGGGCCCTGTCCCGAGACCTGGACCACCAGCCCGTGCCGGACCCCCTGGGAGAAGCTGTGCGCCGGCGCGGGGGCCTCAGCGGTGCGGATGGACTGCCGTGCGGTCATGATCTGTCTCCTGGGGTGGGGCGGCGGACGGTCAGAAGTCGGTGCTCACCAGGCCGATGACGCGGTCGTGCACGTCGGTGACGGCGGCGACGCGCCACTTGTCGAAGAGCGTGCACGGGTGGGAGATGCCCAGCCCGACGACGTCGCCGGTGGCGACGTCCACCGTGCCGTCCTCCGCACCCGGCCGCAGGTAGAGGTGCTGGTCGTCGAGCCGGTCGACGACGGGGCCGGTGAAGGGCTGCGGCGCGGACCAGCCGGTGCCGGTCCTGCGGCGCACCGCGGTGAGGACCGGCAGGTCGATGTCGTAGGGGACGTCGCGCCGTCCCGCACCGACGATCGCGAGGCCTGGCTCCGGGGTGGCCAGGACCTGCGCCCACACCGTCGCCGCGGGCTGCATGGCGGTGGGCTCGGGAAAGCGCGACCACGGGTCGGAGCGGGCGCACAGGCCGTGGTCGTGCGTGACGTAGGCGCCTGACCGCATGATGACCTGGCGCGCACGCGGCCCGGCGGTCAGGTGCGGCAGGACGACGTCCACGTAGGCGCTGCCACCCGCGCTGAGGACGGGGACCCCGCCGGTGCGCTCGTGGAGCAGGCCCTCGTCGCTCAGCGCGTCGGCGAGCGTGAGGAGGCGGCCGCAGAACTCGGCGACCGCGGCGCGGTCCCCCGTCCCGGCCCCCGCGGCTGCGGAGCCCTCGTACCCGGCCACACCCAGGACCGGGAGCCCGGCCCGGGTGGCTGCCCGCGCCAGGGTGGTCCCCGCGGCCACGTCGCGGACGCCCGTGCGACCGCCCGGCACCCCGAGCTCGACCACGAGACCGAGCCCCGCTGCGGCCGCCGGCCAGCGGTCGAGCGCGGCGCGGGCCGCGGCGACGACCTCCGGGCCGTCGACGTAGGTGAGGACCTCGACGGCCGAGCCACTGCCTCGTGCCGAGACGATGTCCGCGGCCAGCGCGGACCAGTCGCGCGGGTCGAGGATCTCGTTGGCGACGAGCACACGTTCCACGCCCCAGGACCGCACCGTGCGCAGCTGTCCGGCGTTGGCGACCGTCGCCCCCCAGGCGCCCACGGCGTGCTGGCGCGCGAAGAGCTCGCGGGACAGGGCGGTCTTCACGTGGGGCGCGTGCTCCGCGCCGTGCCGGCGACAGAGCGCGGCCATCGTCCGGATGTTGTGCGTGAGGGCCTCGTCGTCGAGGGTGAGCAGCGGCCAGGAGAAGCGGGCGTCGTCGACAGCGGGACGGCCGGCGAGGACCTGGTCCACCGTCGCCGGCGCCGTCAGACGCAGGCCCTTGGTCGTCGGACCGAGGGCGAGCCCGTCCCCGACGGGCTGCTCGCCGCGGGTGTCGGCGCTCATGCCGCAGCCCCGGCGCCCGCACGCAGCCCGCGGCCGGGCAGACGGCCGGTGAGCTCCCCGGCGCGCAGCACCGGCACGCCCGCCACGAGGACGTCGTCCACGCCGGTGGCGAGCCGGCGGGGCTCGTCGTAGGTGGCGTGGTCCTGAACCTGCGCCGGGTCCAGCAGGACCAGGTCGGCGACGGCGCCGACACCGACCCGACCCCGGTCCCCGAGCCCGAACCGGCGCACCGCCCGGGCGGAGTGGTGCTCCACCGCGTCCTGCCAGTCCCACTCGTCCCGGTCGCGGACCTGCTGCGCGAGGCAGCGCGCGAAGGCGCCCCAACCCCTCGGGTGCGGGTGGCTGCCCGCGTAGATCGCGTCGGACCCCGTCATGTGCGCGTCGTGCTGCATGAGCGTGCTGACCTCCGTCGTCGTGTGCTCGGGACCTTGGGCGAAGACCCCGCCGGCACGTAGCCCCGAGGCGAGGAGGATCTCGATGACCGCGTCCGCCGGCGTGCACCCGAGCCGGTCGGCCGCCTCGGTGAGGGCCAGCGCCTCGGTCCACGCCAGCTCCCCGGGGACCGCCGAGAGGACGACGCGCTCCCACAGGTGGTCGAGCCCGTCGAGGTGAGCGCGGACCGCCGCGCGCGTGTGGGGCCGCCGCAGCATCTGGACCGCCCGTGCGGGCTCGGCCACGGGCACCCAGCCGGGCAGCGCGAGCATCGACAGGATCGTCGCGCCGCGCAGGTAGGGGTAGGAGTCGAAGCTGACGTCGCGTCCGTCCGCGCGGGCGGCGTCGATGGCGGCGGCCAGTGGAGCCGCGGGCCCGTGCAGGTGCGACACGTGGGTCGCCGCGCCGGTCGTCGCACCGACCGCCACGACCTCCGCCAGCGCCTCCAGCGCGCGCTCCTGGTAGCCCCGCATGTGGGTGACGTGGGCCAGTCCTCGCTCGGCGAGCGGCGCGAGCACCGCGCACAGCTCGGCGGCGTCGGCGTACCGGGCGGGGGCGTACTCCAGGCCGGTGGACAGCCCGCACGCACCGTCGTCCAGCGCCTGCTCGAGGCGGTCGCGCAGGAGTGCACGCTCCGCGCCGTCGAGGGGGCGGTCCGCACCGCCCGCGACACCGTGCCGGAGCGTGCCGTAGGGGGCGAGGTAGGCGACGTTGACCGGCACCGTGGCGTCGTAGGTGGCCAGGAGCTCGGCGACGGAACCGCCGGAGAAGGTGGGGTGGACGCCGTTGACAGCGGCGAAGTAGTGGGTCGCCCAGGCCTGGGTGGCCTCGTCGGCCGGCGCCCACGAGACCCCGTCCTGCCCGACGACGACGGTCGTCACCCCCTGCCTCAGGAGCGCGTGCTGGGTGGCCCCTGCGAAGACGGCGGCGTCCGCGTGGGAGTGGGCGTCGACGAAGCCGGGGAGCAGGAGCCGCCCGTGCGCCTCCAGCCGCTCCGCGTACGTGCTCGCGGCAGCCGCGGGCCCGATGGCGGCGATCCGCCCCTCGTGGATGAGCACGTCGTGCAGGCGCTCGCCGCGACCAGCGAGGCGTGCACCGCGCACCTCGAGCCTCACTGCCCGGGTTCCTCGACGAGGCCGCCGGCACCGGCGAACCCGGCGGCTGCGAGCTCGGCGGACAGGTCACGGTGGTGGCCGGGCACGCCGGGTCGCTGCTGCCAGGGCAGCGGGCCCGCCAGTGGCCGGTACTCCACCCCCGCGGCCGCCAGCCGGGGCAGGTGGTGGGACCCCAGCCGCTCGAGGAAGTCCTCGGCTGCCGGGCTGCCGGGCGCACGGTCGGCGGGCGGGCTCCACACCGCTTCGGCGAAGGCGGCCAGGCGGGGGAAGAGCGCGCGGTCCACGGTCCGCGGGTCGTCCAGGTGCTCGGTCCACACCTGGGCCTGCGCACCCAGCAGCCGGCCCGGCGCGGCGGTCGCCGTCCCGACGGCGAGCTCGTCCTCGGCGCCCGTGGGCACGAGCTCGAAGGCGTACACGTCCTCCACCGTCCGGACGAAGCCCACCGGGACCGGTTCCTCGGGCCCGGCCCCGGCGCGGTGGTCGAGGTAGAGCACCTGCTCGGGCGCCATGACGACGTCGTGGCCGGCAGCCATGGCCTGCAGTCCCCGGGTCCAGCCCCGCCAGGAGAGCACGACGGCGTCCGTGGGCAGCTGCGGGCCCAGCGCCTCGTCCCACACGACCGCCCGGCGGCCGTGTCCGCGCACGTGGTCGCACAGCCGGGCGAGGAACCAGCCGTGGAGCTCGGCCACGTCCGACAGCCCGAGCTCACGGGCCTGCGCCACGATGTGCGGCGACGCGCGCCACGGACGCGTCGGCACCTCGTCACCGCCGAGCCCGATCCACGGGGAGCCGAAGACGTCGACGACCTCGTCCAGGACTGTCCGGAAGAAGTCGAGCGTCTGCGGCGAGGGGTCGAGCACCTCCTCGCTGATCCCCCACGTGGTCCACACCGGGACCGGTCGCTTGGTCACCCCGAGCTCGGGGTAGGCGGCGACCGCCGCCTGCACGTGGCCCGGCACGTCGATCTCCGGGACGACGGTGATTCCCTGCGCCCGGGCGTGGGCCACGACCTCGCGCAGGTCGTCCTGGGTGTAGTAGCCGCCGTGGGGGCGGCCGTCGGGGTGCCCGGAGCGACGGTCCCCGACCGTCGACTCGGTGCGCCAGGCCCCCACGCGGGTGAGCTCGGGGAAGTGGTGGACCTCCATCCGCCACCCCTGGTCGTCGGTGAGATGGAGGTGCAGGACGTTGAGCCGGTGCATCGCGGCCAGGTCCACGAGCCGCAGCAGGGCGGCCTTGGGCAGGAAGTGGCGCGCGACGTCGATGAGCAGCCCACGCCACTGGCTGCGCGGTGCGTCCACGACCCGGACGGCCGGCAGCTTTAACGGTGCCCGGTCCCGGCCGGTCGGCGCGACGCGGAAGGCCGCGCTCCCGGCGAGCTGTCGCAGGGTCTGGACCACAGCGTGGGCGCCGGCGAGGTCGTGGCACCGCGCCTGGACCCTCTCGGCGTCGACGGTGAGCTCATACCCCCCGGGAGGGGTGTCCGCTCCCAGGGTGAGCAGGAGCCTGGTGCCGGGCACCTCCTCGGGGTGGGCCACGACGTCGACGTCGAAGACGGCCTCGGTCCAGGTGGCCCAGGTGCGCGCCGCCGCACGCAGCGCGGGGTCGACGGCCACGTGGAGCTCACCCCGCGCCCGGAAGGGCGCACCCTCGCCGGGCACGGCCGTGGTGGGGGCTGGGACCAGGCCGCTCATGCCCCACGCTCGGCGGCGAGCTCGGCGCGCACCTCGTCGCGCAGGCGGCCGTGGCGAGACGGCTCGGGTGCCGCTGCGAGCAGCGCCTTGGTGTACTCGTGCTGCGGGTCCAGGATCACCGAGTCGGACGGTCCGCGCTCCACGACGACGCCTCGTCGCATGACCATGATCTCGTCGGAGAAGTGACGGGCGGTGGCCAGGTCGTGGGTGATGTACAGGACGCCGAGGTTGTCCTCGCGCTGGAGGCGGGCAAGGAGGTTGAGCACCCCGAGCCGGATGGAGACGTCGAGCATCGAGACTGGTTCGTCGGCGATGAGGAAGCGGGCCTCGGGCGCGAGCGCCCGGGCGATCGCGACGCGCTGCCGCTGTCCGCCGGACAGCTCGTGGGGCCGCCGGTCGGCGAAGGACCGCGCGGGAGTGAGGTTGACCCGCTCAAGAAGCTGCTCGATGTGGCTGTCGACCTCGCTCCGGGTGCGCGCCCGGCCGTGCAGCCGTAGCGGCCGCTCCAGGTGGTGGGCGATGGTGTGGAACTGGTTGAGGGAGGCGAAGGGGTCCTGGAAGACCATCTGGACCTCGTGCCGGTAGGCGCGCAGACCACGTCCCCTGGTGCTGGAGTCGTGCCCGTCAAGCAGGATGCGCCCGCTCGTGGGGGTGTCGAGCTTGGCGAGCATCTTCGCGACCGTGGACTTGCCCGAGCCGCTCTCCCCGACCAGCGCGATCGTGCGGCCCTGCTCCAGGAGGAAGGACACGTGGTCGACCGCGGTGAGTGGCGTCGTGCGCATGCCGTCGCGGACCCGGAACACCCGGGTGAGCTCACGGGCCTCAAGCGTTCCCATCGTTGCCTCCTGTCCGTACGAAGGATCCTCGTTCGCCGGTGAGGCTGGGGAAGGACCGCAGCAGCGTGCGGGTGTAGTCGTGCTGTGGCGCGGTGTAGATCTGCTCCGCCCTGCCGAGCTCGACGATGCTGCCCTCCCGCATGACGGCGATGCGGTCGCTGATCTCGAGCAGCAGCGGTAGGTCGTGGGTGATGAAGACGACCGCGAAACCGAGCCGTTCGCGCAGCCGCATGATCTCCCGGAGGATGTCGCGCTGGACGACGACGTCCAACGCGGTCGTCGGCTCGTCCATGATCATGACCTGCGGTCTCAGCGCGAGCGCCATCGCGATCATCACCCGCTGACGCATACCGCCGGAGAGCTGGTGGGCGAAGCTGCCGATACGGTCGGGGTCCATCCCGACGAGTCCGAGCAGCTCCCTGCTCGCCGTCTCCATCTCGCTGCGGGACATGCCCGGGCGGTGCGTCTGGAAGACGTCGAAGAGCTGGGCGCGGATGCTGATGACCGGGTTGAGCGAGTTCATCGCTCCCTGGAAGACCATGGAGATCTTGTCCCACCGGAATCGGCGCAGGGCGTCTCCGTCGAGGGAGACGACGTCGATGTCCGTCCCGCCCTCGTCGTGCAGGACGACCTCCCCAGCGGTCATGACTGCCGGTGGGCGCAGCAGCCGGTTCATGCCGTAGGCCAGGCTCGTCTTGCCGCACCCGCTCTCGCCGGCAAGTCCGAGGATCTCTCCCCTGTAGAGGGTGAGGGAGACGTTGCGCACCGCGTGGACGACCGGGGTGACCTCGTAGTCGATCGAGACGTCGTGCACGGTGAGGACCGCCTGCTGGCCAGGGCGCAGGTCCGCTGCCGTCGCTGTCACGTCCGTGGCGCTCATGCCGTTCCTCCACTCGTCGCCGGCTGCCGCGACGTGACGTCCCGGCCCTGCTCCTGGGCCTTGCGCACGCGGCGGGTCGTGGCGGGCACGTTGCGCAGCTTGGGGTTGATGATCTCGTCGATGGCGAAGTTGACGAGGGACAGTCCGGCGCCCAGCACCGCGATGAGCAGGCCCGGCGGGATGAACCACCACCAGCCGCCGCGAGAGATCGCCCCGCCGGTCTGAGCCTGGTTGAGCATGGTGCCCCACGTGAGGGAGCCGGTCGGTCCCAGTCCGAGGTAGGACAGTCCGGCCTCGCCGAGGATGCCGAGGATGACGGCGAAGAGGAACTGCGCCGCCACGAGCGGCAGGAGGTTGGGCAGGATCTCCACGCCGATGATCCGCCAGGTCTTCTCCCCGGCGACCTTCGCCGCCGCGACGTAGTCGCGGGTCCGCAGCGAGCGGGCCTGGGAGCGCAGGACCACAGCGGCACCCGCCCAGCCCGTGACGCCCAGGACGAGCGCGACCAGCCACAGGCTCCGTCCCGGGATGTAGCTGGCCAGCACGATGGTCAGCGGCAGGCCGGGGATGACGAGCATGACGTTGGTGATCAGCGAGAGCACCTCGTCGGTCCATCCGGAGAGGTAGCCGCTGACGATGCCGAAGATCAGGGACAGGACCAGGGCGATGGCCCCCACCGTCAGGCCGACGAGAAGGGAGCCGCGCCCCCCGTGGGCCAGCTGGGAGAGCACGTCGTGCCCCAGTGAGGTGGTGCCGAGCAGGTGCTCCGCGCTCGGCGGCGACAGCGACGGGTTGCCCTGGGAGACCGACGGGTCCTGCACGAGGTAGGGCCCGACCACCGTGAAGAGCACGATCGCTCCGGTGATGACGAGTCCGGTGACGAGCTTGGGCGAGCGACGGGGCAGCAGCTGGGCGAGCCCGCGTCGGGCGCGGGGCGCCCTGGGGGCCGGGGTGACGACGGCGTCAGCCATTGTGGCGAGTCCTCGGGTCGGCGAATCCGTAGAGCAGGTCCATGAGGAAGTTGGCGGCCAGCACGGCGACCGTGATGACGAGGAACACGCCCTGCATGAGCGCGTAGTCGTTGTTCTGGACCGACGTGATGAGCAGCTTGCCGATGCCGGGGTAGCTGAAGACCTGCTCCATGACGATGGATCCGGCGACGACGAAGCCCAGTGAGACGGCGAACCCGGCGATCGACGGGAGCGCCGCGTTGCGCACGGTGTAGGCGAAGAAGATCCTGCGGGGACGCAGCCCCTTGGCCTCGGCCGTGGTGATGTAGTCCTCGGCGAGGGTGGAGACGGTCATGTTGCGCATGCCGAGCAGCCACCCGCCCACCGCGCTGAGGACGATGGTCACCGCCGGCAGCGTGCCGTGGTAGATCGCGCTGCGGATGAAGGCCCAGCTCAGCTCCGGGCCGTCACGGAAGGTGAAGACGTCGTACCCGTGAATGATCGGCAGGTGGCCGAGCGTCACGGAGAACACGAAGACGAGGATGAGCGCGAGCCAGAAGTAGGGGATCGACTGCAGCAGGGTGGTGAAGGGGATGATGTGGTCCGCCCACGTCCCCCGCTTCCAGCCGATCCAGGCACCCAGTCCGATACCGATGACGAACGCGATGACCGTCGCGATCCCGACCAGGACGAGGGTCCAGGGCAGGGCCTGCGCGATGAGGTCGATCACCGGGGAGGGGTAGTTGGTGATCGAGACCCCCAGGTCGCCCTGGAGCAGCCGCCCCCAGTACGCGAGGTACTGCTGCCACAGACTGGCGTCCTGCTCGGAACCGAGGAGGAGCTCGACGCTCCTGATCATCGACGGGGTGACGTCACCGCTGCGCGCCAGGCGGGCCAGCATGATGGTCGCCGGGTCGCCGGGCAGCAGCCGCGGGATCAGGAAGTTCAACGAGATCGCCGCCCAGAGCGTGATCGCGTAGAACGAGAACCGGCGTACGTAGAACTTCACTGCCGTCCTCCTTCGTCGAGCTCCTCCTCGGTCCTCATGTCAGCCCGCCGGGGTCAGCTTCGCGAGCACGACACCGGCCGACGTGGCGCCCCAGGAGGGCGGGAACGCGTACGGGTCGTCCTCGGAGGGCCAGCCGGTGAAGTCCTGCTGGTCGAAGAACGTCTGAGTGGCGTTGATGACCAGCGGGATGTACGGCAGGTCGTTGACGATGTGCTCCTGGACGATGGCGTACTGGTCGAGCTTCTCCGCCTCGTCGTTGGTCTGACCGGCAGCCACGACAGCGGCGTCGACCTCGGGGTTGGAGTAGCGGCTGAAGTTCCAGTCGCCCGGCTTGAGCTCCTCACCGACCGGTGCGGTCGCGTGGCCCGCGATCCACTCGTCGTAGATCGAGTACGGGTCGGCGATCGAGGGGCCGACGACGCCGCCCATGATGAGCTCGAACTGACCGGTCTGGCGGGAGTCGGCGAATTCGTTCCACGACACGGTCGAGGCGATGACCTCGATGCCGGCCTCGGCGGTCTGCTCCTGGATGAGGGTCGCGGCGTCGTTGTAGTCGGTCCAGCCGTCCACGGAGGTCAGCGTCATCGAGGCCCGCTGGCCGTCCTTGGCGTAGATGCCGTCCGAGCCCTCGGCGTAGCCGGCGTCCTCGAGGATCTTGCGTGCTCCCTCGATGTCGGCCGTCTGAGGGCTCTCCGCCGGCATGCCGTCGGCGACCCAGTGGTCGTCACGGCCGGGCAGCGTGAAGGTCGGCGAGCCGGGGGCCGCGTGTCCCGCCCAGGCACGCTCGTTGATGAACGCGCGGTCGATGGCGACGTTGAGCGCCTGCCGCACGGCGACGTCGGTCTGCGCGCCCTGGCAGCCGAGGTCTGCGTTGGCGCAGGTGTACAGCACGCTCGGGTCCTGCGGGGTGTTGAGGTAGCCCAGGCGCCCGTCCTCGGTGAGCCGCTCCGGCTCGGGGACGAACATGCCCGCCCAGTCGACCTGGCCCGCGCTCAGCAGGTCCGCGGCGGACTGGTTCTGGTCGATCGCGAGGTACTGGAGCTCCTTGACCGCGACCTCCCCGTCCCGGAAGGAGGGGTTGGCCACGAGCGTGTAGGAGGACTCCGAGGTGCTGTCCACGACGTACGGTCCCGTGCCGACGGGCTGCTCGTCGGTGAAGGTGGCGGCGTCCTCCACCTCGGTCCACACGTGCTCGGGGATGATCCGCTGGCTGCCGAGCATGGAGAACTCGTTGGTGTACTGCGGCTCCTCGAAGGAGAAGACGACCGTCTGCTCGTCCGGCGCCTCGATGCCGCTCAGGTAGGTGGGGCTGGTGAGGTCGTGGGTGAAGGTGTAGACGACGTCATCCGCGGTGAAGGGCTCGCCGTCGTTCCACTCCACGCCCTCCTTGAGGGTGACGGTCAGCGTGCGGCCGTCCTCCGCCCACTCGAAGGACTCCCCCAGGAGACCCTCGGGCTCTCCCCCGACCGACTTGTTGTAGTGGAAGAGCGTCTCGTAGATCGGCCCGAGGGCGCCGTGGAGCACCGTCGGCGAGAAGGGGTTGTAGTTGGCGACGATGGGGATCTGGCTGCCCGCCCAGATGACGAGCGGCCGTCCCTCGGCCGACTGGGTCGTCGCGGTGGGGTCACTACCGGCACCCTCCTCACCGGGGGAGCACGCGGCCACGGTGAGGGCGAGCCCTGCTGTGGCGATGAGCGCGGTCGTGAGCCGACGCCTCTGAGAACGGAACATCTTCGGTCCTTTCCTTCCGGACGACACCGGCCGGCGCCGTCGTCTCCGTGTCCGGAGCACTCTTCCGATTGTATGGAAACCTTCCTAACAAACAAGTCTGTTCGGAACGTCTTTACCGGATCGTTACCGGGGCGCGAGACGCGCGACCGCGGCCTCGACGTTCACCCTGCCGGCGCCACGCGCCCACACGGCGGGTCCCGGGGTCAGCTCGCCGTCCTCGGGCATGCCGAGAGCGACGAGCACGGCGTCCGGCACCCGGCGCACGAACTGCTCCACCCATGCCCGCTGCCAGGCGCTGCGCCGGGCGCCGCGGACGACCAGGACGACGGGCGCCGCCCCCGTCTCCACGGTCTCCGGGCCCGGCCCCTCCTCCTGCACCGTCACGGTCGCGGCGTGCATGCCCACCGCAGACAGCGGCTCGGTGAGCCCCCACGGCGCCTCCCCGACAGCCATGTTGGCCGGGGACCGCAGCTCGACGAGGACCGCCGGAGCACGGAGCGCGACGTCGCCGCGGACGGTCACGGCTGCGTCGGCAGCCGACACCCCGACGTCCGGGTCCGGTCCCGCCGCGCCGCCCGTGCCCCCCACGCGGCGCCGCAGCGCGGCCACCCGCTCCCCCGCCTGGTGGAGCCGCTCGAGGCTGAGGACACCACTGTGCAAGGCCTCGCTCACCGCTGCGTGGATCTCGGTGCGCAGCTCCTTCCCGTCGCGCGCCCCGAGGAGGAGCAGGTCACTCCCTGCGGCCAGCGCACGGACGGCCGCCGCGGGGAGGCCGCCCTGCCCCAGGGCCCCGGCCATGTCCAGCGCGTCGGTGATGACGACGCCGTCGAACCCGAGCTCTCCGCGCAGCAGGTCGCCGAGCAGGCGCCTGCTGTGGGTGGCGGGCTCACTGTCCAGGACGGGAAAGACGACGTGGGAGGACATGACGAGCTCGACGCCGGCGGCGATGGCGGCCGCGAACGGCGGGAGCTCACGACGGCGGAAGGTCTGCTCGTCGACGTCGACGACCGGGAGCCCGAGGTGGGAGTCCACGACGGTCGCCCCGTGCCCGGGGAAGTGCTTGGCCGTCGCCGCGACACCGGCGGCCTGCAGTCCGCGGACGAAGGCCGCACCGTGCCGGGCGACCAGCTTCGGGTCCTGCCCGAAGGAGCGCACGCCGATGACGGGGTTGCGCGGGTCGCTGTTGACGTCGACGGAAGGGGCCAGGTTGACGTTGACCCCGACCGACCGCAGCTCGGCCCCGATGGCGGAGGCGACCGCCGCGGTCCTGCCCACCTCGTCCACGTGGCCGAGCGCGAGGTTCCCGGGGTACCCGCTCCCCACGAGGTAGTCCAGCCGCGTGACGTCACCGCCCTCCTCGTCCGTGGCCAGCAGCACGTCGGCACGCACGGTGGCCAGCTGCTCGGCCATAGCGCGGACACGGGGACGAGCCGGAGGCCCCTCGACCGTGAGGTTGTGGCCGTAGAGGCAGAGGCCCGCGAGCCCATCGTCGACAGCCTCAAGGGCCCATGGCGGGACCCGAGAACCGGCGAAGGCCGGCATAAGACAGGCATCGACGAGTGCGGTGACATCCGACATGGTGGTCCTCCGGTGCGGTGGCGGAGACCGGCCCACGGGCCGGTCAGGTGCGGTGAGCGCTCATACGGCCAGCTCGAGAGGCTGATCGTCCGCAGCGGCCTCGGTGGCGAGCAGTGCCGCACCGAGCGCGGCGACGTCGTCGCTGCCCCCGCACAGCACGACCCGGTCGGGTAGGTGGAGACCCGCGAGGAAGGGTGAGTGGGTGGCGCGAGCGGCAAGCGCGTCAGCAACGGCGTCCTGCAACGGCCGACCGATGTCGGCGACCCCTCCACCGATGACGACGGTGCGCACCCCGCAGGCCAGGACGAGGAGCTGGACGCAGGTGGCCACCGCCTGGGCGTACTCACGGCACACTCGCCCGGCCCCCTGGTCGCCTCGCGCGGCCGCGGTGAAGACATCGACCTCCCCGGTCCCCGGGTCGCGCTGGGCCGCCCAGGCGGCACTGAGTGCGGCGCCGGAGGCGGACATCTCCAGACACCCCCGCTGACCGCAGGAGCATCGCGGGCCCGTGGCATCGAGGGGCACGTGCCCGATCTCCCCCGCCACGCCCAGATGCCCACGCAGCAGGCGCCCGCTCAGGACGATGCCTGCAGCGACCCCGGTCCCCAGGGCGAGGTACGCGGCATCGTCGATACCGAGGGTACGGGCGGCGCCCAGCGCGGCCACGTTGACGTCGTTCTCCAGACGCACGCGCAGACAGCCCACCTGCTCCGTCAGAGCCCGTGCCAGGGCGAAGGGCTCGGGGCCGATACCGAGGTTGACGGCGCTCGTCACGGTTCCGGCCGCGACGTCCACGACTCCCGGGACACCGATGCCGATCGCGCGTACATCGTGGCGTGCGGCGCCCGCGTCGGAAAGCAGCATGTCGATGCACTCCAGGGCTGAGGCGACCACCCCCTGCGGTCCCTGGCGTGTGAGCACGCGTGCCGTGGACACCGGAACCCCGTCGGCGTCACGGAGCAGGCCCCGGACCTTGGTGCCGCCGATGTCGAGGCCGATGACACCGGCTGGTGCCTGTGCGCCACCGGCATCCTGTGTCATCTCGAACCCCCGTGGTCAGCGGCGCGGCGCGCACATGTCGTCGTAACGGTTTGTTAGTAAACCATCCTTACGTATAGGGGTCAACACTGCCCGCGACGACCACGCACGCCGGGTCACCGATGCCCACGGTGTCGTGAACCGTGCCGTCCAGCGCGCAGAGGGCCAGAGTGTGGGAGCGTTCTCCCGCCACGACGACGAGCTCGTCCACCTCGGCGAAGTGGCGGGGCCAGCTCCCACCGCTCGGCAGCCGCCTCAGCTCGCCCGTCCCGCCGGTTGCCCGACTCACCGGCACGACGACGACCTCGTCCGGTCCGCGGACCGAGACGAGGACCTCGCCACCGAGCCGGACGACGTGACCGGGGTGGGCAGGCAGGCCGAGTGAGGCGAGGGACACGGTCGCCAGGACGTTCGCCTCACCGGTCCCCGCGTCCCACGCCAGCGTGGTGAGGGTGGCGTCGAGCTCCCCGGCGACGTGGAGCAGGCCGTCAGTGCCGACCGCGAGGTGACGCGGACCGGTGCCCCGGGGCAGTCGAGCCGCTGTGCCGTCCCCGACGAGCAGCCCGTCCTGCACGATCCGGTACCGACGCAGCACGTCCAGGCCGAGATCGCACACGAGCAGGTGGTGCCCGCCAGGAGCCAGCGCCGCGAAGTGTGCCCGGGAGACGGCGGCGGGCCCGGCTCGCTGCGCCGCTCCGTGGACCTGGGCAGGTCCCTGCGCCGCGAACGTGCCGTCGGCCGCGAGGCGGTGCACTGCCAGGCTCCCGTCCCCGTAGTGCGAGACGTACACCGCGCGGTCCGTCACGAGCAGGTGGCAGGGTCCGCTCCCGCCGCTCGGGACCGTACCGACGAGGCTCAGGCCACCACCGGCGTCCACCGCCAGGGCACTCAGCGTCCCGGGGTCCGTCTCGGACAGCGCGTACAGCACACGTCCGGACGAGTGCTCGGCGAGGAAGGACGGGGCGGGGGCTGCGACCATCAGGCGCGGCCGGCCCAACCGGCGGCTGCGCATGTCCAGACCGACTGACCACACCCCCTCTCCACGGCCGGCGCGGGCACCGTTGCCGCCGTCGGGGTAGGTCCCCACCCACAGCCGGTGCGTCGGGTGCAACAGATCGTCCTCAGGTGACCTTTGGCTGAGCATCTTCCGCACTCTAGGCCAGCGGTGAGCACCGCCTACGCCGGGTCCCCCACCGCGAGCACCGCTGCCCGACCGGCCTCGAGCCGGGCCACCGACACCCGGTAGGGCGAGCACGAGACGTAGTCCAGGCCGGCGTCGTGAAAGAAGTGGATGGACTCGGGGTCCCCGCCGTGCTCGCCGCACACCCCGATGTGCATGTGCGGCTTCGTCGCCCGGCCGCCGGCCACCCCGGCGCGCACGAGGGGTCCCACGCCCTCGCCGTCGATCGTCTCGAACGGGGAGATGCGCAGCACCCCGTTGGCGAGGTAGCGGGAGAAGAAGGCCGCCTCGACGTCGTCCCGGGAGAAGCCCCACGTCGTCTGGGTGAGGTCGTTGGTACCAAAGGAGAAGAAGTCGGCCTGCTCGGCGATCCGGTGGGCGGTGAGCGCCGCCCGAGGCAGCTCGATCATGCAGCCGATCGGCAGGTCGAGGAGCATGTCCGCGGCCCGCCCCTCCTCCGCGAGCACCCGCTCGGCCTCCTGGCGCACGAGCTGCAGCTCCCGCACCGAGCCGACGAGCGGGACCATGATCTCCGGGTGCGGGTCGGCCCCCTCCGCGCGCAGCCGTGCCTTGGCCTGGGCGATCGCCCGCACCTGGAGCGCGAAGAGCCCGGGGACGACGAGGCCCAGCCGCACGCCCCGCAGCCCGAGCATCGGGTTGGACTCGTGCATCCGCCGGACCGCGGTGAGCAGCCGCTCGCGGCGCTCGTCCGCCTCGCCGCGCTCGGCCGCGAGCGCCACCTCGACGGAGAGCTCGGTGAGGTCGGGGAGGAACTCGTGGAGCGGGGGGTCGATGAGCCGGATGGTCGTCGGCAGGCCGTCCATCGCGCGGAGGATCTCGACGAAGTCCTCGCGCTGCGGCTCGAGCAGGGCCGCGAGCGCCTCCTCGCGCTCAGCGTCGTCGGCGGCGAGGATCAGCCGTTCCACCAGCGCGCGCCGCTCCCCGAGGAACATGTGCTCGGTGCGGCACAGGCCGATGCCCTCCGCGCCGCGCTCGCGGGCGTTGCGGGCGTCCTCGGCGGTGTCGGCGTTGGCGCGCACCCGCAGGGTCCGGGCGCTGTCCGCGTGGGTGAGGACGCGGTGGACCGCCTCGACGAGCTCGCGGGTCTCCTCGTCCGGGGCGGCCGCCCGCCCCGCGTCCAGCCCCTCGGCGATGTAGGTCATCACGGGTGAGTCGACGACGGGCACCTCACCGAGGAACACCTGGCCGGAGGTGCCGTCGATGGCGATGGTGTCCCCCGCGTGCAGCGTGCGTCCGCTCACGCGCAGCTCCCGGCGGGCGGCGTCGACGTCGAGCTCGTCGGCACCGACGACGGCGCAGGTGCCCATCCCCCGGGCGACGACGGCCGCGTGGGAGGTCTTGCCGCCGCGGGCGGTGAGGATCCCGGCGGCGACCACCATGCCTTGCAAGTCATCGGGGTTGGTCTCCCGCCGCACGAGGATGACGGGTGCCCCGGCCTCGCTGCGCTCCACCGCCTGGGCGTTGTCGAAGACGATCTCCCCCACGGCGGCACCCGGGGAGGCGGCCATCCCGGTGGTGAGGAGCTCGGTGTCCGCCTCGGCGTCGAACTGCGGGAAGAGCAGCTTGCCGAGCTGGGCGCCGGTGACCCGGGAGATGGCCTCGTCCATCGTGATGAGGTCCTCGTCCACCAGCTGGGTGGCCACCCGGAACGCCGCGGCCGCGGTGCGCTTGCCCACCCGGGTCTGCAGCAGCCACAGCCTGCCGTCCTCGATGGTGAACTCGATGTCGCACAGGTCGCGGTAGTGCGTCTCCAGGCGGCGCATCGCCTGCCGCAGCTCCGCGTAGGCGTCCGGGTCGAGCGACTCGAGATCGGCCAGCGGCACGGTGTTGCGGATACCGGCGACGACGTCCTCGCCCTGCGCGTTGGGCAGGTAGTCGCCGTAGACGCCGGAGTGGCCGGTCGAGGGGTCGCGCGTGAAGCACACGCCGGTGCCCGACGTGCGTCCGAGGTTGCCGAAGACCATGGCCTGGACGTTGACCGCCGTGCCGAGGTCGCCCGGGATGCCCTCCTGGCGGCGGTAGAGGACGGCGCGGTCGGTGTCCCACGAGCGCAGCACCGCCTCGACGGCCATGTCGAGCTGCTGGCGCGGGTGCTGCGGGAAGTCGGCCCCGGACCACTCACGGACGATGCCCTTGTACGTCGTCACGAGCCCGCGCAGGTCCTCGGCGGTGAGCTCGGTGTCGTCCCGGACGCCGCGCTCGGTCTTGAGGGCGTCCAGCGCGCCGGAGAAGAGCTCGCCGTCGATGTCGAGGACCGTCTTGCCAAACATCTGCAGGAGCCGACGGTAGGAGTCCCACGCGAAGCGCTCGTCAGCGGTGACGGCGGCCAGGCCCTGCACCGAGGCGTCGTTGAGGCCGACGTTGAGCACCGTCTCCATCATCCCGGGCATGGAGAACTTCGCGCCGGAGCGCACCGAGACGAGGAGCGGCTCGTGGAAGTCACCGAGGCTGCGCCCGAGGGTGTCCTCGACCTGCCGCAGCGCAAGGGTCACCTCCACGCGCAGGTCCGGCGGGACGTGCCCGTCGCGCATGAAGGCGCGGCACGCCTCGGTGGTGATCGTGAAGCCCGGCGGCACCGGCAGGCCGAGCCTGCTCATCTCCGCAAGGTTGGCCCCCTTGCCACCGAGCAGGTCCTTCTGGTCCATCCCGCCCTCGCTGAAGCGGTACACGTACTTCGGCATCGTCGCCTCCGGTGGTCCCCCGCGGTTCCCCGCACCGCGGACCTGTGCCCACTCTAGCGAGGCGCACCCACGTCCACCGAGGGTTCCCCGCATGCGACCGGGCGACGTGGCTGCGACGCTGAGACATGCCTGAGATCACTGTCAAGGACGTCCCCGCCCGGCACCGGTACGAGGCGACGGCGGGTGAGGACCTCCTCGGGGTCGCCCTCTACGAGCGGGACGCCGAGGTCCTCGTCCTCACGCACACGGTCGTCGAGCCGTCCGCCGAGGGGCAGGGGGTCGGCTCCGCGCTGGCGAGCGCGGCCCTGGAGGCCGCCCGCGCCGAGGGGCTGCGAGTCGTGCCGGAGTGCTCGTTCATCGCCGGCTGGATCGACGAGCACCCGGAGTACGCCGACCTCGTCGACGAGCGCACCGACTGACCGGCACCGCCCCGGCCGGCCCTCCAACCGGCCGGGACGACGCCCTCTCGTGGCGTCCTAGAACGCCAGCTCGTGGTCGGCCACGGCCAGCACCCGCCAGGTTCGTCCCACGGCGTCGCTCAGGTCGTAGGCCGGCAGCAGCAGGCTGCTGCCCTCGTCGGTCCAGTGCTCGACGAGGCTTGGTTCCGCCGTCGTGATGGTGACCTCGGTGACCGACCAGGGGACGGGGGCGCCCGCGGCCGGCGGCGGGGCGGGCGGGTCGTCCCAGCTGCGTCCCCCGGGCTCCTCGAGGGGCATGACCGAGATGTCGTCGGACCACACCGGGCTGCCGCCGAAGCGCGGGTCGGTGAGCCGCTCGACGGCTGCCGCGGGGCTGACGACGTCGTACTCGCCGAGCTCGACGACGGGCGCGAGCGGGCCGGAGAGGGACAGCACCTCGCCGTCGACGACCTCGGCGTACCAGCTGTACCCGGTGCGCACGCCGTCGATGACGTGGTGGGCGACGACGCTCGTCACCCGCTCCCCGCCCCACCCCTGCTGCTCGGCGTACTCGGCCGCGTCCGGGTCCAGCCCGAGCGCGCCGAGCGTCTCGTACAGGACGCCGGACGCGTCCTCCGGTGCGGTCCCGCCGGGCGCGACGGCGCTCGGCTCCTCCCCGGCAGGGGCACCGTCCGCGGGGAAGGGCTCGACGACGGACGTCCCGGCCTCCCCGTCCCTGGCCGAGGCGGTTTGACCGTCCTCGGCGGCGGTGTCGTCCATCGGCTCGGCGGGCTCGACGCCCTCGAGCACCTCGTAGAGCGCGGGGTCGTTGTAGCTGACCGTGACGGCGGCGTCGGGCCCGATGTTGAGGGTGGGGCCGCTGCCGTCGATCGGGCCGACGTTCCAGCCACCGTCCAGGCGCGGCTGCCCCTCGACGCCGAGGACCTCGGCGACGCGCGTGGCCGTCTCCTCGCTGAAGACGCCGGCGCCGTCGAAGGCCCAGGCCGGCGCGGAGCCGGCCGCGTCGCCGAGCCCCTGGGCCGTGAAGGTCGTGCGCTCCCCGCCGTAGCCGCCGGCGTAGGACATGTCGGCCGCCGCGCCGGCGGAGGACATGGTCTCGGGGACGCCGGCAGCGGCAGTGCGCTCCAGCGGCGCGGGAGCGTCCGCCGTCGGGGCCGGGTCCTCCGTCGCCCGGCCGATCCCGAAGCCGGCTCCCCCGCCGACGACGAGCGCACCCGCAGCGACGGCGGCCACCGCCGCCCACCGCGGGCCCCGGCGGGCGCGCCGTGCCGCGAGCTCGTCCGCGCGCCGCTCCTCGGTGAGCGCGCCCAGCCGCTCGCCGTCCGGCTCGGTGCCGGCGGCGGGGTCGGCGCCGCGTACCCGGGCGACTGCCTCGTCCTCGTCCATCATGACCTCCTGCTCCCGGTGGTGCTCCTATCCCTCCTGTGTGGCGGGCGGTCCGGTTCTTGCACCTGCGGTGGCAGGCTGGGCCCCATGCCCACGACCCTGCACTCCTCCGCCCTCGCCCTCCTCGAGCCGTGGCAGGCGCCCACCCCGCGCCAGGAGCAGCTGCGCGAGCGCTACGTCGCCCACCTGCGGGCCGAGCCGCTCGGCGTGCTCCGCGAGTGCTACCCCGACCACCTCACGGCGAGCACGGTCGTCGTCTCCGCCGACCGCCGCAGCGTTCTCCTCACCCTGCACCGCAAGGCGCAGCGGTGGTTCCAGCTCGGTGGCCACGTCGAGCCGGGCGACCCCACGCTCACCGCCGCCGCCCTGCGTGAGGCCCGCGAGGAGTCGGGCATCGACGCCCTCGTCCTCGACCCGGTACCGGTCCAGCTCAGCGCCCACCCCGTCCCCTTCTGCGACCCGCGCGGCGGCGCGACCCACCTGGACGTCCGCTTCGTCGCCACGGCACCCCCCGGCGCCGCGCACGCCGTGTCCGCCGAGTCCCTCGACGTCGCGTGGTGGCCGGTGGACGAGCTGCCCGACCCGCAGCCGGACATGGTCGAGCTCGTCGCTCTCGCGCTCGCCCGCCTGGCCTGACCGAGCGGGCCTGTCAGTCGGGCCAGGCAGCGGCCAGACGGGCACGGGCGCGGGAGAGAGCGGCGTCGGCGCCGCCGCGTGAGATGCCCAGCACCTGCGCGAGCTCGGTGCCGCCCAGCCCCTCCCACGCGTGGAGGACGAGGATCTGCCGGTCGCGCTCGCTCAGCGCGGCCAGCGCGACGCGGACGTCGTCGTCGGCGACGGCCGCCAGCGCCGGGTCACCGTCGTCGTCGCGCGAGTCGGGAACGGCGTCCACCGGGAGGGGGAGGATCTTGCGGCGGTGGTTGGCGAGGACGAAGCCGGCCGTGCGGTAGAGCCAGGGCAGCGCGGCGTCCACGGGGACGTCGTCGCGCCGTCGCCAGGCGGTGGCGAGGACGTCGGCGGTGAGATCCTCGGCGTCCGCGGCCGGCGCACGCCGCCGGAGATAGCGGTACACGGCGCTCGCGTGGTCACGGTAGAGCTCCTCGAACCACGCGTCGTCGCGCACAGCGCCCCTCTCGTCAGATGCCACCACCCTGCCTGTGTCCCCCGCGGCCCCGATCTTGCACTGGCGCGGGGCGGACAGACGAACGCCCCGCGGGACCTGAGTCCCGCGGGGCGTCAGGAGCCGGTCTACTTGAAGGCGTCCTTGACGTTCTCGGCGGCCTGCTTGAGGCTGCCCTTGGTCTGGTCCTTGTGGCCCTCGGCCTGGAGGTCCCTGTTGTCGGTCGCGTCGCCGACGGCCTCCTTGATCTTGCCCGAGGTCTTCTCGGTCGAGTTCGCGAGCTTGTCGTCTGCTCCCATGGGGCAACTCCTTCCGTCGCGGAGACCGTTCGTGGCCTCTCTGCCACCCACCCTAGGTGTGGCCCGCGGAGGTCGCACGGGGAGAGCGGGGCACCGGCGACGGGCCCGGACGCACCACAGCCCGCCACCGTCGGACGGTGGCGGGCTGCAGCGGGGTGCGCAACCAGTGACGGTGCGCGGTCACCTCAGATCAGAGGGGGCGGACATTCTCCGCCTGGGGGCCCTTGGGGCCCTGAGTGGTGTCGAACTCGACCTTCTGGTCCTCGTCGAGCGAACGGTAGCCGCTCGAGGCGATGGCCGAGTAGTGGACGAAGACATCCGCACCCCCGCCGTCGGGAGCAATGAAGCCGAACCCCTTCTCGCCGTTGAACCACTTCACGGTGCCAGTAGCCATGCAAACTCCTCGATAAAAAAGCCCCGGACCGATGCCGGAGCAGTTCCCACTGTAGCGGGCTCGGGCCGATTCGGCGAGGGGTATCGCGAACAGATCTGCCGAGGCGTTTGTCACCGGGACGCACGAGGCCCGGCAACCCGCAGGTTACCGGGCCTCGTGGCGCCGTTCGTCAGGCTCCGGGCTGGAGCTGCCCGCCTCCGCCCGCGCCCCCACCCTGGGGGGCGGTGGGCATCTGGCGCTGCTCGACGGTCGTCGTGCCGCCGACGCCGACGGGCTCGGGCGTGGCGATCTCGCCCTCGTCCAGGCCGCGGAAGAGGAACTCCCCGAGCAGGCCCTCGCCTGCGGCGTCGACCTCGATGGTCTGGCCGGCGTGGATCTGGCCGTAGAGGATCTTCTCGGACAGGACGTCCTCGATCTCCCGCTGGATCGCGCGGCGCAGCGGCCGGGCACCGAGGACGGGGTCGTAGCCCCGCTCGGCGAGGAGCAGCTTGGCCGGGTCGGTCAGCCGGATCGCCATGCCCTGGTTGCGCATGCGCTCGTCGAGCTGGGCGATCATGAGGTCGACGATCTGGACGATCTGGTCCTGGGTGAGCTGCGGGAAGACGATGGTGTCGTCCACGCGGTTGAGGAACTCGGGCCGGAAGTGCTGCTTGAGCTCCTCGTTGACCTTCGTCTTCATCCGCTCGTAGTCGTTGGACAGCTCGCCGCTCGCCTGGAACCCGGTCTGCACGCCCTTGGCGATGTCCCTGGTCCCGAGGTTCGTCGTCATGATGATGATGGTGTTCTTGAAGTTCACCACCCGGCCCTGGGCGTCGGTGAGGCGGCCGTCCTCGAGGATCTGCAGGAGCGAGTTGAAGATGTCCGCGTGGGCCTTCTCCACCTCGTCGAACAGGACCACGGAGAACGGACGGCGGCGCACCTTCTCGGTGAGCTGGCCACCCTCCTCGTACCCCACGTAGCCGGGGGGTGAGCCGAAGAGCCGCGAGACGGTGTGCTTCTCGGAGAACTCGCTCATGTCGAGCTGGATGAGCGCGTCCTCGTCACCGAAGAGGAACTCCGCCAGAGCCTTGGCCAGCTCGGTCTTCCCGACGCCGGTGGGGCCGGCGAAGATGAAGGAGCCACCGGGGCGCTTGGGGTCCTTGAGCCCGGCGCGGGTACGCCGGATCGCCTGGGACAGCGCGGTGATCGCGGCCTCCTGGCCGATGATCCGCTTGTGGAGCTCGTCCTCCATGTGGAGGAGCTTGGAGGACTCGGCCTCGGTGAGCTTGAAGACCGGGATGCCGGTCGACATCGCCAGCACCTCGGCGATGAGGTCCTCGTCCACCTCGGCGACCGTGTCGAGGTCGCCGGACTTCCAGGCCTTCTCCCGGTCGACGCGGCGCGCGGAGAGCTGCTTCTCGTCGTCGCGCAGCGAGGCGGCCTTCTCGAAGTCCTGGTCGTCGATCGCCGACTCCTTCTCGCGGCGGACCTCGGAGATCTGCTCGTCGAGCTCGCGGAGCTCCGGCGGGGCGGTCATCCGACGGATGCGCAGGCGCGCGCCCGCCTCGTCGATGAGGTCGATCGCCTTGTCCGGGAGGAAACGGTCGGACACGTACCGGTCGGCCAGCGTCGCGGCGGCGATGAGTGCCTCGTCGTTGATCGAGACGCGGTGGTGCGCCTCGTACCGGTCGCGCAGGCCCTTGAGGATCTCGATGGTGTGGGCCACGGACGGCTCGTCCACGAGGATCGGCTGGAAGCGGCGCTCGAGGGCGGCGTCCTTCTCGATGTGCTTGCGGTACTCGTCCAGCGTCGTGGCGCCGATGGTCTGGAGCTCACCGCGGGCGAGCATCGGCTTGAGGATGCTCGCGGCGTCGATCGCGCCCTCCGCGGCGCCCGCGCCGACGAGGGTGTGGATCTCGTCGATGAACAGGACGATGTCACCGCGGGTGCGGATCTCCTTGAGGACCTTCTTCAGGCGCTCCTCGAAGTCACCGCGATACCGGGAGCCGGCGACGAGCGAGCCGAGGTCGAGGGTGTAGAGCTGCTTGTCCCGGAGGGTCTCAGGCACGTCCCCGCGCACGATCGCCTGGGCCAGGCCCTCGACGACGGCGGTCTTGCCGACACCGGGCTCACCGATGAGGACAGGGTTGTTCTTCGTGCGGCGCGAGAGGACCTGCATGACGCGCTCGATGGGCTGCTCGCGACCGATGACCGGGTCAAGCTTGCCCTCGCGCGCGGCCTGGGTGAGGTTGCGGCCGAACTGGTCGAGGACGGCGGAGCCGGAGGGCTGACCCTCCGCGGGACCGCCGGCCGCGACGGCCTCCTTGCCCTGGTAGCCGGACAGCAGCTGGATGACCTGCTGGCGCACGCGGTTGAGGTCGGCGCCGAGCTTGTTGAGCACCTGCGCCGCCACGCCCTCGCCCTCGCGGATGAGGCCGAGGAGGATGTGCTCGGTGCCGATGTAGTTGTGACCCAGCTGGAGCGCCTCGCGCAGCGAGAGCTCGAGGACCTTCTTCGCACGGGGCGTGAAGGGAATGTGGCCGCCGGGGGCCTGCTGGCCCTCCCCGATGATCTCGGTGACCTGCTGCCGCACGCCCTCGAGGGAGATGTCGAGTGACTCCAGCGCCTTGGCGGCGACACCCTCGCCCTCGTGGATGAGGCCGAGCAGGATGTGCTCGGTGCCGATGTAGTTGTGGTTGAGCATCCGTGCCTCTTCCTGGGCAAGGACGATCACCCGACGGGCTCGGTCGGTAAATCTCTCGAACATCAGGGCTCCTTCGAGGCGGCGTGGCCGGGCGATCCCAGCCGGGCAGCGTTCATCGATGCTAACGGCGGGCCTCGCGTGAACCTGCCCGTGTTCGCCAGGGGCGTGACTCCATGGTCCCTCTCCACAGGCGCCCGCGCCCGCGGGCCCCGCTACGGCACCATGGCTCCCATGCGTATCGAGGCTCTGCAGGGCGACATCACCACCCAGGACGTCGACGCCGTCGTCAACGCCGCCAACTCCTCCCTCCTCGGCGGGGGCGGGGTCGACGGCGCGATCCACCGCGCCGCCGGGCCGCGGCTGCTCGAGGAGTGCATGGAGCTGCGGCGCACCGAGCTGCCCGACGGCCTGCCGGTGGGCCAGGCGGTCCCGACCGCCGGTTACGACCTGCGCGCCCCCTGGGTCATCCACACCGTGGGGCCCAACCGGCACCGCGGGGAGACCGACCCGGCCCTGCTCGCCTCCTGCTTCACCAGCGCACTCGACGTCGCCGACGCCGTCGGCGCCAGGAGGGTGGCCTTGCCCGCCGTGAGCGCGGGCGTCTACGGCTGGGACGCCGCGGAGGTCGCAGGCGTAGCGGTCGACGCCGTCCGCGGCTGGTCCGGCGACGTGGAGCTCGTGCGGTTCGTGCTCCTCGGCGACGACGTGCTGGCCGCGTTCACCGCGGCGCTCGAGCACCCCTGACGCGCCGGCAGCCGGATGCGGGGAGCTGCTGCTCGTTGTCCGCGCCGAAGTCCGCGACACGCGTGCGACACGCCGCGACACATGTCGAGTGAGAGCCGCTCCGCGGGCTTCGGATCAGTCCAGCGCCACGCAGCGGCGACGCTCAGACGTCGAGGACGATGGTGACCGGCCCGTCGTTGACGAGCGAGACCCGCATGTCCGCGCCGAAGCGACCGGTCTCCACGTGCACCCCGTGCTCACGCAGAGCGGCGACGACGGCGTCGACCACCGGCTCGGCGACGTCTGCCGGGGCGGCGGCGTTCCACGAGGGGCGCCGGCCCTTGCGGACGTCGGCGTGCAGGGTGAACTGGGAGATGACGAGGACCGGCGCGCCGTCGTCGCGCACGGAGCGTTCCTCACGCAGGATGCGCAGCTCGGCGATCTTGCGGGCGGTGCGTTCGACCTGCTCGGGGCCGTCGTCGTGCGTGACGCCGACGAGCGCGACGAGGCCCGGCCCGGTGAAGCCGCCGACCTGCTCGCCGTCGACGTGGACCGACGCGCCGTCGACCCGCTGGAGGACCGTCCTCACCAGCCGCCACCGCCGCGGCGGCCGCGGCCGTAGCCGCTGACGGCGGGCTTGACGTCGGTGAGGTAGATGGCGGCCGGGATGACGAGGATGATCGACAGGAAGCTGCCCGACAGCGGCCCGAAGGGTGGCAGGGCCACGAAGCCGAGCGCGACGTTGACGACGAGGACGATGAGCCAGAAGTTCTTCGTCCGCTTGCCCGCGTAGCTGAAGGCCTGGGCGGGCTGACGCAGGCAGTGCAGCAGCGCCCACACTTCGACGGCAAAGGCCGCGAGCGCGAGGGCGAGGAACAGGAAGAACTGCATGCTGCCGATGATTCCCACCGCGTGAGTCTACGAGACTCCGCGCCGCGCGCAGCCCTAGCGGGCGAGGAGGTGGCTGGCCTCCGCGGCGCTGAGGCCCGAGGCCTGGAGGAGGTCGCTGGTGAGCGAGCGCATGAGGATGACGAGGGTCTGCAGGTGCCAGCCCGGGTCCTCGACGTCCTCCGGGTCGAGCTCACCGGTGACCAGGGTGAGCACCTGGGCGGCGTCCGCCGTGCTCGCGCCGCTGCTGAGGGCGTCACCCAGGCGGGAGGCGCCGACGGCGAGCCCCTCGAAGGCCTCGCTCACGCGCTCGTCCCGGGCACCCTGCTCGACGGCGGTGAGGCCGCGGCGCGCGATGACGCGGGCGTTGCGCATGGCGCGGTCGGCGAGGGTGCTGGCCCGCTCGAGGCGGGCGAGCTCGGGCAGGTAGCGGCGTGCCGCCGGGGAGATGCGCGCCGACTGCAGGGCGTTGCGCACCACCGAGGCCCAGTCGTCGAGGGTGCCCTGCGTGCTGCGACCCAGGGCCAGGGCGTCACGCATGCGCTCGGCGTCCCCGTCCCGCAGCCCCTTGCCGAGGGTGCCGAGCATCTGGGAGAGGTCGGAGAGGCTCGCGGCGGCGAGCTGCCGGGCACGGCGCCGCGCGTCCTGCGGGGTGAGGATCGCGACGAGCAGGGCGAAGGTGCCGCCGACGAGCGCGTCGGTCCAGCGGCCCGCGGGCCCGTCGACAGCGGCGACGGGCAGCGCGACGATGACGATCCCCTGGACGCCGGCCTGGATGGTGAGCATCGGGCCGCGGTCGACGAACCGGGCGAACAGCGCCCCGAGGGTGATGACGAGCATGATCTGGAGCACGCCCGTGCTGAAGACGTAGGCCACCAGCTCCCCGAGTGCGACGCCGAGAGCCACTCCGAGCGCCAGCTCGGCGACCTTGCGCACCTCGCGGTCCGCGCTGAAGCCCAGGCAGACCCAGGTGGCGACGGGCGCGAAGAACGGCTGGGCGTGCCCGAGCCCGTAGTACGCCACCGCCCACGACAGGCCGGCGGCGACCGCGGCGACGACCACCGGGAAGGCCGCGGCCCGCACCCGGCGCCTCCCGCCCCGCAGCCGCTGCCGGACGAGGATCAGCAGGCGGCGTAGGTCGAGGCGGTCCTCGCGTCCCCCGGCGTCGGCCATGGTGTCAGGCGCGCGGCCGCCGGCGCAGTTCCTGGCCCGGGCGCTCGCTCGGGCGTCCGACGGCCTCGCCGCTCACCGGGACGATGACTTCCTGGGCGGCGGCGATGCCATCGACGACGAGCTCGGCGTCGGCCGGCAGGGAGCGCTTGACGAGCGCGAGGGCGACGGGCCCGAGCTCGGCGTGCCGCACGACGCTCGTCATGACGCCGACGTCTCTGTCCCCGTGCATCACCCGGGCGCCGGGCTCCGGCGTCAGGTGCTCGGAGCCGTCGAGGTGGAGCATGACGAGGCGGCGCGGGGGCCGGCCGAGGGTGAAGACGCGCGCGACAGTCTCCTGGCCGCGGTAGCAGCCCTTCTCGAGGTGGACGCCGGTGCGCAGCCAGTCCAGCTCGTGCGGGATGGCGCGCTCGTCGACCTCGCGGCCGAGCCGGGGCCGCCAGGCCTCCACGCGCAGCGCCTCCCAGGCCCACGTGCCGGCCACGCGCAGGCCGGACGCGTCGACGACGTCGGCCAGGCGGGCGCGGTCGACGAGGCCGAGGGAGCGGCGCAGGTGCCGACCGGGGTGCTCGTCGTCGGCCGGCCCGTAGCTCGTGCCGCCGGGCGCCGTCGTGGGCCACGGGTCGTGCCAGGTGAGCACGTGCCCCGGCGCCGCCGCCACGGCCTGCCAGCCGTCGCCGCAGGTGCCGACGACGGCGGTGTGCTCGGTGACGTCGGTGACCTCCACGCGCAGCATGAAGCGCATCCGCTCGAGGAACGCGACGAGGGGCGCCACGTGGTCGCCCTCGGTGACGAGCCAGGCGCGCTCGCCGTCGTCGGCCACGGCGGCGGCGTGCTCGATGCGGCCGTTGGGGTCGAGGAGGAGGAGCTCACCGGACTGGCCGGGGGCGAGGTGGAGGAGGAGCTGGGTGCTGAGCGTATTGAGCCAGCTCAGCCGGTCGGGGCCGGAGACGGTGACGACACCGAGCTGGGAGAGGTCGACGACGCCCACCCCGCGCTCGAGGGCGCGCTGCTCCTGGGCGGGCTGGCCGTAGTGGAGCGCGACGCCGGCGTCCGGGCCGCCGCCACCGACGGCACCGGGCCGGGAGAGCAGGGGGCTGGTCATGCCTGCTCCTGTCGGCTGAGGCGCCCGGAGGCGTAGGACTGCAGCTCGTGCCCGAAGGCCGCGAGCTCCTCGACCCACAGCAGGTCGCCCTGGACGAGCCCGTACATGCGGCTGCTCGCGCTGACGTCCTGGGCGCTGGCCGTGCGGACGACGGCGTCGCTGACGATGTCGATGCGCGCCGGGCGCACGCTGCCCACGTAGACGACGACGTGCCCGGTGGGCTGCGCGACGAGCACCTCGATGTCGGTGCTGCGCTGGCCCGAGGACTTCTCGCCGTCGATCGGCTCCTCCGGCGCGGCTGGGGAAGGGCGCCAGTAGGCCGTCTCGGTGGCCCACACCTCGGCCTTGGCCAGCAGCTCGGCCCCGACGGCACCGGGCATCTCCTGGGAGACGGACGAGGAGTGCTCCGCGTCCACCGCCCACAGCGTGCTCGTGCAGCGCAGGTAGGGACCGCCGTCGTGGTCGAAGGTCATCTCGTGGACGAGGGGCTGCTCTGGGACTCCCGGGTAGGACATGACGCCGTAGCCGCGCCAGGATCCGACGAGCCAGGCGAGCGGGTAGACCTCCGGGGCCAGGCCCTCGGGAAGGGTGAAGGTGGCCATGCCCCCGATGCTACGCGGTCGGCGCCGTGCGGCCCGTCCGCGCCCTCAGGCCAGCAGCACGCTGCCGAGCATGAAGGTCGGCGCGCCGGCGAGCATCGGCGGCAGCGCAGCGGCCGCGAGCGCGGGCAGCGGCCGGCTGGAGGCGGGGAAGCGGCCCAGGACGAGGTGGACGGCGGAGGTGAGCACCCCGGCGACGAGACCCGTCGCTGCGCCCACGAGCGGGCCGACGGCGGGCAGCAGCACCCCGGCGAGCAGGCCGGCACCGCCGGCGACGACGGTGGCCAGCCCCGGCACCAGCCGGGCACGCAGCGGCAGGGCGGTGCAGGCCGCTCCCGCGGCGAGCGCTGCCGCGGCCGTGACGACGACGGCGGCGGCCGGGCTCGTGTCCCCGAGCGCCGGCCACATCGCGGCGGAGCCGGCGACGACGCAGCCGGTCACCGTGCCGGCGACGGACTCCACGAGGCGCGGCCGGCCGTCCCGCCGCAGCATCTCCTGGACGAAGCTGCCCGCGACCGCGAGCCCTAGCACGACGGCCACGCCGTCGACCGAGCCGGTGACCGCGACGACGGCGAGCGCCGCCAGACCGGTGGCGGCGATGACGACGCCCGGTCCCGTCGTCACCGGCAGGCCGGCGAGCCGGGGCCAGCCGCCGGCCACGAGGAGGGTGGCGAGGGCGGCGACGACGAGGAGCGGCCAGTGCCACATCGCGCTGAGCGCGAGCACGGCGGCGACGGCGGCGGTGACGACCCCGCGGGTGGAGCTGCCCATCACGACTCGCACCCGGCGACGGCGGGGCGCGGCGGGAGAGCGGGGTGGACGGGCACCCCCTGAGTCTGGCAGATCGAGCGGTGACGTCGGCGGCACCCCGCTTCCCACTAGTGTGTCCCCGACCAGGAAGAGGTGCGATGGCCACTCTTGTCGTCCTGACCCGTGAGCCGACCGGCGCAGCCGCCGTGCTGCCCTCCCTCGCCCTGCTCGACCACCGGGTCTCGACGGCGCCCCTGTCCGCCGACTCGCTCGTCGACCCCGCGGACGCGGACGTCCTCGTCGTCGACGGCCGTCAGGAGCTCGCGGCGGCCCGGTCGGTGTGCCAGCTCGCGCGCAGTACGGGGCTGCAGCTGCCCCTGCTGCTCGCCCTCACCGAGGGCGGGCTCACCGCCGTCACCCCGGCGTGGGGGTGCAGCGACATCGTGCTCGCCACGGCCGGGCCCGCCGAGCTGGAGGCACGCTTGCGGCTCCTCGGCAGCCAGGTGGCGGCAGCGGAGCCGGCGGGGGACGTCCTCGAGGCGGGTGAGCTCGTCATCGACACGGCCGCCTACTCGGCGCGGGTGCGCGGACAGGCCCTCAACCTCACCTACAAGGAGTTCGAGCTGCTCCGGCACCTGGCTCAGCACCCGGGCCGTGTCCTCACCCGCGCGCAGCTCCTCGACGAGGTGTGGGGCTACGACTACTACGGCGGCACGCGCACGGTCGACGTCCACGTCCGGCGCTTGCGCGCCAAGCTCGGCGCGGAGCACGACCAGCTCATCGGGACGGTGCGCAACGTCGGCTACCGATTCGTCGTGCGCCCGACCGTCGACTGACAGGACGCGCCGCGCCCGCTGTTCTACGATGGATGCAGACGTCGGGTCGCGAATGCCCCGGGCTCCAACACAAGCCGCCACGAGCGGCCTTCGCGCCGACTGGCGCTTCGCGGCCCGGCGTCGCCCTCTCCCCCGGCCACCGCCGGCTGGCGCACCGACGGGCCGTGCCGGAGGTTTCGCTAAGGTGTCCCGGGACGTCCGGCCCTCCCCCTGGCCGCGCTCCCGCTCATCGCTCTCGTCTCGTCTGCCCGGAGGTAGAACACCATGTCCTTGCGCCGTCCCGTCCTTGCCGTTGCCGCCGCCCTCGCGCTGGTGGGTGCGGCCGGGTGCACGGCCGACTCCGTCCTCGATCTCGAGGTCGGTGACTGCCTCAACCAGAGCGACCTGGAGGGCGACGAGGTCAGCTCCGCGCCGGCCGTCGAGTGCACGGAGGAGCACGACGCCGAGATCTTCGGCGAGCACGTCTTCTCCGGTAACGACTACCCGGGGGTCGAGGCCGTGCAGGCCGAGTCCCAGGAGACCTGCCTCAAGGAGTTCGAGTCCTTCGTCGGCCTGCCCTACGAGGAGTCAGCGCTGCCCTTCACCATGCTCTACCCCTCCGAGCAGAGCTGGGATGACGCCAAGGACCGCACCACGCTGTGCATCGTCATCTCCGACGAGCCGCTGACCGAGTCACTCAAGGACTCCAAGATCTGACCCGCCGCACACGCACGACGCCCCCGGCAGCCCAGGCTCCCGGGGGCGTCGTCGTCGGTGCAGGTCAGCCGAAACGGCCGGAGATGTAGTCCTCGGTGGCCTTGTTCCGCGGCGCGGCGAACATCTGCTCGGTCGCGTCCATCTCGATGAGGCGGCCGGGCTTGCCGGTGCCGGCGATGTTGAAGAAGCCGGTCGTGTCCGAGACCCGGGCGGCCTGCTGCATGTTGTGGGTGACGATGACGATCGTGTACTCGGACTTCAGCTCCGAGATGAGGTCCTCGATCGCGAGCGTGGAGATCGGGTCGAGCGCCGAGCAGGGCTCGTCCATGAGGAGCACCTGCGGCTGCACCGCGATGGCGCGGGCGATGCACAGCCGCTGCTGCTGACCGCCGGAGATCGAGGACCCCGGCCGGTCGAGGCGGTCCTTGACCTCCTCCCACAGGTTGGCGCCGCGCAGCGCGCGCTCCACCAGCGTCTCCTGGTCGCTCTTGCTCATCCGCTTGTTGTTCAGCTTGACGCCCGCGAGGACGTTGTCCGCGATGGACATCGTCGGGAAGGGGTTGGGCCGCTGGAAGACCATGCCCACCTGGCGGCGGACCTCGACCGGGTCGACCGCGTCGCCGTAGAGGTCCTGGCCGTCCATGAGTGCCTGCCCCTCGACGCGGGCACCGGGGATGACCTCGTGCATGCGGTTGAGAGTGCGCAGGAAGGTCGACTTGCCACAGCCGGAGGGGCCGATGAGCGCGGTCACGGCGCGGGGCTCGATGACCATGTTGACGTCCTGGACGGCGAGGAACTCCCCGTAGAAGACGTTGAGGTCCTTGACGTCGATGCGCTTAGACATGCGTGGTCCTTGAGGGTCGTGCGGGCAGGAGGATCCGATGCGGGTCACGCATCAGCGCACTCCCTTGGGCGAGAAGTACCTGCTCACCAGGCGCGCGGCGAGGTTGAGCAGCATGACGATGAGGATGAGGGTGAGCGCACCGGCCCAGGCGCGGTACTCGCTCGCCCCGCCCTGCGCGTACTGGCGGAACACGTACACCGGCAGCGTGGCGATGCGCCCGTCGAAGGCGTCGTAGTTGACGGCGTTGGTGATGCCGACGGTGATGAGCAGCGGGGCGGTCTCACCGATGACTCGCGCGATGGAGATCATGACGCCGGTGGTGATGCCGGCGATCGCGGTGCGCAGGACGACCTTGACGATCGTCAGCCACTTCGGCACGCCGAGGGCGTAGGCCGCCTCGCGCAGCTCGTTCGGCACGAGGCGCAGCATCTCCTCCACCGAGCGCACGACGACGGGCGTCATGAGGACGGCGAGGGCGATGCCACCGATGAGCGCGGACTTGTACGCCGGGCCGAACAGGACGAGGAACACCGTGAAGGCGAACAGACCGGCGACGATCGAGGGGATGCCGGTCATGACGTCGACGAGGATCGTGATGGCCCGCTTGAGGCGGCCGCCGCCGTACTCGACGAGGTAGATCGCGGTGAAGATGCCCAGCGGGATCGAGATGACCGCGGCGATGCCGGTGACGTAGAGGGTGCCGATGATCGCGTGGTACGCGCCGCCCTCGGTCATCTGCCCGAAGACCCCGACCATGTCCGTCGTGAGGAACTCCCAGCCGAAGGCGCGGACGCCGCCGCTCGCCACCGTCCAGACGAGGGACACGAGCGGGATCATGGCCAGGACGAAGGCGAGGGTGACGAGCGTCGTCGCGAGGCGGTCCTTGGCCCACCGCGGGCCCTCGACCTGCCAGGACACGGCGACGACGGCGATGACGTGGATGATCGCGCCGAGGAACGCGACCCCCGCGACCGTCGGGGTGCCGCCGATCCCGAGGATCGCGGCGGCGACGGCGACGGAGACGGCGAGGACGGCCCACGGCGCCCAGGCGGGCAGCCGACGGGTCTGGTGCAGGGCGAGGGGCGTCGTCGTCATCAGTTGGCTCCCGAGAACTCGGCGCGGCGCGCGATGACCCACCGCGCGAGGAGGTTCACGCCGAAGGTGAGGACGAAGAGGATGAGGCCGGTCGCGATGAGGACGTCGACGCCGGTCCCGGAGGCCTCGGGGAACTGGCTGGCGATGTTCGCCGCGATCGACTGGTGCTGGCCGGGCTGCAGCAGGTGGACGTTGATGAGGAAGCCGGGCGACAGCACCATGAGCACCGCCATCGTCTCCCCCAGCGCGCGGCCCATGCCGAGCATGGCCGCGGAGATGATGCCCGAGCGCCCGAAGGGCAGCACGGCCTGCCGCACCATCTCCCAGCGGGTGGCCCCCAGGGCGAGGGAGGCCTCCTCGTGCAGCCGCGGGGTCTGGAGGAACACCTCGCGGATCGTCGCGGTGATGATCGGCAGGACCATGACGGCGAGGACGAGCCCGGCGGTGAGGATGTTGCGGGCCGGAGCCTGGTAGTCGGCGAAGAGCGGGATCCAGCCCAGGTGCTCCGACAGCCACGCGAACAGCGGGTCGATGACCGGCTGGAGCCACTGGATGCCCCACAGGCCGAAGATCACCGAGGGGATCGCGGCGAGCAGGTCGACGAGGTAGCCCAGCCCCTGCGCGAGGCGGCGGGGGGCGTAGTGGGAGATGAACAGCGCGATACCGACGCTCAGCGGGACCGCGACGACGAGGGCGATGACCGAGGAGAGGACGGTGCCGAACAGGAGCGGCGCGACGTACTCCCACAGGTTGCGTCCCTGCATGAAACCGACCTCGGCGAGCTCGTCGCGGGAGGCGACGAGGGCCGGCCAGGCGCGCACGAAGAGGAAGATCGCGACGGCGGCGAGGATGGTGAGAATCACCAGGCCGGCGCCCGTGGAGATGCCGGCGAAGAGCCGGTTGCCCAGCTTGCCGGGGGTCCGACCGGCGCGAAGGGCCGAGGTGGAGCCAGGCGGGGTCTGGGGCGGTGCGGCGGTTGCCACGTGTCCTCCGAGAATCGGACGGCGTGCGGACGTGCGTCGGGCGGGCCGGCGTCAGTGCACCGGCCCGCCCGTCAGGTTAGCCGGTCAGCCGGCAACCGTGATCTGCTCGAGGGCGGCGGCGACGCGCTCGCGCAGCTCGCCGGAGATCGGCGCGGAACCGGCGACGTCGGGCTGGGCGGCCCGGTCCTGGCCCTCGGGGCTGACGACGTACTGGAAGTAGGCCGTGACGTTGGCGGCGTCCGCCTCGTTCTCGTAGGTCGAGCAGGCGATCGAGTAGGACACGAGGACGATCGGGTAGGTGCCTGCCTCCGTCGTGTCGCGGGCCAGGTCGATCGTCAGGCGCAGGTCGGTCGCGCCCTCGGCCGCCGGTGAGGCGTCGATGACGGCGGCCGCCGCCTCCGGGGAGAAGGGCACGTACTCGTCGCCCACACCGACCGCGACGGTGCCGAGGTCCTCGGCGCGCGAGGCGTCGGCGTAGCCGATGGCGCCCTCGGCGGCCTGGACGGTGTCGATCATGCCGGAGGTCTGGGCACCGGACTGGGTGCCGGCGATCGGCCACGTCTCCACCGGGCCGTGCGTCCACACGTCGGGGGCGACGGCGTCGAGGTACTCGGTGAAGTTCTCCGTGGTGCCGGAGTCGTCGGAGCGGTTGACCGGGATGATGGCGAGGTCGGGCAGCTCGACGTCCGGGTTCGCTGCGACGATGGCCGGGTCGTCCCAGCTGGTGACCTCGCCCATGAAGATCCCGGCGATGGTGTCGGGGTCGAGGTTGAGGTGCTCGGCGTCGAGGTCGGGGAGGTTGTAGACGATCGCGATGGGGCTGATGTACAGCGGCATCTCGATGACCTCGCCGCCGTAGCAGCGGTCGACGCCCGCGGCGAGCTCCTCCTCGTCCATGGCGGCGTCCGAGCCCGCGAAGAGCACCGTGCCGTTGAGGAACTGCTCACGGCCGGTGCCGGAGCCGGTGGGGTCGTAGGTGACGTTGACGTCGGGGTTCTGGTCCATGAAACCGGCGATCCAGCCCTGCACGGCGGCCTCCTGGGAGCTCGCCCCGGAGCCGGCGATCGAGCCGGAGAGCTCGCCCGCACCGGCGTCCGCGGAGGAGGAGCCGGAGGCGGAGGCGTCGGAGGTGTCACCGTCACCGCAGGCCGCGAGGGTGAGCGCCACGGCGCTCAGGGCGGCGATCCCCGCCAGGCGGCGGCTACCTGCAAGCTTCACGTTCATTCCATCCTGTCAGTCGGAGGGCCCGGGAGACCCGGTGGCCGTCACTGACAGTAGGAAGGGCAGGTGTCCGCCCGGCAGGCGCCGCGTGAACGGCGGATGAACAGGCGATGTGGATCTCATCACGTCACCCGCTCAGGTCGTCAGGCGGCCCCGCACGATGCTGTCGCCGCTGTGGGCGGGGTCGCCGTCGAAAGGCTCGCGGGAGACGTCGACGAGGACGAGCTCGTCGAGGTCCAGGCCCTCGGGCAGGTCGAAGACACCCTCGTTGCCGGCGAGCAGGCCGACGCTGACGAGCTGCTGGACGTCCTCGTCGAGCAGCCAGACCTCGCGGAAGCCGTCGCTCTCCTCACCGCTCACCTCCACCCGCAGGAGCAGGCGTCCGTCGGCCTCCTCGAGGCGCGCCGAGCCGGTCTCCTGCCACCCGGGCAGCGGGTCGAGCTGGGCCTGCGCCACGGGCACGGGCTCCTCCTGGGTGCCGGGCAGATTCGTCACGACGAGCGTGCCGGCGATGCCGGCGGCGATACCGGCGGCGAGCCACGCCGCGCGGGCCAGGCGGCCGCGCGGGCGCTCGCGCCGCCCCGCGGGGCGGGTGGAGCCGCCCGGCCCACGCCGGCCCGGGGCGGTGGTGGCCGACGGCCGCGCCGGGTCCGCCGTCGTGCTCGCGATCTCCTGCGCGATCCTGTCCCACACGTGCGGCGCGGGGGCGACGAGCGGCTCGGCGGCGCGTCCGGCCGAGACGACGGCGGTGAGCGCGGCGAGCTCCTCGCGGCACTGCTCGCAGGTGGCGAGGTGCCGGGCCGCGGCGGCGTCCGGCTCGACCTCGCCGAGCGCGACGAGGGTGAGGGTGTCGTCCTCAACGTGACGCATGGCTTCCCTCCATCCTCGTGCGCAGGCGGCGCAGGCCGCGGTTGATGTGCGACTTCACGGTGCCGAGCGGCAGGTCCATTCTCTCGGCGATCTCGGTGTGCGTGAGCCGCTCGAAGAAGGCGAGCTCGAGCACGTCCTGCTGCGGGGGCCCGAGCTCGACGAGGGCCTGGGCCACGACCACCTGGTCGATGATCTCGTCGGTGCGGTCCGGGCCGGGTGCGTCCTGCGCCTCGGCGAGGTCGGACCGGTCGCGGGCCCGGCGGCGCAGCGCGTCGGCGACGGCGTTGCGGGTGATGCCGGAGAGCCAGGCACCGATCGGGGCTCGCTGCGGGTCGAAGCGGTCACGGGAGCGCCAGGCGCTGACGAAGACCTGCTGGGTGACGTCCTCGGCGTCGGCGGTGTTCCGCAGGGTGCGGAGGGCGATGCTGTAGACCATCGAGGAGTACTCCTCGTAGACGAGCCGGACGGCGTCGGTGGTGCCGTCGCGGAACCGCGCACCGAGCACCTCGGGTTCCGTCATCGCCACCTCTGCCGCACGCGTCCCTGTCAGGGAACCAATGTAGCGGTGACGACCGTGTTGTCGGTGTAGCTCTGGACGCCGTCCTGCCACACGCCGTCGCAGGTGATGAGGACGAGGCGGTGCTCACCGTCGCGGCGGAAGTGCTCGGACAGGTCGATCGTGGTCTTGGGGATGAGGTGGGCGGACTCGACGGCGTACTCGAGCACCTGCCCGTCCTCGCGGGTGACCCCGATGCGGTCGCCGGGCTCGAGCTCGGCGAGGTCCCGCAGCGGGCCGTAGGCGGTGATGAAGGAGCCGGAGTGGGCGGCGATGACGGCCGCCCCCTCCTCGGCGCCCGCGGAGGGGCCGAAGCGGTACCAGCCGGCGCGGGCAGCGTCCTCGGGGACTTCCATCTGGCCGTCGGGGGCGACGCCGACGGCGTCGACCGGGAGGTCGGCGCCGAGCGCCGGGACGACCACCCGGACGGGAGGGCTCTGGGTCTGGACCTCGGGGAGCCCCGCCGCCGAGCGGACGGGCACGTCCGGGACGGCGGCGGGGCTCGGGGCGGGAGAGCCGGCCGAGGCGTCTGGGGCGGGCGCCTCGGCCGGCGTCCCAGCGCCCGGGCCGGCAGGGGCTCCCACCACCGGCCCGGGCTGCTCGGGCTCCCCGCCGTCCGCACCGCACCCGGCGAGGACGAGCAGCAGGACTGCTGCTGCGGCTGCGGGGAGACGGCTCATGTCAGGCCCGGGTCCGGGCGAGACGGCGGGCGCCGACGGCGGCGAGGAGCAGCGCGCCCAGGCCCGCGGCGAGCGCGGCGGTGGGCACGGTGGGCTCGTCCACGGGGACGAGGCCGGTGGGCACGCCCTCGGGTGCGGAGTGGAGACCGGTGATCGTCTGGGTGGCGACGTCGAGGGTGTCGTCCTCGAGGCTGCCCCAGGCGTAGACGATGGTGCTGGAGCCCTCCTCGACGGGGACGTCGACCGGGCCGATGACCGGCTCGGTGGTGCCGGCGGCCGCGACGGCCGCCGGGACGGTGCCGGCGGGCAGGTCCAGGCTCTCCTCCGCGCCGTTGGCGAGACCGCTGATGACGGCCTCCCCGCCGGCGAGGACGTCGACCTCGGGGGCGGCTGCGGTGTGACGCACCGTGAGGCGGCCCTCACCGGCAGCCGTCTCGGAGATGTCGTTGGTGAAGAAGGAGGCGGTGGGTGCGCCGTCCGCGTCGAGGTGGGCGACGGCGGTGTAGTTGCCGCCCGCCTCGAGCGGCAGGTCGAGGGGCCCGAGCACGGGCTCGCTGTCGTCCTCGGCGTCCGCGGCGGTGATCGCGACGGAGTAGGTGCCGGCGGGCAGCTCGAGCGGGCCGGCGAGGCTGGCGGGCTCGAAGTCGTCCAGGGTGCGCTCCCCGTTGACCCAGACGTCGACGGTGAGGTCCGGGACCCCGTGCAGCACGGACAGCAGCGCGGCGTCGTCGGTGGCGGCCGAGGCGGGAGCAGCGAGAGCGAGCAGGGCGAGGCCGGCGGCGGCGCCGATCCCTGCGCGACGGGTGGTGCTCATGGTGTCCTCCAGTGTCGGTAGTGGTGCTGACACCAGGTATTCGTCGCCACCCCCCGATCCGGATGCACCTGGGTGCGAGGAGTTTTTTTCTCCGCGCTCGGGGCGGACCGGGACGAGCGTCCTAGGTCCGGTCCGCGGCCGTCAGCTCCTCCGTGTACGTCGGCGCGCGGTGCTTCTCGAGCGCGACGACGACAGCCGCCCGGCCGGGGCGACGCCCGACGTGGACCACGAGCATCTCCGAGGTCTTGAGCCACGGGTCGGACTCGGGGACCTGCTTCATGATCCGGTTGGGCGTGTTGACCGCGATCTGCTCCATGAAGGTCGGCAGGACGGGCCGGTGGGTGCAGATCGCGACGCCCGGTGCCCGCTGCTTGACCTCGGCGTCGAGGAGCCGGCGCGCCCGCTTGGGCTTCTCGCGGTGGGCGTCCTCGGTGATCTCCGGGTGCAGCTCGATCTCGACGCCGATGGTGTCGGCGTAGGGCGTCACGGTGTCGACGCAGCGCCGCCACGGGCTCGAGACGACCCGGTCGACGCCGTAGGCGGACAGCAGCGGGACGAGCCGCTGCGCCTGCGCCTCGCCCACGGCGGTGAGCGGGCGGGTGGACTCCCCGCCCTTCCACACCGTGCGCTTCCGGGCGCGGGCGTGCCGGACGACGATGAGCGCCCACGTGCTCAGCCGCTCGTCCTTCCACTGGTCCAGGAGCATGCCGAGCGGCTCACGGTCGTGGTCGTGGGTGAGGAGCCGGCGCGCGTCCTCGGCCTCGACCCAGCGCACGTCGTCGATCTCACGGTCGCTCGCCGGGGTGGCGAGCGGACGGCCGCGCAGCGACAGGTCCCCGGGCGGGGCGGGGCGGGCGGCCCAGTAGTGGACCTCCTTGCGCCGCCCGTCGCTGATCCGGTAGCTCACCTTGGGCAGCGGCTGGCCGAGGACGACGGCGACGCCCGTCTCCTCCGCCGTCTCCCGGACCGCGCAGGCAGCGAGCGTCTCGCCGCAGTCGAGCTTGCCCTTGGGCCAGGACCAGTCGTCGTAGCGCGGCCGGTGGACGAGGAGCACCTCGAGCTTCTTGCGGTCGTTGACGCGCCACACGAGTGTGCCGGCCGCGTACTGGGTGCGCGGGGCGGTCATCGGCTGGCCGCCACCCGTCGCCGGGCGCGGGCGATGAGGAGCTGCTGGAGGTCCTCCAGCGGCGTGCCGTCCTCCGCGAGCTGGTGGCGCTCCCAGGTGCCGTCCGGCAGGAGGTGCCAGGACGACGTCGTCGGCGCGACGCAACGGTCGAGGAGGTCGGTGAGGAACTCGACCTGCCCCTTGTCGACGATCCGCACGAGTACCTCGACGCGGCGGTCGAGGTTGCGGTGCATGAGGTCGGCGCTGCCGATCCACACGTCGGGCAGCTCCTCGTCCCCGGCGAAGGCGAAGACGCGGGCGTGCTCGAGGAAGCGGCCGAGGATCGAGCGGACGCGGATGTTCTCGCTGAGCCCCGGGATCCCGGCGCGCAGCGCGCAGATGCCGCGGACGACGACGTCCACCTGCACCCCCGCCTGGCTCGCCCGGTACAGGGCGTCGATGACGGTCTCGTCGACGATCGAGTTGACCTTGATCTTGATCCACGCGGGCCGGCCCGCGCGGTGCCCGGCGATCTCCCGCTCGATGCGCTCGACCAGCCCGGGGCGCACGGAGCGCGGCGCGACGAGCAGCCGGCGGAAGCGCGAGCGTGGGGCGTAGCCGGAGAGCTGGTTGAACAGGCGGGTGAGGTCCTGCCCGACGTCGGGGTCGCAGGTGAGCAGGCCGAGGTCCTCGTAGCCGCGCGCCGTCTTGGGGTTGTAGTTGCCGGTGCCGATGTGGCAGTAGCGGCGCAGCCCGTCCTTCTCGTTGCGCACGACGAGGGAGAGCTTGCAGTGGGTCTTGAGCCCGACGATGCCGTAGACGACGTGGACCCCGGCCTCCTCGAGCTTGCGCGCCCAGGAGATGTTGGCCTGCTCGTCGAAGCGCGCCTTGATCTCGACGATCGCCAGCACCTGCTTGCCGGCCTCGGCGGCGTCGATGAGGGCGTCGACGATCGGGGAGTCGCCGGACGTGCGGTAGAGGGTCTGCTTGATCGCCAGCACCCTGGGATCCGCCGCCGCCTGCGCGAGGAACTCCTGGACCGACGTCGAGAACGAGTCGTAGGGGTGGTGGAGGAGGACGTCGCGCCGGCGGATCGCCTCGAAGATGTTCGTCGGTTGCGCGCTCTCCACCTCCGCCAGCGCCTGGGCGGTGACGGGCACGAACTTCGGGTACTTCAGCTCCGGCCGGTCGAGCTCATGGACGACGTCGAGGCCGGTGAGGTCGAGCAGCGACGGCAGCTCGTAGACCTCGTGCTCGACGACGCCGAGCTCGCGGATGAGGAGGTCACGCACGTGCGCGCTGATGCCCTGGGCGAGCTCGAGGCGCACCGCGGGCCCGAAGCGGCGGCGCATGAGCTCCTTCTCCAGCGCCTGCAGGAGGTTCTCGGCGTCGTCCTCCTCGACCTCGAGGTCCTCGTTGCGGGTGACGCGGAAGGTGTGGTGCTCGACGATCTCCATCCCGGGGAAGAGGTAGTCGAGGTGCTCGCCGATGATCTCCTCGAGCGGGACGAAGGACGTGCGGCCGTCCTCGCGCGACGAGGGCGTCTCCTCCGGGCGGTGCGGGCGGCCCGCGGCGTCGACGGCGATGAAGCGCGGCAGCAGCGGGGGCACCTTGACGCGGGCGAAGTGCTCCTTGCCCGAGCTCGGGTTGCGCACGACGACGGCGAGGTTGAGCGAGAGCCCGGAGATGTACGGGAAGGGGTGGGCCGGGTCGACGGCGAGCGGGGTGAGGACCGGGAAGATCTGCTTGCGGAAGTACTTGCGCAGGCGCAGCTGCTCGCTCTCGGCGAGGTCCCCCCAGTGGAGGATCTCGATCCCCTCGGCCGCGAGCGCCGGCTGGATGTCCTCGGCGAAGGTGCGCGCGTGCTCCTCCATGAGCTCGTGGGCGCGCACGCTGATGGCCTCGAGGACCTGCCGCGGGGAGAGCCCCGAGGCCGCGGTCACGGCGAGGCCGGTGGCGATGCGCCGCTTGAGGCCGGCCACGCGGACCATGAAGAACTCGTCGAGGTTGGAGGCGAAGATCGACAGGAACCATGCGCGCTCGAGGAGCGGCTGGGTGGTGTCCTGGGCCTGCTCGAGCACCCGCTGGTTGAAGGCGAGCCAGCTGAGCTCGCGGTCCGCGAAGCGGCCCTCGGGGAGCCCGACGTCGAGCGGGTCGACCTCGCCGCCGTCCTCCCCGGCCTCCTCGCCCGCCTCCTCGACGAGCTCGTCCGCCTGCTCGGCGACCGCCTCGGCGGGCGCGGCGGCGCCGGTCAGCGCGACGGCGTCGCGGGCAACGCCGTCGTCTGCAGCGCCGTCGCGGGCAACGCCGTCGTGCGCGGCGTCGTCGTCAGCGGCGCCGTCGCCCGCCTCGAGCCGCTCGTCGGCGGGCGCGTCCTCGAGGTGGCTGGGCGTGGTGACCTCAGGCTCTGGCATGGGGCCATGCTGCCACCTCAGCGCGCGTACTGAACGTCGAGCGAGGAGCGGTCGTAGCCGGCACGTCGGTAGGTGCGGATCGCCGCCGTGTTGTCGCCCTCGACGTAGAGCGTGGTGCGGCGGAGGCCGCGCCGGCGCATCTCGGCGAGGGCGAGGGCGGTGAGGTACCCGCCCAGCCCGCGTCCCTGGGCCTGCGGGGCGACCCCGAGGGCGTAGATCTCCGCGTCACGCCCCTCGGGCTTGACCCACATCGAGGCGAGCAGCGCGTCCGGCCGTCCGGCCTCGTGGGCGAGCCACAGGAGGGTGGGGTCGAACCAGGGCTCGGCCTGCCGCTGGTGCAGGTCGGCGACGGTGAGGCGCCCCTGCTCGGGGTGCTCGGCGAAGGCGGTCGCGTTGAGGGCGACCCACGCCTCCTCGTCCTGCCCGCCGACGAAGGTGCGCACCTCCGCCCCGGCGGGTGCCTCGGGTGCCGGCGCCGGCGCCCCCGGCTCGAGGTCGCGCGCCATCTGCCACAGCTCGCGGGTGACGCGCAGCCCGGCGGCGCGGGCCAGCGCCTGGGCGCCAGGGAGGTCGCCGTGCGCCCACAGCGCGACGGTGGGGACGTCGTCGAGGACGGTGTCGAGCAGGCGCCGTCCCATACCGCGACGGCGGTGGGCCGGGTGCACGCACAGCTCGCCGCTACCCTCGGGGTCGACGACGGCGTGGGCGAGGAGCTCCTCCCCCTCGGCGAGCCAGTGGTGGCGGTAGCCGTCCGCACCGTGACGCACGGCCAGGACGCTCTGCTCGTTGAAGGGCGCGACGCCGTCGGCCTCCGTCACGGCGGCGGCGAGGCGCAGGACGGCGTCCGCGGAGGTGAGGCCGGTGCCCATCAGTCGAGGGTCCCCACGCGCCACATCTCGGCGGCGCGCTCGAGCTCCTCCGCGGTGCGGAGCAGCGCGGAGGCGCGGCGGGTGAGACGGGCGGCGAGCTCGTCGTCGTCGACCCAGTCGGCGTCGAGCGCGGACCCGGTGGCGACGACGCGGATGAAGGCGGCGGCGCGGTCGAGGGCGACGTCGAGGTCGCCCTCGTAGACGCCCGCGAGGACGGCGTCGGCGAGCTCGGCGACGTCGCTGGGCCCGGGGGGCTCGACGACGCCGGCGATGACCCCGGCGACCTCGGCACGGTGCCGGCCGAGGGAGAAGCGCTCGGCGACCCGGGCGGGGTCCGACCGGACCCACTCGCGCATGAGGTACAGGCGCCACAGGGCGCCGGGGAGGGTGGTCGAGGGGCTCTGCGACCAGAGCTCGGCGATGGTGTCCAGGCCCTGGGTGTCGACCAGCGAGACGAGTCGGGAGACGAGCTCCGGGTCCTCCGCACCGGCGCGGCCGCGCCCGACGAGCACAGCGGCCGTCGTGTGGGCGGCCTGCGAGCGCAGCGCCGGGTCGACGTCGCCGACGATGCGCTCGGCGGTCTGCGCGTCGAGCATGGCCGGACGGCGGTGCTTGCGCTCCATCAGTCCCCCTCACGGTGGTCCGTCCCGGACGGACCGACCGGAACGTCCCCGATGCTACGAGACACCTCCCCGGTCCGGCACGTGCGCAGCGGCTCTTCCCCGCGCCCGCCGTCCGTGGTGTGCTGGGCCCGCCCACCCCGGAGGAGAGGAAGCACACCATGGACGAGACACCCGCGACCCGGCCGATCGACGCGGCCGGTGACGCCCTGCACGTGCGACGCGTCTTCGGGGAGGCCTACCAGGCTGGTGACACGCTCGTCATCCCGGTCGCCAGGGTCGTCGGCGGCAGCGGCATGGGCTACGGCACGGGCGCTCTCGGCAGCCCCGAGCAGGGCGGGACCGGGGAGGGCTCCGGCGGCGGGGGCGGCTTCGGCGTCCACGCCAAGGCCGTGGGCGTCTACACCGTGCGCGACGGCGTCGTGCGCTGGCAGCCGGCGCTCGACCTCAACCGCGTGATCCTCGGCGGCCAGGTGGTCGGTGCGATCGCCGTGCTCGCCCTGGCGCGGGCGCTGCGGGCACGGCGCCGGTAGTCAGTCCAGCCGGCGGTTCCTGGCCCGGGACGCCGCGGCGTCGAGCTCGTCGGCCGTCGCCGCGAGCGCGTGGGGACGGCGGGTGACGGGGCCGGCGGCGGCGTCGTCGTGCGTGTGCCAACGCGGGTCGCTCGCGGCGCCGTCGGACAGCACCCGCAAAAAGGCCGCGGCCTGCTCGAGGAGGTCCGCGAGGTCGGTCTCGCTCGTCCCGGCGAAGAGCTGGGCGAGCCGCTCGTCCAGGACGGGCGGCTGAGGAGCGACGACGGCGTCGCGCAGCTCGCCGTCCGGTGCCGTCTCCCCCGGGCCGGTCCGCGCGGTGCCGGCGCGGAAGCGCATGGTGATGGTCTCGGGGTCGCGCTCGAGCCAGGCACGCACGAGGTAGAGACGCCACAGGGCGCCGGGCAGGCTGGCGGCGGGACTGCGCGACCACAGGCCGGCGATCTCGTCCAGGCCCTCGGCGTCGATGATGGCACCGACGCGCTCGGCGAGGCGCTCGTCCTCGGCCAGGTGGCTCGGGCCGAGGAGGACCGCGTTGGCCGTGGAGTGGGCGGCCTCGTAGGCGAGGGCGGGGTCGGAGTCGCCCCAGATCAGCTCGGCGTCCTTGTTGTCGAGGATGGCAGGCCGTCTGGGCCGCTCGCGACCGTCCACTGCTCTGGTCAGCTCGCCTTGCGGAGGGCGAAGCCCACGCCCTCGGGGCCGGTCTCCGCGTCGAGCAGGTGCTCGGCGAGCAACGGGGAGGCAGCCTCCTCGACGAAGACGCGGGCACCGTCCTCCTCGATGACGGCGTCGCCGCGCTCGGGCTGCGGCGACAGGCTCATCTCCACGAGGTCCGCGTCCGGGGCGAGCGAGAGTCGCACCCCGCCGGACTTCGGCAGGCCCGACTGGGAGGTGATCCCCGTGATGGCGGCCTTGGCGTTGTCGGTGAGACTCAGCATGATTCCCCCTCGGAGGCGGTGACCGGTGCCTGCAGCACCCCCTCTACGGTGCGTCCCGGGAACGCTCCCCGCAACCGGACGCGCCACCGCCACTCTCGACTGTGCCGCGCTGGTCCACCATGCTCCCGTCGACCGGGCGCACGGCGGACCTACGAGGCGCACGGTGGCCCGGCCGGCCGCGCGACGGCGCCGACGCCTGGCCGGCACGGTTGTCCGCGTAGTCTTGCCCCTGCCGGTGCGCGGCGGGCGAGCTCGCCCCGCGCGTCCCGGGGCCTCTAGCTCAATGGGCAGAGCAGCGGACTTTTAATCCGCGGGTTGTGGGTTCGAGTCCCACGGGGCCCACTGGAGGCACGTCCTCCCAATATGTTGCATGCTGGGACTGCCCAGCCCGTGGGCCTGCCCACGGCGAACGACGCGCGGACCAGGCGAAGGACATGGAGACCTACGACAGCACGGTCAAGCTCGCTCAGGCCCTTGGCCCGGGCGACGTGCTCGTGGGCGTCGGTCCGGGCGGCGAGCGGCTGTACGTGGTCCGAGAGGTGCAGCGCACGGCTTGGGAGGTCGTCGTCGCCGCCGGGGACCAGTCCGTGACGTTCCACCCACGTGACGAGGTGCGGGTCGCGCACCCGGACCTGGCGGAGCTCCACGCCACCCGCGACGAGGCGGGCGCCGAGTCGCCGACGCGGAGGGCGTAGCACCGCCCGTTCGGCTGGCGCCCCCGACCGTCGCCTCGTACGTTCGTCCGGCACGCCGACGAGACCCGCCGGCCACGCACACGAGGAGGGCACGATGGGATTCCTGCGCAAGGCCATTCGAGGTGGCATCGCCCTGAAGGCGCTTCAGATCGTCCAGCGTGAGGCGGCCAAGCCCGAGAACCAGCGCAAGGCCAAGGAGATGTTCGCCAAGGTCCGCGACCGGAAGAAGCCCCCGCAGCGCTGACGCGGGGACGCACAGACGGTCAACACTGACGCACGTGAGGTGCGTCGAGGTGACCGTCTGTGCGTACTCGGCGGGACGAGAGGAGCGTCAGACGCTGCGGACGCCGGAGGTGGCGCGACGGCCACCGCGGCTGCGGCCCTGGCCCCCACCCTGCGCCGGGCGCGAGTCGACCGAGGCCTGCCCGGTCGTGGAGGAGTAGACGGAACGCGATCCGGCACCGCGGCCGGAGCCGCCACCGGTCCTGGCGCCGGTCTTGGCACCACCACGGCTGCCGCCGCGCGGCGCGCTGGAGCCGCCGGACCGTCCGCCGCCCTGGGGCGCGCGCTCGGTCGCGGCGCTCGAGCCGGAGCGGCCACGGCCGCCGCGACGACGGCCGCCACCGGCACCGGCGCGCTGCTGCTGGGGCGCGCTCGGCACGGTCGCCGCGGCCTCGGCCGGGGACACGAGCGGCGCGAGCTCGCCGACGAGCTCGGAGATGACGCGGTCACCGGGGCGCACGCTCACCGGCTTGGCCGAGATCTTGGCCTGGCGGGTCAGCGTGCGCATGTCGCCGGCCTGCTCGGGGAGCATGATCGTCACGACGTCGCCGCCGGAGCCGGCGCGGGCGGTGCGGCCGGAACGGTGCAGGTAGGCCTTGTGCTCGGCGGGCGGGTCGACGTGGACGACGAGCTCGATGTCGTCGACGTGGATGCCGCGCGCCGCGATGTCGGTGGCCACGAGCACCCGGACGGTGCCGGTGGAGAAGGCCGCAAGGTTGCGCTCACGGGCCGGCTGGGTGAGGTTGCCGTGCAGGTCGACGGCGGGCACACCGGCCGCCGTCAACTGCTTGGCCAGACGCTTGGCCTGGTGCTTGGTTCGCGTGAAGAGCACGCGCTTGCCGGTGCCGGAGGCGAGTGCCTGGACGACGTCCTTCTTGTCGTCGGCGCCGGAGACGGCGAGGACGTGGTGCGTCATCGCGGCGACGGGCGACTCCGCGCTGTCCACCGAGTGGTGCAGCGGGTCGGTGAGGTAGCGCTTGACGAGGACGTCGACGCCGTTGTCCAGCGTCGCGGAGAAGAGCATGCGCTGGCCGGTGCGCGGCGTGCGGTCCATGATCCGCTTGACGCCGGGCAGGAAGCCGAGGTCGGCCATGTGGTCGGCCTCGTCGAGGATGGTGATCTGCACGTCGTCGAGCGACAGCACGCCCTGGCCGAGGAGGTCCTCGAGGCGGCCGGGGCAGGCGATGACGATGTCGACGCCGGTGCGCAGCGCGTTGACCTGGCGGGTCTGGTTGACGCCACCGAAGATCGTCGTCGTCACCAGGCCGAGCGACGTCGCGAGCGGCTCGACGACGGCGTTGACCTGGTTGGCGAGCTCACGCGTCGGCACGAGGACCAGGCCGCTGGGGCGCTTGGGGACGCGGCGCCGGCCGGCCAGCCGCGTGACGAGCGGGAGGGCGAAGGCGAGGGTCTTGCCCGAGCCGGTACGCCCGCGGCCGAGGACGTCGCGGCCCTCGAGCGTGTCGGGCAGGGTCGCCGACTGGATGGGGAAAGGAGCCGTGATGCCGGTGTCGGTGAGGTGCTGGACGACGGGCGCGGGCAGGTCAAAGGACGCGAAGGAAGTCAAGGGTGCCTTTCGGGCTTCGAAGATCGGTCGGAGTTCGCCGTAACGGGATCCGCAGCGATGACCGCTGCATCGAACTCGACGACGCCGGGCTCGCGAAGACGCGTTGCCCACCTGCCCAGGATAGCCCTACTCGTGCTTCCGTGCCGGGCAGGGACTGTGACATGGCGCGCGGTAGCGTGCCGGGCGTGACCCGTTCCTCCCGCGTCCTCGCCGCCCTGGCGCTCGTCCTGGCGGGCCTCCTGCTCCTCCCCCCGGCCGCGACGGCGGCGAGCGGCGACGTCGTGCGACAGCTCGACATCGCCATCGACATCCGCCCCGACGGGACGTTGGAGGTCACCGAGACCTACGACTGGGACTTCGGCTCGCGGGAGGGCCTGGGCCTCACCCGCATGCTCGACTCACGCTTCGACTACGCACCCGACCCGGACAGCGTCCGCGTCTACGAGTACGCGGGTTTCGCCGCCTCCAGCCCCACGGGCGCGCCGGCCGGGGTGTGGAGCACCGACGAGGGCGCGCGCGTCCGGGTCGACGTCGGCGCGCCCGACGGCTCCGAGGACCGCCGCAGCGGCCGGCAGACCTACGTCCTGCGCTACACCGTCGACGGAGCCCTCAACGCCATCCGTGACGACCCCGCCGTCCCCGACCAGGACGAGCTGTACTGGAACGCCACCGGCCACGACTGGGACGTGCCCATCGAGCAGGCGACCGTCACCGTGACCGGCCCGGCCGACGTCGTCGACCACGCGTGCTACCAGGGCAGCCGCGGCTCGACCGCCGAGTGCGCCTCCCTCGACGCCGACGGCGGGGAGGTGCGGGCCGCGAGCGGGCGCCTCCCATCGGGCTCCGGCATGACGGTCGTGGCCGCCTACCCGCCCGGCACCTTCGGGACGATCGAGCCGATCCTCCAGAGCGCGCCCGAGCCGCTCCTGTGGGCCGGCGACGGCGCCGCCCCCACCGCCGCCCGCTTCGTGCGGGACAACGTCGCCTGGCTCGCCTCGCTCGCCCTGCTCGGACCGGTGCTGCTCGCGGCGCTGCGCGTACGGCGCGGCCGCGACCTCCACTTCGCCGACCTGCCGCCCGGGGTGCTCCCCGCGCCGGGCAGGGCGCCGCGGGTGGAGGTGCTTCGCGACGCCCCCGCCGTCGCCGTCCGCTTCACCCCGCCCGACGGCCTGCGCCCCGGTGAGGTCGGCGCCCTCGACGAGAAGACGGCGACGACGACGCACGTCTCCGCGACGCTCATCGACCTCGCGGTCCGGGGCTTCCTCCAGATCCACGAGGCGGGCACCGGCTGGCGCGGCAGGCCGAACGACTGGCTGCTCGTCGCCACGCCGGAGGCCGCACGCGGGGATCTGCGCGACTACGAGCGCACGCTCCTGGAGAAGGTCTTCGCGGGCCGCAGCCAGGTGCGGATGTCGCAGCTGCGCAACACCTTCGCCGGCACGCTGCGCACCGCCCGCCGCCAGCTCATGGGCGGGCTGGCCCAGCTCTTCACCGGACACATCCGGGCCGGGGCGGGGTCGATGCTTGCTCTCGTGCGGGTCGTCGTCCTCGGCCTCGTGCTCGTCACCTTCGGCGGCGGGATCGCCGGGGCGGCCGCGAGCGGACCGGCGACCATCGTCCTCGTCCTGGCGGTCGGCGCCGTCCTCGCCGCCTTCCTCCTCGCCTGGGGCCTGACACGCCGGGCGAGGCTGCAGCGCAGCCCGGTCGGCCGGGCGCTGCACGAGCAGTCACGCGGGTTCCGCCTCTACCTCACGACCGCGGAGGGTCACCAGCTGCGCTTCGAGGAGGGCGAGGACATCTTCTCCCGGTACCTGCCCTACGCCATCGTCTACGAGGCGGCCGAGCGCTGGGCCGGCATCTTCGCCCGGCTCGAGGCCCAGGGACAGCAGGTTGCCCGACCCACCTGGTACGTCGGGACGCACGGCTTCCAGGCCGGCAGCTTCACCACCCTCGGCAGCGCGTTGTCCTCGTTCTCCTCCACCGCCGGCCGCACCCTGTCCTCGACCCCCGGCTCCTCGGGCGGCTCGGGCTCCCGCGGCGGAGGCGGCGGCTTCTCCGGCGGTGGTGGCGGCGGGGGCGGTGGCGGCGGTCGCTGAGCACCTCAGACACGACGACGCCGGCCGGCCCCCGTGGGGACCGGCCGGCGTCGAGGTCAGGCTCAGCGGCGCTTGGCGCCCTTGTTCGTGATGCCCACGTACACGCTGATGAAGAGGATCGCGGCGACGATCGAGATCGCCCAGCGGATCCAGTCGATGCCACCCGTGTCCTCCACGTTCAGCGCGCCGGCCAGCCAGTAGCCGGCCAGGGCACCCAGCACACCGAGGATGATGGTCCACAGGATGCCGAGGTTCTGGTCGCCCTTCATGAAGAGCCGAGCGAGCGCGCCGATGACGGCTCCGAAGATGATGAGACCAATGATCTCCATGGCATTCCTTCCTCTCACTGGGCGCCACCATCGGGGTGACGCCGTGTGTTCGTCCGGAATCGTGGCACGGGCCCGCAGGGGCCGCACTCCGAGAGCCGTCAGGCCGGCTCGACGCCGACGGCGAGTGCCAGGTGGTCCGACACGGGCAGCCGGACCGTGCTCGCCTCGGTCACGGCCCGCAGGCCGGGTCCGGCGAGCACGTGGTCGAGCTGGCGCCGGGGCCGGCGCGCGCTGAAGGTGGGCGCCTGCGCGAGCCCGCGCATGCCGGTCACGCGGGCGGCGTCGTCCGGGCCCATGTTGAGGTCACCGAGGAGGAGGTGGGGGCCGGGCAGCGTGCGCAGCGCCCACGCCGACTCCGCCAGCTGGCGCCGGGCCACGGGCGGGGCGACGGACAGGTGCGTGCAGCCCACCGTCACGGGCCCGAAGGGTGCTTGGACGACGGCCGCGAGCAGCACGCGCGGCTGGTCCAGCCGCACCTGGAAGCCCAGGCGGGTGTCCGCGGGCGCGACGCGGACGGGGCCGGGACGCAGCGGCCGCACGTGCCAGGAGCTCACCGGCCAGCGGCTGAGGAGGGCGACGCCGTAACCGGAGTCGTCGGGCACGTGGGAGGGCACGGGACGGCGGCGCAGCCCCCGGGTGGAGCCGGCGAAGGCCGCGGCGAAGCGGTGCCAGCGGTAGCCGAGGGCCTCGGCGATGACGGCCGTCTCGTCGATGCGGCCGCTGCGCGCCTGGCCCTTGTCGACCTCCTGGAGGGCGAGGACGTGGCCGGGCAGGTCACGCAACGCCGTCGCGAGCCGCTCCGCGGAGCTCGCGTCGCCCACGAGCGGGTGCCCGTGCTGGAGGTTGGACGTCACGACCAGCACGGGCGGCCTCTCAGCGCTCCTCGAAGGTGAGCGCCACGGAGTTCATGCAGTAGCGGTCCCCGGTGGGGGTCTGCGGCGCGTCAGGGAAGACGTGTCCCAGGTGGGAGTCGCAGCGGGCGCAGCGGACCTCGGTGCGGACCATGCCCAGGGTGCGGTCCTCGAGGAGGATGACCGCGTCGGAGTCCTGGGGGGAGAAGAAGCTCGGCCAGCCGCAGTGGGCGTCGAACTTCGTGGTGGAGCGGAACAGCTCCGCCCCGCAGCCGCGGCAGCTGTAGACGCCCTCGCGGTTCTCGTGGAGGAGCTCGCCGGTGCCCGGCCGCTCCGTGCCTGCCTCGCGCAGGACGTGGTACTCCTTGGGCGAGAGGCGCTCGCGCCACTCCTCCTCGCTCAGGGCGACCTTGGTGAACGCCACGCGCTGGTTCTCGGTGCTCATGTCCCCATCTTGCGCCTCGCTCGGTAGGGAAGTCACGTCGAGGCGTCCGAATGTGGCCCCACGAGCACCTTGCCGAAGACGTGCGTCACGTAGGAGTTGTCCCCGTCACGCTCGACCGGCTCGTAGCCGCTGGCCCGGTAGAGCCCGCAGGCCTCGACGAGGGACTCGTTGACGCCGAGCAGGACGCGCCGCCCGCCGAGGGAGCGGGCGCGGTTCTCCAGGGAACCGAGGAGGAACCTGCCCAGCCCGCGGCCGCGGACGTGCGGATGGAGCCACATCCGCCGGATCTCCACGAGGCCCTGCTCGAGCACGTGCACCGCCCCGAAGCCGACGACGGCACCTGAGCCGATCTCGCTGAGCAGCATGAAGTCCCCGCGCGGCGGGGTGACCTCGGCAGGGTCCGCGGCGTCCGCAAAGGACGGGTCGATGTCGAGGCGGTCACTGAGCTCGGCGAGGTAGGCACGCATCGCGTGCGCCGCGGCGTCGCTGCCGGCCTGGCCCTCGAGGACACGCACCGGTGGCGCCCCCGCGGCCCGGCGTGCGCGGCCTGCCGTTGCCTCCATCGGCACAGTGTGCACCTTCCCCCTGCGGTCTGTCTCGCGCGGTCCTAGGCTCGCGCCATGGAGCAGCAGTCGGCGCACCGGCCCAGGCTGTGCGTCCTCGCGCCCACCCCCCTCCTCATGGTCGAGGTCGAGCCGGGTGAGGACGGGGACTACGAGCACTCCGCCGACCTCCACCTCCACCCCGGTGGCCAGGGCCTGTGGGTGGCCCGGATGGCGATCTCCCTCGGCGCGGAAGTCACCGTGTGCGGGCCCTTCGGCGGGGAGGTGGGCGCCGTGCTCGCCCACATGCTCTCGGAGGAGAAGCTCACCGTGCGCGCCGTGCCCTACAACGCGGGCAACGGCGCCTACGTCCACGACCGCCGGGGCGGGGACCGCGCCACGCTCGCGCACATGGTCCCCCCGCAGCTCACCCGTCACGAGCTCGACGACCTCTACGGCACGGTCCTCGTCGAGGCGCTCGAGTCCGACGTCCTCGTTCTCACCGGCGCGGAGCCGGACCGGGTGCTGCCGGCCGGCTTCTTCTCCCGCCTGGTGCGGGACGTGCACAGCGTGGAGAAGCCGATCGTCGCGGACCTCTCGGGCGACGCCGCGAAGGCCGCCGCCGCCGAGGGGCCCACGGTCCTCAAGATGAGCCACGAGGAGCTGCAGGGCGCCGGCCTCACCACCGGCGACTCCGTCGAGGAGCTCCAGGCGGCGGGCCGGCGGCTCGTCGAGCAGGGCGTCGGGGCGATGCTCATCTCCCGTGCCGGGGAGCCGACGCTCCTCGTGACCGCCGAGTCGACCCGACTGCTTGTCGGGCCCGTCGTCACGCCCCTGGACCACCGCGGTGCCGGTGACTCGATGACGGCCGGGGTGGCGGTCGCGCTGGGGCGCGGTGCGAGCGTGGGCGAGGCCGCCCGCCTGGGCGCCGCGGCCGGCGCCCTCAACGTCACGAGGCGCGGGCTGGGCACGGGCCGGCGCGAGCAGATCGAGCGCTTCGCGGACCGCATCGGTATCGAGGTCGTCCCCCGGGACGACGGCGGGAGGGCTGAGGTGTGAGGGTCCTCGTCACCAACGACGACGGCATCCGGTCACCGGGGCTCGTCGTGCTCGCGCGCGTCGCGCTCGAGGCGGGCTGCGACGTCGTCGTCGCCGCACCGCACCGCCAGTACTCGGGGGCGAGCGCCTCGCTGACCGCGCAGGAGGTCGACGGGCGCCTCGCGCTCGTCGACGCCCGCCCTCCCGGCCTGCCCGACGGCGTGCCCTCCTTCGGCGTCAAGGCCGCTCCCGCCCTCATCGCCTTCGTCGCCGCCTACGGCGCCTTCGGGCAGCGCCCGGATCTCGTGCTGTCCGGCGTCAACCTCGGCGCGAACACCGGCCGGGCCACCCTCCACTCGGGGACGGTGGGGGCCGCGCTGTCCGCGGCAACCCAGGGCATCCCCGCCCTGGCGGTCTCCATCGCCTCGGCCGACCCTCAGCACTGGGACACCGCCCGCCTCGTGACCGCCCACGCCTTCACCTGGCTGCGCGACCAGCCGAGCGACGAGGAGCGCGTGCTCAACATCAACGTGCCGGACATCCCGGCCGAGCAGCTGCGCGGCCTGCGCGCGGCCCGCCTGGCCAGCTTCGGTGCCGTCCAGGCCCGGGTCAAGGAGAAGGGCAAGAACTACGTCATGCTCACCTACTCGGGCGTGGACGCCGAGGACGAGCCGGGCACCGACCACCACCTCCTCAGCCGCGGGTGGGCCACCGCGACGCTCCTCACCGCCCCCTACGACGATCCCGGGGACACCGAGCTGCCGGCCTTCACCGGTCGCGGAGAGGCGCCGGTGACGGTGGACGTCGGCTCGGGGACGGTGATGAGCGCGAACGACGACCTGCCGAGCGGCGAGATCACCGCGGAGCAGGTCGAGGGCTCAGCGACGCGCTGAGCGGTCCCACCTGCGTGGCCCTCAGTCCTCCTCGGGCACCTCGTGCTCGCCCGGCTCGCCGGTGTGAGCACGGCGGCGGTTCTTCACGCCCATGGCGAGGGCGCCGACGAGCAGTCCACCGCCGCCACCGATGACAGCCCCCTTGACCATCGAGCCGACCGCTCCGGACCGGACGTCGACGGCCGGCAGGTCGATGAGACCGTGGCCCGCGAAGATCGTGTAGGCGAGCGCCGCGAGGACGAGCGCGAAGCCGCCGAACACGGCGATCCCGGCGTTCCGCTTGAGATTCGCCTCGGCACGAAAGGCGAGGTCGCTCACGTCCACCCCGCGGCGCCCGGCATACCAGACCGTCGCCCAGCTCTGCAGCCCGAGCAGGAGCAGGAGCAGCACCGGCAGCAGCAGCTGCCCGAGCACTGCGGCGACGACCGCCACGGCGATCGAGACGTAGATCGTCAGCATGTAGCCGAAGGTCGTCGCCTCCATGAAGACGGCGCGCTCGCGCTCGTCGCCGTAGCTCGCGCTGTCCAGCGCCAGGATGCGGTCGGCCGCCCTGTCCCGGGCTCCGTGCGTGCTCTTCATCGTCGGGCCTCTCCTGTGGTCGTGTTCTCGTCCTCGGCGAACAGCTCCTCGACGGTGACACCGAGCGCGCGGGCGAGCCGCAGCGCGAGGTGGACCGACGGCGCGTAGTCGCCCCGCTCGACGGCGATGACCGTCTGCCGGCTGACGCCCACCGCCCTGGCGAGCTCGGCCTGCGTCAGGCGGTGCTCGCGCCGGCGCCGCCGGACCGGGTTGTCCGTGCCGCTCGTCGCGGCTGTGCGGGGAACCATGGCGCGATGTTAAGCGTGCTTAACATTCAGTGTCAAGCACACTTGACATGCCCATGACGCCCTCAGTCGTGCAGGCGCACCTCGGTCGCCTTGTGGTCGCGCGGCTCCAGCTGGAGCGTGGAGTGCTCGACGTCGAAGTGCCCCTCCAGGCAGTGCTGGAGCGCGTCGAGGACGACGCAGAAGCGCTCCGGGTGCAGCACGTGGTCCTCCACGACGACGTGCGCGGAGACCACCGGCACGCCGGAGGTGATCGTCCAGGCGTGGAGGTCGTGGACCGTGACGACCCCCTCGACCTCACACATGTGCTCCCGCAGCTCGGCGAGCGACATGTCCTCCGGCGCCCCCTCGAGCAGGACTCGGGCGACGTCACGCAGCAGGAGCAGCGCACGCGGCACGATGAACACTCCCAGCGCCACGGAGGCGACGGCGTCGGCCTGGGTCCACCCGGTCACCGCGATGACGGCGGCAGCCACGAGGACCGCCACCGAGCCGAGGAGGTCCCCGAGCACCTCGAGGTAGGCGCCACGGACGTTGAGGCTCTCCTCGCGCCCACCGCTGAGCAGCCACAGGGACACGAGGTTGGCGACGAGTCCGACCGTGCCGACGAGCACCATGAGGCCGGTGCGGATCTCCGGCTCGGCCCCGAACCTTCCCACCCCCTCGACGATGACGACCACGCCGACGACGAGGAGGATCACGCCGTTGACGAGTGCCGCGAGGATCTCCACCCGCTGCCAGCCGAAGGTCCACCTGCCCCGTGCGGGACGGGAGGCGATCCACGTGGCCGCGAGCGCCAGGCCGAGGGCGGCCGTGTCGGAGAGCATGTGCCCGGCGTCGGCCAGGAGGGCGAGCGAGCCGGACAGCCACCCGCCGACGGCCTCGACCAGCATGACGGTGGCCGTGACGAGGAACGCCGCGAGGAGCCGCGAGCGGTGGGCCGCGGCGGCGGTGCGGTGGTGGTCGTGGGCCATGTCAGCCCCAGCCGAGCTCGTGGAGCCGCTCGTCGTCGATGCCGAAGTGGTGGGCGATCTCGTGGACGACCGTCACGGCCACCTCCTCGACCACCTCCTCGACGCTCTCGCACATGCGCAGGGTGGGGCCGCGGAAGATCGTGATGCGGTCCGGCAGGGAGCCGGCCGCCCACCAGGAGTCCCGCTCCGTGAGCGGCGTGCCCTCGTAGAGTCCGAGCAGGTCGGGGTCCTGCGCGTCGGCCGGCGGCTCGTCCTCCACGAGCACGACGACGTTGTCCATCTGCGCCGTCAGCTCGGGCGGCACGAGGTCCAGGCCGTCACTGACGGCCTCCTCGAACTCCACGCGGGACATCTCCACCATGGGCCCATCATCGCCCAGGCCACCGACGCCCCGGTAGGCGTTCCGGCGACGTGCCGCAGACCACACCCAGGCGTTTTGCTCCTACGCCGTTCTTCCCCCTATGCTTATGGAGGTCTTGGGGCGCCTCGGCGTCACGGGCGTCCAAAACGGGCCCCCATCGTCTAGCGGCCTAGGACCCCGCCCTTTCACGGCGGTAGCACGGGTTCGAATCCCGTTGGGGGTACGAGCAGCACGACAGCAGAACAAGCAGGAAGCCTTGTCACCACAAGGCCCCGTAGCGCAGTTGGTTAGCGCGCCGCCCTGTCACGGCGGAGGTCGCGGGTTCGAGTCCCGTCGGGGTCGCGGCGGAAGGCCCGGTCAGAGTTCTGGCCGGGCCTTCGCACACCAGGCTCTGTAGCTCAGTTGGTAGAGCGTTCGACTGAAAATCGAAAGGTCACCGGATCGACGCCGGTCGGAGCCACACCGAAGAACCCCCGCCTCGCGCGGGGGTTCTTCCTTTTCCGCCCTCGGCACAGTGGCCGGGACGGGCGAGGGCCCCGCACCTGGTCGGTGCGAGGCCCCCGCTCGTGCGCTACCCGGTCAGGACGCCGGGGTGCGGCGCACGCCCAGGGTGTCCTTGCCGTCGCCGTTCCAGTCACCGACGTAGACCTCGTCACCGGAGCGGCCGTAGACCATGACGAAGTCGGCCGGACCGTCACGCAGGGAGTTCTTCACGTGGAACTCGCGGTCCCGTCGGATCGCAAAGGTGTCCGTGCCGTTGCCGTCCCAGTCCCCGGCGAGGGGGACGTCGTTCGGGCGGCCGTAGGTGAAGACCACGTCGGCGTCGCCGCCGGCGATGCGGTTCTTCGCGTAGTAGGTCGCGCCACGGCGCACCGCGAGGGTGTCCGTGCCGTTGCCGTCCCAGTCGCCGACCAGGACGTCGTCGTTCGCGCGCCCGTAGGAGATGACGCGGTCGGCGTCACCGCCGCGTAGGGAGTTCTTCACGTAGTACTGCGCCCCACGACGCACCGCCAGCGTGTCGACGCCGTCACCGTCCCAGTCGCCGACGAGGACGACGTCGTCGGGCCGCCCGTAGGCGAAGACCGTCGTCGCGGGGCCGCCGCGTGGCGCGTCGTTGACGAAGTACTCCCTCCCGCGGCGCACCGTGATGGTGTCGGTGCCGTTGCCGTCCCAGTCACCGATGAGCACCTCGTCGGTGAACCGCCCGTACTGGAAGGCGTAGTGGGCCTTGCCGGACCAGTCGTCGGACAGGAAGAACCCGAAGCGCAGCGGCTGGTCCGCAGCCGTGATCGTCACCGGCACCCGGACGGTGGTCCCGCTGGGTGCGGCCTCCATCTCCAAGGTGTACTCGCCGTCCAGGTCACCCGGCACGGTGAAGGTGACGGTGGCCGCGCCGTCGGTGACGGGGGCAGTGTGCACGGCCTCGCCCCGCTCACCGTCCGCGCCGACGAGGTAGACGGCCAGCTCGGTGTTGTCCGGGCTGCCCAGGGAGGTGAGGTCGAGCCTGCTGACCTCGAAGGACACCTCCTCGCCGGCCACCAGCTCCGAGGGGAGCGGCGTGAGGACGGTCGCCCGACGCGCGAAGTCCGGGGACAGCGGGGAGCTGTTCTCGATGTAGGAGATCCAGCCGTCGCGGTCGATGAGACCGGTCTGCTGGACGTCCGTGGCGTCGGCGAAGACGGTGAAGTTGTCACCGCCCTGGGCGAGGAAGGAGAACGTCCCGATGCGGTACTCCGCGGCCGTGTCGAGCGGCTGCCCGTCAACGGTCACGGAGGTGATCCGCTCGCCGCGCTCGGCGGTCGGGTCCATCGTGTAGGAGACGTTGTCCGACAGTCCCAGGTGCAGGAAGCTGCGTGAGGACGACTCGGGCTGCCACTGCTGCTCGAGCATCTCCTTGAACTGGGCGCCCGTGAGGGTGACGGTCCACAGGTCGTTGAGGAAGGGCAGCACCGCGTTCGCCTCGGCGAAGGTGATCTTCCCGTCCTCCCCGTAGCGCAGGTCGGCCCGCAGGCCACCGGGGTTGACCACGCCGATCTGGGCGCCGCCCAGGTTCTGCGCACTCAGCGTGTCGCGCAGCGCGTTGCCGACGAGGTTGCCCAGCGTCGACTCGCTGCCGCGGTCGTCACGCCCCCCGGCCGCGGTGAACGCCGTCGTGATGTCGGCGCTCACGCTACCCACGACCTCGTTGCCGATCTCCGCCGCACGCGCGAGCGCGGCGTCCAGGATCGTCTTGACCTCGGCGACGCGCGCGTAGGTCTGGACCAGCTCACCCATCGGGGTGGTGGACGCGGGCACGTTGCGGTGGTCGTAGTCGACGACGTCACCGGACTCGCGGTCCACGGTGAGGACCACCTGCGAGACGTACTCGCCGTAGCTCTCGCCCTGGATCACCGGGCGGAAGGCGCCCTCCTCGCCGGGAACCGGGCCGTCCCACGCGTAGACCTTGTGGGTGTGGCCGTTGAAGATCGCGTCCACGGCGCTGGTCGTGCCGCCCACGATGTGGGCGAAGGTCTCGCTCGAGGCGATCTCCTCCTCCAGGGACGAGGCGTTCTCGTCGAAGCCTGCACCCTCGTGGTAGGAGGCGACGATGACGTCGGCCTCGCCGTTGGCCCCGTCCCCGTCGGTCAGCGCGGCCGCGACGCGGTTGACCGCCTCGACGGGGTCACCGAACTCGAGCATGGCGATGCCCTCGGGGCTGACGAGGCTGGGGGTCTCCTGCGTGACGGCGCCGATGACGGCGACCGTCAGCCCCTCGACCTCGACGGTCTCGTAGGCCGGCAGGGCCGGCTCTCCGGTGGCCTTGACGGTCACGTTGGCGCCGAGGTGCCTGAAGTCGGCCCACTCCGTCACCTGTCCGGTGAGGTTGTCGTAGCCGCCGTCGAACTCGTGGTTGCCGACCGTCGCGGCAGTGAGGTCGAGCGCGTTGAGGATGTCGATGGTGGGCTTGTCCTCCTGGAGCGCGGAGGTGAACAGCGAGGCACCGATGTTGTCACCGGAGGAGAAGAGGATGGTGTTCCCCTCACCCTCCTGGGCGCGCAGCTCCTCGATCGTGCCCGCGAAGGCGAGCGTGTCGTTGCCGAGGACCGCGCCGGTGTCACGGTCGCGGGTGTAGTCGAACAGGCGGCCGTGGAAGTCGTTGAACGCCAGCAGGTTGATGTCCACCGTGGGCCCCGGCTCATCGGCGAGGAGGTCCACCCCCACGATGATCGGGTCGTGGTCGCTGGACCGGTACGGCGAGGCGTCGTGGAAGTCGGTGACGTTGTAGTTGTACCGGCTGTACTCGAAGGCGATCGACTCGTAGGCGTTGATGTTCCAGATGTCCGCGCCGGTCACCGCCGCGGTGGCCGCCTCGCTCGCCAGGACGTGGTCGAGCGAGCCGACCATCGAGCCGAAGGAGTACGTCGACTTCTCCGTGAGCTCGTCGCCGAGGTCCGTGTAGCCGTTCTCGTAGAAGACCTGCATCGGGTCTTCCTGGGTGTAGGAGTTGAAGTCACCGGCGAGGAACACCAGCTCCGTGCCGGCGTCGGCCGCGACCTCGTCGGCGAAGGCGACGAGCGCCTCGGCCTGGCGGACCCGGTCGGGGTTCGAGGCCCCCTGGCCGTCGCCCTGGTCGGCGTTCTCCCCCGAGCCGGAGCCCTTGGACTTGAAGTGGTTGTTGATGACGACGAAGGAGTCGGCGTCCTCGACGACGTCACCGTTCTCGTCGACCGGCGCGAACTCCTGGGCCATCGGCTCGCGGGCGTTGCCGAACGCGGCGCTGTCGAGCAGGATCTTGGTGCCGCCGACCGGGGTGACGGCGTCGACCTGGTAGATGAAGGCGTTGCGGATGACGTCCTCGGCCGCGGGGAACTGCTCCGCGGACACGACGTACTCCCACCGCTCCTCGCCCGCGCCCGCGTTGAGGGCGTCGACGAGGTCGGACAGGGCGTGGTCACGGTCAGCGGCGGTGTTGCCGGGGGCGAAGGGCAGCGAGTTCTCGATCTCCTGAAGGGCGACGACGTCGGCGTCCAGGGCGTTGACGGCGCTGACGATCTTCTCGGTCTGACGGGCCAGGTTCGCCGCGTCGTAGGCACCGCGGACGTCGCAGCTGCGCGCCGTCGTCGGGCCACCCAGGCGGTCACCGAAGAAGCCGCAGCCGGCCTCCTCGTCGCCGAGGCTGGTGAAGTAGTTGAGGACGTTGAAGGTGGCGAGCCTGACGTCGCCGCCAACCTCCTCCGGGGCCTCCGGCCGGGTGTTCTCCCAGTTGATGGGCTGGACCTCGGCGGCGTTGGCGCCGGTGAGGCGGCTCTGCGGCTGGAAGTTCCAGGTGGCGTCCTCGCCTGCGACGGTGCGACGGAAGTCGAGGATGACCGGGCCCTGGAACTCGACCGGCGCGCCCACCCGGACCGGGTTGTCCGGCGTCAGGTAGGCGACCGGGGTCCCGTGGTCGTCGAAGGAGAAGTTGGTCCAGTCGTGGCTGGAGCCGTCGTCCATCCGGATCGCGCGGTCGGCGTTCGCGGCGAGGAGGCCGGTGTAGGCCTCGGTGCCCGGGCGCACGACGTCGGTCGGCTGGCGCAGGGGCTCGTCGCCCGCGGCCAGGCCCACCCAGCCGAAGCGGTTGGTGTGGTAGGTGTCGGTCACCGTGAAGGCGCCCTGCGGGGCGAGCAGCATGCCCTCGAAGGCCTCGCGCTCGTCGACCGCCGGCAGGGGGACCTGGGCCGGGACGACGTCGGCGGCAGGCTCGTCGAGGACCCTGTGGCTCGCCGCGGCGATCTGGGTGAGGCCGAAGTACTCGCCGGCCGTGCCGGTCACCTCGACGAGGTCGCCGACCTCGACGTCACTGGCGAGCTGCGTGCCGCCGGCGAAGACGAAGATGCCGTGCGAGGCGTCGTGGCCCTCGAGGTCCGCGCCGGTGCCTGGGGTCTGGATGAAGGCGCCGTTGAAACCGCCGTCGGCGTAGACGCCGGTGACGACGCCGCGGGTGGTGACGGTCTGGCCCAGCAGCGGGGTCGCGTCGCCCGTGCCCTGGATCTCGGCGATCGGCGTCACCGCACCCGGCTCGGGGTCCGGGTCCGGGCCGGGCTCCTCGACGGCGCTGTTGACGGCACCGAAGGAGCTCGCGGACGGACCGGTCCACACGCCGTCGACCCGCTGGAGCGACTGCCCGGCAGGGGTGCTGCCCGGCTGCATGACGCCGATGTCGATGCTCTGCACGCCGTCGGCAGGACCGCCCGACGCGGTCATGACGCCCTCGTAGGAGAGGAACTCGACGAGCGCACCGGAGGCGTCGATGAGCGCGACGCCGTCGGGCCCACCGTTCTGGACACCGTTCTCCGGGTACTCCTGGACGACGACGCCCGACTCCCCGACCGTTCCGTCGAGAGTCTTGGTGTCGTACACGGAGCCGTTGCCGCCGTTGTAGAGAACGACCTGCCAGCCGGTGAGGTCGGTCCCGGCCGGGGCCTGAACCTCGATCGCCTCCCCCTGGTCCGTGCCGTCGTTGTCGTAGTGGATCTCGCTGATGAACACGGGTCCCGTGCTCATGAGCGCGGCCGCGGGGGTAACGGCGACGAGCGGGGTGAGGATGAGGGAGGCGACTCCGACCGCGGCCACACCCCCTCTGCCACGAGTGGTGGACCTACGGGGGACTCGGCTCACGGGTGCTCCTTCTCCGGCCGCCCGGCCGGGTGTGTCGTGCGCGCGACGACGCGCGCAGCGGAGGGGTCGGCCCGCTCATCATGTGGCACGGGCCACGTCCTCGTCAACGTCTCACTCTGCGAGATGCGAGTTGTTCACCGTCCCGTCGCCGCCCAGTCACCGGCCCGCGGCGCGCCCGTCCGCGCCGGACCGTGAGCGGCTCGCGCGGCGAGGACGTGCACGGCACGCCGATCCCCGCGATCATGGGGCAGCAACGACGACTGCACGACGACGGCGCTTCGGCGCGGAGAAGAGGGAGACGCGTGAGTACTGCCGCACCGCAGCACCTCGGGACCGGCCAGCAGCCGCCCGGACGCCCGTCCATCGGCGAGCTGGTGGCGAGGATCTCCGACCAGTTCTCGCGCATCCTGCGCGGCGAGCTGGAGCTCATCCAGGTCAAGGCGGCGGCCAAGGCCAAGAAGGTGGGCGCGGGCGCTGCCATGTTCGCCGTCGCCGGCCTCCTCGGCTTCTTCGCCCTCGCCCTTCTCATCACCACGGCGGTGCTGGGCCTGGCGGAGGCGCTCCCGGCGTGGCTGTCCGCCCTCATCGTCGCCGTCGTCCTGCTCGTCGTCGCCGGCATCATCGCCCTCGTCGGCAAGAAGATGCTGCAGTCGGGCGAGGCGCCCTCCGCGGAGGAGACCAAGGCCAACCTCAAGGCCGACCTCGACGCCGTCAAGAAGGGCCTCAACTCATGAGCGACGACAAGCGCACCCCCGAGCAGATCCAGGACGACCTCGCCCGCACGCGGCAGGAGCTGGCCGGCTCGGTCGACGAGCTGAGCTCGATGCTCGACCCGCGCGAGCAGATCAAGGAGGCGAGGTCGAGCCTCAAGGCCGCCGTCGGCCGCACGGGCGAGTCCGCCCGGCACGCGGCGAAGGGCGCCGAGGCGAAGGCCCAGTCGCTCCTGGACGACGCCAAGGGCGGGGACCCCAGGGCCATCGGCATCGTCGGGGCGGGCGCGGCCGCGCTCGCCCTCCTCGTCACGGTCGTCGCACGTCGCTCCCGCTGAGCCACGCACCCGACGCGCGCAGGGCCCCTGGAGGCCCTGCGCGCGTTCTGCTCAGCCCGTGGGGCGCTGCGCGCCCATCCCGTTCGCGACGAGCAGCTCGTCGACCTCGCTGCGGCGGTAGCGGCGGTGCCCACCCAGGGTGCGGACCGCGGTGAGCTTGCCGGCGTTCGCCCACCGGGTCACCGTCTTGGGGTCCACCCGGAACCGGGCGGCCACCTCACCGGGGGTCAGGAGTGTCTCCTCGCGATGATTCTCGTCCATGGTGCACCTCAGTTCCGTCACGGCCCGGGCCGGCTCACCCGCCAGATGACTCACGCTAACGCGCCCGATTCGGGCGAAATGCGGACGAAGGTCCCATGTCCCCCAGGGAGCTCGGGTCCCCGGCCGGGCCGGCAGAGTGAGCGGCCGCACGTGCGCTGGATGGTCGAACCCACGCTCGACCATGTACCGTGGGCACCACGAACCATGACCACATAAATGGGGCCGCACTGACACCGTCGGTGCCTGCCCCTCTTCTACGTTGGAGGGGGTCGACGCCATGGGGCGCGGCCGTCAGAAGGCCAAGCAGACGAAGGTCGCTCGCCGGCTGAAGTACTACAGCCCGGAGACCGACTACCAGGCTCTCGAGAGAGAGCTGGCGTCTCAGAGCCATGACCGGGACATGCACGACTTCGAGATCCCCTCCGCAGAGGATGACGACGACTGGCGTCTCCGCTCGGACTAGGTGCACCGTCGCCCACGGCGACGGCGTGACAGCGATCCTCAGGTCGCCGCTCCCCACGGGGACGCGGCGACCTGAGCTGATCGCGGCTGTCAGCTGCGGTAGCTGCCGTGCATGCGCACGGCTCCGCCACGCATGCCCTTGGTGCCGGTGACGACGTCGCCGTCGCTGTCGGTGAGGCGCTCCACCGTGCCCAGCGGCCACGCGTCGATGCCGGCCGCACGCGCCGTCCGGACCGCCTGCTCCGCCGCGGACGGGGCGAGGACCGCCACCATGCCGACACCGAGGTTGAGCGTCTGCTCGAGGTCGGGCCACTCGACCGGACCGAGGCGACGCACGACGTCGAAGACGGCCGGCACCTGCCAGGAGCCCCGCTCGACGTGGCCGACGAGCCCGGCTGGCAGCACGCGGGCGAGGTTCGCCGCGAGCCCTCCGCCGGTGACGTGCGAGAGGGCGTGCAGCCCGTCGTCTTCCGCGAGCTCCAGGCACAGCCGCGTGTACAGCCGGGTGGGCTCGAGGAGCTCCTCCCCGACGGTGCGCCCGAGCTCGGGGACCTCGCGCTCGAGGGACCAGCCGCTCACCTCGAGGACGCGGCGGACGAGGGAGTAGCCGTTGGCGTGCAGGCCGGAGGAGGCGAGCGCGACGAGGACGTCGCCCTCGGCCACCCGCTCGGGGCCCAGCACGCGGTCGGCCTCGACGACGCCCGTCGCGGCGCCTGCGACGTCGTACTCGTCGGGGCCCAGGAGGCCGGGGTGCTCGGCCGTCTCCCCGCCCACGAGGGCGGTGCCGGTCAGGGCGCAGGCCTCGGCGATGCCGCGGACGATGGCGGCGATCCGCTCGGGCACGACCCGCCCGCAGGCGATGTAGTCCGTCATGACGAGCGGGCGGGCCCCCACGACGACGATGTCGTCGACGACCATGCCGACGAGGTCGTGGCCGATGGTGTCGTGGACGTCCATCGCCTGGGCGATGGCGACCTTGGTGCCGACGCCGTCGGTGGAGGTGGCGAGAAGCGGACGGCGGTACTCGCGCAGCGCGGAGGCGTCGTAGAGCCCGGCGAAGCCGCCGGCGCCACCGACGACCTCGGGTCCGTGGGTGGCGCGCAGCGCACCCTTCATGAGCTCGACGGCGCGGTCACCCGCCTCCGTGTCGACGCCGGCCGCGGCGTAGCTGATAGGGGTGCGGTTCTCGGTGCTCACTACGCTCCAGCGATCGTCAGGGACCCCGGGTGCCGGGGCGGGAGGACCTGGTAGTCATGCCGCTCGGTCGAGACCTCGGCGTCCTCGACCGGCACGGGGTACTCGCCGGTGAAGCAGGCGGTGCACAGCCGCGTGCGGGGCACGGCGGTAGCCTCGATCATCCCGTCCGTGGAGATGTACCCGAGGCTGTCGGCGCCGAGGGAGGCACGAATCTCCTCGATGCTCATGCCGTTGGCGATGAGCTCGGCGCGCGTGGCGAAGTCGATGCCGTAGAAGCAGGGCCACTTCACCGGCGGGGAGGAGATGCGGACGTGGATCTCCGCGGCCCCGGCCTCACGCAGCATGCGGACGAGGGCGCGCTGGGTGTTGCCGCGGACGATGGAGTCGTCGACGACGACGAGCCGCTTGCCGGCAATGACCTCGCGCAGCGGGTTGAGCTTGAGCTTGATGCCGAGCTGGCGGATCGTGTCTGTCGGCTGGATGAAGGTGCGCCCGACGTAGGCGTTCTTCACCAGCCCCTGCGCGAAGGGGATGCCGGAGGCCTGCGCGTAGCCGATGGCGGCGGGCGTCCCGGAGTCGGGGGTGGGGATGACGAGGTCCGCGTCGACGGGGTGCTCGCGGGCCAGCACCCGGCCCATCTCGCTGCGCGCCGCGTTGACCGAGCGTCCGGCGATCTGCGTGTCCGGCCGGGCGAGGTAGACGTACTCGAAGACGCAGCCGCGCGGGCTGGGCTCGGCGAAGTGCTGCGAGCGCAGCCCGTCCTCGTCGACGACGACGAGCTCGCCGGGCTCGATCTCCCGCACGAAGGTGGCCCCCACGATGTCGAGGGCCGCGGTCTCCGAGGCGATGGCCCAGCCGCGCTGCAGCCGGCCCAGCACGAGGGGCCGGAAGCCGTGCGGGTCGCGGGCGGCGTAGAGGGAGTGCTCGTCCATGAAGACGAGCGAGAAGGCGCCCTCGAGGAGCGGCAGCACGCTCATCGCCGTCGCCTCGAGCGACCCGGAGCCCTCACCGGCGGTCCCGGAGAGGAGGGCGGTGATGACGGCGGTGTCGGTGGAGCTGCCCCGCCCGAGCTCGCCGGACAGGTCCGTGCCCGACTGCTCGCGCACGAGCTCCATGAGCCGGCGCGTGTTGGTGAGGTTGCCGTTGTGGCCGAGCGCGACCGTGCCGCTGCCTGCCGGGCCGAGGGTGGGCTGGGCGTTCTCCCACGCGCTGGCCCCCGTCGTCGCGTAGCGCACGTGTCCGACGGCGATGTGTCCCCGCAGCGCGGACAGCGTCCGGTCGTCGAAGACCTGGGAGACGAGGCCCATGTCCTTGTAGACGAGGAGCTGCTCACCGTTGCTCGTCGCGATGCCGGCCGACTCCTGCCCGCGGTGCTGCAGCGCGTAGATGCCGAAGTACGTGAGGCGGGCGACCTCCTCCCCGGGCGCCCAGACCCCGAAGACCCCGCACTCGTCCTGGGGCGGGGCCTCCCCCGGGAGCAGGTCGTGACTCAGCCGTCCGTCTCCGCGTCGCACGTGTGCCATGGTCCCACACACTCGCGCGCGTGGGCGGGTGCAGTCAGACGGGTGAGAACCGCACCGTCCGCCCGGGGACGTCCACCGCGTCCAGCCGCACGGTCACCTGCTCGCCGAGCGGCAGCCCGGGAGCCCGGACGGACGCCTCGACGGCGGGCTCGGCGATGACGACGGTGCCGCGCACGCCGTCGTCGTCCTCGTCGACCTCGACGACGACGCCACGGAACTCCTCCCCGACCCTGCTCTCGAGGACGAGGGCCTCGACGGCGTCGACGGCGCCCCGCTCGTAGCGCCCGGCCCGCTGGGTGGTGCGGGCCATGACCCGGGGCAGCTCGGGCAGCGCGGCGTGCACCCACCCGGGGACGGGCTCCCCGGCGCAGACGGCGCGGCAGACCTCGAGGCCGGCGCGGTCGACGAGGCGGCGCAGCGGCGCGGTGACGTGGGCGTAGTGGGCGGCGATGGCGGCGTGGCGGGTGTCGCCGCCCTCGTCCTGACCGAGGACGGCGTAGCCGGCGCCGCGGAAGAGGGTGGTCGCCTCGGTGAGGAAGGCGGCGTGGGCTGGGACGGCGGAGTCGAGGGTGGGAAGGAGGTCCTGGTAGGACACGTCCTCGGGCCACGCGATGCCGAGGCCGCGCGCGGTGCGGCGCAGGCGGGCGAGGTCGCGCGGGTCAGCGGGCGGCAGGGTGCGCAGGATGCCCACGCCGGCGCCGCGCATGAGCTCGGCGGCACAGATTCCGGTGAGGAGGGAGATCTGGGCGTTCCACTCCTCCGCGGGCGAGGTGGCGCGGAAGGCGAGGGCGTAGCCGCCGTCGCGGGCCACGACCTCTTGCTCGGGGATCTCGAGGGAGACGCCGCCGCGTGCCCGCTCCTGGGCGAGGCGCAGCTCGCCGAGCCGGCGCAGCAGCCCGGGCAGGGTGGGCGGGACGGCGGGGTCGCTGCCGCCGTCGACGACGTCCTGGATCTGGCCGTAGGTGAGCTGCGCACGGCTGCGGACCAGGGCCCGGCGCACGAAGGCTTCGCGGACCGTTCCGTCGGCGTCGAGCGCGATGCGCCACAGGTAGGCAGGGCGGTCCTCGCCCGGCAGGAGGCTGGCGGCGCCGGCGCTGAGGACCTCGGGGTGCAGGGGCGTGGAGCCGGTGGGGCCGTAGACGGTGACGCCCCGCGCGTGGACGGCGGCGTCGAGGGCGCCGCCGGGCGTGACGAAGGAGGCGAGGTCGGCGATGGCGTAGTGGACGAGGAACCCCTCGCCGTCCTCCTCGAGGTGGACGGCCTGGTCGAGGTCGCGGGAGCCGGGCGGGTCGACCGTGACGAGGGGCAGGTCGCGCGCGTCCGGCAGGTCGGGCAGCGGGCGCCGGGCGGCTTCCTGCGCCTCGGACAGTGCCGCGGGCGGGAGGTCGACGGGGATGTCGAGCTCGGCGCGGAGCCGGTCGAGGGACTGCGCGACGCGCGCGGGCGGGGCCGGCAGGTGGAGCTGGCGGGTGGGCACGCCGCGCTCAGTCCCGGCCACGGCGGCGCAGGGATCGGCGGTCGGCGACGAGTGCCCAGGTAAGGCCCGCGAAGACGCCCGCGGTACCGAGGGCCAGGAGCAGGAGGAGGAACAGGGTGCCGCGCGCGAGACCCGAACCGCCCACCGGGAGGAAGGTGAGGGCGAGGGAGAGGAGCGCGCCGAGGATGAAGCCGAGGAGGCCGAACCGTCCGTAGCGGGGGGCGCGCCGCACCCGGCTCGGGTCGGCGACATCGATCGCCCGGGCGACGGGAGCGTCCTCGGCGGGCGGTCCGGCGGGCGAGGCGGTGTCCGCGGGGGGCGCGACGTCGGCCGCGGGAGGTGCGGCGGGGTCGGGTGATGCGGCGGGGGCGGGCTCGGGCGTGCTCACGCGGTCAAACGTACCCCGCTGCGCGCGCTCTCCCCCGCGCTACCGGGTGATGAGCGGGAGCACGCCGGAGAGGTCGGCGCGGATCCCGGAGGCCCTCACCGCGCCGGACCTGCGCGCCTCGTCCCAGGAGAGGCGGCCGGTCGCCATGCGCAGCCACGTCTGCATGTCGGTCTCCACGACGTTGGGCGGGGTGCCGCGCGTGTGCCGCGGTCCGGCGATGGCCTGGACCGCCGCGGCGGGTGGCACCCGCACCTCGACGGAGTTGCCGGGCGAGCCCACCGCGAGCTCCTCGAGGGTGAAGCGGACCGCTGTGCGGACGACGGCGGCCGGCACCTGCTCCCCGGCGTCCTCGGCGGCGCGCCACTGCCGCAGTGCCGCCATGCCCTCGCCGGGGTCGATGCGTCGTCGTGCCACGGTGACACCGTAGCCGGGGATCAGCGGCCGGCGAGCGCAGCTCGGACGGCCTCGAGAATGTCCCGGTCGGTGACGTCGTACCCGGGGTCCCCGCCTCCCGGACCGGAGGGGCCGCCGTCGCGGATATGCCGCCGTGCCGAGAGGTGGACCGCGTCGACCCCGGCGTCCCCGAGCGCGGGCACGTCCTCGGGTCGCAGGCCACCGCCCGCCATCACCTGCACGCGCCCGCCGGCCGCCTCGACCATCCGGCGCAGGGTGGGAACGCCGTCGGCGACGGTCGGCGCGCCACCGGAGGTGAGGACGCGCGTGAACCCGAGACTGGCGAGGTCGTCCAGGGCGGCGGCCGGGTCGGGAAGCACGTCGACGCAGCGGTGGGCGGTCACCTCCAGGCCCTCGGCGGCGTACTGCAGCGCCTCGAGGGCGTGCCTGTCGAGCGTGTCCTTCGCCGTGAGGGCGCCGACGACGACGCCCGCGGCGCCGGCGTCGACGAGGGCCTCGATGTCCCGCACCATGAGCGAGACCTCGGTCGCCGAGTACCGGAAGCCCCCGGGGCGGGGACGGACGAGGACGTGCACGGGGACGCCGGTGGCGACCACGGCCTCGACCATGGCGATGCTGGGGGTGAGCCCACCGACATCGAGCGCCGAGCACAGCTCGACGCGGTCCGCGCCCGTGTCCCGGGCCAGCGCGGCCCCGCTCGCGTCCTGGACCGCGACCTCCACCTGCAGCTCACCCATGCGTCAACGATCCCGCATGCGGCGGGCGGGCGCCGCACGCGCCGGCGTGACGGCGGCCTCAGCGCGGGCTCACGCCCCGGCCGGCTCGACGCGGAGCGTGGCCGCGCGGGCCTCCTCGCTGCGCGTGGGGTCGATCGAGGAGCGCGGCGCGTGGGCGTACTTGCGCTCGAGCTCCTCGTCGACGCGGTCCTGGACGGGGTCGTCCGCGAGGACGTAGGTCATGTGGACCGTCTCGCGCGGGAGGTCCAGCGCCGCGTCCCGGTCGCGCTCCGCGACGGCGCCGTCGCCCAGGGCGATCGCCACCGGGCGACCGGACAGCGCGTGCCGGTACCACCACGAGCCGGCGCCGTAGGCCGACCGCAGATAGGGCACGCCGTCGACGACCATCGCCCAGATCGGCGTCGCGACCGGCTGACCGCCGGCCCTCGTCGTCACCACGGCCACGACCTCGGTGCGGTCGAGGTGGTCCCTCACGTCCTCGAAGCTCATGACAGACCGAACCGCGGGAACCCCGAAGGTGTTCCCGCGGCTCGGTGAGGGCTGGGTCAGATGACGCCCTGGGCGAGCATGGCGTCGGCGACCTTGGTGAAGCCGGCGATGTTCGCGCCGACGATGTAGTCACCCGGACGTCCGTACTCGTCGGCGGTGGCAGCGCAGCGGGCGTGGACGTCACGCATGATGTCGGCGAGCCGCTCCTCGGTGTACTCGAAGGTCCACGAGTCCCGGCTGGCGTTCTGCTGCATCTCGAGGGCGGAGGTCGCGACGCCACCGGCGTTGGCGGCCTTGCCCGGCCCGAAGAGCGTGCCGGCCTCCTGGAACAGCCGCAGCGCCTCGGGGGTGGTGGGCATGTTGGCGCCCTCGGCGACAGCCACCACGCCGTTCTTCAGCAGCGCGCGCGCGGCGTCCTCGCCCAGCTCGTTCTGGGTGGCGCAGGGCAGCGCGACGTCGGCCGGCACGTCCCAGATGGAGCCGCCGGTGACGAGACGGGCGCCGGGACGACGGTCGACGTAGTCCTTGGCGCGGCCGCGCTCGACGAGCTTGACCTCCTTGAGGAGCTCGAGGTCGATGCCCGCCTCGTCGACGACGTAGCCGGAGGAGTCGGAGAACGCGACTGCCGTGGCGCCGAGCTGCGTGGCCTTTTCCATCGCGAAGATCGCGACGTTGCCCGAGCCGGAGACGGTGACCTTGCGGCCGTCGAGGCTCTGGCCCTTCGTCGCGAGCATCTCGTTGGCGAACAGGACGGTGCCGTAGCCGGTGGCCTCGGTGCGCACGAGCGACCCGCCCCAGCTGATGCCCTTGCCGGTGAGGACACCGGACTCGTAGCGGTTGGTGATCCGCTTGTACTGGCCGAAGAGGTAGCCGATCTCCCGCTGGCCCACGCCGATGTCACCGGCGGGAACGTCGGTGTACTCCCCCAGGTGGCGGTAGAGCTCGGTCATGAAGGACTGGCAGAAGCGCATGATCTCGTGCTGGCTGCGGCCGCGGGGGTCGAAGTCCGAGCCACCCTTACCGCCGCCGATCGGCATGCCGGAGAGGGCGTTCTTGAAGATCTGCTCGAAGCCAAGGAACTTGACGATGCCGAGGTACACCGAGGGGTGGAAGCGCAGCCCGCCCTTGTACGGGCCGAGGGCGGAGTTGTACTCCACGCGGAAGCCGCGGTTGATGCGCACGCGGCCGGCGTCGTCGACCCACGGGACGCGGAAGATGATCTGCCGCTCGGGCTCGCACAGGCGCTCGAGCACGGCCGCGTCCACGTAGCGGGGGTTCTTGCGCAGGACGGGGCCCAGGGAGTCGAAGACCTCGCGGACGGCCTGGTGGAACTCGGCCTCGCCGGGGTTGCGGCGAAGCACCTCCTCGTAGGCGTGCTCGAGCTGCTGTTCCATGGACCACTCCTTCATCTCAGGCGTACAGGGCCCGGCGGGGGCGCCGGGGGTGGTGCTCAGCCGAAGTAGGCGGGCAGGGTCGCCGTGGCGGCCTCCCGCAGCTCGCTGAGCGGCAACGTGCCGATACCCTCGATGTCGAGCACGGGACGGCCCTCGTGGGACTCGGGGCCGGTGTCGTCTGTGGTGCCGATGCGCAGGAGCGCGACGCCGCGGGCGGTGCACAGGTCCTGGAGGTGGACCTCCTGGCTGCGCGGGACGGAGACGACGGCGCGTGCCCCGCTCTCGGAGAACAGGGCGGTGGCGAGGTCGACGCCGTCGCGCTCGCACAGCGCGGTGAGGTCGACGTGGGCACCGACGTCGAAGCGCAGGCACGAGTCGACGAGCGCCTGGAGCAGGCCGCCGGCCGACAGGTCGTGCGCGGACTCGACGATGCGGTCGCGGGAGACGTTGACGAGCACCTCCGCGAGCCGGCGCTCGGCCGCGAGGTCGACGGCGGGGGGCCGCCCACCGAGGTGTCCGTGGACGACGTCGGCCCACGCGGAGCCGGACAGCTCCTCGGCCGTGGTGCCGAGCACGTAGACGGCGCGCCCCGGTGCCGTCCAGCCCGAGCGGGTAGCGCGGGTGACGTCGTCGATCACGCCGAGGACCCCGACGACGGGGGTCGGGTTGATCGAGGAGTCGACGAGGCCGGGCTCGCCCGTGCCGTTGTACAGGGAGACGTTGCCACCGGTGACCGGCACGCCGAGCTCCCGGCAGGCGTCGGCCAGGCCGGTGATGGCCTGGACGAGCTGCCACATGGCGTCCGGGTCCTCGGGGGAGCCGAAGTTCAGGCAGTCGGTGACGGCGGTGGGCTGGGCGCCCACGGTCGCGACGTTCCGGTAGGCCTCGGCGAGCGCCTGCTGGGCCCCGGTGTAGGGGTCGAGCTTGGTGAAGCGGCCGTTGGCGTCGGTGCTGATCGCCACGCCCAGCCCGGTGGCCTCGTCGACGCGGACCACGCCGGCGTCGTCCGGCTGGGCGAGCGCGGTGTTGCCCTGGACGTAGCGGTCGTACTGGTCGGTGACCCACGACTTGCTCGCGAGGTTCGGGGAGGCGACCAGGCGCAGCGCCTGCTCGCGCAGCTCCTCGGGCGCGGCGGGGCGGGGCAGCCGCTCGGCGTCGTCGGCGTTGAGCGCGTCCTGCCAGGAGGGGCGCGCGTACGGGCGGTCGTAGACGGGACCGTCGTGGGCGACGGTGCGCGGGTCGACGTCCACGATCCGCTCACCGTGGTGGTCGATGACGAGGCGGCCGGTGTCGGTGACCTCACCGATGACGGAGGCCTCGACGTTCCAGCGGCCGGTGATCGCGAGGAACTCCTCGAGCCGGTCGGGCCGCACGACGGCCATCATCCGCTCCTGCGACTCCGACATGAGGATCTCCCCGGCCGTCAGCTCCTCGCGGAGCAGGACGTTCTCGAGGTGGACGTGCATGCCGCCGTCGCCGTTGGAGGCGAGCTCGGAGGTGGCGCAGGAGATGCCGGCCGCACCGAGGTCCTGGATGCCCTCGACGACGCCGGCCGCGAAGAGCTCGAGGCAGCACTCGATGAGGACCTTCTCCATGAAGGGGTCACCGACCTGGACGGCGGGGCGCTTCGTGGGCCCCTCGCCGGTGAAGGTCTCGCTCGCGAGGATCGAGGCGCCGCCGATGCCGTCGCCGCCGGTCCGAGCGCCGAAGAGGATCACCTGGTTGCCGACGCCGGAGGCGTTGGCAAGGTGGATGTCCTCGTGTCGCAGCACGCCCACGGCCAGGGCGTTGACGAGCGGGTTGGTCTGGTAGGAGGCGTCGAACTCGGTCTCACCGCCGATGTTCGGCAGGCCCAGGCAGTTGCCGTAGAAGCTGATGCCGGAGACGACGCCGTGGACGACGCGCGCGGTGTCGGGGTGGTCGATCGCCCCGAAGCGCAGCTGGTCCATGACGGCCACGGGTCGCGCGCCCATCGAGATGATGTCGCGGACGATGCCGCCGACGCCGGTCGCAGCGCCCTGGTGCGGCTCGACGAAGCTCGGGTGGTTGTGCGACTCGACCTTGAAGGTCACCGCCCAGCCGTCGCCGATGTCGACGACGCCGGCGTTCTCACCGATCCCGACGAGCAGGTGCTCGCGCATCGCCTCGGTGGTCTTCTCACCGAACTGGCGCAGGTGGGTCTTGGAGGACTTGTACGAGCAGTGCTCGGACCACATGACCGAGTACATGGCGAGCTCGGCTGCTGTGGGTCGACGACCGAGGATCTCCACGATCCCCGCGTACTCGTCATCCTTCAGGCCCAGGTCCCGGTAGGGAAGGGTGACGTCCGGCGTGGCCGCGGCGTGCGCGACGGTGTCGGACCGCTGCTCGTCAGACATCGGTGCCCCGTAATAGGACGGTAAAGGCATGCACGGCGGACAATCTACAGGCCCGGCGGGCGGGCGGCGGAAGCGGCCATCAGGCGGACCTGGCGCCTTGGCGGGGGCCGTGGTGCTCCACAGGGCCGGTCCGCGGCGGTGCCGTCCACAGCCTGAGCGGCACCTTTCGGCGCTGTGTCGCGGAAATGTCAGTGGTCGCTCCTACCCTGGAGACATGTCCAGCACCGACGCGACCGGCCCCGGCGCACCGCCCGCGGTGGCGCTGAGCGCGGCCGACGTCGGCGCGATGAGGCGGCTGCTCGAGCGGTTGGACCCGGGGCTGCGGGTCGTGGAGGGGGCCGACGCCCAGCGGCCCGGCCTCAGCGAGGCCGAGTGCATCGACCTCCTGCGTGAGCTGGAGGACCTCAAGGCCGCGGCGGCCGGCGCGCAGGCGGCGGTCACTGCGCACCTGTCGCGGCTGCGGCTGGACGCCGAGCAGGGGGCCGGGGTCGCGGCGGACCGCCGCGGCAGGGGCCTGGCGAGCGAGGTGGCCCTTGCGCGCCGCCTCTCCCCGCACCACGGCGGCCGGCACCTCGGCATGGCGCGGGCGCTGCGGGAGGACATGCCCTGCACCCTGGCGGCGCTGCGCCGGGGCGAGCTCAGCGAGTGGCGGGCCACCCTCCTCGTGCGGGAAAGCATCTGCCTCGGGGCCGAGGAGCGCCGCGCGCTGGACGCCGAGCTGTGGCAGGACCCGGCCCGCGTGGCCGGGATGGGCGACCGGCAGCTCGTCGCCGAGGCGAAGCGCGTCGCCTACCGGCTCGACCCCCACAGCGTCGTGGACCGTGCCGCCCGGGCGGAGCGCGAGCGCTTCGTCGGTATCCGTCCCGCCCCGGACACGATGGCCTACCTCACCGCCCTCCTGCCGGTCGCCCAGGCGGTGGCCGCCCACGCGTCGCTCGGCGCCGCGGCGGACTCCGCACGCGCAGCCGGGGACGAGCGCGGGCGGGGGCGGGGGCAGATCATGGCCGACGCCCTCGTCGCGCGGCTCACCGGCAGCGACGCCGAGGTGCCCGCTCGGGTACATCTCCAGCTCGTCATGACGGACCAGTCGCTGGCGGGCGGCGACGAGCCCGCCTCCGTGCCCGAGCACGGCACCGTCCCCGCCGGCTGGGCCCGCGAGCTCCTGCGCCGGGCGCTGGCCGACGAGGGTGGCTGCGGGGTGTGGGTCCGCCGCCTCCTCACCGACCCGGTGGGCCACCTCGTCGCCATGGAGTCCCGCGCCCGCCATGCACCGCCCGGCCTCGCGCACTACATCGCCACCCGGGACGCCGGCCGGTGCCGTACCCCGCACTGCGACGCGCCGGTGCGGCACATCGACCACGTCGTCGACCACGCCAAGGGAGGGGCCACGGACGAGGCGAACCTCGGCGGCCGGTGCGAGCGGTGCAACCAGGACAAGGCCGCGCCCGGCTGGCGCTCGCTGCCGCTGGGCCGAGGCGATCCGAGCGCTCCGCGGGCCGGGCCCCTCATCCGGACCCGCACGCCCACCGGGCACGTCCACACCTCGCCACCGCCGCGGCTCCCGCACGCGGGATGAGACTCCTCAGCTCGGTCTGCGCGGCACCACTCGACGCGTGCCACGTCGGTCCACTGCGCACCCGGCAGACCGGGGCACGGTGGCTCCGGGAGCCGCACGGTGGGCGGTGTGTCCCGCGCGGGCGCCGGCAGGGGGGGATGGCGGCCCCGCGCGGGAGTCTGTCAGCCGAGCCGCTCCGGCAGGGCTCGGCGGCGGCGCTGGAGCACCTCGGCCTCCTCCTGGCGGGCACGCTCGACGCCCGACGCGATCGGCGCGCGCAGGTGCTCGGGGGTGTAGCCAAAGGCGTCGACGAGGTCGACGGCGTGGGGCCGCAGCCGGGTGAGCAGCCGGTTGATGTAGCCGGTCACCACCCGGGCGCGCTGAGCGGTGAGCCGGCCGTTGACGAGGTACCAGGCGAGGTTGCGCTCGATGCGCTCCAAGCCGTAGAGGTCGCGCAGCCAGGTGAGAACCTGACGCGTGGTCCCGGCGGGCACCTGGTCGAGCGCCGCGGTGAAGGCCTCCCACTGGAGGAGCTCCGCATGGGCACGGGCGGCGCCGATGAGGGCGTCCTGGTGCTCGTTGAAGACGGCGGCGGCCTTCTCCGGGGGAGCGTCCTTGACCTCACGCAGCGCGCCGGCGATCTCGGCGATCATCGTCTCGACGCGGTCCTCGAGCAGCTCGCGCTGCGCCTCGGGGTCGCGCAGCTGGCCGGCGGACCGGGCCTTGGAGCCGGAGTCGAGCACCGACTGCGCGGCCCGCCGCAGCGGGGTGCGGTGCAGGGCCATGTCGCCCGCTCGGGCGGCGACGAAGCGGGCTGCCCCCGCGATGTCGATCTTCGCCATCGACCGGCCGTAGTCGGTGAGGAGCCGCTTGCCCACGAGCTGGAGCAGGACGTTGTTGTCCCCCTCGAAGGTCGCGTAGACGTCGAAGTCCTGCCGCCAGGTGACGAGCCGGTTCTCGGCCATGTACCCGGCGCCGCCGCAGGCCTCACGCGACTCCTGGATCGCCTCCAGCGCCAGCCACGTCGACGTCGGCTTGAAGGCGGCCGCGAGCGTCTCGAGGTCCTGGCGCGACTCGTCGTCGTCGTGCTCGCCGTTGAAGACCTGGTGGAAGCGCTCGAGGAGGACACCCTGGGAGAAGGCTGCGGCGTAGGTCCGCGCGAGGAGCGGGAGGAGTCGGCGCTGGTGGCGCTGGTAGTCGAGGAGGGTGACCTCGCGGTGCTCGTCGGCGCCGGTGAACTGGCGCCGCTCGTCGCCGTAGCGGACCGCGATCGCCAGCGCCGCCTTGCTCACGCCCACGGCCGCCCCGCCGAGGGAGACGCGCCCCTGGACGAGGGTCCCGAGCATGGTGAAGAAGCGGCGCCCCTTGCTCTCGATCGGCGAGGAGTAGCTGCCGTCCGGGGCCACGTCGCCGTAGCGGCGCAGGAGGTTGTCGCGGGGGACGCGGACGTGCTCGAACCACAGCTGGCCGTTGTCGACACCGTTGAGCCCGCCCTTGGCGCCGTCGTCCTTGCCACCGATCCCCGGCAGGAAGCGCAGCTCGCCGTCCTCGTCGCGCTCGCGGATGGGCACGTAGAAGGCGTGGACGCCGTGGTTGCGGCCCTGCGTGTAGAGCTGGGCGAAGACGACGGCGGCGACGCCGTGCACCGCGGCGTTGCCGATGTACTCCTTGCGCGCCGAGGGGAACGGCGTGTGGAGGACGAACTCCTCGGTGGCGGGGTCGTAGGTGGCGGTCGTGGCGATCGAGGCGACGTCCGAGCCGTGCCCCACCTCGGTCATCGCGAAGCAGCCGGGCACCTCGAGCTGCATGATCGGAGGCAGCAGCCGCGCGTGCTGCTCGGGCACGCCGAGGTGCTGGACGGCAGAGCCGAACAGCCCCCACTGCACGCCGCCCTTGATCTGGAGGGACGGGTCGGACAGGAAGAGCTCCTCGAACCCGGCGAGGTTGCCACCCGGGTCTCCCCCGCCGCCGAGCTCCTTCGGGAAGCCGCGCAGCACGTCGCTGCGGCGCACGAGCTCGCGCAGCTGCCACATCACCCGCTCGCGGTGCTCGGCGACGGTCTGGTCGGGCAGACGTTGGAAGTCCGGCTCGAGCGCGAGGTCGCGCGACGCGCGGCGCTGCTCGCGCCAGCGGCCGTCGAGCGCGTCCGCAACGGCTCGCCGGTCGAAGGCCTCGCCGGGGGTGACGGCGGTGTCCGGGCTCATCGCCGACGTCGCGGTCGTGACGGACACCGGCTGGGCGGCGTCGGACTCGTCGGGCAGGTCGGGTGCCACCGGGCGGGCGGAACGCTCGCGGTGGGCGGCGTCGTCCTCGCGGTGGGTGGTCGTGGTAGTCATGACGGGTCTCCGATCGCGTCGTCGGTCTCGGTGCGGGTGCTGGCATTGCGGGAGCGCCGGGCGACGCCCATCGCCCCCGTCCACAGCCAGTCGGTGATGTGGGCCGCGAGCGCCGCGCGGTCCAGGGTGGCGATGCCGCCCTCGACGGCGGGGGCGCCGTCCTCGGCCCGGGCGTCGGCGGGGTTCTCGGGGGTGAGGCCGCGGGCGGCGATCCAGCGTTCGGCGACGCTGCGGACGTGGCCGACGACGCCCGCTCCCCACAGGGCGGCGAGCGCGTGGTCCTCCGACGCCGCCCCACCGCCGTGACGGAGCACGGGCAGCAGCGCCTCAGCGACGATGTCCTCGATCTCCGCGACGAAGCCGCGCAGGGCGCCCGCGGTGGCGGTGGCCTCCGGCTGGGTGACGAAGGCGTAGACCCCGGCGGAGGACTCGACGATGCCGAGGTAGACGTCGACCATGGCGGCGATGCGGTCCCGGGGGCGGGTCACCCGCTCGCTCACCTCGCCCAGCGCGCCGCGGAGGTCCTCGATGACGGCGGCGCCCACGGCGCCCTGCAGGCCCGACTTGTCACTGAAGTAGCGGTAGACGATCGACTTCGAGGTGCCGATCTCCGCGGCGAGGTCGTCCATCGACAGGTCCGGCCCGCGGTGGTGCACCGCCCGGCGGGCCGCACGCACGAGCTCGGCGCGCCGCGAGCTGCGGTGCGCGGCCCAGCGGGCGTCACGACCGTCCACGCGGTCCTCGGCAGGTGTGCTCGGCATCACGGAACCGAGAGTATCAGGTACTCTGAGTTTCACGATGGCCAGGGACCTTCGTCCCCTCCCGATCCGAAGGAACAACGCCGTGACCTCATCCATCCGCCCGGCAGTCGTCGTCGGGGCGAACCGCATCCCCTTCGCCCGCGCCGGTGGCCGCTACGCCGCGTCGTCCAACAAGGACATGCTCACCGCCGCCCTCGAGGGGCTCGTCGCGCGCTTCGGCCTCGCCGGCGAACGCCTCGACGAGGTGAGCGCGGGCGCCGTCCTCAAGCACTCGCGCGACTTCAACCTCACCCGCGAGGTGGTGCTCGGCTCCTCCCTCGACCCTCACACCCCCGCCTACGACGTCCAGCGCGCTTGCGCCACGGGCCTGGAGGCGATCGTCGGGGTGAGCAACAAGATCGCCCTCGGGCAGGTCGAGGTGGGCGTCGGCGGTGGCGTCGACTCCGCCTCCGACGCCCCGATCGTCGTCTCGGACCGCCTGCGGCGCACCATCCTGCGCGCCTCCCGCGCCAAGAGTCTCCCCGAGCGCCTCAAGGTCCTCGCCGCGATCCGGCCGAGGGACCTCGCGCCGGTGGCCCCCGACACCGCCGAGCCGCGCACGGGGCTGAGCATGGGCCAGCACCAGGCCATCACCACCGAGCGCTGGGGCATCACCCGCGAGCAGCAGGACGAGCTCGCGCTGCGCTCCCACCAGAACCTCGCCGCCGCCTACGACCGCGGCTTTTTCGACGACCTCCTCACCCCCTACCGCGGAGTCACCCGCGACGAGTTCCTCCGCGCCGACACCTCGATGGAGAAGCTCGGCACGCTCCGCACCGCCTTCACCGCCCCGGGCAGCGACAACCCGACGATGACGGCGGGCAACTCCACGCCGCTGTCCGACGGCGCCTCCGCCGTGCTGCTCGCCACCGAGGAGTGGGCTGCCGAGCGTGGTCTGCCCGCCCTGGCGCGCGTCGTCGACGCCCAGACGGCGGCGGTCGACTTCACCAGCGGCGCCGAGGGCCTCCTCATGGGCGGCTGCTACGCCGTACCGCGCCTGCTCGAGCGCCACGGGCTCACGCTCGAGGACTTCGACTTCGTCGAGATCCACGAGGCCTTCGCCGGCACCGTCCTCTCCACGCTCGCCGCGTGGAACGACACCGAGTTCTGCCGTGAGCGCCTGGGCCGCGGGCCGCTCGGCACCGTGGCGTCGGACCGCCTCAACGTCACCGGCTCCTCCCTCGCCGCCGGGCACCCCTTCGGTGCCACCGGCGGGCGGATCGTCGGCACGCTCGCCAAGCTCCTGGCTGAGAAGAAGGCCGCGACCGGTGCACCCGTCCGCGGGCTCATCTCCGTCTGCGCCGCCGGTGGGCAGGCCACCGCGATGATTCTGGAGGCGTGATGAGCGACCGCTACCTCGACCTCGTCTCCGGCGGCCCCGGCAAGTCCGCGGCCAAGAAGCTCGGGCTGCCCCAGCCCGTCCGCCTGCGCCGCACCGACCCCGGCAGCGTCGACCAGCCGCTCGTGCCGGGCCCCGTCCTCGTCCTCGACGACGGCGCCTCGCTGCCCGCCGCCGACGAGCTCGCCGAGACCCTCCTCGGCTGGGACCTCGACGTCCGGCGCGACCCCCAGGAGCTGGCCAGGGGCCGGCGCTGGGGCGCCGTCGTCCTCGTCCTCACCGAGGCGGCCTCACCGGCGGCGCTCGCCGGCCCCGCCCTCGCGCTCGGCGGCGTGCTGCGCCGCCTCGCTCCCGGGGGCCGGGTCGTCACCGTGTCGCGCCGCGCCAACGACGCGAGCGAGCCCGCCGTCGTCGCTGTCCGGCAGGGGGTGGACGGCTTCCTGCGTTCCCTCGCCAAGGAGCTGCGCGCCGGGGCGACCGGCAACGGCGTCGTCCTGGGCCGGGACGTGCCGGTGAGCGCGCCGTCGGCGGTCGGTGCCGTGCGCTTCTTCCTCTCGGCCCGCTCCGCCTTTGTCGACGGCCAGCTGCTCCACGTCACCTCCGCCGACGGCGTGCCCCCGGCGGACTGGACCCGTCCCCTCGAGGGGATGGTCGCCGTCGTCACCGGTGCCGCCCGCGGCATCGGCGCGGCGATCGTCTCGGTCCTCGCCCGGGACGGCGCCCGCGTCGTCGGCGTGGACGTCCCGGCCGCCGGCGAGGCGCTGAGCCGGGTGATGAACGAGGTCCGCGGCAGTGCGCTGCAGCTCGACATCACCGCGGGGGACGCCGCCGAGCGGATCCTCGCGCACGTGCGGGAGCGCTACGGGCGCCTCGACGTCGTCGTCCACAACGCCGGCATCCTGCGTGACAAGCTGCTCGCCAACATGACCGACGACCGCTGGAACGACCTCCTCGCCGTCAACGTCCTCGCCCCGCTGCGGATGAACGAGACCTTCGCCGAGGAGCTCGGCGCGGGCGGGCGGATCATCTCCCTCGCCTCGACCTCCGGGATCGCCGGCAACCGTGGCCAGACGAACTACGCGGCCGCCAAGGCCGGGATCATCGGGATGACGCGCGCCCTCGCGCCGGTCGTCGCCGCGAGCGGCGCCACGGCCAACGCCGTCGCTCCAGGGTTCATCGAGACCGACATGACCGCGAAGATCCCTCCGGTCCCGAGGCAGGTGGCCCGCCGGGCGAACTCCTTGCAGCAGGGCGGCCAGCCGGTGGACGTCGCCGAGGCCATCGCCTTCCTCGCCTCCCCGCAGGCCGGTGGGGTCAACGGGCAGACGCTGCGGGTGTGCGGCCAGAACCTGGTGGGGCAGTGATGCGCGAGCAGCGCCTCGAGCCGGTCCCCAGCCTCGGCTCGCTGTACTCACGCGCCCTGGCGGCCACGGCGCGCACGACGATGCGCCGCGGCCCGGTGGCCGACCGCCTCCCGGACGTCGCCTACGTCGCCGGCGGTCTGCGCGCCGACCCCGCCACCCTCTCGGCCTACCAGGAGCTCCTCGGGGAGCCGGGCACCGACGAGCTGCCCGCCGGTTACGTCCACGTGCTCGCCTTCCCGCTCGCCATGGCGCTCATGGTCCGGCCGGACTTCCCCCTCCCGGTGCTCGGCATGGTCCACACGGCCAACCGGGTGGTCCAGCACCGGCCGGTGCTGCTCGGCGAGGAGCTGAGCGCGCGGGCCGAGGCCCGCTCCCCGCGGGCGCACCGCAAGGGCACGCTCGTCGACCTCGTCGTCACGGTGGAGGTCGGCGAGGAGACGGTCTGGGAGGGCGTGTCGACCTACCTGGCCCGCGGCATCCGCCTGCCGGGTGCGGCCGAGGAGGCGCCGTCGTCGCCCGCCGAGGAGGAGGCCGGGGGTGGTGTCGTCGCCGTGTGGTCGCTGGGCGCGGACACCGGCAAGCGCTACGCGGAGGTGTCCGGCGACCGCAACCCCATCCACGTGTCCCGCCTCGGGGCCCGGGCCTTCGGCTTCCCGCGGCCCATCGCGCACGGGATGTACACCGCCTCGCGGGCGCTGGCCCAGCTGGCCCGCTTCCGCGGGGACGCCTTCACCTGGGAGGTTGAGTTCGCGGGGCCGGTGCTGCTGCCGGGAAAGGTCGCGCTGAGCGTCGACCCGGCCGGTGACGGCGTGCGCTACGCCGGCCACCACCCGAGGTCAGGCCGCCTGCATCTCAGCGGGACGCTCACCCCGCGCACCTGACGGTGCGGCGCCGGTCCCTGCCGGCCGGCGCCGCCCGAGCGCGACCGCCATCGCGACGAGGATGAAGCCCGCGCCGGCCCACGCGACCGGCGAGACCGCCTCGCCGTAGACCGCGGCCCCCAGGAGCATGGCGACGACGACCTCCCAGTAGGACAGCGCCGAGAGCTCCACCGAGCGCAGGTGCGTGCCCGCGACGACGAGCAGCCCGAGCGCGAGGAGGCCGCACACGACGAAGAAGATGCCGGCCCACACCCAGTTCTCCGCCGTCATCCCTGACATGTCCGGGCGCGTGATGGCGACCATCCCGGCGGCTCCGAGGGCGCCGAAGGTGAAGTTCCAGAAGTTGCGGACGTCCGCCGGCATGTCCGCGCGGTAGCGGTAGCACAGCAGCGCCGCGCCGTAGAGCACGCCGGACGCGGCGGCGAGGACGTCACCGAGGAGCTGGTCACCCGTGGGGGCGGCCGGGGCGTCGACCAGGCCGGTGGCGAGCACCATCCCGGCGAAGCTGAGACCGAGGGAGGCGAGCTCGATACCCCGGGCCCGCTCCTTGAGGATGACGCGCGCGAGGACGGTCGCGATGACCGGGCCCAGGTAGTGGAGGGCGACGGCGCGGGAGAGCACGGTGAGGACCGTCGCCGAGAGGTAGGTGGCCAGGGACAGGCCGAGGAAGACGCCTCCGAGGACGACCGACCACGAGACGCGGGTGCGGCGCAGCACCGACAGGCGACGGCCCGCGGTGAGGATGACGACCATCCCCAGAGCGCCCACGGCCATCCGCCCGAGGGTGAGCGTCTCACCGATGACGGCCCCGGGCGGGGAGGCGAGCCGTCCGAAGACGCCGGCCAGACCCATGGCGGTGGCCGAGGCGATGATCGCGGTGACGCCGAGCCGGCGGCGCATCCGCGGGACGGCGCGGCGGGGGGTGGGCGCGGGGGCGCGGAGGGGGGTGTCGACAGCCAGGGCCAACGGGACTCCTCGGGATGACGGGCGCGCGCGGGCGCGCGTGAGCAGGGACCGTTCCCCGCTCTGTCATCGGACCTGAGAGTTTTCTGCGGGCATGGTGCCCGCACTTCCCCGTCGGTGAGCCCGGAGGGCTGCTTTCCAGAGGTGCCTCGCCGTGGCGGTATGGGGGCCTGAGAGTTTCCGGGGAGGTTGCTCCTTCGGCGCCCGCCTGCGCGGGTCTCTCCCGCCGCGAGTCGAAGGCTGTGAAGTTGTCGGGACAAGTCTCTCACACGGCCTGGTCCGCCCCCGACGGTAGCCTCCACAGCCCCGTCCACAGGCTGCGGGCGCTCCCTGTGTGTATGTGCACAACCCTGTGGACACGGCCTGTGGACAGATGGCCGCCCGATGACCGCCGGGGGAACACGCGCCCGCCTGCGGCGGACCTGGGAGGATGCCCCCATGAGGATCGCAGTGCCGCGAGAGGTCATGGACTCCGAGGGCCGCGTGGCCATCACCCCCTCGGGGGTGCACGAGCTCGTCCGCCACGGCCACGAGGTGGGCGTGGAGACCGGCGCCGGGACGTCCGCGTCCATCGCCGATGCCGACTTCACGGCGGCCGGCGCCACCGTGCTCCCCGACGCCGCCACCGCATGGGACTTCGCCGAGCTCGTGCTCAAGGTCAAGGAGCCGGTCCCCGAGGAGTACCCGCTGCTCCGCCGGGGGCAGACTCTGTTCACCTACCTTCACCTCGCGGCCGACCGGCCGCTCACCGAGGAGCTCGTGCGCCGCCGCGTCACGTCCGTCGCCTACGAGACCGTCGAGCTGCCCGACCGCTCCCTGCCCCTCCTCGCACCGATGAGCGAGATCGCCGGCCGGCTCGCGCCGCAGGTGGGCGCCCACAGCCTGATGAGCGCCCAGGGTGGCCGCGGGGTGCTGCTGGGCGGGGTGTCGGGGGTGTACTCGGCCCGGGTCGTCGTCATCGGCGCCGGGGTGGCCGGGATGAACGCCGCCGCGATGGCGGTGGGGATGCACGCGGACGTCGTCCTCATGGACCGTGACGTGGGCCGGCTGCGCCGGGCCGACGCCCTCTACCGCGGCCGCTGCCAGACCGTCATGTCCAACGCCTACGAGATCGAGCGGGCCATCACCGAGGCGGACCTCGTCATCGGTGCCGTGCTGCTCCCCGGGGCGCGCACGCCCCGCCTCGTGACGAACGAGCAGATCGCGACGATGAAGCCCGGCTCCGTCGTCGTGGACATCTCCGTGGACCAGGGCGGCTGCTTCGCCGACTCCCGGCCCACCACGCACTCCGACCCGACCTACCGCGTGCACGACACGCTGTTCTACTGCGTGAGCAACATGCCCGGCGCGGTGTCCCACACCTCCACCTACGCGCTGACCAACGTCACCGTCCCCTACGCGCTCGCGCTGGCGAACAGCGGCTGGCGCGAGGCGATGCGGGCCGACCCCGCGCTGGCCCTGGGCCTGGCCACCCACGACGGCGCGCTCGTCTCCGCCCCGGTGGCCCAGGCGCACGGGATGGAGCACACGCCGCTGGAGGCGGTCCTCGCCTGACTCAGGCGCTGACGAGGACCCCGAGGACGGAGGCGAAGATCGCCAGGCCGTCGGTGCCACCGCCGGAGTCCGGGCCGAAGCCCGGCTCGACGGCGTGCTCCGGGTGTGGCATGAGACCCACGACGTTGCCCGCCGCGTTGCTGATGCCGGCGATGTCGTGGAGCGAGCCGTTGGGGTTGTGGCCCTCGTAGCGGAAGACCACGCGCCCCTCCCCCTCGAGCTCGGCGAGCGTGCGCTCGTCCGCGACGAACCCGCCCTCACCGTTCTTCAGCGGGATGGTGATCGTCTGGCCCACCGAGTAGCCGGTGGTCCAGGCCGTGTCGTTGTTCTCCACGCGCAGCTGCTGGTCGCGGCACACGAAGCGCTGGGCCTCGTTGCGGATGAGCGCACCGGGCAGCAGGTGCGCCTCGCACAGGATCTGGAAGCCGTTGCAGATACCGAGCACCGGCAGGCCGCGGCCGGCCGCCTCGACGACGGCCGTCATCACCGGCGCGAAGCTCGCGATCGCGCCGCAGCGCAGGTAGTCGCCGTAGGAGAAGCCACCGGGCAGGACGACGGCGTCGACCCCGCGGAGGTCCTCGTCGGCGTGCCACAGCGCCACCGGCTCACCGCCGGCCAGGCGCACCGCCCGCTGCGCGTCACGCTCGTCGAGGGAGCCGGGGAAGGTGACGACGCCGACGCGTGCACCCTCGGCCCGCGGCTGGGGCTCGGGGACGTCGAGGCGGTGCATCAGACGCTCCGGGCGTCGTCGGCCGCAGCGACGCGGACGACGTCCTCGATGACCGGGTTGGACAGCAGCAGCTCGGCGGCACGGCGGGCCTGGTCGAGCGCGGCGTCGTCGACCTCGCCCTCGACCTCCAGCTCGAAGCGCTTGCCCTGCCGGACCGCGACGAAACCGTCCAGTCCGAGCCGGGGCAGCGCTCCGGCTACCGCCTTGCCCTGCGGGTCGAGAATTTCGGGCTTGGGCATGACCTCGACGACGATGCGTCCCATGGTGACTCCTGCTCGGGGTTTTCGGGCCGCCGTCGAGTCTACCCGGGTGCCGGGGTCAGACCCGGTACTGCGCAGCCAGCGGACAGGCCCACACGTCCAGGCCGCCGCGTCCCACCGTGTTGAGGTAGTTGTAGACGGCCCGGTAGGACTGCACGAGGGAGGTCTCGGTGTACCGGACGCCGAGGTCCTGGCAGTACTCCCTGACCATCGGCGCGACCTTGCGGAGGTTCGGGCGGGCCATCGACGGGAACAGGTGGTGCTCCACCTGGAAGTTGAGCCCGCCCATGAAGGTGTCCATGGCGCGCCCACCGGAGATGTTGCGGCTCATGAGGACCTGGCGGCGCAGGAAGTCGATCTTGACGTCCGACGGCACGACGGGCATGCCGATGTGGTTGGGTGCAAAGGACAGACCCATGTAGAGGCCGAAGACCGCGAGCTGCACGCCGATGAAGGCCAGCGCCTTGCCCGGGGACAGGACGAGGAAGACGAGGGCGACGAAGCTGATGAGACGGACGAGGATGAAGCCGAGCTCCACCCAGCGGCGCTTGAGGCGCTCGCGGCTCACCGCGCGCTTGATGCCGTGGACGTGGAGGTTGATGCCCTCGAGCAGGAGCAGCGGGTAGAAGAAGAAGCCCTGCTTGGTGGCGAGCCACTTCGTGAGGCGCGTCTTGCGCTGCTCGACCGCGTACTGGCTGAAGGCGAGCACGCCCGGGTCGATGTCCGGGTCCTTGTGGAGCGTGTTCGGGGCGGCGTGGTGCTTGGTGTGCTTGCGCTGCCACCAGGCCTGGCCCATGCCCACGAAGAGGTTGATGACGATGAGGGAGATCCACTCGTTCCACTTGCCCGAGACGAAGATCTGCCGGTGCGCGGCGTCGTGGCCGAGGAAGGCGATCTGCGTCATGAGCAGGGCGAGGGCCACGGCCGTCACCATCTGCCACCAGGTGTCCCCGATGAGGACGAAGGCCACGGCGAGGCCGACGCCCAGCACCAGTGAGCCGATGAGCTTGGTCCAGTAGTAGCCGTAGGCGCGCCGCATAAGGCCTGCCTCCTGGACCCGCTTGGTCAGGGCGGTGAAGTCACTGACCTGACGCTCTCGGGCGGTTCCCCGCGCCGTTGTGGGGACACTGATGTCTGCTGCCATACGTTCGCGCCTTCGGTACTAATTCGCGAGCTGTCGTCGCGGAGGAGGTGTTACTGCTCTCACAGTCTTGCACGGATCATCGGCGCCGGCAGGGTAGGCGTCGAACGTCACCCGACGAGGCGGTCGGCGGCCTCGAGGTAACGCTCGCGGGTCCGCTCGACGACGTCGTCGGGAAGCGGCGGAGGCGGCGAGACGCGGTCCCAGCCGGACTCCGGGGAGGTGAGCCAGTCGCGGACGAACTGCTTGTCGAAGCTGGGCTGCACCCGCCCGGGGGCGTACCCGTCCGCCGGCCAGAAGCGCGAGGAGTCCGGCGTGAGAACCTCGTCCCCGAGGACGACCTCGCCGCCCGGGCCCAGCCCGAACTCGAGCTTGGTGTCGGCGACGATGATCCCGCTGCGGGCGGCGACGTCCGCGGCGCGGGAGTAGATGCGCAGCGTGAGGTCGCGCAGCTCCTCCGCGCGATCCCCGCCGAGGAGGGCGGCGACGGCCTCGAAGCTGATGTTCTCGTCGTGGTCACCGAGCTCGGCCTTGCGGGCGGGGGTGAAGATGGGCTCGGACAGACGGGAGGCCTCGCCCAGGCCCGGGGGCAGCGGCACGCCGCACACCGCCTGGCCTGCGCGGTACTCGACGAGGCCGGAGCCGGTGAGGTACCCGCGCGCCACGCACTCGACGGGGAACATCTCCAGGCGCCGGCACACCATCGCCCGGCCGGCGACGGCCTCGGGGACGTCGAGCGACACGACGTGGTCGGGGACGATGTCGGCAAGCTGCTCGAACCACCACAGGCTGAGGCGGGTGAGCACCTCCCCCTTCCCGGGGATGGGCGTCGGCAGGACGTGGTCGTAGGCGCTGACGCGGTCGGAGGCGACGACGAGCACGACGTCTCCCGCCGGGTGCGGCTCGGCCGGCCGGTACAGGTCGCGGACCTTGCCGGAGTAGGCGTGCTCCCAGCCGGGCAGCGCGGGCGCGGTCACGAGCGGGCCCGCGCGATGTCGGTGCGGTGCTGCGAGCCGTCGAGGGTGATGCGGTCGACGCCCGCGTAGGCGCGGGCGCGTGCCTCCTCCTGGTCGGTCCCGACCCCGACGACGGACAGCACCCGCCCACCGGCACTCACGAGGGCGCCGTCCGCGTCCGTCGCGCAGCCGGCCTGGAGGACGTGGACGCCGGGCAGCTCCTCGGCGGCGGCGACGCCCTCGACGACGTCGCCGGCGCGGGACACGCCCGGGTAGCCGTGGGAGGCGAGGACGACGGTGACGGCCGACGCGTCGCGCCACGTGGGGCTGGGCGCCTCAGCGAGCGTGCCGGTGGCGGCGGCGTGGAGCAGCTGGGCCAGGGAGGAGCCGAGGCGCGGGAGGACGACCTGCGTCTCGGGGTCCCCGAAGCGGGCGTTGAACTCGATGACCCGCACGCCGCGGGAGGTGAGGGCCAGGCCGACGTAGAGGACGCCGGTGAAGGGGGTGCCGCGACGGGCCATCTCCCGCACCACGGGGCGCGCGACGCGCTCCATCACCTCCTCGACGAGACCGTCCGGCGCCCAGGGCAGCGGGCTGTAGGCACCCATCCCGCCGGTGTTGGGACCGGCGTCGCCGTCGCCGAGGCGCTTGAAGTCCTGCGCCGGGGCGAGCGGGACGGCGTCCGTGCCGTCGCAGACGCAGAAGAGGGAGACCTCCGGGCCGTCGAGGTACTCCTCGACGACAACGGCGGGACGCTCCCCGCCGGGGGTGACCGTGCGCGCGAGGCAGGCGCGGGCGTGGGCGAGCGCGGCGTCCCGGTCCTCGGTGACGACGACGCCCTTGCCGGCGGCGAGTCCGTCGTCCTTGACGACGTACGGGGCACCGAAGGCGTCGAGCGCCTCCTCGACCTCCTCGGGGGTCGTGCAGACGTAGGCCATCGCCGTGGGGACCTCGGCAGCGGCCATGACCTCCTTGGCGAAGGCCTTGGAGCCCTCGAGGCGGGCCGCGGCGGCGTCGGGGCCGAAGCACGGGACACCGGCGGCACGGACGGCGTCGGCGACGCCCGCGACGAGCGGCGCCTCGGGGCCAACGACGACGAGGTCGACACCGCGCTCGACGGCGAGGCCCGCCACCGCCTGCGGGTCGAGCGGGTCGACCGGCACGTTGGTGGCAACCTGCGCCGTGCCCGGGTTCCCGGGGGCGACGAGGACCTCGTGCGGCGTGGACTCGGTGGTCAGGGCGCGGGTGATGGCGTGCTCGCGCGCACCGGACCCGACGACGAGGATCTTCACGTGCCAGGAGCCTACCGGCGTCAGCGGCCGGGAGCGCCAGGCGTCCACCGGCCAGACCGGCCGGGGAGTTGTCCCCATCGGCGGTGCCCGGCACGGACACCTGGCCGTGACACGTGACCGGTAGGGTTCGCGGCATGACATCACACCGCACCACGTCACGGGGCCGCCGCGGCCTGTCGGCGCTCCTCCTGCTGCCCCTCCTGCTCGTCCTGGCCGGCTGCTTCCGCCTGGACATGGGGCTGACGATCAACGAGAACGACACCCTCGACGTCTCCATGGAGGTCGGCGACCTCACCGGCATGGCCACCCGCGCGGACATGGACTGCTCCGAGCTGGAGTCCGAGCTGGGCGATGCCCCCGAGGACGCCGAGTTCGCCGTCGAGGACATCGAGGACGAGGACGGCAACATCGGCTGCCGCATCTCCGCCACCGGCGCCCCGATCGACTCGATGACCGGTGAGGGCATGAACATCGAGCGGGTCGACGACACCTACGTCTTCTCCTTCGACGGTGACGAGACCGGCATGGGCGACACGAGCAGCCTCGAGGACATGCCGGCCGGCATGGAGCCCCAGGTCGCCATCTCCGTCACCTTCCCCGGTGAGGTCATCGAGGCCGACGGCGAGATCGACGGCAACACCGTGACGTGGAGCGGCATCGAGGCCTTCGCCGCCGGCGGCAGCGCCACCGGCGAGGCCACCGGCAACGGCAGCGGCGCGGGCGGCGTGTCCACCGCGGTGTGGATCGTCCTCGCCGTCGTCGCACTCCTCGCGATCGCCGCGCTCATCTTCCTCATCTCGCGCAAGAAGGGCGGCAGGCCCGGCTCCGCCGACGCCCCGTACGGCAGCCCGGTGGCCCCGTCCGGCCAGCCCGGCCAGGTTCCCAACGAGCCCGGCCCCGGTTTCCCCGCGCAGCCCGGTGCGGGCCAGCCGGTCGGTGGCTTCGGTCCGAGCGACCAGGTCCCGGCCGACCCCGGCCCCGGCTACCGCGGTCAGCAGCCCCCGGCCGCCCCGGCCCCCTTCACGACGGCCGCCGCGGACACGCCGGTCGACCGCCCGGAGGGCTCGCCCTTCGCGCCGTCGCCCGAGCCGCCCAGCCAGTCCGACGAGGGCCAGCAGCGCTGACCTGAGCGACAGACGACGAGGCCCCGCCGTGCACTGCACGGCGGGGCCTCGTGTCGTGTCAGGGCTGCTGGCGGGTCAGCCGCACCGTCCAGTCCTCGGGGCCCTCGACGAGGTAGGTGACGGCGAAGGCGCCGGGCTGGCGCTCCTCGATCTGCGCGAGCAGCGGCACCGGGTTGTGCGGGGCGACGAGGTCCAGGGCGAAGCCCGGGGCGATCGCGGTCAGCGCACCGAAGACCGTCGCGTGGCGGATGGCGTGCGGGACCTGGCGGACGTCGAGCACCGGGGTGGCGTCGTCGTGCCCGCCGCAGGCACAGCCCCCGCCCGTGCCCGCCCGGCTCGTGATCGTGATGTCGTCGACAGCCATGGCCGTCCCCTCTCGTTGGCGAGAGGCCAGATTATGCACGGACATCTCCGTGCCTACGGGACCATCGGCCTACGCCCCCGCCCGTTCCCGGGCGGGGGCGCCGACGCGATCAGTCGAGCAGGGAGTGACGCACGATCGTCGCGGCACGGTCGGGGCCGACCCCGATCGAGGAGATCCGCGCCCCGGACATCTCCTCCAGCGCGAGGACGTAGCGCTGGGCGGCGTCCGGCAGGTCGGAGAACTCGAGGGCGCCGCTGATGTCCTCGCTCCAGCCGTCGAGCTCCTCGTAGACGGGCCGGGCGTGGTGGAAGTCGGTCTGGTTGGGCGGCATGTCGTCCACCCGGCGGCCGTCGACCTCGTAGGCCACGCACACCGGGATCTTCTCCAGGCCGGTGAGGACGTCGAGCTTGGTGAGGACGAGGTCGGTGAGCCCGTTGACCCGGCTGGCGAAGCGGGCGACGACGGCGTCGTACCAGCCGCAGCGCCGGGGGCGTCCCGTCGTCGTGCCGTACTCCCCGCCCACGCTGCGCAGGTGCTCACCGGCGGCGTCGTGGAGCTCGGTGGGGAACGGCCCCTCGCCGACGCGGGTCGTGTAGGCCTTGACGACGCCGACGACGCGGTCGATGCGCGTGGGACCCACGCCGCTGCCCGTGCAGGCGCCACCGGCGGTGGCGGAGGAGGAGGTGACGAAGGGGTAGGTGCCGTGGTCGACGTCGAGCATCGCGGCCTGGCCGGCCTCGAAGACCACCGTTCGGCCCTCGTCGAGGGCCTGGTTGAGCACGAGGGAGGTGTCGGCGACCATCGGGCGCAGCCGCTCGGCGTGGGCGAGCAGCTCGTCGGTGACCTCGTCGACGTCGACGGCGCGGCGGTTGTAGACCTTGAGGAGCAGCTGGTTCTTCTGCACCAGCGCGCCCTCCACCTTCTGCCGCAGGATCTTCTCGTCGAAGATGTCCTGGACCCGGATGCCCACGCGCGCCATCTTGTCCGCGTAGGTGGGGCCGATCCCCCGGCCGGTGGTGCCGATCTGGCGCTTGCCGAGGAAGCGCTCGGTCACCTTGTCCAGGGTCCGGTTGTAGGACGGGATGAGGTGGGCGCTGGAGGAGACGAGGAGCCTGGAGACGTCGACGCCACGGGCGCTGAGCCCGTCGAGCTCGGCGAAGAGCACGTCGAGGTCGACGACCACGCCGTTGCCGATGACCGGCGTGCACCCCGGGCTGAGGATGCCGGAGGGCAGCAGGTGGAGGGCGTACTTCTCCTCGCCGACGACGACCGTGTGCCCCGCGTTGTTGCCCCCGTTGAACTTGACGACGTAGTCGACGTGGGAGCTGAGCTGGTCGGTGGCCTTCCCCTTGCCCTCGTCGCCCCACTGGGCTCCGACGACGACGACCGCTGGCATGGTGATCCCTTTCGCTGGAGGCGGGCGCCGATCGGCTCCCGGGACAGGTTACCCAACCCGCCCCTCCGGCGGTTCGGGGTGCACCCGGCGGCTCCCCCGCCTAGGCTCGACGAGGAAACGGACCGGGTACCGCCGCACGCGCACGAGCAGCGGCCAGAGGGAGCAGCATGATCGAGATCGCGGCGTCATCGACCACGACGACGGTGACGATCAGCGGGGATCTCGACCTTGCCGAACGCGGCCAGTTCCCCGAGGCGACCGCCCGGGTGAGCGGGCTGCGCCGCCAGCTCCTCGTCATCGACATGTGCGACGTCACCTTCATGGACTCCACCGGCGCGGCGTTCCTCATCGCGCTCGCCGACGCCGCGGGCAAGCGCGGCGGCGCGGCCGTGCTGCGCGGCTGCGACGACCGCGAGCTCTTCGTCCTGGAGATCTGCGGCGCGCTGGGCAGCTTCCGCATCGACACCGAGCACCGCTGCGAGCGCCGGGCCTCCTAGCCCTCCTGCTCCTCGGGCCGCTGGGCCCAGGGCTCCTTGGCGCGTACGCGCGCCCACACGACCTTGCCGGCCGGGGTGGGCCGCCAGCCCCATTCAGCGAGCCTGGAGATGATGTGGAGCCCGAAGCCGCCCACGCGGCCCACGCGTCCCTCGCGGACCACCGGCGGGCTGGGGTTGGCGTCCTCCACCTCGATGCGCAGGCCGTCGCCGGTGTCGCGCAGGCGCAGGTCCACCCGGCCCCAGCCGTGCATGACGGCGTTGGCGACGATCTCGGAGGCGACGAGCTCGGCGGCCGCGGTGTCCTCGATGTCCCAGGCCTCGCAGGCGCGGAGCACGGCGTGCCGGGCCCGCGCGATCGTCTTGGGGTCCATCGGCATCTGCCAGCGCCGCTCCCGGGGCCCGGACCACGTGTGGGTGGGGTCGGAGGCCGGGTCGGGCACGCGGAGGACGACGACGGCGATGTCGTCCTCGGGCGCGTCGGCGAGCTCCTGGAGCAGCTCCTCCCCGATCCCCGCGGCGTCGGGTGCGTCGATCTTCGCGGCGGCCGAGACGAGCGCGGCGACGCCGTCGCGCATGGAGCGGTCGCGGCGCTCGACGAGGCCGTCGGTGTAGAAGACGAGGACGTCTCCCGGGCGGGCGACCGCGTGCCCGGTGTGCCGCGGGCGGCCGCCGAAGCCGACGAGGGGGCCGTTGGCGCCCTCGAGCTGGGTGGCCCGACCGCCGCTCACCTGGACGATCGGCAGGTGCCCGGCGCGGGAGTAGGCCACGTCCCAGGCCTCCTCACCGGGCCGGGGGTGGAGCGTGGCGTAGACGAAGGAGGCGGGGCGGGCGATCCGCATGCTCGCCACGAGCCGGTCGACGCGGCCCAGGACCTTGCCGGGCTCCACGAACTCGGCGGCGTAGGCGCGCACGACGGACCGGAGCTGGCCCATCGCCGCCGCCGCCTCGACGTCGTGCCCGACGACGTCGCCCACGACGACCCCGACGCGCCCCTCGCCCATGTCGAGGACGTCGTACCAGTCCCCGCCCACCTGGGCGTGCTCGGAGCTGGGCGCGTAGTAGCTCCACACGTCCACGCCCTCGACGTGGCTCTGCTCGGGGAGCATGGCGCGCTGGAGCGTCTCGGCGAGGCGGTGCTCGCGGTCGTAGAGCTGGAGGTTGTCCATCGCCATGCCCACGCGGCGGGCGACGAGCTCGAGGACGGTCGTCAGCTCCCCGGCCGGCAGCGCGCGCTCGTCGGTCCCCAGGTCCGGCGGGCGTACGGCGAGGACGGCCAGGACCGCCTTGCGGCCGAGGACGGGCAGCAGCCACAGCGGCTCGTCGTCGGGCGCGGTGTCGTCCTGGGCGACGAGCGCGAGGAGCTCCCCGGTGAGGGTGCCCTCCTCGGCGGGCTCGCGCGGGTCGACGACGACCGTCTGCATGCGAGTGTCGAGGAAGAGCCCGACGACGGGGTCGGGGATGTCCCCGCGCAGCCGGGCCTGGCGGCGCAGGTCGCGGCGGTGGTAGGAGATCCCGGCGAGGTCGGTGACCTTCTGCAGCTGTGTGCCGTCGGCGTAGAAGGCGGCCCACGGGACGATGCGCCGCACGAGCAGGGCGCCGATCTCCGTGAGCGCGGTCGCGGAGTCCACGTCGGCGAGGATGTCGGAGACCCGAGCGACGAGGCTCAGGCCCCGCTGGGCGCGCTCCTCGGCGGCTGCGCGCTCCTCGGCGAGGACGGCCGAGGCAAGCTCCTCGGTGGCGTCGCGCACCGTGACCAGCCAGCGGTCCGAGCTGCCGGCGCCGGTCCCGAGCGGGCTGAAGGACACGGTGGCGCGGTAGGAGCTGCCGTCACGGCGCGGCACGGACCGCACGACGGAGACGGGCAGCCCCGCCGCGAGCGCCTCCCGCAGCGCGCTCGTGTCCCGCCCGTGGGTGCCGACGAGCCTGGGGGCGGACTCGCGCAGCTCGGCGACCGAGTAGCCGGTCATCTCCGCGAGCGAGGAGCTCACCCACACGACGCGGGAACTGGCAGGACGGGTGGACAGGTCGATGTCGACGACGTAGGTCGGGTCGGGCAGCGCCTCGAGCAGGTGCTCGGAGCGGACGGCGAGCGCCTCGGGCAGCTCGCGCGGGGGCTCGACGGGCCGGGTCGGGCGCATGCGGACGGTGCCGTGAGGAGGGGTCGGGGAGTCCACCGGTGCGGGCACGCCGCTGTCCGGTCCGGTCATGTTGGCTCTCCGATCGTCCTGAGTCTCCTAGGATGCCGTGGAGGACGTTCCGGCGCGAACCGCCGGACCAGCAGAAGGAGAGCCTGTGCGCGACGACAGTTCGACAAGCAGCCGCGGCCCCGAGACCGGCACGGCGTCGGTCATGGTGGCACAGGGGCGCACCCGGCTCGTCCTGTCCGGTGAGATCGACGTCGCTCTCAGCAGCGAGCTCACCGAGGCGGTCTCCGAGGCCGAGTCCTCCCGTAATCCCGTGGAGATCGACGCCCGCCACGTCACCTTCATGGACTCCTCGGGCGTCGCGCTCCTCGCGCGGCTCGCCCACCGCACGCCCGGCCCGCTCACGATGATCAAGCCTCCGGACGTCGTCCGGTTCCTGCTCGACATCACACGCCTGGGCGATGTCGTGACGATCGTCGAGGAGGACCCCGGTTTCCCCGAGCCGGCCGACCTTCCCCCGGGCGACGACGCCGCGTAGCGGGCCACCCTCACATACGCCGAGAGCCGGACCCCTCCGTGGAGGAGTCCGGCTCTCGGCGTACTAGCGGGTGGTGCGTCAGGCCATCTTCGTGCCGGCCGAGCGCAGCTGCTGGCAGGCCTCGACGATGCGGGCGGCCATGCCGGCCTCCGCGGCCTTGCCCCAGGCGCGGGGGTCGTAGGCCTTCTTGTTGCCCACGTCGCCGTCGATCTTCAGCACGCCGTCGTAGTTCTTGAACATGTGCTCGACGACGGGGCGCGTGAACGCGTACTGGGTGTCGGTGTCGACGTTCATCTTGATGACGCCGTTGTCGACGGCGAGGGCGATCTCCTCGGCCGTGGAGCCGGACCCGCCGTGGAAGACGAGGTCGAAGGGCGACTCCTTGCCGATCTCCTGGCCGACGACGCGCTGGATCTCACCGAGGATCTCCGGGCGCAGCTTGACCGCACCGGGCTTGTACACGCCGTGGACGTTGCCGAAGGTCAGCGCCGTGAGGTACCGGCCCTTCTCGCCCGCGCCGAGCGCCCGCACGGTGGCGAGGCCGTCCTCGGGGGTGGTGTAGAGCTTCTCGTTGATCTCGGCCTCGTGGCCGTCCTCCTCACCACCGACGACGCCGACCTCGATCTCGAGGATCGTGCGCGCCTTCTGGGAGAGCTCGAGGAGCTCCTCGGCGATGACGAGGTTCTCGTCCAGCGGGACGGTGGAGCCGTCGAACATGTGCGACTGGAACATCGGGTTCTTGCCGGCGGCGACCTCCTCGGCCTCCATGGCGAGCAGCGGGCGGACCCAGGAGTCGAGGTTGTCCTTGACGCAGTGGTCGGTGTGCAGCGCGATGGTGACGCCGTAGTTCTTGGCGACCTCGTGCGCGTAGGCGGCGAGGGCGCGGGTGCCAGTGACGCGGTCCTTGATCGTCGAGCCGGAGGCGTACTCGCCACCGCCGACGGAGACCTGGATGATGCCGTCGCTCTCGGCCTCGGCGAAGCCGCGGATCGCCGCGGTCACGGTCTGGGACGAGGTGATGTTGATGGCCGGGTAGGCGAACTTGCCCGCCTTCGCCCTGTCGAGCATCTCGTTGTAGGACTCGGGGGTTGCGATGGGCACGCTGGCCTCCTGTGAAGATCGACGCAGATGAACGGGACAATTGTGTCACGGCCGGTCAGGGGGCAGGTAGGACCTCCATCACCTGGACCCGGGACCGTGCTGGAGCACCCACGCGTACATGGCGACGGCGGCGGCGGCACCGACGTTGAGGGACCGGGTGGAGCCGTACTGGGTGATATGGAGGATCTCGGTGCAGGCGGCCCGCGCCTCGGCCGACAGCCCGCCGGACTCCTGGCCGAAGAGCAGGACGGCGCGCTCCGGCAGCGGCCGGTGCTCGAGCGGCAGCGACCCCGGGACGTTGTCGACGCCGATGACCGCCAGCCCCTCGGCCTGCGCCCAGGCGAGCAGGCCGGCGACGTCGTCGTGGTGGTGCAGGTGCTGGTAGCGGTCGGTGACCATCGCCCCGCGCCGGTTCCACCGCCGTCGCCCGACGATGTGGACGGCGGCGACGGCGAAGGCGTTGGCCGTGCGCACGACCGAGCCGATGTTGAAGTCGTGCCCGAGGTTCTCGACCGCGACGTGGAGAGGGTGGCGGCGGGCGTCGATGTCCTCGACGATCGCCTCCAGCCGCCAGTAGCGGTACTCGTCGACGACGTTGCGCCGGTCCCCCTCGGCGAGCAGCTGCGGGTCCAGGCGCGGGTCCTGGGGCCACGCCTCCGGCCCGCCGGGCCAGGGCCCGACGCCGACCTCCTCCTCGCTCACCTCAGGCGTCGCGGCGAGGGTCGTAGCCCCCGCGCTGACCACCGAAGGAAGGGCCGCCGTCGACGGGCGCGGCGGCACCCGGCGCCTCCCCGGCCGTGAAGTGGACCGAGGGGACGGCGCGGACCGCGGGGTCGTTGGCCTCGAAGTACTCCGCGCGCCGGAAGGAGAACATGTTCGCGACGATGTTCGGCGGGAAGGTCTCGATCTTCGTGTTGAGCTGGCGCACGTTGGCGTTGTAGAAGCGGCGGCCCGCGGCGATGCGGTCCTCGGTGTTGGTGAGCTCGGCCTGGAGGTCGGCGAAACTCGAAGAGGAGCGCAGCTCCGGGTAGGCCTCGGCGACGGCGAAGAGGCGGCTCAGCGCGCCGCTGAGGGCGTTCTCGCTGACCGCCTGCTGGGCGGGCCCGAGCCCGCCGCCGGCCGCGGCCGCGCGGGCGCGGGTGACCTCGTCGAAGACCTCCCGCTCCTGGGCGCCGTAGCCCCTGACCGTCTCGACGAGGTTGGGCACGAGGGCGTGGCGGCGGTGGAGCTCGACGTCGATCTGCCGCCAGGCCTCCTGGACGAGGTTGCGCAGCCTGATGAGGCCGTTGTAGGTCACGATCGCCCAGACGGCGACGACGACGACGAGCACGGCCAGGACGACGAGCGCGACGAGCATCTCCACGTGCTCAGCCTGTCACAGCGCGCCCGGGTTGCCTCGCCGACCGCAGGCGCATCAGCTGTCTCCGTTCTCGTCGGTCCTGCGGTGCCACCTCACTCGATCAGCTCGCCGGTCATGGCGTCGACATCGACCTCGATGACAGTGCCGTCCGGCTGGACGAGCTCGATCTCCCACACCAGGGTGCCGTCACGGCGGGTGTCGATCTCCATCTCGTCGAGGCTGCCGCCGTGCTCGTCGGCGGCAGTCCGGAGCGCGGTGATGGCGTCGACCTCCGCCGCAGCGATCTTGGCGACGTCGTCGTCGGGAGTCTCCGCCTGGCGCTGCTGGAGGACCTGGGACCCGTCGAGGCTGACATGGACGGTGTGCTGCTGCCCGGCGGAAGCGACCTTGATCTCCCAGATCTCCTGCCCGCCTTCATCCTCGCGCTCGACGTCGAAGGGCTGGCCGTCGGGTAGCGCCCCCGCTGCCTGCTCCAGGGCCGCGACGGCGTCGCCGACATCGGCTGCCCCCGTCGCTGGAGCCGTGGACGTCGCCTCGGGCGCGGGGGAGGTCATCGTGGGGTCCGCGGTGGGCGCCTGCGTCTGCACAGGGGGCTGCGTGCTGGCAGTCGGTGTCACATCACCATCGGGAGAGCCGTTGCACCCGGCAAGCAGGAGAATCCCAGCTGCGGCCGCAGCCGCTCGGACAACACCGGTTCTGTTCATGCCCCCTGTCTACCCTCGCACCGTCGTTCTCGCCTCCGCTCAGCCGCGGGGCGTGAGCCCGAGGTCCTCACGGCCGAGGGCGGCGAGGTAGCGCACGCCGGCCGCCTCGACGCGCTCGCGCGCCCCGGTGTCCCGGTCGACGACGACGGCGGCCCCGACGACCTCGGCGCCCGCCTCGCGCAGCGCCTCGATGGCGGTGAGCAGGCTGCCCCCGGTGGTCGAGGTGTCCTCGACGGCGACGACGCGGCGGCCGGCGACGTCCGGTCCCTCGACGCGGCGCTGCAGGCCGTGCGCCTTGGTCTCCTTGCGCACGACGAAGGCGTCGACGGCGAGGCCCCGGGAGGCGGCGGCGTGGAGCACCGCGGTGGCGACCGGGTCGGCGCCCATGGTGAGCCCGCCGACGGCGTCGACCTCGTCGGGGCCGAGACCGGCCTCCTCGAGGAGGTCGAGCACGACGTGCCCCACGAGCGGCGCGGCCGCGTGGTGGAGGGTGACGCGCCGCATGTCGACGTAGTGGTCGGAGGTGCGGCCGCTGGCGAGCGTCACCTCGCCGCGGACGACGGCGAGGTCGCGGACGTACTGGGCGAGCCGGCTGCGCAGGGAGTCGTTGGGGGAGGTCACGGCTGCAGGGTACCGGCCGGCCGGTAGCCTCGAGCGCATGCGCCTGGCCACGTGGAACGTCAACTCCGTCCGCACCCGGGTCGACCGGGTCCTCGCCTTCCTCGAGCGGTCGGGGACGGACGTGCTGGCCCTCCAGGAGACCAAGTGCCGCGACGAGCAGTTCCCGCTCCTGCCCTTTGAGGCCGCCGGCTACCACGTCGCCCACCACGGCCTGAGCCAGTGGAACGGCGTCGCCGTCGTCTCCCGACGGCCCGTCGAGGACGTCGAGCCCGGCTTCCCGGGCATGCCGACCTGGGGTGAGCCCGCCGCCGCCGAGGCCCGCGCGCTGGGCGCCACGGTCGACGGCGTGCGGGTGTGGAGCCTGTACGTGCCCAACGGCCGCACTCTCGACGACCCGCACTACCAGTACAAGCTCGAGTGGCTCGCGGCCCTGCGCGACGCCGCCGACGGCTGGCTCACGGCCGACCCCGCCGCCCAGGTCGCGCTCGTCGGGGACTGGAACGTCGCCCCGCGCGACGAGGACGTGTGGGACCCGGCGGCCTTCGTCGGCGCCACCCACGTCTCCCCGCCCGAGCGCGCGGCGCTCGCCGCCCTGGGCGAGGCCGGCTTCGCCGAGGTCACGCGCGAGCACACCCCCGGCGCCTACACCTACTGGGACTACCAGCGCCTGCGCTTCCCCCGCAACGAGGGCATGCGGATCGACCTCGTCCACGCCTCCCCCGCGCTCGCGGCCCGGGTGACCGGCGCCCACGTCGACCGCAACGAGCGCAAGGGCAAGGGGGCCAGCGACCACGTGCCCGTCGTCGTCGACCTGGACTGAGCGCGGTCAGTCCCGCGGCGGCACCCAGCTGGGCGCGACGGTGATCTCGCTCCGGTGGCGCTCCCAGGTGCGCCACCACTCCTCGGCGCCCTCGGGCAGGCGCTCGGCGGGCACGCGGTGCAGGAGGTCGCGCAGGGTGTACTTGAGGCCGGCGATCTCGGCGACCCGCTCCAGGCGGCCCGGCTCCGCCTCGTCCTCACCGAAGATCTCCTCCTCGGCGTGCCAGATGCGACGACGCAGCAGGACGAGCTCGCGGGTGATGGCCTGCTCCTCGCCGCTCGCGCCGAGGACGGCCTCCGCCGCCCGGAGGTAGCCGTAGTCCATGGCGATCGCGACGAGCCCGGGCTCGATGGTGAGGGTGTCGTGGACGTCGAACTCCGGCTCGATGACGACGGCGCCCGCCGCGCGGGCCCGGACCACCTCGTCGCGCTGCACCTCGTCGGTCATGATCGCCGTCGTCGTGCGCATGAGGATGCCGAGCATGTCCCTGTCGTCGTAGGACTCCTCGCGGCGCAGCCCGGACGGGCCGGCGACGACGGCGTAGCAGGTGCCGACGCCTAGGTGCCGGATGGCGACGTCCGCGGGCAGTGACTCCCGCACCCCGCCGTCGACGTAGTTCTCCTGCCCGAGCCGCACCGGCGGGAAGACCATGGGGATGGCGCAGGACGCGCGGATCGCCTCGACGAGGTCGACGGGACCGTCACCGAGGGGACGGTTATCACGGTCGACGAGGGTGCCGTCCTCGGTGACGTAGCGCAGTTCGCCGCTCTCGAGGCCGACGACGGCGACGCGCAGGGTGACGCCGGACGCCGCGACGGCGTCGGGCCGGAAGACCTCGGGATCGACGAGGTGGTTGACGATGGGACCCGGGCGGTACATCGAGCGCTCGCGGCGGGCGCCCTCGACGATCGTCTCGAGGTCACCGCTCGCGCGACCCATGGTCCGGAGCATGTCGATCGACTCGAGGAAGCGGCCCGGCCCGGAGACGGGCGCGTCCGCGGGGTGCCGGTCGGTGCTCGCGGCCTCCTCCTCGGCGGGCTCACCGCCCGGCGTGAGGCGGCTCGGCTGGGTCGGGACGGGTGGGTGCTCCACCGGCGGGTGATGCTCCGGTTCCTCGGACCGCTCGGGCTGGCGCCCCTCGCCGTTGGCCGTGCGGACGACCCGCTCGGCCGCGGTGGAGATCTCCTCACGCAGGACGGCCACCCGCGTGAAGGAGCGGCCGAGCGCACCCTGGCGCCGCTTGCGCCGCTCGAGGGCCTCGGCCCACACCGGGCCGCGCTCGCGCAGCCGGCTGAACCACGGCAGCTCCTCGAACATGTCCGAGGAGTCGCTCATCCCGCGCCACAGCTCCTCGAGGCCCGCGAGGGCGGCACGCTGGCCGTCCTGCTCGGCCGACTGCGCGAGGACGGCCGCGAGGATCGAGCCCGCCGAGGTGCCGGTGATGACCGAGGGGCAGATGCCCACCCGGTCGTAGAGGTAGCGGAGCGCGCCGAGCTGGAAGCTGGCTCGCGCCCCGCCACCGCTCAGGACGAGGCCGACGACGTCAGGAGCCTCTGGCATGGCAGCAGGTTAACGTCAACGCAGGTCGGTGAGAACGGCGTCGGACAGGCCGGGCCACAGCCCGGCCGCCCACTCCCCGAAGCGCTCGGCGCCGAGGAAGGCCGTGGCCAGGCCGGCCCGCGGGTCGACCCACAGGAAGCTGCCGGACTGGCCGAAGTGCCCGAAGGTCTCCGGTGCGTTGCCGCTGCCGGTCCAGTGCGGCGACTTGGTGCCGCGGATCTCGAAGCCCAGGCCCCAGTCGTTGGGGTCCTGGCGCCCGAAGCCGGGCAGCACGCCCGGCAGGCCCGGCAGCTGGACGGTGGTGGCCTCCGCGAGGAGCTCTGGGTCCAGGACCTCAGGGGCGAGGAGCTCCCGGCCGAGGGCGGCGAGGTCCTCGGCGCTGCCGCGAGCGCCGTGGGCCGGGGAGCCCTCGAGGACGACGGTGCTCAGGCCCAGCGGGACGAGCACCGTGTCCTCCAGCCAGTCGGCGAAGTCGGTGCCCGTCGCCTCGGCGACGTGGTCCGCGACGATCTCCATGCCGCGGTTGCTGTAGATGCGCCGGCGGCCGGGCGCGCTGAGGGTGTCGTCGGAGTCCATCGCCACGCCCGAGGCGTGGGCGAGCAGGTGGCGCACCGTCGCCCCCTCGGGGCCGGCGGGCTCCTCGAGGTCGACGAGGTGGCGGGAGACGGCGACGAGCGTGGCCGCCGTCGTCAGCAGCTTGGTCACCGACGCCCACGGGAAGGACTGTCCGGCCTCGCCGTGGGCCAGTCGCGTCCCGCTCGCGTCGGTGACGACGACGGCGTGCGGGAAGTCCGGCAGCTGCACCTGGTCCAGAGCGCTCATGCCTTCCAGGGTGCCACCTGTGGACGGACCCGGTGTCCCCGGCCCCTGGAAGAACTCAGCTCTCGCCGCGAGGGGGGGGTCTTTCTCGGCGAGAGCTGAGCTGTGCCGTCAGAGAGGGGCGACGGCGGCCGTGTCGGCCTCCACGGTGAGGGAGAGGCCGCCCTCGGGCCCGCGGTCGACGGTCACGGTCGCGCCGTCGGCCACCTGCCCGCCGAGCATGAGGCGGGCGAGCTGGTCGCCGATCTCACGCTGGACGAGCCGGCGCAGCGGACGCGCGCCGTAGGCCGGGTCGTAGCCCTCGAAGGCGAGCCACTCGGCGGCCGCCGCCGTCACCTCCAGGGTGATGCGGCGCTCGGCGAGCCGGTCACGCAGCCGCGCGACCTGGAGCTCGACGATGGAGCCGAGCTCCTCGAGAGTGAGCGCGTCGAAGAGGACGACGTCGTCGAGCCGGTTGAGGAACTCGGGCTTGAAGGCCGCCCGCACCGCGCTCATCACCGCCTCGCGCTTGGCCTCCTCGGGCATCGCCTGGTCGACGAGGAACTGCGAGCCGAGGTTGGAGGTGAGGACGAGGATGACGTTGCGGAAGTCCACCGTGCGGCCCTGACCGTCGGTGAGCCGGCCGTCGTCGAGCACCTGGAGGAGGATGTCGAAGATCTCCGGGTGGGCCTTCTCGACCTCGTCGAGCAGGACGACGGAGTAGGGGCGGCGGCGCACCGCCTCGGTGAGCTGCCCACCCTCCTCGTAGCCGACGTACCCCGGAGGGGCGCCGACGAGCCGGGAGACCGAGTGCTTCTCGGAGTACTCGCTCATGTCGATGCGGACGATGGCGCGCTCGTCGTCGAAGAGGAAGTCGGCGAGCGACTTGGCCAGCTCGGTCTTGCCGACGCCGGTGGGGCCGAGGAACAGGAAGGAGCCGGTGGGCCGGTCGGGGTCCGACAGGCCCGCCCGGGAGCGCCGCACGGCGTCCGACACGGCCTGGACGGCGGTGCGCTGGCCGATGAGCCGCTGGCCGAGGACGTCCTCCATGCGCAGGAGCTTCTCGGTCTCCCCCTCGAGAAGCCGGCCGACGGGGATGCCGGTCCAGGCGGCGACGACCTCGGCGACCTCGTCCGCGGAGACACGGTCGGCGATCATCGGGGTCTCGGCGGTCTGGCTGGCCTCGGCGGCCTCGGCCTCGCGGATCTCCCGCTCCACGGCCGGGATGTCGCCGTAGCGCAGGCGGCCGGCGTCCTCGTAGTGGCCCTCGCGCTCGGCACGGTCGGCCTCCGTGCGCAGGGAGTCGAGGCGCTGCTTGAGGTCACCGACGCGGTTGTGGCCGGCCTTCTCCGCCTCCCACCGGGCGGTGAGGGCGGCGAGCTCCTCGGAGCGGTCGGCGAGCTCGGCGCGCAGCCGCTCGAGGCGGTCCCGGGAGGCCGGGTCGTCGGCGTCGGCGGACTCGACGAGGTAGGCCTCCTCCATCCGCAGCCGCTCGACGGAGCGGCGCAGCGCGTCGACTTCCTCGGGGGAGGAGTCGAGCTCCATGCGCAGGCGGGAGGCGGCCTCGTCGACGAGGTCGATGGCCTTGTCGGGCAGCTGGCGGCCGCTGATGTACCGGTCGGAGAGGGTCGCGGCGGCGACGAGCGCGCCGTCGGAGATCGTCACCTGGTGGTGCGCCTCGTACTTGGGCGCGATGCCGCGCAGGATCGCGACGGTGTCCTCGACGGAGGGCTCGCCGACGAAGACCTGCTGGAAGCGGCGCTCGAGGGCGGGGTCCTTCTCGATGTGCTCGCGGAACTCGTCGAGGGTCGTGGCGCCGACCATCCGCAGCTCACCGCGGGCGAGCATGGGCTTGAGCATGTTCCCGGCGTCCATCGCGCCCTCGGCGGCACCGGCGCCGACGACGGTGTGGAGCTCGTCGATGAAGGTGACGACCTCGCCGTCGGAGTCCTTGATCTCCTGGAGGACCGCCTTGAGGCGCTCCTCGAACTCGCCGCGGTACTTCGCGCCGGCGACCATCGAGCCGAGGTCGAGGGCGATGAGCCGCTTGTCGCGTAGCGACTCGGGGACGTCCCCGTTGACGATGCGCTGGGCCAGCCCCTCGACGACGGCCGTCTTGCCGACGCCGGGCTCACCGATGAGCACGGGGTTGTTCTTCGTGCGGCGGGAGAGCACCTGGACGACGCGGCGGATCTCGGCGTCACGGCCGATGACGGGGTCCAGGCGCCCGTCGCGGGCAGCGGCGGTGAGGTCCTGGCCGTACTTCTCCAGGGCCTGGTAGGTGCCCTCGGGGTCGGCACTGGTGACGCGGCCGGAGCCGCGGACCGTGGGCAGCGCGTCCAGGAGCGCGTCCCGGTCGGCACCGAGGTCGCGCAGGACCTGCCCGGCGGGGCTCTCGCTGCGGGCGAGCGCGAGGAGGAGGTGCTCGGTGGAGACGAACTCGTCCCCGAGGGCGGTCGCCTCCTCCCCGGCCTGGGTGATGACGGTCATCATCGGGCGCGACGGGGAGGGCTGGACCACGGAGGACCCGGAAGCACCGGGCAGCGCGGCGGCCGCGGCCGTGGCGCGCTCGACGACGGCGGCACGGTTGGCTCCGACGGCGTCGACGAGAGCGGGCGCGACACCGCCGGGCTGCTCGAGCAGCGCCACGAGCACGTGGACCGGCTCGAGCTGGGGGTTGCCGGCCGTCGCGGCCGAGCGCATGGCGGAGGCGATCGCCTCCTGCGACTTGGTGGTCAGCTTGTCCATCGAATCCTCCGGGTGAGTTCGGGTTCCACTGAGGTCAACGCCGCAGGGTTGAGTCTATTCCGCTCAAGTCTGTGTGCGCACCGTCTCCCGGTCGTGACGAGATGCGGCGGGCCGCCGCCGGGCGCACGCTCGGAGGTACGAGCACCGACCGAAGGAGCCACGATCATGTCGACACTCCCTCCCCCGGGCCCCGGTCCCGGCGGGCCCGCCGTCCCGCCCGGTGAGCCCCTGCCCTCGCAGGAGCCCGCGGCACCGCTCGCGGACCCGCCGCCTCCCGGGCAGCCGCCCACCGCGCCGCCGAGCGCACCGTCCGTCGAGCCGCCCAGCGAGTCCCCCGGCCCGCCCCCGGTGGAGCCGCCGGACTGACGCGTCAGACACCACCCTGTCGGATCCCGCCACAAGCGACGCCTATGACAACACCCGCTCGGCGTGTCGCCGGCGTTTCCCACCGGCCGCCCAGCGTTTGTGGCGGGATCCGGAGCCGGTCTCCGCAGCGCCCGGCTCAGACCGGCTCGACCGGGCTCGTCGGCCAGGGGTCGGCCTCCTCGAGCGCCGCGGCCAGGCCGAGGAGCAGCTCCTCGTCGCCGAGCCGGGTGGCCCCGAGCTGGACGCCGACCGGCAGCGTGACGCCGTCGACCTCGGCGCGGTGCAGCGGGATGGTGATCGCCGGGGCGCCGAGCATGTTCCACGGGCTCGTCCACGGCGTGAAGGCCTTCTGCGCCTCGAAGTCCGCCGCCGGGTCGGCGTCGTCGCGCATGCCCCCGATGAACGGGGCAGGGGTCGCGAGCGCCGGGGTGAGGACGACGTCGAGGTCGCGCCACACCTCGGCCGCCGAGCGGGCCAGGCGCTGGACCGCGGCGACGGCGGCCGCGTAGTCGAGCCCGGAGTACTGCCGTCCCTGCTCGCGCATCCACCGGGTGAGGGGCACGAGCAGCTCCTCGGCCTCGGGCGGGACCGGGGCGGACAGCGCCCCCACGGCCCACAGCGGGGTGAAGTGCTCCCACTCCTCGGGGCTGAAGGGCACCTGGGTCGTCGTCACCGCGTGCCCCATCTCCTCGAGCAGCCGCACGGCACGGTCGACGGCGGCGAGGGACGTCTCGTGCACCGGCGCCTCGTGGACGTTGATCGGCCGGGTGAGGACGCCGATGCGCAGCTCGCGCGGCCGGTGCCCGCAGGCCGCGAGGAAGGAGGAGCGCGGCCCGGGGAGGAGGTAGTGGTCCCCCGGCCACGGCTCGGAGAGGACGTCGAGGAAGGCGGCGGTGTCGCGCACCGTGCGGGTGACGACGCCGTCGACGGTGAGGCCGGCGCCGTCGACCCCGAACGGCCCCTTCGACACCCGCCCGCGGCTCGCCTTGAGCCCGACGAGCCCGCACGCGGCGGCGGGGATGCGGATGGAGCCGCCGCCGTCGCTCGCGTGCGCGGCGGGGACGATGCCGGCGGCCACGGCGGCCGCTGCCCCGCCGGAGGAGCCGCCCGCGCTGCGGCGCGGGTCCCACGGGCTGCGGGCCGGTGGTGCGACGTCGGGCTCGGTGTAGGACGGCAGCCCGAGCTCCGGCGTCGTCGTCTTGCCGACCATGAGGGTGCCGGCCTCGCGCAGGCGCACCGCCACGCCGTCGTCGGCGGGGGCGACGTAGCCGCGCAGGGCCGCGCTGCCGGCCTCGAAGGGCTGGCCGGCGACCATGGTGAGGTCCTTGACCGGGACGGGGACGCCGAGGAAGGGCGGCAGCTCTCCCCCGTCGCTCAGCCGGCGGGTGGCGGCGGCGGCCTGCTCGCGGGCGAGGCCAGGGGTGAGGTGGGCGAAGGCGCCGACGGCCGGGCCCAGCCGTCCGGCCCGCTCGAGGGTGTGGTCGACGACGTCGCGCGGGTCGAGCTCACCGCGGCGGACGGCGGCGGCGAGGTCGAGGGCGCTGAGCTCGTGGATGTCACTCATCATCCGAGGCTATCGACACGGCCGAGCTCCAGCCGCAGCCAGTGAGCGCGGCCGGCGCGAGGGGGCGTCGTCGCGGGCGAGTACGGCGGCCCCGCTGCGTCGTCGTCCACCACCGGCCCATCGTCGCGGCGCCCGCGCGGCGGCGCTCTCCCGTTGCGGGCAGGGACGGGCGGGCGCACTGTGGAGCACCAGCCGCCACCCGGCGGCGCAGACGAGAGGGGACTGAGCATGGGGATCGGTGACAAGGCCAAGGACGCCCTGGGCGACGAGCAGAAGAGCGACGCCGCGCTCGACAAGGCCGGCGACGCCGCTGACGCCAAGACGGGTGGCAAGCACAGCGACAAGATCGACAGCGCGCAGGACGCCGCGGACAAGAAGCTCGGCAACGAGTGACCCGCGGGCGGCCGGGCCCCCTCGCGGGGTCCGGCCGTCGGCGCGCGTGATGGGATGTGCCCATGACTGCAGACTCCCCCACCGACCCCCACGCCTGGCTCGAGGACGTCGAGAGCGACGCCGCGCTCGACTGGGTCCGCGCCCACAACGAGCGGGCCGTCAGCGCCCTGGAGACCGAGCGCTTCACGCAGCTGCGCGAGGAGATCCTCGAGGTCCTCGACTCGACCGAGAAGATCCCCGCCGTCGTCCAGCGCGGCGAGCACCTGTACAACTTCTGGACCGACGCCGAGCACGAGCGTGGGCTGTGGCGGCGCACCACCTGGGAGTCCTACCGCACCGCGGAGCCGGAGTGGGAGGTGCTCCTCGACGTCGACGCGCTCGCGGCCGAGGAGGGCGTCAGCTGGGTGTGGCACGGCGCGCAGGTGCTGCGCCCGGCCTACGAGCGGGCCCTGGTCGCGCTGTCCCGCGGCGGCGCCGACGCCGACGTCACCCGTGAGTTCGACCTCGTGACCAAGACCTTCGTCGAGGACGGCTTCGTCCGCGAGGAGTCCAAGGGCGCGCTGAGCTGGGCCGACAGCTCCGGGGACGTCGTCTACGCCTACACGGACGTCGGGGAGGGCTCGATGACGCCCTCGGGCTACCCGCGCACGGTGCGCCGGTGGGAGCGGGGCACCGCGCTGGCGGACGCCCCGGAGGTCTTCGCCGGCGAGCACACCGACATGTCGATCGGTGCCGGCCACGACTTCACGCCGGGCTTCGAGCGGGACATCGTGTGGCGGGCGCGCGCCTTCTACGACTCCGACATGTACCTCCTCGCAGGCGGCGAGCTCACCCGCATCGACGTCCCGCGCTCCGCGGAGCCCGACCTCCACCGCGAGTGGCTCACCGTCGAGCTGCGCGAGAACTGGGAGGTCGAGGGCCGCGTCCTGCCCGGCGGCGGGCTCCTCGCCATCCGCCTGGACGACTTCCTTGCCGGCAGCCGCGACTTCGCGGTCCTCTACGAGCCCACCGAGTCGACGGCGCTCGTCGGGGCGAGCTGGACCCGCCACCACCTCGTCCTCAACGTCCTCGACGACGTGACGAACCGGCTCGAGGTCCTCACCCCCACCGACGGCACCTGGCAGCGGCGCCCGCTCGACCTCGCCTCCGCCGGGACCGGCTGGGAGGCGCCGCGGCTGGCGACGATCGCCGTCGGCGCCGTCGACCGCGACGAGTCCGACGCCCTGTGGCTCACCGTCACCGGCTTCCTCACCCCGACGACGCTCGCCCGGCTGGACCTCGACGCGGGCGGCGGCGTCGTCGGCCTCGAGCCGCTCAAGGCGCTGCCGGCCTTCTTCGACACCGAGGGCCTGCACGTCGAGCAGCACTTCGCCGTGTCCGACGACGGCACCCGGGTGCCGTACTTCCAGGTGTCCCCCACCCCGGTGGCCGACAACGAGGTGGTGCGTCCGCTGCCGACGCTCCTGTCCGGGTACGGCGGCTTCGAGATCCCCCGGCTGCTCGCGTACTCGGCCACCGTGGGCCGTGCCTGGCTCGCGCGGGGCGGGGCCTACGTCGTCGCCAACATCCGCGGCGGCGGGGAGTACGGGCCGCGCTGGCACCAGGCCGCGCTCAAGGAGAAGCGTCACCGCGCCTACGAGGACTTCGCCGCCGTGGCACGTGACCTCGTGGCGCGCGGCGTCACCGACCCCGCGCACCTCGGCGCGCAGGGCGGATCCAACGGCGGCCTGCTCATGGGCAACATGATCACCGGCTACCCCGAGCTCTTCGGGGCGATCGTCTGCCAGGTGCCGCTGCTCGACATGAAGCGCTACAGCCACCTGCTCGCGGGCGCCTCGTGGATGGCCGAGTACGGCGACCCGGACGACCCTGAGCAGTGGGAGTTCATCAGGACCTTCTCGGCCTACCACCGCTTCGACCCGGCCGACGGGCACCCGCCCGTCCTCTTCACGACGTCCACCCGCGACGACCGCGTCCACCCCGGCCACGCGCGCAAGATGATGGCGCTCATGGCCGAGGCGAGCAAGGACGTCACGTACTACGAGAACATCGAGGGTGGCCACGGCGGCGCCGCGACGAACGCGCAGGCCGCGTTCATGCAGGCCCTGGCCCACGAGTTCCTCTGGCAGCGCCTGGACGGCTGAGAAGCCTCAGGACGACGGCAGCCGGCCCCCAGCGCGAGCTGAGGGCCGGCTGCCGTCGTTCGCGGGTCAGTACTGGCCGGTGCGGATGCGCTTGTTGACGCGCACGAGCCAGACGATGCCGACGATGAGGAGGATGAAGGCGACGAAACCGATCGCCAGGCCGACGAGGACGGCGACCCCGATGCTCGTGAGGTCGGAGATGTCGAGCGGCGGACCGATGGTGAGGGCCGAGCCGGCGTCCTGCGGCAGGTCGCAGTCGAAGGTGTGGCTGCCGGCTTGCGCCGTCGTGAAACCGAGGCCGATGGCGGAGTCGGGCACGTCGAGGCCGAGGGTGTCCGGAGCCGTGGCGATGGTCTGGCCGCCAGGCCCGGTGACCGTGCACTCGATCTGGCTGGGGTCGACCGACGAGGTGCCGAAGTAGATGACGTAGTCGGTGTCGGCCTGCAGGTCGGTGGACCGGCCGTTGGTGACCTGGGCACCGTCCACGACGCCCTCGAGCGAGTCGACGACCGACGCGATGCCGATGAAGAAGCCGATGATCGGTGCGGCGACCATGGCGATCGCCGACAGGACGATGAGGACGATGGGGCCGGTGCGCTTGGGCTGCGGCCCGCTCGGGCCGGGCCCGTAGCCGTACCCGCCGGGTGGGCCGTACCCCGGCTGGCCGTAGCCGGGCTGCTGTCCGTAGCCGGGCTGCTGGCCGTACGCCCCGGGCTGGCCGGGCTGCTGCCCGTAGCCACCGCCCTGCTGGCCGTAACCGCCACCCTGCTGGCCGTAGCCGCCCGACTGCTGGCCGGCGTCATTCTGGCCGTAGGACGGAGGCCGCTGCCCCTCGGGCAGGCGCCGGCCGTAGCGTGGCTCGTCAGGTCCGCCGTCGTTCGCGGTCATCTCGGCTCCTTCTGGCGTCGGTGGGCAGCACCAGCATGCCAGGTGAGCGGTCAGGACCGTCGAGGCAGACCGGCGATCCAGCCGTTGAGCGGGCTGGTCGGGACCCAGGGCACCGCCTGGGTGTAGGTCGCCCCCGGCACGTCGACGGCGACCTCGTCGAGGAGCTCGAGACCGAACCGCCGGGAGAGCACGCCGAGCACGCCGCGGGGCGCCCGCGTGTAGACGCCCTCCTTCGACAGCAGCGCCGTGACGACGGCGACGGTGTGGCGTCGGGGCACGTCGAAGGTGACGTAGGTGTCGAGGTGGACGGCGTCCTCACCGTCGTCGTGCAGGTGGACGTGCAGGTTCGGCGGGCCGGGGAAGACGACGACGACGGGGCTGTGCGCGTCGAGGGGGTCCTCGGGCTCCCAGGGGTCCGCCTCGGGGATCGGCTCGGGCGGGCGTCCGAGAGCCACGCCCGTGGCGTGCAGGCGGCGCAGGAGCTCCTCGTCGGCCATGGCCCCAGTGTGCCGGGACCGGCCCGGCCGCGGTAGGGCAGGCGGGAGCCACCGGCCCGGTCAGTAGACGCGCTGGGTGAGCGGGCGCAGACCGGTCGGGACGGCGAGGGTGAGCCCGTGGCGAGCAAGGACGGTGCGGACCGCGTCCGCGGGAAGGGATCCGAGCCGCTCCAGGGTAAGCGTGCGGCCCGGCAGCCCGGGGCGCAGACCCAGGACGGTCGTCGACATCGGGGCGTGCTGCGGGTACTGCAGCAGGGCGGCGGCCTCGTCGTCGTGCTCGAGCACCACGACCCGCGGATCGGCGCCGAGCTCGTCGCGGATGGCGGACGCCCGGTGGTGCGGCGGCTCCTCCTCGGCCCCGGTGAGGTGGTGCGAGCGGTTCGCCGAGGTGATGTGGAGGTGGTCGGTGGCGCACAGCCGCAGGCTCCGCGCGAGGAACACGTTGGACGGGCACCGGTAGCCGGGCACGATGACCTGGACCCAGCGGCCGGCGTCGTCGCGGGCGGTGAGGTGGTCGGGGACGTGGGCGGCGGCGGGGGCCCGGAATCCGAGGGGGCCGAGGCAGAGCAGCTCGTCGACCGCGCCGAGGACGTCGTCCGCCCGCAGGCCGCCGGGCAGCCGCGCGAGGTCGACGAGGCCGGTGAGACGAGCGGGCGTCGTCGTCACGCTCCCGACCTGCCCCGGTCGGCGGCCCTTGAACTCGTTCGCGGCGTGGACGGTCGGCGCGTCGCCGCGCGTGGTGAGCGCGTAGAGGTTGGCGAACACGTGGACGACGAAGGCGCCGGAGGCGAGCGCACGGGCGGCGCTCTCGACGTCGTGCGCGTCGCCGATCCGCAACCGTGCCGCTGTCCCACCGGTCATGGCGCCCTCCCGAGCCCCTCGGGCCCAGTGTCCTCCCGGCAGGCCGCCCTGACCAGTCCCCCGCGAGGCGGCTCAGCCGCGGTAGGGCGGGCGCCAGATGACGAGGGCGCCGCCGGAGCGGCGCGGGCGCCGGCCCGGCGCGAGCTCGCTCACCTCACCGGAGGGGTCGGCGGCGAAGACGCGCGCCGTGGTGAAGGCGCGCAGCCGCTGGAGCTCGTCACGGGTCCGGTCGAGCTCGCGCTCGAGCTCGATGATCCGGCGGATCCCGGCGAGGTTGATGCCCTCGTCTTGGGACAGCCGCTGGACCTCGCGCAGGGAGTCGACGTCCCGCCGCGAGTAGCGCCGACCCCGCCCGCGGGCGCGCTGGGGGATGACGATGCCGAGGCGGTCGTACTGGCGCAGGGTCTGCGGGTGCATCCCCGCGAGCTCGGCGGCCACGGAGATGACGTAGAGGGGTGCGTCGTCGTCGATGTCCATCACGTCCTCCTCTCCGGACTCAGCGTGTCGCGCGGGCCCTGAGGTCGGCGCGCGGGTCCTCACCGCTCGTGGCGGCCGCGAAGGCCTCGACGGCCTTGCGGGCGTCAGCCGGCAGGTGGGTGGGGACGGCCACCTGGACGGTGACGAGCAGGTCGCCGGTCCCCTTGGGGGTGTCGATGCCGCGGCCCTTGACACGCAGCGTCCGTCCCGACGGCGTCGCGGCGGGTACCTTGAGCCGCACCGTCTCCCCGGAGAGGGTGGGCACGTCGATGGTCGCGCCGAGCGCGGCCTCGGCGAAGGTCACCGGCACGGTGACCTTGAGGTTGAGGCCGTCCATCGTGAAGACGGGGTGCGGCTCGACGTGGACGGTGACGACCATGTCCCCGGGCTCACCGCCGCCGCGACCGGGCTGCCCCTTGCCGCGCAGGCGGATCTTCTGGCCGTCGCTGACGCCGGCCGGGATGCGCACGTTCATCGACCGGCCGTTGGTGGTGAGCTGAACCGTGGAGCCCTCGACCGCGTTGCGGAAGGGCAGGGTCGCGCTCGTCGTGATGTCCCCGCCGCGCTGCGTGGTGCGGCGCGAGCCGAAGCCCCCGCCCCCGCCGCCGGAGAACATGTCCTGGAGGATGTCCTCGAAGCCGCCGCCACCACCGGTGGAGAAACGGGTGCGGCCACCTCCGGTGCCGCCGCCGCCGAACATCCCACCGAAGAGGTCCTCGAAGCCGGCCGCGCCGGAGGGACCGCCGGTGCCGGCGGAGAACCGTGCGCCGCCCCCGGCCATCGCGCGGATCGCGTCGTACTGCTTGCGTTGCTCGGGGTCGGAGAGGATTGAGTAGGCCTCGCCGACCTCCTTGAAGCGCCCCTCGGCGGAGGCGTCACCGGGGTTGCGGTCGGGGTGGAGGTCCCGGGCGAGCTTGCGGTACGCCTTCTTGATCGTCGCGCCGTCGGCGTCCTTGGAGACGCCGAGCGTCTTGTAGAAGTCCTTCTCGATCCAGTCCTGGCCGGTCACCGGGCCTCACCTCCTTCGTCGTCGTGTCGTGGGGCGGTGCCGGCCGCGCGCGGGGGCGCGGCCGGCACCGTGCGTGCCTGCTACTCGGGGCTGGTCACGGCCACGCGCGCAGCGCGCAGCACCTTCTCGCCCACTCGGTAGCCGGGCTGCATGACCTGGGCGATCGTCGTGGACGTCGCCTCCGGGTCCGGCGTGCTCATGAGCGCGTCGTGCAGCTCGGGGTCGAACTCCTCGGCGGGGGCGCCGAAGCGCTCGACGCCGAAGCGCTGCGCCAGCGTCGACTCGAGCTTCTCGGCGGTCGCGCCGAGCGGGCCGGTGAGGTCGCCGTGCTGGCGGGCCAGCTCGATCTCGTCGAGGACGCCGAGGAGCGCCTCGACCACCTCGGCCTGCCCCGCGGCGCGCTGCTCGGAGGCAGCGGCCTTGGAGCGCCGCACGTAGCCGTTGTACTCCTGCTGGAGGTTGTACAGGTCGGCGTTGCGCCGGGCGAGCTGGTCGCTGAGGTCGGCGGCCTCCGCCTTGGCGGCCGCGAGGGCGCCGTCCTGCGGCTGGTCGGCCTCCGCGGCGGGCGCCTCCTCCGGCGCGTCCTGGGCGGGCTCGCGCACCTTCCCGGTCTCCGGGTCGATGCGGCGCCTGTCGCGCACGACGGGCTTGATCTCGTCGCCCTCCGGCGGGCCCTGTGCCTGGGGGTTCTCCGCGGTCACTTGTTTTCGTCCTCGTCCACGATTTCGGCGTCGACGACGTCCTCGTCCGTGCCGGACGGCGCCTCACCCGCGGCGGGAGCGTCCTGCGGGGCGCTCTGCTGCTGGGCGTAGAGGGCCTCGCCGATCTTCTGCGAGACGGTCGTCAGCGCCTGCTGCTTGGCGGTGATCTCGGCGACGTCGTCGCCCTCGAGAGCCTTCTTGAGGTCGTCGACGGCGGAGCGGACCTCGCTGGAGACGTCCTCGGGGAGCTTGTCCGCGTTGTCCGTCAGGAGCTTCTCGGTGGAGTAGACGAGCTGCTCGGCGGTGTTGCGGGTCTCGGCCTCCTCGCGGCGCTGCTTGTCCTCGGCGGCATGCGCCTCGGCCTCCTTGACCATGCGGTCGATCTCGTCCTTGGGCAGGGCCGAGCCACCGGTGATGGTCATCGACTGCTCCTGGCCCGTGCCACGGTCCTTGGCGGACACGTGGACGATGCCGTTGGCGTCGATGTCGAAGGTGACCTCGACCTGCGGCATGCCGCGGGGCGCCGGGGCGATGCCGGTGAGCTCGAAGGTGCCCAGCGGCTTGTTGTCCCGGGCGAACTCGCGCTCACCCTGGAAGACCTGGATGAGAACGCTGGGCTGGTTGTCCTCGGCGGTGGAGAACACCTCCGAGCGCTTGGTCGGGATGGCGGTGTTCCGCTCGATGAGCTTGGTCATCACCCCGCCCTTGGTCTCGATGCCGAGGGACAGCGGCGTGACGTCGATGAGGAGGATGTCCTTGCGGTCACCCTGGATGACGCCGGCCTGGAGGGCCGCGCCGACGGCGACGACCTCGTCCGGGTTGACGCCCTTGTTGGGCTCCTTGCCGCCGGTCAGCTCCTTGACGAGGTCCGTGACGGCGGGCATCCGGGTGGAGCCACCGACGAGGACGACGTGGTCGATGTCCGCGACCTTGATCCCGGCGTCGCTGATGACGGCCTGGAACGGGGCCTTGGTGCGGTCGAGGAGGTCCTTGGTCATCTCCTGGAACTGTGCCCGCGTGAGCTTCTCGTCCAGGTGGATGGGGCCGTTCTCGCTCATCGACAGGTACTGCAGCGAGATGTTGGTGCTCGTCGTCGAGGAGAGCTCCTTCTTGGCCTGCTCGGCCGCCTCACGCAGGCGCTGGAGGGCGATCTTGTCCTTGGACAGGTCGATGCCGTCCTTGTTCTTCACCTGGGTGACGAGCCAGTCGACGACCCGCTGGTCCCAGTCGTCACCACCGAGGCGGTTGTCACCGTTGGTGGCGCGCACCTGGATGGTGGAGAAGTCGTCGTCGTCCTTGCCGATCTCCAGGAGGGAGACGTCGAAGGTGCCGCCACCGAGGTCGAAGACGAGGATGAGCTCGTCCTCCTTGCCGCGCTCGAGGCCGTAGGCCAGGGCAGCGGCGGTGGGCTCGTTGACGATGCGCGTGACGTTGAGGCCGGCGATCTGGCCGGCGTCCTTCGTCGCCTGACGCTCGGCGTCGTTGAAGTAGGCGGGGACCGTGATGACCGCGTCGGTCACCGTCTCGCCCAGGTACTGCTCGGCGTCGCGCTTGAGCTTGCCGAGGACGCGCGCGGAGATCTCCTGCGCGGTGTAGTTCTTGTCGTCGATCGAGGTGGTCCAGTCGGTGCCCATGTGACGCTTGACCGAGGTGATGGTCCGGTCGACGTTGGTCACCGCCTGACGCTTGGCGACCTCACCGACGAGCACCTCGCCGGACTTGCTGAAGGCGACCACCGACGGCGTCGTGCGAGCACCCTCGGCGTTCGCGATCACGGTGGGCTCGCCACCCTCGAGGACGGACACCACGGAGTTGGTGGTGCCCAGGTCGATTCCGACCGCTCGTGCCATGTGTCGTTCTCCTGTCCTAGTGCGCGGGTCGGGAGGTTCCGGCCCTTGAGTCATCCACACTCAAGTCTGCGCGTCGTCGCCGACATGTCAACTCGGCGGGTGCGAACTTGAGTCTACGTGGCTCAACCTCACTAGTTCAGGATTCATTCCCGACGGCGCCTGGACGTCGACCGCTGCTCCCTTGTAGGTTCCGCCGAAGTTGGCAGTAGTCCCACCTATCTGACAGTGGCGTGTCAGTAGTCCCATCTATCTGTCAGTGGGCCACGATGAGCACGTGGGCGTGCGCGGTGTCACCCTGCGGTACTGCAACGTCGCCGGCGACGACGTCACGACGACGTGGGAGCAAGCGCGCGCCGATCTGATCATCGACGGTCTCCCCGTTCGGGTCCCTCCGACCTACCGGGGGCAGCGCAGCTATCCGGGGGTGTTCTGGGCGGCCACGATCCATCGGACGCTCGTCTACGAGAGCCTGCTGGAGCTGGACCGGTTGTGGCTGGCGGACTTTGACCCAACGGTGGTGGGAATCTGCACGCAGCCGTTCCAGATCGCTGCGCGCGACGGTGCCGCCCAGCGCTCGCACGTGCCCGACATCCTCCTGCTCCATGAGGACCGCAAGGTCACCCTGGTCGATGTGAAGCCGGCCGCCCTCCTCGACAAGCCAGCTGTCAGGGCCCAGTTCGACTGGACACGGACGCTGTGCCGCGACAAGGGCTGGCGCTACGAGGTCTTCTCCGGCGCCGACGCCACGGTGCTGCGTAACGTCAAGGCACTGGCCATCGGGCGCCGTGGGGCCCGGCTGCCAGACGGCTACCTCGATCAGGCACGGGCAACCTTGTGCGGCGAGGTGCTCACCCTTGGCGAAGCGCTTGCCCGTAGGCCTGGGACCTACGAGGACACCTCCTGGCGAGTGGCAGTCGCGGCATGCGTGTGGTCCGGCGAGATCACGCTGAATCTCCGCCGGCCCTTGAACACCGAGACGATCCTGAGCCCATCGGTAGGAGCAGCGGCATGAGCGTGGAGAGCCTGGACGTCTCGGTCGGCGCCCGACTCTGGTACCAGGGAAGCGCCTGGACGGTGGTCGAGCACGACGGCGACGGCGTGATGCTGCGTTCGGGCGACCACTTCAGGAAGGTGCATGCGCCCTCGCTGGTCGGCGCCGCCGAGTCGCTCGACTATCGGGCCGTCCAGCACACCGACACGGAGCTGGACGCGATCGTTCTCGCGGCGCTGAGCTCGAAGCAGCGGGCCGAGGTCGAACGTCAGGCGACGGTGTTCGACGAACTCGTCCTCGCCCCTTCCGAGACTCCAGCCAACGACCGGTACCAGGCCGCGGCGGAGGAGCTCGGGATCTCCCTTCGCACGGCCTACCGCCGCGGGCAGCGGTACGCGGAAAAGGGACTCATCGGCCTGGTCGACACACGCCGGCTCCAGCCGCGTCGGCCCACGGTCGACCCGGAGTGGGACGTCGCATGCCTCGAGGTTCTCCAGGGCTATCGCGACCTCTCGAACCCGACGATCAAGTCGGTCCTGCGCAAGACCGATGCCCTTTTCCTCGCCCAGCACCCGCAGGCAGCTCTCCCCTCCCGATCTGTCGCGTACCTGCGCATTCGGGAGCTGGACAAGGGCCGCTACACCTTCGGCGCGGCCAAGCAGCGACGGTCGGTGGCCGAGCGACCCCAGGGCGTGCTGGGGCGGCTGCGGGCCGACCGACCCGGTCAGTACGTCGTCCTGGACACCACCCGCCTGGACGTCTTCGCGATGGAACCAATCACCGGGCGGTGGCTCAACACCGAACTGACGGTCGCGATGGACCTGCACTCCCGATGCATCCTTGGTCTGGCGCTGCGCGCGGTCTCGACCAAAGCGCAGGACGTCGCGACAGTCCTCTTCCAGGTGGCCACTCCCCAGCAGTGGGGGCCGGCCCCAGCCGACGAGGTGCCGGCGCCGTACGTCGGCGTCCCGGACAACCTGATCACGCTGGCCACCGGCGCCCTGCCGGACACGATCGTGGTCGACCACGGCAAGGTCTACCTCGCGGAGCACACCAAGGCCGTGTGCCACCGCCTGGGGATCAACATCCAGCCCGCGATACCGCACAAGCCGACGGACAAGCCCACGATCGAGCGGTTCTTCCGTACCTTGCGCCAGCAGCTCCTGGAGCACCTGCCCGCCTACAAGGGCCCCGACGTCTACTCCCGCGGCAAAGACGTGGAGACCGAGGCGTTCTACTACGTCTCCGAGCTCGAGGCGATCATCCGCGAGTGGGTCGGGATCTACCACCACACCCCGCATCAGGGCCTGTGCGACCCGCGGCTACCCCACGTGGAACTCTCTCCGGCGGAGATGTTCGCCCGCGGGATGGCCGCCGCCGGGGTGCTGCGGCTGCCGGCGAGCCAGGACCTGCGCATGGAGTTCCTCGACGTCGCCTGGCGCACCATCCAGCACTACGGCGTGGAGATCGACGGGCGCCGCTACGACGGGCCCGGGCTGAACCTGCACCGCGGGGTCAAGTCGACCTACGGCGGCGCCCACCCGGGCCGATGGCCGATCATGGTCGACCGCGACGACGTGCGCACCGTCTTCTTCCGCGACCCCGACACCCGCGAGTGGCACGAGCTGGTCTGGGAGCACGCCCCGGGGCTCCAGGCGCCGTTCAGCGCCGAGGCGGCGGCCTACACCCGGGGCTTGAGCCTGAAGAGCGACCGGCACGTCGACCCCGGTGGGGCGCTGGCAGACCTGCTCGACCGGTACAGCAAGGGCGCGGTCACGAGTCGGCGGGAGCAGAATCTCGCCCGCCGCCTGGCCACCCAACCCACCAGCGAGCCGGGCGGCGGCTCGACGCCGGCGGAGGTGGCCTCGACTCCGGGGGTGATCGATCTGCTCGCCCACCTGGAGCGCCGCCGCGCCCAACCGCAGGTGAGCGATGACCTGGATGTGTTCGAGCGGTACTACGCCGAGCATCCCGACGAGGAGGTCTTTGAGGTGTTCGACGAATGAACCCGTGGGCGGCCTGGCTCCGGGCGAACGCGCCGGTCCGGTACAACCTGGCGACCAAGCAGGGGTGGGACGCGTTCGTCCACGCCGCCCCGCGCGAGCCGCTCGGGCTGCTCTCGCGGGCGCAGATGGCGCGGATGGGCTCGGAGGAGCTCGAGGACTACAACGAGGCCCGGGGTGTGTGGAACGCCAACCCGCCGACCGTGCATACCGCCCAGCTCACGGGCGCCTACGGCGTGATCGACCAGGTGATGGCCTCCAACCGGCGCGACAGTGACAAGTTGCGCGGCGCCGTCGTCATCGACGCCGCCCCCGCGCTGGGCAAGACCACTATCGCTACCCGCTACGCCCGCGACTTCCACCGCAAGATCATTCGCCGCCTGGGGCCGCACACCCCCGAGGGTCATCAGCGCCTGCCGGTGGCCTACCTGCCGCTCAGCGCGGGCACCACCCTCAAGGGCCTGAACCTCAAGCTGCTGCGCTTCTACGGCCACCCCGCCGCCACCCGTGCCACCCGCGCCGAGCTCGGGGGTCTGGCGGTTGACTGCGTGCAGTCCTGCCAGACCCAGGTGATCGTCATCGACGACATGCACTTCATCGACTTCAAGCACCGCAACGGCCAGGAGGTCTCCAACCACCTCAAGGGCCTGGCCAACGAGATGCCGGTGACCTTCCTCTACGTCGGGGTCCGCCTGCACCACAAGCGGTTCTTCGACGAAGGCCTCCTGGGTGAGGACGCCGCCTACGCCCAGACCTCCCGACGCGCCACCCGCTGCCAGGTCGCCCCCTTCACCATCACCACCACCCCCGGAGCCCGCGCCTGGACATCGTTGCTGGCAGCGCTCGAGCAGCACCTGCTCCTCGCCGATGCGCGTCCGGGCATGCTCACCGACCACGCCGGGCTGTTGCACCGGCGCACCCAGGGCTGCATCGGCTCGCTGACCAACCTCCTGGACCGGGCCTGCTACCTGGCCATCGCCACCGGCGCCGAGACCATCACCGCCGACCTCCTCAACAACGTCACGATCGACAATGCCGCCCAGACCCTCGCCAGCGTCAGCTGAGGCGCGTAGTGGCGGACCGTCCGCGGCGACGGTGGGTGGGCGGGACCTGCGGGTGCTACCGGGGCGTGCCTCGTGGCCGTTCGCGGTCCCGATCGTGACCGGGGAGCACATCACGTCGTGGCTTGCGCGCCTGGCCTGTCGCTACCGGGTCGCGCCCCGGGACCTGCTCATCGCGGCGGATCCGGAACTGTCCCACCAGGTCCCGCGGGTGCCCTCCCGTTGGCCGATCGAGGGGTTGGCGGCCGTCACCGGGCAGCCGGCGGGCCGGCTGCGTTCGGCGATCTCCGCTCCGGCCGAGGTGGAGTTCACCGCCTATCTCGAGCGGTTCCGTCGACCCCGGCCGTCGAGGGCGCCCGGGTCTGGGTTCTGCCCGCTGTGCCTGGGTGAGGCTCCCGCGTGGCCAGCTTCATGGCAGGCAGTGGTCCACCGGGTGTGCGTTCGCCACCGGTGCGCCCTGGTCCAACGGTGCCCCGGGTGCGGGTATCGGCCGCGGTCGCGTCCGTCCTGGCTCGGTGTGCCGCATCCGGCGTGGCGTTGCCCCTCGAGACTGGAAGGCGAGCGTGGCAAGGCGCGCACGCACGCGCACTGGTGCCAGACCGATCTGCGCCTGCTCGTCGCGGAGCCGGCCGACCAGGGCGTCGTCGCGGCGCAGGCCTGGCTGCTGGAGCTCATCGACCAGACCACCTGCGACCCTGCCACGGTGCGCGCCAGCGGCGGCCTGGAGCTCTGTGCTGGTGAGCTCCTGGAGGTCGCGTTCGAGATCATCACCGAGGTGGCGGGGTCAGCGGGTGCTCATCCCGGTCCCGATGGCGTCCTGGTCGCGCACCAGATCCTGTCCGTCGCGGACCCAGTGGAGGCGGCCGCGCGGCGTCGAGCACGCGGGGTGCTGGCACCGGGCTCTGCCCGGGTACCCATCACGTTCACCGGCACCACGTGGCGGCGCCCGCGTAGCGCCCCGGCGATCGCGCTCACGCTCAGTCAGGAGGCCGAGCACCTGAGCGTGGCCACGCGATTGGCGTTCCGCACCGGCACACGGGTCCCGCGCCTGCCGCCACCCACCGGCCCGCTGCTCGGTTCGCGGCTCCTGCCCCAGCAGCTCTGGCCCGGCGTGCTTGGGCAGTACGACGCCATCGCTGGCCCGCACAGCCGGGCGTTGCTGTCCATCGCCCTGGCCAAGCTCGGCAATCCGATCCCGCTGAGCGCGATCGCGGTGGACATGGGGCTGCCAGCGTGGATGGCGGGCCGCCTCAACCGGTTCCTGTCCTCGCCACCGGGGCGCACCGGGCTGCTGGCCGATCTCGAAGGGGTCCATGGGGACCTGCTCACCACGCGACCGCCGATCAACTACCGTCGCCGGCGCGCGGTCGGCGCCGACTACGCACAGTTCAACACCCTCGTCAAGGCAGCCGACCGCGATGAGGGCTGGCACCTGCCTGATCGCCAACTCCGGCGGCTCACCCGGCTGTTCTGGGAAACCTTCACCGGCTCCGATCGTCGCTACTGTCCGCAGCCCGCGCCGGCAGCAGCCGCTTTCGATGTCGAGGACTGGGAGCGGCTCGAACGCATCTACGCACGCATCGCCGGTGTCACCGGCGAACCGCTGGCGTGGGCACCGACTTGAAACCGGCAGGCTCTCGAGACCGTCCGCCCGCAAGACCCGCTGCCCCAAGCACCCCGGCCGGCAACCGCGATCGCCGAAGCGATCACCCTGCTCGAGGCCCACGGCGGCCAACTGCCACCCATCACCGAACGAGGCAGCGAGCACACCCGGACGGACCTGGCCCACCTGTGCCGATACCTCTCCAGCGGCCGCGTGCCCGAGTCCCCCGACGACGATCACGACCCGGAGCAAGACCCGCGCACCGTGCTACGGCACACACTCGATCCCACTACCCCGTGGCCGGACGACTGAACCCACACCCCGCGCCACACCCGGGGTTGGAGGACGATCACGACGGTCACCGGGCAGCGCTCACTCACCGGCCGCCCTGGATCGTGACCGAACGATGGCGGGGTGCTCGGACGGATCGCTATCGGTGGACGAGGCACGCCGAACTGCGGGAACTGCGGCCGCCGGTGACGGGTTGGGGATCGACCACCGGTCCCGGTGCCCCGCAACAACGCGGGCCCCAGCCAGCCACTCCCCCAGCCGCTGCTGTGTCCCTCTGCGGCGCTCGAATGCTCTCACGCGCCCTGACTACCTGGATGCCGGAGGCCGCGACTCGCTATCACAGTGGCTCGTAAGCCTGAGCCCGGGTAAGGATATCCCGAGACTGGCTTAGCAACCTCACGGGAGCCAACGCCACTTACCCGGGATCCAAAATGGGGCGAAATAGGCACCCTATGATCGCGCACGAGCCAGGTTCTCAGACGAGCTCATGCAGACAAGAGAGCCGGCAGACCGAGCGCAGGCGAGATCTCCGGCGCGACCCAGATAGCCTAGTTCGCGCTGAACGCTTGGAACCGGACCGTGCCCTTACCTTCATAAGAGTACCAGTTGCCGAACACTGTCTGGCTTCCGAGGCTAATGTTCCGCCAGTTCGATATAGTCGCGGTACCCGAGCCATTGGTCAATATCAGTGACTGGGTGGGCTGTAGCGTCCGGTGACGACGAAAATCGGCTTGATAAGGCTTGTTGACCCAAGCCCGTGACCGCGTGTCGACTCTTCCGTTGAGATTGACGGTTGTCGGCCCAAACACCGTCTGAGCGAACGTCGCTTGGTAGTTGTACTGACCGCTATCCAGACTGAACGCCGCATGCGCTCCAGGCGTCGCCACCAGCCCGACTGCCAACACTGGCAATGCGATGAGTCGTGCCACCGCCTGCACCGTAGTCCGCCACATGAAGGTCCCCCCGAACGGTCGTCATCGACACCTATTGCCGTGAGTCTCTCGGCAGGGAGGCCTACTGTCAAGGGGCCCGCACCCCCCGACGCCCCCCACGACGGTGCTCCGGGGCCGCCACCATGCACCGCGCGTTACAGTCCTATGCTTGTCGGTCCGAACGTCGACAGCGCCGCTTGCGACTCTCCTCAGGCATCCTGGGGCCCGCCCTGGCAGCAAGACGCGTCCCAGCGACGGCACTCAAGGGGGGTGACGCATCGATGGCCTCGCGCGGTCACGAACTGAGGAGCACACCTAGGCCATGAACCACACACTGTCCGCGTCAAACCTGCAATTCACGTACGCGCGCCGCGATAGAAGCACTCTCTGCTTAGAGCAGCTGACGTTGTCCAGCGGACTGCATCTTGTAGTTGGCGCCAACGGCTCTGGCAAATCCACCCTTTTGAAGATCTTGGCTGGACTCTTGCGGCCCCAGACAGGCACACTACTGTTTAATGGGCGCGATTTACCCATCGCTGGACGAGGCAGACAGGAACTCGCACCAACAGGCTACTTGAGGCAAGATTACACCTTAAGAGGCCGCACTTCAGCAGCAGCCTTTGTGCAGTACGGCGCCTGGCTGCACGGCGTCCATGCAAGTGCACTAGATCGCCGTAGCGCTGAGCTCATTCGCCAAGCAGGCCTAGAAGAGGTCCAGCACAAGCCAATAGGTCGACTATCCGGCGGCATGCAACGACGACTCGGGCTAGCTATCGAGAATGCACACAACCCGTCCCTTATGCTCCTAGACGAACCGGCTTCAGGCCTTGACTATCACGCGAGGGATCGACTGCGCGAACTGGTCGCCGACCTACTCTCTCGCGGCACCATTGTAGTGCACTCATCCCATGAGGAAAGTGATCTGAATAGCTTTGATTCCACGGTCCATGTTATGCAAGAAGGCCGCATCACCAAACAGTTGAAAGCGTCACCAGCGCAAAACCGTGTCGTACTCTCGGAACTTTTAGAGGGGGATTCACGCGCATGACAAGAGCGAAGCTAGTTTTCCTACACATCGCGTCGTCCCGTGCAGTCTTTTCCGCCACATTGATTGCAGTGGCTGGGTCGGTGATCGCATTCATGTCGTCTGCGGACGCTTCAATCTGGGTCGGGCGTCCACAGAACACTGCACTGTACCTCACCGTGTTCGCTTTCGCAGTAGGCGGGTGCCTTTCGACATTGGCCGGTTACATAACGGGTAGCGAACTGGGAAGCGACGAACTCAAACTCTTCCGACGGAGCGCGCAAAAGGTATCCACAACCGCATTCTATCGAGCAATCGGTGACCTGGTGTGGCTGTGGTCTGGAATGACGATTGCCTCGATTGCGACGTACACCCAGACCACGCTCAATGGCGCGCCTCCCACTGCTTCTGTGTGGCCGCTTACGCTCCTTTCGTTCGCTTCGATCACCGCCACTTATGCCTTCGGTCAGCTCGCAGGAGTTCTCCTCCGTAACCGCATATGGCTGCTCGTCATAGCCCCTCTCCCCTACGCGGCTACGCTTTTTTCGAGTGGCTCCATAGCGCTATCCGCACATCCGGGCTGGCAGCATATTGTCGCGCCGTTTATCGATCAGTCTTGGCATCCGGCACTGGTCGCGAACCCTGCACCGATCCTAATACTCGTTGCATACGTCATTGGCGCGGCGGTATCTGGACTGATTCTTTCGGCCATCGCTACAGCTTTGAGGCAACGACGGATCGTACCGAATCGTGGTGGACTCGTAGGGGCGATGGCAGTTACCTCACTATCTGCCCTGCTTGTTGTATGGGGATGGTCACCGAACGGCTTCGCACAACGCAACCAAAGCGGAGTTGAATGTGGAGGACCTTCAGACGCGGTATGCGTGTGGGGGGACCAAGCAGGCTTTCTCCCCCTGTGGGAGGAAGCCTGGCAGGAATCAGCGGCGGCCATTGAGGGCCTGGATGTCGACACTAAGCGGTTTGTGCAGTATGGCGTCGTCGCATCGGAGACTAGTCCAATCGAGGAAATACAATTCTTTCACCCTTCTCCTAGCGCTGACCAAATACGAAACGAGATGCTAGCAGCGTATACGCGCGAAATGCTGGGCGATTGTGAGGCCTCCGCCGGTTACGCCCAGGCGTACGAAGAGGTCATATTGGCACTGTACGAGCGGGCGAACGATAGGATGACGAGCGCGGAATTGGCGTCGACTCTCGAAAGTGCGACTGCGGAGCGTTGTGCGTAGTTGGCTTCTAGTCTGGACAATCCGGCGGCAACTGGTGGTCAGCGCCGCTGGATCGCTCGTGATTTCTGTCTTACTCACTTTGATCGCCGGCGGATTCGCAACGCCACAACTCAGAGGACCTTCCACCACCTTACATATCGGGTCCATTCACGCAACGATGCTGGCAATGTGTATTGCATTTCCGGTTGGGATGGGCGACCTAGAACTAGAGCAGAGGACGCCTCGTCTCATAACAGCCTACCGGGGCATGTTTGTGGCTGTGCTTCTTTCGCTGAATGGCATCCTGCTGGTCGTGTCTCATCTCATGCGCGGTGAGGGACTGGAGAGCTTTGTCCCCGACCTGCGAACAGGCGCCATCGTGGCCGGTGTTATGAGTTGTATCGCGCGTTGGTCATCTTTCTACGCAGCCATGGCGGTATTGCTTGCATATGTCGGCTGCCTACTATTCGCTGGGGTGAGCCCGGAAGGAGACATAGAGTGGTGGGCGCGCCCGCTATTACATCGCGCATCGACCGTTGACGTCGTGCTGGCGACCGTAGGACTCATGGCCGTGTGCGTCGCGTGGCTTGGCACATCGAAGGGCGGGGGTGGTAGCGGGGTAGCTCGTGCGCGGCAGCGGTAGCATCAGATACGACCCGCCGGCTGCGCACACCCCCCGGCGATATGTCCCGGTCCGCCACCTGGCCACGGAACGCTGCACTCCCGCCCGCGGTAACGAGATGCGCCGATAATCCACGATCGGCTGCAGTTTCGTCAGCTGTTCCCTTGCGTGCTCACAGCTACAGCTGCGGACCGCCGCGGGTCGCTCCGCCGTGCCCGGGTGAATCCTGGCGACGCTGCTGGTCCTGGTCGCGGCGCAGGATGAGTTCTCGTGGGCTTGTGCGAGGCGCTCGGCGGGCATCACTGTATCGGCCCCACGGCGGGTGCCCCCCTGGGTCGGAACCGAACTCGGTCGAGAAGACGAATATCACCTCGTCACCGATGTACTTATCCACGATCCCCGGGCGGCCATGGAGCGCTTCAGCTGTCACCCAGACGAAGACGTTCTGTACGCAAATAGGGGTTTCTGCCGGCGGCATGTCGACCGTGCGTGTGGAAAAACCGCTGATGTTGGCAAACAATAGGACAGCGTTGATCTCGGGACCTTGGCGGGAAAACCGACACTCCTGGACACCTCATACCCAACGACCGGCTTAGCGATCGGACGCCTGGAGACGCCGCAGGCGTCCACGAGCGCTGAGGATTCGGACAAGATGGTGAGACGACTCCGGTCTCGTCGTCGTGTCCTGCCGCAGGTCAGGGGCCTGCTTCTGTGACAGCTCGGCCGAGAACCTACATCCCTGGCAGCACCGTCTCGGACGACGAGGTGCGCACCGCTCCGCCAGGGCCGCAGGAGCCCCTACCCGCGCAGCCGGCCGCCGTCGCGCTGCGCGGTGGCCGGGCCCGACGTACGGTGGCCCCGGAGCCGCCCCGGTCATGACCACTGGGGGCGTGACCGTGAGAGCGGTGCGACTCCGGGGGTGTGGCAACGATGCGTACACGAAGCACGAGACTGGCCGGCGCGGCACTGGCCCTTGTCCTGGCGGGCGGCGTGGGGGCCGGTTTCCCGAGCGGGGGCGATGACGACCGCGACGACAAGCACCACGAGCGCGGCCGCGACCGTGACCGCGCGAAGAACGTCATCTTCATCGTCGGGGACGGCATGGGGATCGCCCACCGCGAGCTCATCCGGCTCGCGACCGTCGGCCGCGAGGGCGAGCTGGAGATGAACCAGCTGCGCTACCAGGGCTGGGCGCAGACCGACCCGGCCGACCCGGAGGAGGTCGTCACGGACTCCGCGGCCGGGGCGACCGCGTTCTCCACCGGGGTGCGGTCCTACAACGGCGCCATCGCCGTCGACCTCGACGGCGACCCGGTCCGGACCCTGCTCGAGCGGGCCGAGCGTGCCGGGAAGTCCACCGGTCTGGTCACCACATCCCAGGTCACCGACGCGACGCCGGCGGCCTTTGGCTCGCACGTGGTCGACCGCGGCAACCAGAGCGAGATCGCCCGCCAGTACCTGGAGGAGACCGGGGTGGAGGTCATCCTCGGCGGCGGGGAGGACTGGTGGTACCCGGCCGGCGACGAGGGCCGGTGGTCCGACAACCCGCCGACGGACCCGACTGAGGCGAGCAAGGGCACGGCAGGCAACCTCGTGGAGCGCGCCGAGGAGCTGCGCTACCGGTACGTCAGCACCGCGGAGGAGCTCGCGGACGCACCCGACCGGGGCAAGCTCCTCGGCCTGTTCGCGAACGAGGAGATGTTCGAGCACGTCGGCCCGGCGGCCCCGCTCTACGAGCCGTCCGTGCCGCTGCGGGACATGGCGGACAAGGCCCTGGACATCCTGTCGCGGGACCGTGACGGCTTCTTCCTCGTCATCGAGGAGGAGGGCATCGACGAGATGGCCCACCACGGGCACGGTCAGGAGGTCATCGACGCCGGCCAGGCACTGGACGAGACCGTCGCCCTGGCGCGTGACTTCGCCGCGCGCCACCGGGACACGCTCATCGTCGTTGTCGGGGACCACGAGACCGGCGGGCTGGCGATCGAGCTCGTCGACGACCGCGACGAGTCGGGTGAGGGCGAGCAGGCCGAGGAGGGTCCGTTCACGCTGGCCGGGACGGACCTCACCTTCATGGTCGACTGGACCACCGGAGGGCACACCGGCGCCGCCACCCCGGCGAGCGCCGAGGGACCCGGCGCCGACGCGATGGTGGGCGTACGCGACAACACCGACATCCACGACCTCGTGCGCGACGCCATGCGCACCGGCCGCCACTGACGTCCGCCCGGCCCCGCAGCCGCTCGGGTTGCGGGGCCGGGCGCCGGGGACGACCCTTCCCGCACGAGCCGTCCGGCGGGGACGAGCCCGAGCCCCCGGAGGGACGTGGGATGAGCACCTCGACGTCGGCCGACACCGAGCCGGACCTCAAGCGGGCCATCGGCCCCAAGCTGCTGCTCCTCTTCATCGTCGGCGACATCCTCGGGACGGGCGTCTACGCCCTCACCGGTGAGGTCGCCGGTGAGGTGGGCGGTGCCGGCTGGGCCGCGATCCTCCTCGCCTTCGCCGTCGCCACCGTCACCGCCTTCTCCTACCTCGAGCTCGTGACGAAGTACCCGCAGGCGGCGGGCGCCGCGCTGTACACGCACAAGGCCTTCGGCGTCCACGTCCTCACCTTCCTCGTCACCTTCGCGGTGCTGAGCTCGGGCCTCACCTCGGCGTCGACGGCCGCGAAGTTCCTCGCGGAGAACGTCATCATCGGCTTCGGCCTGGACTGGGGCTCGGGCGCCGTCACGCTGATCGCGATGGCCTTCATCACCCTGCTCGCCCTCATCAACCTGCGCGGCGTGGCCGAGTCGCTGGCCTTCAACGTCGTCCTCACGCTCGTCGAGCTCACCGGCCTGCTCATCGTCATCCTCATCGGCTTCTGGGCGATGTCTCAGGGGAACGTCGACCTCGGCCGCGCGATGGTCTTCGAGACGAGCGAGGACAAGACCGTCTTCCTCGCCCTGACCTCCGCGACGGCGCTCGCCTTCTTCTCGATGGTGGGCTTCGAGGACTCCGTCAACATGGCCGAGGAGACCAAGGACCCGGTGCGGATCTTCCCGCGGGTCATGCTCACCGGCCTCGGCCTCACGGCGTTCATCTACGTGCTCGTGTCGGTCACCGCCGTCGCGGTCGTGCCCGTCGGTGAGCTCGCCGGCAGCACGACGCCGCTGCTCGAGGTGGTCCGCCGGGGCGCCCCCGACCTGCCCGTCGACACCATCTACCCGTTCCTGTCGATCTTCGCCGTCGCCAACACCGCGCTCATCAACCTCATGATGGCCAGCCGCCTCATCTACGGGATGGCCCAGCACGAGGTGCTGCCGCCGCTGCTCGGCAAGGTGCTGCCCGGCCGCCGCTCACCGTGGGCGGCGATCGTCTTCACCACGCTCCTCACCTTCGGGCTCGTCTGGGGCGTCACCCAGGTGGCCGGGGAGGGGACCATCACCGCCCTGGGCGGCACGACGGCGCTGCTCCTGCTGGCGGTGTTCACGGTGGTCAACGTCGCGGCGATCGTGCTGCGGCGCCGGCCGGTGGACCGCGAGCACTTCCACGCGCCCCGGGTGCTGCCCTACATCGGGGCGGTCACCTGCGCCTTCCTCGTCGGGCCGTGGGCGCAGGACACGATCGAGTACCAGATCGCCGGCGGGCTCATCGCGATCGGGCTGGTCCTGTGGCTGCTCACCTGGGCCTTCTACCGGCGGGGACGCCCGCCGCTCGAGCCGGGGGCCCTCGGGGACTGAGCGCTCAGCGCCGCCCCAACCGCTGCACCGCGAGCTCGACGATGTCCGCCGTCCGCTCGGCGAGCGGGAAGTCGGCGAGCGGCACCCAGCGCGCGAAGTCGGTCGTCCCGCCCACCTCGGTGGTCCCGAGCTGCCCGCCGACGACACGGGCGTGGAAGAGGAAGCGCTGGGACCGGTAGGGGCGGGAAAAGGGCCCGCCGGCCGGGGCGTTGTGGTGGTGGATGGCCAGGAGCGGCCCGAGCTCGACGTCGTAGCCGGTCTCCTCGTACGCCTCGCGCACCACCGCGTCCTCGACGGCCTCCTCGTACTCGACGCCGCCGCCCGGGAGCGACCAGCTCGGCCTGCCCCCGTCGCCGCCGTTGAACCAGGTGAGCAGGATCTCGCCGGCCTCGTTGACGATGACCGCGTAGGTGGCCAGCCGGGTGTCGTACTCGGTGAAGTGCACGCGGAGACTGTACGGCGCCGTCGCTAGGCCGTCTCGTGGGCCGGGGCCGGCGCCGTCTCCGCGGTCGCCGCCGGTCGGATCCGCAGGCTCGAGACGAGGCCGACGACGAGCGCGCCCGCCGCGACCCAGCCCGCGATCGCGGCGCCGTCGGTCATCGCGGCACGGGCGGCGTCGGCGATGAACGCCGTCTCGGGGTCGGCCGCGAGCCGCGCGATGCTGCCGCCCGAGCTCGCGCTCACCGACTCGACGAGCGGCACGATGCCCGGGTCGGCCGCGACGGCGTCGGCCAGGCGGCTCTCCGTGCCGGTGCGCAGCGTGGTGAAGAACGCGGTGCCGAGGACGGCGATGCCGAGCGCGGACCCGGTCTGCCGGGCGGTGCTCTGGGTGGCCGATCCCTGCCCGCTGCGCTCGACCGGCACGTCGGCCAGGACGACGCTCGTCAGCTGCGCCGTCGCCAGGCCCACGCCCAGGCCGTAGACGAAGAGGACCGGGGAGGTGAGCCACGCACTGCTGTCGGGCCGGATGAGCAGCGCGAGCGCGGCGATCGCGGCGACCTCCAGGCCGAGCCCGATCCGCACGACGACGACGGGCGCGAGCCGGCGCGAGAGCCCCGCCACCGCGCCGCTCGCGAGGAAGGAGCCGACGGCGAGCGGCACGAGCGCGAGCCCGGCCTCGAAGGCGGTGAAGCCGAGGACGTTCTGGAACCACAGCGGCAGGGAGAGGATGAGCCCGAACTCCCCGAAGCTCACGATGAGGGCCGTGACGTTGCCGTTGGCGAAGGAGGGAATGCGGAAGAGAGACAGGTCGAGGATGACGCCCTTGCCGGCCCGCGCGCGGGCGCGCTCCCACTGGAGGAAGGCGACAAGTGCCACAACGGCGACGGCGAAGGCGAGCGGCACCGGGGACAGGCCCCCGACGGCGAAGGGAGCCGCGTCCTCGGCCGACCACCACCCGTAGGTGCGGCCCTCGATGAGCCCGAGGACGAGCGCGCCGAAGCCGAGGGCGGACAGCAGCGCGCCGCCGAGGTCGAGGCGCTGCAAGGGCCCGTCCCGCACCTCGCGGGACTCGGCGACGAAGAGGAGCAGGCCCGCGACGACGAGGATGCCGAAGGGCACGTTGATCCCAAAGGCCCAGCGCCAGCTCGCGTTCTCGATGAGCCAGCCGCCCGCCAGCGGCCCGAAGGCCGCCATGCCGCCGATGGTCGAGCCCCACACCGCGAAGGCGATCCCCCGCTCCCGGCCGTGGAAGTTGGCGTTGAGCAGGGCGAGGGTCGTCGGCAGGATCATCGAGCCACCCAGGCCCTGAAGCGCGCGGCCCGCGATGAGCAGCCCGCCGCTCCCCGCGAAGGCGCAGCAGACGCTGGCGACGACGAAGACGACCACCCCGGTGAGCATGATCCTGCGCCGCCCGAAGCGGTCGGCGAGGCGTCCCCAGGTGAGCAGGAGCGCGGCGAAGAGAAGCGTGTAGATCTCCTGCACCCACTGGATCTCCGTGCTCGAGATCCCGAGGTCCTCGACGATCGCGGGCACGGCGACCGAGACGATCGTCGAGTCCATGATGATGAGGGCGACGCCGAGGCTGATGGCGAGGAGTCCCCACCAGCGGTAGCGCACGAACCTGCTGGTGGGCTCGGGCACGGGGACTCCTGTCGGGTGGGGGTGGGCCGGTGTGAATGTAGACCCGCGCCCCTCCTCCCACCCGTCGAGGCGGCGTGGCCCCGGACACTTCCGGCGGACGCGCCCGCGTGCCAGGGTGGGGAGGTGGACGCTACCGAGCCCGGGAGCCTGCGCGGACGGACCTTCCGCGGCCGCAGCCTGCGCGAGTCGCGCTTCGTCGGCTGCGACCTGGCCGGCGTCGTCGTGCGCGGCAGCGACGTCGCCGGGATGGAGGTCGACTCGCCCTGGCTGCTCGAGGAGGGCGGCACCTTCCTCGTCAACGGCGTCGACGTCGTGCCACTGGTCGACGCCGAGCTCGACCGCCGCTTCCCCGGACGCGAGCTGCGCCGGGCCGCCGACCCGGAGGGGCTGCGGCGCGCGTGGGCCGCCCTCGAGGGAACCTGGGCGGCCACGGCCGCGCGCGCCGCGGCGATGCCCGCGGGCACGGTCGACAGGTCGGTCGACGGCGAGTGGTCCTTCGCCCAGACCCTGCGGCACCTCGTCATGGCCACCGATCTGTGGCTCGGCCGGGCGGTCCTCGAGCGGGAGCGGCCCTTCCACCCCGTCGGGCTGCCGTACGACGACGACGACGGCGGCACCGTCGCGTTCGACGGCTCGGAGCTCTCCTCCGGGGAGCCCGCGTTCGAGGAGGTCCTCGAGGCGCGCGCCGACCGGCAGACGCTGGTCCGTGCATACCTGGACGACGTCACTGCCGAGGAGCTGGCCGCGCCGCGACGCAACCCGCACGCCCCCGACCACGGGGAGACGGTGCTCTCCTGCCTGCGCACGATCATCGAGGAGGAGTGGGAGCACCACCGCTACGCCGTGCGCGACCTCGACGCTCTCGGCTGACTAGGCCCGGGTGAGCAGGTCCGCCACGACCTGCGTCTTGGCCTGCGTGTAGTCGTCCCACCCGGCGGAGCCCCGCGCGGCGGCCTCCTTGACGCGCAGGTAGCGCTCGCACGCGTCGGCGTCCCGCCGCAGGAGGTCCCGGAACGTCAGCCGTCTCGTCCACGCGCGCCCGCCGTGCTCGACGACGTGGACGACAAGGGTCCGCGCGCGCCGGTCCGGTGCGCTGAGCCAGCAGTGGTGGGTGAGCTCGCCCTCGAGGTCGAGGCCCGCGTCACGGAGCCGGTGCGCCACCTCCACGACGCGCGTGGCGTCCACGCCGACGAGGACGTCGACGACGTCCTTGGCCGGCAGGCCCGGCACCGCGGTGGAGCCGATGTGCTCGAGATGGGCGCCCGGCAGGAGCGCAGCCAGGCAGCCCGCCATCTCGGTGTAGCGCAGCAGCCACTCCTCGTGGCGGCTCGGCACCAGCCGCACCGCCTGCTGCTCCGCGTCCATGGCGCCGATCATGGCACGGGCAGGCCGGTGGTCGCACCGCGATGCGTCGCCCCTTCGGCTCAGGCCAGGGCGTCAGGAAGGGCGACGCAAGAACGGGAAGTGCGACTCAAGCCGTGGGGTCGACGGCCGCGCGGGGACGGGGCCCGACCGGCCGAGGAGTGAGACGTCGGAGTCCGGCGTACCGGACTCTGGGACGCCGCCCGTCCGGCCGTTGTCGTCGCTCCGGCCCGCTCCTAGCGTCGAGGCGTCCACCCCTGAGGAGCCACCATGAGCACCACCGCCGTCCGCGAGCACCGCGCCCATGCCGTCGAGCTGGCCGGCGTCGCCCGCACCTTCGCGCCGCGGCGCGCGGGCCAGGCGCCGCGCACCGTGCTCACCGGGATCGACCTGTCCGTCGGTGCCGGGGAGATCGTCGCGCTGCTCGGCGCCTCGGGCTGCGGGAAGTCCACGCTCCTGCGCCAGGTCTGCGGGCTCGACTCGCCCACGGGTGGCCGGATCACCATCGCCGGCGAGCCGGTGCGGGGGGCTGACCCGCGCTGCGCCTTTGCCTTCCAGGAGCCGCGCCTGCTGCCGTGGCGCAGCCTGCGCCAGAACGTCGCGCTCGGGCTGCCCCGCGGCACCGACCGGGCCGCGGGCGCGGAGCGGGTGGCCGAGCTCCTCACCCTCGTCGGTCTCGGCGACCGCGCCGAGGACCGCCCGCGCCAGGTCTCCGGCGGGATGGCGCAGCGCGCCTCCCTCGCCCGCGCCCTGGCGCGCCGCCCCGGCGTCCTCCTCCTCGACGAGCCCTTCGGCGCCCTGGACGCCCTCACCCGGCTCAACATGCAGGACCTCCTGCTCGAGCTCCACGCCGCCGAGCCCGCCACCGTGCTCCTCGTGACCCACGACGTCGAGGAGTCCCTCTACCTGGCCGACCGCGTCGTCCTCCTCGGGCCCGGCCCGGGCGGGGCGAGCACGGTCCGGACCGTCGTCACCGTCCCCGGCGCCCGTCCGCGCGACCGCGCCAGCGCCGAGCTCGCCCACCTGCGCGCCGGGCTGCTCGACGGCCTCGGCGTCGACACCCACCACGCCTGAGCCCCACCCCACCGGAAGGCACGCCCATGACCCGCACCCCCACCTACGCCGCCCTCTCCGCCGTCGGCGTCCTCCTCCTGTCCGGCTGCGTGGCCGGTGAGGGCTCCGCCGTCGCCGCCGACGACGCCGGGTCGGGCGACTGGAGCGCCGACACCCTCACGGTCGACTTCGCCACCTACAACCCGCTGAGCCTCATCATCCGCGAGCAGGGCTGGCTCGAGGCCACCCTCGGCCCGGACGTCACGGTCGAGTGGGTGCAGTCCGCCGGCTCCAACAAGGCCAACGAGCTGCTGCGCTCGGGTGCCGTCGACGTCGCCTCCACGGCCGGCTCGGCCGCCCTGCTCGCCCGCGCCAACGAGTCGCCGATCCACACCATCGCGCTGTACGACCAGCCGGAGTGGTCGGCGATCGTCGTCGCGGCGGACTCCGACATCGACTCCGTGGAGGATCTCGCGGGCCGCTCGGTCGCCGCCACGCGCGGCACCGACCCGTACTTCTTCCTCCTCCAGAGCCTCGAGGAGCACGGGGTGGAGCTCGCGGACGTCGAGGTGCAGAACCTCCAGCACGCCGACGGCCGGGTGGCCCTGGAGAACGGCTCCGTGGACGCGTGGGCGGGGCTGGACCCGATCATGGCGGACACCGAGGTCAACGCCGGCTCCCGGCTCGTCTACCGCAACGTCGACTTCAACACCTACGGCTTCCTCAACGCCACCGAGGACTTCCTCGAGGAGTCCCCCGATCTCGCCCAGGTGGTCGTCGACGCCTACGAGAAGGCCCGCGAGTGGGCGGCGGAGAACCCCGAGGAGACGGTGGAGATCCTCGCCGAGGTGGCGGGCATCGAGCCGGCCGTCGCCGAGCGCGTGGTCCTCGAGCGCACCAACCTCGGCATCGACGCCGTCCCCGGGGACGCGCAGCGTGCCGTCCTCGAGGTGGTCGGCCCGATCTTCGTGGAGACCGGTGACGTCCGCACGCAGGCGCAGATCGACAAGGCGCTCGAGGAGCTCATCGACGACACGTGGGCCCGGCAGGCCGACGCCACGACCATCACCGAGGCCGAGTCCTGACATGGCCGCCCTCACCCTCCCCCGGGCCGCCGCGGCCCCCGACGCACGGACGACGGCGGAACCCGCCCCCGCGCAGCCGGCGCCCTTCCGCTGGCGTCCCCTCGCCGTCGTCGCCGTCCCGCTCGCGCTCCTCGGCCTGTGGCACGTCCTCACCGCCGTCACCGGCGTCTTCGCCTCCTACCAGCTGCCCTCGCCCGCCGCGGTGTGGGCGGCCGGGACGGAGCTGGCCGCCGACGGGACGCTGTGGACCCACGTGGCGATCTCGACCCAGCGGGTGGTCCTCGGCTTCGCCGTCGGGGCGGTGGCGGGCCTGGCCGTCGGGGCGCTGGTGGGCCTGTCCCGCTGGGCCGACACGCTGCTGGCGGGGACGGTCGGCGCGGTGCGGGCCGTCCCGTCCCTCGCGTGGGTCCCGCTGCTCATCCTGTGGATCGGCATCAACGAGGACTCCAAGGTCACGCTCATCGCCATCGGTGCCTTCTTCCCCGTCTACACGACGGTCGCCTCGGCGCTGCGGCACGTCGACCCGCACCTCGTCGAGGTGGGACGGGCCTACGGGTACCGCGGTGTGCGCCTGCTGACGCGGGTGCAGCTGCCGGCGGTGACGCCGTCGGTGGTCGCCGGGCTCCGCCTGGCGCTGGCCCAGGCGTGGCTCTTCCTCGTCGCCGCCGAGCTCATCGCGTCCTCGATGGGCCTGGGGTTCCTCCTCACCGACTCCCAGAACAACGGCCGGGTGGACCGGATCCTCCTCGCGATCATCGCGCTCGCCGTGCTGGGGAAGGTGACCGACAGCCTGCTCGGGCTCGTCGAGAGGTGCCTCGCTCGCCGCTGGTGAGCGCCCGGTCGGTGGCCCGGCCCGGGCCGGCCCACCGCACCTCAGCCCGCGCCCGCCCGTGTGGCGGGCTCGATCACCGTTCCGGCCCCCGGGAAGAACAGCGACTCCTCACCGGAGCGCGCCCAGCGCACGACGTACGGCGGTCCTCCGTCCGCGCCGCGCACGGCGACCACCTCCCCGTCGCGGTCCGCCCCGTGCAGGGCACGGACGAGGACCCGGTCACCTGGAGCAGCCGACATGGCTCTCACCTCCCCTCCTCGTGAGCGGCCGGCCACCTCGCCGGCCCTCCTCCCATGGTGGCCCGCCGGGGGCGCGACGGGAAGGGATCAGGCGTCGAGCTTCCTGGCGATGCGCTGGACCGTGAGCCAGGTGCGGACCGTGACGTCCTTGCCGTAGGTCCGGCCCACCCACGCCATGAAGTCCGGCGTCCGGCCCGGGTCGCTGTTGTCGATGACGGCGAGGAGGACGCGGGCGGCCGGGTCGTAGCCGACCACGCGGGTGCGCGGGTCGGGCTCCTCCGGCAGCTCGACGGGCTCCGGGGGCCGGTGCTTGAGGAAGACGGCGGTGAGGTACGTGCCGCGTCCGTGGGTGAGACCGGGGAAGGGGTCGGAGTCGAGGAGGGCGCGCAGCTCCTCGGCGGTCCGCACGAGGTTCCCGCCCGGGATGCCGAGGCGCTCGTGCAGGGCGTCCTGGATGCGCTCCTCCAGGGCGGCGGTCTCCTGCGCGGGGGCGTGGAAGACGATGTTCCCGCTCGCCAGGACGGAGGCGACGCGGTCGAGGCCCAGCTCCTCGAAGACGGGGCGCAGCCGCTCGTTCCTCATGGCCGGGTTGGACGGCATGATGCCGCGCAGGAGCGCCGCGTAGCCGGTCACCGCACCAGGTCCTTCGCGGACGCGCCCCGGACCTCGAGGTCGCGCGGCGGGTTGCCGAGGGCGAAGTGCCGCCACGCGCCCGTCCGCCCGAGAAGGACACGCTCCGTCGTCGTCGCCATGAGCCGCACAGTAGACCCGTCACCCGGTGGTCATCCGGGAAACGGGACGCGGGGGGCCGACCGGAGAGGTGCTGGCGGACTACGGTTCCGGCTATGGCGATGACGCTGAGCATGGTGACCTTCGACACGACCGATGCCGACTCCCTTGCCACGTGGTGGGCGGAGCAGACCGGCGGTGAGGTGGTCGAGCGCAACGACGGCTGGTACGTCATGGTCGCGGGCGGCACGCTGCCGGTGCTGCTGGCCTTCCAGAAGGTTCAGGACCCGACTGCCGGGAAGAACCGGATCCACCTCGACCTCACGGCCCCGGACCTGGACGGCGAGGTGGAGCGGCTGCTCGGGGCGGGCGCGACGCTCGTGGCGCGGCGCGGGGACGAGAGCTTCCGCTGGGTCACCCTGGCCGACCCGCACGGCAACCAGTTCTGCGTGGCCGCCGCCGCCCACGTCTGAGGCGGGGCGCTACTGGTGGGCCGAACCGCGTGAGGCTCAGAGCCCTCCTCGAGGCTCTCTCTCACCGGTGGTCCTCCGCCTCCGACCGGCCCGTCGGCACGAGTGCCCACACGTGCTTGGCACCGCGGCCAGGCTCGGGGTACCAGCCCCACTCCGTCGTCGCCCGGTCCAGGATCCGCAGCCCGTGCCCACCGGCACGGCCGTCGTCCGTCGGGCGGTGGGCGGGGGTCTCGTCACAGGCCCGGTCACGCACGTCCACGAGCCAGCTCGGTCCGTGCTGGGACAGGGTCACGACACCCGCCCCCGCTCCGTGCCGGAGGGCGTTCGTCGCGAGCTCGCACATGACGAGCAGGAGCAGCTGCTCCTCCCGTGCCGAGCGACCGGCGCCGTCGTCCAGGACCTCGGTGACCGAGTGCCGCAGCCCGGCCAGCTCCCCGGGCTGCGTGAGCGGCCAGGAGCCCAGCACCGGTCCAACTGCCTCCGGACACGGTACTGGCGGGCACGGCCCGTAGGGCTCGACCATCTGCACCTCTTGCCTGAGGACGTCCTCGATCGGGCGCGCACCGCTGTGCCGCGTGGGCACCACCGTAGGTGCTCCCCCGTGCCCCCGCCCCCGGAGCGGTCCGCTACCTGCTGTGGTCGGCCGGGTCGGTGTCGTCCGAACGCAGGTCCTGGATTAGGCGCAGGTCCTCGGGGTGGAGCTCGTCCCTGGCCTCCACCGAGTCGAGCAGGAGCCGAATCTGGTGGTCCAGCGCGTCCACGACCTCGGGCCGGCCCTCCTCGCGCACGTGAGTGACGAGCATGCGCAGCACCCTCAGGATGGTGGCGACCACGCGCGGCTGGTCCACCGAGGTCTGGCGCAGCTGGTCGAAAGCGTGCTCGACGAGCTCCACGTGGTCGAGGTTCCACGGCTGGACGAGCACCCGCCCGTCGCCGTCGCGCACCGCCGCCGGCGCCGCCGGAGCGGCGAGGACGGCCCGCATCAGGCTGCCGACGCGCAGGACGACCTCGACGGCTGTCGTCGGGTCGTTGATGGCGGGGCTCAGGGCCCGCAGGCCGATGTCGACGAGCTGACGAATGGCGAAGTCGACGTCCTGGAGCATGGTGCGCGCGTCGGCGACCTCGATCGCGGCCGCCATCGTCTCGCGGGCCCGCTCGGGCGGCGGCGGCCAGGCGGTGAGGAGCGGCTCCCCGCTGTGGATGTAGGCCCCGACACGCGTCTCGAGCCGCACGGTGGTGCCCGAGGGCGCGGCTCGGAGCAGCAGTCCGGCGTCGACCTGGCTGATCCACCCGTTCCTCGAGCAGGGGATGACCGTGGCGCCGTCTGGTGCGCACAGCCCGTGCGGGTCGATCTCCTCCAGCCCTCGGGGCAGCTGTCCGGCGGCCGCGACGACCGCCTCGCCCTCGTCGCCGATCTTGCGGACGACGTTTCCGACCTGCAGCCCGCGCGCGAGGTGGTCGAGGTGCAGGATGATGCCGACGACCGTGACGAGCGTGAGGACGACGGCGATCGTCAGGGAGATCCGCGGCGCGGGGTCGGTCGCCTCGCCGCTGATGTTCGGCAGCACGAGGACGCAGTAGAAGAAGGTGCCGACGAGCAGGCCGATGACGACCTGGCTCAGCCGGTCGCGGATGAAGGAGCGCATGACCCGCGGGGAGAACTGGTCGCTGGCGAGCTGGAGGCTGACCACCGTGAGGGAGAAGACCACGCCGACGGTCGTGATCATGGCTCCCGCGACCGTGGCGAGCAGCCAGGTGGCAGCATTGGCGCTCATGGCCAGCGTGACGGGCACGTCGGCGTCGTGCCCGATCGCGTCGTCGACGGTCGGGGCGACGACGGCGAGCACGATCCCGGCGAGCATGATGAGCGCCGGCAGGAGGAAGAGACTCTCCTCGAAGCGGTAGCGCACAGCCGCTATCCGCAGGGCCAGTGCTATGCCACGAGGTCGCGTCACGTGCTGCCTTCCGTCCGTCCTGTCCAGTTCAGGTCCCAGGTTGGCCCGTCGCCGTCGTTGCCGCACCCGCTGCCGGGACGACGGCCCAGACGTGCTTGACGCCGTCGTCGGGGCCCGGGTACCAGCCCCAGGCAGTGGCCACGGTGTCGAGGATCCGCAGGCCGTAGCCGCCGGGGCGCCCGTCGTCACGCGCCCGGTGCCCGGGCGGCGTGCGCCAGTTCCCGTCGCGCACGTCGAGGAGCCAGCCTCCGGCCGCGGTGTGGAGCGACACGGTGACCGGTTGGGACCCGTACTTGAGGGCATTGGTGGCCAGCTCGGACAGGACGAGCAGCAGCCGCTGCGCTGCCTCGACGTGTGGCTCCGGCCTCAGCACCGCGGTGGCCGAGCGCCGCAGCGCGCCGAGCTCTCGGGCGTCCGTGAGCGTCCAGGAGCCCAGTGAGGAGCCCCCGCCCACCGGCGGAGTCGCCGTCGGGCGCGGGCCGTGGGGGTCGGTCATGTGCCCCCCTCGTCTCAGGCGTTGTTGATCCGGCGTCCACCGCCGTCCGTTCCCGCGTCACGGTACGTCGGCGACACCGTGCCCGCGCGTCGCGTCAGCGGCGGTGCCAGCTCCAGGGCGGGGTCGAGAACGTCGAGGAGGATCTGCAGGGAGGGGCAGGGACCGTGGAGCACGAGCTCGCTACCGAGGGCGTTCAGCGTCCTGCGCGCGGCCAGCAGCCGGTTGAGCCCGGAGACGTCACAGAAGCTCACCCCGCTGAGGTCCAGAGCAACGTGCGCCGCGCCATCGGCGATGAGCGGGCTCAGGGCCGCGTCGAGTAACGGGACCGTCGAGAGGTCGATCTCGCCGACGACGGCGAGGCGCACCGCCGCGTCCTCCGGGCCGCTCACGGGTCGGACGTCGAGACCGGGTGCACTGGGGCGGGAGAGACGGTGGGGGTCGAGTGCCATGGTGAGGACCTCCGGCCGGCGACGATGATGGGCCCATGGGAGGTCGAACGCCCCATGGCAGCGCTTCGCTGCGGCTATGGTCCTAACCACTGCCGAGGCTACGGTGTGACGGGGGCGCCGTCCAGCAGAGGCGGCGGCCGGCCGGTGCCCTCGCCCCGCGTGTGGGACGATGGTGGGGTCGGAGCCTCCCCGCGCGCGCCACCCAGCGGCGTGCCGCCTTCGCTGCACGTGAGTCCGGGACTCTGTTCCCCGAGATTGCCCAGTGATGGCCGTGACCGACGCACCCGCTCGCGAACGTGACCGCGAGCACCTCGTCAGCAGCCTGCAGGACCTCCTGCTCGCCACCGAGGACGTGGAGAACTTCCTCAAACAGCTCGTCGACGTCGCCGTCGCCACGATGAGGATCAAGGTCTCCGCCGGCATCACCCTCGCGCGCGACGGCCAGCCGATGACGGTGGCCAGCAGCGACGCGGAGGCGTCCCGCTACGACGAGGTCCAGTACGGGCACGACACCGGTCCGTGCCTGACCTCGATGCGCACCGGTGACGTCGTTCTCATCGAGGACCTCTCCGAGGAGGAGAGGTTCGGCGACTACCGGGCCCACGCCCTCGCCCTCGGGGTGAGGTCGGCACTGTCGCTGCCACTGCGCGGAGGGGAGAACGCGGTCGGCGCCATCAACCTGTACTCCCAGCAGCCCCGCGCGTTCGGCCCTGGGGAGATGGAGCAGGGGCGACGCTTCGCCGACGAGGCGTCCCGGGCCCTGACCATGGCCGTGCGGCTCGCCCAGCACGCCGAGCTCAGCGCGCAGCTCCAGGCAGCACTGACGTCCCGGGCCGTCATCGACCAGGCCATCGGCGTCGTCATGGGCCAGAACCGCTGTGGAGCCGACGAGGCCTTCGCCGTCCTGCGGACCGCCTCGCAGAACCGCAACGTCAAGCTCCGGGCCGTGGCCGAGGAGATCGTCGCCGCTGTGAGCAGCCGGCCGCGGAAGGGCTGAGCCGCTACTGCCGTGCGGCGAGGGTCTCACGGCCGCCGAGCCAGGCGAGGCCCGCCAGGAGGGTGATGGCGCCGGAGACGGCGAAGGCGACGTCGTAGCCGTAGCGGTCGGCGAGTGCGCCGGCCAGCACCGGGCCGAGGATCGCGCCGGCGTCCTGCGCCATCTGGAAGCCCGCGAGCACCTTCCCGCCGCTGCGCTCGTTGCCGACGACGTCGGCCACCGTGGCCTGCTGCGCCGGGTTGAGCAGGCCTGCCCCGACGCCAGCGAGCACGGAGACGGCGAGCACGACGGCGATGTTCGCGGACAGGCCGAGCACGGCGGTGAAGGCCCCGTTGACGACCAGGCCGACCATGACGAGCGGGCGGCGGCCGCGGACGTCGGCCTGGCGGCCCGCGACGTTGAGCGCGAGGGCGTTGCCGACCGCGAAGACGGCGAGCGCCGCACCGGCCGCCCACGGGCCGGCGTCGAGCGCCGCCGCGGCGAAGAGCGGCAGGAGCGCGACGCGCACCCCGAAGTTCGACCAGCCGTTGGCGAAGCCGGAGACGAGCGCGGCCCGGAAGGCGCTGTCGCGCAGTGCTTCCCCGAAGAGCATGGGCGGCTGCGCCAAGGTGTCGCCCTTGCGGGCGTCCCCCTGCCCACCGGTCTCCGGCAGCAGGCGCCACACGACCCCTGCCGCGAGCACGAGCGCGACGGCGTAGACCATGAACGGCACGCGCAGGCCCAGCTCGGCGAGCAGGCCACCGACGACCGGCCCGGCGATGTTGCCCAGCAGGAAGGCGGTCGCGTAGAGCGAGGACGCCCGCCCGCGCGCCGTCGGCGGCGCGAGCCGGACGATGAGGCCCATCGCCGAGACCGTGAACATCGTCGACCCGATGCCGCCGAGCCCCCGGAAGATCAGCAGCTGGACGTAGTCCTGCGCCAGGGCGGTGGCCACGCTGGAGAGCGCGACGACGAGCAGCCCGGACAGGTAGATGCGCCGCTCCCCCAGCCGGGCGATGAGCGCGCCGCCCGCGGGCGCGAAGAGCAGCCGGCACAGCGAGAAGGCGCTGACGACAAAGGACGCGGCCGCGACGGAGACGTCGAAGGAGCGCGCGAACTGCGGCAGGACGGGGGCGACGAGGCCGTAGCCGAGGGCGATGAGGAGGGCGGCGCCCGCGAGGACCCAGATCTCCCGGGGCAGGGCGGGGCGGGGTGAGGTCTGTGGCGACATGTCGCCGCCAGTATTGCTCGGGGGTCAGACGCGCGGCTCACGGCCCTCGGGCTGGGTGGGTTCGGGGCGCAGCGGCGCCGGGTCGCGCAGCGGCACGGTCACCGGTTCCTCCCCCAGCTCGTGCCGCACGCCGTCGACGACGACGACGAGCGGGCCCGGTCCGTCGAGCAGCGTGAGCGTCGTGCCGGCCGCCGTCGTCTCGACGCGCACGAGACGCCCGCGCCAGGTGACGTGGAAACGGGCCCGGGTGAGCGCGCCCGGCAGGAGCGGAGCGAGCTCGAGCTCCTCGCGGTTGTCGCGCAGCCCCCCGAGACCGGCGGCCAGCGCGAGCCAGGAACCGCCCATCGAGGCCATGTGCAGGCCCTCGGCGGTGTCCTCCTGGATGTCGCGGAGGTCGACGAGGGCGGCCTCGCGCAGGTAGCGCAGGGCGAGGTCCGGGTGGCCCGCCAGTGCGCAGGCGACGGCCTGCGCCGAGGCGGACAGCGAGGAGTCACGCACCGTGCGGGCCTCGTAGTACTCGAGGTCCGCCGCGGCCTCCTCGTCGGTGAACTCGTCGCGGGACCACCACAGGGCGAGCTCGAGGTCGGCCTGCTTGACCACCTGGCGTCGGTAGAACTTCGCGTAGTGCTGGTGCTCCTCCACCGGGTAGGAGCCGCGCTTGTCGGCGAAGCGCCACTCCCGGTAGGTGGTGAAGCCGGTGTTCGCCGGGTGGACGCCGCGGACCTCGTCCCAGGGGACGTGGACGGCGTCAGCGGTGGCGCGCCAGGAGGCGACCTCCTCGGTGGTGACGCCGAGCTCACGGGCCCGCTCGGGCGCCGACTCACAGGCCTCGGCGGCCCGGACGAGGTTGCGGCGGGCCAGGAGGTTGGTGAAGACGTTGTCGTCGACGACGCCGGTGTACTCGTCGGGTCCGGTGACCCCGAACAGGTGCCACCCGCCGTCGGCGTCCTCGTGCCCGATCGACATCCACAGCCGGGCGGTCTCGACGAGGACCTCTCGGCCGCCGAGCTCGTCCAGGGACCGGCCGGTGATGTTCGAGTACAGCCAGAAGGCGCGGGAGACGGCCGCGTTGACGTGGACGGCGGCCGTGCTCGCCGGCCAGTAGGCAGAGGTCTCGTGCCCGTCGATGGTGCGCCACGCGAAGGTGGCGCCCCGCCAGTCGAGGACTTCCGCGCGTTCCCGGGCGGCGTCGAGGGTGGAGGCGCGCCAGCGGAGCAGCTCGGCGGCGGCGTCGGGGACGAGGAGCGTGAGCACCGGCACGACGAAGCCCTCGACGTCCCAGAAGGTGTGGCCGTTGTACCCGGCGCCGGTCAGGCCCTTCGCGCCGACGGGGGCGTGGGAGATCCGCGTCGCGGAGCAGTACAAGTGGAAGAGGTCGAACCGCAGCGCCTGCTGGAGCTCCGGGTCGCCGTCGACCTCGACGTCGGCCCGCTCCCAGAAGTCGTCGAGGGCGCGACGCTGGGCGGCGAGCAGACCGTCCCAGCCGAGCGCCTCGCCGCCGCGGACGGCGGCGACCGCCCGCTCGACGAGGGAGTCAGCGGGCAGGTCGTGGGACCAGGTGTAGCCGACGGTCTTGGTGAGCCGCAGCGCCCGGCCGGGCTCGACGTCGGCGACGACCGTCGTGACGACGCGGTCCTCACCCGCCTCGGACTCGACGGCCGTGGCGCCGTCGACGTCGTGGTGGACCACGGCACCGACACCGATCCCGGTCCGTCGAGTACGCAGCGCGAGGCTCCCACCGTCCTGCGCCGCCTGCGCCGTGAGGACCTCGAAGGGGTCCTCGAGGGCAGCTGACACGCGCGGGTCGTCGCTGTGGATCTCCGGAGGGCACACGCCGAGGGTGAGCTCGGAGCGCACGACGACGTGGGCTGGCCCGTCGAGCGCGCGCAGCTCGTACCGGACGGCGAGGACCGAGCGCTCGGTGAGGGAGACGAGCCGGCGAGTGCGCAGCTCGAGCGTCGTTCCCGACGGCACACGCCACCGCATCCGCCGGTCCAGGGTGCCGGCGCGCAGGTCCAGACGGCGCTCGTGGACCTCGGGCTCGATCTCCCGGACGTCGAGGGCGGCGCCGTCGACCGTGAGCCGGAGCGGGGTGCCGTCGGCGACGGCAACGATCGCCTGCCCCTCCTCCGGGTGTCCGTACCCGCCCTCGGGGTAGGCGAGCGGGTGGGTCTCGAAGACCCCGGAGAGGAAGCTGGCACGCGCGACGCAGGGGTCTGCCTCGTCGAGCGTGCCCCGCACCCCGAGGTACCCGTTGGACAGGCTGAACAGCGCCTCGGCGGCGCCGAAGGTGTTCAGGTCGACATGGGGCTCACGGACCTGCCACGGGTGGACCTCGAGGTGCGGTGCGGCCATCTCAGGGGGTCGGCATGCCGCCGGTGACGGCGAGCGTCTCCCCGATGACGTAGCTCGACTCCGGGGAGGCGAGGAAGACGTAGGCGGGGGCGAGCTCCGTGGGCTGGCCCGCGCGGCCCAGCGGGGTGCTCTTGCCGAACTCGGGCAGGTCCTCGATCGGCTGGCCGTAGGAGGGCTGCAGGGGGGTCCAGATCGGGCCCGGAGCCACCGCGTTGACGCGGATGCCCTTGGGCGCGAGCTCCTGGGCCAGGCCCTTGGAGAAGGTGTTGATCGCCGCCTTCGTCGAGGCGTAGTCCAGCAGCGGCGGCGGCGGCTGGTAGGCGACGACCGAGGTGGTGTTGATGATCGTGGAGCCGGGCTGCAGGTGGCGCAGCGCCGCCTTCGTCACCCGGAACATCGCGAGGATGTTCGTCTCGAAGGTCTCGACGATCTGCTCGTCCGGCGTGTCCTCGAGGCTCTCGTTGGCGATCTGCTTGGCCGCGTTGTTGACGAGGATGTCGAGGCCGCCGAGCTCCGCGACGGTCCGCTCGACGATGTCGCTGCACACGGTCGCGTCGGTGAGGTCGCCGGGGATGAGGACGGCCTTGCGGCCGGTCTCGGTGACGATGCGCGCGACGTTCTGCGCGTCCTCCTCCTCGGCGGGAAGGTAGTTGATGGCGACGTCGGCGCCCTCGTGGGCGAAGGCCACCGCCACGGCCGCGCCGATGCCGGAGTCGCCGCCGGTGATGAGGGCCCTGCGGCCCACGAGGCGGCCGGTGCCGCGGTAGGAGTGCTCGCCGATGTCCGGCTGCGGCGTCATGTCGGCCTGGAGACCCGGCTCCGACTGCTCCTGCTCCGGTGGCGTGATCTCCGGGTAGCGCGTGACTGGGTTCTGGAAGGTGAGCTGGTCGGTGCGGGTGGTGTCGGCGTCCTCGGAGGCCATGCGTGTCTCCTTCGCTGCGTCGTGATGGGGCCCCTCCAAGTCTGCGGACGGTGCGGCGAGGTCGCATCCGGACGGGTGGCGAGGTCTCGAGCCCACGACCGCGGGCCTGGCCGAGGCGAGATCCGCCCGTGAGTGAACGCTGTCCACCGCTGGAGCGACGGGCGTCAGCTCCGATGTCAGTGGTCGGTCCTAGCCTTGGAGGTAGGACGGCAGAGCAGTCGTAGCCCGCAGAGGGGGTGGGTCGGTGAGCAGCATCGAGGACTTCGACCCGCACGCTGCGTGGCTCGAGGACCCGTACATCCGCGAGCCGATCGGTGAGCAGTCTGCCCGTCGTCTTGAGGAGCTGTGGGCGCAGGAGGAGGACGCGGCCGATGTGTTCCTCCTCGATGCCGGGGACAGGCCGCCACCGTCGACGATCACCGACGAGCAGCCGAGCTTCGAGTCGCGCCAGCCGGTGTCGGCCGAGGCGCTGGCGGGCATGGCGCCCGATGGTCAGCTCCTCGCCGAGCTGGAGGACATCGACCCTGGCGAGGTGGATGAGTACTACCTCGTGGAGATGGCCGCCGGCTACCAGCGCATCGCCGCGTGGGCCACCGCCAAGCTCACCCGGGTGGCCGGTGAGCTCTCCCGGCGCCCGCTGATGAACGGCAGCGGCGCCCTGCCCTCGCACGTGAGGTCGGGGAACATGGCCGCCGACGAGCTCGCTCCGCGCCTGGGGTTGAGCCGCTTCGCCGCGCAGCGGATCGTGAGCAACGCCCGCGCCTTCGAGAACGTCTTCGCCCTCACCGGTCAGGCGCTGGCCATCGGGCACATCGACGCCCGCAAGGCCACGACGATCGTCTCGATGCTGGAGGACTACCCGGTCGAGATCGCCGTCCTGGTCCAGGACTGCGTCATCGACGACGCCGGCACCCAGACCCACAGCCAGCTCCTCGAGGCCATCAAGAAGGCCGTCATCGCCCTCAGCCACGAGCACGCCGACCTCTTCCACGCCCGCGCCCGCGCCCGGCGACGGGTCGAGCACCCCCGTCAACTGCCCGACGGCATGGCCTGCATCCGCGCAGTCCTGCCCGCCACCGACGCCGCAGCCATCGACCTCGCACTCCAGGCAGCCGCCCGCTCCGCCCAGGCCAGCGGCGATGACCGCACCCTCGACCAGCTCCGCGCCGACATCCTCTCCCTCATGGGCCACACCGCCCTCGAGCTCGGATACGTCGGACTACCACCAGGCACCACCCCGCCCACCGAGCCAGCCCCCGAGCCACCGGCCGCACCCGAGCCGATGCCCGAGCCACCGGCCGCACCCGAGCCGGCACCCGAGCCACCGTCCGCACCCGAGCCGGCACCCGAGCCACCGTCCGCACCCGAGCCGGCACCCGAGCCACCGGCCGCCCCCGAGCCGGCACCCGAGCCACCGGCCGCCCCCGAGCCGGCACCCGAGCCACCGTCCGCACCCGAGCCGGCATCCGACCGGCCAGGGGTACCTGAGCGCGACCCGTCGCCGGCACCGATCGGCCCTTCTGACGACACGACGGTGCCCAGCAGCCCAGCGGTCGAGGAGACTCCCGCCGCAGACGCCCCCACGGCGCTCCCAGGCCCGTCCACACCAGCCGCGGAGCAAGGTAACGCCGGCCGGCTCGTACCGCCGGGCACCACGGGTCCCGATCCCACCGCTCCCGATCCACCAAGCCACCCGTCCAAGGGGACAGGTGCGCCCACGGTCGGCTCCTCCACCACCGCAGCGCGATCCGAGCCACCCGAGCCACCCGAGCCACCCGCAGATGCTCCGCCACCCGGCAGCGGCGGCACCGTCCCGCGCTGCTGGCACATGCCCGTGGGCCACCTCGGCGGGCAGCGCGCCCAGATCCGCGTCCTCGTGCCGCTCTCGGTCCTGCTCCCACCCGACATCGCCCGCCAGCTCGGCCTACCAGCCTCAAAACCGGCCGGCGGCACCGGCGCCGAGCTGCCCCCGCTGCCCGACGAGGACACCATGCTCGCCATCCTCAACCGCGAACCCGCCGAGGTCGCCGTCCTGGAGGGCTACGGACCCATCTCCCCCGCCGTCGCCCGCGCCGCGGCACTGGGCGGGACATGGCGACGGATCATCACCGACCCACTCACCGGCACCATCCTGGACCACGGACGCACCCGCTACCGGCCACCCAACGAGCTCGCCGAACTCATCCGACTACGCGACGGCACCTGCGTGCGCGCCGGCTGCACCCACTCCGCTCGCGGCTGCCAGCTGGACCACATCGTCCCGTGGAACGCCGGAGGCACCACCTCCATGCTCGGCCTGGAGGACCTCTGCACCCACGACCACATCCTCAAGACCAGCGGCCAGTTCCAGCTCCACCGCCTCAGCACCGGCGCCTACCAGTGGATCACCCCCAGCGGCCACATCTACCGCCGCCACCCCGGCGGCCGCGTCACCCGCGAACGCCGCCCCACACAAGGCATGCCCGACACCCCCACCTTCTAGCACCGCCACAGCCAGCCGCGTCAACGTCGTCCTGCTCGTCCGCGCCGTCGGGCCAGTGGAGGAGCGGCCCGGTGACGAGGATGCCGTCCGGTCGGGCGAGGGAGAGCAGCGCCGCCGTCCCGTCCTCGTGCTCGATCTGCCGGGTCCACGGCGTCGAGCGCGCGTAGTCGACGCGCAGGCGCGGGTCGTGCTCGAGGGACACCTCGCCCTCGAGGCACTCCACCCGCCGCACGAGGTCGCCCTGGGTTCACTGAGCAGCGCGCAGAAGACGGCCGGGGAGTCGAACCGCGGCAGGTACAGCCAGTCGACGCTCCCGTCCCGCGACACGAGCGTCCCATTCGGCCCGGCATCGCCACCGCCCGCACCCGCTCAGCGGCGCAGCACGTCCCGCAGGGCCGCGAGGACGAGGGCGACGGCGGCGTCGTCGGCGTTGGGTCCCATGAGCCCGATGCGCCACACGCTGTCCGCGTACCGCCCCGCCCCGGCGCCGATCTCGATGCCGTACCGCTCGAGCAGCTCCCGGCGCACCGCGGCGGCGTCCACGCCGTCGGGGACGACGACGGTGGTGAGCTCGGGCAGCCGGTACCCCTCCGCGGCGAAGAGCTCCAGGCCCATCTCCTGCAGCCCCTCCTGCAGCCGGTGGCCCGCCCGCTCGTGCCGCGCCCACACCGTCTCCAGGCCTTCGTCGAGAATCCGCCGCAGCCCGCCGTGGAGGCTGGCGACCATCGCCGTCGGCGCGGTGTGGTGGTAGGTGCGTGACCCGCCGGCGGTGCCGCCGACGTATCCGCCGAGCAGACCGAGGTCGAGGTACCAGGACCGCGGCGTCTCGACCCGCCGCGCGAAGGCGCGGTCGCTGATCGTGAAGGGCGCGAGGCCCGGCGGGACGCCGAGGCACTTCTGCGTGCCGGCGTAGCCGATGTCGATGCCCCACTCGTCGGCACGCAGCTCGATGCCGCCGATGGAGGTGACGGCGTCGACGAGCAGCAGCGCCTCGCCCTTGAGCCGACCGAGCGCGGCGACGTCGGAGCGCACCCCCGTGGACGTCTCGGCATGGACCATCGCGACGATCTTCGGGGCGGGGTGCGCGGCGGCGACGCGCTCGACGTCCACCGGCTGCCCCCACTCGTGCTCCACGCGCGCCACCTCGGCGCCGCAGCGCCGGGCCACCTCACACATCCGCTCACCGAAGAGCCCGTTGACGGCGACGACGACGACGTCGCCCTCGCTCACCGTGTTGACGAGGGCGGCTTCCATGCCGGCCGAGCCGGTGGCCGACAGCGGCAAGGTGCGCGCGTTCTCCGTCTGCCACACCTCGCGGAGCATCGCGCAGGTCTCGTCCATGACGCGGATGAACTCCGGGTCGAGGTGCCCGAGCAGCGGGGCGGCGAGCCCCGCCGTCGCCTCCGGGTAGGGGTTGGTGGGGCCGGGACCGAGGAGGTGACGGGTGACGAGAGGCATGGCCCCTGTCTATCCCCGCCGCCACGGCCGCACAAGCACCCGTAGCCTGGACCGACCATGGCACTCGCCGTCTGCCTGCTCCTCGACCAGGCGGACGAGCGTGCGCTCGTCCGCCTGTGGCGGCGGGTCGAGGCCGCCGGTGTGCCGAGCATGGCCACCCACACCCACGGCGCGCACCTGCCGCACCTGTCCTACGCGGTGCTCCGGTCCTATGACGTCACCGCCGTCCAGGACGCGGTCGCGCCGCTCCCCGACGGCGGTCCGCTCACCCTTCACCTGAGCGCCGTCGCCACCGCGCCGCGCGGTCGGGTCTGGCTCGTGCCCGCGGCGTCCGCCGAGCTCGTCCGCCGCCAGCGGGCGGTGGTGGAGGCGGTGACGGCGACGGGTGCCGAGCTGCACCGCCACTACGTACCCGGCCGCTGGCTGCCGCACCTGAGCCTGGTGCCCCGCGCCCGGCTCGTCGACCTGCCGGTGGTGGCCGAGGCCGCCTACGCGGTCCTGCCGTTCGAGGTGCACGCCACCCGGGCCGCCCTCATCGACAGCGCGACCGGCGAGCGGTGGCCGCTCGGCACACTCCCCTGAAGGCCCCGCGGCTAGTGTCGGTGACGTGGACAGCGACGACGAGCGCAGCTATCTCAAGGCAATGCTCGTCGTCACGGTCGCCCTGGGCATCGTCACCGCCGTCGTCGCGGTCCTCGTCGCGGTCTTTCCCGGCGGTGGTGGGGACGACGAGCCGACCTCTCCGGGGACAACGGCCCCTGCGGCCCCGGGGTGGCCGGTGCCCGACGGCGCCCCGGCCGGCCCGTAGGGCAGGGACGCTCAGCCGCCGACGGCGTTGACGGCCGCGGCGAAGACCCGCGGCAGCCGCTGAGCCGCCGGGACGAGCAGCGGCCGGGCCGGGGACGCGCCGACCGTGAGCAACGTCTGGGTGAGCAGCCGGTGGCGGCGCACGATGCGGCGCCACTCTCGCTCGTACCCGGCCGCGTCCCCGGCGACGACGGACCGCACCGCCGCCTGCGCCTGCGCGAGCGCCAGGCTGATCCCCTCCCCCGTCAGCGCGTCGACGTAGCCGGACGCGTCCCCGACGAGCAGGACCCGCCCCTCCACCCGCTGCCGTGAGGCCTGCCGCAGCGGGCCGGCGCCGCGCACGGTGGAGGCGGGCTGCGCACCGGCAAGCCGCTCGAGCAGCTCGGGAAACTCGGCGAGCTGCTCCTCGTACGGCGCGCGCCGGGAGGTGAGGATCGCGACGCCCACCTCGTCGTCGGCCACCGGTGTCACGTAAGCCTCGCTGTGCGCGGCCCAGTGCACCTCGACGTGGTCCGTCCACGGCGCCAGACGCACGTGGCGCCGCAGCCCGTAGCGGGCGGGCCCGGGCGTCCGCGCCTCCAGGCCCAGGGCGCGCCGCAGCGGGGAGTGCAGCCCGTCGGCGACGACGACGTACCCCGCCGTCTCGCCGTCGACGACGACGCCGCCCGGCTGGTTCCGCACCTCGCGGACCCGCCCCTGCTCGATCCGCACGCCGGCCTCGAGCACCGCCTCGCGCAGCGCGCGGTGCAGCTCGGTGCGGCGCACCCCTCGACCCGCCGGGCCGCGGAAGCGGGTCTCGGCGCTCCGTCCCGGCGCGCAGTAGCGGATCCCCACGATCTCCCGGCCCGCCGGCCCGACGCCAAGTGCCGCGAGGTGGGCCACCCCGGCGGGCATGACCCCCTCCCCGCACGCCTTGTCGACGACGCCGGCCCGCGGCTCGCGCACGACGACGCTCAGCCCCGCCGCCGCGGCGTGCAGCGCCGTGGCGAGCCCGGCCGGGCCGCCACCGGCGACGACGACGTCCACCTCAGCGACCCGCCGGTACCGCGGTGGCCAGGGCCTGGTTCTCGGTGCGGACCCGCACCGTGAGGAGCGCCGCGTTGGCCACCGTGAAGACGAGGGCGGTGACCCAGGCGTCGTGGACGAGGGGCAGCGCGAAGCCCTCGACGACGACGGCGACGTAGTTCGGGTGGCGCAGCCACCGGTGGCGGTAGGGCCCGCGGGCCACGAGGGGCAGGTCGGGCACGACGATGACCCGGGTGTTCCACCGCGGCCCGAGCGTCGTGATGCACCACCAGCGCAGCGCCTGGGACCCGAGGGCGAGCGCGAGCATGACCCACCCGACCGCGGGCACGAAGGGCCGGTCGGCGACCCACACCTCGACGAGGCAGCCGACGAGGAGACCGGTGTGGAGCACGACCATGACCGGGTAGTGCCCGGCGCCGCTCTCCTTCCCACCGCGGGCGAAGGCCCAGCGGGCGTTGCGCGTGGCGACGACGAGCTCGGCGAGCCGCTCGAGCGCGACCGCACCGACGAGCACGGTGAACAGGACCTGCGACGTCATCGGGCCTCCAGGAGCACCATCTCGAGACTGAACCCCGGTCCCATCGCCATCATGAGCCCGTGGCTGCCAGGGGCGGGCTGCGCGTCCAGCGCCGCCCGCAGGATGTGGAGCACCGACGCCGAGGAGAGGTTGCCGACCGTCCGGAGCGACTCCGTCGTCAGCGCGAGCGCCTCCAGCGGCAGGCCGAGGGTCTCGGCGAGCGCATCGATGACCTTGGGGCCGCCCGGGTGGCACACCCACCACCCGATGTCGGCGACGGTGAGCCCGTGCTCCGCGAGGAAGGCGACGACGTCGGCCCCCACGTTGTCGCGCACGAGGTCGGGGACCTCGGCGCCCAGGACGATCCGCAGACCCGTGGAGCGCACGTCCCAGCCCATGACGCCCTGCGTCCCGGGGTAGAGCCGGCTCGCGGCGGCCACGATCCGCGGCAGCCCCGCCGTCGCGACGCCGGTGGAGGTGGCGACCAGCGCGCCGGCGCCGTCACCGAACAGGCCGCTCGCCACGAGGTTCGCACCCGAGGCGTCCCCCCGCTGGACGGTGAGCGAGCACAGCTCGACGCTGACGAGCGCACCGACCGTGCCCGGCCGGCCGGCCAGCAGGTCGTGCAGCCGCGCGGTCCCCGCGGCGCCGGCCATGCAGCCGAGCCCGACGATGGGCAGCCGCACGACGTCCCGCCGCAGCCCGACCTTCTCGGCGATGCGCGCCTCGAGGGAGGGCACGGCCAGGCCGGTGATGGTCGTCGAGACGATGAGGTCGAGGTCCTCCGGGGCGAGCCCCGCGGAGTCCAGGGCCCGTGTGAGCGCCTCGGCGCCGAGGTCGACGGCGGCGGCGATGAAGGCGTCGTTGGTCTGCCCGAAGTCGAGCAGCTCGGCGTACTGCTCGAGCGGCAGGGCCACGTGGCGGCCGTCGACGCCGCAGCCGGCGTGGATGCGGCGGATGAGCCGCTCCCCGCGCGCGTCCAGGCCGATGATGTCGACGAGCGCGTCGGTCAGCTCGCCCTGCGAGTAGCGGTACTCGGGCAGCACCGGCTCGACGGCGAGCAGCTCAGTCACAAGCCGAGAGTACGGGCTAGCCTCCACGGGTGCCCGTCATCGCCGCGCTCGCCCGCGCCAGCCACCCGGCGCCGACCATCGTCGTCACCGCGCTGGCAGCGCTGCTGGCCGTGGGGGCGGGCCACGGGCCGGGCGGCACGCTGCTCGTCGGCCTGGCGGTGCTCACCGGCCAGCTGTCGATCGGCTGGTCCAACGACCTCCTCGACGCCGCCCGTGACCGTGCCGTCGGGCGGGTGGACAAGCCGCTGGCGACGGGGGCGCTGAGCACGCGGGTGGTCGCGCTCGCGCTCGGCCTCACCCTGGCGGCCACCGTCGCCCTCTCCCTCGCCCTCGGGGCGCGCGCCGCCCTGGCCCACCTCCTCCTCGTCGGTGGCGGGTGGGCCTACAACCTCGGCCTCAAGTCCACGGTCGTCTCGTGGCTGCCCTATGTCGTCGCCTTCGCCGCGCTGCCGGTGGTGCCGTGGCTGGCGCTGGACCCGCCGGTGCTGCCGCCGTGGTGGATGCCCGCCGTCGGCGGGCTGCTCGGGGCCGGCGCGCACGTCGTCAACGTCCTGCCCGACCTCGCCGACGACGCCGCCACCGGGGTCCGCGGCCTCCCCCACCGACTCGGGGCGCGGGCCTCGGGGGTGCTCGCCGTCGTCGTCCTCCTCACCGGCACGGCCGTCGCCGTGCTGGGCCCAGGCGGTCCGGTGCCGGTGTGGGCGTGGGCGGTGCTCGCCGGCGCCGGCATGCTCGCCGTCGTCTCCCTCGGGCGGCCCGGCCGCGCGCCCTTCTACGCGGCGATGGCCATCGCGCTGGCCAACGTCGTCGTCCTCCTCGTGCGGGCGGCCTGACTCAGCCGCCGACGTCGTGCAGGTGGTGCAGGACGTCGTGGAGGAAGTACTGGCTCAGCGTGCGCACGGTGAAGGGCGAACCGTTGCTGCGCAGCCCGCTGCGCTCCCACCGGTCTTCGGGGACGCCGGCGAAGTCCGCTCCGACGGCTCGCGCGTTCGCGGCCAGCTCCTCGGCGACCGCCGCCGGCTCCTGCTCGCCGTACCGTCCCGCGACGGCTGCGGCGTCCTGGTCCCAGTTCGGGAAGGTCGGGTCCTCCTCGGTGAGGACGAGGTGGAGCCGCTCGCGGAACACCGCGCACACGTCCCGCACGTGCGCCGCGTACTCCAGCGGTGACCACGTGCGCTCGTCCGGGCGCCGCGCGACGTCCGGGCGGCGCAGCACCGCCTCCCAGCGCACGACGGCGTCCTCGAGCACCTGCGCCGTCGTCGCCGGCGTGTGCGCGGCTGCCTCGGTGCCGCACTCGGGGCAGGGGCGCTGCAGCACCCACGTCCAGTCCTTGGTGTCCGGGTCGATCGCCATGCCCCGCATCGTCCCGCGCGCGGCCAGAGGCGTCCAGTAGCCTCACGGGACCACCGCGGGAGGGAGACGACATGAAGGCGCTCGTCGTGTACGAGTCCCACTTCGGCAACACCGGCCGGGTGGCCCGGGCCGTGGCCGAGGGGCTGCGCACCGGCGCCGACGTCGAGGTGCTCGACATCGCGGACGCCCCGCAGCTCAGTGAGGTCGATGTCGACCTCCTCGTCATCGGCGCCCCCACCCACGTCCTCGGCCTCAGCCGGCCGGACTCCCGCCGCGAGGCGATGGAGCGCGCCGGGGAGGACGAGGAGCCGCGGCCAGGTGTCCGCGAGTGGCTCGAGGAGGCCGGCGAGCTCACCGTGCCGGTCGCCGTCTACGACACCCGCACCCACGAGTCGAAGCTTCCCGGCAGCGCCGCCCGCGCCGTCGTGCGGCGGCTGCGGCAGCGCAAGGTGCCGGTCGTGGCACCCCCCGAGCACTTCGCCGTCCACGGCAGCGAGGGGCCGTTGGCCGACGGGGAGGAGGAGCGTGCCACCGAGTGGGGCCGCGGGCTCCTCATCCTCCCCGGCGCCTAGGCGAAGCGCGTCTCCGGCACGTTCGTCAGGGACGGGTCGCGCACGACCGAGTCCCCGAGGATCTCGTCGATCCGGGTGAGGATCTCGGCCGGCAGCTCCACCCCGGACGCCGCGACGTTCTCGGCGACCTGCTCGGGGCGCGAGGCGCCGATGATCGCGGCGGAGACGCACGAGTTCTGCAGCACCCACGCGACCGCGAGCTGCGCCATCGACAGGCCCAGGTCCTCCGCGACGGGACGCAGCTCCTGGACGCGGGTGAGGAGGACGTCGTCGTGCACGTCGCGGTCGATCATCTGGGCGCCGCCCTTGGAGTCCGCGGCCCGCGAGCCGTCCGGGACGGCCTGGCCGGGTCGGTACTTCCCGGTGAGGATGCCCTGCGCAACAGGGGAGAAAACGATCTGCCCGATGCCGAGCTCGCGCGAGGCCGGAACGACCTCCTCCTCGATGACCCGCCACAGCATCGAGTACTTCGGCTGGTTCGAGACGAGCTGGAAGCCGAGCTCGCGGGCCATGGCGTGGCCCTCGCGGAGCTTGTCCGCCGGCCACTCCGAGACGCCGATGTACAGGGCCTTGCCCTGGCGGACGATGTCGGCGAAGGCCTGCATCGTCTCCTCGAGCGGGGTCTCGACGTCGTACCGGTGGGCCTGGTAGAGGTCGACGTAGTCGGTGCGCAAGCGGCGCAGGGACCCGTCGATGCCGTCTCGGATGTGCTTGCGGGACAGGCCGGTGTCGTTGGGGCCCTTCTTCCCGATGGGGAAGTAGACCTTGGTGAAGATCTCGAGCTCGTGGCGTGGGAGGCCGGCGAGCGCGTCGGCCAGCACCTCCTCCGCGCGGGTGTTGGCATAGGTGTCGGCGGTGTCGAAGCTCGAGATGCCGGCGTCCAGCGCGGCGTGGACGCAGCGCGTGGCGACGTCGTTCTCCACCTGCGAGCCGTGGGTGAGCCAGTTGCCGTAGACGATCTCCGAGATCTTCAGACCGCTGTTGCCGAGGTACCTGTACGCGACCATGGTCACAACCTACCGGCCCCGCGGCGCCGGCCCGTCACCCGCCGCCTGAGACGGCATTCTCATATACCGGTCACGTCCAGTACGCTTCGACGACGCGAAAACGTGCCCCTGGAAGGACCTCCCGATGACGCGCACCTCCCTCCGACTGGCCGGTGCCCTGGCCGCCACCGCCCTCCTCCTCGCCGCCTGCGGAAACGACGGCGGCTCCAGCGACGGCAGCACCCCGGGCGACGACGCCCAGACCTACTCGATCGGTGTCACACAGATCGCCGCGCACCCCTCGCTCGACGCCTCCCTCGTCGGCTTCAAGGCCGCCCTCGAGGACGCCGGGCTCGACGTCGAGTACGACGAGGAGAACGCCCAGGGCGACCAGTCCACCGCCATCTCGATCGCGAGCGGCTTCGCCTCCGCCGGGCACGACCTCGTCCTGGCGATCGCCACGCCCACCGCGCAGGCGGCCGCGCAGGCGATCACCGACGTCCCGATCCTCATCACCGCCGTCACCGAGCCGGAGGCCGCGGGCCTCGTCGACAGCTGGGAGGCGCCCGGTGCGAACCTCACCGGCACGAGCGACCTCAACCCGGTCGCCGAGCAGCTCGGACTGCTCGCCGAGATCGCGCCGGACGCCCAGACCGTCGGCATCGTCTACAGCTCCGGCGAGGTGAACTCCGAGGTGCAGGTCGAGCTGGCCCAGGAGGCCGCGGCCGAGCTCGGCCTGGAGGTCAAGACCGCCGCGATCACCAACTCCGGTGAGGTGCAGCAGGCCGCCGACTCCCTCGACGTCGACGCCTTCTACGTGCCCACCGACAACACCGTCATCCAGTCCTTCGAGGCCCTGCTCCAGGTGGCCGAGTCGAAGTCCATCCCGCTCGTGTCCGCCGACGGCGACACCGTGGAGCGCGGCGCGATCGCCACCTACGGCATCGACTACGAGCAGCTCGGCTACCAGACCGGTGAGATGGCCGTGCGCATCCTCACCGAGGGCGCCGACCCGGCCGAGATGCCCATCGAGACGCTCACCGAGTGGCCGCTCGTCGTCAACCCGGCCGCCGCCGAGCGGATGGGCGTGACGCTGTCCGACGAGCTCGTCGGGCGCGCCGACACCGTCATCGAGTAGCACCCGTGTCCGCACTACCCGCAGCCGTCGAGCTCGGCCTCATCTACGCCGTGATGGCGCTGGGGGTCTACCTGACCTTCCGGATCCTCAACTTCCCCGACCTCACGGTGGACGGCAGCTTCACCACGGGCGCTGCGACCGCCGCCGTCCTCATCACGGGCGGCACGCACCCGGCCCTGGCCACGCTCGCCGCGGGCGCGGCGGGGCTGGGGGCGGGCGTCATCACCGGCCTGCTCCACGCGAAGGGCGGGATCAACCCGCTGCTCGCGGGCATCCTCACCCAGATCGGCCTGTACTCGATCAACCTGCGGATCATGGGCGGGGCCAACGTGCCGCTGCTGCGCGAGGACACGCTCATCACGCCGCTGCGCGACAGCGGCCTGCTCGGTGGTGCCGCGGCAATCGGGATCTTCGCGGCGATCGCACTCCTCGTGAAGCTCGCCCTCGACTGGTTCCTCCACACCGACACCGGTCTGGCCCTGCAGGCCACCGGCGACAACGAGGCGATGATCCGCAGCTTCGGTGTCAACACCGACCGCACGAAGATCCTCGGCCTGGCCGTGTCCAACGGGCTCGTCGGGCTCGCCGGCGCGGGCGTCGCCCAGTACCAGGGCTTCGCCGACATCTCGATGGGGATCGGCCTCATCATCGCCGGCCTCGCCTCGGTCATCCTCGGCCAGGCCGTCTTCGGCTCGCGCGTCATCGTCATCTCGACGCTCGCCGTCGTCCTCGGCTCGATCCTCTACCGGGTGGTGATCCAGCTCGCCCTCCAGGTGCCGTGGCTGGAGGCCAACGACATGAAGCTCGTCTCCGCCGTCCTCGTCGTCACCGCGCTGCTCCTGCCGCGGTGGGGCGTGTTCCGGCGGGTGGGCGCCCTGCGCTCGCTGCGCCGGACGGCAGCGACGACCACGACGACGGCGGGAGGCCAGTGACCATGCTCGCCATCGACTCGGTCACCAAGACCTTCTTCCCCGGCACCCCGAACGAGCGGGTCGCGCTCGCCGGGATCTCCCTGCGCCTGGCGCCGGGTGAGTTCGCCACCGTCATCGGCTCCAACGGCGCGGGCAAGTCGACGCTCCTCAACACCGTCGCCGGCCGGATCAGCCCCGACTCGGGCACCATCACCGTCGACGGCGACGACGTCACGCGCCTGCCCGACCACCGCCGCGCCGCGCACGTGGGCCGGGTATTCCAGGACCCGCTCGCCGGCACGGCCCCGGACATGACGATCGAGGAGAACCTCGCGATCGCCTACGCCCGCGGCAAGACGCGCGGCCTGCGGCTGGGGGTCACCCGCACCAAGCGGGACTTCTTCCGCACCGAGCTCACCTCCCTCGAGCTGGGCCTGGAGAACCGGCTCAAGATGAAGGTCGGCCTGCTCTCCGGCGGTCAGCGTCAGGCGCTGTCGCTGCTCATGGCGACCTTCAGCGAGCCGAAGATCCTCCTCCTCGACGAGCACACCGCCGCCCTGGACCCCCAGCGCGCGGACCTCATCACGCGCCTCACCGCCGAGGCCGTCGAGCGGCACCACCTCACCACGCTCATGGTCACCCACAACATGGACCAGGCCCTGCGGGTGGGCACGCGGCTCATCATGATGCACGAGGGCCGGGTGGTCGTCGACATCGCCGGCGAGCGCAAGGACCGCGCGACCGTCCCGGACCTGCTCAGCGCCTTCGCCCAGGCCGGCGCCGGCCTCGACGACCGCACCCTCCTCCAGTAGCCGCGCTCAGCGCTGCACCCGCCGGCCGGTGACCGTCGTCATCGGCACGGCGACGGGCACGGTGGACGGCAGGTCGGCCCAGACGTCCGCGTCCGGGGCACCCGGGTTGACGAGCGGATCGCCGACGAGGTGCGCCCGCCCGGTCACGGTCACCGACCAGCCGGCCCGCGCCTCCTCGTCGAAGTGGCCCGCCGCGAGGGTGATGAGCCGCCCCTCGACCACGGCGGTGAGCGAGCGGCCGTAGACGCTGTGGACGACGATCTCGGTGGCGTGCAGGGCGAAGTTCACCGGCACCATGTGGACGGCGCCGTCGGCACAGTGGGCGAGCCAGGCCACGGACACCTGCTCGAGCAGGCGGCGGCAGGCGCGCGGTCCCAGGACCTCGAGCGACATCTCGGCTCCCGTCGGCGGGCCTCCAGCATCTCACCGACCGCTCCCCGGCGGGCCGGGTTGCGCGAGGGGTGTCAGGCAGGCTCGGTGACGTCGGCGACCTGGGCGTCCAGCGCCGTCACGAGGGCAGCGCCGTCGACCGTCGCGGCGACGCCGTGGGCGCCGGCGCCGATCGAGACGGTGCCCCGCACGCGCTCGTCGGCGACGACCGGCCAGGCGTGCCGGGCCCCGAGGGGCGTGATGGTCCCGCGCTCGTAGCCGGTGACCTCGCGGGCCGTGGCGGCGTCGGGCATGGACAGGCGGCTGACGCCGAGCAGCGCCCGCAGCCTGGGCCACGAGATCGTGCGGTCACCGGGGACGAGCACGAAGAGGTAGTCCTCCACCGCGCGCCGCACGACGATCGTCTTGATGACCGCCGCGGGATCGACGCCGCGGGCCGCGGCGGCCTCCTCCAGGCTGCCCACTGGCCCGTGCCGGGTGACGGTGTGAGCCAGGCCGGCGGCCTCCAGCGCGGCGACGGCCTGCGCCTCGCCCGGGCCGGCGGCGCTCACGAGGCGCTGCGCGCGACCGAGAGCGGGTCGCGCCCGGCGGGCCGGGGGGTGCGGCCCACCGGCTGCGGCGGCGCGGGCAGCAGCGGCTCGCGCCGCTGGACCGGGCGCGTCACCGGCTGCCCGGCCCGCACGAGCACCTCCTCGTCGTAGACCCGCATCGACATCCCCTCCCCGTTCCCGCTCAGCAGCGTGCACGTCACCTCGTCGTGGGTCGCCTCCACCTTGACCGCCATGCCGTGCCAGAGCACGCGGAAGGCGAGCCGCGTCACCGAGGCCGGCAGCGCCGGCGCCACGCACAGCTGGTCCCCGCGCTCCCGCATCCCGCCGAAGCCGTCGACGAGAGCCGTCCACGCACCGGCCGAGGAGGCGATGTGCAGGCCCTGGTCGGTGTTGCCCTGGAGGTCGCGCAGGTCGACGAGCGCCGCCTCGTGGAGGTAGGCGTGCGCGAGGTCGAGGTGGCCGACCTCCGCGCACATGACGGCCTGCGTGCAGGCCGACAGCGAGGAGTCCCGGACGGTGCGACGCTCGTAGTAATCGAGGTTCCACGCCTTGTCCTTGGCGGTGAACTTTTCCCCGCACCAGTGCATGGCGAGGACGAGGTCGGCCTGCTTGACCACCTGCTTGCGGTACAGCTGGAAGTAGGGCGCGTGGAGCATGAGCGGGTAGCGCGTCTCGCCGTCGTGGAAGTCCCACTCCCCGTACCTGGTGAAGCCCTCGCACTGCGGGTGGACGCCGAGCTCGGCGTCGTAGGGGATGTGGACGGCGGCGGCCGCGGCCCGCCACGCCTCCCGCTCGTCGTCGTCCACCCCGAGGGCGCCGGCGATGTCCGGGTTGCGCTCGCACGTCGCGTCCGCCGAACGCAGGTTCCGCGCGGCCATGAGGTTGGTGAAGACGTTGTCGTCGATGACGGCGGTGTACTCATCGGGGCCGGTGACGCCCTGGACGTGCCAGGCGCCGGAGCGGTCGTGGTGGCCCAGCGACATCCACAGGCGGGCCGTCTCGACGAGCACCTCGGCGCCGCACTCACGGTCCAGGCTGTCGTCGCCGGTGGTGAGGCGGTAGTACTCGAAGGCACGCGCGACGACGGCGTTGAGATGGAAGGCGGCGGTGCCGGCCGGCCAGTACGCCGAGGTCTCCTCCCCCTGGATGGTGCGCCACGGGAAGGCCGCGCCGGCCAGCCCGAGGGTCGCGGCGCGCGCCCGTGCCAGCGGCAGCGTCGAGGCACGCCAGCGCAGCGCGTCGGCCGCCGCGGTGGGGGCCGTCATGACGAGCACGGGCAGGACGAAGCCCTCGACGTCCCAGAAGGTGTGGCCGTTGTAGCCCGTCCCCGTCAGCGCCTTGGCCCCGATGGCGCGGCCCTCGGCCCGCGCACCCGCCTGGAGCACCTGGAAGAGGCAGAAGCGCACGGCCTGCTGGAGGATCGGGTCGCCGTCGACCTCGACGTCGGCCGAGCCCCAGAAGTCGTCGAGGTAGGCGCGCTGGTCGCGGACGAGGGAGTCCCAGCCGGCGTACCGCGCGCTCGTGAGCGCGGCGGCCACCTGGTCACGCAGGGCGTGCTCGCTGCGGGTGCCCGACCAGCCGTAGGCGACGTTCTTCACCACCCGCAGCCGCTCACCGGGCGCGAGGACGGTGACGACGGTGGTCCGGGCCCAGTCGTCGCGCACCTCGTGCTCCACCTCGTACTGGTGGGGGCACTCGATGTCGTGGTCCATCCCCGCGGCGACGAGCAGCCCGCTCGTGCGGGTGCGGTGGAGGAGGATCGCGCCGTCCTGCTCGACGTCCTGGGCGACGGCGGAGAGCGGGTCCTGGAGCGCGGCGGCCACGCGCGGGTCGCCGTCGTCGGCCTCCGAGGGTGTCTCGTTGGCGACGAGCTGGGACTGGACGATGACGCGTGCCGGCCCGTCGACGGGCTCCACCTCGTACGCGATGGCGGCGACGGCCCGGTGGGTGAGGGAGACGAGCCGGGTGGAGCGCACGACGACCCGGCGCCCGGCCGGGGAGATCCACTCCGTCTCCCGGCGCAGGGTCCCGGCACGCAGGTCGAGGACGCGCTCGTGGGAGACGACCTCGCCGTAGCGCATGTCGAAGGGCTCGTCGTCGACGAGGAGACGGATGAGCTTGCCGTTGGTGACGTTGACGATCGTCTGCCCGGACTCGGGGTACCCGTAGCCGCCCTCGGCGTAGGGCAGCGGGTGGTGCTCGAAGAAGCCGGACAGGTAGGTGCCCTGCTGGACCACCGGCTCGCCCTCGTCGAGGTTGCCCCGCATCCCGAGGTGGCCGTTGGACAGCGCGAAGAGCGACTCCATCCGTCCGAGGGTCTGGAGGTCCAGACCGCGCTCGCGCAGGCACCAGGGCTCGACCGGGAGGGTCGGACCCGTCACAGGAGCTCCTCGAGGTCCGCGACGACGACGTCCGCGCCCTGCTCCCGCAGCGCGTCGGCCTGCCCCAGGCGGTCGACGCCGACGACGTAGCCGAAGCCACCGGCCCGGCCCGCCGCGACGCCCGCGAGCGCGTCCTCGACGACCGCAGCCTCCGGCGGGGTCAGCCCCAGGCGGCGGGTGGCCTCGAGGAAGGTGTCCGGCGCCGGCTTGCCGGGCAGGTCGAGGGCGTGCGCCACCGAGCCGTCGACGAGGACGTCGATGCGGTCCTCCAGGCCCGTGACGTCCAGGACGAGCGCCGCGTTCGCGCTGGAGGAGACGACGGCGCACGGCAGTCCCGCCTCGCGCGCGGCGTCGAGGTAGCGCAGGGAGCCGGGGAACACCTCGACGCCCTCGGTCGTGATGAGCTTGAGGACGCGCTCGTTCTTGCGGTTGCCGATGCCGTTGAGGGTCTCCCGCTCGGGGCTGTCCGCGGGGGTGCCGTAGGGCAGGGTGATGTCGCGGCTCCCGAGGAAGTCACGCACGCCGTCGACGCGTCGCTTCCCGTCGACGTGGGCGGCGTACTCGGCCACCGGGTCGAAGGGGACGAAGGGCTCGCCCGTGCGGCCGGCATGGTCCCGGAGGAACTCGTCGAAAGTCTCCGTCCACGCCCGGGCATGGAGGGCGGCGGTCTGGGTGAGGACGCCGTCGAGGTCGAACAGGAGGGCACGCACGCTGTCGGGTAGGCCGAGCACCACTTCTCCTTCGTTTGGAGGTCCGCCCCAGCCTTACAGGCTTCGGCTGGACGCGCGCCTCGTTGGGCTCAGCGGAGGCGGACGGGGGCGACGGCGTAGCCGCCGACCGGGGGCAGCGCGCGCTCACGCGGCCGGTCGGGGTCCGGGTCCACCGACGTCGTCGCGGCGAGGACGGCGCGGGTGAGCGCCCGCAGCTCGAGGGTGGCGAGCGGGCGTCCGGGGCACACGTGCCGCCCGATGCCCCACACGAGGTTGTAGGGGGCGTTGCGCTCGGGCGCGAAGTCGTCCGGGTCGCCGAAGACCCGCGGGTCGCGGTTGGCCGCCGTCCAGCTGAGGTGGACGCGGTCCCCGGCGGCGATCTCGCGGCCGGCGAGCGTGACGGCCTCGGTCGCGACCCGCCGGTTGCTGACGAAGGGGTCGTCGATCCGGAGGATCTCGTCGAGGACCGCGTTCAGCTCGCGGTCCGACACCCCGGACCGCAACCGGTCCTGCAGCGGCGGGTGGTCGGCGAGGTGGCTGAGGACGACGCCGGCGCACAGGGCCATCGAGCCGAGGTCACCGCCGGTCCAGTTGCGCAGGAGGGAGACGATCTCCTCGTCAGTCAGCGGGCGTCCGTCCACGCGGTCGCGGACGAGCTCGGTCGTCACGTCGTCGGGAGCGTCCGCGCCGGCCTGCCGGCGCGCGTCGGTGAGGGAGCGGATGATCGCGTCGAAGCGCGCGGCGACCTCGGCGGTGCGGGCGCGGTCGCCCGAGCGGCTCGCGGCGTGGTTGTCGGCCATCCACCGGAGCAGCTCGTCCTCGAGCTCGGCCGGCCAGCCCAGCCAGGCGCACTGGGCGCGCACCGCGAAGCGCGCACCGACCGCGACGGCGTCGACCGCTCCCGGCACGTCGAGGCCCGCGACGAGCTCGGTGGCGACCCGCTCGACCGCCGGCTCGAGGGCGCGCATCCGCTCCGGCGTGAAGTACCGGTCGACGACGGCGCGGTAGGCGGTGTGGGTGGGCCCGTCCAGGCCGTTGGGCACCTGGAGGAAACGGGAGACGCCGTTGGAGAAGGTGCGGTCGTCCAGCGCGGCGGTGGTGACCGCGGCGTGGGAGAAGAAGGTCCAGTCCCCGGCCGGCCCGCGCGCCACGGGGCAATGCCCGCGCATCTCGTCGTAGGCGGCCAACGGGTCACGCCGCACCCGCGGCCCGCGCGGGTTCCAGTCCGGGGCCGGGGTGGTGCCGGGTGCCGTGCTCAGCTCGTCCGTCGGAAGGTGCTCAGTCATCCGGCCATTCTCCCAACGCGCCCGCCCGTCACCGTCCCAACCTCCGCATATGGGTGAATCTGGTGCACAACGAGGCGCACCGGCCGCAGAATCCGCGCATATGTGCGGGGTGGGGTGCGGTGGTGGTTACGGGAGGCGCTCGAGCCGCTCGGCGACGTCGACGAGGACGTCGAGGTAGCGGTCCAGCTCGGTGAGGAGCGGCTCGCCGGGGAGCCAGCCGAGGACGACGCCCCGCTCCACCCGCAGCGACAGCCCCGTCGGGGCGCGCTCGCCCAGCCACGCGCCGCCCTCGGCGCCCAGCTCCTCGGCGGGGACGCCGCCGGTCATCATCTGTGCCACCGGCACCGCGGCGTGCAGCTCGACGGTGAGGACGTGGGCGACCTCGCGCGGCGGCGCCGTCCCGAGGCGGAAGGACGTCGCCTCCCGGCCGCGGTACTCCCCCGCGACGGCGTCCTCCACCTCCCGCTCCGGTGCCGCGAAGGGCGGGCACTGCCAGCGGCCGAGCACCTCCGGGGCGGCGCCGAGCACCCGCCAGCCACGCGGCGCGGCCCAGACCTCCAGCCGCTCGGTGCGGCGGACGGCGCTGCCAAGCCGCCGGCGCGAGCGTGCCAGCAGCAGCGCCGGCACCGCGACGACCGCCACGAGGAGGAGGAGCACGAGCGTCTCGTTCACCCGGGCACCACCGCGACGTGCTCGGCGGCCACCCGCACCCGGGCGGTCCGCGGCACGGCACCGTCGGCCGGGAGGCGGACCACGGCCCCCTGGCCGTCGGGCAGCGTGACGTCCAGCTCGCGCTCCCCGCGGCGCACCCGCCACCCGCGGACGGGGACCGGCTCGCCGTCGTCGTCGGGGACGAGCGCGCGCGGGCCCAGGGCGAGGCGCACCGCGCCGCCCGCACCGGCGGGCAGCAGCGTGACGGCGCCCAGTGGCCCCAGCACCCGCCCGTCGGCGACGACGGCGTCGACGACCGGCCCGTAGCCGAGGAACCGCGCCACCTCCTCGCTCGCGGGCGCGCGCCACAACCGCTCGGGCGTGTCGGACTGCAGGACGCGGCCGCGGGCCATGACGGCGATGCGGGAGGCGACCGTGAAGGCCTCGTCGTGGTCGTGGGTGACGTAGACGGCGGTCGTGCCCGTCGCGTGGATGATGTCGCGGAGCTCGCCGGCGAGGTGCTCACGCAAGGAGCGGTCCAGGGAGGAGAGCGGCTCGTCGAGCAGGAGCAGCCGCGGGCGCGGCGCCAACGCACGCGCGAGGGCCACCCGCTGCTGCTCGCCGCCCGAGAGCGTCGTCACCGGGCGCTCACCGTAGTCCCGCAGGCCCACGAGGCGCAGCAGCTCGGCGACGCGCGCCTCGCGCTCGGCGCGCGGCAGCCCGGCGATCCCGTAGGCGATGTTCCCCGCGACGTCGCGGTGCGGGAAGAGCTGGCCGTCCTGGAACATGAGCCCGAAGCCGCGCCGGTGCACGGGCACGGCCGCGAGGTCGTCCCCGTCCCAGCGCACCTGCCCCGCGGTGAGCGGCTCGAGCCCGGCCACCGCCCGGAGCAGCGAGGACTTCCCGCAGCCGGAGGGCCCGAGCAGCGCGAGCACCTCACCGGCGGGGACGTCGAGGCTGACGTCGTCCACCGCCGTCGGGCCGCCGGGGTAGGTGAGGACCGCCTCGCGGACCTCCAGTCCGTTCACCACGTACCCATCCTGTCTCCTCGGAGCCGTTCGGCCAGCATCATGACGCCGGCGGTGAGGGTGGCCAGGACGACGGACGCCGCGAGCGCCATCCCGTAGTTCTCGGCGCCGGGGCGGCCGATGAGCCGGAAGATGACGACCGGCAGCGTGGGGCTCTCGGGGCGGGAGAGGAAGGCGGTGGCGCCGAACTCCCCGAGCGAGACCGCGAAGGCGAAGCCCACCGCGAGGCCGAGGCCACGGACGAGGAAGGGACCGTCGACGGTCGCGAGCACGCGTCCGGGGGACGCCCCGAGGACGGCCGCCGCCTCCCGCAGCCGCGGGTCGATCGCCCGGAGGACGGGCAGCACGGTCCGCACGACGAGCGGCACCGCGACCACCGCCTGGGCGATCGGCACGATGAGCGCCGAGCCGCGCAGGTCGAGGGGCGGGGAGTCGAGGGTGATGAGGAAGCCGAAGCCGACCGTCACCGCGGACACCCCGAGCGGGAGCATGAAGACGGCGTCGAGCACCCCCAGCGCCCGGCGCCCGCCCGGCGAGCGCGGCCGGCGGGAGACGACGAGCGCGACGAGCGTGCCGACGACGACGGCGATGACGGTCGCGTCCACGGCCGCGCGCAGGGAGTTGAGGGCCGCCTCCCACACGGTGACGGTGAGGGCGTTGGTGCCGCCCGTCGTCGCCAGCCGGCGGTAGTTGCCCAGGCCCCAGCCCTCGGGAGTGCGCAGCGAGCCGGCGAGGAGGTGGGCGAGCGGCAGGACGAGCAGCCCGAGGACGACGACGGCGGTGAGGGCTGTGGCGGGCGCGTCCGGTCCCGGCCGCCCGGCCTGGCGCAGCCGCAGCGGGTGGGTGGCGGAACGGTCGGCGCGCAGGTGGAGGGAGCGGTCGTAGTGCCGGCGGGCGCGGGAGGCGAGGAGCAGGGCGGCGCCGACGACGAGGAGCTGGAGCACCGAGAGCACGGCAGCCGCCCGCAGGTCGAGGAACTGGGTGGTCTGGATCCACACCTCGGTCTCGATCGTCCCGTAGCGCAGCCCGCCCATGGTCAGGACGACCCCGAAGGACGTGGCGCAGAAGAGGAAGACGACGGCGCCCGCCGAGACGACGGCCGGGGCGAGCGCGGGCAGGGTCACCGTGCGGAACGCCCGCCACGGGGAGGCGCCGAGGCTGCGGGCCGCCTCCTCGGCGCGCGGGTCGAGCCGCTCCCACAGCGCCCCGACGGTGCGCACGACGAGCGCGTAGTTGAAGAACACGAGCGCCGCGACGACCGCCGCGAAGGTCCCGTCGATGCCGAGGAAGCCGAGCGGTCCGGTCTCCACGAGAAGTGAGCGGAAGGCGACGCCCACGACGACCGTCGGCAGCACGAAGGGCACCGTGACGAAGCCGCGCACGAGCCGGCGGCTCCGGAAGCGGCAGCGGTAGAGCACGTAGGCGCCCGGGACCCCGAGGAGCAGGGCGGCCACGGTCGCGGTGAGTGACTGGCCGACCGTGATCCCGATGACCCGCCACGTCCGCCGCCGCGAGAGCACCTCGGAGATGCCGCCGAGGTCGAGGGTGCCGCCGGGAACGAAGCCGCGCGCGACCATCGTCGCGACCGGCCACAGGAAGAAGACGGAGAGGAACGCGAGCGGCACCCCGGCGCCGAGCACCCAGGCGAGCGCGCCCGCCTGGCTGCGCCGGGTCAGCCGACGACGATCTCGGTCCACGTCTCGATCCACCGGTCCCGGTTGTCGGTGATGGCCTGCGGCTCCACCTCGTGGGGCGCCGGGCTCACCGGGGCGTGGTCCGCCCACTCCTGGGGCAGCGCGACGCCGTCGAGCACGGGGTACATGAACATGCTGCCCGGGATGTCGGCCTGGACCTCGGGCGAGAGGAGGAAGTCGACGAACTCCTGGGCGCCCTCGACGTTCTCGGCCCCGGCCAGCACGCCGGCGTACTCGGTCTGGCGGAAGCAGGTCTCGAGCAGCGCTCCCGTCCGCGGCGCGGCGCCGTCCTCGGGCACCTCCGCGGCGGGTGAGGAGGAGTAGGACACGACGAGCGGCCGCGGCCCGGCGCCCTCGGAGCCGGAGAAGTCGACGTAGTAGGCGTCGGACCAGCCTTCGACGACCCGCGCGCCGTTGGCCGTGAGGTCACGCCAGTACTGCTCCCACCCGTCCTCGCCGAAGGCGCCGACGGTCGCGAGGAGGAAGGCGAGCCCGGGCGACGACGTCGCGGGGTTGGTCACCACGAGCAGGTCGGCGTAGGTCGGGTCGGTGAGGTCCTCGAGCGTCTGTGGCTCGGGGACACCGTGCTCCCGGAACCACTCGTGGTCGACGTTGACGCACACGTCCCCGAAGTCGACGGCGGTGAGGGCGTCCTCCATCGCGGTCTCGACGGCGTCCGGGGAGCGGTAGGGCTGGAGGACGCCCTCCTCGACGGCTCGCGCCGCGAAGGAGTTGTCGATGCCGTAGACGACATCCCCCAGCGGGTTGTCGCGGGTGAGGACGAGCTGGTTGACGAGGGCGCCGCCGTCGCCGGGGGTGATCTGCTCGACGGTGTAGCCGGTGCGCTCCTCGAAGCCGGCGAGGAGCCCCTCGCTGAGGGTGAAGGAGTCGTGGGTGACGACGCGGAGCACGTTCGTGTCCTCGCCGCCTCCCCCGCTCGAGACGGTGGCGCTGCACGCCGCCAGGGCGAGCGTCGCGACGAGCCCGGCGGCCACGGTGCGGGTGCGGTGGGTGGTCATGCGTCCTCCTCAGGTGCAAGGAGGGGTCCGGGTGCGGGGCCACCGCATCCCGGGGAGAGAATCCCGACTTCCTTCGCCGGTGCTAGCCGGAGCAGGTTCGAGGGTCTGCGGACTCACCGCACTCTCAGCACCGTCCGGTGCTCCCCTGTCGTTCGCTCCCGATGCTACCTCGCGGCCAGGTGTGCGCGGTACCAGCGGCCCCGTTAGGTTTGTCCCCAGCCCTCAAGGATGGAGTGACATGGACATCGGGTGGAAGATCGTCAGCACGGGGTCGGCAGTCCTTGCCGGTCTGCTCGCCAACAAGCTCCTCGACATCGGGTGGAAGGCCGTCACCGGGCACGAGCCGCCCGGTGACGACAACGACGACCCCGCGGTCAGCCTCACCGAGGTCGTCGTGTTCGCCGCGGTCAGCGGCGCCGTCATCGGGCTGAGCCGGCAGCTGGCGCAGGCCGGCGCGGCGAAGTGGTACGGCGGGCCGGTGGAGAAGAAGTCCCCCAGCCCGGTCACCGGGCCGTAGCGGACCCGCGCCTCAGCCGTCCGCGGGCGAGGTGCCGCGCGCCTCGCGGCCCTCGTCCGCGCGGGCCGCGTCCTTCTCCCGCTCGAGCTCGAGCCGGTCGAGCTCGTCGAGCTTCTCGGCCCGTTCGAGGTCCTCGGTGAGCTCGTCGACGACGAGCAGCGAGTGGTCGACCTTGCCGGTGCGGTAGCCGGCGCGGCTCAACATGTGCGCGGAGATCGGCCCCGTGACGAGCTGGAACGCGACGACGAGCAGCAGGGTGATCCCCGCGGTGACGCTGCGCAGCTCGATCCCCAGGCCGAGCATGAGGAGCATGAGGCCGAGCACCTGCGGCTTGGTCGCCGCGTGCATGCGGGAGAGCAGGTCGGGGAAGCGGACGATGCCCAGACCCGCGACGAGCGCGAGCAGCGACCCGCTGATGAGCAGGAACCCGGCGACGACGTCGAGGACGGTGTCGGTGGTCATCGGTCCCTCCTGCGGTGTTCCTCGTCGTCGTCGGACTCGACGGAGACGATGACCGAGCCGCTGTCCTCGTCCTCGTCGGCGCCCGGCCCACCCTCGTGCTCCGCGTCGCGCTGCGAGAGGATGTCCTCGAGCTCGTCCTTGGTGAGGATGCGGCCCTCCTCCGCCGACTCCGCCGCGGCGAACCGGGCGATGGAGACGGAGCCGATGAAGCCGACGAGGGCGAGGACGATGAGCACGGGGACGAGGTCGCCGCGCTTGGTCACCGCGGCGATGAGCGCGACCGTGCCGATGATGACGGCCGTCGTGACGTCCACCCCGAGGATGCGGTCGAACATGCTCGGCCCGCGCTCGACCCGGGACAGCGACAAGACGCCGGCGGCCAGCAGGACGGCGAAGCAGATGACGTAGACGACGGTCATGACCCCTCCTCCCGCCGGGCGTCCATGTCGCGGTCGACGCGGTCCCCGGAGCGGCTGCGCTGCTTGCCGGCACGCGCGGAGCTGCCCGGCGTCAGGCCCGCCTCGATGAGCTCCTCGCGGCTGCCGAAGGCGCGCAGGATGCGCTCCTCCTGGTCGAGGACGGCCTGGTGAGCGCGCTCGAGGCCGCCGTGCATGTCGACGTCGAGGATGTGGTGGTAGAGCGTCCCGGTGATGCGGTGCGCCTCGATGACGACGGACCCGGGCACGAGAGAGGTCATGCCGGCAACCATCGTGAGGTAGACGTCGTTGTGGCTGCGCAGGCGCACCCGGATGACCGCACCGTGCGGCGGCTCGCGGCGCACGGCGAGGGCCGCGACCTCGACCGACGCCTTGATGACGTCCCACAGGAAGTAGCCGAGGAGGAGCACGACGCCCCAGGGCCGGAAGCGGCCGTCGAAGGGCGTGCTGGGCAGCGGGAGCACCGCGGTGACGAGGACGGCGAGAAAGGCGCCGATGACGACGTTGGCGAGGCTGAGGTCGCCCCAGAGGGCGACCCACACGAGAGTGAGCCACAGGAGGATGCCCCAGTTGGCTCGGGGCCGGAACCGGCCACGCGGGCGGTGCTCCTGTGGCTGGTGATCGGCGATGTGCGGGCTCACGGCACCTCCTCCCGGGTCTCCTGCTCGTCGCTGATCTGGCCCGACTCGCCGTTGCGCTCGGCCTCCTCGGTGAGGTCCGAGGACTGGCCCGAGCCGCGCCGGCCGTCGGGCAGGACCGTCGAGACGTACGGAGTCTGCTCCCGCAGGTCGCTGGCCGCGCGGTCGGTGTAGTCGAACAGCGGCCCGGCCACGACGGTGAAGGCGAGGGACATCGCGACGAGCGCGGCCGTGGGCCCGACCATCGAGCGGGGGGTGGAGGTGTCCGGCAGCGGCTCGGGGGCCTCCTGCCAGAAGGCCTGGTTCCACGCCTTGCTCACGGCGTAGAGCGTGAGCAGGCTCGTGACGAGCGCGGCGGCGACGAGCGTCCAGTCCAGGGCGCCGCCGCGCTGCGCGCCGGCCTCGATGAGGCCGACCTTGCCGAGGAAGCCGGACATCGGCGGGATGCCGGCGAGGTTCATCGCCGGCACGAAGTACAGGACGGCGAGGAGCGGCGCGACCCGCGCGAGGGAGCCGAGCTTGGCGAGGGACGTCGTGCCGCCCCGGCGCTCGATGAGGCCCGCGACGAGGAAGAGCGCCGTCTGGACGGTGATGTGGTGGACGACGTAGAAGATCGCCGCGGAGAGCCCCGCCTCCGTCGACATCGCGATGCCCCACACCATGTAGCCGATGTGGCTGACGAGGGTGAAGGACAGGAGCCGTTTGATGTCCTGCTGCGCGACGGCGCCGAGGATCCCGATGACCATCGTGAGGAGCGCGAGGACCATGAGGACGTCGTCGGCCCGGCCGCCCGGGAAGAGCAGCGTCTGCGTCCGGATGATCGCGTAGACGCCCACCTTGGTGAGCAGGCCGGCGAACACCGCGGTGACCGGGGCGGGCGCCGTCGGGTAGGAGTCGGGCAGCCACGCGTGCAGCGGGAAGATGGCCGCCTTGATCCCGAAGGCGACGAGCAGCATGAGCTGGAGGACGAGCTGGGTCCCCGGGTCGATCTCCGAGAGGCGCTGGGACAGCTGCGCGAGGTTGACCGTGCCCGTGGCGGCGTAGATGAGCGCGATCGCCGCGAGGAAGAGGATCGAGGAGAGGATCGAGACGACGATGTAGACGGTGCCCGCCCGCACCCGCTCGCGGGACCCACCCAGGGTGATGAGGACGAAGCTCGAGACGAGGAGGATCTCGAAGCCGACGTAGAGGTTGAAGAGGTCCCCGGTGAGGAAGGCGTTGGAGACGCCCGCGGAGAGGATGAGGTACGTCGGGTGGTAGATCGCCACCGGTGCGCCCTCGTCGCCGTCGGCGTTGCCCTGTGCCAGCGAGTACAGGAGCACCCCGAGGGTGACGGCGACGGACACGACGAGCAGGAGTGTCGAGAGCCGGTCCGCGACGAGCGCGATGCCCACGGGGGCGGCCCAGCCGCCGACGTCGACGGCCATCGGGCCGTCGTTGGCGAGGACGAGCAGCGCGATCGCGACGCCGAGCACCGTGGTGAGCGCGGTGAGCGTGACGATCCGCTGGACGTGGGGGAACCGGGCGAGCGCGAGCGCCAGCCCCGCTGCGACGAGGGGGATGAGGACAGGCAGCGGCAGGAGGAAGCTCATCGCAGCTCCTCGTCGTCCAGGCCGATGCCCGGACGACGGCGCCTGGGGCCGCTGCTGTGGGGCAGGACGAGGGTCTCGTCCCGGGACAGGGCGGCGTCCTCGGCCAGCGAGGTGCCGGCGTCGTCGGTGCTGCGGGCGGGCACCTCGTTGCTCTCCGCGAGCCGGACGATCCGGCGGTCCTCGAGGTCGTCCTGCACCTCGTCGTGGCCGTTGAGCTGCCAGGCACGGTAGGCGACGGACAGGAGGAAGGCGGTGAGCCCGAGGGTGATGACGATGGCGGTGAGCACCATGGCCTGCGGCAGCGGGTCGCTCATGTTCTCGGGCGCGGTCGTCCCCACGAGCGGGGGCCCGCCGGCGCGGCCGCTGGCGACGAGGAACATGACGTTGACCCCGTTGGAGATCATGGAGACGCCGATGATGATGCGCGTGAGGCTGCGCTCGAGGAGGAGGTAGACGCCGGCACCCACGAGGACGGCGATGAGCACGATGAGCGCGAGGCTCGGCGAGGTGTCGATCATCGGGGCTCTCCGTCCGTGGGGCGCGGGTTGCCGACCCACCCGGCGGGCGCGGCCTCGGGCGCGGCGTCGTCGGAGGTGACCTCCGGGGAGTCGAAGGGCACGTCCGGCGCGACGTCTCCCTCCCGCTCGCCCTGGCGGTCCACCTCGGCACCGAGGGTGCGGAGGATGTCGAGGACGAGACCGACGACGACGAGGTAGACGCCGACGTCGAAGAAGATCGTCGTCACGAGCTTGAGCTCGCCCATCGGGCCCAGGTCCGCCTCGATGAGGGCCGACTGGAGCACATCCCCGCCGAAGAGCAGCGGGATGGCACCGGCGCCGGCGGAGAGGAAGAGGCCGGAGCCGAGGATCCAGCCGGCCTGGACCGGGAGCGCCTCGCCCAGCTCGTAGCGACCGCCGGCCAGGTAGCGCACGGTGAGCGCGATGCCTGCGACGAGGCCGCCCGCGAAGCCGCCGCCGGGCTGGTTGTGCCCGGCGAAGAGCAGGTAGAGGGAGAAGATCACCATCGTGTGGAAGACGAGGCGGGTGCCGACCTCGAAGATGACCGAGCGCCGCTGCGGCGCGAGGGTCGGGATGGCGCTGAGCCACTGGCGGCCGCGGCCCGCCGGACCTGCCTCCTCGCCCCGCTCGGTCATCCGGCGGTAGAGGCTGACGTTGCGGTCGGGGACAGGCGTCTCCCACACCCTGGCCTGCCGAGGGTCGCTCAGCTTGGTCGCGCGGTCGATCTTGATCGCCCGCGCGCGGAGGAAGATGAGCGAGGCGACGCCGGTGGCCGCGGCGAGCAGCACCGAGATCTCGCCCATCGTGTCCCAGGCGCGGATGTCGACGAGGGTGACGTTGACGACGTTGCGCCCGTAGCCGTACTCGTAGGCCTCCTTGGCGAAGTCGACCGAGACGGGCACGTGGATCCTGGAGCCGGCGGCGACCATGGTGAGCCCGGCGGCGGTGAGGCCGACGATGGCGCCGAGCGCGGCCCGCCACCAGCGGGACGCGGCGAGCGGCCGGTTGGAGAAGTACGCGGGCAGCCGGCGCAGGACGAGGATGAAGACGACGAGCGTGATCGTCTCGACGAGCACCTGGGTGAGCGCGAGGTCCGGGGCACCGTGGATCTCGTAGAGCAGCGCGATGCCGTAGCCGGAGACGCCGAGGAGCAGCACGGCCTTGAGCCGGCGCCGTGCGCGGGCCGCGAGGAGAGCCGCCAGGGCGACGAAGGCGACGACGGCCGCCTGCACGCCGTTGTCCCACAGCCGCACGTCGGTCGGCAGGATGCCGAAGGCGATGGCCGCACCGCCGGCGAGGACGACCGTCACGGTGAGGATGATCGACAGGTAGGCGGGCAGCGAACCACGCTGGGTGACGGCGGTGACGTCCGCCGCGAAGCGCTCAGTGCCGCGGATGATCCGGCGATAGACCCCCGCGGCGCCGTCGAACTCCCACAGCGCGCCCTGGAGCCGCTCGACCGGTGCACGCCAGAGGAAGAGCACGACGCCGACGGCGACGACGAGCAGCGTGAGGTAGAGCGCCGGGCCGAAGCCACCCCAGAGGGTGAGGTGGCCGGGCTCGCCGGGGTAGCCGTCGGCGTGGGGGGCGAGCACGCGCTCGACGCCACCGGGCAGGAAGCCGACGACGACGCCGGCGACGGCGAGCACGGCGGCCGGGGTGACGATGAGCCGCGAGGTGCGCTGCGCGGAGGAGAGCTCGACCCCCGGCTTGCTCGCGAAGGCGCCCCACATGAAGCGCATCCCGTAGGCGAAGGTGAGGATCGACCCGAGGACGATGAGGACGAGCGCGGCGGCGCCGAGGCCGCCGGGGGTGTGGAGCATCGACTCGAGCGCGGCCTCCTTGGCCACGTAGCCCAGCGTGACGGGCAGCCCCACCATCGACGCCGTCGCGAGCGCCGCGGACGCCGCCGTCAGCGGCATGCGTCGGGCCAGCCCCGTCAGCTCGCGCAGGTCACGGGTGCCCACGGACCAGTCGATCGTCCCGACGACGAGGAAGAGGGAGGCCTTGAACATCGCGTGCGCGGCGAGCAGGCCCAGGCCGGCGAGCGCCGCGGCCCGGGTGCCGAAGCCGACGAGGAGGATGATGAAGCCGAGCTGACTGACCGTACCGAAGGCGAGCAGGAGCTTGAGGTCGTGCTGGCGAAGCGAGCGGTAGCCACCGAGCAGGAGGGTGCCCCCGCCGAGGAGGAGCACCGCCCAGCGCCACAGGGGCACGTCGGCGAAGCCGGGGGCCAGGCGGGCGACGAGGTAGACACCGGCCTTGACCATCGCGGCGGCGTGCAGGTAGGCGCTGACCGGCGTCGGCGCAGCCATGGCCGACGGCAGCCAGAAGTGGAAGGGCAGCAGCGCCGACTTCGTCACCGCGCCGAGCAGGACGAGCGCGACGGCCACCTCGACGATCGCGCCCCCGGGCGGGGACGCGACGAGCTCGCTCAGCGAGTAGCTCCCGCCCTCGACCTCACCCAGGGCGATGAAGCCGGCGAGCATCGCCAGCCCGCCGAAGGTCGTGAGGACGAGCGCCTGGACCGCCGCACGCCGCGAGCTCTGCCGGTCGTGGTAGTGCCCGATGAGGAGGAAGGAGGTGATGGTGGTGAGCTCCCAGAAGACGTACAGGAGCAGCGTGTTGTCGGTCGTCACCAGGCCGAGCATCGAGCCGGCGAAGGCGACGAAGACGCCGGCGAAGCGCCCGAGTCCCTGCGCAGTGGCCGAGAAGTAGGCGGCGCAGTAGACGAGGACGAGGGCACCGACCCCACCGACGAGCAGCACCATGAGCCAGGACAGGGTGTCGAGCCGGAAGGTGAGGTGGAGGTCGAGCGCCGGCACCCACGAGACGTCGACGACGGGGTGGTCCCCGCGCAGCACGGCGCTGCCGTGCGCGGCCGCCCAGGCAGCGGCCGAGGCGGGGACGAGCGCGAGGACGAGGAAGAAGCGGCGCCCCCACAGGCGCATGCACGCAGGCGCGACCACAGCCACCACGAGGTGGAGGATCAGCAGCTGCAGCACCGGCGGCTCCGTGTGTTGTCGTCGATCGGGTCCACGCCGGCCGTACCCACGCAGAGCGAGCCCCGGACGTACGCGGCTCGCGCAGCGGGGGGACGCCAGCACTGTACCAACCGGCCGTCGGGCCCCGTCCGCGAGAGGACGGAGGAACCGGTCACACCGACGCGGTTGTGAATCGGTTGCGGACAAGCCGCATGATCTCGCCTCTCTCGCGGAACTTCGCGGGTGTCATTCCGTGTGCGGTGAGCAGCGACCGGACGTTTCGAGAGGCGCGCTGACGCGATTCGTACCACCCTGGGCACGTGCCTCGAACGACCACGAGGCCGGATCAGCACCGAAGGGACTGAACCACATGACCGAGGACTTCACCCGCCCCGCGGGAAACCCAGAGGCACTTGGGCAGGACGCCGGGGTTCCGGGACGGCCGCCCGTCGGGCCGCCCCCGCCCGTCACCCCGCCCGCACCGGTGACCCCGCCCCCGCCCGGCGCGCCGGCACCCGTCAGCACCGGCCCCGCCCACGTGGCCCAGGGCAGCGACGACGGTGGCGCCAAGGAGGCAGCGAAGGAAGAGGCCTCCAAGCTCGCCGGAAGCGCCAAGGAGCAGGCGGCGAACGTCGCCGGCACCGCCAAGGACGAGGTCAAGCAGGCCGCCGGTGAGGCCAAGCGCCACGCGCAGCAGCTCTACCGCCAGGGCACCTCCGAGATCTCCTCCCAGGCCGGCACGCAGCAGCAGCGGCTCGCGAGCGGCCTGCGGTCCTTCTCCTCCGAGATGAACCAGATGGCCGACGGCACCGAGGAGCCGGGCGTCGCCACCGACGTGGCCCGGTGGGCCTCGCAGGCGGCCGACGACGCCGGGCGCTGGCTCGAGAACCGCGAGCCCGGCGAGCTGCTCGAGGAGGTGGGCCGCTACGCCCGCCGCAACCCGGGCACCTTCATGCTCATCGCCGCGGGCCTCGGCCTCGCCGCCGGCCGCGTCGCCCGCAGCCTCAAGGACATGGGCGACGACGACGCCGACACCTCGGGCGGCACGTCCGCAGGCGTCTACGCCTCGGGCCAGCACGGCACCACCGGGACCACCACGACCCCCGTGGGCTACTCCACCGGCACGAGCCCGCTGAGCGGCACCGCCACTCCCCCGCCGCCCATGCACACCTACGGCACGGGCACGAGCACGCACATCCAGGGCGATCAGCCGGGCGGGCTGCGATGAGCACGCCCCCCGGTCACACTCCCCCCGTAGGGGCGCCGGGCACCAGCCCGTACGTTCCCCCCGCGGCGCCGGGCACCAGCCCGCCGCCCCAGGACGCGAGCCTCGGTGAGCTCATCGGCAACATCAGCGAGGACTTCTCCACGCTGGTGCGCCAGGAGATGGAGCTGGCCAAGGCGGAAATCTCCCAGACCGTGAGCAAGGCGGGCAAGGGCGCAGGCATGTTCGGCGGCGCCGGACTCGCCGGGTACTTCACCCTGCTCTTCCTCTCCCTCGCCCTGTGGTGGGCGCTGGGCGCGATGATCGGCGACGGGGACGCCCAGCCGGCCCTCGGCTGGTCCGCACTCATCGTCGCGGTCATCTGGGCCGTCGTCGCCGCCGTGCTCGCGGTGAGCGGCCGCAAGGAGATCAAGCAGGCCGAGGGCCTGCCCCGCACGCAAGAGACCGTGAAGAAGATCCCGGACGCAGTGAAAGGACAGGACCACTGATGGCGACCAACGATCCCGATGCGATCCGCAGTGACATCGAGCGCACCCGCGCCGACCTCAGCCAGAACGTCGACGCGCTCAGCGACAAGGTGAACCCGAGCAACATCGCCCACCGTCAGGGCGACAAGATCCGCGGTGCCGTCACCGACGCCAAGGACAAGGTCTTCGGGAGCGCCACCGACGCGAAGGACAAGGTCTTCGGGGCCGCGTCCGACACTGCCGGCTCCCTCCGCGACCAGGCCGATCGCGCGGGTGGCATGGCGCATGACGCGCCGCACCGCGTCAAGGACAAGGCGGAGGGCAACCCGCTCGCTGCCGGCCTCATCGCCTTCGGTGCGGGCCTGCTCGCGGCCGGACTCATCCCCTCCAGCCGCAAGGAGCGCGAGCTCGTGGGTGGGGCGCGCGACAGCGACGCCCTCGCCAAGGCGACCGAGGAGGTGAAGTCGGCTGCCCAGGACACCGCCGAGCAGCTCCGGGAGCCGGCTCAGCAGGCCGTCCAGGATCTCAAGGAGACCGCCACGGAGGGCGTCCAGCATGTCCGCGAGGAGGGCACCGGCGCCGCACAGGACGTGAAGTCCCAGGCGCAGGACTCCGCCGGCACCGTCCGCGACTCCCGCTGACACCCCGCGTACGTGGCGGCCCCCTGCCCGGGGGGCCGCCACGTCGTCATGTCTGCGGCAGGGCGACGAGGAAGGCGTCGTCGTCGACGACCTCCCCGCCGACGACGGCGTGGAGCACCGCCGCGACCCGCTCGACGAGGGCACGCACCTCCTCGCGCCGGCGCCGCAGCGCCAGCGGCGGCCGCGGTCCGAGCGCGAGGCCCGGCTCGTCGGGCCGCCAGCGCACCTCGTAGCTGATGACGCCGCCACGCGCCCACGGCAGGCCGCGCAGGACGACCGGCGTGTGCTCGTCGCCGGCGACGAGCACCTCGAGCGTCCCGCCGGGCACGGGCGCGAGGTGCGCGTAGCCGTCGACCACCTGGGGCTGGGCGAGCACGGCGGCGTCGAGGGCATCGGCCTCCGCGTGCAGCCACGCCCGCTCGCCGTCGTCGAGGGCGGCGACCGCGCGCGCCCTGTGGGGGCTGATGTCGGCCCGCAGCCGGTCGGCGGGCGGGATGGGCGCCTGGGGGACGTCGAGGGCCTGCACCCCCGGCAGGACGGGTGCGAGCACACGGCCGCAGGCCGCGGGCTGCAGCCAGACCGTCGTGTGGACGGTGAGGTCGACGGCGGAGGCCGGGTCCGGCACGAGGACCGTGCCCGTCCCCGAGACGCGCAGCGCGCCGGCGAGGCGGCGGGCCTGGGCGAGGAGGTGGTCGAGGACGCGCCGCTCCAGACCCACCGGCTCACCCTCGGGGAAGGCGTCGAGCAGCCCCCCGAGTCCGCGCAGCTCCGGCGGGACGGACGCCCCGCGCTGCACCGGGCAGCGCAGCAGCATGGCGGTGGCCGCCCAGTGCGGCAGGTCCAGTGCGGCCCGGACGCGGTCGTCCACGCGCCACGGCCCGGTCAGCTGGACCTCGCCGGTGAGCCGGAGCGTCGAGGGGCCGAGCCAGCCGGCGTCGTCGAAGTGGGAGACGGCGAGCGCCTCGACCTCCTCCGGCCCGACCTCCTCGGACAGGACGAGCAGGTGCCGCGGCTCGGCGAGGGCGCGGTCGAGGGCGGGCAGCTCGTCGGTCATCAGCCCAGGGGGATGCGGCTGAAGTTGAGGTGGGAGCGGGAGGCGGTGGGACCGCGCTGCCCCTGGTACCGCGAGCCCTGCGCACCCGAGCCGTAGGGGTGCTCGGCGGGGCTGGAGAGCTGGAAGAAGCACAGCTGCCCGATCTTCATGCCCGGCCACAGCGTGATGGGCAGCGTCGCGGTGTTCGACAGCTCGAGGGTGACGTGGCCGGTGAAGCCGGGGTCGATGAAGCCGGCCGTGGAGTGCGTGAGCAGACCCAGGCGCCCGAGGGAGGACTTGCCCTCCAGGCGGGCGGCGACGTCGTCGGGCAGGGTGACGAGCTCGTAGGTCGCGCCGAGCGCAAACTCCCCGGGGTGGAGGACGAAGGGCTCCTCCGGGGCCACCTCGACGAGCCGGGTGAGCTCGGACTGGTCCTGCGCCGGGTCGATGACCGGGTAGCGGTGGTTGTCGAAGAGCCGGAACCACCGGTCGAGCCGGACGTCGATGCTGGCGGGCTGGATCATCGCGGGGTCGTACGGGTCGAGGTGGACCCGCCCGCCGTCGATCTGGGCCCGGATGTCACGGTCGGAGAGAAGCACGCAGCGATTGTGCCTCACGAATGGCGAACGGCCGGTCCCGTAGGGGGCCGGCCGTCTGGAGCGGGTGACGGGAATCGAACCCGCACCGTCAGCTTGGGAAGCTGAAGTTCTACCATTGAACTACACCCGCGTGGCAGGGGCTGTGCCGCTGCCGGAGCCGAGTATAGCCACGGCACGCGCGGGTTCGGAAACCGCCCTCGACGGCGGTCGGTCCCGCGGGTGGAACCCGGCGACGTCCCGTAGCGTTGACGAACTGTGAGCCTTCAGCAGGACGATCCCCCGCCGGTCCCGGCCGTCGATCCCGACGAGTCGGACCTCCTCAGCCGTGCCCGCCAGGTGCTGCGTGGCACGACCCCCGGGTCGGGCCTGGACGCCATCCTCGAGCTCGACAGCGACTCCGCCCAGCGGGAGCGGGCACGCCGCCTCCTCGTCGGGGGCGTCGAGGAGCTCACGGGCCTGCGTCTCGGTGAGCTGCAGGCCCTCACCGCCGTCGCTGAGGGCGCCGACCACCACCGCACGGTGGCCCGGCTCACGGGCCAGGCCGACGCCGCGTCCGCGGCCACCGTCGCCGGTCTCGTGCGCAGGGGGCTGCTCAGCCGCCATCACCACCCCAGCGAGCCCAACGCCGCCGCCGCGCCCACGCTCGTGCACCTGACACCCAAGGGCGAGGCCGTCCTCGTCCAGTCCGAGGCCATCCGGATCCGCCTGCTCGACACCGTTGCCCAGACCCTCGGGGACCCCGAGCTCGAGCAGATGCGCATCGCCGCCGACGCGCTGAACCTCGGCGCCTTCCGCGCGCTGCCCCGCCAGATCGGCGGCACGCCGGCCGCCTCCTAGGTCAGCGGACGCCCAGGCCGCGACCGGTCCGCACGCGGCGGCCGGGCGGACGGGCGCGGTCGAGGACCGGCGCGAGGATCCGGGCCAGCTCGGGGACGTCGTCGGGAGCGATGGCGTCGAAGACGAGCTCGCGCACGTCGCGGACGTGCGCCGGAGCCGTCTGCTCGACCTTCTCCAGGCCCGCGTCGGTGAGGGTAGCGATGCGGGCCCGCGGGTTGAGCGGGGAGCGCTCGCGCACCACCCACTCGTGCCGCTCGAGGCGGGTGAGCACGTGGGAGAGACGGGACAGGGAGCCCGAGGTCAGCTCGGCGAGCTCGCTCAGCTGGAGGGTGCGGTCGTCGTGCTCGGAGAGCATGGCCATGACCATGTACTCGTAGAAGGTGACACCCGCGTGCTGCTGGAGACGGGTGTCGAGGGCGCCCTGTAGTGTGGTGACGAGCTCGGAGATGCTCAGCCAGGTCTCCCGCTCGACGGGTGACAGCCAGCGTGGATCACTCATCGTCTCCACCTCTCATGGTTGATCTTTCAAGTATTGCCGGTCCTCGGGTGCGTGTCAACGGAGCAGCTCCCACAGCCGGCCCGCCGCGACCCAGCTCGACGCGGCCAGGACGACGGCGAAGCTCAGCACCCACAGCACCGCCGGCACCCGGGTGAGACGGGCGAGCACCGCCGGGTCCGAGCCGCGGTCCGGCGCGCGGAGCACGGCGCCGAGGTGGCGCCAGGCACCAAGGAGCAGGACGACGCCCGCGGTGAGCAGGGCCAGTCCGCGGACCCGCTCGTCCGCCGCCCACCACAGCCACCCCGAGGTGGCGAGCGCCGCGACCATGACGAGAACGGTGTAGGCCGAGCGGGAGCGCAGCAGGCCGAGCAGGAGGAGCAGCGCGAGGACGAAGGTCGTCGGGCCCGTCCAGCCGCTCGTCCCCGTGAGGACGAGCGCGAGACCGACGAGCGCCGGGGCGGGGTAGCCGGCCCACGTCGTCGCCACCCGTCCGGGCCCGCGCGAGCGGCCCACCGTGACGGCGTGCCCCGACATGTCCGCGCGCAGGACCAGCCCGGTGAAGGAGCGTCCGACGAGCACTCCGACGAGCGCGTGCCCCAGCTCGTGGACCACGGTGACGGCCACCCGGAGCAGCCGCCACAGCGGACGCACGCCCACGACGATCAGCCCGGCGGCGAGCGCCGCCCACACCGCCGTGTCCGGGACGCCGAGCTCGGCGAGCGGCGCACCCGGGCGCAGCCGCGCGAGCACCGCCGTGAGGTCCATCCCGCCATCGTGCCGTGGCCGGCGCGGCAGCGGTAGCGTGCACGGGTGCCCGCCCTCCCCTCCGACAGCCCGGCTCCCGCCTGGGCGGGCCGTCTCGTCGTCGCCGCCGCGATCGTCGACGACGTCGCCCGGCCGTCCCGGCTGCTCGCCGCCCGCCGGTCCGCACCGGCGGAGCTCGCCGGCCGGTGGGAGGTGCCCGGCGGCAAGGTCGAGCCCGGGGAGGACCCGGTAGCGGCGCTGCACCGCGAGCTGCACGAGGAGCTCGGCGTGCGCGTGTCCCTGGGGGCGCTGGTGGCCGGGCCGCTCGCCGGGGACTGGCCGATCACGCCGGCCCTGCGGCTGCGCGTGTGGCTGGCGGGCATCCTGTCAGGGTGCCCCGAACCGCTCCTCGACCACGACGAGCTGCGGTGGGTGGGCCCGGCGGACTGGGCCGCGCTGCCCTGGCTCCCCGCGGACCTGCCGGTCGTCGCGGCGCTGGGGCTGCGCTAGGTCACATGCGCCCGCGGCACCACAGCTGCTCACCGGGCGGGAAGCGCTCGCCGCAGGTGTCGCCGTACTCCTCGTACTCCGAGCCGACCGGGGACTCGAGGTAGAGGTTGTCGCAGGCCAGCGCGTCCCCGGCCGTGCACGAGTCCCACAGGCGGTCGAGGTCCGAGTCCTCGCCGTAGGCGCGACCCCCGCCCACGAGCCCGACGAGCGCGGCGACAACGAGGGCGAGCCCGGCGAGGGCGAGCACCGAGAAGACGACGACCGCCACGATGAGGCCCGTCCGGCGACGCGGGGCCGGCAGCTGGTAGGCGTAGGCGTCCCAGGGCGAGCCGGTGGGCCCCGCTGGCGCCGGCTCATACGGGACGGGGTAGGCGGCCGGGCGGTACGGGCCGGCGGACGGGCCGTAGGCGACCGGGCGGTACGGGTCGGCGGGCGGGCCGTGGGGGCCGGCGGGCGGGCCGTAGGGGCCGGCGGGCGGGCCGTAGGGGCCGGCGGGCGGGCTCCAGGGTTCCTGGGGCGCTCCTGTGGGCGGGGGCGGCTGGCTCATCGCGCAGTGTGCTCGTGGACGAGCCCGACCACGTCCCGCAGCCGGCCGACGTCGATCTGGCCGGGCGCCGACGCGCTGTCGACCGACCCGAAGGTGACGGCCGACCCGAAGACCTCCCCGCACAGCCGGCTGACCAGACCCACCGGGCCCATCGCCATCGTCACCACGGGCACGTCCAGCTCCCGGTCGGCCGTGCACGTCGCCTCGAGCAGCGCGATGACGTCGAGCGGGTCCTGGGCCGTCACCGCGATCTTCACGACGTCGGCGCCGGTCGCGGCCATCGCGGCGAGCCGGTCCACCATCTCCGCCAGCGGCGGGGTGCCCGTGACGTCGTGGCTGGAGACGACCACGCGCGCGCCCGTCTCCCGGGCCCGGTCGACGAGCCCGGCCAGCACGCTGCCGCGGGCGAGCTCGAGGTCGACGGCGTCACCGGAACCGTCGTCGAGGAGGGCCGACACAGCCGTGGCGTACGCGGTGTCGTCGAGTGTGACCTTCCCGCCCTCCTCGGCGCTGCGGACGGTGAGGAGCAGCGGCATGGCGCCCAGCCGGGCGCGCACGGCCGCCGGGAGCTCCCGGAGCGGCGCGTCGGGACGCGCGGCGAGGAGGTGGTCTGCACGCCACTCGGCGATGTCGACGCCGGCGGCGGTCACCCGGCCAGCCTCCTCGAAGAGCCCCTCGGCGGTCGGTGAGCACAGCGAGGCGGCGATCTTCACGCGCCCCTCCCCGACCGCCACGTCACGCAGCCGCACGACGCCGCTCATCGTCACCCTCTTTCCCTCGGTCCGCAGGCACCCTACCGGGCCGGGCGGTCGCCGACGGTCAGGGGGCCAGGGAGGGGACGGGCCGGCCGAAGCGCTGCCGCAGCGCCCGGCGGGCGGCGTGCCAGCCGTTCATCCCGTGGACGCCGGGCGCGGGCGGCGCCGAGGACGAGCACAGGTACACGCCGGGGATGCCGAGGTAGTAGGGGTCCCAGCGGCCGGTGGGGCCACCGAGGACGCGGCGCATCGTCACGGCGCCGCCGGCGATGTCCCCCCCGGCGAGGTTGGCGTTGTGCTCGACCATCCGCGCCGCCGGCACGCTCACGCTGTCGACGACGACGTCGCGGAAACCGGGTGCGAAGCGCTCGATCTGGCGGGTGATCGCCTCGGCCATGTCGACGTCGGAGCCGGCGGGCACGTGGGCGTAGGTCCACAGCGGCCGCAGCCCGCCCTGCTCGCGCCCGGGGTCGGCCACGGTGGGGTCGGACAGGAGCACGCTGGGCCGCTCGGGCATGACGCCGCGGGCCACCTGCGCCTCGGCGGCGGTCACCTCCTCGCGGCTGCCGCCGACGTGGACGGTAAAGGCCTGTCCCACCTCGGGCACCGCCCACGGGACGGGGCCGTCGATGACGAAGTCGACCTTCGCGGCGCCACCGCCGCGCGGTGCCGTGCGCAGGCGCCGGGCGATGTCGGCGGGCAGGCGGTCCCCCCAGATGCCGGCGGCCGCGCGGGGCGTCGTGTCGAGGAGGTAGGTGCGGGCGCGAGGCATGTCGCGCCACGAGCGCACGCGCACGTCGGTGCGGACCTCACCGCCGTGGACCCGGAGGTCGGCGACGAGCGCGTCGACGATGGCCTGGGACCCGCCCACCGGGATCCGCCACCCGACGCCGTGCGCGAGCGTGCCGAGCATGAGCGCGACACCGGCGGGGGCGAGGTTGGGCAGCGGCGCGATGGCGTGCCCGGCGACGCCCGTGACCATGGCCGGGGCGACGTCACCGCGGAAGGGCAGGTTCCACAGGTGGGTGCCCTGGGTCAGCACGCGCAGGCCGAAGGCGACGGCGGCGCGTAGACCGCTCACGGAGCGCAGCTGCGGCGGGATGCTGCGCATGTCGCCCAGGGTCGCGCCGACGACCGCCCCGGGCTCACGGGTGAGCGGCTCGAAGAGGCGTCGCCACGCCGGGCCGTCGGGCCCCAGGCCGTCGATCGTGCGCTCGAGGTCGCGCCACGCCAGACCGGCTCGGCCGCCGTCGAGCGGGTGGGCGTAGGACAGCTCGGGGGTGACGAGCTCGACCCCGCGGGCCGGGAGGTCGAACTCGGCGAGGAAAGGGCTGGCCGTGGCGAGCGGGTGGACGGCGGAGCAGACGTCGTAGCGCAGCCCGTCCGCGCCCGGCAGGTCGAGCGTGCGGGCCCCTCCGCCGATGGTCGGCTCGGCCTCGAGGACGACGACGCCGAGCCCTGCCCGCGCCATGGTCACCGCCGCTGCGAGTCCGTTGGGTCCAGAACCCACGACGACGACGTCGGTCGTCTCCCTCGGTGTCGGCACCCCCTCAGTCTGCACCCGGACCCCGCGGTCCTCCACACGTCGGCCGTGCCCGAGGACAGCAACTACCAGTTCTGACCGCCGCCGAACCCGCCGCCGCCGCGCTCCTGCTGCTCCTGCCGGTCGCGCTCCGCCTCGCGGTTGCGCTCCTCGAGCTCGTCGCGGCGGGGGTCGTCGTCCGGCTCGTCGGTGGGGTCCTGCTCTCCCGGCCCGTCGCTCGGCTCGTCGCTCGGGTCGCTCGGTCCCTCGCTCGGGTCCTCGCTGGGCTCGTCGCTCGGATCGTCGCTGGGCTCGTCACTGGGGTCACTGGAGGGCTGGTCCGAGGGCTGATCCTGCGGCTCCTGCTGGTCCTCCCGCGCCTGCTGCTCCTTGTCCTGCTGGCGCTCGGAGCTCTCCTCGTTCTCCGGGGAGCTCGTGCAGGGCGCGATGACCTCCTGCGCCTCGGCGTAGTAGACCTCGGCCATGCCGGGGTCCGCGTCGTCGGTGGCGGCAACGTCCCCCATCGCCTCGATCGCCAGCGACAGGTTGGTCCGCACCCGGCACTCGGGTGACTCCGGAGCCTTGCTGCCCTCGGGACCACCGGGGAGCGGCCCCGCCTCCGGGACCAGCTCGAGCGCGACCCGCAGGTCCTCGACGGCGAGGAAGTGCTCCTCGGCCCGGTACTGCGCGGTGCCGCTGTTGAACCACGCCTTCCACTGCTCGGCGAAGCCGGTCCACCGCTGCTGCGCCTGGTACTGCCGCGCCGCCTCCGGGAAGCGCAGCGCGTCGAGCTCGCGGGTGCCCAAGGCGGCGCCGAGCACCGTGCCCACGAGCAGGGACCCGGTGACGAGGAAGGCCAGCACCACGGGCGCGGACCACGCGAGCAGCCGACGGCGGCGGCGCAGGTGGGCGGGCAGCGGCGGGTGCTCGGGCTGCGGGACGTCGGCGGTCATGCGGTGCTCCCTCCTCGGCGGGACGCGAAGGGGCGGGGGAACCGGCGCGCCAGGTACCACGCCTCCCACGCGAGCAGCGCGGCGAGCACCACGGCCGCCGGCCAGTAGACGTCCTCGTAGACGGACACCTCGCGGCGGCCGTCCTCCGCGGCGATCGTCTCGGCGTCGATGCCGGCCACGAGGCCGGAGACGTCCGTGGGCGCGGTGCGGTGGGTGTAGTCGACGCCGAGCTGCTCGGCGACGCGACGCAGCTGCGTCTCGTCGATGCGCGAGACCGCGGGCGGGGAGTCGGGCTGGGTCTCGTCGAGGATCCACGGGGCGTCGGTGCCGGGACCGGTCTCCTCGGTGCCGTCGTAGTAGCGCATCTGCCCGCCCTCGGCGGTGCCGTAGCCGAGCACCGCTCCGCCGTCGACGAGCGGGGCCAGCTCCGCGTAGGACTCGGTCTCGCTGTCACCGGTCCCGTCGCCGCGGGTGTTCTCTCCGTCGGACAGGAGGAAGACGAGCCGGACGTTCTCGGGGTTGCGCTCGGCGGCGCCCTCGAGTGCGCTGCGCAGGGCCGGCAGCGGCCGGTCGACGGCGGACCCCGCCGAGTAGTAGGTGATCTCCTGGACGAGGGTCTCAGCCCAGGTGCTCACCGCCCGGGCGTCGGTGGTGAGCGGAAGCTGGCGGGCGGCCTGGGAGTCGAAGGTGATGACGGAGTACCGCGAGCCGGGCATCGCCTCGACGAGCGCCTCGACGTCGTGCCGCACACCGTCCAGCCGGGGGCGTCCGCCGTCGTAGTCCTCCGCCGCCATCGACCCGGTGCGGTCGACGACGAAGAACAGCTCGACGTTGGTGGCGACCGTCGTCGTCGTGCTCGGCACGGCGGGGCCCAGCGCGATCGCCGCCAGCGCGAGGACCATGCCCCCGCGGCGCAGCCACGCGGCGAAGGAGCCGTCCCCGGTCCGGCGGGCCCGCACGGCGGCGAGGACGCAGACGACGACGAGCGGCAGGAAGACCACGGCGATGACCCACAGCGGCCAGACGAGTCGCAGGATCATGACCGCAGCCTCCACGCGGCGAGGACGAGCCCGGCGACGCCCGCGACGGCGATCCACAGGACGGTCTCGGGCCGGTCGGTGATGACAACCTCCGGCTCGGCCTCGAGCTCCACGGCCTGCTGGGAGGCGATGTCGTCGATGATCGCGTCGACGGCGCCGGGGTCGTCGGCGTTGTAGACGAGCCCGCCGTGGCCGGTGATCGCCTGCCGGTAGGCCTCCTCGTTCTCCGGGGAGTAGGACTCGTCGGAGGCGGCGAACAGGCCGTAGAGCCGGATGTCGCGCTCGGCCGCGAGGTCGGCCGCCTCCTGGAGGCCGTAGATCGGCTCGCCGAGCACCTGGTTGTCGGTCGCGATGATGATCGAGCGGGAACGCTCGGTGTCGGACTCGTCGAAGGCATAGGCGCAGGTGGCCAGGCCGTCGCCCACCAGCGAGGAGGAGTTGGGGTCCAGCGACATGGTCCCGGCGACGAACTCCTCGAGCCGGTCCAGCGCCTCGGGCGCGTGGACGAGGGCGTCGAGGTCGAAGTCCAGTGCGGTGGCGGCGGCCTCGAGCTCCGCGGTGACGAGAGCGTAGTCGTCGGTGAGCGGGAAGACCGCGCGGGAGGTGGAGTTCCACACCGACAGCGCGATGCGCTCGCCGTCGAAGCCCTCGACCATCTCGGAGAAGGTCTCGACGATCTCGGTGTCGAACTCGATCATCGAGCCGGACACGTCCAGGCACAGGACGATGTCCCGGGTCGCCAGGACCTCCGCGCGCACGTCCCGCTCCGCCGGACGGGCGAGCAGCAGCGCGGACCCGAGGGCCGCGACGAGCGCGAAGACGCCCACCCCGCCCAGCGCCACCTGGTACAGCCGCATGCGCCGGCGGTAGGTGGGCAGGCGGCGCAGGTAGGCGGTGTTGGCCACCCACCTCACCGACCGCGTCTCGCGGGAGGTCCGCGGCCGGAACCAGCCGAGGACCGCCGCGAGGACGACGAGCCCGAGGACCACGGGGACGAGCCACGCCATGAGCATCACCACCGGCGGATCACCTCCCGGGCCCGCTGCACGGCCGTCTCAGCCTCCGCGTCGCTGCGCCGCGCGAAGGACGGCTCCTCCCACAGGTGCAGGAGGTCACCGAGCTGCGCCGACGGGTCGTGGTCGGCGATCTCACCGGCGGTCCACGAGCTCACGTCCCGCCCGATCCGCTCGGAGGCGAAGGAGCGCATGATGCGCGCGAGCTCGAGGTGGAGGCCGCGCACGTCGCGGTCCCCGCTGCGGTAGGCGGCCAGCGCCGCCTCGACGTCCTCCTCGAAGCGGGCGCGGCCGTCCGGGCTCAGCGGTCCCGGCTCGCGGGGGCGGTCCGGGCGGCGCGTGGAGAGTAGGACGAAGGCGTACCAGGCGACGACGGCGAGCAGCAGCACGCCGCCGAGGACCGGCACCCACGTCGAGTAGGACTCGGGGGGCAGGAGGGACTCAGCTCCGGACACGTCGCTGCCTCCGGAACAGGTCGATGAGGGCGTCGACGACGTCCTCGGAGCTGGCAGCGACGACGTGCTCGACGCCGCGGCGCCGCAGCATGTCGCGCACCCGCTTCTTGCGGTTGGCGACGGCGGTGGTCGCCGCGGCGTGCAGGCGGCGGTCGCGCTGGAGGAAGGGCGGCAGGACGAGGCCGCCCTCGACGTCGGCCACGGGACCGAGGCCCGGCGTCGTCGGCACGGCGTCGGCCACCGAGATGACCATGACGTCGTGGCGGGTGCGCAGGCGGCGCAGCGCCTCCTCGTCGCTGAGCGCGGGCCGCGCCTCGTCGGTGATGAGGACGACGAGCGTGCGCCGGGTGGCGGAGGTGAGGATCCGGTCCAGGACGCGGGACAGGTCCGAGACGGGGGCGTCGCGGGTGAGCTCGCGCTCGAGGAGGCGCAGGAGCATCTCCATGTGGCCGGTGCCGCCGCGGGCGGGCACCTGGGTGATCCGGCGCGAGTCCCCCGCCACCAGGCCGACGAGGTCGCCGCGCGAGCGCGCGAGGTAGGCGACGACGTCGGCGGCGAAGAGGGCGATCTCGGACTTGCGCTCCCCGCTCGGCGCCGTGGCGGCCATCGAGCGGCCGGTGTCCACGGCGAGGACCATCGCGAGGTTCGACTCGTGGACGAAGCGACGGATGACCGGGTGCCCGGTACGGGCCGAGGCCTTCCAGTCGATGTCGCCCACGTCGTCACCCGGGTGGTACTCGACCATGTCGTCGAAGTCCTGCCCGTGCCCGGTGAAGATCGAGCGGTGGTGCCCGTCGAGCAGGCCGGAGGCGCGCCGGACCGTGGGAAGGTCCAGACGCGCACGGACCTTCGCCAGCCGGGAGGCGCTCGACATCCGCAGGCCTACGGGGCGGGGACGGCGGCGAAGACGGCGTCGATGAGCGCCTCGGGCGCGACGTTGTTCGCCAGGGCGTCGTAGGTGCGCACGAGCCGGTGGCGCAGGACGCTGTGGCTCAGCGCCTTGACGTCGTCGGGCACGACGTAGGTGCGGCCCTGCTGGAGGGCGTGCGCCTGCGCCACCCGCATGAGCGCGATCGCGCCACGCGGGCTGGCGCCCACCCGCACGTGCTGGGAGAACTTCGGCAGCGGGCGCGGACCGCCGCCGCGGGTGGTGTTGACGATCGCGACGATGTACTGCTTGATCGACGCGTCGACGTACACCTCGGCCGCGAGACGCTGGAGGAAGACGACGTCGTCGAGGGTGACGGGGTGGCTGCCCAGCGGCGCCTCGAAGGAGCCGGAGCTGATGCCGTCGAGGACGCTGATCTCCTCGGTGGGCGTGGGGTAGGTGAGGACCTCCTTGACGAGGAACCGGTCCATCTGGGCCTCGGGCAGCACGTAGGTGCCCTCCTCCTCGATGGGGTTCTGCGTCGCGAGCACCATGAAGGGCGTGGGCAGCGGGAAGACCTCGCCACCGATGGAGGTCTGCTTCTCCTGCATCGCCTCGAGCATCGCCGACTGCGTCTTGGCGCTGGAGCGGTTGATCTCGTCGAGCAGCACGAGGTTGGCGTGCACCGGGCCCAGCTGGGTGGAGAAGGCGCCGGTCGCGTAGTTGAAGATCTGCGTGCCGACAATGTCGTTGGGCATGAGGTCCGGCGTGCACTGGATCCGGTGGAAGGTGCCGGAGACCGCCGAGGCCAGCGTCTGGGCCGCCGTCGTCTTCGCCAGCCCGGGGACCGACTCGAGAAGGATGTGCCCGCCGGCGAGCAGCGTGGACACGAGCGCCGTGCGCAGCGCCTCCTGGCCGATCACCCGCTGGCCGAAGATGCCGTTGACCCGCCCGATCAGCTCCGCGGAGCGCTGGAGGTCGCCGTGCTCGATCGTGGCCGTGCTGGGCGCCAGCCCCGCGCCGCTCGGTGTCGTCATCGTTCCCCTGTCCTGGGGGCGGCTGCTGCCGCCCGGTTCGTGCCGTGTACCCGCGCGAGTATGCCACCCGTGCCTGGATCTACCCTGGAGGGGTGACCACGCCCGCTCCCGCTTCCCGCCACCGCCCTGCCCTCGCCCTCGTCGGGGCCGCGCTCGCGGCGCTCGCGCTCGCGGTCGCCGGGCTCGTGTTCTCCGGGGCGACCGAGGCCTCCGCCCTGCTCGACCCGGGCGCCGTCGTCCGCTGGGGCGTCCCGCTGGTGACCGTGGTCGCCGACGGCGCCGCCGCCGTGACGATCGGCGCGCTCGCCCTGTGCGCCCTCGTCCTGCCGCAGGCCGGACGCGGTGACGAGCGGCGCCGACCGCGGGTCGCCGTCGACGGCGCGGCGTGGTCGCTGGCCGCCCGGGCCGCCGCCGTCGCCGCGGTCGTGTGGACGCTGGCGAGCGTCGTGCGCATCGTCCTCACCTACGCGCGCACCTCCGGGCGCGGCCTCGACGAGCCCACGTTCGGCGCCGAGCTCGCCCAGTTCGTCACCGACATCCCCATGGGCCAGGCCCACCTCGTCGCCACGCTCATGGCCGCGGTCCTCGCCGCCGTGTGCGTGGCCGTCTCGACGCCGACGGCGGCCGCCCTTGCCGGCGCCCTCGCCCTCGCCACCGTCATCCCCATCGCCCTCACCGGCCACGCCGCCGGCGCGGAGGGCCACAACCTCGCCGTCTCGGCGATGTGGCTGCACATCGGCTCGATCAGCGTGTGGGCCGGCGGCCTGGCGGTGCTGTGCCTCGTCGCCCGGCGGCTGGGCGCCGACCGCGGACCCGCCGCGCGGCGCTTCTCCACGCTCGCCGGCTGGAGCTTCGCGCTCGTCGGCGTCTCGGGCCTCGTCAACGGCGGGGTGCGGATGGGCAGCCTCGAGGACCTGGTCACCACCGACTACGGGCTGCTGCTCCTGGCCAAGACCGTGATGTTCGTCGTCCTCGGCCTCATCGGCTGGGTGCACCGCCGCGCCACCGTGCCGGCGGCCACGGACCGCCCCGGCGCGTTCTGGCGGCTCGCGGCCGGCGAGGTCGTCCTCATGGGCGCCGTCATCGGCGTCTCCGTGGCGCTCGGCTCCTCGGCCCCGCCCGTCCCGCAGGACCCGCCGAGCCGCCCGAGCCCGGTGCAGGAGATCACCGGCTACCCCGCTCCCCCGGAGCCGAGCCTCCTCACGTGGTTCACGGAGTGGCGCCCCGACGTGCTCTTCGGGCTCCTCGCGCTCGTCGGCATCGGCGTCTACCTCTCCTGGGTCTACCGGCTGCGCCGCCGCGGGGACCACTGGTCCCTCCCTCGCACGGCGTCGTGGGTGGTGGGTCTCGCGCTCTTCGCGTGGGTGACGTCCGGTGGCCCGTCGGTCTACGGCGTCGTTATGTTCAGCGCCCACATGGTCCAGCACATGCTGCTCGCGATGGTCGTGCCCATCTTCCTCGTCATCGGCGCGCCGATCACCCTCGCGGTGCGCGCGCTGCCCTCGCGCGAGGACGGCTCCCGCGGGCCGCGCGAGTGGCTGCTCGCGACCGTCCACTCCCGCTGGGCACGCTTCTTCGCCCACCCGGGGACCGCGGCGGTGAACTTCGCCGGCTCGATGATCGTCTTCTACTACTCACCGCTCTTCGAGCTGGCGCTGAGCACCCACGTGGGCCACATCGCCATGGTCGTCCACTTCACCGCGGCCGGGTACATGTTCGCCAACGTCCTCATCGGCGTGGACCCGGGTCCCAGCCGCTCGCGCTACCCGATGCGGCTGCTCCTGCTCTTCGCGACGATGGCCTTCCACGCCTTCTTCGGCGTCTCGGTCATGCAGGCCACCACCCTCTTCGCCGGGGACCACTTCGGCCGCCTCGGCCTGCCCTGGGGCGTGGACGCGCTCGCCGACCAGGAGGCCGGCGGGGCGATCGCGTGGGGCATCGGCGAGCTGCCCACGCTCGCCCTCGCCGTCGCCGTCGCGATCGCGTGGGCGCGGGACGAGGACCGCGTCACCCGCCGCACCGACCGTCAGGCCGACCGCGACCACGACGCCGCCCTCGCGGAGTACAACGCCCAGCTCGCGCGGATGGCCGAGCGGGACGGCGCCGACTGCTGAGGTCCTAGCCGACCCACTCACCGAGCGCGACGTCGCTGCCCTCGAGGCGCAGCTCGACGGCGTCCCGGCCGACCTCCAGGCGGGTGGGGACCAGGCCCTCGGGCAGGCCCGGGATCTCGACGCGCACGTCACCGAGGAGGTCGTCGACCACGGTGACGAGATCGCGGGGAACGGTGCCACCGCCGACCGACACCTCCCCGAGCTCGACGCCGATCGCACCGTCGACGAGGACGGGCTCGACGACGACGGCGAGCTCCAGGCCGGCGACCACCTCGACGCCGAGCTGGACGAGACCGTTCGCGACGTCGACGCGCAGCGGGGCGCCGGGCACGTCGACGGCGCCCGCGAGCGCCGCCTGGAGGGTGGCGGGGGGGATCTCGGCGTTGATCTCGACGGTCTCGGCCGGGTAGGGCTCCTCCGGCGCGACCCCGCGCAGTGCCACGCGGACGTCGTGCAGCTCGAAGTCCTCCAGGACCAGCGTCGAGGCGGTCCCGCGGACCTCGGACAGCCGCCCGGCCACCACCTGGGTGAGAAAGGGGAAGCCGTCGATCTCGACGTCGGCGTCCGGCGCGAGCTCCAGCTGCTCGCGCGCCTCGGCGAGGAGCCGGTCCTCGGTGCGGGCCACGGCCACACGGTCGACCACCGTGCCGGCGACCGCGAGCACGACGAGCAGGACGAGGACCACGGAGGCGAGGCGGCGCATGGTGACAAAGGTACGGGCGCCGCAAGGCCGCGGAGTCGCGTGTTCCGGATCCGGTTCGGCTGGTGAGCCCGGTCCAGCACGAAAACGGTACGGCTCCGGCCGGCGCGCGGCAGGGCGCTCCGCTGCCTACGGTGAGCACATGGCCGTGGAACGACCCGGGGCGCAGGAGTGGGTGCCCTCGGACGGTGACGTCGGCGCCCTGCGCGCCGCGGCGCCTGGCTGCCGGGGATGCGAGCTGTGGGCCGACGCCACCCAGGTGGTCTTCTCCGCCGGGGACGCCGGGGCCCGACTCATGCTCGTCGGCGAGCAGCCGGGCGACCGGGAGGACAGGGAAGGTGAGCCCTTCGTCGGGCCCGCCGGGCGGGTGCTGGCCGACGCGCTGGAGGCAGCGGGCATCGCGCGCCGGGACGTCTACCTCACCAACGCCGTCAAGCACTTCCGCTTCGAGGACCGCGGCACGCGCCGGATCCACAAGAAGCCGGGCGTCGCCCACGTCGAGGCGTGCCACCCGTGGCTGGCGGCCGAGCGCGCCGCGGTGCGCCCCGCCGTCGTCGTCTGCCTGGGCGCGACCGCGGCCCGCGCGGTCCTCGGCCGCGAGGTGCGGATCGGGGACGTGCGCGGTGAGGTCCTCGGCGGTGAGGATCCGCCCGTGCTCGTGACGACGCACCCCTCGGCGCTGCTGCGCCTGCGCGGGCGCGGCGGCTGGGACGAGGCCTTCGCCGAGCTCGTCACGGACCTGCGCACCGCCCACCAGGCGGCAGCGGGCTGACCGGCCCCGACCTCACGGACACGGTGCGGACGATGCGACCTCCGGGGGCGCAAGAACCACATCGTGTCGGGGTGAGGGGCTCAGGCTTCCCAGGCGTGGCGGAGCGGCGAGGAGTCGAGGTCCTCGAGGATCGCGGCGACCGAGCGGTAGACCGCCACGGCCCCGGCCTCGCGCAGCTCGCCCTCGCTGACCCCGCCGGTGAGCACACCGATGCAGGGCACGCCTGCCCGGGCGGCAGCCTTGACGTCCCACACGGTGTCACCGACGAAGACGGCCCGCTCGGCGGGGACGTCGACGGCGCCGAGGGCCGTGTGGACGAGGTCCGGGTCGGGCTTGGCCTCCTCGACGTCCTGCGCGGAGGTGATGGCGTCGACGTCGTCGGACACCTGGAGGACCTTCTCGAGGATCTCCAGCTCGGCGGGCGCGGCGGAGGTGGCGAGGACGACCTTCGCCCCGCGCTCCTTGAGGGCAGCGACGAGCTCGACGACGCCCTCGAAGCGGTGCACCTCGTCCGCGGCCTGCGCGTAGTACTCGGTGTGCTTCTCCTTGGCGGCCTCCCCCAGCTCCTCGACACGGTCCCCGAGCAGCTCGGCGAGGAGCAGCTCCCCACCCATGCCGATGGACCGGTGGATGCGCCACGCGTCGACCGGGTGCCCGACCTCACGAAAGGCCCGCGCCCAGGTGAAGGTGTGGACGTAGTTGGAGTCGGCCAGGGTGCCGTCGATGTCGAGCAGGACGGCACCGGGAGCGTCAGTAGGCATGGTCCCGTTGGTACCGCAGCCGGGGGCCCGCCGCATCCGCTCGGCTACTCCTCCGTCTCGCCGGCGGCGTCCAGGCGCGTGCTCATGTCGCTGTACCAGGCCAGGGCGTCCATGCCCTCCAGGCCCAGCTCGGTGGCAACGGCGAGGAGCACCTGCTCCCGCTCGGCCTCGAGCGCGTCACCGAGGGTGACGTCGGGACCGGCGAGCGCCTGCTGCAGCCGCCGGGCGAACCACTCGGCCACCTCCACCGCGACCGGCGAGGCGTGCTGCGCGGCCATGTGCTCGCCCTCGACGAACACGAGCTCGACCGCCTGTACGGCCCGCCGCATGAGCTCGTAGTCCTCCAGCCGGGCGCGCAGGTCCTCCGACACCTCCTGCAGCGCCCGCGCGCGGCTCTCGGCGCGCACGTGGTCGAGCAGGCCGGCGAGGTCACCCTCGGGCGGCAGGCCGAGCCGCAGCTGCGCCCGGCGCACCTCCCCCAGACCCGGGATCGCGGCGACGGCGGCGTCGAACACCGGCACGACGGCCTCGACGGCGGCGCGGGCGCGCGTGAGGTAGACCTCCCGGACGCCCTCGGTCAGCCGGTCCCAGGTGTCACTGCCGGCCGCCTCCCGCAGGGCCAGGCGCCGCGCGGCCTCGGGGACGGCCTGCTCGACGACGTCGGCGAGCATCGCCGCCGGCTCGTCGGCGCGGTCCTCGCGCGGCTCGGCCGCGAGCTCGGCGCGCAGTCGGTCGCGCTCCTCGCGCAACCAGTGGATCTGGCGCTGCGCCGCGGACAGGGCGCGCGCCAGCTCGACCTCGACCGAGCCCGCCGGCTCGGCGAGGAGCTCCTCCTTCTCGGGTACGCCGTCGTCGACCGCCACGGCTCCCACGCTAGCGGCCCCGATGGTCCACCTGGCGGGCCGGGGCGGCGAGTCGCGCCTCCTCTTGGGCCGACCGCCGGTCACCGATACTGTGCGAGGCAGCGTCGACGGCGCTGCCCCGGCAGGGGAGCCGGGGTCACGACACCCAAGGGGGCTCCCGTGATCGAAGGTTGGACTCAGACATTGGGGGCCGGGCCGCTGCTGCTCGTCGCAGCCGGCGCGATCGCCCTCATCCTCGTCCTCGTCATCGTCTTCAAGCTGCACGCGTTCCTCACGCTCATCCTCGTCTCGCTCCTGACGGCGTTCATCACGGGGATCCCGGCGGGTGAGATCGTGCCGGCGCTCGTGACGAGCTTCGGCGGCACCCTGGGCAACGTCGCCCTCCTCATCGCGCTGGGGGCCATGCTCGGCAAGCTCATCGAGCACAGCGGTGGCGCGCGCGTGCTCTCGGAGAAGATGGTCAGCGTCTTCGGGGAGAAGCGAGCGCCGCTCGGGCTGGGCGTCGCGTCACTCGCCTTCGGCTTCCCGATCTTCTTCGACGCCGGCCTCATCGTCATGCTGCCGATCATCTTCGCCGTCGCCCGCCGGCTGGGGAACAACGTCCTGCTGTACGGCATCCCCGCCGCGACCGCCTTCTCGGTCATGCACGTCTTCGTGCCCCCGCACCCGGGTCCGGTGGCCGCCTCCGAGCTCTACGGTGCCGACGTCGGCCTCGTGCTCGTCGTCGCCATCGTGCTCGCCTTCCCGGTCTGGTACCTCGCCGGCTACCTCTGGGGCACCTTCGTCGGCAAGCGGTTCATCCTCCCCGTGCCCGCGCTCTTCGGCACCGACGACGACACCCAGGTCAACCCGCCCAGCGTCGCGACCGTCGTCGGGATCCTGCTCCTGCCCCTCGTCCTCATCTTCTTCAACACCGGCCTTGACTTCCTCGGCACCGCCGACGTCGTCGACGAGTCCGAGACCTGGGTCCAGGTCCTCTCGTCCGTCGGCACGGCCCCCGTGGCGCTGCTCATCTCCGTGATCGTCGCCCTCTTCGTGCTCGGCCACCGCCGCGGCGAGAACGGCACGGCCCTGGAGAAGATCGTCGACTCGGCGCTCGGCCCGGTCGCCTCCGTCATCCTCATCACCGGCGCCGGTGGCATGTTCGGCGGGATCCTGCGCCTGTCCGGCATCGGTGACGCCCTCGCCGACGTGCTGGGCGACACCGGCATCCCGGTCATCCTCGCCGTGTGGCTCATCGCCGTCATCCTGCGCGTCGCGCAGGGCTCGGCGACGGTCGCGCTCGTCACCGCGGCGGGCCTCATGGCGCCCGCCGTCCTCGCGGGCGGCTTCAGCGAGATGCAGATCGTCGCGATCACGCTGGCGACGGCGGCCGGCTCGGTCTTCGCCAGCCACGTCAACGACTCCGGGTTCTGGCTCGTCGGGCGGCTCATGGGGATGGACGTCAAGACGACCCTCAAGACGTGGACGGTCCAGCAGACCCTCCAGTCCGTCGTCGGCTTCCTCTTCGCCCTCGCCGTCTTCGCGATCTTCTAGGGCTCGCCATGAGCAGCTCCCTGTTCGACATCACCGGCCGGCTCGCGCTCGTCACCGGCTCCTCCCGCGGCCTGGGCCTCGCGCTGGCCACCGGCCTGGCCGCGCACGGGGCCCGGGTGGTCCTGCACGGGCGCAACCACGAGGCGCTGGCCCGTGCCCGCCAGCAGGTCGCCACCGCCGGGGACGCTGCCGAGGTGCCGGCCGTCAGCTTCGACGTCACCGACCCCGCCGCCGTGCGGGAAGGTGTCAGCGCGCTCGTGGCCGAGCACGGTGTGCCCGACATCCTCGTCAACAACGCCGGGATCCAGCGCCGAGCGCCGTTCAACGACTTCGACCCGGACGACTGGGACGACATCGTCGCCGCGAACCTCAGCAGCGCGTTCTACGTCTCCCAGCAGGTGACCCGCGGGATGGCCGAGCGCGGCTCGGGCAAGGTCGTCAACATCGGCTCGGTCCAGTCCCAGCTCGCCCGGCAGACCATCGCGCCCTACTCGGCGACGAAGGGCGGGCTCGTCATGCTCACCAAGGGCATGGCGGCCGACCTCGCCCGCTTCGACATCCAGGTCAACGCCATCTCCCCCGGCTACTTCGCCACCGAGATGAACCGGGCGCTCGTCGAGGACGAGGACTTCACCCGCTGGGTCGTGGACCGCACACCGGCCCGCCGCTGGGGCCGCGTCGAGGAGCTCGTCGGGACCCTCGTCTACCTGTGCTCGGACGCCGCGAGCTTCGTCTCGGGCCAGAACGTCTTTGTCGACGGCGGCATGACCGCCGTCGTCTAGGAGGGAGTCTCGTGCGCGCGATCGTCATCAGGGGCAGGGAGGACCTCAAGCTCGTCGAGGTCCCCACGCCTCAGCCCGGTCCCGGGGAGGTCCGCCTGCGGATGGCCTACGCCGGCATCTGCGGCTCGGACCTCCACTACTACTACGACGGCGCGAACGGGGCCTTCGTCGTGCGCGAGCCCCTCGTGCCGGGCCACGAGGTCTCCGGGACCGTGGACCTCGACCCCGCCGGCGAGCTCTCCCCGGGCACGCCGGTCACCGTCCACCCCGCGACCTTCGGCGAGGTGCGGCCCGGCGTGGAGGACCGCCCGCACCTGTGGCCGGGCGGCGCCTACCTCGGCAGCGCCTCGACCTGGCCGCATACCCAGGGCGGGATGAGCGAGTACCTCCTCGTCGACCGGTCGATGGTGCGGCTCCTGCCCGCGTCGCTGCCGCTGCGGCGCGCGGCGCTGGCCGAGCCGCTCGCCGTCGGGATGCACGGGATCGCGCTGGCCGGCGGCGTCGCGGGCCAGCGGGTCCTCGTCACCGGCGCCGGACCGATCGGGCTGCTCACCGCTGCCGCGGCCCTCGCCGGGGGCGCCGCCGAGGTGACGGCCACCGACGTGCTGCCCGGGCCGCTGGGGCGCGCCCGGTCACTCGGCGTGCACGCCACCGTCGACGTGAGCCGGGAGGAGGTGCCGGCGGAGGCCTACGACGTCGTCCTCGAGTGCTCGGGCGTGCCCGCGTCGATCAACGCGGCCTTCCGCGCGGCCCGCCGGGCCGGGGTGCACGTCCAGCTGGGGATGGTGCCGGACGAGCCGAAGGGCCTCAACCTCGCGCCGGTCATCTCCAAGGAGCTCACCGTCCACGGCTCCTTCCGCTTCCGGGACGAGATCGACGCCGCGGTCGCGCTGCTCGACGCGCAGCCCGGCATCGAGCAGGTCGTCACCCACGAGCTGCCCGCCGACCAGGCGCTGGAGGCCTTCGCCGTCGCCCGCGACTCCGAGGCGTCCGGCAAGGTGCTCGTCACGCTGTGGCCCGAGTAGCGTGCGGGGTGGCACGGGTCACGTGATAGGACAGGTCCGTGAGCGACACTCCCTTCCACGACCTCGACGACTACATCGCCCTGCCCCGCCTCGGCGGGCTGGCGATCTCCCCCGACGGGCAGCGCCTCGTCACCACGGTGAGCGCCCTCAACGAGGACCGCACGACGTACCAGCCGGCCCTGTGGGAGGTGGACCCGGCCGGCGAGCGCCCGGCCCGCCGTCTCACCCACGGCCCGAGCGGGGAGTCCCAGCCGACCTTCACCGCCGGCGGTGACCTCCTCTTCGTCGCCAAGCGCGGCACCGACGACGACGCGCGTCCCGCCGTGTGGTCCCTGCCCGCCGCGGGCGGCGAGGCGAGCATGGTCGCCGCACATCCCGGCGGGGTCTCGGGCGTGAGCGCGGCCGCGCGGGCCGCCGTCGTCGTCGTCATGGCCGACGCGCTGCCCTCCGCCGGGGACGTCGACGAGGACCACCGCCTGCGCAAGGAGCGCAGCGAGCGCAAGGTGAGCGCGATCCTCCACAGCGCCTACCCGGTGCGGTACTGGGACCACGACCTCGGCCCGGACCTGCCGCGGCTCTACTCGGCCGAGCCCACCGACGCGGACCCCGCGAAGGACGCCGCGCCCCGCGGCAGCCACGCACTGCGCGAGCTCACCCCCGCCGCGGGCGCCGCGCTCACCGAGGCGTCCACGGACCTCGCGGTAGACGGCAGCTTCCTCGTCACGACGTGGAACGTGCCCGTGGCGCGCGGCGCCGTGCGCACCCAGCTGTGCCGCGTGGACCTTCCCGACGGCGCGCGCACCGTCCTCGTCGACGACACCGAGGCGGAGGTGGGCGGCCCGCGGGTCAGCCCCGACGGCCGGCTCGTCGCCTACGTGCGCGAGACGCTCAGCACCGCCGAGCAGGCGCCGCGGATGTGGGTCGAGGTCGTCGACGCGGTCGGGGGCGAGTCCCGCGCCCTCACCCGCGAGTGGGACCGCTGGCCCGCGCAGCTGCGCTGGCTGCCCGACTCCTCCGGCCTGCTCGTCGTCGCCGACGACGACGGCCGCTCGCGCCTCTTCCACGTCGCCCTGGACACCGGTGCCGTCACCCGGCTCACCGACGAGGGCGCGCTCAGCGACGTCGTCGTCGCCCCGGACGGGACGGCCGCCTACGCGTTGCGCGCCTCCTACGAGTACCCCGCCGAGGTCGTGCGCATCGACCTGGGCGACCTCACCGGCGAGGCGGAGGTGACGGCGCTGCGCGGTCCCGCCGAGCGTCCCGCACTGCCCGGCACGCTCACCGAGGTGGAGACCACCGCCGCCGACGGCACGCGGGTGCGGGCCTGGCTCGCCCTGCCCGAGGGCGCGAGCGCGGACGCCCCGGCGCCCCTGCTGCTGTGGATCCACGGCGGGCCACTGGGCTCGTGGAACTCGTGGTCGTGGCGGTGGAACCCGTGGATCATGGTCGCCCGCGGCTACGCCGTGCTGCTGCCGGACCCGGCGCTGTCGACCGGCTACGGGCAGGACTTCGTCCAGCGCGGCTGGGGCGCGTGGGGCGAGGCGCCCTACACCGACCTCATGGCGGTCACCGACGCCGTGGAGGAGCGCGCGGACGTCGACGCCTCCCGCACCGCCGCGATGGGCGGCTCCTTCGGCGGGTACATGGCCAACTGGGTGGCCGGGCACACCGACCGCTTCCGCGCCGTCGTCACCCACGCGAGCCTGTGGGCGCTGGACGCCTTCGGCCCGACGACGGACGCCGCCTGGTACTGGGGCCGGGAGATGTCCCCGGAGATGGCGCTGGCCAACTCCCCGCACCTGCACGTGGGCAGCATCCGCACCCCCATGCTCGTCATCCACGGGGACAAGGACTACCGCGTGCCGATCGGCGAGGGCCTGCGGCTCTGGTACGAGCTGCTCTCCCGGTCCGGGCTCCCGGCGGACGAGGACGGCGCGAGCCCGCACCGATTCCTCTACTTCCCCGACGAGAACCACTGGATCCTCACGCCCCAGAACGCCAAGGTCTGGTACGAGGTCAACCTCGCCTTCCTCGCCGAGCACGTCCTCGGTGCGGAGCCGGGGCACCTGCCGCGCACCCTGGGCTGAGGCGCACCCCCGTAAGGTGGGGGCGTGAGTACCGACGACGACCTGGGCGCCGCACTGCGCTTCCTCACCTCCCTGCTGGACGGTGCGCACCGGGCGACGCCGGACGAGCTCATCGGCGCCGTCTCCCGGGCAGGACTCACGATGGGCTGGGAGGTCGACATCCACCTCGTCACCTTCGACCAGCTCCGGCTCGTCCCCCTCACACCCGAGCGGGAGGAGCTGGGCCTGGACACCCCCGCCGGTGAGGCGTTCCGCACCATGCGCGCGGTCCACGACGGCGACACCTCCTGGGTGCCGCTCGTGGACGGTGTCGAGCGGCTGGGCGCGCTGCGTGCCGTCGCCCTGACGCCCGACCGTCGCCCGTCCGAGCACCCCGAGACGCTGCGCTGGGCGTCGATACTCATCGGTCACCTCGTCGCCGTCGTCACGCCCTACGGGGACGTCATCACCCGGGTCCGCGGCGGCGCGAACCGCACCGTGGAGGCCGAGCTGCTGTGGAACCTCCTGCCGCCGCTCACCTACGCGACCAACGACGTCGTCATCGCCGGGCTCCTGGAGCCGAGCGAGAAGGTAGCCGGGGACGCCTTCGACTACGCCGTCGAGGACGGCTGCGCCGACATCGCGCTCTTCGACGGGACGGGCCACGACCTCAGCTCCGGCCTGCTCACCTCGGTGGCGCTGGCCACCTACCGCAACCAGCGGCGTCGCGGCGCAGACCTCATCGACTGCGCCCGGGAGATCGACCGCGTCCTGCTCGAGCACACCGACGCCGCCGGGTACGCCACCGGGGTGCTGGCCCGGCTCGACATCGTCACCGGCGTCCTCGACTACCTCAACGCCGGGCACCCTCACCCTCTCCTCGTGCGCGACGGGACGGTGCACGAGGCGCTCGACCACTCCGGGCGTCCCCTCTTCGGCCTCGGCGGCCGGGAGGCGACGGCCGGCCGGCTCCAGCTCGAGCCCGGCGACCGGGTGCTTCTGTACACCGACGGCATCACCGAGGCACGCGACTCCGACGGCACGTTCTTCGGGGTGCCACGTCTCGTGGCACTGCTCGAGGAGCACGGGGGCACGCCCGCGCCCGAGACGCTGCGCCTCGTCGTGCGCGACGTCCTCGCCCACCAGCGCGGCGTTCTCCAGGACGACGCGACCCTGCTCCTGCTCGAGTGGTCCCCCGGCGGCGGTCTGGACCTCCTGCCCGTCTAGGACGTGCGCCCTGGACGGGCGGCCGTCCCGACCACGACGACGGTGCGATGGGGACCTGGGTCAGCTCCAGACGAGGCCCATGTCGGGGTTCTCCAGGAGGCGGGCCACGTCCGCCAGCACTCGCGCACCGAGCTCGCCGTCGACGAGCCGGTGGTCGAAGGACAGCGCGAGCTGGGTGACCCAGCGCGGCTTCACCTTGCCCTTGTGGACCCACGGCTGCTTGCGGATCGCCCCGAAGGCCAGGATCGCCGACTCCCCCGGGTTGAGGATCGGGGTGCCGGTGTCGATCCCGAAGACGCCGACGTTCGTGATCGTCACGGTGCCGTCGGTCATGTCCTGCGGGGTCGTGCGCCCGGCCCGCGCGGTGGCGGTGAGCCCCGCGATCGCCGTCGCCAGCTCGTGCAGGTCCAGGCGGTGGGCGTCCTTGATGTTGGGCACCACGAGGCCACGGGGCGTGGCCGCGGCGATGCCGAGGTTGATGTAGTGCTTGTAGACGATCTCCTGGCTCTCGTCGTCCCACGAGGCGTTGATCTCCGGGTGGCGGCGCACCGCGAGGAGCAGCGCCTTGGCGGCGAGGAGGAGCGGGGTGACTCGGACGTCAGCGAAGGCGCGGTCCTCCTTGAGCCTCGCGACGAGCGTCATCGAGCGGCTGACGTCGACCGTGTGGAACACCGTGACGTGCGGGGCGGTGAAGGCCGAGCTCACCATCGCCTCGGCGGTGCGGCGGCGCACCGAGCGCACCGGCACGCGGGTCTGGCGCCCGTTGGCGGACACGACGCCGTCGGCGAGCCACGGCTTGTCGTCGTCCGGGTAGGTCGCCAGCTCCTGCGCCTCCGAGCGCTTGGTGTGGGCGAGGACGTCCTCGCGGGTGACGATCCCGCCGGGGCCCGTCGCCGCGACGGCGGTGAGGTCGACGCCGAGGTCCTTGGCGAGCTTGCGCACCGGCGGCTTGGCCAGCACCGCGGGCGAGACGGCCGCGCGGCTCGCCGCGGGCGTGCCCTGGCCGCGGTCGGGACGCGCGGCGGGCGCGGTCGCGGCGGGCGGGGCCTGCGGGGCGGGGACGCCCGGGGCGGCCGCGGGGTCCTGGGCCGCCGGCTCTGCGGCGGGGGCGGAGCGGCGGCGACGGCGGGTGGTGGAGCCCTCCTTCGTCCCCGAGCCCACGAGCACGTCACCGCTCGCCGACGACGCGGCGGGAGCGCCGTCGTCGGCGGCCGCACCGCCGGGGTCGACGTCGATGACGACGATCGGCGTGCCCACCGGCACGGTCTCGCCCTCGCGGACGAGGAGCTCGGTGACGACGCCCGCCCACGGGACCGGCAGCTCGACGAGGGACTTGGCCGTCTCGATCTCGACGATCACGTGGTTGACGTCGACGGTGTCGCCGACGGCGACCCGCCACTCGGCGACGTCGGCCTCGGTGAGGCCCTCACCGACGTCGGGCAGCTTGAACTGCTGGTACTTCGGCACCGGTCCTCCTAGTACGCCAGGGCGCGGTCGACGGCGTCGAGCACCCGGTCGAGCCCGGGGAGGAACTCCTCCTCGTGCGCCGACGCCGGGTAGGGCGTGTGGAAGCCGCCGACGCGGAGCACCGGTGCCTGGAGGCTGTAGAAGCACTCCTCGGTGACGCGGGCGGCCAGCTCGGCGCCGGGGCCGAGGAAGGTCGTGGCCTCGTGGGCGACGACGAGGCGGCCGGTGCGGCGCACCGACTCGGCGACGGTGGGGACGTCGAGCGGGGACAGCGAGCGCAGGTCGAGGACCTCGAGCTGCTGCCCGTCGGTCGCCGCCACGTCCGCGGCCCGGAGCAGGGTCTTGACGGTGGGGCCGTAGCCGACGAGCGTCGCGTCCCGGCCCGCGCGCACCACCCGGGCGCCGTGCAGGCCGGTCGTGATGCCGGCGGCGCTGAGGTCGACGGGTGCCTCGACGTCGACGTCCTCCCGGTCCCAGTACCGGGCCTTGGGCTCGAAGAAGAGGACGGGGTCCGGCGAGGCGATGGCCTGCTGGATCATCGTGAAGGCATCGGCGGCCGTGGCGGGCGCGACGACCCGCAGCCCGGGGGTGTGCGCGAAGAGCGCCTCGGGGGACTCGCTGTGGTGCTCGATGGAGCCGATCCCGCCGCCGAAGGGCACCCGGATGACGACCGGCACCTCGACCCGGCCGCTCGACCGGTAGCGGAGCTTGGCCAGCTGCGTGGTGATCTGGTCGAAGCCGGGGAAGATGAAGCCGTCGAACTGGATCTCGCAGACGGGCCGGTAGCCGGCCATCGCCAGGCCGATCGCCGTGCCGACGATGCCGGACTCGGCGAGCGGCGTGTCGACGACGCGCTGGGAGCCGAACTCCGCCTGCAATCCGTCGGTCACGCGGAACACCCCGCCCAGGGCGCCGATGTCCTCGCCCATGAGCATGACCGTCGAGTCACGCCGCATGGCCGCGCGCAGCCCCGCGTTGACGGCCTTGGCGAGCGGGAGCGGGGTGGCGGTCGTCGTCGCCGTCATCGGTCGGCCTCCGCGAAGGACTGCTGGTAGTCGGTGAACCAGGCGCGATCGGCCTCGACCTGCGGATGGGGGGCGCCGTAGACGTGGTCGAACATCGTCTCCGGGCCGGAGGGAGTGAGCGCGCGGCAGTACTCGCGGGTCGACTCTCCGAGCTCGTCGGCCGCGACCGCGACCTCGGTGAGGAAGTCCTCGTCCGCGTGGCCCTGCTCGGTGAGGTAGGTGCGCAGGCGGGCGATCGGGTCGCGCTCGCGCCAGTAGTCCTCCTCCGCGCTCGTGCGGTAGCGCGTGGGGTCGTCGGCGGTCGTGTGCGCGCCCATCCGGTAGGTGTAGGCCTCGATGAGGGTGGGCCCGCCGCCGCTGCGCGCGCGCTCGAGGGCCTCGGCGGTGACGGCGTAGCTGGCGAGGACGTCGTTGCCGTCGACACGCACGGAGGGGATGCCGACGCCGGTGCCGCGGCGGGCGAGCGGGACGGTGGTCTGGCCGCTCGCGGGCACGGAGATCGCCCACTGGTTGTTCTGGCAGACGAAGACGACCGGTGCCTTCGTCACGGCCGCGAAGACCATGGCCTCGTGGACATCACCCTGGGAGGTGGCGCCGTCGCCGAAGTAGACGACGACGGCGCGGTCCCGCTCGGGATCCCCGGTGCCGACGTCGCCGTCGCGCTGGGCACCCATGGCGTAGCCGGTCGCGTGGAGCGTGTGGGAGCCGATGACGAAGGTGTAGAGGTGGAAGTTGTGGGTGGCCGGGTCCCAGCCACCGTGCTCGACGCCGCGGAAGACCCGCAGCAGCTCGCGCATGTCCATGCCGCGCGCGTGGGCGACGGCGTGCTCCCGGTAGGAGGGAAAGGCGAAGTCCTGCGAGCGCATGGCTCGGCCGGAGCCCACCTGCGCAGCCTCCTGGCCCAGGCTGGGGGGCCACAGGCTGAGCTCACCCTGACGCTGGAGCGCGGTGGCCTCCGCGTCGAAGCGGCGGGCCAGCACCATGTCGCGGTAGAGCCCCCGCAGCTCGGCGGGGCCCAGCCCGGCGACCCACCGGTCGTAACGGCTGTGGTCGAGGCGACGACCCTCCGGGTCGAGAAGCTGGACGAGCGTGTCGGGATCTGCCGGGCTGCTCGCCTCAGGCCGCGGTGTCAGTGTGTCCATGGTGGTGACCACCTCCATCGGTCCTGCCTCCTCTGCGCCGGGGGTCGGCCCCGAACCTACGCCAGCGTAGGCTACGGAACCGTAACTTACGCTTGTAGGGGGTCTACAGAACCCCGGCTCGGCGGTTGTGCGCGGCCCGCGAGGCCGCTGCCGAGGACGATAACGGTTGAGCACCGGACGTCCGGCAGCTGCCGGACGTCGCAGCGACTGAGGACCGACGGCGGTCGTTCAGCCTGGGCGCGCTCATTGGTCTCATCGCCTGGCGTGACCGCCGCAGACGGCACCACCAGGGGATCGCCCACCTGGACGTGCTTCGCCGGTCAGCCGTCGAAGCGAACGAATGCTCGCAGGGAGCCAGCGCCGTGGTCTCGGGTTTCCTCGTACCCCAGGGACTCGTAGAAGGCGCGTTGCCCGGGCTCGTCATCGGTCAGCAGGACCTTCTGGCGAACCGAGCCGTACGGTTCTAAGGCGGCGAGGACAAGGGCGCGACCCACACCGGCCCGCTGGGCGTCAGGGTGAACGAGTACGTCTTGCAGGTAGCAAATGGTGGCTCCGTCAGAGATCACTCGCGCCAGCCCGATGAGGCGCCCATCGCGCCGAGCCGCCACGACGTGTGACGAGCCGGCCAGAGCTGCCTCGAGTGTCACGACATCGTCGGCGTACGTCGTCCAGCCAACCTCGCGGTAGAGCGCTTCGACCTCGTCCATGCTGAGCGCCGGCGATGCTTCCACGGTGTTCCCTGCGGTGTGCATGTCGACCACAGTAGAGGGCGTGAGCCGTCCACCGATGCCCGACGTCGAACCGCGCCACAAAGGGGATCCACGACCGCACACTGCTGTAGTCATCGGTGAGTGGTTGTATTACGATGTGTGCGTGGACAGGTTCGACGTCGATCGGCTCGATGACGACTGGCCGCTCGAGATCGATCGGCAGGCCAGTCACCTCTTCAAGCATCCCCACCTGGGGTTGGATGACGTCAACGATGTCTGGACCAGCGAGCCCTTGTTCTATCCAGCCAAGCCACCTGCCCACTGGCTCATGGTCGCCGAGGTCTTCGGGCAAGTTCTGACTGTGCCGCTTGCGCCATCGCACACCGGTGACCCCAGCAATGCCGTCCCATCGGTTGCTACATCGCGGCCGACCACCTCGCCCGCCGGTACCGGGAGGACCGATGACGAACAGGAACATGACCCCCGAGCAGGAGAACGCCTTTTACGCCGACCCGGACAATCAGGCGCCTCAAGGGCCACCGGTTCGCCGTCGGGCCAAGCTGAGCCAGCCTGTGCCGGTGAGGTTTCCAGAGGACCTTCTGAACGAAGTCCGAAGTCGTGCCGCCGCAGATGACCGCTCGGTCTCCAACTGGATCCGACGGGCGGTCGAGCACGAACTCGCTCGCGGCGCCAACTGATCCCCGCTGTGGGATCGACGCACGGCGAGCCCCGGTGGACGATCCTTCACCGGGCCGGCAGCAGACCGGAGGAACAGGCGTCGCGTTGGGGTACACCCTGCGCGACAGATGTGTTGAGCGGCAATTTCGTGATCGCTGAAAGCCGTACCTGCAAGGATAACCGGCGGACACGCCGTGAAGCAGCCCCGCTTAACGCACGCTGAGGTCTTGTGGTGCACGCCGCCTTGCGCTTGCCCGCGGTGTCGGCGCGACGCCCGACCAAGGCGCTGCCAGACTGGCGCGATGGTGGACGACGGCGACATTCCTCCGGGCGGCCAGCCGCCCCTGCCGTCGTCGCAGACGTGGTACCCGCCCCGTCAGATGCGCTGGTTGCCCGCCGCCGCCGTCGTCATCGCCGTACTGGCCGCTGCCATGGCCGTGTGGCACCTCGTCAGCAGCGAGAAGGACACCGGTGAACGAGTCGTCAACGTCGTCGTCTACGTCCTCATGGCCGTGACTTTCGCGGGCATGGCCTGGTCCCACCGTGAGTCCTCGGCCACTGCAGACAGCGAGGGGCTAAGCACGCGCATCGGGCGGGTCAGCGAGACTTACCCGTGGCAGGACATCGTCGAGATCCGCCCGAGCATCGCACGCGGAACGCGACACACCATGCTTGTGCTCGTCCTCGCTGATGATCATCGCACGATCGACCTTCCGGTGACCGAGGAGCACCTCGGCGAGCTGCGAGGCTGGCATGCGGCCGAGCTCGGGCGCGGTTGAGCCATTGGCGAGAGGCTGGGCGGTGGCGATGTGACGGCCGAGTCCGACTGTCGCTCTGGGGTGCACCCCACGCAACGGTCCGCGGACGGGTAGACCGCTGTTGCACCAAGTCCACTCTCAAGCACCGCAACACGCACCGGACGGTCCGTCCGACGTTGTTGCACGATGCTTAGACCCATTGCCGCGGATGTGGCAAGGCGAACCCGGCGCGGTGCCCGTGCGCAGGTCTCAGCAGCCGCGCTGACGACATCCCGCGGGGGATCCCCACCCGGCGACGCCGCCCCCCCGGCAGTGTCGTTCTGCTCGTCCTGCGGCACGTTCCTCTTACGGGAAGTCTTCAACGCGTCTCGCGTCAGAACGCGACGACCGCTCCTTGTGGGGTCTGGGAGGCGTCGGTGTCCGGCTCGGCGGCCTGGCCGAGGGCGGCGAGGTAGCGCTCGGCGTCCAGTGCGGCCGCGCACCCGGTGCCGGCGGCGGTGATGGCCTGGCGGTAGGTGTGGTCCACGGCGTCCCCGCACGCGAACACCCCCGGGAGGGTCGTGGCCGTGGATGGCGAGGTGACGACGATGTAGCCGTTCTCGTCGAGGTCGACCTGCCCGGCGAGCATGTTCGTGCGCGGCATGTACCCGATGGCGACGAACACCCCGGTGGCGTCCAGCTGGCGCTCCTGGCCGGTGAGGGTGTCGCGCAGGGTGATGCCGGTGACCTTGTCGGTGCCGTGGATCGCGGTGACCTCGCTGTTCCAGGCGAAGTCGATCTTCGGGTTGGCCATGGCGCGGTCGGCCATGATCTTGGAGGCGCGCAGTTCCTCGCGGCGGTGGACGACGGTGACCTTGGAGGCGAATTTGGTGAGGAAGGTGGCCTCCTCCATCGCGGAGTCACCGCCGCCGACGACGATGATGTGCTGCTCGCGGAAGAAGAACCCGTCGCAGGTGGCGCAGTAGGACACTCCGCGGCCGGTCATCTCGCTCTCGCCGTCCAGGCCGAGCTCCTTGTAGGCCGAGCCGTTGGCCAGGATCACCGCCCGGGCCCGGTAGATGTGACCCTCGGCGGTGGTCACGGTCTTGACATGGGCGGCGAGGTCGACGGAGGTGGCGTCGTCGTAGATGACGGTGGCGCCGAACTTCTCGGCCTGGGCCTGTATCTTGTCCATGAGCTCGGGGCCCATGACGCCCTCGGGGAACCCTGGGAAGTTCTCTACCTCGGTCGTGTTCATCAGCGCTCCACCGGCCGTGACGGCGCCGGCGATGATGACCGGGGCGAGGTTCGCGCGGGCGGCGTAGATCGCCGCGGTGTAGCCCGCCGGACCGGAACCGACGATGACCACTTCGTGCACGCGACCGGAGTCGGTCTGCTTGGCGGCGGGGGTGAGGCTGCTCAGCTCGATCATCGGGGGTCAGGCCTTCGCGGGGAGGAGCTCGGCCAGTAGGCCCTCGATGCGGCCGCGGATGTCGTCGCGGACCTGGCGGACGGTCTCGATGCCTTGGCCGGCGGGGTCGGTCAGCTCCCAGTCCTCGTAGCGCACACCGGGGAAGTAGGGACAGACGTCCCCGCAGCCCATGGTGATGACGACGTCGGAGGCTTCCACGGCGTCGGGGGTGAGGATCTTGGGCTTGTTGGCGGTGATGTCGATGCCGACTTCCTTCATCGCCTCGACGGCGACGGGGTTGATCTGGTCGGCTGGGGCGGACCCGGCGGAGCGGACCTCGACCTGCCCCTGGGACAGGGCGGTCATGAAGCCGGCGGCCATCTGGGAACGGCCGGCGTTGTGGACGCAGACGAACATGACGCTGGGACGCTGGGACACGGGGGTCTCCTTCAGTGGGTGGGGGTCAGGCGGGGGGCCAGGGTGGTGACCCGGCGGGTGAGGTCGGCCAGTGCCTCGTCGAAGGCCTCGGCGTCACCGGCGGCGACCGGGTCGGGCACCGACCAGTGGATGTCGATCGGGGTGGTGAGCTCCTCGTGGGCGCGGTCGCACACGCTGATGACCAGGTCACCCAAGCTCAGCACGCCGTCGACGTGCTGGGGGGCCACGCGCGGCAGGTCCAGGCGGTGGCGGCGGGCCACCTCGAGGGCGACCGGGTGAATCGCCTCGGCGGGGTGGGTGCCGGCCGAGGTGACGGGCACCGCACTAGCGCGGCGCCACAGCGCCGCGGCCAGGTGGGAGCGGGCGGAGTTGCGGGTGCAGACGAACACGACGCGGGCCACCGCGCGCTGGTCGCGCGGGGTGATGTGGTCCAGGGCGCCGGGCACGAGCTGGACGTAGTTCCGGCGCCGGTCGGCCTCGGACCTCTTGCGGCTCACGATGCCCTCGCGCTCCAGGACACCCAGGTGGTGGGCCACCAGGTTCGACGGCGCGCCCAGGATCTCGGCGAGCTCGGAGGGGGAGGCGTCCCCCAGGCTCAGCACATCGACGATCCGCAGCCGGGCGGGGTCGGCCAGCGCGGCGTGCAGCCGCGCCCGCCCCTCCACGTCACTCCAGTCAGCGTTCATTGACTCAATGATGACTGACTGATTCGCGATTGTCTAGCCCCGGTGCGGCTCAGGGGCCGAGGAGGGTGAGCCAGCCGGCCAGGGCGAGCAGCGTGACCGCGAGGACGGGGATGGTGAGGACGATGCCGACCTTGAAGTAGGTGCCCCAGCCGATTTGCATGCCCTTGCGGTCCAGGACCGAGAGCCACAGGAGGGTGGCGAGTGACCCTATGGGGGTGATCTTGGGGCCGAGGTCGGCGCCGATGACGGCGGCGTAGGCCATCATCTGCTCGGTGAGCCCGCTGGTTGCGGCGGCCTCGATGCCCAGGGCGGCGATGAGGGTGGTGGGCATGTTGTTCATCACCGAGGACATCCCCGCCACCAGGAAGCCGGTGCCGGCCGCGGTGGCCAGGCCCCCGTGCTCGGCGATGCCCGCGAGGACCTGACCGAGGTAGTCGGTCAGGCCCTCGTTGCGCAGGCCGTAGACCACCAGGTACATGCCCAGGCTGAACAGCACGATCTGCCACGGCGCGGACCTCACCACCGACCACACCGCGATCGTCGGCTCCGAGGTGGTGATGGTCCCCGCCGGTGCGGGGGTGGTCCTGCCGCCAGGAGCAGAGGTGGTGCCGGGCGAGGGCCGGCCACCACCACCGCGCACCGGGACCGTCACCAGGTCGTCGTCGGTGGCGGCGGGACGGATCTGGGCGCGCCGGAAGAGCGGGCGCGGGCGGCGGGCGGCGATGAGCGCCAGGACGACGGCACACAGGGCGGCCACGGCGGCCACGGGGATCCCGATGGCGTCGGCGGCGAAGTAGCCGACCAGCAGCGCGCCCAGGACGACGACGCCCGCGCGGAACGTCGTCGGGTCGGTCACCGCCTCGGGCGGGCGACGCAGCGCCGTCACGTCGTAGCGGCCGGGGATGGACTTGCGGAAGAACAGCCGCAGCACCACCAGGCTCGCGCCCAACGAGACCAGCGCCACGGGCACCATGACCAGGGCGTAGCGGGCGAAGCCGATGCCGAAGAAGTCGGCGATGACGATGTTGACGAGGTTGGACACCACGAACGGCAGGCTGGTGGTGTCGGCGATGAAGCCGGTGGCGATGACCAGCCCGAAGGCCACCGCCGGGAAGAACCGCAGCGCCAGGATCATCTGGAAGACGATCGGGGTCATCACCAGGGCCGCGCCGTCGTTGGCGAACAGCGCCGCCACCGCCGCCCCGAGGACGACGATGAGGTTGAACAGGGCGCTGCCGTTGCCGCGCGCCCAGCGTGCCACGTGCAGGGCGGCCCACTCGAAGAAGCCGGCCTCGTCCAGGATCGAGCAGATGATGATGACCGCGACGAAGGTCAGCGTCGCGTTCCACACGATGTCCCACACCACCGGGATGTCACCGAGCTGGACCACCCCGGCGATGAGCGCGACCGCCGCGCCGCCCAGCGCGCTCCACCCGATACCGAGGCCCTTGGGCTGCCAGATCACCAGGACCAGGGTGGCGAGGAAGATCCCCACGGCTAGCAGCACGGCGCACCCCCGACCGCAAAGCGGGAGGTCCCGGCCGGCTGGGCGCCGGGTGCCTCATGTCGAGAGTCGAGTGCGGGTGTCACCGTCTGGTGTCCTTCCGTCGCGCGGGCGAGCCCTGCCCTCAGGGGGAGGGCAGGGCTCGACCTGTGATCGTTAAGTTCGTTCAAAGGGCGGTGCGGCCGTGGGCGAAGCCGGTGGGGAAGCCGATGAGCGCGGGCTCGGCCGGCGCCCCGCAGCAGTCACCGGCCGCCTCCGGGGCGATGCTCAGGCTGCCGTCGGCCTCCACCACCGGGGTCGCGGTGGAGCACACCCCGGTCTCGGGCAGTGCCAGCTCCAGCGTGGACGCGGCGGCGCTGTCCCCGGCGAGCTGGGCGACGATCGATCGCACCTGCTCATACCCGGTGGCCAGCAGGAACGTGGGGGCGCGGCCGTAGGACTTCATGCCCGCGATGTAGAAGTCGGGCTCCGGGTGGGCCAGCACGTCCGCGCCGTGCGCGGGAACCGTCCCACAGGAGTGGAACTCCGGGTCGATGAGCGGAGCGAGCCGGCTCGGTGCCTCGACTCCCGGGTCCAGGTCCAGGCGCAGCTCACGCAGCATCGCCAGGTCCGGGCGGAAGCCCGTCGCGCCCGCGACGGCGTCCACCGCCAGTCGGCACTCACCCTCGCGCGTGGTGAGTGTCAGCTCCAGCCGGTCCCCGACCGGCCGCATCGCGGTGATCGTGGCCGACGCCATGAGCTCGACCTCACCGGCCTCCACCGCCCGCCGCAGCTGGGAGCCGAGCATGCCGCGGGCCGGCAGCCCATCGGCGTCACCGCCGCCGTAGGCCCGCTCGACCGAGGAGCCCCGCACCAGCCAGGTCACCCGGGTGCCCGGCTCGGCGCGACGCAGCTGGGCCAGGGACAGCAGCGTGTTCGCCGCCGAGTGCCCGGCGCCCACGACCACGACGTGCTTGCCGGCCGCCCTCTCCCGGTCCCGCCCGAGCACGTCGGGCAGTGGGCCGAGGAGGAAGGAGGCGGCGTCGGTCTCGCCCAGGGCGGGCAGCCCGGCCGTGCCCAGCGGGTTGGTCTGGGACCAGGTGCCCGAGGCGTCGATCACGGCCCGGGCCCGGTAGTCCACCACCTCGCCGTCGACCGTGGCGCGCACAAGGAACGGGCGCTCGGCGCGGCCGCGGCCGTGGGTCTTGTCCAGGCCATCGCGGCTCACCGCCACCACCCGTGCCCCTGTCACGATCCGCCCCTGCAGGGCGGCCGTTCGGGCCAGCGGCTCGAGGTAGTCACTGACCAGCTCGCCACCGGTGGGCAGGCGCTTGGGGGCCGGCTCCTGCCAGCCCGCCTCCTCCAGCAGGCGGCGCGCGGCGGCGTCGACGTTGAACTGCCACGGCGAGAACAGCCGAACGTGGGCCCACTGCCGCACCGCCGCGGCCACCGAGTCCCCGGCCTCCAGCACCAGCGGCTCCAGGCCCCGCTCGACCAGATGGGCGGCGGACGCCAGGCCCACCGGGCCGGCGCCGATCACGATCACAGGCAGCGACGTCGTTGTAGTCGAGGACATGGCTGGTCCTTCCCCAGAGGGCACGCCTCGCGCCCTCACATTGATGGTTATCGATGAGACCAGCGCAGCATGGCAGATCGTATCGACAGACGTCAATGTGTAGGGAATGATGGTGTCATGACGGCGATCCAGGGCACACCCGAGCTTGAGGCAGCCTGCTGCGCCCCGCTCATCCGCGAACCCCTCGCGGATGCTGAGGCCCGCGATCTCGCGACGATGTTCAAGGCGCTGGCCGACCCTGCTCGCCTGCGTCTGCTCTCCCTCATCGCCTCTCACCAGGGGGGCGAGGCGTGCGTATGCGACCTCACCGAGCCGGTCGATCTGTCCCAGCCGACCGTCTCTCACCATCTGAAAATCCTCACCGACGCCGGGCTACTCACTCGCGACAAGCGCGGCAAGTGGGCCTACTACGCCGTCGTCCCCGACGCCCTCGACGCCCTCGGCGAGATCCTTCGGGTCGAACACCAAGGCAACCGTCCCACCAGCTGCTGCTAACGACGCTCCGTCCCGGTGAAGGATCCTTCACCGGGATGGAGGCAGGCAGCAGACCGGAGGAGCAAGCGTCGTGTTGGGGTACACCCTGCGCAACAGATCTGTGGCGAGATGTCTTGGATCTCAATGCAGTGGTCCGGGCGGCTTTGGGCGTCGCTAGCAGCAGCTGGCGGGGCCGCTGGCCTGGTGTTCGACGCGGAGGACCTCGCCGAGGGTGTCGAGGGCCTGGGGGACGACGGCGTAGTAGGCCCACTTGCCGCGCTTGTCTCGGGTGAGCAGCCCGGCGTCGGTGAGGATCTTGAGGTGGTGGGAGACGGTGGGCTGGGACAGGTCAACTGGCTCGGTGAGGTCGCAGACGCATGCCTCCCCTCCTTGGTGGGAGGCGATGATGGAGAGCAGGCGCAGGCGGGCGGGGTCGGCCAGGGCCTTGAACATCGTTGCGAGGTCGCGCGCCTGGCCGTCCGCGAGGGGCTCGCGGATGAGCGGGGCGCAGCAGACCGCCTCAAGCTCGGGAGTGTCCTGGATCGCCGTCATGACACCATCATCCCCCACAGATTGACGTCTGTCGATACGATCTGCCATGCTGCGCGGGTCTCATCGAGAACCATCAATGTGAGAGTGCCTGTCGTGCTCTCTGGGGAGGGACCAGCTATGTCCTCGGCTACAACGATGTCGTTGCCGGTGATCGTGATCGGCGCTGGCCCGGTGGGCCTGGCGGCCGCTGCTCACCTCGTGGAGCGAGGCCTGGAGCCTCTCGTGCTGGAGGCCGGGGACTCGGTGGGCGCGGCGGTGCGGCAGTGGGCCCATGTTCGGCTGTTCTCGCCGTGGCAGTTCAACGTCGACGGCGCCGCGCGCCGCCTGCTGGAGGCGGAGGGCTGGCAGGAGCCGGGCGCCAAGCGCCTGCCGACCGGTGGTGAGCTCCTCAGCGACTACCTCGAGCCGCTGGCCGGCACGGCCGCCCTGCAGGGGCGGATCGTGACCGGGGCGCGGGTGATGGCAGTGAGCCGAGACGGCATGGACAAGACCCACGGCCGCGGCCGCGCCGAGCGCCCGTTCCTGGTGCGCGCCACGGTCGACGGCGAGGTGGTGGACTACCGGGCCCGGGCCGTGATCGACGCCTCGGGCACCTGGTCCCAGACCAACCCGCTGGGCACGGCCGGACTGCCAGCACCGGGCGAGGCCGAGGCCGCCGCCTTCCTCCTCGGCCCGCTACCCGACGTGCTCGGGCGGGACCGGGAGCGGGCGGCCGGCAAGCACGTCGTGGTCGTGGGCGCCGGGCACTCGGCGGCGAACACGCTGCTGTCCCTGGCCCAGCTGCGTCGCGCCGAGCCGGGCACCCGGGTGACCTGGTTGGTGCGGGGCGCCTCGGTCGAGCGGGCCTACGGCGGCGGTGACGCCGATGGGCTGCCGGCCCGCGGCATGCTCGGCTCCCAGCTACGGCGCGCGGTGGAGGCGGGCGAGGTCGAGCTCATGACGTCGGCCACGATCACCGCCATGCACCCGGCCGGGGACCGCCTGGAGCTGACGCTCGCCACGCCCGAGGGTGAGCGCCGCCTGGTGGTGGACGGGGTCGCGGGCGCGACGGGGTTCCGGCCGGACCTGGCGATGCTGCGCGAGCTGCGCCTGGAGCTCGACCCGGGAGTCGAGGCACCCAGCCGCCTCGCCCCGCTCATCGACCCGGAGTTCCACTCCTGTGGGACGGTTCCCGCCCATGGCGCGGACGTGCTGGCCCACCCGGAGCCCGACTTCTACATCGCCGGCATGAAGTCCTACGGCCGCGCCCCCACGTTCCTACTGGCTACCGGGTATGAGCAAGTCCGCTCGATCGTCGCCCAGCTGGCCGGCGACACGGCCGCCGCGACGACGCTCGAGCTCGAGTTGCCCGAGACCGGGGTGTGCTCCACCGCGACCCCGGTGGTGGAGGCCGACGGGAGCCTGAGCATCGCCCCGGACGCGGCCAGTGACTGCTGCGCCGCGCCGGAGCCCCAGCTCATCGGGTTCCCTACCGGCTTCGCCCACGGCCGCACCGCCCTCTGACCCACCGCAACCCCCAGGCTGAGCCCTGCCCTCACCCGCGAGCACAGGACTCAGCCGCGCGACGGAAGGACACCAGACGGTGACACCCGCACTCGACCCTCGTCATGAGGCCCCCGGCGCCCAGCCGCTCGGGACCTACCCCTTCGCGGTCGGCGGTGCGCCGTGCTGCTAGCCGTGGGGATATTCCTCGCCACCCTGGTCCTGGTGATCTGGCAGCCCAAGGGGCTGGGCATCGGGTGGAGCGCGCTGGGCGGTGCCGCGGTCGCGCTGGTCGCCGGGGTGGTGCACCTGAGCGACGTCCCGGTGGTGTGGGACATCGTGCGGAACGCGACGCTGACGTTCGTCGCGGTCATCATCATCTGCTCGATCCTGGATGAGGCCGGCTTCTTCGAGTGGGCGGCCCTGCACGTCGCGCGCTGGGCGCGCGGCAACGGCAGCGCCCTGTTCAACCTCATCGTCGTGCTCGGCGCGGCGGTCGCTGCGCTCTTCGCCAACGATGGCGCGGCCCTGGTAATGACCCCGATCGTGTTCCAGATGATCCTGGCGCTGAGGTTTTCGCCCAAGGTTGCCTTCGGGCTGGTTATCGCCACCGGCTTCATCGCCGACACCACCAGCCTGCCGTTCGTGGTGTCCAACCTCGTCAACATCGTCATCGCCGACTTCTTCGGCATCGGCTTCGCCCGTTACGCGCTGGTCATGGTGCCCGTGGCGCTGGTGTCGTTGGGCGCGAGCCTGGTAGTGCTGCGGCTCTTCTTCCGCAAGTCCATCCCGGGCCGCTACGACGTCACGGCGCTGCGCCGCCCGCCCGAGGCGGTGGTCGACCCGACGACGTTCCGCGCGGGCGTCGTCGTTCTCGTCGCGCTGCTGGTCGGCTACTTCGCCGCCGACGCCATCGGGGTGCCGGTCGCGGTGGTGGCCTCCCTGTGCGCGGCCGTTCTGGCGCTCGTTGCCGCCCGCCGCCCACGCGCACTGTTCCGGCGCCTTGGTGCGCAGATTCGTCCCGCCGCAACGGACGACGACCTGGTGGCGGTCCAGCTGAGCGGTGGTGGCCGGCCTTCGTTCGGCGCCACCTCCTCTCCTGGCGACGGGGTCACGTCCGCCCCGACCGGCACGATCACCACTGCCGAGCCGGCGATCGCGGTGTGGTCGGTGATCAGGTCCGCGCCGTGGCAGATCGTGCTGTTCAGCCTGGGGATGTACCTGGTGGTCTACGGCCTGCGCAACGAAGGCCTGACCGACTACCTCGGCCAGCTCCTCGCGGGCATCGCCGAGCACGGCGGCCTGGCGACCGCGGCCGGGACAGGCTTCCTGGTGGCGGGGATGTCCTCGGTGATGAACAACATGCCCACCACCCTCATCGCCGCCCTGGGCATCGAGGCCGCCGGAACCAGCGGGCTGACCGAGCAGATGATGGCCTACGCCGCCGTCATCGGCGCCGACCTGGGCCCCAAGATCACCCCCATCGGCTCCCTGGCCACCCTGCTGTGGCTCTCGGTCCTGGACCGCAAGGGCATGCACATCGGCTGGGGCACCTACTTCAAGGTCGGCATCGTCCTGACCATCCCCGTCCTGGCCATCACGCTGCTCGCCCTGGCCGGCTGGCTCACCCTCCTGGGCCCCTGAGCCGACCAGGACTAGACAACCATCGGCCAGTCAGTGATCATTGAGTCAATGAACGCTGACTGGAGTGACGTGGAGGGGCGGGCACGTATGCACGCCGCGCTGGCCGATCCCGCCCGTCTGCAGATCGTGGACGTACTGAGCCTGGGGGACGCGTCCCCTTCCGAGCTCGCCGAGATCCTCACCGCGCCGTCGAACCTGGTGGCCCACCACCTGGGCGTGCTCGAGCGCGAGGGCGTCGTGAGCCGCAAGCGGTCCGAGGCGGACCGTCGGCGCAACTACGTCCAGCTCGTGCCCGGCGCCCTGGACCACATCACCCCGCGCGACCAGCGCGCGGTAGCCCGCGTGGTGTTCGTCTGCACCCGCAACTCGGCCCGCTCCCACCTGGCCGCGGCACTGTGGCGCCGCGCTAGTGCGGTGCCCGCTACCTCGGCCGGCACCCACCCCGCCGAGGCGATCCACCCCATCGCCCTCGAGGTGGCCCGCCGCCACCGCCTGGACCTGCCCCGCGTGGCACCCCAGCACGTGAGTGAAGTGCTGAGCATGGGCGACCTGGTCATCAGCGTGTGCGACCGCGCCCACGAGGAGCTCACCACCCCGATCGACATCCACTGGTCGGTACCCGACCCCGTCGCCGCCGGCGACGCCGAGGCCTTCGACGAGGCGCTGGCCGACCTCACCCGCCGGGTCACCACCCTGGCCCCCCGCCTGACCCCCACCCACTGAAGGAGACCCCCGTGTCCCAGCGTCCCAGTGTCATGTTCGTCTGCGTCCACAACGCCGGCCGTTCCCAGATGGCCGCCGGCTTCATGACCGCCCTGTCCCAGGGGCAGGTCGAGGTCCGCTCCGCCGGGTCCGCCCCAGCCGACCAGATCAACCCCGTCGCCGTCGAGGCGATGGCCGAGGTCGGCATCGACATCACCGCCAACAAGCCCAAGATCCTCACCCCCGACGCCGTGGAGGCCTCCGACGTCGTCATCACCATGGGCTGCGGGGACGTCTGCCCCTTCTTCCCGGGTGTGCGCTACGAGGACTGGGAGCTGACCGACCCCGCCGGCCAAGGCATCGAGACCGTCCGCCAGGTCCGCGACGACATCCACGGCCGGATCGAGGGCCTGCTGGCCGAGCTCCTCCCCGCGAAGGCCTGAGCCCCGATGATCGAGCTGACACCGCTCACCACTGCCACGCCGCAGACCGACCCGGGCGAGCTGCACGAGGTCCTCATCGTGGGCTCGGGCCCGGCCGGCTACACCGCCGCCATTTACGCGGCGCGCGCGAACCTGGCCCCGGTGGTCATCGCCGGCGCCGTCACCGCTGGTGGGGCGCTGATGAACACCACCGAGGTGGAGAACTTCCCCGGCTTCCCCGAAGGCGTCATGGGCCCCGAGCTCATGGACAAGATGAAGGCCCAGGCCGAGAAGTTCGGCGCCACCGTCCTGTACGACGACGCCACCTCGGTCGACCTGGCCGGTGAGGTCAAGACCGTGACCACCGCCGAGGGTCACGTCTACCTGGCCCGGGCGGTGATCCTGGCCAACGGCTCGGCCTACAAGGAGCTGGGCCTGGACGGCGAGAGCGAGATGACCGGGCGCGGGGTGTCCTACTGCGCGACTTGTGACGGGTTCTTCTTCCGCGAGCAGCACATCATCGTCGTTGGCGGCGGGGACTCCGCGATGGAGGAGGCCACCTTCCTCACCAAGTTCGCGTCCAAGGTCACCGTCGTGCACCGCCGCGAGGAGCTGCGCGCCTCGAAGATCATGGCCGAGCGCGCCATGGCCGACCCGAAGATCGACTTCGCCTGGAACAGCGAGGTCGCCGCGATCCACGGCACCGACAAGGTCACCGGCGTGACGCTGCGCGACACCGTCACCGGTGAGGAGCGCGAGCTGGACGCCACCGGGGTGTTCGTGGCCATCGGGCACGTGCCGCGCACCGAGATGCTCGCCGGCCAAGTCGCGCTGGACGAGAACGGCTACATCCTCGTCACCTCGCCCTCGACTGCCACCAGCGTGCCGGGCGTCTTCGCCTGCGGTGACGCCGTGGACCACACCTACCGCCAGGCCATCACCGCCGCCGGGACCGGCTGCGCCGCCGCACTGGACGCCGAGCGCCACCTCGCCGCCCTCGGCCAGGCCGCCAAGCCCGCCACCGCCGCCTCCCAAACCCCACAGGGAGCCATCGCGCTGTAAACCACGGCGCTCGGTACCCGGGGCGGGCGCGGGCGGCGATGAAGGGTCTTCGTATGCTGGCGCGGTGTCGTTGCCGCCCTTGATCCGAGCGATAGAGCGCCACCAGGTCGTTCTGTATCTGCTGGCGATCGCTGGTGGAGTCGTCCTTGGCTGGTCGCTGCCCGATGTTGCCGAACCTCTTGAGTACGCCATCACTCCCGTGCTCGGGCTGTTGCTGTTCGCCACGTTCCTGGGGATCCCGTTCTCGGCGATCGGTCAGGCCGTGCGCGATACGCGCTTCATGGCCACGATCCTGATCCTGAACTTCGTCATCGTTCCCGCCGTGGTCTTTGCCCTGTCGCGGTTCGTGGCCGACAGCCCGGCCCTGCTCGTGGGCGTGCTGCTAGTGCTGCTGACGCCATGCATCGATTACGTGATCGTCTTCGCCGGGCTGGCCGGCGGCTCCAGTGAACGTCTGCTCGCTGCAGCGCCATTGCTCATGCTGGCCCAGATGCTGTTACTGCCCCTCTACCTGCTCCTCTTCGTCGGCCCGGAGCTCGTCTCGGGCATCGAGCCCGGCCCCTTCCTCGAAGCGCTCATCGGGCTCATCATCGTCCCCCTCACCCTGGCGGCCTTAATTCAGTGGTGGTCCCGAAAGCAGGCAGCCGGCAAGGCATTCACGGCCGTTGTGCAAGCGATGATGGTTCCGTTGATGATGGCGACGCTGGCTGTGGTGATCGCATCGCAGATCCACGCAGTGGGACAAGAAGTCAGTGCGCTGCTGGCGGTCGTCCCTCTCTACGTGGCCTTTCTGGTGGTGATGGTTCCCGTCGGGATGGCGTGCGCGCGAGTCGCACGGCTCGATGCAGGAAGCACCAGAGCGGTGATCTTCAGCGGCGCCACTCGAAACTCGCTGGTGGTACTCCCACTGGCACTAGCACTGCCGGCGCCCCTGGCTCTGGTTCCGCTCGTCGTGGTCACCCAGACCATGATCGAGCTCCTCGGCATGGTGATCTACGTGAAGGCCATTCCACGACTGGTCACCTCGGAGCCGATCCTGCGGAACTGAGCATCGAGCCTGGTGACCTCTCACGGTCGTTCTGGTTTCGTCAGAGACCAAACGCTCCGCCGCTGACGAGGATGAAGATGCCCAGGCCGATCAGGACGATGGGGAACAGGATGTGTTCCCAGCGTTCGAGGACTTCGGCGATCGGCGGGCGGGTGGCGACGAACCTGGCGAGTACGACCAGGACCGCGACGAGCGCGAGGAAGACGAGGCAGTAAGCGACCACTGCGAGGGGCTCCACGCTCAGGAAGACGGGGACATAGACACCGATGTTGTCTCCGCCGTTGGCGAAGGTGACTCCTGCGACAGTCCACGCGCTGACCTTCTTGCCCGCGACCTTGGCGTCATCGTCGTCATCGCCTCCGCGCCAGGCTTGCCATGCGGCCCAGAACCCGAGCGCTAGGGGAATGAGCCCGAAGTACGGGATAGCTGCTGAGGGCAGGAATGCTCCGGCCCCGATAGTCACCAACACAGCAGCCCCGAGGATGCCGGCGAACCCCAGGTACTGGCCGACCAGGATGCGGGTGGTCGTCCCGCGTTGGCCCGCGCCACGGGCGAAGAACAGGGAGAGCACGATGATGTCGTCGATGTTGGTCGCGATGAACAGACCGATTGCCTGCAGGGCCGTAGCCAGGATCACGCGCCCGCCTCTGCGTCGTCGCATCCGGGCACCGAGCAGGCGGGATCGATGCACGGGGCGTTCTCGTCCACCGCGAGGGTGACGTCAACCAGGGCGCTCAGCGCCCGCGCTAGGTGCGGATCGGCGATTTCATAGCGCGTCTTGCGGCCCTCGGGTTCGGCGACCACGATCCCGCAGTCGCGCAGGCACGCCAGATGGTTGGACACGTTAGAGCGTGTCAGGTCCAGATCGCGGGCCAGCTCTGCCGGGTAGGTCGGCCGGTCGAGCAACGTCAGGATGATCCGGGACCTGGTCGGGTCGGCCAGTGCGCGGCCCAGCCGGTTCATCACGGCCAGGCGAGAAGCAATAGTCAGCACACGCTGAACTATACAGCAGAGACTGAACCGTTTTCAGTGAGGTCCGAGGCGGTCAGGCGCCTCTGATCTCGCATTCCGCATGCCAGCATCGCTCACCGGGACACTCTTCGGCATTTGGAGCGTAGGCACTGCGCCAGGTCACGTGCGCTCACAGATAGTGGCAGACGGTCGTGGCCTTGCAGTTGCTGGGGTCGATGATGGCGGCGCCGTCGCGAAGGTGGGCGACGGTGTGTCGCAGTGCCTGCAGGTCGGCGATCTGGCGGTCCAGATCGCCCAGGCGGGTCTCGAGCAGGTCTTGCACGTGCTGGCAGGGCGCGACTCCGGCGTCGCGGATGTCGAGCACCTCACGGATCTGGGCGAGAGTGAGCCCAGCGGTGCGGCTGCGGCGAATGAAGTCCAGCCGCGTCAGGGTCTCAGGGGCGTAGTCGCGGTAACCGTTGGGGGTGCGCTCGGGCGGGGGTAGGAGGCCGGCCTTCTCATAGAAGCGCAGCGTCTTGGTCGTGGTGCCACTGGCCTCGGCCAGCTCACCGATCCGCACAGTGACCCATTGCTCTGCTCTTGTCCATGTTCACCTTGACCTTCCCCTGCACTGGAACGTCCAGTGTGGTCGCTGAAGACGTGTAACGCGAAGGAGGGTGCGAAATGGGTGAGGACTACGACATCGATCTGGCCGTGATCGGGTCAGGAGGCGCGGCCATGTCGGCCGCCATCGCGGCCAGCCAGGCCGGTAAGAGCGTCGTGCTGATCGAGCGCGGCGTCCTGGGCGGTACGTGCGTGAACATCGGCTGTGTGCCGTCCAAGACACTCCTGGCGGCCGCCGGAGCGCGGCACGCCGCGCTCACCAACCCTTTCCAGGGCGCCCCAACGTCAGTCGCGCCGGTGAATCTCGGCGATCTGGTGGCCCAGAAGGACGCCCTGATCGAGCGCCTGCGCGATGCGAAGTACGCCGACGTGGCCGCCGCCTATGGCTTCGAGGTCCGCCCGGGCCAGGCCACCTTTCTGGACAGGGAGCACCTGGCCGTCGACGGCCAGGTGCTGCGGGCCCGGGCCTATCTGGTCGCTACCGGCTCCACCCCCGCTGTCCCGGACGTGGCCGGCCTTGATTCCGTGGACTGGCTGACGTCCACCACGGCGATGCAGCTGACCGAGCTGCCCGAGTCCCTGGTCGTTATCGGTGGCGGGTACGTCGGGATGGAGCAGGCCCAGCTGTTCGCCCACCTCGGCGCCCGGGTGTCGGTGGTCGGGCGTCTGGCGCCCCACGCCGAGCCGGAGCTGGCCCAGGGCCTTCGGGAACTCTTCGCCGACGACGGCATCACCGTGGTGGAAGAGCACGCTAGTGCGGTGGCCCACGAGACCGGCACCACAGGAGAGGTGGTGGTGACCACCGTCTCGGGCGAGCAGCTGCACGGCGCGCGGGTCCTGGTGGCCACCGGACGCCTGCCCCGCATCGACGGCCTGGACCTGGCCGCTGCCGGTGTGGACGTGGACGAGCGGGGCTTTGTCGTGGTCGACGAAGCCCAGCGCACCTCCAACCCCCGCGTCTACGCCGCCGGTGACGTTTCGGGGGCTCCCCAATACGTCTACGTCGCCGCAGCTGGCGGTCGGGCCGCTGCGCTCAACGCCCTGACCGATGACGGGGACCCGCCGGCAGCTCGAGTCGACTACGCCGGCTTGCCAGCGGTCGTGTTCACCCGCCCCCAGCTGGCCTCGGCGGGACTGACCGAGGACGAGGCCCTCGCCCGAGGGTACGCGTGCGACTGCCGCGTCCTGAACCTGTCCGACGTCCCCCGGGCGCTGGTCCAGCACGACACCCGCGGCGCGGTGAAACTCGTCGCCGACGCCGAGAGCGGCAAGGTCCTGGGCGTGCACGCCCTGGCCGACGGCGCCGGGGAGATCATGCTGGCGGCCACCTACGCCATCAAGTCCGGCATGACCGTTGACGATCTGGCCGACACCTGGGCGCCGTACCTGACCATGGCCGAGAGCCTGCGCATCGTGGCCGGCCTCTTCCGCAACCAAATGCCGACGTCTTGCTGTGCCTGAGACCCGCGGCCCACAACGCGGCAGCCGCCCGGCCTTCAGCGCCGGTACAGCCGCTCCGGCACCCACGTCGCCGGGCTGGCCACAGCCCCATAAGAGGAACCGCCACCGGGACGGAGTCCGGCACCGCCCGCCCTCAGGGGCACGACCCCGACTCCCGTCCCGTAAGACCTGCCCGCTGGCATGCCCGGTGAGGGCTCGCTATCCGGCACGCTGACTGAGCCCCGGAGGGCGGGTCGTGCCCTTCCGGTTCAACCGGCGGCCGCGAGGTAGCGGTAGACCGTTGCACGCGACACCCCAAGCGCCTCGGCAATCTGTGTTGGGCTCTCGCCATTGGAACGGCGGGCGCGGGTCCCTCACGTGGTGCAATGGCGCCCATGACAGCCCAGCCCCACGCGTCGACCACGCCCCGGTTGGACCTGGAGTGGTTGCGCGTCGAGCACGCGGAGGAGATGGCTCCCCTCCTGGACGACGTCCTTCTGCACACCTACATCGGCGGCACCCCAGCAACGCTGTCCCAGCTGCAGGCGCAGTACCGGCGGCAGGTCGTCGGCCGGTCAGCGGACGGCACGGAGCGTTGGCTCAACTGGGTGCTGCGTCGACGCGAGGACGGCACGTCGTCGGCACGCTGCAGGCGACCCTCACCGAGGGGACGAAGGAGCAGGGCGGCGTGACCGCCGAGGTCGCCTGGGTGGTCGCCGTCCCCTACCAGGGACGGGGCTACGCCCGCGAGGCTGCGCAGCGCCTGATGGGCTGGCTGCGGGAGCAGGGTGTCACGGCGGTCGTCGCACACGTGCACCCCGAGCACGCCGCGTCGAGCGGGGTCGCCCGAGCGATCGGCCTCACCGAGACCACGGCCGTCGTCGACGGCGAGACTCGTTGGCACGGCTCCATGGAGCCCGACGGCGCACCATAGCCGTCCGCTGGCAGCGCCGTCTCAGGCGGTGCGCGGTCCCACGAGCTCGCGCCACTCCCGCGCGACGTGGAGCACGACGTCGTTGCCCTCGACCTCCCCGATGCTCACCCGCACCCCCTCGCCGTCGAAGGCCCGCACCATCGCGCCGCCGCGGGCGGTCTCCCGGGCGAACGCGGCCGTGTGGCGGCCGATCCCCAGCCAGTAGAAGTTCCCGTGGGACTCCGGGACGCTCCAGCCCATCTCGCGCAGGGCGGCGAGCAGACGGCTGCGCTCGGTGACCACCCGGTCGCAGCGCTCGGCGACGGCGTCGGCCTCCCGCAGGACCGCGAGGGCGGCGGCCTGGGCGAGGGCGTTGACGCCGAAGGGGGTGGAGGCGGTCTGCAGCCCGCGCGCGAGGCGCGGCCGGGCGACGGCGTACCCGACGCGCAGGCCGGCGAGGCCGTAGGCCTTGGAGAAGGTGCGCAGGACGAGGACGTTCTTGAACTCGGCCGCGAGCGCCAGCCCGTCCGCGACCTCCTCGTCGCGGACGTACTCGACGTAGGCCTCGTCGAGGACGACGAGCACCTCACGCGGCACGCGGGCGAGGAAGGCGCGCATCTCGTCCTCGCGGACGACTGTGCCGGTGGGGTTGTTGGGGCTGCACACGAGGACGACGCGGGTGCGCTCGGTGACGGCGTCGGCCATGGCGTCCAGGTCATGGCTGCCGTCCTCTCGCAGCGGGACCGGGACGCTGCGGGCACCGGCGACCTGGACGGCGATGGGGTAGGCCTCGAAGGACCGCCACGCGTGGACGACCTCGTCGCCGGGGCGGCACGCCGCCTGGAGCGCCGTCTCGAGGACCGCGACCGAGCCGTTGCCGACGACGACGCGCTCGGCGTCGATCCCCACGTGCCGGGCGATGGCGGCGGTGAGCGCGGTGGCCGCCATGTCCGGGTAGCGGTTGAGGTCGGCGGCCGCGTCGATGACGGCGCTGAGGACCGCGGAGGACGGCGGGAAGGGGTTCTCGTTGGACGAGAGCTTGTACGCGGACCGTCCCGCTGGCGGGCGCTGGCCCGGGACGTAGGCCGGCAGGGAGTCGATGTCCGCGCGGAAGCGGAACGCTGGAGCCATGCCCCCATGATCGCACTCCCGGCGAGGGGCCCGCCGTGGCACCATCGCCGCATGCGCTTCCTCGTGCGGCTCGTCGTCAGCTCGGTGGCCATCTGGCTCACCTCCCTCCTCCTCGACGGGGTGACCCTCACCCAGGCCGAGGGCTGGGAGCAGGTGCTCGTCATCGGCGTCGTCGGCCTCGTCTTCACGCTCGTCAACCTCGTCGTCAAGCCGGTGGCCAAGCTCCTCACCCTGCCACTGACGATCCTCACGCTCGGCCTGTTCCTCCTCGTCGTCAACGCGCTCATGCTCATGCTCACGAGCTGGCTGACGAGCTTCACCGAGTGGGGCCTGGACGTCGACGGCTTCTGGTGGGCGCTGCTGGCGGCGCTCGTCATCTCGGTCGTCAGCGGCATCCTCAACGCTGTCCTGCCCGGCGAGCGCTGACTCACCCCCTCTCCAGCGTGAAGCGGGTGGCCGTCACGCGGGCGCCCGGGCCGCCCGTGACGTCCGCGAGCCGCTCCGCCAGGTGGGCGACTGACCGCTCCCCGGCGTCCAGGGCCAGGCGAGCGGTGCGGGTGTACTCGGTGATCGAGTGCGAGTCCGAGGGCGGGACCTCCAGCCGGGTGAGTCCGGTCGTGCCGGTGGCCAGGGAGCGGCTCACCGTGGTGCGCGCGTCCTCCGCGGGGTTGGAGGTGCCGTCGAGCCCGACGAAGGGGTCCTCGAGGTGCTCGAGGTGGAGCACCTCCGTGCCCGCGGGCGTGGGCAGGTGGCCGACGGGCGACCCAGCCGTGACGACCGTGGTGATGCTGTAACGCAGGCGGACGAGCGGGTCGGCCGCCAGACGCATCGCCACGAGGCCGCCCTGGCTGAAGCCGACGACGGCGACCGCCTCCCCGGGCCGCACGCCTGCCAGCCGCAGCGCCTCGGCTGCCCCGATCTCGACGTCGCTCACCATGCCGCCGTAGGTCTCGACGTTCGTGAGGTTGTCCACGGGGTTGCGCCCGCCGGGGACCATCGCCTGGGTGCTCGGCAGGAGGAGGACCCACGAGCGCGTGCCGTCCGCGTGCTCGACGCGGCGCACCTCGAGCGTGCCCGGATCGGCGCCGTGGTCCTGGTGGATGCCGTGGAGACTGTCGACGACGGCGGGCAGGTCCGGCGGGGCCGGGACCTCGCTCGGCGGGGTCACCGTGAGCGTGAGGTCGTCGGCGGCGCGGGGGCGCCGGCCGGTGAGGCCGTGGAAGGCGGCGACGACGGGGATGACGAGCCGCTGGGCGCCGGTGAGCGCGGCGGGGTCGATCTTGCGGCCGTCGTAGACGAAGGGGCCGGGGACGAGGAACCAGGGGAAGACGTTCTGCCCGTGCTCCCCGAGCTCGCGAACCGCGACGTCCAGGGCGATGCCGTCGGGTGGCAGGTCGTCGTCGCCGTGGATGACGTTGACGATCTCGCCGAGCGCGTCGAGGGCGTGGCCGAACGCGGTGGTCGGCTCCATGCCGGGCAGGCGGCCCACGAGGGTGAGCCGGTCCGCCACGGAAAACACCGCCTCGTGGGGCATGAGGAGCATGCGCAGGAACCCGACCAGCGACGGGCCAGGTGGTCGGGCGTGGGCGGCGAGCTCGGCCTCCTCGTACAGGAGCCGGGCGTGGCGCAGCGACAGGAGGAGCTCGAGGACCTCCTCGCCGAGCCGGCGCGCTCCCCACCCACCGTCGAGCGCGTCCCCCACGGCGGACTCGGCGGCGGCGGCGAGTGCCGGGGACCAGGTGGCGTCCAGGGCGAGGTCGCGCCGGGCGGCGCTCAGGGTGCTCTCGAGGTGGCCGACCTCCCCGCGCAGTCCGTCGAGGAGCGCGTCAATGGCCAGGAGCTCCTCGACGTCCACGCGGGTGGCCCCCACCCCTCCGCGCACGTGGACGGACGTGCGGTGGCGGGAGTCGCCCACGGCGCCGTCGGCGTCGTGGCTGTGGAGGAGCGCGGTCACTGCTCCTCCCAGGCCTCGGCGACCGCGGCGGCGAGCGCGGCGGACCGCTCCTGCGCGGCCGCGAGCAGGTCTCCGAGCCGGTACGCGTGGTGGAGGAGGTCGCCGAGGCGGGCCGCGAACTCGTCGGCGGCCGGCGAGCGCCACTGCTCGGGGTAGGCGGCCCGCAGCGTGTCCTCGATGGTGGCGAGGACACCCGTGGCGCTCACGACACTCGCGCACCCCTCCCCCGCCCCGCCCCACCCCTCCACGGCGACGGGGGTGCAGCTGCTCGTGCTCATCTCGCCCTCCTGCGGCTCGTCCTGCCCCGAACCTAGGGGCGCCGCCCGACGGCGGGACGGGCCGCCGTCGTCGGCTGGGGACGCGCCGGGCGCGTCGCGGACCTGTTGCGCACCCGGTGGCTCTCCCCGGCACCCCAGGCGAGAATGCGGTCATGTCCCCCTTCACCGTCTCCTTCGTGTGCACCGGCAACATCTGCCGCTCCCCCATGGGCGAGGTCGTCCTCCGCGACCTCCTCGAGCGGGAGGGGCTCGCGGACCGGGTGCGGGTCGTGTCGGCGGGCACCGGGGACTGGCACGTGGGCGGCCCGGCCGACCCGCGCGCGGTGAGCACCCTCAAGCAGTACGGCCTGGATGGCGAGCAGCACCGTGCGCAGCAGTTCGCGCGGGAGGGCTTCGCCGAGGTCGACCTCGTGCTCGCGCTCGACCGCGGCCACGAGCGGGCGCTGCGCACCCTCGCCCCCACCCCGCAGGACGCGGACAAGGTCCGGCTGCTGCGCAGCTTCGACGAGGACGCCGTCGCCGCCGGTGAGCTCGAGGTGGACGACCCCTACTTCGGTGAGGACGCGGACTTCGTCGCCACCTACGAGGAGGTGCTGCCGGCCTGCGAGGGCGTGGTGGCCCACCTCAGGGAGCGCCTGTCCCTCACCCGCTGACGCCGGGGGCCGCACGCCGAGTGGACGGGGCGGCTCGTGGTGCCCGGGCTCTGGGAGACTGGGAGCCATGAGCGAGCAGCCCAGCACCACGTCGTCCGCCAGCCTGTCGGCCGGAGCAGCTCCGGGCCGGCACCGCGTCCCCCTCGCGGAGCTCGAGCCGCCGATCGCGCTCGGCCCGCTCGACGGGCGCTACCGCGGCGTCGTCGCCCCGCTCGTCGACCACCTCTCCGAGGCGGCCCTCAACCGGGCCCGGCTCGACGTCGAGGTCTCCTGGCTGGTCCACCTCACCACCTCCGGCGCCCTCCCGGGGGCCCCGCAGCTGAGCGACGTGGACGTCGCCTACCTGCGCGGCGTCGTCGACTCCTTCGGGGCGGAGGAGATCGCCGAGCTCGCGGAGATCGAGCGCGAGACCCGGCACGACGTCAAGGCCGTGGAGTACTTCCTCAAGCGGCGGCTGGCCGCGGCCGCCGAGGCGGTCGGGCCGGACAGCCCGCTGCCCGCCGTCGGGGAGATTGTCCACATCTTCTGCACGAGCGAGGACGTCAACAACCTCTCCTACGCCGTCACCATCCGTGACGCCGTCCGCCAGGTCTGGCTGCCCGCGGCGATCGCCCTCGTCGGTGACCTCGCCGAGCTCGCCCGCGAGACGGCCGAGGTGCCCATGCTCTCGCGCACCCACGGCCAGACGGCCACGCCCACGACGCTCGGCAAGGAGGTCGCGGTGCTCGCCGCCCGCCTGCGCCGCCAGCTGCGCCGGGTCTCCGCGGCTGAGTTCATGGGCAAGATCAACGGCGCGACGGGCACCTACGGCGCGCACGCCGTCTCGGTCCCGGACACCGACTGGCAGGCCGTCTCGCGCTCCTTCGTCGAGGGCCTGGGCCTCACGTGGAACCCGTTGACGACGCAGATCGAGGCGCACGACTGGCAGGCCGAGCTCTACGCCGACATCGCCCGCTTCAACAGGATCCTGCACAACCTGTGCACGGACGTGTGGACCTACATCTCCCTCGGCTACTTCCGCCAGCGTCTCGCGGCCCAGGGCTCGACCGGCTCCTCGACGATGCCGCACAAGGTCAACCCGATCCGCTTCGAGAACGCCGAGGCGAACCTCGAGATCTCCTCCGCGCTCCTCGACACCCTCGGCGCCACGCTCGTCACCTCCCGTCTCCAGCGCGACCTCACCGACTCGACGACGCAGCGCAACATCGGTGTCGCGCTCGGGCACTCGCTGCTCGCCGTCGACAACGTCCGCCGCGGCCTGGCGGGCCTCGACGTCGACGCCGCCGTCATGGCTCGCGACCTCGACGACTCGTGGGAGGTGCTCGGCGAGGCCGTCCAGTCCGCGATGCGTGCCGCGTCCGTCGCTGGCGCCGAGGGCATGGCCGACCCGTACGAGCGGCTCAAGGAGCTCACCCGCGGGCGCCGCGTCGACGCCGACGGCATGCGCGGCCTCATCGCCGGGCTCGGGCTCCCCCGCGACGTCGAGGAGCGGCTCCTCGCGCTCACGCCGGCCACCTACACGGGGCTGGCCGCCTCACTCGTCGCCCACCTCGACGACGTGGGCTGACAGACCGCCGCTCCCTCTCGCGCCGAGAGCCGGATTCCTCCGCCGAGGAATCCGGCTCTCGGCGTCAGGCGGTGGGACCTTGGTCCGTGGGATTCGTCCGAATTGGCCCGGACGATGAGCGGGTGAACCTCACCGAGACACGGCCGGGCCTACGGCAGATCCGGCACACCGACGGGTGGATCTTCGCCACCATGCTGCTGTCGGCCTGCCTCAGCCTCACCGCCTCCTTCGTGCTGTCGGTCGACGCGGTCACGCTCGCGGCCGACCCGAACGCCCAGCTGACGTGCAACATCAGCTCGGTGCTCAGCTGCGGCGCGGTCGGGGTCTCCTCGCAGGCGGCCGTCTTCGGCTTCCCCAACGCCTTCCTCGGCCTGGTCGCGGAGCCGGTCGTCATCACGATCGCCGTCGCCGGGCTGGGCGGGGTCCGGTTCCCGCGCTGGTTCATGTTCTCCGCGCAGGTCGTCTACACGCTCGGGGTCGTCTTCGCCTACTGGCTCTTCTACCAGTCGATGTTCCACATCGGCGCCCTGTGCCCGTGGTGCCTGCTCGTCACGCTCTCGACGACGCTCGTCTTCGCCACGCTCCTGCACTACAACGTGCGCGAGAACAACCTCTTCCTCACCCCCCGCGCCCACGAGCGCGCGCTCGCCTTCATCCGCGCGGGCTGGGACGGCGCGGTCGTCATGGCCTGGGTGGGCGCCGTCGTCGTCGCCGTCATCGTCAAGTACGGCGCCGACCTCCTGCCCTGACACTCCCCTCCCCGTGGCGGGAATACCCCTAGGGGGTATACCGTTGACGATGTCGGAAGGGAGCATCACATGGCCGGCTACAGCGGCACGAAAGAGGACTACGCCCGGCGCCTGCGGCGCATCGAGGGCCAGGTCCGCGGCATCGCCCGCATGGTCGACGAGGACACGTACTGCATCGACGTCCTCACCCAGATCTCCGCCGTCACCAAGGCGCTCCAGGCGGTCGGCATCGGCCTTGTCGAGGACCACCTCGGCCACTGCGTCGTCGACGCCGCCCGCTCCTCGCACGAGGAGGGCGCCGAGAAGGTCCGCGAGGCGAGCGAGGCCATCGCCCGGCTCGTCCGGTCATAGATCCCTACCCACCCCCAAGGAGTACCCATGAGCACCGACCCGTCGCCCATCGACCGCACCACCGTCCTGGACGTCCAGGGCATGACCTGCGGGCACTGCGTGTCCGCCGTGACGCGTGAGCTGGAGGACGTCAAGGACGTCTCCAAGGTCAGCGTCATCCTGCGCAACGGCGGGACCTCGGAGGTCACCGTCGTCTCCGACGCCGTCCTCGACGAGGACGCCCTGCGCGCCGCCGTCGACGAGGCCGGCTACACCGTCACCGCCGTCCACGTCGACAACTAGAACCAGCCCGAAGGAGGCCGCCATGTCATCCCCCACCCAGACCAGCACACCATTCGGTGAGATCGACCTCGCCGTCGAGGGGATGACCTGCGCCTCCTGCGTCGGCCGCGTGGAGAAGAAGCTCAACGCGGTCCCCGGCGTCAGCGCCACCGTCAACCTCGCCACCGAGTCCGCACACCTCACCCTCGAGGAGCAGGTGGCGGACGAGGACGTCGTCAAGGCCGTCGAACGCGCCGGGTACGCCGCCACCGTGACCCGCCGCCGGACCGCGGACGCCCCCCACGGGCACGGGCACGACGACGGCGGGCACGACGGCGAGCACGGCGGCGACGGCCACGGCACCGAGCACGCCCTCGCCGGGCACAGCCACGGCGCCGGGGACGACACCTCCTCCCCCGCCGAGCGGCGCCAGGCGGACCTGCGACGGCGCCTGCGGGTCGCGGGTGTGCTCAGCGTGCCGATCGTCGCGCTGTCGATGGTCCCGCCGCTCCAGTTCCCGGGCTGGCAGTGGGTCGTCGCGCTCCTGTCGCTGCCCGTGGTGACCTGGGCTGCCTGGCCCTTCCACCGCTCGGCGGCCAAGGCCGCCCGGCACGGCGCCTCGACGATGGACACCCTCGTGTCCGTCGGTGTCATCGCGGCCACGCTGTGGTCCCTGTGGGCGCTGCTGCTCGGCGGCGCCGGGGAGATCGGGATGCGAATGACCCCGCACCTGTTCCCCGCCCAGGGTGCACTGGGTGAGGTCGGCATGCCCGAGCTCTACTTCGAGGTCGCGGCGGTCGTCACGACCTTCCTCCTCGCCGGCCGCTACGCCGAGTCACGCTCCCGCCGCCGGGCGGGTGACGCGCTGCGCGCCCTGCTCTCCCTCGGCGCCAAGGACGTCGCGCGGCTCACCGTGGACGACGCCGGGCGGCGCACCGAGGAGCGCGTGCCCGTCGAGCAGCTCGCCGCCGGGGACCTGTTCGTCGTCCGCCCCGGGGAGAAGGTCGCCACCGACGGCGTCGTCGTCGAGGGCAGCTCCGCGGTGGACGCCTCGATGCTCACCGGGGAACCGGTGCCCGTCGACGTCGGTCCCGGTGACACGGTGACCGGCGCGACCGTCAACGCCTCCGGGCGCCTGGTCGTGCGGGCCACCCGCGTGGGCGAGGAGACGACGCTCGCCCAGATCGGCCGCCTCGTCACCCGGGCCCAGACCGGCAAGGCCCCGGTCCAGCGGCTCGCGGACCGCATCTCCGCCGTCTTCGTCCCGGTCGTGTTCGTCATCGCGATCGGCACCTTCGCGGTGTGGATGCTCTCCGGCGCCAACCTCCAGGCGGCCTTCACCGCCGCCGTCGCCGTCCTCATCATCGCCTGCCCCTGCGCCCTCGGGCTGGCGACCCCCACCGCCCTGCTCGTCGGCTCGGGCCGCGCCTCGCAGCTCGGGATCGTCATCAAGGGCCCGGAGATCCTCGAGTCCACCCGCCGCATCGACACCATGGTGCTCGACAAGACCGGCACGGTGACCGAGGGACGCATGGAGCTCGCGGACGTCACCACCGCCGCGGACCGCAGCCTGGTGCTGCGGCTCGCGGGAGCGGTCGAGGCGGCCAGCGAGCACCCGATCGCCCAGGCCGTCGCGGCCGGCGCCCGCGCCGAGCTCGGCGACCTCCCCGAGGTGACCGGCTTCGCGAACCACGCCGGGCGCGGGGTCAGCGGCACGGTCGAGGGCCACGAGGTCCTCGTCGGCCGCCCCGCCTGGCTCGTCGAGCAGGGCGTCACCGTGCCCGACGGCGTGACCCGGGACCACCGGGACGCCGAGCGGACCGGGGCGACCGCCGTCGTCGTCGCCTGGGACGGCACCGCCCGCGGCGTCCTCGCCGTCCGGGACACCGTCAAGGCCACCTCGGCCGAGGCCGTCTCGCGGCTGCGGGAGCTCGGCGTGCGGCCGATGCTCCTCACCGGCGACAACCGGGCCACCGCCGAGGCCGTGGCCCGCGAGGTCGGGATCCCGGCCGAGGACGTCATCGCCGAGGTGCTGCCGGAGGACAAGCTCGACGTCGTCGCCCGCCTCCAGGGCGAGGGCCGGGTCGTGGCGATGGTCGGGGACGGCGTCAACGACGCCGCGGCCCTCGCGCAGGCCGGGCAGCAGGGCCTGGGCCTGGCGATGGGCACCGGCACCGACGTCGCGATCGAGGCCAGCGACATCACGCTCGTGACGGGCGACCTACGCGCCGCCCCGACGTCGATCGCCGTCTCCCGCGCCACCCTGCGGGTGATCAAGCAGAACCTCTTCTGGGCCTTCGCCTACAACGTCGCCGCGATCCCGCTCGCGGCGCTCGGGCTGCTCAACCCGATGATCGCCGGTGCCGCGATGGCGGCGAGCTCGGTCATCGTCGTCGGCAACTCCCTGCGCCTGCGCCGCGCCGGCTGACCCCCGCTAGAGATGCGCCGACAGCCGGATTCCTCCTGGAGGAATCCGGCTGTCGGCGTACATGGGGGTGGGTTAGAAGGCGGGGATGATCTCGCCGGCGGGCCAGCGCTCGGCGATGAAGTCGCGGACCGCCTGGGAGTGCAGCGCCTCGTCCAGGGCGAGGATCGCCTCGTTCTCGGCGTCCTCCGCGCGCACGGCGAGGAGGTTGGCGTAGGGGTTGCCCTCGCCGGACTCGAGGAGGATGGCGTCCTCGGCCGGGTTGAGGTCGGCCTCGAGGGCGTAGTTGCCGTTGATGACGGCGGCGTCGAAGTCCTGGAGGCTGCGGACGAGCTGGGCGGCCTCGAGCTCGGCGAGCTCGACGTTCTTCGGGTTGTCCGCGACGTCGAAGATCGTCGGGTCCTCGACGTCCTCGGCCAGGGTGAAGATACCCTCGGCGGCGAGGAGCTCGAGCGCGCGGGCCTGGTTGGCCGGGTCGTTGGGCACGCCCACCTGGGCGCCGTCGGGCAGCTCGTCGAGCGAGGTGAGGGAGTCGGAGTAGACGCCGTAGGGCTCGATGTGGACGCCCTCGAAGTGCGCGAAGTCGTAGCCCTTCTCCTCCACCTCGGCCTCGTAGTACGGCAGGTGCTGGAAGAAGTTCGCGTCCAGCTCCCCCTCGGCGAGCTGGACGTTGGGCTGGACGTAGTCGGTGTACTCGACGATGTCGAGGGTGAAGCCGGCGTCCTCGGCGAGGTTGTCCTGGACGAACTCGAGGATTTCGGCGTGCGGGGTGGGGCTGGCGCCGACGACGATCGTCGCGACCTCGCCCTCGGAGCCCGACGTGGTGCCGTCGGTGGTGTCGTCCGCGGCGTCACTGCAGGCGGCGAGGGTGAGGGCCGCGACGCCGACGAGGGCCGCGATCCGGGTGGAGGTGCGGAGGGTGGTCATGGGACTTCCTTTCGTGGGGACGCTCAGCGGTGGTCGACGAGTCGCACGACCCGGTCACCGAGCATCTGGACGAGCTGGACGAGGACGATGATGACGACGACGGTCACGACCATGACGTCGGTCTGGAAACGGTTGTAGCCGTGGTTGACGGCGAGAGCGCCGAGCCCGCCGGCACCCAGTGCGCCGGCCATCGCGGAGTAGCCGACGAGCGTGATGACGGTGACGGTCGCACCGCCGACGAGGGCGGGCAGCGCCTCGCGCACGAGGACCCCGCCGACGATCGCGAGCCGGGAGGCGCCCACCATGCGCGCCGCCTCGACCTTCCCCGCGCTCACGTCGCGGACGGCGTTCTCGACGAGCCGCGCGAAGAAGGGTGTGGCGGCGAGCGAGAGCGGGACGACGGCGGAGAGCCACCCGTAGGTGGTGCCGGTGATGAGCCGCGTGAGCGGGAGGATCGCGATCATGAGGATGACGAAGGGGAAGGAGCGCCCGACGTTGACGACGGTCGCGAGCGCCGCGTTGACCGCGCGCGCCGGGCGCAGGCCCCCGGGCGCCGTCGCGACGAGCGCGAGCCCGAGCGGCAGACCGAGCACCACCGTGGCGAGCGAGGACAGCCCGGTCATGTAGAGCGTCTCGAGGGTGGCCTCGGGCAGCTGCTCGGTGATGACCCGGTTGCTCAGCGCGTCCTGCAGCCAGCTCACGGCGCCACCTCCTCGACGTGGACGCCCTCGACGCGCAGCCGGGCGGTGGAGCTCGCGACGGCGGCAGCCGGGACGGTGATGCGCAGGCGCCCCACCCGGGTGCCGGCGAGGGTCTCGATCGTGCCGGAGGCGACGTCGACGTCCTCGCCGAGGGTGGCGACGGCGGCGAGCACCCGGTGCGCGGGCGTCCCCCCGCCGAAGGCGAGCTCGAGGGTAATGCGGCCGGCCACGCCGGGCTCCGGCGGGAGCGGGACGAGGGAGCGGGCGAGCCGCGAGCCGTGCTCGCCGGCCACCTCGGCGATCGGCCCGGTCTGGGCCACCTTCCCGTGGTCGAGGAGCGTGACGGAGTCGCAGACCTCCCGGACCACGGACATCTCGTGGGTGATGATGAGGACGGTCAGCCCCAGGCGGTCGCGCAGCTCACGGATGAGCCGCAGGATCTGGCGGGTGGTGTCGGAGTCGAGGGCCGAGGTGGGCTCGTCGCACAGGAGCACCGCCGGCTCGGCCGCGAGCGCCCGGGCGATGCCGACACGCTGCTTCTGCCCGCCGGACAGCTGCGCGGGGTAGGAGTCACCGCGGTCCCCGAGGCCCACGAGCTGGAGCAGCTCGGCCACCCGGACGTCCCGCTCGGCGCGCGACACCTCCGCCACCCGCAGCGAGTAGGCGACGTTCTGCGCCGCCGTCCGGGCGTCGAGGAGGTTGACGTGCTGGAAGACCATGCCGATCCGCCGCCGCTGCCGGCGCAGCTCACGCTCGCCGAGGCCGGTGAGGGTGACGCCGTCGATGGCGACGGTCCCCGAGCTCGGCTCCTCGAGGGCGGTGAGGCAGCGGATGAGGGTCGACTTGCCCGCGCCGGACTCCCCGACGATCCCGTGGACCTCGCCGCGGGGGACGTGGAGGTCGATGCCGTCCAGGGCGACGACCTCGCGGTCACCGCGGGTGCGGTAGACCTTGCGCAGGTCGCTGAGGCTGATCACGGGGTTCCTCCATCGGTCCTGGCGGGAGCACCCGTTGGAGCGGGTTGCTGCAGCGTCGACGAGCCAGGTCTCTCGGCTGCTCTGGATGGTCCCGCCACGTTAGATTCGCCGCCTCCGAAACAGCCGTGGTGTCCACGTTCCGAGATGGAGTGGATAGCGCCTCCCGCGGCCCGCTTGACCGCCTCCGCCAGCAGCCGCCAGGCCGTATGCACGACGACTTCCGCACGATCATCAGCGACTGGCGGCTCGACGCGCTCAACGGGCAGCTGCGCTACTCGCTCACCCATCGCACGCCGGGCGGTGTCATAGCGTCGTAGCGACAGTGCTGGGCCGCGCGAGGGGTTGCACGTGGTGCGCAGGATGCTGACGGCGACGGATCGGGCGGAGATCTCTACAAAGCTGGAAGCGGGGTGGACTGTCCGCAGGATCGCCGAGCACCTCGACCGTCCCCGTCAGTGATTTCCCGCGAGATCCGGCGTGACTCGAACAAGACGCGCGGCTACAAGGTGGTCACCGCGGACTGCCGCGCCCAGCGACGCCGGTCCCGCTCCCAGACCGGGAAGATCGGGGCCGACCCGGTCCTGTGCACCCGGGTCCTGGCCGATCTGAAGCACTCGCGCACTCCGCGCCCAATCGCCGGACGCTTGCACCCGGAGGCCCGGGACGACAGCGTGAGCCCGATGAAGGGATCGATGCCGGCGGACGGCAAGACGGTCAGTCACAACGCGATCTACCGGTTCATCTACGCCCTGCCCAAGGGCGAGCTCGCCGCGCACGGGGTGACGCTGCGCTACAAGCGCACCAGACGCCGCGCACCCAGACCGCTGGGCCAGCCAGACGCCGCGCACCCAGACCGCTGGGCCAGCGCGGGGCGCCAATCGTGGGCATGGTCAGCATGGATGACCGCGAGGACCTCCCCGCGCGACGCGTACCTGGCCACTGCGAAGGCGACCGGGTGATCGGCGCTCAAGGCCGGTCCGCCGCCGCGACCCTGGTCGAGCGCACCACCCCGTTCACCACCATCCTGGCGCTGCCGGCTGGCAAGGACAGCGAGCATTTCGCCGACGCCCTGAACGACAACGCCGACGAGCTGTGAACCGCCCCCGGTTCGATGGAGAGTCAGTTGTTGGCTGTGATAGCTGCCGTCGCACGAGGGCTCTGGCTAGCCCGGTGCTTTCACGGCAGGGCGGCGATGGTTCGTGTCGTTGACGTAGAAAGTGCTCCTGACCTGGGACGATGTGGTTTGTCTAGGACCAACCGCAACCAGTTCGAGGAGCACCTTCAAGGTGAAGACTACCCGCGCCTATCCACGTGTCGAGGTCGACACGGCCAGCGTCCCGGCGGTCGGTCAGGCCGGCGGGGTGCTACTGACCGAAACCATCGCGGCCACCGGTCTGGGAGCGGAGCTGTCGGAGGCGCTGGCGCCGTGGCGCAAGCCGCTGGCCGTCCACGACCCCGCCAAGGTCATCACCGACCTGGCGGCGTGTCTGGCGCTGGGCGGGGACACGCTCTCAGACGTCGCGTTGCTGCGCGCCGAACCCGACCTCTACGGGCCGGTGGCCTCTGACCCGACGGTCTCGCGCACCATCGACGCCCTGGCCACCGACGCCACCGCGGCGTTGCGGGCGATCAACACGGCGCGGGCCGCCGCCCGCACCAGGGCATGGTCGCTGGCCGGTGAACACGCCCCGGACCACGAGACCAGCGCCAAGTCGCCGTTGATCATCGATGTGGACGCCACCTTGGTGACCTCTCACTCCGACAAGGAGCGCGCTGGGGCGACGTTCAAACGCGGCTACGGCTTCCATCCGTTGTGCGCGTTCCTCGACCACGGTCACGAGGGCAGCGGGGAACCGCTGGCGCTCATGCTACGGGCCGGGGCGGTGTCATAGCGTCGTAGCAACAGTGCTGGTCGGGTGAGGGGTTGCTGGTGGGACGCAGGATGCTGACGGCGACGGATCGGGCGGAGATCTCCACGGGGCTCAAGGCGGGGTGGACGGTGCGCAGGATCGCCGAGTACCTCGACCGTTCCCCGTCGGTGGTCTCGCGTGAGATCCGGCGTAACTCGACGAAGACGCGCGGGTACAAGATGGTCACCGCGGACTGCCGCGCCCAGCGACGCCGGTCGCGTCCCCAGAAGGGGAAGGTCGAGGCCGATCCGGTGCTGCGCGCCCGGGTGCTGGCCGATCTGAAGCACTCACGTACTCCGCGTCAGATCGCCGGACGCTTGCACCTGGAGGCCCGGGACGAGAGCGTGAGCCTGATGAAGGGATCCGTGCCGGCCGGTGGCAGGACGGTCAGCCACGAGGCGATCTACCGGTTCATCTACGCCCTGCCCAAGGGCGAGCTCGCGGCGCACGGAGTGATGCTGCGCTCCAAGCGCACCAGACGCCGCGCACCCAGGCCGCTGGGCCAGCGCGGGGCGCCGCTCGTGGGGATGGTCAGCATCGATGACCGCGAGGACCTGACCGAGCGGCGCGTGCCGGGCCACTGGGAGGGCGACCTGGTGATCGGCGCCCACGGCCGCTCTGCGGCGGCGACGCTGGTTGAGCGCACGACGAGGTTCACCACGATCCTGGCGCTGCCGGCGGGCAAGGACAGTGAGCACCTCGCCGACGCGTTGATCGACAACGCCGATGAGCTGCCCGCGATGATGCGCAAGTCGCTGACCTGGGACCAGGGCTCTGAGATGGCCAAGCACGCCGCCCTGACCCTGGCGACGCAGATGCCGGTCTACTTCGCTCACCCGCACTCCCCGTGGGAGCGCGGCACCAACGAGAACACCAACGGCCTCATCCGCGAGTACCTGCCCAAGGGCACCGCGATCCCGGCACACCAGCCCTACCTGACCTCGATCGCCGAAGAGCTCAACGAACGCCCCCGCGCCGTCCTGGGCTACCTCACTCCACGCGAAGCCTTCGAACGCCTCCTCACCGACAGCGTTGCTACGACGCCTTGACACCGCCCGGGAATGCCGGCTCGAACACCGCGGCCGACCACATCACCGTCATCCGTGACGCGCTGCGTCAGCTGCCTGGTTACCGGCGCGGGACCCGCCCGGGCAGGAAGGTTCTTATCCGTACCGACGGCGCCGGCTGTACCCACGACGTCATCAAGTGGATGCACGGCCAGCGACTGTCCTACTCAGTCGGGTTCACGCTGCCCGCCGAGACCCCCGAGCTGCTGGAGCTGATCCCCCAGGACGTGTGGCAGCCCGCCCTCGACGCCAACGACCAGATCCGTGACGGGGCCTGGGTCGCCGAGCTCACCGACCTGCTCGACCTGACCGGCTGGCCGCCGGGGATGCGCGTCATCGCCCGCAAGGAACGTCCCCACCCTGGTGCTCAGCTGCGCATCACCGACATCGACGGACACCGCGTCACCGCGTTCGCCACCAACACCCGCCCCGGCGGTCCCGGCACTCAGCTCGCCAACCTGGAGCTGCGTCACCGCCGCCGGGCGCGCTGCGAAGACCGCATCCGCACCGCCAAGGACACCGGCCTGCGCGCCTTCCCGCTGCACGACTTCGCACAGAACCAGATCTGGCTCGCCATCGTCGCCCTCGCCGCCGAGATCACCGCCTGGATGCAGATGCTCGCCCTCACCACACACGATGCCCGCCGCTGGGAGCCCAAGCGACTACGGCTGCGGATCTTCACCATCCCGGCCACCATCGCCCGCCATGCCCGGCGCACAGTCCTGCACCTGGCCGACACCGCGCCCTGGGCAAGCCTCGCTCACCAGGGCCTCCAGCGTCTTCGCCGGCTCGCTGCTCCAGGCTGAGACCCCGAACTTCCTGTCCCGACGACCTTTCAGCAAGCCCCCCGGCCACGGAACCGGCGCCCACCCGAGACGACACTCGGTCCTTCTGTCGCACCTCGATGTCAGAATCGACTCAGCCACAGACACCGACGAGGCCACCACCCCGCCCGGCCGCCCCATGAAAGATCCGGGCTAGCTAGCGAGGAGGTTCGCCCAGCCAGTCCGTGTCACGGCTTCCGGCTGATATTGCATTCATCGGGCGGATGATGTCAAATCTGCACTGATGCGAGAGCGGTTATGGCGATTACCACCAATTCGCTCGGGAAGCTTAGCGTCCACCGCCAGAAGCTGTGCTTCTGCGATTTCGGAGAGCACACCGCGAAAATCACCCAGAACAAATGGTACATCAGTATGACCATTGACAGGTTGAACAGGTATGTGAACAGCCAAAACTCTTCGGACGCGGAAGTATCCTGCCATGCGTACACAACCTGGACGGCTAGCATCGGAAGAATAAGGAACGCGGCCGTACCCGCAGAAAGCCCGTGTTGGACCACGGGAGGATGAGCTAAGGGGCTGTCCGTCCAGTAGTCCTCGAACGCTTCCAAGTCGTACATGTAAAAGCCGAGCTTGCGCCTGTACATGTAGACGATGCCGTAAGTTATCCATGGGGTCCTGAAGAATTTCTCCATCCTAGCGATACCGCCTGGCCGTTTTCGTGCCATATCGCCACGACGAGTTGGCAACACTGACCCGATCGTATGTCGTTCCCCAAGTCCTGCTGCGATCCGTCCAGTTGTTGGCACGCCGATTCGCTTGGATCGCCCTACGCCCACGTCCCAATTGTTGAAACTTTCCTGAGAGTAGGCGGTTCACAACCGCGCCACCCCAAGCAACATTTCGTAAACCGGGCGTAACTGATCCGCGCGAAGCTGTCCATCCGGACATCACGGGGCGTCTTTATCCTCCTCCTCGCCAAACGGCGTAGCATCCCGCCTCACAGAAGTTCGAGGAGAGTCACGAAACTCGGGCGTATCACTGGCGCCAAAGCATACAGGGCTAACTGGTACGCCAGAGCTGACGCCACGCAAATCGGCAGCCCTACATACCACCATCGGCGCAGGCGGACTCTAATCAGGGTCGGCTCACAGGACGTGCTCGGATGTGCGGCTAGCCACTGCTCGACCGTGTGCCCCGCAGATTGAACTGTTCTGCTCTCGAACAGAATTTGGAGTGCGGACTGACCGTAAGCGCTCGAATTATACCGTTTACCAGTGTGTGCAACCACCGCTAGACCGTTCAACGTGTCGATGTAATCGACTGCATGTCGCGGTATTACAACATCTACGAACGCATTGCGAAGAATGAGACGGTCACCCTGACCTATCACACGAGAACTAGCTATCGCGAGGAGCAGAGCGGCGAAAATACCTAGATACGCCCCAAACTCCACGTGGTACGCGGGAGATTCAGGATTCGTGACCGGAACTCCGGTGCACACGAACGCTACGATGAGCAGACTCACTGCGACCATCGCCTGGATCGGCCACCGGGGTGGCGCCAACACAACGCGCGCCTGTGCGGCTTGCATAAGTACTCCTATCTCCCCCGCCGCGTCACGCTAGCGCCTGCGGCTCCCGCCGTACCCAGAACTAGGTTCGCGCCCATATTTCTCCGTGTTTGCCGCCAGTCGATACGAGTGACGTGGCCGCGGGGGTCATGGCGTGCGCTGTGTCGAGGTGCCGGGCGCCTGTAGCGCGAGATCGCGGAAAGTCGCAACGAACCTGATAACGCTCTGCCGGCAGCGCCACCTGCGACAATCCATGCGGCGTCATTTATAAATCCCCGCCTGTCGAACGAGAAGTGTCCGCGCCTTATTCGCGAGTTTGATACAAAAGCCGCGCCGACGCTAATTGCGCCACATACGAACACGGACGCTACGACACATGCCGCGATGGTACCCACCGTGAGGACCTTCCCGCCGTGGCGCTGCCACCACGTAGGCTGCTTCGAAATGCTGCGAGGCCGCCTTTTTTGTCCGTCGAGGTCATGATTGTTGATGGGGTCTTGTGGGTACGCGTAGGCGGTCGTGTTGCCCCCGGGAATCGGGTCACGGGAGGTAAAGAGTCCGGTGACCGGGTTGTAGAGGCGGACGCCCATGAGGGAGAGCCCAGTGGTGTCGGTGGCACGTTCGTCCTTCCCGTGCCAGGCGTACGGCAGCACGCCCGTTGCCGAGGGGTGCGTGTCGAGCGGGTTGCCGTACTCGTCGGTGCGCTGCCAGGGGGTGCTGGCGGTGGTATAGCTCGAGCTTGTGGTGGGGATGGGGATGGTGGTGGAGGTGGTGCCGTGGGGGTCGCTCACCAGCAGAGCGGGGTCGGTGCCGGTGATCTCGAGGGCGAGGCCGCCGGCGAGGCCGGGGAGGTACCGGGTGGTTTCAGTCCCGGTGGGTGTCGTCTTGGTGGCCCAAGCGGGGTTGTCGCTGGTGTCGCCGTAGTGCCGCACCGTGGTGGTCGTGCTGGTACCGGTGGTGTGTGTGGTGGTGGAGCGGCGTGCGGCGGGGTCGAGCTGGTAGGTGGTGGTGGCCCCGTTCTGGGTGGTAGTGCGCACGAGGTCGGTGTCGTAGTACCCGACCTGGAGGTTCCCCGCGGCGGGGCCGGTGGGGGTGTCCACGCCGGGCAGGGTGGTCTGGCGCCCGAGCGGGTCATAGACATAGCTGCCCGTGCTGTTCGCGCCGGACAAGACCCTGTCGGCGGTGTCATGGACCCAGGTCCGAGAGGTGGCGCCCTGCGTCGGGCAGGCGTCGACCGCCCCGGTGGCGGTGGTGGTGGTGCGGTTGCCGTTGGCGTCGAAGGTGTAGCTGCGGGTGGTGCATGTGCTCGCGTCGTCGACCGTGTCGATGGTGTCGGTGACGTGGGTGAGGCGGTCGGCGCGGTCGATGGTGAAGGTTCGTGCCCGTCCGGGTGCGGTGTCACCGATGATGTTGCCGTCGGCGTCGCGGGTGAGGTTGAAGGCGAACCACTCGAAGCGCCCCTCGGCCCCTTCGCCGGTGTAGGTGAGGTCGGTGAGCTGCCCGGCACGGTCATAGGTGTAGTTCTGCTCGATCCCGCCGGGCAGGGCTTGCCGGGTGAGGTTCCCGCCGGCGTCGTATGCGGCGGTGAGCCTGAGGGAAGGCTGGTCGGCGTTGGTGATGCTCATCGCGGTGGTCAGGCCCCGGAACTCTGGCCGGCCGTCGGCGTCGAGACCGTTGTAGGTGTAGGCGATGGTGCCGGTGGGGTCATTGATGGTCTGCACGTCGCCGGTGGCGGTGTAGGTGGTGGTCGTGGTCTGACCGTCGGTGTCGGTGTACGTGGTGGCCCGTCCCCAGGCGTCGTAGCCAGTGGTGATCCGTCCGGTCTCCGCGCCATTCTTGAGCGAGACCGCCGCGGTGGGCAAACCGGTGGCCGGGGCGTATTCGGTCTTGGACGTCGGCACCGCGCTCGAGCCGGGGAGCCCGCTGGTTGTGGTGGCGGCTGTGGAGATGCGCCCGTCAGCGGTGTAGGTGGTGGTCGTGGTCCGCACGGCCGTACCGAGGGTCTCGGTCACGGTGCGGGGGGCCAGGTAGAGGGTGTAGTTGGTGGTGCGGGTCGTGGCGATCGTCGGGGTGCTCTCCCCGGTGCGGGTGGCGCAGGGCAGGCCGGCGTACTCGGGCCGGTTCCCGCAGGCGGCGTCGGCGGGGTTGGCCACGGCGGTGTAGTAGATCTGGTTGGTGGTGCCCGCGTCGGTCCCGGTGGACTTGGGCTGGCGGGTCTGGACGGTCTGCCCGGCGCTGTTGTAGGCGGTGCGGGCGGTGATGTCGCTCTGGCCCTGGCCCATGACGGTGGTTGTGGTGGTGGCCATGCCCAGGGTCCATCCCGACGTTGGCCCGGTGGCAGTAGCGCCGTCGATCGGGTCATACCCGGTCTTGACCTGAGCGGTGACCTCCTCCCCCGTGGGCAGGGCATGGGTGGGGTCGGAGCTACCCGAGTCGGGGGCCGCGATGGTGGTGGTGACCGTGGTGGGCAGCCGGTAAGCGATGCCGGTGGCGGGGTTGACCCCGCTGTTGGGGGCGCCCTGGTCGTAGTCGGTGTGGGTGTGGACGCGGACGAGCTCACCGTCGGGGCCGGCCGGGGTGGCCGGTTCCCACACGTCGGTGACCAGAGTCCCGGCGGGGGTGAGCACAGTGCCGGCGGGAATCGTGCCACCGGCGTGCGTGATCGCGGCCGGGGCGGTGATGGCGGCGTTGTAGCGGGTGATGGTGGCGTAGGTGTTGGCGTCCACGCTTCCCCCGCCCGCGAGGGTCTCGCGGATGTGGGCGATGGCGCCGGTGTCCAGGGAGCGCACCACCCGTCCCTCGGTGTCGTAGTCGGTGGCGCTGATCTGCCAGTCACCGGCGCCGTAGGAGGCGGTGTTGATGACCCGGCCCTGGGCGTCGGTGTACTGCAGGTCCCCCTGGCGCCAGTCGGTCACACCCGCCCCGGCGGGGCTGGTGATGGAGGCGGCGTGGTCGGCGTCGAAGACGGCCGCGCCCCACGTCGGTGCCGCTTCCTGTCCCCAGGTGGCCACGGTGTCGGTGTCCACGGCGGGCAGGTCGGTGCCGGTGAGCGGGATGTTGTACACGAACGCCGACTGCGCCATCGACGTGCCGGTGCCGGTCGCTGGGGCGCGGCTCACCGTGGCCAGCCCGTGAGTGCCTTGAGGCGTGTCGGCGTACGCCAGGTGCCAGGGGGCCAGGCCCGGTGGGGTGATCTGCGTGAGCTGGGGAGCGCTGAGCCCGCTAGGAACAGCGTTGTAGGAGTAGGAGGTCTTCAGGCTCGTGCGGGGGTCGCTGGCCGTGGCCAGGTAGCCCTGCGCCGTGTAGGTGTAGGTCGCGACCTCGACGGCTTCCATCGCCGGCTGGGCCCTGTCGGGGTTGAAGGCGCGGTAGCGCACCCGGACAAGACGGTCGATGTAGTCCCCAGGCGTGGCTGCCGTCGCCGTCGTCGTGGTGGCGTACACGAGCTCCAGGGCCCGGCACCCGGGGACCAAGTCGCCGGTGGCTGAGCACGCGACCCCGTCAGGGGCGGGGGCAAGGATCCGGGTGATGCGGCCCTTGCTGTCCCGACTGAACGTGGTGGTGCCAACGTTCCCGGCCTGGGCGATCCGGTCGACCACCCAGGTGGGTGATCCGCCGGCACCTGCGGGGCCGGGGGTCCAAATCGTGACGGTCCCCTCGTCCTCGGTCAGCGACACGGATCGGGGGGTCGTCCCGCTCGCCGCCTTCAGCTCCAGGCGGGCGCCTTCAGCGGAGGTCTCCTCATCGACGGCGACGTATACCCCGGTCTTGCCGGCGGTGCGGGTCGCGCCGGGCTGGCGGTAGACCAGCGCCTGCCCGTCCCCGTCGACCAGCGCGATGGTGCCGTCGATACCGGTGGAGTCCACGACCTCATACCCCGCGGCGCCGAAGTCCGACCCGTCAAGGTTCGCGACCCACCCGGGGCCGAACACGGCGCTAGCGGGAGAGACCGCCGGGCCGGTGAAGGAGGCGTAGGTGCGGGAGATCGACAACGTGTCCTTCGGGGTGGGCACAGAGACGTCGGTGGCCGAGGTGGAGAACTCACCCGTCCACAACGCGACCTTGCCCGGGCCCGCGTCGGCCTCAGGGAACGCGTCACCAAAGGCGTGCGGGACCCGCAGCACCGAAGTGTGCGAGGGATGCGCGGCGTCGTCGCTGACCCAGGTGCACCGCGTGACACCGGTAGCGGCATACGTGAAGCAGACCTGGACATCGATCAGCGCCGGTGTGCGGGGCTGACCCATCGCCGAGGCCGCAGCCGCGGCCGAGAAGGAATCGTTGACCGACACCGGCTTGCCGGCTGCGACGGGGTGCAGCGTCTTGGCCAGCGTCCACCCCGTGGTCGACCCGGTGGTGGTGTTCCACCCACTCGCATCCGCTGTCCCTGCCGTGCGCCAGTAGATCGCCGCAATGACCTCACCCGACGCGGCCGGCGGAGCAGCGGCGCTGACCGTGAAGGTGTCAGTGGACTTCGCGCCGCTGGCCGGTGATGTCATCGCAGCGCCGCCGGAGCCGAATGTGAAGGTCGTGGCTGGTGATCTCCTATTGGCCTTGTCCACGGCCGTCACCTTCAACGAGTGCGACCCGGGCCCCGGGTTCCAGAGGTGCGTTGCTGTCCGTGCCGTGCCATCGGTCTTAGCCGTGATGGACCGCGCGGAGCCACCGTCCTCCTGGACCTCGAACTTCATGACATCGGAGGAGGCAGAGGAGAAGGCGAACGTGTTCGACGCGGGGGCTGCATCGCGCCACTGCCCCGCGCTGTAGCCGCTCGCTGCGACCGTCGGGGTGGCGGGGTTGGTCAGGTCGGTGGTGAAGGTCCATGTGCCGTCCGTCGAGGTCTTCGACGTCAAGGACCCGTCATACCCCCATGCCCTGACGCTGTAGGTCCTCCCGTCGACCAGGGCCGGAGTCGAGCTGGTGGGCGTGAAAAGCGACCGGTTCCCCGACGCCACCTGAGCGCCCTGCACCTTGTTCCACACCGCCGTGGAGCCCTGCTGCACGTCAAAAAGTGCGCGCACTGCGCCACCGTCAGGGTCAGAGACCACCGCGGATAGCCCAGGCTTAGCAGTCCGAACGTACAGGGTGCTTGCCCCGGTTACCGGGTCCACGCCCCTGTAGGTCTCCTGCGACGCGTGCTCCCGCCCCACTGGCGTGTTCGGGTAGGAGTTGTACGTCACCCACAACGAGGGGATGTTCGCGCCGTTGTCCGCGGCATAGAACCGCTTCCACCCGTAGCTGTCGGCCTCGTTCTCCGCTCGCACGCCCACGGTGAGCTGCTTGTCGGACTTCGCCGCCCCGGCCGCGACGATGTTCTTCACATCCACATACGCCCACGAGTCCGGGCACCCAGAGCCATATCCGGACGTGGCCGAAGACGTCGCCTGCAGCGTCTGCCACGACGGCTGAGAAGTCCACCGGGTAGCCGACGACACCGAGAACGTGTGCCACACCTGCCAGTTGCGCGGCGTGCAGGAGTAGGAGTGGAACGCGTACATCTCCAGCCGGGCCGAGGTGACGGCCTTCCCGGCGATCGCGGTGGTGTTGAACTGCAGGAACGAACGCGCCACATTCGCGCCGCTGTCCCAGGTCCCCACCAACAGCTCCGTCGCCGCCGACCAATCCGTCGTCGAGCCCTTCTTGACGTAGGTGTCGAACCCCACCCTGATAGACACCGACGGGTCGACCACCACCGGGAACTGCGTGTCGGGGTCGGCCAGGAACTCCTCACCGGGAACAAGAGAGACCTCAGCGACCCCTCCGGTGACCTCGACCGTCCGCTCGACCACGACCGCCTCAGCCATGGGGTCAGGCACCAGAGCCGGCTCGCCCTCCGGCCGGTCGGCTGCCTCCACACTCGTAGTGTCAAAGGCGGTGGCAGCGGTGGACTCCTCGGGGTTGTCGAAGTCCGGCATCGGGGACAGCGCCCGCTCACCAACCGGCTCCGCGGGCCGCTCGGCCGTCAACGGGAAATGCCGGCCCCCATCGGCGGCCGCATCCCACATCAGCGGGGTGCCCGAGCTCGCCAGGACCTGCCCGCTGTCGTCGGTGACGGCCAGAGTGTCTTCCGGCACCTCCTCGATCTGGGCGCCCTCGGCGGCCAGCGACAAGCCCGTGCCCGCCAGAACCTGCGCCGCGGCGGCGTCCCGCAGGATGAAGAACTCCTCGAACCCCATACTGGTGGCTTCCACCACCAGATCAATCCCCGGCTCGACATCCTCGTACACCGCCCGGCGGCCCTCGAGCCGTGGAGTAGGCAGCGGCCCGTCCCAGCCGCTGCTCGTCACCACACCGGTGTCCGGGTCTGTCACCGTGGCGACCACCGTGTGCTCATCGTGCACACCCTCCGGAGAGACAGTGCCCCCCGACAGGACCAGGTCGGCGACCTGCGCCACCGGACGCACCAACCCGTCCTCATCCAACTGCAGCGTCAGGTCCACCGGCGCCCAGTCCTCCGGCGCGGTGCCGTCCCCGCCCGTGAACTCCATCCGCGGCACCCATACCGGTCCCGAGCCCACACCCGTGGCCCAGGTCCCGTCCGACATCGCGAACGTCGAGGACTCCATCGTCCGCTGCGACAAGTCCTCCACCGCCCGGCCCTGCGCCCGGGCCTGCACCACTGCGGTGATCGCGTCAGCCGCGACTGCCGGACCTGTCAGGTCAGGGCCTTGCGGCTGCGCCGCAGGGCGCGCAAGCGGCGTCGGCGCCGCCGGCGCCGCGGCCGCGGGCACACCCTCCACGATCAACGTCATCGCCGCGAGCACTCCGACCGCGACAGTCAGCCTTGACCACCGCTCCGGCACACCGAACCACTCGAGCACCGAACGCCCCACAGGGCGCGCCAAATAGAGCTCGTCAACAACCACGCCAGACTCCCTGACCCAAGCCCCATCGCCGGGGCATCCAAAGCCGGACCCTCCCTCGTGGGAGCCCGGCCCCAGACAGTTCGCGATCCGTCGCGCTGTGCGTGGTGGCAAGAAAGTAGCGCACACACACGGCACCGCGAAGCACGCTCGATGAGCGACAGCCCTCGAAGGAGCACGACGACCAGCTCGGACCGCATGTCCAAGCCAGTCGCCAGAGCCGAAAGTCCCGGCCCGAGCCGACTGGAATCCGACGTTCGCGGAATCTCCGTCCGACAGTGGTCCCACGAGGCTCGTTGCCCACCGTGCCGGTGTCACGGTCCGAGGCCTGGCGGCCCGGCTGCTACAACTGCCCCATGGAGACGACGGCCCGACGCCGCCTGCGCGCGGAGGTGTGGATCGTCCTGGGTCTGTCGCTGGGCCAGTCCGCCGTCTACGCCGTCGTCAACCTCGTCGCCCGGCTCACCGCCGAGACGCCGCTGCGTGACCAGGCAACCGCGCTCAACCCCTCCCGCTCCCCGCGGCCCTACCTCGACCTCACCTACCAGCTGCTCAGCCTCGACTTCGCGCTCGTGCCGGTGGCGCTGGCGCTCTTCCTCCTCAGCGAGCCCGGCCGCCGTGCCACCTCACGGATCGGCCTCACCCTCTCCCGCCCCGGCCGGGACCTGGCCGTGGGCGCCGGGCTGGCCGCGCTCATCGGGATCCCCGGGCTCGGTCTGTACGCGCTCGGGCGGGCGCTGGGCGTCACGGTCGAGGTCCAGGCCGCGACCCTGGACGCCGCGTGGTGGGCCGTGCCCGTCCTCGTGCTCGCGGCGCTGAAGAACGCCCTGCTCGAGGAGGTGGTCGCCGCCGGCTACCTCGTCGAGCGGCTCCAGCAGCTCGGCTGGCGGGCGCCGTCCGTCGTCGCCGCGAGTGCGCTCCTGCGCGGCGCCTACCACCTCTACCAGGGCATCGGGCCGGGGCTGGCGAACGTCGCGATGGGCGTCGTCTTCGCGGAGTACTACCGCAGGCGACGGCGGACCATGCCGCTCGTCGTCGCTCACACCCTCCTCGACGTCGTCGCCTTCGTCGGCTACGCCCTGCTGCCGGCCGAGCTCCTCGCGTCCCTCGGTCTCGGCTGAGCGCGGCTCCGGGGAGCGGCCTGGGGCACCGCCTACACTCGGGCGCATGACCGATCGGCCCGGTGAGCGCACCCCCGTGGCCGACAGCCCCACCCGGCAGGCGCCGCGCCGGAAGGTGCTGCTCGTCGACGTGCCCGAGGCGCGCGTCCGCCGCCCGCGCGACCTCCTCGAGCTCGTCCTGTCCGTGCTCGGTATCGGCATGGTCCTGCTCCTCGCGGTCTACGCGCACGCGACCGCCATCGGTGTCACCGAGGACGTCCAGTCCGCCGCCGCCCTCGTGCTCCGGGAGATCCTCCTCCTGCCCGTCACGGTCCTCGAGGGCGTCGTCACCTTCTTCCTGCCGCTGTTCGTCGTCGTCATGCAGCTCGTCCGGCGGCGCTGGCGGGCGGTGGCGGAGGCCGTCGCGGCCGCCGTCGTCGCCTGGGGCGTGACGACCGGCGCCGTCCTCCTCCTCGACACCTACGGGCCCACCGCGCTGTCCGTGGGCCTGACGATCACCTCCGAGGGCGACGCGGTCATCGCGATGAACCCGCTCGTGGCGGCGCTCGCCGCGCTCCTCACGACGGTCGGGACCCGCGCCCACCGCCCCACCGTGCGCTGGTCGTGGAACCTCCTGTGGGTGGTCCTCGTCCTCACCGTCATCCGTGGTGCGCTCACCCTGCCCGGCGCCGTCGTCACCGTCCTCATCGGCCGCGCGATCGGGCTGGCCGGGCGGTACGTCGTCGGCGTCTACAACGAGCGTGCCGAGGGCATCGCCCTGGTCCAGGGGCTGCGGCACGCCGGGCTCGACCCTGCCCGCGTGGTGCGGCTGGACAGCGGCGACGAGGGCGTCCAGGCGTGGACCGTGACGACCAGCGCGCCCGTGGGTTACACCGCGCGGCCAGTGGAGCCGGTGGACACGACGGCGGCCCCTACCTGGCCCGGCTCCTCCGGACGCCCGGCCGACTCGATCGTCCCCGACGTCCTCACCGACCCGCACGCCGTCGTCGCCGCGTCCACGAGCCCCGACGGCGTCACCCTCGACCCCGTGAGCGCCCACCGCGTGTACTCGGTGTGGGACGCCGGGGGCCGCCGCTGGTACGTCAGTGTGCTCGACGGCGATCGCCAGGTGGTCGGCTACCTCTCCTCCCTGTGGGCGCGGCTGCGGGTGCGGGGACTGCACCGCCGGCGGGCCACCACCGTGCGCGACGCCGCCGACCGCGCCGCCCTCCTCGCCTACGCGACAGAGCGCGCCGGGGTCCGCACGGCGCCGCTCACCGGGATGGCCGAGTCGCGCGACTCCGTCCTCATGGTGAGCGCGCACATCGGCGGCGCGCGCCGGCTCAGCGACATCCCCGCCGAGGAGGTGGGGGACGAGCTGCTCGACGAGCTGTGGCGCCAGCTGGGCACCGCGCACGCCGCCGGCATCGCCCACCTCGACCTCAGCGCCGACGCCGTCCTCGTCACGACCGAGGGCGAGGTCCTCCTCCTCGACTGGGAGAACGGGGAGATCGCCGCCTCCGAGCTCTCCCGCCGCCTCGACCTCGCCCAGCTCCTCGCGGCCACCGCGGCGCACGTCGGCGAGGACCGTGCCCTGGCCAGCGCCGCGCGCTCCCTGGACGGCGAGGAGCTCGCCTCGGTGGCGCCGCTGCTCCAGCCGGTCGTCCTCACCGCGCACACCCGCGCCGCGGCCGAGCGCCCCCGCGAGCTGCTCAACTCCCTGCGGGCCCGGCTCGTGGACCAGAACCCGGCGGCCGACGTCGAGCCGATGCGGCTGGCGCGGTTCAGCATGCGCACGGTCGTCATGGTGACGATCGCCGTCGTCGCCGTCTGGCTGCTCCTCGGCACGCTGAACTTCGAGCAGGTCGTCGCCACCACCCGCAACGCCAACCCGTGGTGGCTGCTCGCCACCTTCGGCTTCGGCGTGCTCACCTTCCTCGGCAGCGCCATGGGCCTGGTGGCCTTTGCGCCGGAGAAGCTCGGGCTGTGGCGCACCACCCTCGTCCAGGTGGCTGCCGGTGTCGTCTCCCTCGTCGCGCCCGCCGGGGTGGGGCCGGCGGCCCTCAACCTCCGCTTCCTCAACCGGCAGCGCGTCGCCACCCCGCTCGCCGTCGCCACGGTCGCCCTCGTCCAGGTCTCCCAGTTCGTCACGACGGTGCTGCTCCTCGCGACGATGGCCCTGGTCACCGGCAGCGCCGGCACGCTGTCGGTGCCCTCCGGTGCGGTCAACGCGGTCGCGATCACCGCCGTCATCATCCTCGGCGTGCTGCTCGGCGTGCCGCCCGTGCGCACCTGGCTGTGGGAGAAGCTCGGACCCACCCTGCGCCAGGTGTGGCCCCGGGTGCTGTGGGTGGTCGGCAGCCCGCGCCGGCTGCTCGTGGGGCTGAGCGGCAACGTCATCATGACGCTCGGCTACGTCGCGGCCTTCGGCTGCGCCCTCGCCGCCTTCGGCTACAGCCTGCCGCTGACGACGCTGTCGATCACCTACCTCACGTCCAACACCGTGGGCGCGGCCGTGCCCTCCCCCGGCGGCATCGGCCCGGTGGAGGCGGCCCTCACCGGTGGGCTCACCGTCGCCGGCATCCCGGCCGGCGTCGCCTTCTCCGTCGCGCTCGTCTTCCGGCTGCTCACCTTCTGGATCCGGGTGCCGCTCGGCTGGGCGGCGCTGCGCCACCTCCAGCGCCGGGGAGCGGTGTGACCGCGCCCGTCGCCACCACCCGGCGGGCACGGCTGCGGCAGCCGGAGGCCTGGGTCGTGGCAGCGGCGGCCGGCGCGCTGTACGTGCTCGTCGCCGTCCTCCAGTGGCGCCGCCTGGAGGCGCCGTCGTGGGACCTGGCGATCTTCACCCAGCTGGCCAAGGCCTACGCGGGCCTCGACGCGCCGATCGTCCCGATCAAGGGCGACGGCTTCAACCTCCTCGGCGACCACTTCCACCCGATCCTCGTGCTCCTCGGTCCGGTCTACGCTCTCGCGCCCTCCGGGCTCACCCTGCTCGTCGTCCAGGCGCTGCTCGTCGGGGTGTCGGCGTGGCCGCTGACGGCCCTGGCGGTGCGTCGGCTGGGACGGTGGCCCGGTGTCGCGGTCGGGGCCGCCTACGTCCTGTCCCACGGCATTCAGGGCGCCGTGCGCAGCCAGTTCCACGAGATCTCCTTCGCGCTGCCGCTCCTCACCTTCGGCCTGTGCGCCCTCCTGGAGAGGCGGTGGCGGGCGAGCGTCCTGTGGCTCGCGCCGCTCGTCCTCGTCAAGGAGGACCTCGGGCTGCTCGTCGCCGTCCTCGGCCTGGTCATCTGGTGGCGGGGTGCGCGCCGTCCCGGCCTCGCCCTGGCCGGCTGGGGCCTCGCGTGGTTCGTCCTCGCGACCGCCGTCATCCTGCCGCTCCTCAACCCGCGTGGCCAGTACGACTACACCGACCGGCTCACGCTCGGTGACGTCCTCGGCGATCCGCTCGCCGCCCTCGCCGGGGTCCTGGGCCCCGGGGAGAAGGTCGTCACGGTGCTCCTGCTCGTCCTCGCGGCCGGGATCGTCGGGGTCCGCTCGCCGATCCTCCTCGCCGCCGTGCCGACGCTCGGGTGGCGCTTCCTCGGGGACGTGTCGTTCTACTGGACCTGGGTCTGGCACTACGACGCCGTCCTCATGCCGCTCGCCACCGCCGCGCTGCTCGACGCGCTCGGGCCGCGGCCCGCGGAGCCGGACCGCCACCGGCCGCTGCGCACCGCCGTCGCGCTCGGGGCCGCGGGCCTCGCCGTCGTCCTCACCGCGCCGGACCTGCCCGTCGTGCGCCTGGCGAGCCCGGACACGTGGCAGGCCTCGCCCCGCACGGAGGCGGCCCGGCAAGTGGTCGAGGCGGTGCCGGAGGGCGCCGTCGTCGCCAGCGACATCTCCCTGCTCGCGCGCCTCGTGCCGACGACGACGGCGCTGTGGTCCGGGACGGGCGACAACCCGGCCGCGGACTACGTCGTCATCGACCGCGAGGGCGGGGCGTGGCGCGGTAACGCGCCCGAGGACGCCGCGCGGTACGCGGAGGAGAAGCACCCGGGGACGGACTACGAGCTCGTCCTGGACCGCGAGGGCTACCAGGTGGCGCGCCGCGTCGGCTGAGCCGGCTGCCCCCGCGCGGGCTCAGCCGAGGAGCGCCCCGGTGGCCGCGGCGCCGAGGGCGGCCGCCGCCACGGTGCCGAGGAGGCTGCCCAGCGCGTACCCCGCCGCCCGCCAGGGACGGCCGCGCTGGAGGAGGCGGACGGCCTCGAGGGACGCCGTCGAGAAGGTCGTGTAGCCGCCGCAGAACCCCGCGAGGGCGACGACGTAGGCCCCCGGGTCCACGCAGCCGGCGGCGAGCGCGCCGACGAGGCAGCCCGCCAGCAGGCTGCCGCTGAGGTTGACGGCGGTCGTCCCGCGCGGCACCCGGTCCGGCCCGGCGGAGGGCAGCAGGGAGTCCAGCACGTAGCGGGCCGCGGCGCCGAGGGCGCCGCCGAGGGCGACGAGGAGGATCACCGCGCCGCCCTCCGCGCACCGACGAGGACGCCGGCCCCGCACGCGGCGAGCCCGGCGAGGACCGTGCCGAGCCCGTAGCCGGCGGCGCCCGCCCAGTGGCCGGCGTCGAGCCGGGCGAGGACCTCGACGGCGATGCCGGAGTAGGTGGTGAAGCCGCCCAGCGCGCCGGTGCCGAGGAGGAGCCGCAGACGGCGGCGGTGGCCCGTGTCGGGACCACCGCGGGTGAGCCGCTCGAGGAGGAGGCCGAGGAGGAAGGCGCCGGCCGCGTTGACGGCGAGCGTCGCCGCCCACCCGGACGAGCCGGCCGCACCGACGAGGAGGTGGCGGGCCACGGCGCCCGCCGCCCCGCCGGCGGCGACCGTGCCCACCGAGCGGACGTCCAGCTGCCTCATGAGCGCGATCGTACGGACACCCGCCGCGCCCGCGTCCCGGGTCTGCCTAGCATGGGCCCCATGATCACGACCGTTGCCGCTCGCCGTCCCGCCCGCGCTCTCACCCTCGCCCTGCTCGTCCTCCTCGGGACGCTCGGCCTCGGGACCGCGGCCCAGGCGCACGACATGCTCGTCGCCTCCGACCCTGCCGAGGGGGCGGTGCTCGACGCGCCGCCGGAGTTGATCACGCTGAGCTTCAACAACCCGCCGCTCGAGGTGGGCTCGGTGATCACCGTCGTCGACGCCGACGGCACGACCGTCGCCGAGGGCGAGGGGACCCTCGACGGGGCCGACGTCGTCCTCGCGCTCGACACCGAGCTGCCGGCCGGGCAGCTCGAGGTGCGCTGGCGCGTGGCCTCCAGCGACGGCCACCCGATCGACGGCGTCATCCCCTTCGAGGTCACCGCGCCCGCCGAGCCGACCGAGCCGGCCACCAGCGAGCCCGCCGCCGCCCCGGCCACCACCGAGCCCGCCGAGCCGACGAGCGAGCCCACGACGAGCGCGCCGGCGCAGACCGCCGAGGAGTCCGGGCCGTCCGGGCTGCCCACCGCCGCCAAGGTGGCCATCGCCGTCGCCGCGCTCGGCGCGGTCGCCGCGATCATCGTCCTCATCGTCCGGCGGCAGCGCACCGACCGCGTGTGAGGAACGTCTCCGGCCGTCCCGGCACGGCCGGAGCCGCGGTGCGCGGTGTCACGAAACCGCTCCAACGCGCGGAAAAACGAGCGGTAGCGCCTCATCCGTGGCCGCCCGGGCCGCCTCGCTCACAGGCTTAACGTGTCTGGCATGACACGTCGACTCATTCTTCCCGCAGTCCTCCTGCTCGGTCTCACCGCCTGCAGCTCCAGCACGTCCGACGACGAGTCCACCCCGGCGGCGTCCGCCTCGCAGAGCCCCGAGCAGGTCACCTGCGAGGGCTTCTACGAGGGCACGGGCACGCCGCTCGCCGAGCGCACCGAGAGCGCGCGCACCGCCCTGTCCGGTGGCGAGGTCGTGGACGACACCACCTACACCGAGGTCAACGCCCTCGAGCAGCGCCTCACCGAGCTGGGCCGCAACGCCCCGGCCGACCTCACCGCCCTCCTCGAGGACCTCAAAACCCCGTTCACCGAGGCTGTCGCCGCCGTCAACGAGGCCCGCGCCCAGGCCGACCCGGAGACCGGTGAGGTCACCTTCCCCGACCTCACGCAGATCGACGTCGCCGGCTCCGAGGCCGCGCAGGGCGAGATCGACAGCGCCTGCTCCGCCGCCGGCTACGAGGCCTGAGCCGCCTCGTCCGGACGCGCCGCTGCCGCCTCGAGGACGTCCTCCCGCAGCCCGTCGGGCTCGCCGGGGTGGGCGATCGTCCAGGCGGCAGCGGTGGCCGCGTGCTCCATCGCGGTGCGTGCGTCGCAGCCGCGCGCGAAGACGTAGTGCGCCAGGGTGGCGGCGTAGGTGGCTCCCACCCCCGGCGGCCGCGGCCCTCCGCCCAGCTGCCGGGCCGGCACGCGGAGGACCTCCTCGGAGTGGGGCACCATCCCCACGGCGCCACGCTCGCCGAGCGTGAGGACGACGAGCCGGGCGGCCGAGCGGCGCCGCCACGTCCGCAGGAGGTGCTCCTCGTCGTGCCCGCCGTAGCCCATGACGAGCAGCTCGGCGCCGAGGTAGGGCTGCTGCTCGAGGAGCGGCGGCTCCCGGACCGTGCCGAGCGCAGCGGCCACGGGAACGCCCGTCGCCTGCGCCGAGGCGATGAGTGCTGCCGTCGGGAGCACGCCGTCGACCATGACGAGCTCGGAGGTCGCCAGCGCCCCGAGGTCGAGGTCGACGCGCGCGGTGGGCGCCTCGCCGAGGTCGCGGCTCATCTGGCGCCGGCCGTCACACTCGAGGACGACGGCGCGGGGTGAGCGGGGCAGCGAGCGCGGGCACATCGCCGAGTTGACGCCGTAGCGGTAGGCGGCGACGTCCACGGCCACGCCCTCCGCGTCCTCCCCGAGCGGCGCGGCGAGGTAGACCTCGTCACCCAGCGCCGCGAGCGTGCGGGCCGCGGCGAAGCCCGACCCGCCGACGGAGGCGGAGATCGGCACGTCCCGCACCGCCCGGTACTCGACCGGGAAGGTGTCGACGGGCAGCGTGAGGACGGCGTAGGCCATGCCGACGACGACCACTCTCATCGCTTCCCCCTCACCGCGACCCTGCGGATCTCCAGCGAGCCTAACCGCCGCCTCCGCCGACGCACCTCGGGCGGAGAGACGATCGGGCAGCCCGGAGGGCGGACCGACGGGCACCGGGAGGCGGAGGGGCCGGTGGCCTCAGGTACCGCCCTGCGCGGCGATGGCCGCGGCCTCCGCGGCGGCCGGCCGGGGGTCGAGGTAGCGCCCGCCGCGCACGCGGGGCACGAGCCCGGGGCCGAGCTCGTACAGGAGCGGGCGGGCGTTGGGGAGGTTGAGCTCGCGCAGCTCGGCGGCGTCGAGGTCGTCGACGAGCGCGCACAGCGCGCGCAGGGAGTTGCCGTGGGCGACGACGAGGACGTGGCGGCCGGCGCGCAGCGCGTCACCGAGCTCGCCCTCCCACAGCGGGCGGACCCGCTCGACGACGTCGGCCAGCGACTCCGTGGGCGCCAGGGCCTCGGCGGGCAGCCCGGCGAAGGGTGGCAGGGAGCGCCACAGGGTGACGGTGTGCTCGGGCAGCGGATCGGGTCGGCCGTCGAGGGAGCGGCGCCAGTGGAGGAAGAGCTCCCGGCCGTACCGCTCGGCGACCTCACGCTTGCCGTACCCGCTGAGCGCGCCATAGCTGCGCTCGCCCAGCCGCCAGTGCCGCGTGACCTCTCCCCCGACCACCTCGGCGACGATGTCCGCGGTGTGCCAGGAACGGACGAGCTCCGAGGCGATGACGAGGTCGGGCCGCCAGCCGGTGTCGCGCAGCCGGGTGGCGGCGTCGTGGCAGGCCTGCTCACCGCGGGGGGTGAGCCCGACGTCCAGCACCCCGGTGAACAGGCCCAGGGCGTTGGCGGCGCTCTCGCCGTGACGGACGAGGACGAGGGACCCGGGAGCCATGGGCGACGGCGCGCGGGTCAGCTGGGCAGGCCGAGCTGGTTCGTGCCGAACTCGGTGAGGAAGCGCGGCCCGTCCGTCTCGAGCTCGCGGCCGTAGTCCGCGCTCCAGTGGCTGTACGGGCTGGTGGCGAGGGCGTCGTTGGCGAAGCGGGCGTCGTCGGTGACCTCGCTGCGGCAGAAGTCGGGGATGGCGAGGTCCGTGACGGGCCCGCCGCGCTCGCACTCCGCGACGACGAGCGGCTCGTTGCGGCCGAGGAAGGAGTCGACGACCCAGCCGTCGGCGCCCAGCCACAGCGAGTAGCGCAGCTTGGCCACGAGGTCGCCGCCGAGCCGGACCATCGCCAGGCCGGCGGTGACGTCCAGCTCCCGCTCGGCCTCGTAGCGGGTGCCGCCCACGTAGGGGCCCTTGGCGGTGAGCGCGCAGAAGGTGAAGGTGTCGGCCGCGGCCTCGAGGAGCTCTCGCTCGTCACCCCAGGTGGGCAGCGTCCCGGCCGGCGCCGCGCCCTGCAGCCGGATGCGCAGGGCGTAGCCGTCGGCGGCGAGGAAGTAGCTCTGCACGATGAGCACCGGGTGCGGCTCCCGCAGAGCCGCGGTCGGCAGCTCGGGGACGAAGAACTTTCGCTCGAACTCGAAGTCGCCGTCGCTCATGCCCTGACCGTAGCGCGCGCCACCTTCGGGGCGCCGCATTTGGCGTGGGGGCGCGGCAGTCGCCTGCCGCGCCCCCGCCCTCGTGCCGCCCGGTCAGCGCGGCGTGACGGTGGCCAGGTCGATGCCGGGCAGGTACCCGGCGTCGCCGCCGTAGGTGGCGGTGAGGATCGTGAGGAAGCGGACGGGCGGCAGCTGCACGGTCGCCCCTCCGTCCTCGTCGAGCTCGACCCGGTCGATGATGCGGAAGCCCGCGGTCACCGTCACCGAGCCCGTGGGCACCGGGGCGCCGCCCCGGCCCAGGACCTCGATGCCGACCTGGGGGGAGCTGCCCCTCGGCACCCGGGACTCGGCGTCGATATTGACCCGCGGCAGCGCCGGCAGCACGACGTAGGTCGCGGCGCGGCTCGTCGACCCGGCGACGTCGGCGCTGCCGGCGTACACCGCGGTGAGCCGGTGCCCGCCGGCGGCGAGGTCGCGGGGCAGGGTGACCGTGGCGGTGCCGCGGGTCCCGTCGCCGGCGAGCTCGCCGGTGGCGACGACCTCCCCGTCGCGGCGGAGCTCGACAGTGCCCGACGGCGCCGCCCCCGCGGCGTCGACCGTCACCGTCGCCGTCGTCTCGGTCCCGTACGTCGCGAGGCTGCGCGCGAGGCGCAGCGACGTCGTCGAGGCGGCCTGAGCCACCTCGACGGTGACGGGCACGGACACCGAGGCCTCCCACCGCGGGGCGTCCGGCGTGAAGGCGGCGCTCAGCGTGCGCGGGCCGGCGCCGAGGGTGACGGCGGCGCGGGCCGTGCCGTCCTCGACGGTCGCCGTGGCGAGCTCGGTGTCCCCGTCCCGGAAGCTCACGGTGCCGGTCGCCCCGGCCGGCTCCACGGTGGCGGTGAGGGTGACCTCGGAGCCGACGGCGGGCTCACCGCCGACGGTGAGGGTGGTCGTCGTCGGGACGGCGACGACCTCCGGGACGGTGACGTCCACGACCTGCGCCCGGGCGCCGTCGGCGTTGTGCGAGTGCAGGACGAGCAGCGGCCCGACGTCCGCGCCGGCCTCCGGCGAGCGGTGGACGGTGATGTCCGTGCCCGAGGGGTCGAAGACGTCGTTGAGCGCCCCGCCGCTGGTCCACAGGTCCGGGGCGAAGGGGTCGTAGGTGAAGGGCTCGACACCGTCGACGATGTTGAGGCCGTTCGGCGCGTACTCGGAGAACGTCCACACGCTGAAGGTCGGGACGACGCCCGGCTGGAACAGGCTCAGCGGGATCGGGGCGACGAGGACGTTGTTGTCGTAGACGGTCGTGTCGACGTCTCCCCAGGCACCGTTGACGGCGCTCTGCGAGTAGGGCTCGCCGGTCCAGTAGTCGTAGGTGTAGGCGATCGTCACGTCGAGCGACGGGTCGAGCTTCTGGACGGCTGTCTGGATGTCCGGGATGCCGTCGCCGGTGACGTCGGTGTCGATGACCGGGACGGTCTTTGTGCCGAGCGTGGGCCACTCTCCCTGCACGGCGATGCCGATGCCGAGGTAGCCGAGGGCCGGGTCGTAGCCGGCCTCCACCAGGCGCGGCGCCGTCGACATCGCGCCGACGTACCGGATGTCACCGGCGGCCACCTGGCTGGGCGAGGTGAGGTCTGCGCCGGCGTCCTCCAGACGCGGGCTCGTGGCGACGAGCTCGAGCACCGAGGTCAGCGAGGACCAGCCGCCGGAGTCGACGTGACGCCCGGTCAGCTCCAGCGGCGCGGTGAGCGCGTCCACCGAGGCGAAGTCCACGGGCTGGGCCTCGAGGTCGGAGACGAGACGCGGGGCCGCGTGCACCGGGACGTGGAGGGTGGGTCCGGTGCCCGGCCGCGGCGGCTGGAGGACGAGCTGGCCGGACAGTGCCGCGACGTACTCGCGTGGCACGCCGACGCCGGAGTCGGCCGACTGCGTGGGGTCGATGTCCCGGGACAGGGTCTTGGGGTCCGCCGTGAGCGTGACCGTGACGGTCCTGCTGCGGCCCGGCGGGACGGTGATGGACGACGGCGACGTCGTGATCGTCGCGCCACCGGTGGTCGTGGCCGCCTCGAAGGTGGGACGGAGGACGACAGGTCCGCGGTTCTCAAGGTTCTCCACGGTCACCGTGCGGCGCAGGGTGACCGTCTCGGCACCGACGTCGACGACGCCAAAGGCCACCGAGACGCCGTCCGGCGCGCTGGAGTCGTAGGCGATGACGCCGGTGCTCACGGCGGCGACCGCGTCGACACGTCCCGCACCCACCCGCTCCGGGCCGTAGACCGGGCCACCGGGGCCCGGCTGGGAGTAAACGGGGTTGGTGGCGGTGTTCATGATGCCGGCCTTGACCTCCTGGGGACTCCAGCCCGGGTTGGCGGCCCGTACGAGGGCGGCGATGCCGGCGACGTGAGGGGAGGCCATCGAGGTGCCGGACAGCGTGTGCGCCATGGTGCCCGCGCCCGCCGCGGCGGAGGAGATGCGGGTGCCGGGTGCCGCGACGTCGGGCTTGACGACGCCGAGCGAGCCGTGGGCGCCGCGCGAGGAGCCGGCGTTGAGGATGTCGGCGACGGACTCGTCGGTGACGAAGGTGGCGTCACGGTAGGACGGACCAAGGCGCACGCTCAGCGTGCCGGCCTGGATTTCGGGCAGGAGCAGGTCGGTGGCGGCGGCGGTGAGCTGGGCGCCGGGGGTCTCGGCGTCACCGGCGATGCCGGCGGTGAAGATCGCGTTCTCGGTGCCGATGAGGACGCCGGCCGCGCCCGCGGCCGTCGCGTTCGCCCAGCGGGCGCCGCTGCCGCACGCGCGCGTGTTGTCGTTGTCGTCCCAGTGCAGCCACACGATGGCGCCGTCGATCTGCTCGGCGTACTCGGTGAGAGGCTGGCAGCCGTCGACGCCCTCGCCGAGGTAGACGACGGGGCCCTCGGCGTCCTCACTCCCCGCGTAGGAGACGGTGTTCTGGGCGGCGTGGCGGCCGAGGAGGGACTCGTCCGCGGCTCCGGTGACCTCGACGGCGTCGTAGGTCATCGTGTCGGAGACGGAGTTGGCGACGGACAGCGCGGTGCTCGCGTTGCCGGGCGAGCCGCCGACGTCGGTGACGTCGCCGGCGTTGCCCGCGGCCATGACCGAGAGGGTGCCGAGGTCGCTGAGCCGGTCGACGAAGAGGTTCTCGGGGTCGTCGACCGGGGCGGCGTCGCCGCCGAGGGAGAGGTTGACGATGTCGAGGCGGTCGCTGAAGTCGAGGTCGCCGTCGGGGTCGGCCGCCCACTCCAGCGCGTTGATCGTCACGCCGGTGGAGCCGCCGTAGTCGCCGAAGACCTTGAGCGCGTAGATGCCGGCCTCCGGGGCGGCGCCGGGCCCGACCTTCCAGTCGCTGATGTCCTCGAGGTCGCCGTAGTCGCCGCGGAAGGTCTCGCCCTCGGCGGTGACGCCGTAGCCGGCGGCGCTGCCGGCGACGTGCGTGCCGTGGCCGCCGTGGTCGCGGGTGTAGAGGCCGTCGATGGGGTTCGGGTCGGGCTGCGGCACGGTGGTGGAGCCCGGCAGGCGACCGGCGGCGTCGTAGTAGGTGCCGGCGAAGTCGTAGCCGCCGAGGAACTTGGCGCCGTCGAAGGTGCCCTCGGGCACGGGGGCGGCGCCGTCCTCGCCGTAGGCGGTGGCGTAGGCCTCCGCGGTGCCGGGCCCGCCGAAGTCCGCGTGGGTGTAGTCGACGCCGGTGTCGATGATGCCGATGCGGACGCCCTCGCCCGTCTCGCCGTAGGACTCCCAGACCTCGGCCGCGCGGGTGAAGAAGTCGACGCCCTTGTTCCTCGGCTCCTTGAGCGGGACGAGCGCCACGGAGACGACGTCGTCGGACTCCGCGAGCTCACGTACCTCGGTGGCGTCACCGGTGACGATGGTGCCGGCGACGAGGGTGCTCGTCACCGAGACCCGCTGCGGACCGGCGCTGCGGGCGCGGGCCCCGGCCTCGGCCGGGACGACGTCCTCGGCGAGGCTCTCGACGTCCTCGACCGCCTCGCCGGCGTCGGAGGCGGAGCCGCCGGACTCGACGACGTCGAGCGCCGACGGCGCGTCGAGCCGGACGAAAGCGGTGACGGTGCCCTCGGCCGCCCTGAGCGTCTCGCCCACCTTGTCGGGGAGGTCGAGGCTCGGCAGCGGCTCGGGGGCCGCGGGGTCGGCGCCCGCGGGGACCGCCCCCAGGACCCCGACCGCGCCGAGGACGAGGGCACTGGTGGCGGCGGTCAACGATCGACGCATCGACAGTCTCATTTCGTCGTAACCATCCGCGACGACACCGTCACGGGGGCACCGGGGTGGTGGCGTGGGACACGCTAGCGCCCGGCGCCGACATCGTCACCCAGCGGCCGGTGGGGCGGGCGGGCCGTCCTCGCTCGGACGCGGTGTCACGGCACGCGCCCCGCTCGTCGCCCCGGCGGTCGCGACGGCGACAAGCGCGATGCCCACCAGCTCGATCCGGCCGAGCCGCTGACCGAGGACGAGCCAGCCCGCCAGGGCCGCGATGACCGGGTAGAGGCTCATCATCACCGCGAAGCTCCCCGCCGTGACCCGTCGCATCGCGGCCATCTCCAGGGAGTAGGGGATGACCGAGGAGAGCAGCGCGACGGCCGCGCCGAGCGCGAGGACCCGCGGGTCGAGGAGCGCATCTCCCGCGGTGCCCAAGCCGAGGGGGACGGCGACGACGGCGCCCACCGCGAGGGCCAGGGCCAGCCCCTGCGCGCCGGTGAAGGCACGGGCCAACCGCGCCCCGACGGCGATGTAGGCGGCCCACGCGGCGGCCGCGCCCAGGGCAAGGAGGACACCGACCGGGTCGAGCCCCGCGACGCTCCCCCCGCCGAGCGCGGCGACCCCGACGAGCGCGAGGACCGCCCACAGGAGGTTGCGCAGGCGGCGGCCGAGGACGACGTACAGGGTGAGCGGGCCGAGCACCTCCAGCGTCACCGCCGGGCCCAGGGGGATCTTGTCGATCGCGTGGTAGAGCAGGCTGTTCATCGCGACGAGCGCGAGCCCGAAGGCGACGACGAGCGCCCAGTCCCGCCGGGTGCGGCCGCGCAGCGAGGGACGCAGGACGGCGAGGAGGACGAGGGCCGCGAAGGCCAGACGGAGGGCGACGACGCCGGAGGGCCCCGCCGCGGGGAACACGAGAGCCGCCACGGCCGAGCCGAACTGCACCGACACGGCGGCCCCGAGCACGAGCGGGGCGGCCGGCCCGGGCACGAGAGGACCGCGCGACTCGCTCACCGCTGCACCGTACCCCTCGCGCGCCGCGTCCCCTCGTCCTGCCACCCGTCAGCACCACCCCGGGCGTGCCTGCGCCGACCCTGGCCGCCGTCGCCCTCGCCGCCCGCTGACGGGAGCGACGGCGGTGGCACAAGGTTCCTTGCGCACGGCCGCCTAAGGTGGCCGCATGGCAGCGCGCGAGCAGCAGCTCATCAACGAGCCCGAGCGCATCCGCGCACTCTCCCACCCCCTGCGGCTGCGGCTGCTCGACCTCCTCGGGGAGCGCAGCGAGCTCACCGCCACCGAGTGCGCCGAGCTCACCGGGGAGTCCGTGGCGAGCTGCTCCTTCCACCTGCGGATGCTCGAGAAGTACGGCTTCATCGAGCGCGCGGAGGCGCGCGGCCGGGAGAAGCCCTGGCGGACCGTCTCCCGCGGCGGCTACGCCACGGAGATCGACCCGGAGGTGCCGGGCTCGGTCCAGGCGACCGCCGAGCTGGCCCGCCTCACCTTCGAGCAGCGCGCCCAGGGGCTGTGGGCGGCGGTGGAGCGGCTCGGCGATGAGCCCGAGGAGTGGATCGACGCGACCCGGCTCATGGGCGGGAGCTTCTGGGCCACCGCGGCCGAGGCCGCGGAGGTGGCGGACCAGATCCAGGAGCTGCTCGCGCGCTTCGAGGAGCGCGACGATCCTGCGCTGCGCCCCGAGGGTGCGCGTCGTGTGCGCGTCATGTCGACGATCTTCTCCGAGCCGCCCACGCCGCAGGCCTGAGGGCCTCGCTCCGGCCGCCGCCGCACGCGGCGGGAGCTGTGGCGCGTCCCTGGGACGCTCTCGAAACACTCGTTGCGCAAGGTGTCTTGTGCAAGCATTCTTTAGCGTTTACTCTCGGAGCCATCAGCCGAGAGAAGGACGGACCGATGGCCCAGCTCGACACCGCCCCGCAGCGTCGTCGCGGTCCGGCCGCGCTGGACCGGCGCGGGTTCCGGCAGCTCACGGTCGCGTGGGTCTTCACCAACGCCGCCGACAGCGCCCTGTGGCTCATGCTCGCCGTCTGGGTCAAAGACCTCACCGGCTCCGACGGCGCCGCCGCCGCCGTCTTCGTCGCCCTCGGTCTGCCGACCCTCCTCGCCCCCTTCATCGGCCACCTCGCCGACCGGGTGTCCCGCAGGTCGCTGCTTGCCGCGGGCAACGCCGTCATGGTGCCCGCGGTCCTCGCCCTCGTCCTCGTCCGGGACGCCGACGACGTCTGGCTCGTCTACGCCGTCACCTTCGTCTACGGCGCGATGGGCTACGTCACCGCGTCGGCACAGTCCGGCCTCGTGCGCGACCTCCTGGACGACGACGAGCTGCCCGGCGGCAACGGTCTCCTCTCGACGGTGGACCAGGCCTTCCGCCTGGTCTCCCCGCTCCTCGGCACGGCGCTGTACGTGGCGGCCGGCCCGCTCGCCGTCATCGCGCTGACCGGGGCGTGCTTCGCGACCACCGCCGCGCTCCTCACCCGGGTCGAGGTCCTCGAGACACCACCCGAGCCGTCGACGGGCGCCCGCTTCTGGTCCGAGCTGTCCCTGGGGCTGCGCCACCTGCTCACCACCGCACCGCTCGGCGCGCTCACCGTGGCCCTCGCCGTCGCCACCGGGGCCACGGGCCTCGTCAACGTCGCCGTCTTCCCGCTCATGGAGCAGGGACTGGGCGTGGACCCGGCGCTGCTCGGCGTATTCGTCAGCCTCCAGGGCGTCGGAGCCGTCGTCGGCGGGCTCACCGCCGCCCGGGTCCTCGGCCGCCTCGGCGAGCCGCTGGCCGTCGCCCTCGGGCTCGGCACGATGGCGGTGGGGATGCTGCCCCTGCTCCTCGTCGGCGTTCTCGACGCCCCCGCAGCCGTCACCCTCCCCCTTGCCGCGACGGGCCTCGCCGTCCTCGGGCTGGGCGTGCCGTGGGCGATCGTCGCCTTCATCACCCTGCGTCAGCGGCTGACCCCGGCCCGGCTGCAGGGTCGGGTGTCCGCGGCGACGAACATCGCGCTCAACCTGCCCCAGACCCTCGTCACGCTCGCCGCGGCGGCGGTCGTCGGCGTCCTCGACTACCGCGTCCTCGTCGCCGTCACCATCGCCGGCGTCCTCGCCGCCGGTGCGCTCGCCCTGCGCGCCGGCCGCCCGACCCACTGAGAGGAGGAACCGTCATGGAACCGCACCTGCTCCACGACCTCGCCGCCCACAGCTCGGGGCGCACGATGGCCGACTTCGCCCTCGTCCAGCACCTGCCCCCGAGCCGGCCCCGTAAGCCGCGTACGACCATCGGCTGGCCCGGCCGCCGGCGCCGCTGACGAAAATCCGTTGTCCGCCCGTCGCGCCGCCCGCCAGGCTGGGCACGCGGCCCTGACCACGCCCCTGAGGGCACTCCAGGGTCGGACCAGGGTCACCCCGGATACCGACGACCCACCCACTCACGATCTGCTGGGACCATGGTGGACCTCATCACCGCGCTGCCCGAGGCCTTCAGCCCCGTGCTCCTCGCCCTCACCGCCCTGCTCGCGCTGGCCGAGTCCGCTCTCGGCCTGGGCGTGCTGGTGCCGGGCGAGCTCGCGGTGCTCGTGCTCGGAGCGGCCGCGCAGACCCCGGTCCAGGTGGCCCTCGCGCTCGTCGTCGTCACGGTCGCGGCCTCGACGGCCGACCACATCGGCTACGTCGTCGGGCGCCGCTACGGCGCCCAGCTCCGCGGATCGCGCGTGGTGCGCCGGATGGGCACCGCGCACTGGGACGGTGCGGCGCGGCTTGCCCGACGGCGCGGCGCGACCGCGCTCGTCGTCAGCCGGCTGCTCCCCCTCGTCCGCACCCTCATGCCGGCCGCTGCCGGCGCCGCCCGGATGCGCTACGGCCGCTTCCTCGCCGGCTCGGTCGCGGGCAGCCTGCTGTGGGCCGCGCTCTGGCTCGCCGCCGGCGGGCTGGCCGGCCAGGCACTGCCGGTCGTGGCGGGCTCGCTCGGCCGCGCGGGCTGGGTCGTGCTCGCGGCCGTCGTCCTCACCGCCGGGCTGCTCGTGCTGCACCGCCGCGCCAGGGCCCGCACCGCGGCCCTCGCCGCGCCCGAGCCGTGCCCCGCCGAGCAGCTGCGGACCGAGCGGGTGCTCGAGGGCGCCCGCTGAGCCAGTCAGCCGCGCAGCACGCGCAGGAGAAGCAGCCCCGTCCCGCCGTCGAGGGACCGCAGCGCACCGGTGTCGCGGTAGCCGAGCCGCTCGTAGAGGCGGCGGGCGTCCCGGTTGTCCTCCGCGACGACGATCGCGGCCGCGGCGGCCCCGCGCTCGCGCACCCGCTGCTCGGCCGCGGCGACGAGGAGGCTCCCGATGCCCTCCCCGCGCCGTGCCGGCACGACCTCGAGCGAGCCGATTTCCGGGACGGCCCCGTGGCCCTCGACGAGCACCCCGGTCCACCGGAGGACGACGGTCCCCACCGGCTCCTCGCCGCACCAGGCGGCGAGGAAGCTGCGCCGGCCCGCGGCGGCGTTGGCGAGCTGCTGGGCGTGGTTCCCGGGCACCGTGGCCTCGAGCAGCGGCAGCGCGTCAGCCGTCGCCTCGCGCACCTCCGCGCGTGCCTCGCTTCCCCGCTCCCTCACAGGGGCAAGTGTGCACACCCCTGTCCCCATGTGCGTGCCCGGGCCACCGACGCCAGCCGACAGGCGGGGCACCGTGGCGGCATGCGAGAGTACGAGCGCCCCGCGGAGGCTGTCCCCGTCGACGAGCAAGTCGGCCTTGCCCTCCGGGCCTACCGGCGCGAGCACAGGCTGAGCCAACGGGCTCTGGCGGAGCTGGTGAGCGTCCCTCAGGCGACGATCGCGCGGGTCGAACGCTCAGCGCTGTCGTCCACGTTCGTCACCGTCGTGAGCCTGCTCGCCAGGACCCCGTACTCGCTCGCAGTCGTCGACGCCGACGGGCATCCGGTCACGGCATGGGACGCCACTGACCTGCGGGCTCGCGACCGCTCGGGCCGCCGCTTCCCCGCGAACCGGGAGGTTCAGAAACTCCGCGTGGTCGCCGCCGGCGGCCCACAGTGGTGGGTGTTTCACGAGTTCCTCGGCACCGGGCCCTGCGGCCCCCAGCCCGAGTGGACTGCCGAGGGCTTCGTCGCCCCGGCCGGCACACGATACGGGCGCAAGCCGCGACCCAGAGCGCCAGGTGAGAAGCGGGGCTGGCTGTGAAGCGGCCGATCCGCCCGGGAAGGGGACGTGTTCGCGAGACGTTAGATTGATCCGCCTGGTGGATCAATCTAACGTCCCCCGACAGAGTCTCCCTTCCCGCCACCGGGGGTGGGTACCGGCCCGGCGGGAGGCGAGCCGCCTACCGCGTGACGGCGTAGCGGGCGGTCATCGTGTGCCGCGCGCCGGGCGCGAGGGAGATCGCGGCGTCGAGGGCGTTGGCGGTCTCGACGCACACCATCGAGGGCCACTCGTCGTCGCCGTAGTCCGGCATGGCAGCGGCCTTGTCCACCCACGGGTTCCACACGACGGTGTTCGCGGAGCCGTCCTTGTCGATCCCGATCCGGCGGCCGGCGGACTCGTCGACGACGACGACGGTCCCGGTGCTGCCGTAGACGCGGTCCGTCTCGGCGGTGAAGGCGACGTCCCCTCGCTGAGTGACGTGGTCCGGCGCCCCGCCTGGGGCCTTGTCGAGGTAGGTGGCGCCGTCGAGGCCCTGGACCGTCGTCGTGCGGGCGTCGGCGACGGCGAGGTAGGTGTGGAGCGCCTCCTCGTAGGAGATCTCGCCCTCGCCGGTGTTCTCCACGGTCAGCGCCAGGGTGAGCTCGCGACCGAACGTGACGGTGTAGGTGGCGGTGAAGGCGTGCGGCCAGGCCTGCGCGGCGGGCACGTCGGCGACGTCGGCGTCGGTGAGCTCGAGGGTGAGGGTGACCGCGCCGCCGTCGTCCTCCTCGGCGGCGACGAGCCGCCACGGTGCCAGCCGCGCGAAGCCGTGCGGGGGCGGGGCGAGGCCCGGTTCGCGGCCGGCCCCGAACCAGGGGAAGCAGATCGGCACGCCGCCACGGATCGCCTCGCCCGGGACGAAGCGGGAGGCGTTGCTCACCCACAGGACGGGGTCGGCCCCCGCGGGCGTCCACGCGGTGACGTGCGCGCCGTGGAGGTAGACCTCCCCGGTGGCGAGGGCGGTGGCCACCCGCAGGACGGGCAGGCCACCCTCCCCCTCGGCGGCGGTGACGGAGTCGGGCAGCGCGGTGCTCATGGCCCGACGCTACCGGCGTCCCGCTGCCGCCCGCTCGTGTTGTCAGGACTTGCCCGCGGGCTCCTCCGTGCAGAAGCCCACGAGCTTGTGGCTGCCGTCGCACAGCGGCTTGATCGTCGAGGCCCCGCAGCGGCAGAGGGCCACCGTCTTGCGGGTGCGGGGCATCGCCCGGCCCTCGACGTCGAGGATCGTCACGTCCCCACGCACGATGAGCGGGCCGTTGGGGTAGGCGGTGATCGTCACGCCCTCGTCCCGGTCGGTCATGCGGCGCCCTCGACGGTCAGCGGGCGGACGAGGGAGGAGGTCCCGGCCTTCCACGCCTGGAGGATGCGGTCGCCCATCGCGCCGTCGACGGCGAGGCACGCGGCCGCGCCGAACATGATGTCGGCGGTGAGCTCGGGGCGGTCCTCGGCCAGCGCGCCGGCGAGGTCACGGGCGGCGATCTGCTCGTGGACGGCGTCGGCCTCGACGTGCTCGTCGAAGTAGTGGGTGACCTCCTCGGGGATGCCGTGGCGGCGCATCCCGTCGGCGTAGAGGCGGCAGGGGATCGAGGCGGTCATCTCGTAGGCGGTGAGGTGCCCGACGATCGCGCCGAGGAAGCGGCGGCTGAGCCCGAACATCGACATGACGTTGAAGGAGGCGAGGGTGATCGCGGGGACGTGGTCGACGTAGGTGCCGTACTCCGCGCTCAGCCCCATCCCGCGCAGGGTGGCGGCATAGATCGACTGGTGGACGCGGTCGGGGTGGCCACCGCCGTACTCGTCGGCCTGGATCTCCACGAGCGCGGCCTTGGCACGGCCGGTGAGGCGCGGGATCGCCCAGGTGTGGGGGTCCGCCTCGCGCAGCGTGTAGACGCTGCGCTGGACAAGCATCTCGACGATCTGCTCGTAGCTCGCCTTCTTGGCCACGAACTTGGCCAGCGACGGGCCGCTCGGCTGAGCCGTGAGGGCGAAGAGCGCGTCGGCGACGGCGGAGACCCGCGGCTCCGGGGTGGGCGGCACGGGCACCTGCTCGCGCAGGGCGGCCTCGAACGCGTCCTCGAGGTCGGTACGCAGCCGCACGAGCTCGGGGGTCCACTCGTGCTCGGCGCCGAGCTGGTCGAAGGTGCCGTAGCTGAGGGCGTAGAGGAGGAAGAGGCTGAGCTGGATGTCGTCGTCGCGCACGGCGTCGGTGGTGCGGGTGGCCGCCGCGCGACCGAGGTTCTCCAGCGTCTCCGGGTCCGCCCCGCGGAGCAGCACGTCGAGGAGCGTCGCGCTCACCTCGCCGCGTGGCGTCACGGGCAGCGCCGGCGCTCCCCTGCCGGGCTCGGTCGGGGCGTACGACATCACGGCGCTGCTCAACGGGCGTTCTCCTTCGGGCTCCCGGGGCCCTCCCCGGTCGCACGAGAGTGCCACCGCTCCCACCGGCCCGCACGTCGGGCCGTCAGCCCGCGGCGGCGCGCTCCGCCTCCCGGGCGACCGTCGCGGCGTCGAGGTCCGGGCGCCCGCCGAGCCTCGTCACGGTGAGCGCGGCGGCGGCCGATGCCCACCACCCCGCGGTCTCCGGGTCCGCGCCGTCGAGCAGGCCACGCACGAGCCCGACGACGAAGGCGTCACCGCCACCGGTCACGTCGACGGGGTCCTGCCCGAGCAGCGGGAAGACGCGCGCCCCGCCACGCCAGGCGACGACGTTGCCGGCCTCCCCCGCGCCGAGGGCGACGACGCCGGGCCCTGTCGCGACGAGCTCCCGGGCCGCGTCGAGGACGGCGTCGGCCCCGTCGGGGACGCTGCCGACGTAGGCGGCGAGCTCGTCGTCGTCGGCGCGCAGGACCGAGACCCCGCCCCAGACGTCGGCGAGCGCGCCGGGCTCGTCCGGTGCGCCGTCGAGGACGACGAGGGCGCCGGCCGCGGCACCGAGGCGGACCGTCTCGGCGACGGCGTCGTCGGGCTGCTGGAGGTCGGCGACGACGGCGCGGGCGGCGCCGAGGAGCCGGGCACCGGCGCGGACGTCCGCCGGGGTGAGCAGCGACCCGTCCGGCACGTGCTCGAGCAGCCGGTGGGTGGAGTCGGCCTCGACGACGCCGACGACGAGCGGCGTCGTGCCACGGCGGACGACGGCGGAGACGTCGATCCCGTCCCGCTGCGCCTGGCGCAGGACGAGGTCTGCCGCTGCGTCCTGGCCGACCACCCCCAGGAGCCCGGCGGACAGTCCGAGCTGCCGCGCGCCGACGGCCTGGTTCGCAGCGCCCCCGAGCGTCTCGATGCGCCTCCTCACCGGGACGGACCCGCTCTCCGGCAGCTTCTCCACAGCGACGACGAGGTCCCGGCAGACCAGCCCCACGACGACGACGTCGACCATCGCTCCTCCTCGTCCCACGCGGGCGACGGTGCGCCGCCCGACCCGGCCAGGGTGCGGCACCCCGAACGGGTCCGCCAGCCGCGAGCCGGAGCGAAGAAAAGCGACCGATCTCACACCGCTGCGCGGCTCCGACCCGGAATCGGCACGCCCGGCCGGTCGTTGACCTGGCTGACACCAGACGTACATCCGGGAGGAGAACCGTGTCCCGCCGCAAGCAGGTCGAGTTCGAGGACGACGAGGGGACCACGCTGCGCTACGTCCAGCACCCTAACGGTGGCGGGCTCGTCGAGCGCAGCGCCAAGGTGCACCCGACCGCCTGGGTCTCCCCTACCGCTTACGTCGACCCCGGTGCCCGCGTCGGTGCCGAGGCGCACCTGGACGGCGGGGCCTGGGTGGACCGTGAGGCCGTCGTGGCCGCCCGGGCCCGGGTGGGCAAGAACGTCCATGTCGGCCCGCGTGCCGTCATCGGGCGCGGAGCCCGGCTGCGTGAGGGCGTCAAGGTCGCCCGGGGCGTGCGCGTGCCCGACTTCGCCGTCGTCGAGCCCGACGCCGTCGTCCGCGCCGCCTGACGCCCTGCCTGCCCCCGCCCGCAGCGAACCTCACGCCCGCGAACCGGCCCGCGGTGCGCGTCGTGCGAGGAGCGGGACGGCAGGCTCAAATAGGGCTATGACCACCTCCGAGCAGGACCCGCGCGTCGGCGTCGTCGTCATCACCCACAACCGGCGCACCGAGCTGGACCGCACCCTGCGCCTGCTGCGTGAGCTGCCCGAGGCGCCGCCGGTCGTCGTCGTCGACAACGGCTCGAGCGACGGGACGGCGCAGGCGGTGCGCCGCGACCACCCGTGGGTGACGCTCCTCGAGAGTCGCCGCAACCTCGGTGCGGTGGGCCGCAACCTCGGCGTCCAGCTCCTCGACACCCCCTACGTCGCCTTCTGCGACGACGACACGTGGTGGGACCCGGGCAGCCTCACGGCCGCGGCGGACGCCCTCGACGCCCATCCGGACGTCGCCGTCCTCACCGCGCGGATCGTCGTCGAGCCCGCCGGGACGGAGGACCCCATCGTCGCCGAGCTGCGCGACTCCCCGGTCGAGGGACGCCCTGGTCTGCCCGGGCCGGCGCTCGGCAGCTTCCTCGCGGGCGCGTCCGTCGTGCGGCGCACCGCGTTCCTCGGCGTCGGCGGCTTCCACCCCCGCCTGTGGCTCGGCGGGGAGGAGGAGCTCCTCGCCGCCGACCTGGCCGCCGTCGGGTGGGAGCTGTGCTACCTGTCCACCGCCACCGTCCACCACCACGCCTCGACGGTGCGAGACACGACCAAGCGACTACGCGACGGCGTGCGCAACACGCTGTGGTTCACCTGGCTGCGGCGGCCGCTGCCCGCCGCCCTGCGCCGCACCGTCGTGGTGCTCGGCCAGCTGCGCTCACGCCCCGCGCTCGAGGGCGTGCTCGCCGCGCTCCGCGGGGCACCCTGGGTGCTGACCGAGCGGCGGGTGCTGCCCGCGCACGCCGAGGCACGCTTCCGGGCCCTCGAGCGCTCCCAGGCCGAGTCGACGGCGCGCAGCTACGGCTGACCGGGTCAGGCGCCGGGGGCCTCGAGGTGCACCGTCTTGAGGACGGTCATCTCGGTGAGCAGGTCCGGGCCGTAGCCGGCGCCGGTGCCGCTGTCGCGGCGCGGGTCGGCCGAGCCGCCCGGCGCGCCACCGAAGACGCCGTTGACCTTGACCGTGCCCACCTCCAGCTCTTCCGCGGCGTGCAGCGCGCGACCGAGGTCCGGGGTGAGGACGGTCGCGGCCAGCCCGTACCGGCTCTCGCCCGCGAGCGCGAGCGCCGTGTCGAAGTCCGGCACACGCACGATCGCGGCCACCGGCCCGAAGGTCTCCTCGGCGACGGCGTCCACCTCCGGCGCGCAGTGGTCGAGGACCGTGGGCGGGTAGAAGCTGCCCGGCCGGTCCAGGGGCGCGCCGCCGGTGATGCACCGGGCGCCGGCGTCCAGCGCCGCACGCACGTGACCGTCGACGACGGCGAGCTGCTCGGCGTCGACGAGGGGACCGAGCGTCGTGGCCAGGTCGGCCGGGTCCCCGACGACGAGCTCGCGCGCGACGTCGGCGAGCTGGGAGACGACGGCGTCGGCGACGTCGTCGTGGACGTACACGCGCTCGACGGAGGTGCAGATCTGCCCGGTGTTGGTGAAGGCGCCGGTCGCGATCTGCTCGGCCGCCCACCGCGGGTCGACGCCGGAGTCGACGACGATGGCGTCCGCGCCGCCGTTCTCGAGGAGCACCTTCGCCCCGCGCGCCCCGGCAACGGCGGCGATGCGCCGGCCGGCCACCGTCGAGCCCACGTGCGCGACCAGGGCCACGCGCTCGTCGGCGACGAGCGCGGCACCGGTCTCGCCGTCACCGTTGACGATGTTGAGGACCCCGGCGGGCAGCGCGTCGGCGATGAGCCGGGCCATCTCCCAGCCCGGCGCTGCCGAGCGCTCCGAGGGCTTGTGCACCACGGTGTTGCCGGTGACGAGCGCGGCGGCCAGCAGGCCTGCCGCGGCCGGGAACGGGTCGTTCCAGGGGGTGATGACGGCGACGACGCCGCGCGGCTCGCGGCGCACGACGTCCAGCGCCGCCGTGGCCCCGGCGAGCGTGCGGCCGGCCGGGCCGAGGCCCGTCGTCGCCGCCTCCTCCAGGAGGTCGGCGGCCACGGTGGCCGACTCGACCGTCTGGCCGAGCAACCGGCCGGTCGCCGCGGTGAGCAGCGCGCCGAGCCGGTCGGCATCGGCGCGGACGGCGGCCGCAGCCGCGCGTAGCGCTGCCGCGCGCTCCGCCGGTGCCGTACGGCGCCAGTCGGAGCGTGCCCGCCAGGCGGCGTCGACCGCGGTGGACACCTCCTCCGCCGTCGCCGGCACGAGCGTCGTCACCGCTCCCGAGCCGCTCGGGTCCTCGCGGCGCAGGCGCCGCGACCCGGTGGCCTCCGCGACCCGTCCATCCACCAGGTGGACGGCAAGCTCTGCGGTGCGGACGGGGGCGGTCTCGGTCGTCGTCACGGGTGGGGTCTCCTTGTCGAAGTGCGAGAAGTGCTTCTCTCGGGCAGCGTGAGCAGCGAATCACCTATAGGTGACTCCGACCAGCCAGGAGGCCACGTATGCGAGTTCTCGGCGTCAACGCGCTGTTCCACGACCCTTCAGCCACTCTCGTCATCGACGGCAAGGTCGTCGCCGCGGCAGAGGAGGAGCGCTTCAGCAGGCGCAAGCACGGCAAGCGTCCGGTGCCGTTCTCGGCGTGGGAGCTGCCCGAGCTGTCGATGCGCTGGTGCCTCGAGCAGGCCGGCCTGGAGCCCAAGGACCTCGACGCCGTCGCCTACTCCTTCGACCCCTCCCTCGCGCGGCCCGCGCACGAGATGGGCCTGGACGACCCGTGGGACCACCTGCGCCTCACCTACGCCGAGCGCGCCCCGCAGTTCCTCGCCGCCGCGCTGCCGGGGCTCGACCCCGACAAGGTCGTCTTCGTCCCCCACCACGTGGCCCACGCCGCCTCCGGCGCCCTCGCCTCCCCGCACGCGAGCTCCAGCGTCCTCGTCCTCGACGGCCGCGGCGAGCACGCCTCCCACCTCGCCGGCCGCTACACCAAGGGCAAGCTGGAGACCCTCGCCGGGCAGCAGCTGCCCCACTCCCTGGGCCTGCTGTACGAGTCGCTCACCGAGCACCTCGGCTTCCTGCGCTCCTCCGACGAGTACAAGGTCATGGCCCTGGCCTCCTACGGCCGGCCCCGCTTCCTCGAGGAGCTGCGCGAGACCATCCACGCCACCGAGGACGGCGGCTTCCAGGCCCCCGTCCCGGACTGGTCGCGGTGGGTGGAGCCGCGCGTCGATGACGGCACCTGGGGTGGCCCTCACGCCGACCTCGCCTGCTCGGTCCAGGCACGCCTGGAGGAGGTCCTCGTCGACCTCGCGACCTGGCTCCACGAGCAGACCGGCGACACCGCGCTGACGATGGCGGGCGGCACCGCGCTCAACTGCGTGGCCAACTCCCGCATCTGGCGCGAGACCCCCTTCGAGGACGTGTGGGTGCAGCCCGCTGCCGGCGACGCCGGCACCTCGCTGGGCGCCGCCCTGCAGGTGGCCGCGGACCGCGGGTCCGAGCCGCGCCCGATCGCCGGCGCGGACCTGGGCCGCGGATGGAGCGACGACGAGCTCGCCGAGTGGCTCACGACGGCGAAGGTCCCCTTCACCACCCCCGACGACCTCCCCGAGCAGGTGGCCGAGGTGCTCGCCGGCAACGGCGTCATCGCCTGGTTCGACGGCCGCAGCGAGTTCGGCCCGCGCGCGCTCGGCCACCGCTCCCTGCTCGCCCACCCGGGCCTGGAGGAGAACCTCGAGCGCATCAACGACGTCAAGGGCCGCGAGCAGTTCCGTCCCGTCGCGCCCATGGTCCTCGCCGACCGCGCCGAGGAGATCTTCACCGACGGCCCCATCCCCAGCCCCTACATGCTCTTCGTCCACTCCGTGCGCCCGGAGTGGCGCGACCGGATCCCCGCGGCCGTCCACGTCGATGGCACCGCGCGCATCCAGACCGTCGACCCCGAGCGCCAGCCCCGCCTCGGTGCGACGATCGCGGCCTTCGCCGAGCGCACCGGCCTGCCGGTCGTCATCAACACAAGTCTCAACACGGCCGGACGGCCCATGGTGGACGACCCCCGCGACGCGCTGGAGCTCTTCGGCTCCGCGCCGGTCGACCTCCTCGTCCTCGGCCCCCACGTCGTCCGCCGCTCCGAGCTCTTCGCCGCCCACGAGGCGGCCGGGGCGGCGGTGACGGACGACGCCGCGATGGCTGTCGCGTGAGCGACTACACCGTCGTCCTGCCGACAGTCGGCCGCCCATCACTCCGGGAGGTGCTCACCGACCTCCTCGGCCAGGACGGGCCCGCCCCTGGACGCGTCGTGCTCGTCGACGACCGTCCCCTCGACCAGGCCGAGCCCCTGGACCTGCCCGAGGGTGAGGTCCCGCTCGACGTCATCCGTTCCGGTGGCCGCGGCCCCGCCGCCGCCCGCAACGCGGGCTGGCGGGCCGCCACCACCGAGTGGGTCGCCTTCCTCGACGACGACGTGCGCCTCCCCGCCGGCTGGGCCACCCGCCTGGCCGCGGACCTCGCGGCTGCCGGGCCGCGGGTGGGCGCCACGCAGGGCCGGATCACCGTCCCGCTGCCCGAGCACCGCCGTCCGACCGACTGGGAGCGCAACACCGCGGGTCTGGAGACGGCGCTGTGGGCGACGGCGGACATGGCCTACCGCCGCGCCGCCCTCGCCGCGGTCCACGGCTTCGACGAGCGCTTCCCCCGCGCCTACCGGGAGGACGCCGACCTCGCCCTGCGCGTGACCCAGGCCGGCTGGGAGCTGGTCCGCGGGGAGCGCGAGATCCTCCACCCGGTCCGTCCCGCGGACGACGCCGTGAGCCTGCGGATGCAGGCGGGCTCGGGCTCCGACGCGCTCATGCGGGCGCTGCACGGCCCCACCTGGCGTGAGATCGGCGGGACCGGGCGCGGCCGGTTCCGGTGGCACGTCGCCACCGTGGCTGCGGGAAGCGCCTCCGCCCTCCTCGCGGCAGCCGGTCGCCGTCGCGCCGCCACCGTGGCCGCCGCGACGTGGGCGGCGCTCACCGCCGACTTCGCCGCGCGCCGCGTCGCGCCCGGGCCCCGTCCGGGCGAGGAGGGCTGGGCCGCGGAGTGGCGGCGCATGGCCTGGACGAGCGTGGCCATCCCGTGGTCCGCGGTGTGGCACCGGCTGCACGGGACGGTCCGCTTCCGCGACGTGCCCGCGTGGCCACCACCGGTGCGCGCCGCCCTGCTCGACCGCGACGGCACGATCGTCGAGGACGTCCCCTACAACGGAGACCCGGCCAAGGTCCGCACCGTGGCCGGTGCCGCGGAGTCGCTGCGCCGGTTGCGCGCGGGCGGGCTGCTCATCGGGATGGTGACCAACCAGTCGGGCATCGCCCGCGGCCTCATCGCGCCCGAGGACGTCGGGCGGGTCAACGAGCGCGTCCAGGACCTCCTGGGCTCCTTCGACGTCGTCGAGCACTGCCCGCACGGTCCCGAGGACGGGTGCACCTGCCGCAAGCCCGGCCCGGGCATGGTGCTGCGCGCCGCGCGTGCGCTGGGCGTCGAGCCGCACGAGTGCGTCGTCGTCGGGGACATCGGCGCCGACGTCGGTGCCGCCCGAGCCGCCGGCGCCCGCTCCGTCCTCGTCCCCACACCGGTCACCCGGGAGGAGGAGGTCGAGCAGGCCGAGCACGTCGCCGCGGACCTCTCCTCCGCCGTCGACCTCGTCCTCGCCCTGGCGGGTGAGGGCCGGTGACGACCCTGGCCGTGCGCCTCGACAACGACGGCGACGTCCTCCTCACGGGGCCCGCCGTCCGCGCCCTCGCCGCCCACGACGACGTCGACCTCCTGGCCGCCCCGTCCGGGGCCGCGGCCGCGCGGCTGCTGCCGGGGGTGCGGGACGTGCTCGTCGTCGCGGCCCCCTGGTCCGGCTACCGCCCGCCGGCGGTCGACCCGGCAGCGATCGAGGAGCTCGTCGCGACCCTCGCGGAGCGCCGCTACGACCGGGCGGTCATCTTCACCTCCTTCCACCAGAGCCCGCTGCCGATGGCGCTCCTGGCGAAGCTGGCGGGGATCGGGCACGTCGCCGCGACGAGCGTCGACTACCCCGGATCGCTGCTCGAGGTGCGCCACCAGCGCCCCGAGGGTCTCCACGAGGCCGAGGCCGCCCTCGACCTCGCCCGTGCCGCCGGCGCGGAGCTCCCAGGCGGCGACGACGGGCGCCTCGCCGTCCGCCGCCCCCTCCCCGACGTCCGCCCCCTCCTCCCCGACAGCGCACTTACCGCCGACAGCCGGATCTCTCCCCACGAGGAATCCCGCTCCCGGCGAGAAGGGGGCGCGACCCCCGCGGAGGAGTCCGGCTCTCGGCGAGAGAGCGGTGGGCGCTCTCGGCGAGCGGGGAGCGACCACGCGCGGCCGTACGTCGTGCTGCACCCGGGGGCCTCGGTGCCGGCGCGGGCCATCGCACCGGAGCACGCCGGCGCGATCGCGGCCGCGCTGGCGGCGGCGGGGTGGGACGTGGTCGTCACTGGTGGGCCTGGCGAGACGCCCCTGCCCGCCGGCCCGGGCGTCCACGACCTCACCGGCCGGACCGACCTGCCCCAGCTCGCGGCGGTGCTCGACGGCGCCGCGTGCGTCGTCGTCGGCAACACCGGCCCCGCCCACCTGGCGGCCGCCGTCGGCACGCCCGTCGTCTCCCTCTTCTCCCCGGTGGTGCCCGCCGAGCGGTGGGCACCGTACGGGGTGCCGACCGTCGTCCTTGGCGACCAGCACGCCGCCTGCGCCGGCACCCGCGCCCGGGAGTGCCCGGTACCCGGCCACCCGTGCCTCAGCGGCATCAGTCCCCACCACGTCGTGGACGCCGTCGCGTCCCTCGTCCCCCAGGAGGTCATGGCGTGAAGGTCGCCATCTGGCACGTCCACGGGTCCTGGCTGACCCCCTTCGTCACCGGCCCCGACGAGTACCTCGTCCCGGTGCTCCCCGACCGCGGGCCGGACGGTCAGGGCCGGGCGCGCACGTGGGACTGGCCCCCGAACGCCCGCGAGCTCAGCCCCGCCCAGCTGCGGGAGGAGGGCTGCGACGTCGTCGTCCTCCAGCGGCCCCACGAGGTCACGCTCTTCGAGGAGTGGACCGGACTGCGCCCGGGCAGGGACGTGCCGGCCGTGTACGTCGAGCACAACACCCCGAACGGCGACGCCGTGCGCACCCGCCACCCGCTCGCGGACCGCGGCGACATCCCGATCGTCCACGTCACCCACTTCAACGCGCTCGTGTGGGACTGCGGCCGCGCGCCGACGACGGTCATCGACCACGGCGTCCTCGACCCCGGGTACCTGTACACGGGCGAGGAGGAGCGGGTCGGCGTCGTCGTCAACGAGCCGGTGCGCCGGTGGCGGGTGGCGGGCACCGACGTCGTGCTCGACCTGTCGCGGACCGTCCCGCTCGCCGTGTACGGGATGGGGATGGCGGCCCTCGAGGAGCACGCCCCGCACCTGGCGGGGCACCTGCACGAGGACGTCCGCCAGTCCGAGATGCACCCGCTGCTCGGCCGGCAGCGCGCCTACCTGCACCCCTACCGGTGGACCTCGCTCGGGCTCTCGCTCATCGAGGCGATGATGATCGGCCTGCCGGTCCTCGCCCTGGCGACGACGGCGGCTCCCGAGGCCGTCCCCGCGGACGCCGGCGTCGTGTCCGCGGACCCGCGGGTGCTCGAGGAGGCGGCGCTGCGCTGGCTCGCCGACCCCGCCGAGGCACGGGAGCGCGGGCAGGCCGCCCGCCGCCACGCCACCGAGGCTTTCTCCGCCGTCCGCTTCCTCGCGGACTGGCAGTCGTTGCTGAAGGAGGTCGTCCGATGAGGATCGCGATGGTGTCGGAGCACGCCAGCCCGCTGGCGGCGCTCGGTGGTGAGGACGCCGGCGGGCAGAACGTCCACGTGGCAGCCCTCGCTGCCGCGCTCGCCCGGCGGGGCCACGACGTCGCCGTCTACACCCGCCGGGACGACCCCGACCTGCCCGAGCAGGTGGAGATGCTGCCCGGTGTGCGGGTGGTCCACGTCCCCGCCGGTCCGGCGCGCGTGCTGCCCAAGGACCACCTGCTGCCCTACATGCCCGAGCTCGGCCGGTGGCTGGCCCGCCGCTGGGCGGACGGTGATCGGCCCGACGTCGTCCACTCCCACTTCTGGATGTCCGGGCTCGCCGCGCTCGAGGCAGCCGCGCAGGTGCCCGTACCGGTCGTCCACACCTTCCACGCCCTGGGCACCGTCAAGCGCCGCCACCAGGGCGCCAAGGACACGAGCCCCGCCGGCCGGGTCGAGGCGGAGGCACGCGTGGCCACCGAGGCGGACCTCGTCGTCGCGACGTGCAGCGACGAGGTCGCCGAGCTCGAGGCGATGGGCGTGGACCGGTCACGGGCGCGCGTCGTGCCCTGCGGGGTTGACGTCCAGCTCTTCAGCCCCGACGGCGAGGTCCACCCCCCGCGCGGCGACCACCCCTTCCGGCTGCTCTCGATCGGGCGGCTCGTCGAGCGCAAGGGCGTGGAGACCGTCGTCGCCGCCCTGCCGCTGCTGCCCGACGTCGAGCTGCTCGTCGCGGGCGGTCCCGACCAGTCCCAGATCCCCACCGACCCCGAGGCCCGGCGCCTGCACGCCCTCGCGGAGGAGCTCGGGGTCGCCGATCGGGTGTATTTCGTCGGCTCCGCGTCACGCACCGAGGTGCCGGCGCTCATCCGCTCCGCGGACATCGTCGTCGCGACCCCCTGGTACGAGCCCTTCGGGATCGTGCCGCTCGAGGCGGCCGCCTGCGGGCGCCCGCTCGTGGGCAGCGCCGTCGGCGGGCTGCTCGACTCGGTCGAGGACGGCCGCACCGGCACCCTTGTCCCCCCGCGCGACCCCGACGCGCTCGCCGCGGCGATCACCCGCCTCCTCGTCGACCCGGAGCTGCGTGCCCGCTACGGCGAGGCCGCCCGCGCGCGGGCCGAGGAGCGCTTCAGCTGGGAGCGCGTGGCAGCGGCGACCGAGGCCGCATACGCCGAGGTCCGCGCCGCCCGCACCACGACGTCCCGGAAGGCGGCGACCGCATGAGCGCCCAGGACTGGATCGACGAGCACCGGGCCGAGCTCGAGACGGCCCTCGACTTCCTCCGGGACCACGCCGGCACGTTGGAGCAGTGGGCCACTGTGCTCGCCGAGCGGCTGCCCGGCGGCGCGCGCCTGCTCGCGGCGGGCAACGGCGGCAGCGCCGCGGAGGCCCAGCATCTCACCTCCGAGCTCGTCGGCCGCTTCCTCCACGACCGCCGCTCCTTCTCGGCGATCTCGCTGTGCGCGGAGTCCTCGAGCGTCAGCGCGATCGTCAACGACTACGGCGCCGAGGAGATGTTCGCGCGGCAGGTCGAGGGGCACGGCCGTGCCGGCGACGTCCTCGTGCTCCTGTCGACCTCCGGCAAGAGCCCCAACGTGCTCCGCGCCGCCGAGCGCGCCCGCGAGCTCGGGCTCACCGTCTGGGGGCTCACCGGCCCGGCGCCCAACCCGCTCGCCGAGCTGTGCAACGACGCGCTGTGCGTCGACGCGCCCTCGACGGCGGCGGTCCAGGAGGGCCATCTCGTCGCCATCCACGCCCTGTGCGCCACCCTCGACCGCCATCTCGGCGTGGGGGAGGCGGAGGAATCCGGCTCTCGGCGCGAGGACGGGCCCGAGGAATCTGGCTCTCGGCGCGAGGAGGAGGCACCGCGCGAAGGGGTAACCCTGCGCCGACAGTCGGATTCCTCCGCCCCGCACGTCGTCGTGGTCGGGGACGTCGTCCTCGACGCGGACGTCGACGGCCAGGTCACGCGCCTGTCCCCCGACGCCCCCGTCCCGGTCCTCGACGTGAGCGCCACCCGTCACAGCCCGGGCGGCGCCGGCCTCGCGGCGCTCCTGTGCACCGGCCGCGTCACCCTCGTCGCACCCATCGCCGACGACGAGCACGGTGACCGCCTCGTCGCCGAGCTCGAGGAGCACCTCACAGTCCTGCGCCTGCCCCACGAGGGCGGCACCCGTCGCAAGACGCGCATCCGCAGCGGCGGCCAGTCCCTCGTCCGCGTTGACGACGGCGGCCCCGGCACCCCTGGCGAGGGCCTCCCGCTCGAGGAGGTGGCCCAGGTGCTCGCGAGCGCCGACGCCGTCCTCGTCTCCGACTACGGCGCCGGCACCACCCACCACCCCGGGCTGCGGCAGCTGCTGGCAGACGCCGCCCGCCGCACGCGGCTCGTGTGGGACCCCCATCCCCGGGGCGGCGCCCCGGTGCCCGGCGCGGCCCTCGTCACCCCCAACCTCAGCGAGGCGCGCGCCGCCGCCGAGCGCCCCGACGCGCCGGCCGACGTCGCCGCCGCCGCGCTGCGCACCACGTGGCAGGCACGCGGGGTGTGCGTGACGGCCGGCGCGGACGGCGCGTTCCTCGCCGCGCACGATGACGAGACGAGCTACGTCCCCGCCGTCGCCACCCACGGCGGTGACCCCTGCGGTGCGGGCGACCGCTTCGCCGCGAGCGCCGCCAGCGCGCTGGCGTCCGGCGCGCTGCTGTCCGAGGCGGTCGAGTCTGCCGTCGCGGACGCCTCGGCCTGGGTGGCGGCAGGTGGGGCCGAGGGCTTCCGCGGCCGCCGCCAGCCCGCCGGCGACCCCGTCCAGACCCCCGAGGCGCCCACCGGGCGCGGCGGCGTCCTCAGGGCCGAGCCGCACGCGCTGCGCGAGCTGGCGACCCGCCTGCGCGGGGACGGGGCGACGGTCGTCGCAACCGGTGGCTGCTTCGACATCGTCCACGCCGGCCACGTCGCCACGCTGCAGGCGGCGCGCCGGCTCGGTGACAGGCTCGTCGTCCTCATGAACTCCGACGCCTCGGTCACGCGCCTCAAGGGGCCGGGCCGGCCGGTCGTGCCCGCGGCCGACCGCGCCAAGGTGCTCGAGGCGCTGGACTGCGTGGACGCCGTCGTCGTCTTCGACGACGACGACCCCCGCGGCACGCTCACCCACCTGCGGCCCGACATCTGGGCCAAGGGCGGGGACTACGGCGGCAGACCGCTGCCGGAGACGGAGGTCGTGCAGGAGCACGGCGGCCGGGTCGTCCTGCTGCCCTACCTGGGTGGCCGGTCGACGACATCCATCATCAACCGCTCCGAGCAGGCCGCCCAGGCCGCGGAGCACACACGGTCAACGGGAGGAGCAGGGTGAACGCACGCGAGGTAGGAACGGTCTACGTCACCGGAGGGGCAGGAGGCCTGGGGGCCGCCGTCGTCGAGGCGGTGAGGGCGGCGGGTGGCCGCCCGGCCGTCATCGACCGGGTCGCGCCCGCCGGGGACGTGCCGCACGTCGTGGCGGACCTCAGCGACTGGGACGCGGCGACGGCCGCAGTCGCCTCGCTCGTCGAGCAGGTGGGGCCGCCGACGGCGGTCGTCACGGCGGCGGGGACCGACGCGTGCGGGCCGATCCTGGACATCGACCCCGCGGACTGGCGGCGGGTCATCGACGTCAACCTCCTCGGGACGGTCGCCGTCGTACGCGCCGCCCTGCCCCACCTCGAGGCGAGCCGCGGCACCGTCGTCACCGTCTCCTCGACGCTCGGCCTCAAGGGCGCCGACGCGGCGACGGCCTACTCCGCCTCGAAGTTCGCGATCCGCGGCTTCTCGCAGGCGCTGGCCGCCGAGTACGCCGGGCGGGTGGGCGTCACGTGCCTCGTGCCGGGCGGGATGCGCACTGCCTTCTTCGACGGGCGCGACGAGCGCTTCAAGCCCGGCCCGAACCAGGACCTCAACGACCCGGCCAGCACCGCCGGTGCCGTCCTCATGGCGCTGCAGCAGCCGGTGGGGAGCGAAATCCGCGAGATGCTCGTCATGGCCTCCGGCGAGCCGTCGTGGCCTTAGCCGGTCTGGGGCCCGGCGACGTCCTCGTCCTGCGCGCGCTCGGCCTCGGTGACGCGCTCACCGGGGTCGCGGCGCTGCGCGGGGTGCGGCGGGCGTGGCCGGGCCGGCGCGTCGTGCTGGCCGGCCCCGAGGGGATCGGCGGGTGGTTCGTCCGGCTCGGGCTCGTCGACGCCGTCGTCCCCACCGTGGGGCTCGACCAGCCGCTGGCCGTGGGCGGGGCGGGCAGTCACGTGGCCGTCAACCTCCACGGCCGGGGGCCGCAGAGCCACCGGCTGCTCGGGGCGACGGGCCCGTCCCGGCTCGTCGCCTTCGCCAGCCCGGAGGCCGGCCACCCCGCCTCCGCCGACGACGTCGCCCCGGAGTTCCGCGCCGACGAGCACGAGGTGGCGCGCTGGTGCCGGCTGCTCACCGCCGCGGGCGGCGGGTGCGGGCCGGAGGACCTGCGCCTGCCCGTCGAGCCGGCGGAGGGCGTCGCGGACGCGGTGCTGCTCCACCCGGGCGCGGCGTCCGGGTCGCGCCGCTGGCCTGCCGAGCGCTGGCATGAGCTGGCTCAGCGGTTGAGCGGCGCCGGGCACCGGGTGCTGGTGACCGGTTCGGCCGGGGAGGCGGAGCTGTGCGCGGAGGTGGCCGGCGACGTCGGCCGGTCGGTGGCCGGCGAGCACGACGTCCCGGGCCTGGCCGCCCTCGTGGCCGGTGCGCGGCTGCTCGTGTGCGGGGACACCGGGGTGGCGCACGTGGCCACGGGCGTCGGCACGCCCTCGGTGCTCCTCTTCGGCCCCACCCCGCCGACGACCTGGGGGCCGGCGATCGACACCGAGCGGCACCTCGTCCTGTGGCACGGCGACGGCACGGGCGACCCGCACGCCGCGGAGCTCGACCCGGCCCTGGCCGCGATCACGGTCGACGAGGTGGAGGAAGCGGCCGCCGCGCTCCTCATCCTCCAGCCCGCCCACTGACCTCCCCGCTTCTCCTCCGACCTCCCCCCTCGCACCACGTGGGAGCGAGGAGAACCGGGGAGGTCACCGGCGGAGATCGAGTCTCAGGCGGACCTGCTCAGCGCATGGGCGAACCAGTCGACCGTCCGCCGCAGCCCGTCCTCCCACGAGACCTTCGGCTCCCAGCCCAGCTCCGCGCGGGCAAGCGTGGTGTCCGGGCGGCGCACTTCCGGGTCGTCCACCGGCCGCTCGACGAAGTCGATGCGCGAGCGCCCGCCCGTGGCCGCGACGACCGCCTCGGCGATCTCGAGCACCGTGCGCTCCTGGGGGTTGCCGATGTTGACGGGCCCGGGGTGGCCGCTGCGGGCGAGGGCGAGGATGCCGGCGACGAGGTCGTCGACGTAGCAGACGGAGCGGGTCTGGTTCCCGTCGCCGGCCACGGTCAGCGGCTCACCGGCGAGGCCCTGGCGGATGAAGGTGGGGATGGCGCGGCCGTCGTAGGGGCGCATCCGAGGGCCGTAGGTGTTGAAGATCCGCACGATGCCGGTGTCCACGCCGTGGGCGCCGCGGTAGGCGGTGACGAGGGCCTCGGCGTAGCGTTTGGCCTCGTCGTAGACCCCGCGCGGCCCGATCGGGTTGACGTGGCCCCAGTAGGTCTCCGGCTGCGGGTGGACCTGCGGGTCGCCGTAGACCTCGGAGGTCGAGGCCTGGACGAACCGGGCGCCCTTGTCCCGGGCCAGGCGCAGGGCCCGCTCGGTGCCCACGGACCCCACCCGCAGCGTCTCGATGGGCAGCTCGAGGTAGTCCACGGGCGAGGCGGGGGAGGCAAAGTGCAGGACGAGGTCGACGTCGCCGCGCACGTACATATTCTCGGTGACGTCGCAGTGGACGAGCTCGAAGCCGGGCCGCTGCGCCAGGTGCGCGACGTTCCCCGGCGCTCCGGTGAGGAAGTTGTCCAGTGCCACGACCTGCCAGCCGTCGTCGAGCAGGGCCTCGCACAGGTGGCTGCCGAGGAACCCCGCCCCTCCGGTCACAACCGCACGGCCGCTGCGCTGCACTGCCCTCATCGCTGTCCTTCCTCTCGGTGTCCTGGTCTGGCCGGCACGGGTGCGCGGCGGAGCATCTCCGCCTGCGCGGCCACCCGGTCCGGCACCGGGCGACGACGGCGCAGCGCAGCCGGCAGGTCCGCGAGCGCGTCCCTTGCCCCGGCCCGCTGGACGGCGCCGGCGGCCACCGTCCGCCGGACCCGCGCGAGCGCGTCGCGCCGGGGCAGCCGCATCGCGCCGGTGAGGACCGCGGAGCGGGCGAGCGCACGACGGCGGGCGTCGGCCGAGCCGCGGACGGGCGAGGGGTGGTGGTGGGCGACGACGTCGTCGAGGTAGCTGAGGTGCCAGCCATGGCCGGCGAGGTCGAGGGCCAGGCGTTCCTCCTCGCCGGGGAAGCGGACGACGTCGTCGAAGCCGCCCGCCTCGACAAAGGCCTCCACCCGTACCAGCGCGCCGCAGGCGATGAAGCCGAGAAGCGGGGCGCCGGGTACGTCCGGGTCACCGGGCAGCGGCGAGGCGGCCATCTCCGCGCAGGTCGGGTCCAGCCGCTCCTCGGTACCGACGAGGATGCGTGCCTGAAGGAGCCCGAGCCGCGGGTGCGCCGCGAAGTGCGCGGCCGCGGTGGCGAGCGCCCCGGGCGCCCACCACGAGTCGTCGTCGGCGAAGGCGACGATCGGCGTGCGGGCGCGCCGCACGCCGATGGTGCGCCCGTAGGCGCCGGCGTTGCGGGCCAGGCGGACGACATCGACGTCCGGGAAGCGCTCGCTGACGGCGTCGGCGCTGCCGTCGGTGGAGGCGTTGTCGACGTAGACGACCGGGGCCCGGTGCCGGGCGAGGGACTGCAGCAGCTCCTCGCGTCGGTTGTGGCTCACGACGACGACGCTCACGCGCTCGTCCTCGATCTCAGGCCCGGTGGTTGCCTGCGTCACGCCTTCTCCTCTCGACGCCCCTCAGCATGCGGTGGGTGGGAGAGGCACGCACGCCGAGCGGCTCAGCCCTCCCCCGTACCGCGGCGCAGCAGCGCCAGCGGCAGGGTGAGGAGGGACACGGCCCCCGCGACGAGCAGGGCCGTGGTGAAGGAGCTCCACGCCGCCACCATCCCGACGACGACGGCGCCCAGTCCCGTCCCGGCGTCGAAGCCGATGTTCCACACCGCGCTGGCCGAGCCGTAGTGCGGGCGGCTCACCGTGCGGAAGGACAGGACGAGCGTGAGGTTCTGCAGACCGCCGTAGCTGATGCCGACGACGGCGGCACCCAGGAGGAGCGGGACGACGGCGGTGGCCTGCGGGTCGCGCACCGCCCAGGCGATCATCGCCATGCCGGCGCCGGTGAGGAGGACGAGGGGCCCCAGGAACGGCCGGGGTCCGAACCGGTCGGCCAGGGCGCCCACCCGCCAGCGCGCGACCGCGGCCGCCACGGTGAGGAGGAGCAGCGCCACAGTGCTGAGGGCGGCGCTGCTGCTCATCTGGGCCATGAAGGTGATGAGCGCGCCGCCGGCGAGCGTGACGGCGAGGAGCAGGGCCATCGGGCGCAGCAGCCGCAGGTAGGGCACACGCCCCGTCGCCTCCGGGACGTGCTCGAGCCGCCGCGCGAGGAGGACGGCGGGCACCGCGCCGAGAGCGGGCAGCACGCCGAGTGCGAAGACCAGCCCGTAGCCGAGCTGCTCGACGATCCACGGCCCGGCGGACAGGAGGAGCACCTGCGGTCCGGCGATCGCCAGCCCGTAGGCGCCGATGGCCGCGCCCCGGCGCGCCGGCGCCACGAGCTCGGCGACGAGCGCGCTGCCCGTCACCGTGACGACGCCGAAGCCGATCCCGCGCACCGCGGAGACCGCCAGCACGGGCAGCAGGCCGTCGCTGAGCCCGAGCGTCGCCGAGGGCAGCCCGAGCAGGAGCATCCCGGCCGCGAGCACCGGTCCCCACCCCAGGCGCCGCAGCGCGGTCGGCACGACAAGCTGGGTGAGGACCGTGACGAGCATGAGGACGCCGTTGACGAGCCCCGCACCGACGGATCCAGCCCCGCCGTGGACCGCCCACAGCGGGGCGACGGGCAGCAGGGCGGCGTAGCCGGAGAAGGCGAGCACGGTCATCGCGACGAGCAGCGGCATCCCCGGTACGCGCCACACCGAGCCGCTCACCGGCCCCTGCGGGGACGGGGACGGGGACGGCGCGGCAGGCGGGGTGGACATGCTCGCAGGCTAACCGCGCCGCCGCGCCGCCCCGGTGCCCGCTCGCCGAGCGGTTCGGCACCGGGCACAGTGAGGACTCTCGCCGAGCGGAAGGACCGACCATGCGGAGCACCGAGACCGAGCGGACCGGGCGCGTGGAGCCCTCGACCTGGGTCGGCCTGGCCCTGGCCGTCCTCGCGATCGCCTTCGTCGTGCAGAACCGCGGAGAGGTGCGCATCGAGCTGTTCTGGCTCAGCGTCGGCGCACCGATGTGGCTCGTGCTGCTCCTCATCTTCCTCGTCGGCTGGGCCGTGGGCGCCCTCGTGCGCCGTCGCCGCGCTCGCCGCTGACGCCGTCCGGTGGCAGGCCGCCCCGGCCGCTGGTAGGCAGGACCTCCACCGTCACCGACTTTCAGGAGGCACGAGATGAGCCAGGTACAAGAGTCGATCGACGTCGACGTCCCGGTCAGCACCGCCTACAACCAGTGGACGCAGTTCGAGTCCTTCCCGCAGTTCATGGAGGGCGTCGAGTCGATCACCCAGGTGACCGACACCCTCAACCGCTGGGTGACGACCGTGGGTGGGCAGCGGCGCGAGTTCAACACCGAGATCACCGAGCAGCACCCGGACGAGCGGATCGCGTGGCGCAGCGTGGGCGGCGACGTCAAGCAGGCTGGTGTCGTCACCTTCCACCGGCTCAGCGACACGACGACCCGCGTGATGATCCAGATCGACTGGGAGCCGTCCGACGCCAAGGAGAAGGTCGGCTCCGCGCTCGGCTTCGACACTCGGCAGGTCAAGGCGGACGCCGCCCGCTTCAAGGAGTTCATCGAGAAGCGCGGCGTCGAGAGCGGCGGCTGGCGCGGCGACGTCGAGAACCCCAGCTAGCCCCCGTCCCCCTACCGCCGACAGCCGGATTCCTCCGGGAGGAATCCGGCTGTCGGCGCATGGGCCGGGAGGAAACCGGCTGTCGGCGCATGGGGCCGGGAGCTACGCCGCGTTCACGGCCTCGGTGAGCGCGGCGTCGGCGTGGGCGAGTCCTCGCGGTCGTAGGTGGACGTCGAGACCATGACCTCGTCGGCCCCGGTCCGCCCGGCGCCGCGTGGTGCTCGGCCACCCGGAACCGGTGGTAGCCCAACTCCTCGGCCCGCTGCGCCCGCCCAACCGTGGCCCGCAGCGCCGCCGCGTGCTCCTCACCGGCGCGGGTGCGGGAGCGGTCGAGCAGGGAGAGGCGCAGGGGGGGTCACCACCGAGGCTAGGGTGGGCGGCCGTCGCCGGATGCCGCCCGCCGCGACGGGTCGCACAGTAGGGGGATGGATGACGCCTCCACCGATCCTCACTCCCGCGACGTCGTCGTCATCGGTGCGGGGCCGGCGGGCCTGTCCGCCGCCCTCGTCCTGGGCCGCGCCCGCCGCTCCGTCACGGTCGTGGACGCCGGCAGTCCGCGCAACGCGTGCTCCGCGGCCCTCCACGGGTTCCTCACCCGGGACGGCGCCGCGCCGGCGGACTTCCTCGCCGTCGCCCGCCGTGAGGTGAGCGGCTACGGGGTGGAGATCGTCGCGGACGAGGCGAGCGCCGTCGTCGTCGAGGACGCCGCGGGCCCGAGGCTCCGGGTGAAGCTGGCCGGTGGCCGGCGTCTACGGGCGCGCCGGGTGGTCGTTGCGAGCGGGATCGCCGACGAGCTGCCCGACGTCGCCGGCCTGGCCGAGCGGTGGGGTTCCGACGTCCTGCACTGTCCCTACTGCCACGGCTACGAGGTGCGTGACCGGCCCCTCGTCGTCCTCGCGGAGAGCACGGAGGGCGCGGTCCACCAGGCGCTGCTGCTGCGGCAGTGGTCCCAGGACGTCACCGTCGTCACCCACGACGCCGGCCCCATGGACGACGACGCCGCCACGCTCCTCGCCGCCCGTGACGTCCGGGTGGTGCCGAGCAGGGCGCGTGAGCTGGACGACGGCCAGGATGGCACTCTCGCCGTCGTGCTCGACGACGGCACCCGGGTGGCGTGCGGGGCCGTCTTTATCGCCCCGCGGTTCCGGCTCAACAGCGCCGCGCTCACCGGGCTGGGCGCCCGCACCGTCACGAGCGACATGGGCACCGCCCTCGAGACGGACGGCGAGGGCCGCACCTCGGTGCCCGGGGTGTGGGCGGCCGGCAACGTCGTCGACCTGTCCTGCCAGGTGCTCGGCGCCGCCGAGCTTGGCTCACGGGCGGGGATCGGCATCAATGGCGAGCTCGCGCTGGCCGACGCGCACGCCGCCCGGGAGTCGGCTCAGCGCCGCCAGTAGGAGCAGAAGTCCACCCGCGACTTCGGCAGACCGGCCCCCTGCGCCCAGCGGCGCGCACCGAGCGCGAGCGCCTTCTCACCGACCGCGTAGACGTAGTCGTCCGGCTCCAGCCGCTCCTCACGCAGGAGGCTGAGGGCCGCGTCCCCGGGCTGGGCGCCGGGCTCGCGCACGGCCCACCGCACCCGGGTGCTGGCGAAGCTCGGCAGCGGGCGGCGGTCCTCGGGATGGGCCACCTCGACGATGAACACGGCGCGCTCGTCGTCGGGCAGGGAACGGGCGATCCCCTCCGCCGCGGGCAGCCCGCTCTCGTCGACGACGACGACGGACTTCCCGCGGACCGGCTCGGTCGCGTAGAACCTGCCCTGGTCGAGGACGCCGACGACGTCGCCGGGCTTGGCGGCGAGCGCCCAGGCTGCCGCCACACCGGCGACCTCACCGGTGGCGGGGTCGGTGTGGACGACGAAGTCGATGTCGATCTCCCAGCCGCCCCCGGGCACCGGGCGGGCGGCGCGGACGGTGTAGTTGCGCACCGAGCCGCGGATCTCAGGGTCGATCCCGGTCCAGCGGCTGTACCAGCCCTCGGGTCCGCCGTCGGGCAGGACGGGAAGCTCGTGACCGGGGGCGGCGAGGAAGAGCCGCAGCCACTGGTCGTAGCCCATGGGCACGAAGGTGCGGTCCAGGGTGTCGTCGGCGCCGATGAGGACGACGCGCACGAAGCTCGGGCACACGCGCTCGGTGCGCACGACGCGGGCGTAGGTGGCGCGGGCGGAGGCCGGACGGACGGCCTTGGTCCGCTGGAGCACCTGGGTCATGTGAGCGCCTCCTCGAGCATGGGCACGATCTGCTCGATCGCGTACTGCTGGGACAGGACCGTGCCGAGGGAGTAGGCCGAGGCGAGGTCCCCGTCGATGACGACGGCGCGGCCGTCCGCCACGGCGGGGAGCTGCTGGAACATCGGGTCCTCGGTGATCTCGCTCGTCTCGATGAAGATGGGGAAGGCGACGACGAGGTCTGCGTCCAGGGCGTCGAGGCGCTCGGCCGACAGGGAGACGGAGAAGCCGGACGCGTCCGCCTCCAGCTCCGCGATCTTCGGGTTCTGCACGAAGCCGAGCTTCTCGAGGAAGTCCACCCGCTCGCTGCCCTCGACGTTGGCGCCCCAGCCCTCGGACGTGAGGGTGGCCGCGGTGGCGGTCCGCCCCTCCCAGTCGGGGTGGTCGTCGCGGGCCTGGGCGAAGGTGTCCTCGAGCTCGGTGAGGAGCTGCTCGCCCTCCTCCTGCTTGCCGAGCGCCGCGGCGATCATCTCGAGCTGCTGCTCGGTGGTCGTGAGGTAGCTCTCGCCGCCCTCGGGCACGCCGATCGTCGGCGCGATCGAGGCGAGGCGGTCGTAGCGGGCCTGGTCGCCCGAGCTCTTGACGTCGAGGATGAGGTCCGGCTCGAGGGCGGCGATCGCCTCGAAGGAAGGCTCCATGGTCTCGATGATCTCCGGGGCGTCGTCGTACCGGCCCTGCGCCCACGGGCCCACGCCCTCGCCGCCGAAGCCGAGCCAGTCCGAGGCGCCGACCGGCTGCACGTCCAGGGCCAGCGCCGTCTCGGCGTCCCCCCAGCCGAGCGCGACGACCCGCTGCGGCGCCTCCTCCACGGTGACGTCCCCGAACGTCGTCTCGACGACGACGGGAAAAGCGCCGTCCGTCGTCGCCGGCTCCGCCTGGTCCTCCGGCTCCTGCGAGCCGCCGTCGTCCCCGCACGCGGCGAGGGTGAGGGACAGGAGGACCGTCGCGGTCAGGGCTCGCGCGGCAGGGCGGCGTCGGGGCATGGTGGCCTCTCGGAGGAAGTCGCCCGGTGGTCCACCGGGCACGTAGGTGAGGCTAACCTAAGTACTCGTGCGGACCTTGGTCAAGAGCCCGGCAGCGCAGGACCCCGGTCGGGCCCGGCGCGGACGCACCCGCGCCCTGTGGCTGCTCGTTGTCCTCGCGGTCCTCCTGCTGGCTCTCGTGGCGAGCATGGCCGTCGGCTCCCGGGCCATCGCACCGGCCGACGTCCTCGGGGCGCTGCTCGGCACCAACCCCGACCCGGTGGAGACGACCGTCGTCCTCGACGGGCGGCTGCCGCGCACCGGGATCGCACTGGCCGCCGGTGCCGCGCTCGGAGTGGCGGGGGCGCTCATCCAGGCCCTGACCCGCAACCCGCTCGCCGACCCGGGCATCCTCGGCGTCAACGCCGGCGCGGCCTTCGCCGTCGCGATCGCCGTCGGGGTGCTCGGCGTGACGAGCGTGTGGGGCTACCTGTGGTTCGCCTTCGGCGGTGCCTTTGCGGCGGCGGTGCTCGTCTACGCCGTCGGCTCCTCGCTGCGGAGCGGCGCCCGCCCGGTGACGCTCACGCTCGCCGGCGTCGCGCTGGGGGCGGTGCTGAGTGGGATCACCTCGGCGATGGTGCTCGCGGACCCGGCGAGCTTCCAGGCGATGCGGTCCTGGGAGTCCGGCTCCCTCGCGGGGCGGGACGCGACGGCGCTCACCGCGCTCGCCCCCTTCCTCGTGGCCGCCCTCGTCCTCGCGCTCGCGCTGGCCCCCTCCCTCAACGCCGTCGCGCTCGGGGACGACCTCGCGCGCTCGCTCGGGGCGCGGCTGCCGCTCGTGCGGGTGCTGTCGGTCCTCGTCATCACCGTGCTGGCGGGCGGGGCGACGGCGATCGCCGGGCCGATCGCGTTCGTCGGCCTCATGGTCCCGCACGTGGCGCGGTGGATCGCGGGCCCGGACCAGCGGTGGATCATGGCCTACACGATGGTCCTCGCCCCGATCCTCCTCCTGTCCGCCGACGTCGTCGGGCGCGTCGTCCTGCTGCCCGGGGAGCTGCCCGCCGGGATCGTCACCGCCGTGCTCGGCGCCCCGGTACTCATCGCGCTCGTGCGCCGCCGGGGGGTGAGCGGGCTGTGAGCGTGTCGGCGCCGCGGGCGGCGCACCGCGCGCGGACCGTGGGGGTGCCCGGCAGCGCCCGCCGGGTGCCGCGCCGCCAGGTCGCCGTCACCGCCGTGCTGGCCGGGGTCACCGTCCTCCTCGCGCTGCTCGCCCTCGGGCTGGGCGACTACCCGCTCTCACCGGTCGAGGTGGTGCGGGCGGCCCTCGACCCGGCGAGCGGCTTCGCCCACGAGGTCGTCGTCGAGTGGCGCCTGCCGCGGGTGCTCAGCGCCGTCGTCTTCGGCGGGGCGCTCGGCGTCTCGGGGGCCGTCTTCCAGTCGCTCACCCGCAACCCGCTCGGCTCCCCGGACATCATCGGCTTCGTCACCGGCTCCTACACCGGCGCTCTCCTCGTGCTCACGGTCGCGGGGACCGCCGCCCTGTCCACGACGATCGGTGCGCTGCTGGGCGGGCTGGGCACCGCCGTCGTCGTCTACCTCCTCGCCTACCGGGGTGGGATCCTCGGCTTCCGGCTCATCATCGTCGGCATCGCCGTGACGGCGGCGCTGCACGCCGTCAACACCTACCTCCTGCTGCGGGCGGAGACCGAGGTGGCGATGGCGGCGGCGATCTGGGGCGCCGGGTCGATCTCGCTCGTCGGCTGGGACGAGGCGGTCCCGGCCTTCCTTGCTCTCGCGCTCCTCACGCCGCTCGGGCTGCTCGCCCCGGCCCTGCGCCAGCTCGAGCTCGGCGACGACGCCGCCCGCGCCCACGGCCTGCGCGTGGAGCCCGCGCGGCTGCTGCTCGTCCTCGGCGGCGTCGCGCTCACCGCCGTCGTCACGGCCACGGCCGGCCCCATCGCCTTTGTCGCGCTCGCCGCGCCGCAGATCGCGCGGCGGCTCACCGGCAGCGCCGGCCTGCCCCTCCTGCCGGCGGCCGTGACCGGCTCGCTCGTCATGCTCGGCGCCGACGTCGTCGCCCAGCACGCGCTGCCCGGCGGTGACGTCCCGGTCGGGATCGTCACGGTGGTGGGCGGCGGCATCTATCTCCTGGCACTACTCATGATCGAGGCGCGACGACGGTGACCGACCTTCCCTGCGCGCGGCTCGCCGCCCGCGACCTCACCCTCGCCTACGAGCGACGGACCGTGTCCACCGACCTGTCCGTCGCCGTCCCCGACGGGTCGTTCACGGCGATCATCGGGCCCAACGCGTGCGGGAAGTCGACCCTGCTACGGGCCCTGGCGCGCGTGCTGCGGCCCCGGGCCGGGGAGGTCGTGCTCGACGGCCGCGCGCTCGCGGAGTACCGGTCCAAGGAGGTGGCCCGCGTCGTCGGGCTGCTGCCGCAGAGCAGTGAGGCACCGGACGGCATCACCGTCTCCGACCTCGTCTCCCGCGGCCGCTTCCCGCACCAGCGGATCGTGCGGCAGTGGACGGCGGAGGACGACGACGCCGTGTGGCATGCCCTGGAGGCGACCAGCACCGAGTCGCTGGCCGACCGTCTCGTCGCCGAGCTCTCCGGCGGGCAGCGGCAGCGGGTGTGGGTGGCGATGGCCCTGGCCCAGCAGGCCGAGATCCTCCTCCTCGACGAGCCGACGACCTTCCTCGACATCGCCCACCAGATCGAGCTCCTCGACCTGTTCACCCAGCTCCACCGGCAGGGACGCACGATCGTCGCCGTCCTCCACGACCTCAACCACGCGGCGCGGTACGCGACCCACCTCGTCGTCATGAAGGACGGGGAGGTGGTGGCGAGCGGTGCGCCGTCGTCGATCATGACGGCGGAGCTCGTCCGGGAGGTCTTCGGCCTGCCCTGCGTCGTCATCGACGACCCCGTCTCGCACACGCCGCTCGTCGTCCCCGCGACGGGCGACTGGGACCGTGGCCCGGGTGGCGGGAAGGCGCATACTACGGTGGAATAGCGGGCACTTCCGTGGAGGGAGTGGGAGTGCCATGCCGCGCTACGTCATCGGTGCCGATGTCGCGCTCGAGCTCGGCCTCGGAGCTGTCAGGCCGGGCAGGGGGGCGCAGTTGCTGGCGCCGACGCTCCTGCGCTCGGAGCTGCTCTCGCTCCTGTACCGCTGCACTCGCGCCGGGCAGGTGAGCCGCGAGGAGGCGCAGGCCTGCTTCGACCACGTCCGCAGCCTGCGGATCCGGGTGCTGGGGGACCGGGTGCTGCTGCGGGCGGCGTGGGACGTGGCCGAGCGGATGTCGTGGGAGGACACGGGGACGGCGGAGTACGTCGCGCTGACCCGGCTGCAGGCCGACGCCTTCGTCACGCTCGACGCAGAGGTGGCGCGGCAAGCCGCCCAGGAGGTGCGGGTCGCGACCCTCGAGGAGCTGCTCGGCGCCCGCTGAGGTCTACAGGTGCTCCTCCACGTCCTCCGTGAGGAGCACCCGGAGCCGCGCCTGGTCGGTCTCGTACTGCGCGAAGACCTTGTCCCGCCAGGAGCTGGGACGCTGCGCCGGGGCCTGCTGGTCCACCGTTGCGGTCACGCCGCCACCTCCGTCCGGTCCGCCGGCGGTCTGCCGGCTGATGTCCATGACCATCGGCCGGACCGGACCGGATGTGAGGAGTGGGGCTACATCTCCCGGTAGCGCCGCGCGGCTGCGAGCGCCTCCTCGACGACGGCGGCCGGCGCGGGCTGCGCGGTCCAGTCGGGGTAGGTGGTCCCGGGGGTCACGTAGACCGTCCCGTAGGCCGCGGTGTCACGCTGGTAGCGCCAGCCCTCGGCGAGCGGCCCGGCGTCGACGACGTCGTAGCCGATCGAGTCGACGAACGCGGTGACCTGCTCCTTGGCGGCGGCGTCGTCCCCGGCGATGGGGATGGCGGAGCGCTCGGGGCTGCCGGCCGGGCGCGGGAGCTCGGCGAGGTGGGCGAAGTTGATGTTGTTGAAGGCCTTGACGACCTTGGACCCGCGCAGGTGCTCCTGGAGCAGCTCGCTCACCGTCGTCGACTCGTCGTCGAGCTCGGAGATGTGGCCGTCACGCTCGTGGTAGTAGTTGTTCGTGTCGATGACGACCTTGCCGCGCAGCGGCTCGACCGGCACCTTCCGGTAGGCGGTGAACGGGACCGTCACGACGACGATCTCGCCGGCCGCGGCCGCCTCCTGCGCCGTCGCCGCCCGGGCGAGCGGGCCGAGCTCCGCGACAAGGTCGGAGAGCGTCTCCGGCCCGCGGCTGTTGCTCAGCACCACCTCGTGCCCCGCGGCGACCGCGAGACGCGCGAGGGCGCTGCCGATGTGTCCACTGCCGATGAGTCCGATCGTTGTCATGGGCGCTGCAACCGGATCGGCGGCGCTGGCATTCCACGGCGGTGACGCTGGGCCGATCCGAAGTCCGCCGCCGGGGCTACTGGGCGACAGGTGTCCCGGCGTGTCGCGCGCGTGTCGCGGACTTCGGATCAGCTCGGCGACAGGCGCTCGGAGATCAGTTCGTGGACGAGGGTGAGCGGCTCGCGGGTGGAGGGCACCGCGACGCTGCGCCCGTCGCGCAGCTCGACCGAGAGGCGGGTGCTCCAGTCGATCCGGCTGGGGATGTCGCCGCGGACGGCCACGATCTCCTCGTACGGGACGCGCCGGGTGCGCACGGCGGAACGCAGCACGAGCTCGGTGTCGCGCAGCTCGACCCGCTTGGGCCGCAGCAGCGTGAGGACGAAGATCGCGAAGAAGACGGTGCTCGGCAGCATCGGCAGGAGGCTGCCCGACCGGTTCCTGGTCACGATCCACCACACGACGGCGAACGCGGCGACCACCAGCACCGCCAGCATCACCCACTCCCAGCGCCGCACCTCTTGACGCAGGAGGACGCGCGGCTGCTCCTCGCGCCGGTCGCTCCCCATGGCCGCAGCCTGTCAGGCGGCCCGGTGCCGTGTCTGTCCGTTGGCGGCCGGGGCGGTCAGTCGTCGAGCTCGTCGAGCCGGGCGAGGGCCGTCGCCCAGCGCCGGCACCGCTCGGCGTCGTCCTGCTCCCACCACGGGGTGCCGCGCTCGCCGAGGCCGTGCTTGGCCAGGCCCACGCGCTCCCGGGCAGGGGCCGGGTCCTGCCCGGCCTTCTTCAGCGCCCGGACGGCGGAGCGCCCCCGACCGAGGTGGGACAGCAACCGGTGGGCGACCTCCGGCGGGAGGGTGGGGTCCTGCCGGCGCCACCGGCGCCTGTCGAGGACGAGCCACCGCTCGTCGTCGGTCGTGGAGTCGTCCTCAGCGTTCCGCGGAGCCGCCCGCGATCCCGTCATGATCGCCTCCTTGCACCACCCGCCGGTCCTCAGCACCCTAGACACCCGCCGGCTCGGGCGCGCGGCGGCTTCCGCCGAGCAGGGCGCACAGCCCAGCCTCGATCGGGCGGGACGTGCCGAGGCCGGGGAACGCGGCAAAACTCGCGTCCAGGGCCCGCACCTCCTCGATCCCCCCGTGCCGGCCGAGGAGCTGACGGGCGACCTCTCTGGCGGGTCCCGGGTCCACGTACCGGGTCCCGGGCCATCTCCAGGCAGCAGCAGCACGCCGCCCGTGCCGGCGCGCGCCGGAGACGGAGCCGGCGCGGCCCAGTGCGGCCAAGGACGACGGGCCGATGCTCAGCCGCCAGTCGAGCTCCGCGGCGAAGAACTCCAGGTGGCGCGCCTTGAGCGCGTGAACCAGCCGCGACAGCTCCGCGAGCCGAGGGTCCAGCTCGGCGAGACGACGGTGGAGCAGTCCGGTCGTCGCCGCGTCGAGCCAGCCGGCGGACAGCTGCCCGCTCGTGACATCCGCGCCGAGAAGGTTGCTGCGCACGGCTCCGACCGTCGGGGCCACCCGCTCGTCCCACACTCGTCGCGCGCGGCCCTGCCGCGAGTCCGGCGGCGGCACGGCGGCGCGCCCGTTGACCGCAAGCACGCCGGCCAGGCGGTCGGCGAGGGCGTGCTGCTCGAAGGTCCACGTGATGAGGAAGGCGGTGACCCGGGCGTCGGCATGGGTCGGCGTCACGAGGACGTCACGGACCCGGTCGAGTGCGGCCCCCTCGACCGACCAGAGGTAGGCGACCGCGTCGAGGGCGGCCGGCCGGAGCCCGGACGGCCCAGGCGTCCCTGACTCGCGCAGGTCGAGCGGGTCCCGCGTGTACGCCCGCACGTCGAACGCGCTCATGCCGCCACCATCCCGCGCGCGTCGACCGCGTCCGACACCAGACGCAGCCCGTCCAGGCCGGGCAGCCGGGAGAGGTGCCGGTCGATGGCCTCGACCTCCTTGCGGCCGTCCGGGCCCGAGAACAGGTGGGAGAGGACGAAGTTGACGTCCTCCTCACGCGAGATGCCCGACCCGACGGGCTCCCACGCCGTCCGCAGCGCCAGCCGCACGAGGCGCTGGGCCTTGAGGTTGCCCTCGAGCCTCGCCCTTGCCTGCGTCGTGTAGAACGCGATGTGCTTGCTCTCCTGCGCGGCGATGCGGCGCAGGAGCGTCTCGAGCACGGGGTGGGGCGTGAGAGCAGCGAGGCGCTTGTACCCAGCCGCGGTGGACCACTCGTTGAGGGCGCCCCAGGTCATGTGGACCGCGATAAAGTCCTTCCCGACGATGTTCGACAGCACCGACTGCCTCACGGGCGCGAGCCGGTCGCGCCAGCCGACCTTGATCCGCCGCGCCTTCACCTCGTCGAACTCGATGGTGATCCCGTGGAGCGCGAGCACGCGGGACAGGGCCTCCCCGTGCCAGAACTCCTCCCGGTTCCAGATCGTCATGAAGGTGCTCACCTCCCCGTCGCGGCGTGACGGGGTCACGAGCATGTCGCGGAGGTAGCACACCGTGTGGAACTCGACGTCGCACATGTACCGCAGCACCCGCAGGGTCTCGGGCGGGAGCGGGTCCCGCCGGAAGGCGTCCAGGTCGAGGTCCTCCCAGCGCAGGGCTTGTGACTCGCGGGCGTAGCGGTCGATGTCGAAGGCCATGGCCTCTCCCTCCGGTCGGTCGGGCGGCCGGTGCCACCACGCCCGTGGTTCGGAGCTGGACGCCCGGCGGATGGGTCGGCACACCAGCGGGCGTCACCGCGGGCCGCGCCGGATGATGGCGCCCATGACTGCTCTGCTGTGGCTGCGCCGCGACCTGCGCCTGCACGACCTGCCGGCCCTGCTCGCCGCCCACGAGGCGGGCGGTGAGGTGCTGCCCGTGTTCGTCGCAGACCCGGCGCTCCTCGCGTCGGCGGGGGCGGTGCGCCGCGCCCACCTCGCCGCCGCCCTCGCCGAGCTCGACGAGTCCTACGACGGCGCCGTCGTCGTCCGCGTCGGACGGCCGGAGGAGGAGATCCCGCGGCTCGTGCGCGAGGTTGGTGCCGGCAGCGTCCACGTCAGCCGGGAGACCACCCCGTACGGCCGCGACCGCGACGAGCGGGTCGACCGCGCCCTGGACGAGGTGCCGCTCGTCGCGACCGGCACGCCCTATGCCGTCGGGCCGGGGCTCGTGCGCAAGGCCGACGGCAGACCCTTCCAGGTCTTCACCCCGTTCTCCCGCGCCTGGCACGAGCACGGCTGGCCACGACCCGCGCCGCTGCCCGACGGCCTGCGCTGGCACCGCGGCGTCGAGTCCTCACCCCTCCCCTGGGACGCGGAGGCGGACGTCAGCTGCGGCGAGGCGTCGGCACACGCCCGCTGGGAGGAGTTCCTCGAGGAGGACCTCGAGGACTACGGCGACGGCCGCGACCGGCCCGACCTCGACGTGACCTCCCGGATGTCGGTGCACCTCAAGTACGGCACCATCCACCCGCGCACGATGCTCGCCGACATCGCCGCGCACCCCGCCGGGCGCACGGAGGGCGCGCAGCGCTACGTCACCGAGCTGTGCTGGCGCGAGTTCTACGCCGACGTCCTGTGGCACCGGCCCGAGTCCGCCTGGTCGGACCTGCGCGAGGACCTGCGCGGCATGGCGTACGCGGACCCCGGCGGCAAGGCCGCGGACCACGTGCGGGCCTGGCAGGAGGGGCGGACGGGCTTCCCCTTCGTCGACGCGGGCATGCGGCAGCTGCTCGCCGAGGGGTGGATGCACAACCGGGTGCGGATGGTCGTCGCGAGCTTCCTCGTCAAGGACCTGCACGTGTGGTGGGGCCACGGGGCGCGGTACTTCCTCGAGCACCTGCGCGACGGCGACATCGCCTCCAACAACCACGGCTGGCAGTGGGTCGCGGGGACCGGGACCGACGCCGCCCCGTACTTCCGTGTCTTCAACCCCGTCACACAGGGGGAGCGCTTCGACCCCGACGGCGCGTACGTCCGCCGCTACGTGCCCGAGCTCGCGCACGTTCCCGGCGCCGCCGTGCACCAGCCGTGGAAGGTGCCCGACGGCCTCGCCCACGGTTATCCCGAGCGCATCGTCGACCACGCCGCGGAGCGGGTCGAGGCGCTGCGCCGCTACGAGGAGGCCAAGGGCAGCCGCTCCGGCAGGTGACATGACCCCACGCGAGATCCACGTGCAGCCCGTAGCGTTGCCCCGACACCGACACCGCCCTGTGAGGGCAGAGGAAGAGGACACCGTGACGATGCGCAGCGTGCCCCTGGGACCGACCGACACCCTCGTCCCCAACGTCGTCGCCGGGATGATGCGGATCCGCGACAAGTCCGACGACGAGATCCGCAGCCTCTACCGCGCCGCCCGCGAGGCGGAAGTCTCCTTCTTCGACCACGCCGACATCTACGGCGGGCAGATGCACGCCTGCGAGGACCGGTTCGGCTCGGCGCTCGGCCTGAGCCCGTCGGAGCGCGCGGAGGTCATCCTCCAGACGAAGACCGGCATCGTGCCCGCGGAGGGGTCCTACGACTTCTCCTACGACCACATCGTCTCCTCGGTGGAGGGCTCCCTGCGGGCGCTGCGCACCGACTACGTCGACGTCCTGCTCCTCCACCGCCCCGACGCCCTCGTCGAGCCGGACGAGGTGGCCCGCGCCTTCGACCAGCTCGAGCAGTCCGGCAAGGTCCGCGCGTTCGGGGTCTCCAACCACACGCCCCGCCAGATCGATCTCCTCCGCACGGCCGTGCGTCAGCCGATCGTCGCGAACCAGCTCCAGCTGTCCCTCTCGCACTCGGAGATCGTCACCCAGGGCCTGGCCGCCAACATGACGGCGGACGGCGCCGTCGTCCGCGACGGCGGTGGGGTTCTCGACTACTGCCGCATCCACGGCATCACCGTCCAGGCGTGGTCGCCGTTCCAGAAGCGCGACGGCAGCGGCGTCTTCCTCGGGGCGGAGGACCACCCCGAGCTCAACGCCGAGCTCGACCGCCTCGCGGCACACTACGACGTCACGCCCCTCGCGATCGCGACGGCGTGGATCACGCGGCACCCCGCCGGCATGCAGGTGGTCCTGGGGACGACGACGCCGGAGCGCGTCACGGCCGCGAGTGCCGGGTCGGACATCCCGCTCACGCGGGCCGAGTGGTACGGCCTGGTCTGCGCCGCGGGGCACGCCGTCCCCTGACCGACGTGCCACTCTCCGGCCGCTCACCGACTCGTCGGATGGACCCGCTCCAGTCCTACGTGCGCGCCTGGCGCCGGGCCCGCTCCCGCTCGTCTGCGCGAGGCCCGCGAGCGTGGCGAGCACCGTGACGACCCCGTGTGCCCGCGGCACACCCGCGGGCGGTACAGGGTCACCCGCCGGTGAACATCGATATGGCGAGCGGCGTGCCGAGCTCGTCGCAGGCGGCACCCAGGGCCTCCTCGGCGGCGTACCACTCCGGGGAACGGACCCCCTCCGGGGCCCGGCCAAAGCCCGAGGGCACGGCCGGCGCAGCTTCCTTAAGGTCAGTGACGGCCGAGCGCACGGGCCCGTCCCCGCTGGACGGGAGGCGGTCGAGGACGCGCGTGGCGAGCTTGTGCCAGCCCTGATGCTCCTGCGGCTCCATGCGACCGTCGTCGAGCGCGATGTCGGCGTTCTCGAGAATGGTGAGGACGTCGCCGTAGGCGGTGCAGATGTCGGCGTCCTCGGCCGGTGACGGCGCCGGCGCCGGGGCTGAGGACGCGACCACGGGCTCGGGCAGCGGCGCCACCCCGGCATCCGCGCTCTCGGCGCAGCCACTCATCGCCGCGGCTGCGAAGACCGCCACCACTAGACCAGTTCTCGGCCGCATCGGTGCGCGCCCTCCCGTCGACAGCTGACGTGTGCACGCTATCGAAGTTCCGAGCCGTGCGGAGCACTCCCAGCCCGGCACCCAGACTCTCTCGGCAGCTTGCCGAGAGCACGCCATTCCTGCACAACACGCCGCCATTGGCGGTTCTATTGCACGCCCGTTGAGCCCAGTTGACCGGCACAGCGCGCTGCTCCCGCCCACTAGGACATCACCCGTCATTCACCGCCCCATCCCCGGACACATCACAGGGCGGGTCTTGCGGGACGGTCGGACTGGAGCGCAGAGGTAGGCGCACGCCCCGCGGAGGGCGGTCTCCGTGGTGGGTTACTCTTGGGACGCTCTGGAGTGGTGGTCTCTGGACACTCGTTGATTGCGGCGGAGAACAACTGCGGTCGTCGGGGCATCGCCGCGTCGGCCTCGTGGGAACTCTCCCGTTCGCGCCCTGCGGCTTTTCAGTGGACGAGAGGTGCGATCATGTCGACATGTCGGACCGCACCTCGCGCGGGATGCCAGGCGCCACGATGAATGTCCTCGAGACAGCGCCCGCGATCACGCAGATCACCCACTACAGCGGATGGTTTCGGCTGAAGGAGTCGGTAGAGGAGCACGTCTTTCAGGACTGGCTTGTCGATGGAGTGTCGCTGCGTCAGGTGGTCGCACAGCGGTCCGGCTGGCCGGAAGATGCGGGGCTTCCTTCTGATCACCCGCCGTTCCGCTCAGACGACTTCTGGCCAGAGCTGGCAGTGAGTAGCCTGCGGAGCCTCCTTGGCGAGCTTCCGGGGGAGCTACCCGGTGGCCGCGTGGTCCTGCTTCGCTGTCCGGTATGCGCAGACGTCAGCTGCGGTGCGGTGACTGCTGAGCTTGTTCTCCACGACGACGTGGTCGAGTGGCGTGACGTCGGCTGGCAGTCCGAGGACGACTTTGACGTCTCGAGCGATGGATTCCCCACACCGCTCACGCTTCAGTTCTCCCGCTTGCCATACGTGAATCTTTTACGCCGACTGCTCAACGAGTACACGACGCTCGTGAACACAGTGCAATGAGACCCCCTGACTGCGGTATAGCGCCCCGAAGCCGTCGCTGATAGAGACTGAGCATTACGCCACATGGCCGGCGTAATCATCGACGTCATGCTCGTGTTGCGTGCCGTGCCACTGAGCGATCCCTTTGCGGGCTCTTCGGACTTCTGGTGGGGAGCGGGACTCGCGGCGGTAGTTGAGGGCGGGTATGGGTCGAGGTCCTCGATGATCGGTAGCGACCAAGCAACCGTTCGTTCCGAGGACCTCGACGTTGACCAAC
>NZ_JAMBNZ010000030.1 GCF_023715365.1 Georgenia satyanarayanai
ACGCCCGCCGCCTCCACGGCACCCTGGGCAACGTCCCGCCCATCGAGTACGAGCAAGCCCACTATGCTGCCCTCAACCCCGAGCCGCAGCCCGCATGAGAGCGGCAGAGAACCTGGGGCGCTTCAGTTCTTGCAGGAGTCCAGACGAGCGACGCGGACGACGAGGCGCCGAGTGGCCCCGCAGTCGGATTGTCCACCGCGGTCGGCGGCCGGTAGCGGTCTAGACCCTGAGATGGACCCGGGTGCCACTGACGGCGCTGCTATGGCGGGGCGGGGCCAAGATGTGAAAGAACGCTTCGATCGTTGACACACTCTAGATATGGCTATTGACCGTGAAGTTGGCCGTGCTCGAGACCAGGTTCACCGGAGACCCAACCGTTGGGTTGGACTGGCCGCTGCAGCTGCTTTCGTATGCGGGCTTGGAGCTTGCGGGTCGCAGTCTGCTCCGGTCGCGCCGGCAGCACCCTCGTCAGACCCGGCAGTAGACAACCCGGCGGCTGAGGTGATCGACTCCGGGCCGGATTGCCTCGGCGACGAGGTTGTCGCGAGCATGACCGGAATGCCGCAGGACACTGGAAATGCGGCACCGGCCGCGGGAGCGATTCCTCAGGGCTTCGAGCCGGTTGAAGTGGTGCTCTGCAGGATCTCTATGACCGACATGCTGCAGGAGCCGTCACCGCCCGATCTGATCCCGCGACTGGAGAACTTTGGCACCGGCGAGTCGATCCCGGACATCCCCGACCGGGGAGACACCGATCTCCTCCAGCGGCTGACTGTCGAGGAAGTCACGCTCGCCGGAGACCTGAACCCTCTGCTCGACGCGCTGGCACGCAAGTCAGATCCGCCAAGTAGCGGGGCGTGCATGGCCATGCTCGAGATCCAGCCGGCGATCTTTCTGGTCGATGCCGCAGGCCGGGCGGTGCGACCGCTGTGGCCCGTTGATGGGTGCGGCTTCCTCTTTGAAGGGGCCCGCGAATCCCTTGACTTGCTGGCGGAGGGCGACTCCACCGTTTACGAGATCGACCAGTGCATCGGACGGTGCTCAACGGAGGAAGCAGACTAGGTTCACCGAAGCCACTCAGCGACTCCCGCACGTCGCCGCCGTGACGTATCGGCAGGAGATCGGCGCTGCGTGACGTTCCGTCAGCCGATCTGCGAACGGACTAGCCTTCGCGACATGGCTGTCGACGGCTCTACCGAGAAGTCGCCCGGCGTTCGAACGCACCGGGTGATCGTCCTCGCGACGGCTGTGCTCGTCGCGACCTGGGTCGTCCTCTGGTTGGCTGTGGTCCCCGTGGGAGTCGCCTGCCCCGCAATCTATCCAGCTCCGCCGGGATGCTCCGCTGCAGACCGGAGGTCTGCCGGGGTGACGTGGTCGCTCATCGTCACGATGGTCTACGCATTGTCGGTCACTATCGCGTTGACCTTTGGGCGTGGCCGGCGGTGGTTGACCCATGGGGCGGTGTGGGCACTGGTGCTGGTGGCAGTCATTGGCATCGGAGCTGTGCAGGGCTCGACCGGGATCTGGTACTGACGCAACGGCGAACGAACTCAAGACGCCCCGCCGGTCACAACACTGTGCCCGCTCGGGGATCCCCCGCGGGATGTCGTCAGCGCGGCTGCTGAGACCCGCGCGCGGACCGTTGCGTGGGGTGTACCCCAACGCGACGCCTGTTCCTCCGGTCTGCTGCCGGCCCGGTGAAGGATCGAGTCACGGGAACGGCCTCGGCGAGGGCCGTCGACCGATGAACGGTTACTCATGCGTCCGCCGGAGGCTCCATTCCGCGCGCCGGGTTGGAGTCATCCGCCGCACTTGGAGCTCGAGCACTAGCGAGTCGCGGCGCAACTGACGATCCGTCGGTTCGTCCTCTGGTTCGTCGTGCTGGGGTGCTGGAGTGCCCATCGCTGTCAAGGGACAGCGGGACCTCCCCGTGGGCGGACAGGAGACCTCCCTGTAGGCGGACAGTTCATCTCCCTGTCCGCGGACGGCTGATCTCCCTGTAGTCGTCAGTTCAAGGGGACCACCCCGCGT
>NZ_JAMBNZ010000031.1 GCF_023715365.1 Georgenia satyanarayanai
CTAGGAGACTGCTGAAGAATGCGTGTCCCTGACCGGTGTGCGGGCGGCGGTCGGGAACGATTGGTGCATGCAGGGGAGATCGCGGGATCAGCGGGATCTGTTCGACGCGGAGTCGATGGCCGGGGAGCTGCTCGAGCCGGGGAGCGTGTTCGCGTTCCTGGCTGAGCATCGGCTGGCGTTGTTCCCCGAGGAGATGTTCGCCGACCTGTTCGGTTCTGCGAGGGGTCGCCCGTCGGTGCCGGCGGACGTGGTCGCCGCGGTGCTGGTGCTGCAGGCCCTGCACGGGTATTCAGACCGGGAAGCGACCGAGGCGGTCACGTTCGACCTGCGGTGGAAGGCCGCCTGCGGGCTGGGTGTGCAGGCGGCGGGGTTCCATCCCACGACGTTGACGTACTGGCGCCGGCGCCTGGCCAAGAGTGAGCGCCCGAACCGGATCTTCGAGGCGATCAACGCGGTGGTGATGGAGACCGGGGTGCTGCGCGGGAAGAACCGCCGGGCGCTGGACTCCACGGTGCTGGAGGACGCGGTCGCCACCCAGGACACCGTCACCCAGCTGATCGCCGCGATCCGCCGGGTCGCCCGGGAGGTCACCGGCGGCAAAGATCTCGTCGCCGAGCACTGCAACGGCCACGACTACAGCTCCCCGGGCAAACCGCGGATCGCATGGGATGACCCGGGCGCCCGCGATGAGCTCGTCTCCAGGCTCGTGAGCGACGCGCTGGCGCTGCTGGACCACCTGGACGTCGACGCGTTGGAGGAGGACGAGGCCCAGGTCGTGGCGCTGCTGGCGGTGGTCGCCGGGCAGGACGTGGAGCCGGCGCAGGGCTCTGATGGCACCGACGGTCGCTGGCGCATCGCCCGCAAAGTCGCCTACGACCGGGTGATCTCCACCGTGGATCCCGAGACCCGCCACGCCCACAAGACCGTGGCTCAGCGCCGCGACGGGTTCAAGGCCCACGTCGTGGTGGAGCCAACCACGGGGCTGTTCACCGCCACGAAGCTGACCAAGGCCGCCGGGCCGCAGTCCGCCGACGGGACCGTCGGGACGGACCTGCTGGCCACCGACACCACCCTGACACCCGAGCACACCGAGGAAGACGAGGCCGCGGTGGCCACGGATGGACAAGAGTTCCCAGCCCGGCAGATCCCGGTCGAGGTCCTGGCCGACTCCGCCTACGGCACCGGTGAAGCGTTGGCGGCGCTGGACGAGGCTGGGCATACCGCCATCATCAAGCCCTGGCCGCTGCGCCCCGCCGTCCCCGGCGGCTTCACCCTCGAAGACTTCAGCGTCGATGAGGCCGCTGGCACCGTGACCTGCCCGAACGGGCTGACCCGCACGATCACTCCCAAGCGCACCGTCACCTTCGGGGCGGGTTGCCGCGGCTGTCCGCTGCGCGATCGCTGCACGACCTCAGTCAGCGGCCGCAAGCTCGACCTGCACCCTCACGATGGGCTGCAGCGGGCCCACCGCGCCCGAGCGCGGCAGCCGGCCTTCCAGGAGACATACCGCAGCGAGCGGCCGATGGTCGAACGGTCCATCGCCTGGCTCACCCGCGGCAACCGCAAGGTCCGCTACCGCGGGATCGTCAAGAACGACCACTGGCTCGCACGCCGCGCCGCCGCCCTTAACCTCAAGCGCCTGCTCACCCTGGGCCTGCAGCGCACCGGCGGAACCTGGCAGATGGTCAGCGCCTGAACACGGGCGGCCAAGACTCTGGCACACCGCCTCACCAAAGAGCAGAATCGGACCTGACGGGCGGGTCGACCTCGTTGTCCAGCCACGCGCTGTGACCTACCAAAGCCGCTACGACGGCCATATTGATGGCGACCCGCCCGTCCCGGCTCACCTCGCGAGCCAAAAGAGCGTCTTGTTCAGCAGTCTCCTAG
>NZ_JAMBNZ010000032.1 GCF_023715365.1 Georgenia satyanarayanai
TGCGGCCCTTACGGGAATGGGTGTTCGGCGGTGTCCTACTCTCCCACGTAGTCTCCCACGCAGTACCATCGGCGCTGAGGGGCTTAGCTTCCGGGTTCGGAATGGGACCGGGCGTTTCCCCCTCGCTATGACCGCCGTAACTCTGTGGAGTTGTCCAGGCCGCTCCACACACATGGTGTGTGGGGTGGGTGGCTCCAGAACCGTACAGTGGACGCGTCAACATTGATCTTTGTGTTGTGGTGAAGTTGTTGGCCAATTAGTACCGGTCAGCTCCACGGGTCTTTAGTCCCCGCTTCCACGTCCGGCCTATCAACCCAGTGTTCTGCTGGGGGCCTTCCCACCTCGAGGGTGGTGGAAACCTCATCTTGAAGCAGGCTTCCCGCTTAGATGCTTTCAGCGGTTATCCCTTCCGAACGTAGCCAACCAGCCGTGCTCCTGGCGGAACAACTGGCACACCAGAGGTTCGTCCGTCCCGGTCCTCTCGTACTAGGGACAGGCCTTCTCAAGTTTCCTGCGCGCGCAGCGGATAGGGACCGAACTGTCTCACGACGTTCTAAACCCAGCTCGCGTACCGCTTTAATGGGCGAACAGCCCAACCCTTGGGACCTACTCCAGCCCCAGGATGCGACGAGCCGACATCGAGGTGCCAAACCATGCCGTCGATATGGACTCTTGGGCAAGATCAGCCTGTTATCCCCGGGGTACCTTTTATCCGTTGAGCGACGGCGCTTCCACAAGCCACCGCCGGATCACTAGTTCCGACTTTCGTCCCTGCTCGACCTGTCAGTCTCACAGTCAAGCTCCCTTGTGCACTTACACTCGCCACCTGATTGCCAACCAGGCTGAGGGAACCTTTGAGCGCCTCCGTTACATTTTGGGAGGCAACCGCCCCAGTTAAACTACCCACCAGGCACTGTCCCTGATCCGGATTACGGACCGAGGTTAGATGTTCAGAACGACCAGAGTGGTATTTCAACGATGACTCCACAACCACTGGCGTGGCTGCTTCACAGTCTCCCACCTATCCTACACAAGCCGTCCCGAACACCAATACCAAGCTATAGTAAAGGTCCCGGGGTCTTTCCGTCCTGCTGCGCGTAACGAGCATCTTTACTCGTAATGCAATTTCGCCGAGTTCACGGTTGAGACAGCGGAGAAGTCGTTACGCCATTCGTGCAGGTCGGAACTTACCCGACAAGGAATTTCGCTACCTTAGGATGGTTATAGTTACCACCGCCGTTTACTGGGGCTTAAATTCTGAGCTTCGCCCAACCGAAGTTGAGCTGACCCGTCCTCTTAACCTTCCAGCACCGGGCAGGCGTCAGTCCGTATACATCGTCTTGCGACTTCGCACGGACCTGTGTTTTTAGTAAACAGTCGCTTCTCCCTGGTCTCTGCGGCCCTCAAAGGCTAGCCAGCAAGTGGCTTCACCCCTCAGGCCCCCCTTCTCCCGAAGTTACGGGGGCATTTTGCCGAGTTCCTTAACCATGATTATCTCGATCGCCTTGGTATACTCTACCTGACCACCTGAGTCGGTTTAGGGTACGGGCGGCTAACACCTCGCGTCGAGGCTTTTCTTGGCAGCATAGGATCACCCTGCTTCCCGCGTTCGCGGTCACCATCGGGTCTGAGGCTTGTGTGAGGCCCGGATTTGCCTGGACCTCGCCCTGCTCCCTTGGACGTGCATAGCCATTAAGCACGCGGAGGCTACCTGTCTGCGTCACCCCTGTTAATACGCTTACCTAATGCCGGTTCGGGTT
>NZ_JAMBNZ010000033.1 GCF_023715365.1 Georgenia satyanarayanai
CTGCGTGGCCACCTGACACCACCGATGAACCCCGACGAAGCGGGCGGAGGTGTGGTGAGCTCCTTAGAAAGGAGGTGATCCAGCCGCACCTTCCGGTACGGCTACCTTGTTACGACTTCGTCCTAATCGCCAGTCCCACCTTCGACAGCTCCCTCCCACAAGGGGTTGGGCCACCGGCTTCGGGTGTTACCGACTTTCATGACGTGACGGGCGGTGTGTACAAGGCCCGAGAACGTATTCACCGCAGCGTTGCTGATCTGCGATTACTAGCGACTCCGACTTCATGGGGTCGAGTTGCAGACCCCAATCCGAACTGAGACCGGCTTTTTGGGATTCGCTCCACCTCGCGGTATCGCAGCCCTTTGTACCGGCCATTGTAGCATGCGTGAAGCCCAAGACATAAGGGGCATGATGATTTGACGTCATCCCCACCTTCCTCCGAGTTGACCCCGGCAGTCTCCTATGAGTCCCCACCATGACGTGCTGGCAACACAGGACAAGGGTTGCGCTCGTTGCGGGACTTAACCCAACATCTCACGACACGAGCTGACGACAACCATGCACCACCTGTACACCGACCTTACGGGGAGCACATCTCTGCACTTTTCCGGTGTATGTCAAGCCTTGGTAAGGTTCTTCGCGTTGCATCGAATTAATCCGCATGCTCCGCCGCTTGTGCGGGCCCCCGTCAATTCCTTTGAGTTTTAGCCTTGCGGCCGTACTCCCCAGGCGGGGCACTTAATGCGTTAGCTGCGGCACGGAACCCGTGGAATGGATCCCACACCTAGTGCCCAACGTTTACGGCATGGACTACCAGGGTATCTAATCCTGTTCGCTCCCCATGCTTTCGCTCCTCAGCGTCAGTAACGGCCCAGAGACCTGCCTTCGCCATCGGTGTTCCTCCTGATATCTGCGCATTCCACCGCTACACCAGGAATTCCAGTCTCCCCTACCGCACTCTAGTCTGCCCGTACCCACTGCAGGCGCAAGGTTAAGCCTTGCGTTTTCACAGCAGACGCGACAAACCGCCTACGAGCTCTTTACGCCCAATAATTCCGGACAACGCTTGCGCCCTACGTATTACCGCGGCTGCTGGCACGTAGTTAGCCGGCGCTTCTTCTGCAGGTACCGTCACCCCGAAGAGCTTCTTCCCTACTGAAAGAGGTTTACAACCCGAAGGCCGTCATCCCTCACGCGGCGTCGCTGCATCAGGCTTTCGCCCATTGTGCAATATTCCCCACTGCTGCCTCCCGTAGGAGTCTGGGCCGTGTCTCAGTCCCAGTGTGGCCGGTCACCCTCTCAGGCCGGCTACCCGTCGTCGCCTTGGTAGGCCATCACCCCACCAACAAGCTGATAGGCCGCGAGCCCATCCCCAACCGATAAATCTTTCCACACACACCCATGCAGGCACGTGTCATATCCGGTATTAGCCACGATTTCTCGAAGTTATCCCGAAGTCAGGGGCAGGTTACTCACGTGTTACTCACCCGTTCGCCACTAATCCACCCAGCAAGCTGGGCTTCATCGTTCGACTTGCATGTGTTAAGCACGCCGCCAGCGTTCGTCCTGAGCCAGGATCAAACTCTCCGTAAATGTCTATCGCCACCCCCAAAAGGGGTAACAACCATACGAAGAAACAC
>NZ_JAMBNZ010000034.1 GCF_023715365.1 Georgenia satyanarayanai
GACCGACCACTGACGTTGATGATGGGAGTGCCTCGGCGGGGGTCTGACTCTGCCACTGACTGACGCCCTAGCGGGTTGTCCTTGAAATGATCCGTCGGTCTGCGCCGGGGCTTGTCACGCATGCCAGCCAGGTGGACATGACCTAATAGGAGCTCGACCAAAAGTCCCATCAACGTCTTGTCTGTCCACCTGGCTGGTGTGCCGTCCCCGATAAGGAAGGCACCACCATCATGACGACCGAGACGGTCGATGTCATCGCCGGGATCGATACCCATGCTGAGACCCATCACCTCGCAGTGATCACCACGACCGGAGCCCGGCTCGCGGACCGGAGCTTCCCTGCCAGCGTGCAGGGTTACGGAGATCTGCTGGCGTTCGTGGTCACCCTGGGCCGGATCATCGCCATCGGCGTGGAGGGCACCGGCTCTTACGGGGCGGGCATTGCGCGGTTCCTACGCAAGGCCGGCATCACGGTTCACGAGGTGATCCGTCCGGGGGGCCAGGTCCGTCGCCTGCGCGGCAAGAGCGACCCGATCGACGCCTACGCCGCAGCGCACGCCGTGCTGGCCGGCCACGACTTGCCCACCCCGAAAGACGCCGATGGTGAGGTCGAGGCGATCCGTGTGCTGACTGTCGCGCGCCGCTCGGCAATCAAGGCCCGCAGTGCAGCGGCCACGCAGATCAAGAGTCTGCTCGTCACGGCTCCCGATGCCCTCCGCGCCCGCTTCCGCGGGCTGAGCAACGATGACTTGCACGCCAAGCTGGCTGCGCAGAGCCCCGCGCAAGCTACCGACACAGTCGAGGTGGCGACGCTAGCTTCGATGCGTCACCTCGCTCGCCGCCACCACGCCCTGACCAGGGAGATCACCGACCTGGACAGTGATCTCGACGCTCTGGTCACCAGCACCGCTCCAGCACTACGGGCCGCCTACGGAGTGGGACCGGTAACCGCGGCCCCGCTATTGATCACCGCCGGAGACAACCCCGACCGGTTGACCAGCGAGGGTGCCTTCGCCGCCCTGTGTGGAACCGCCCCAATCCCCGCATCCTCGGGCAAGACCACCCGCTACCGCCTCAACCCAGGCGGGGACCGCCAAGCCAACGCCGCCCTGCACCAGATCGTCCTGGTGCGCATGGCCCACGACCCGCGCACCAAGGCCTATGTCGCCAAACGCACCGCTCAGGGCAAGAGTGAGAAGGAGATCATGCGCTGCCTCAAGCGCGCCGTGGCCCGCGAGGTCTACCACCTCATCGTCCACCCCCAACCCGTGCCTCGGACCGACGACCTGCGCCCGCTACGTCACGCGAAGGGAATGACCCTGCGGACCGTTGCCGAGCAATTCAACGTCTGGCCAGCACGCATATCCGACATCGAACGCGGCAAGAGGCGAGATGACGACTTCGCCAGCACCTACCGCCAGTGGCTCCTCGCCGCTTGACAGTCCATAGGAGCATCAT
>NZ_JAMBNZ010000035.1 GCF_023715365.1 Georgenia satyanarayanai
AATTGTCGGCGCAGAATCACTTGACCAGTGAGCTATTACGCACTCTTTCAAGGGTGGCTGCTTCTAAGCCAACCTCCTGGTTGTCTGTGCAACTCCACATCCTTTCCCACTTAGCACACGCTTAGGGGCCTTAGCCGGTGGTCTGGGCTGTTTCCCTCTCGACTACGAAGCTTATCCCCCGCAGTCTCACTGCTGCGCTTACACTTACCGGCATTCGGAGTTTGGCTGACGTCAGTAACCTGTTGGGGCCCATCGGCCATCCAGTAGCTCTACCTCCGGCAAGAAACACGCAACGCTGCACCTAAATGCATTTCGGGGAGAACCAGCTATCACGAAGTTTGATTGGCCTTTCACCCCTACCCACAGGTCATCCCCTCAGTTTTCAACCTAAGTGGGTTCGGTCCTCCACGCGGTCTTACCCGCGCTTCAACCTGCCCATGGGTAGATCACTTCGCTTCGGGTCTAGAGCACGCGACTCAATCGCCCTATTCGGACTCGCTTTCGCTACGGCTTCCCCACACGGGTTAACCTCGCCACGTACCACTAACTCGCAGGCTCATTCTTCAAAAGGCACGCCGTCACCCCAGCTAAGGAGGCTCCGACGGGTTGTAAGCATCCGGTTTCAGGTACTATTTCACTCCCCTCCCGGGGTACTTTTCACCTTTCCCTCACGGTACTTGTCCGCTATCGGTCACTAGGTAGTATTTAGGCTTAGCAAGTGGTCTTGCCAGATTCACACGGGATTTCACGGGCCCCGTGCTACTCGGGATCCCCACCGGGAGGTGATGCCATTTCGTCTACAGGGGTCTCACCTACTGTGCCCGGCCTTCCCAGACCGTTCGACTATGACAACACTTTTTTACTCCCTACCCAGCCGGCAGGCTGAGTGAGCGGGTCCCACAACCCCGAAGGTGCAACGACTGCCGTCTTTAACACACCCCCGGTTTAGCCTCATCCGCTTTCGCTCGCCACTACTCACGGAATATCTCTTCCTGTGGGTACTGAGATGTTTCACTTCCCCACGTTCCCTCCACACGCCCTATACATTCAGGCGCGGGTAACTGGGCATGACCCCAGCTGGGTTTCCCCATTCGGACATCCTCGGATCACGGTTCGTTAGCCAACTCCCCGAGGCTTATCGCAGGCCACCACGTCCTTCTTCGGCTCCTAGTGCCAAGGCATCCACCGAATGCTCTTAAAAACTTGACCACAAAAGATCAAAGATGCTCGCGTCCACTGTACAGTTCTCAAGCAACCCACCGACCAACCCCAACCCCCACACACCACAGCGTGAGGACCAGCAGAAGGCGGCCACCAGAAGAAACACACCCAACCACCCACACGGGATGGCTGTGGCCTGTGTCCTCAGGACCCAACAGCATGCCAAGTAATGATGTTCCACCCATGAGCAACCACCAGACACACGAACGGC
>NZ_JAMBNZ010000036.1 GCF_023715365.1 Georgenia satyanarayanai
CTAGCCCGGATCTTTCATGAGGCGGCCGTGGTCGGTGGGAGCTGCGTGAAGCGCCGGCCTGAGGTCGATTCTGTCAGTTGGGTGTGACAGTGGCCCGGGTCTCGCCTCGGGTGGGCGCCGGTTCCGGCCGGGGGTCTTGCTGGAAGAGTCGTCGTGATGAGTCAGGGCCAGTGGTCAGCCCGGGACGGCGAGCTCTCGCAGCCGGGTGAAACCGAGATGGGCGAGGTTGGCCCACGGTGCTGTGGCGGTGAGGTGGAGCAGGACGCGCCGGCTGTGGCGGGCGATGGTGGCGGGGATGGTGAACAGGCGCAGCCGCAACCGTTTCGGTTCCCAGCGTCTGGCCTCGTGCCCGGTCAGGGCGAGGAGCTGGAGCCAGGCGGTGAGCTCGGCGGCCAGGGCGATGATGGCGAGCCAGATCTCGTTCTGGGTGAAGTCATAGAGAGGCAGCGCGCGCAGGCCGGTGTCCTTGGCGGTGCGGATGCGGTCCTCGCAGCGCGCCCGGCGGCGGTGACGTAGCTCCAGGTCGGCGAGCTGGGAGCCTGGCCCGCCGGGGCGGGTGTTGGTGGCGAACGCGGTGATGCGGTGCCCGTCGATGTCGGTCAGGCGCAGCTGCGCGCCGGGGTGGGGTCGTTCCTTGCGGGCGATGACCCGCATCCCTCTCGGCCAGGAGGAGAGGTCGAGCAGGTCGGTCAGCTCGGCGACCCAGGCCCCGTCGCGAATCTCGTCGTGGGCGTCGTAGGCCGGCGCCCACACCTCCTCGGGGATGTGCGCGAGGAGGTCGGCGGTGTGGGTTGGCAGGGTGAACCCGACCGAGTACGACAACCGCTGCGTGCTCATCCACTCCACGACGTCGTGAGTGCAGCCGGCGGCGTCGGTGCGGATGAGGACCTTCCTCCCGGGCCGGGTGCCGGGCCGGTGGCCGGGCAGCTGCTTCAGGGCGGCCTTGATGACGGTGATGTGGTCGGCGGCGGTGTTGGACCCGGCGTTCCCGGGTCGCAGCAGCATCGCCAGCGGCTCACCGGTCCCACCCGCGCCGTGGTCGACGAAGGAACACAACGGATGGAACCCATACCCGCGCTTGAACGTCGGCGCCGCCTGCTCCTTGTCCGAGTGCGCCGTGATGAGGGTGGCGTCCAGGTCGATGACCAGCGGCGTCTTGGCGCTGGCGCCGTGATCGGGTGCCTGGCCCCCGGCCAGCGCCCACGCGCGCGCCCGCGCCGCCGCCCGGGCCGTGTCGATCGCCTTCAGTGCCGCCGGGGCGTCCGCGGCGAGGGCGTCGATCGTCCGCGAGACCGTGGCATCGGAGGCCACCGGTCCATACACGCCGGGCTCGGCGCGCAGCAGCGCGATGTCGGCCAGGCATTCCCCGCCCAGGGCGAGCGTCACGGCCAGGTCCAGCACGACCTTCGCGGGGTCGTGCAC
>NZ_JAMBNZ010000037.1 GCF_023715365.1 Georgenia satyanarayanai
ACCACCGCCACGGGCATCGCCATCACGGCGCGGACCGAAGTCACGACCACCGCCACGGGCATCGCCATCACGGCGCGGACCGAAGTCACGACCACCGCCACGGGCATCGCCATCACGGCGCGGACCGCCGGAGTCACGGCCACCACGGCTGTCACCATCACGACGGGAACCGAAGTCACGCCCGCCACGGGTGTCGCCACCACGGCTCGCACCGAACTCACGGCCACCACGGCTGTCACCATCACGACGGAACTCGCCACCGCGGTCGTCACGCCGCGCGCCGAAGCCGCGGTCGTCAGCTGCGCGGCCGCGATCGCGGTCGGCGCCGGGACGAGAGGACCTTGTGTCCCAGTCACCACGGGGACGACGGTCGTCGGCCCGGGGGCCGGTCCGTCGGTCGTCCCCCTCACGGCGGGGACCACGGTCGCTCGTGGGCCGCGAGCCCCACTCGCCGCGAGGCTTACGGTCGTCGCGCGGGCCGCTGCGGCGGTCGTCGGAGCCACGGCTCGGGCCACTGTCACGGCTGTACGGCGCGCGCGCCGGGCGCGAGCCCCACTCACCGCGCGATCGCGCACCGCTGTCGGCTGAGCCGGGCCGGCGGTCGCCCTCGCGACGAGGGCCGTCGTTGTCGCGGCGCGGCTGGTAGGGGCGCTCACGGTCACCCATGCGTCCACCCTCGTTCCCGGACCGGGGCGTCCAGTCCCCGCGTGCACCACGGTTGTCGTCCTCGCGGCGAGGGGCCGAGCTCCGCGGCGCGTCGTCCTTGCGGTACGGGCGCTGCTGCGCGCCGTCGCGGCGCGGTCCACCCTGGCCTGCGCCGCGGGGGGCGCCGGCTGCGCCGCGCTGCCCCTTGTCGGGCCGCCCGGAGCGATCCTCGCCACGTGATGAGCTGTTCCTGTGGTCGTCCATCGATCTCTCTCTTCATCTGGGCTGCACCCGGGTAGAAACACGTAAGGGCCGCAACGCATCGTTGCGGCCCTTACGGGAATGGGTGTTCGGCGGTGTCCTACTCTCCCACGTAGTCTCCCACGCAGTACCATCGGCGCTGAGGGGCTTAGCTTCCGGGTTCGGAATGGGACCGGGCGTTTCCCCCTCGCT
>NZ_JAMBNZ010000038.1 GCF_023715365.1 Georgenia satyanarayanai
CGGATGCAGGCCATGCCGTCGGGCAGCTGACGGGGGTGCTCGACCCGCCGCCGGGCGCGGGCGCGGGCGTGGAAGAGGTCGGCGTCGTCGTGGCTGAGGGCGATGACGGCCTTCTTGAGGGCCTCGAGGAGCTGGCTGTGGGTCTGGGTGCCGGCGTCGTCGATAACCGAGTCCTGGACCAGGACCGCGATCTCGACCGGGTAGTCCTCCAGCATCGAGACGATCGTCGTGGCCTTGCGGGCGTCGATGTGCCCGGTGGCCAGCGCCTGACCGGTGAGGGCGAAGACGTTCTCGAAGGCGCGGGCGTTGCTGACGATTCGCTGCGCGGCGAAGCGGCTCAGCCCCAGGCGCGGAGCGAGCTCGTCGGCGGCCATGTTCCCGGACCTCACGTGCGAGGGAAGGGCGCCGCTGCCGTTCATGAGCGGGCGCCGGGAGAGTTCACCGGCCACCCGGGTGAGCTTGGCGGTGGCCCACGCGGTGATGCGCTGGTAGCCGGCGGCCATCTCCACGAGGTAGTACTCATCCACCTCGCCAGGGTCGATGTCCTCCAGCTCGGTGAGGAGCTGACCATCGGGTGCCATGGCCGCCAGGGCCTCGGCCGACACCGGCTGGACCGGCTCGACGCTCGGCTGCTCGTCGGTGATCGTCGACGGTGGCGACCTGTCCCCGGCATCGAGGAACACATCGGCCGCGTCCTCCTCCTGGGCCCACAGCTCCTGCAGACGGCGCAGGGACTGCTCACCGACCTGCTCGTGCGTGTAGGGGTCCTCGAGCCAGGCAGCGTGCGGGTCGAAGTCCTCGATGCTGCTCACCAACCCCACCCCCTCTGCGGGCTACGACTGCTCTGCCGTCCTACCTCCAAGGCTATGACCGACCACTGACGTTGATGATGGGAGTGCCTCGGCGGGGGTCTGACTCTGCCACTGACTGACGCCCTAGCGGGTTGTCCTTGAAATGATCCGT
>NZ_JAMBNZ010000039.1 GCF_023715365.1 Georgenia satyanarayanai
AACTGGGCGTGCACCGCCTGGGCGTCGGCCTGCTCGTAGACCGAGTGCAGCATCGCCTTGACCGCGGGCCAGGAGGCCTTGGGGCAGGCGGCCATTAGGTTGGCCGAGTAGTGCGTGCGGCACCGCTGCCAGGCGGCTCCGGGCAGCGTCGCGCCGATCGCCTCGACCAGGCCGGCGTGGGCATCGGAGGTCACCAGGCCCACGCCGCTCAGGCCGCGGGCGACCAGGTCGCGGAAGAAGGCCAGCCACCCCGCCCCGGTCTCCCCGGTGGCGACCTGGACGCCCAGGACCTCGCGGTAGCCCTCGTTGTTCACGCCGGTGGCGACCATGACCGCCACGTTGATGACGCGTCCGCCCTCGCGGACCTTCATCGTCAGCGCGTCGGCGGCGATGAACGTGTAGGGACCGGCGTCCAGCGGGCGGGTGCGGAAGTCAGCTACCTGCTCGTCCAGGTCCTTGGCCATCTCCGAGACCTGCGACTTCGACAGCCCCGTGATCCCCAGGGTCTGCACGAGCTTGTCCATCCGCCGGGTGGAGACCCCCAGCAGGTAGCAGGAGGCCACCACCGTGGTCAGCGCCGCCTCGGCCCGGCGGCGGCGCTGCAGCAGCCACTCGGGGAAGTAGGAGCCCTGGCGCAGCTTGGGGATCGCCACGTCGATCGTGCCGGCGCGGGTGTCGAACTCCCGATGCCGGTAGCCGTTGCGGCGGTTGACCCGCGCCTCGGTCACCTCCCGGTAGCCCGCCCCGCAGACCGCGTCGGCCTCGGCCGACAGCAGGGCGTTGATGAACGTGGTCAGCATCTCGCGCATGAGATCCGGGGATGCCTGGGCGAGGTGCTCGTGCAGGAACTGGGCAGGGTCGATACTGGATGGAGCGGTCACCGTGATGGTCCTTTCGAGGCGGTTGTGAGAGATCACTCGAAGGATCGCGCGGTGAC
>NZ_JAMBNZ010000004.1 GCF_023715365.1 Georgenia satyanarayanai
TCAGTACAGGGCGCTGGCGAGGTTGCGGCGGGCCTCGGCCACGAGGGGGTCGGTGCTGCCGACGATCTCGAAGTACTCGACGACGCGCTTGCGCGCCTCCTCGCGATCCTCACCCGCCGTCGCCCGGACGACGGCGATGAGCCGGTCGAAGGCGGCCTGCGGCTGGCCCGCAGCGACCTCGGCGTCGGCCGCCGCGAGGTGGGCGGCGACGTCGGTGAGGGGCGCCCCCTCGGCGTCGGCGACGGCCTGCAGGCCACCGGCGCTGGCGGTGCGGATGATGAGCTCGACCTGCGCGAGCGCCGCGGTGGCCTCGTGGTCCGCCGGGTTCTCCTGGAGCGCGCGGCGGTAGGCGTCGGCGGCGGCCGCGTAGTCCTCACGCTCGATCGCCTCCAGCGCCTCCGCGTGGAGCGGGGGCAGCGGGGGCTCCTCCGGTGCGGCGGGCTCCTCCTCGGCGTCCACGCCGCTCACCGTGCCGGTGACCCCGGCCTGACCGGCGACGCGCAGCAGCTCCTCGAGGACGGCGCGCAGCTGCTCCTCGGGGTAGTCGCCCTGGTACAGCGGGACGGGCTGGCCGCGGACGATGGCGACGACGGTCGGCACCGCCTGCACCTGGAAGGCCTGGGCGATCTGCGGGCTGGTCTCGACGTCGACCCGGGCGAGCTGGAAGCGCCCGGCGAAGTCCGTGGCCACCTTGGCGAGCACCGCGGAGGGGCCGCCGGCGTACGCGGCCGACACCTCCACGACGACCGGCACCTGCATCGACAGCTCGACGGTCTCCTGGAAGGTCGCCTCGGTGACATCCACGACGATCGGCGCGTCCGTGGCGGCACCGGCCGGTGCCGCCGGCTGCGGCGGGCGCGCCAGGGCTGACAGGTCAACGGCTCCGTGCAGGTTGATCGAGGGCTGGCTCATCGGTGTCCTTGCTGTGTGCGGTGAGGTCCTGACGACGACGTTACCCCTCGCCGCCGTCCTCCTCCTCATCCTCGGGGGGCCGCTCGCTCTCGCCGACGTTCGCGAGCACCTGCGTCGCGCCGAGGACGGCGACCGGCTCCTCGCTGCCCTCGGGGGGCACGGAGAACGCGACGGGGACGAGGTAGTGGGCGCCTGCCTCGTTGTCGATGCGGGGGTCCTGCTCCATGAGGATGCCGAGGTCCCCGCCGGCCTCGAGGGTCGAGCCCTCGACCGTGCGGCGCAGGGTGAGGCGCGCGTCGATGACCCCGACGACGAGGGCGCCGCCCTCGGCGGTCTGCATGGCCGAGACGGAGCCCTCACGCACCTCGTAGCTCGCGCGCACCTCGCCGGCGACCTCGACGGTCTTCCGCAGGGCGGAGATGATCTCGGCGTAGCCGGTGCGGAAGGGGTCCTCGGCGAAGAGCGCGGAGACCTCGCTGTCCGGGTCGGCCAGGAGCTCGGCGTAGCGGGCCACCGTCTCCTGCGGGGTGGCGACCAGCCCCTCGGCGTCGGGCGCCAGCTGGGGGCTGCCGGCGTCGGGGCGCGCGGTGCTCGGGGTCTGCGCCCCCGGCAGCAGCGTGGTCCAGAACCACAGCTTGTACTGGCTGCGGGCGTCGTCCTGGGTCAGGACGAGCAGGAGCGGCAGGTTCGCGTCGTCGGGCACGTGGGAGACGACGTAGAGCGAGCGGGGCCACTCGTCGGTGGCGGCGACGACCTCGACCTGGCTGTTGGTCGTCAGCGGGGTGGGCGTGCGCTCCCCGTCGGAGGCGGCGCTGAGGCGGTACTCCGCCTGGCGCATCGCCAGCGCGGGGCCGGTGACGCGGTCGGTGAGCAGGTCGGGGTCGAGCGCGGCGTCGGCCTCGTCGACGGTCTCCTCGACGTCGGCGAGGATCCGCTCGATGCGGTCCTCGTCGAGCACCGGCAGCGGCGCGGTGGCGGCCGGCTCGGGCGCGGGCTGCGGGACATCCTCCGCGCAACCCGCGAGGAGCAGCGCGGTGACCGCGGCGCCGGCGGCAAGCCGGGCTCCCCTGTGTCGGGGGTGGGGGGTGGCGCCGGTCATCGTCGCTCCTCTCCGTCGTCGTCCATGGGCAGGGTGGGTGGGGCGGGGGGGCCGGCGGTGCCGCCGAAGCCCCAGACCGAGCGCCACGACGGCGGGGCGGGGGTGTATCCGTCGTCGTCCTCGGGTGAGCCGTCGCCGTCCGGCGTGCCTGCCGGCTCCTCAGGTGCGGACGCGGCCGGCACCGTGGGCTCGTGCGGCTCCGGCTCGGGCGGCTGCGGCGCGGCGGGCTCGGCCTGCGCGGCGGGCTCGGCCCGCTCGGCCACGAAGGGCTCGGCCTGCTCCGGCGCAGGCTCGACAGGCTCCGGCTCGGGCTCGTCGGCGAGGCCGTCGACGGTCGCCTCGGGTGCGAGGTCGCCGTCGGCAGTGGCCGGCTCCCACGCGCCGGTCACGTCGTCGGGCGCGGGGGAGGCACTTGTGCCGTCGATGGGCCCGGCGCCTGCGACGTCCCTGTCCCCGGGCGCGAGCGGGACGGGCGGAGGCACCGCTCCGCCGTCGGCCTCGACCCGCTCACGGGCCAGCGCCTGCTCGAGCTCGCGGATCTGGCGGCGGGTGAGGCGCTCACCGGTGCCGGGGTCGGTGTCGGTGATGCTGCGCGCCGGCGTCGGGCCTTCCGCGCGGGCCGCGTCGCGGCGCTCCCGCTCGCGGCGGGCGAGGACGTCGAGCACGAGCATCGTCACGCCGGCCACGAGGGCGAGGACGCCGACGACGATCCCCGGGACGAGCCACGGGGTGCTGACCTGACGGTCCCACTCGAGCTCGATCTCCGGCGCGGGGCCGGTGCCGTCGGTCGCGGCGACAAGGCTCCAGCGGCCAGGGCTGTCGGACCAGCTGAGCTCCGCGGAACCGGTCGAGACGGTCTCCACGACCCACAGGTCCGAGCCGGCGGGGTCCGGAAGTCCGGGTGCCTCCTCCGCGGGCTCCTCGGCCGGGGCGTCGGTGGGGGCAGCCTGCGGGCCACCGGTGACGACCTCGGTGGTGAGCTCCTGCCAGGAGGACAGGCCCGTCACCCGGACGTGGCCGGCATCGCCGAGCCAGGCCTCGACCTCCGAGGTGCGCCCGATGGCGAGGACCACCTGCTCGTCGTCACCGGCCGTGGCACGCACGGTGACGTCGGGGCCGACGGCGTCGAGGACGCCGGGGCCGCTCACGATGACGGGCACGTCGGGACGCTCGCCGAGCGTGAGCGTCGCGGTGTCGGAGGAACGCACGACGACGGCTGCGATCACGGAGGCCACGATGACGAGCACGCCGGCCAGGGCGAGCATGAGGGGCAGTCTGCGTCGGGTCACGGGGTGCGGCTTCCTCCCAGGTGGGCGCGGGTGCGACGCCCCAGGATACGCCGCCCGTGGCGGGGGTCGCGTTATCAGGTTGTGACCAAAGTGCGACGATCCCGCGTGGGCTCGGTATGGCCCCGGTCGCCCGTCGGGGGCCCCGGTTACGCTGACCCCGGCCCGCACGAGCGTGCCGACCCCTGAGCAGGAGGACAGATGAGCGAGGACCAGTCCGTGTTCCCCGTGGTCATGCGCGGGTACGACCGCGCGCAGGTGGACCAGCGGGTGCACGCCCTGGAGACCGCGCTCGGCAGCGCCCGGCAGCAGGTGGAGGCGCTCGACGAGCGCACCATGCGGCTGTCCGGGGAGCTGTCCCAGGCACAGCGCGAGCTGCGCGAGCGTGCCCAGCCCACGTACGCGGGGTTGGGTGCGCGCATCGAGCAGCTGCTCCGGTCCGCGGAGGAGCAGTCCGCCGGTGTCGTCGACCGGGCCCGCGCGCAGGCGGCGCAGGCCGTCGCGACGGCGGAGCAGCGGGCCGCCGAGCTCACCGAGCGCGCGGAGTCCGAGACCGCCTCGCGGCTCGCCGCCGCCCGCCGCGAGTCCCTCGAGACGCTCGAGGACGCGCAGCGACAGGCCGGCTCCGCCCTCGAGGTCGCCCAGCGCACGGCCGAGGAGATCGTGTCCTCCGCCGAGCGGGAGGCGGCGCGCGTGCAGGAGACCGTCCGCGACGAGGAGCAGCACCGCCGGGCCGACCTCGAGCGCGAGCTCGCGCTCACCCGGGCCACCGCCGAGCGGGAGGTCCTCGAGCTGCGGACCGCCGCGGAGGCCGAGGCCACCCGTCTTCGGTCCGAGGCCACCGCACTCCACCAGGAGGCGCACAACGTCCTCGAGCAGGCGCGCGCCGAGGCGGAACAGCTGCGTCACCGCGCCGAGCTCGCGGCCGCGACGCTGCGCGAGGAGACCGAGCGCGCCGCCGCCGCGGCCCAGGCCGAGGCCCGCGCCGCCACCACCGCGCTGGCCGAGGAGACCGAGCGCCGGGCCACCGACGCCGAGGCGCGTCTCGCCCAGGCCCTCGCCCGCACTGAGTCGGTCATCGCCGACGGCGACGCCGCGGCAGCCCGCCGGGTGGAGCAGGCGCGGGAGGAGGCGGAGCAGGTCCTCGCCGAGGCGCGCGCGGAGTCCGAGCGCCTGCTGCGCGAGGCCGCCGAGGCCGCGCAGAACGAGCGCGACACGCTCGCTGCGGAGATCGCCGACCTCGCCCGCCAGCGGGAGGACATCACCACCTACCTCAACGAGCTCCGCGGCGTCCTCGCCACCCGGACGCCCGCCGGACCCGCCACCCTCGCGGTGCCGGGGCTGTCGGACGACGCCGCGATCCATCATGACGCCGCCGACGCGGCCGACGGAAGCGCCGCCAGCGAGGCTGCCGCCGCCCAGGTCGCGACCGACGCAAGCGCCGCCGCCCAGGTCGCGGCCGGTGCGAGCGCCGCCGACGTGGCTGCGGCTCCCGGTGCGGAGGCGGCCGACGCCGAGGCAGGCGATGCCGCGGTGACGGACGCCGACGTCACGGCGGCCGAGGACGCGGACGTCGTCGAGGCGGCCGTCGTCGAGCAGGCCGACGAGGTTGCGAGCGCTGTCGAGGACGTCGACGCGCCCGCGGCCCCCGAGGAGCCGGCCGGGGAGAAGTCCGAGCACGAGCCGCGGACCGAGGTCATGGACGCCATCTCGGGCGAGACCGCCGTCATCCCCGCCGTGGAGGACGAGCGACGCTGACGCGGTGTGGCCTTCGGGTCCCCCTGAGGACCCGAAAGCCACACCCAGTGGTGGACCCCACCAGGCCGGCACGGGCGAGCGCTCTTGGCTAGCCTGGACACGGCGCGAACGACTGCCGCCGCGAGCCGGGACGACCCGCTCGCCAGCACGACTACGGGGACGGCCCCGTCAGAAGGACCCGGCCATGTCCACCGTCCGTTCCATCCTCACGCCCGCCGCCGTCGCGCGGCTGCTGCTCGGCTGGGGCGCCGTCCTCGCCCTCGCCCTGTCCGGCTCGCTCCTCGAACCGCCCGTCACCGGGCCGGTGCTCGTCACCGCGCTCACGGCCATCGTCGGCGTCGTCCTCGTGTGCGCCTTCGGTGTCGTCCACGAGGCCGAGCACCTCGCGCGCCGTCTGGGCGACCCCTACGGCTCCCTCGTCCTCACGCTCTCGATCGTCGTCATCGAGGTCATCCTCATCTCCGCCGTCATGCTCGGCCCGGGTGAGCACGCGACGATCGCCCGCGACTCCGTCATGGCCGTCTCGATGATCATCCTCAACCTGGTCATCGGGCTCGCGCTCCTCGTCGGCGGGCGCAGGCACGGCGGCCTCGCGCCCAACCGGACCGGCACCTCGCAGTACCACGCGATGCTCGTCGTCCTCGTCGCGCTCGCCTTTGCGGTCCCGGCCGTCCTCGGCACCGGCGGCGCGTACACGTCGGGGCAGGCGGTGCCCGTCGTCGTCGTCACGGTGGCGCTCTACGCCTTCTTCCTCGCCCGCCAGACCGGCGCCCAGGCCGGCGACTTCCGTGAGGTCACCCCGGGCGTGGTGCCGCACGAGGGCACGGCCGCGCGGACCGGTGTCCGCGCCGTCGTCGCCGAGCACCGCACCGAGCTCCTGCTGCGCGCCGGGCTGCTCGTCGCGACCGTCCTGCCGATCGTCCTGCTCTCCCACGACATGGCCGCCCTCCTCGACGACGGGCTGGGCCGGCTCCGCGCCCCCACCGCGCTGGCCGGTGTCCTCATCGCGATGATCGTCTTCCTGCCGGAGTCGATCACCTCCGTGCGGGCGGCCCTCGCCGGGGAGGTCCAGCGGGTGAGCAACCTCTGCCACGGCGCCCTGGTGTCCACGGTCGGTCTCACGATCCCCGCCGTCCTCGTCATCGGCATGCTCACCGGGCAGACCGTCGTGCTCGCCGAGTCGCCGGTCAACCTCCTGCTGCTGGGCGTCAGCCTGCTGCTCTCGGTGGCGACCTTCTCCGCGCCACGCGTCACCGCCACCCATGGCGCGGCGCACCTGGCGGTCTTCGCCGTCTACGCCGTCGCCGTCATGTCCTGACGCCGGCTAGCGGACCATACGGAGGTCGGCGATGCCGCCGAAGCGCTCCTCGACGCGACGCTCGTCGGTGAGGACGAAACCGTTGCGCTCGTAGAAGCGCTGGGCACGTTCGTTACCCTCGGCCACCCACAGGTAGGCGGGCGCGTCGCCGATCGCGTGCTCGAGGAGCGCCTGGCCGAGCCCCTGCCCGTGCCAGCGAGCGAGGACGTAGAGCCCCGACAGGAGGAGCGGCCGCACCTCCCCGGTGCCGGTGGCCTCGGCGCGGGAGAAGCCGACGAGCTCGCCGGTCTCCCGGGCCGTGCCCACCCACGTGGTGCTCGCGTCGGGGTCCTCCAGGCGCCTCGCCCAGCGGTCCGGACCCTCCTCCTCCATGCGGGCGTAGACGTGCTCCGGCACCTCCTCGGCGTAGGTCTCGCGCCAGGCGCGGACGTGGAGAACGGCGAGCGCAGCGGCGTCGTCGGGACGCGCCGCGCGAATGTGGAGAGGACCGGCCATGGGCACACGGTAGGCCACCCGGTGCCCCCGGTTGCGGAGCATGCAGGCCGCGCCCACGCTGGCTCCTACCGCGACGACAGGAGTGACGATGAACGACCGCCACGAGCCCGAGCACCCGAGCAAGCCGGACTCCCCCACTGACATCCGCAAGCCGTCGTGGGCGTACGTGCTGCGCAAGACGCTGCGCGAGTTCATCCGGGACGACTGCACCACTCTCGCCGCGGGCCTGACGTACTACGCGGTTCTCTCGATCTTCCCGGCGCTCATCGCACTGGCGTCGATCCTCGCCCTCGTGGGCCAGGGGGAGCAGGGCACCAGCCAGATCACCACGCTGCTGCAGGACACCCTTCCCGCGGACACCTACAAGCAGCTCGAACCGATCATCGACAGCATCACCAACGTCGGCGCCCCCGGGATCGGCCTGGTCCTCGGCATCCTCGTCGCACTGTGGACGGCGTCGAACTACGTCACCGCCTTCGCCAAGGCGATGAACAAGATCTACGAGATCCCGGAGGGGCGGCCGATCTGGAAGCTGCGCCCGTGGACCTACCTCCTCACCCTCATCCTCCTCCTGCTCGTCGCGGTGGCCATCGTCATCCTCGTGGTCAGCGGACCCGTGGCGCAGAGCGTGGGTGATCTCATCGGGCTCGGCTCGACCGCGGTGACCGTGTGGAACATCGCGAAGTGGCCGGTGCTGCTCCTCATCGTCATCCTCATCATCACGCTGCTCTACTACGGCGCGCCGAACGTCAAGCAGCCGAAGATCCGGTGGGTCAGCATCGGCGCCGTCATCGCCATCGTCGTCGCCGCACTGGCGACGGTCGCTCTCGGCTTCTACGTCGCGAACTTCAGCAGCTACAACAAGACCTACGGCGCGCTGGCCGGCATCATCATCTTCCTCCTGTGGCTGTGGATCATGAACCTCGCGCTGCTCTTCGGTGCCGAGTTCGACGCCGAGCTCGAGCGGGGACGCGAGCTCCAGGCCGGGATCGAGGCGGAGGAGAAGATCCAGCTGCCGGCGCGCGACACCAAGGCTTCGGACAAGAAGGCCAAGCAGCACGAGGAGGACGTCGAGCGTGGCCGCGCGCTGCGGCTGTCCCACGGCAAGACCCAGGACGAGGACGCCGCCCGGTCCGACAGCCGTCGCTCGCAGCGCGAGGGCTGACCGCGACCGGTGGCCGGCCGGCACCTCCGGCCGGCCGTCGGCGCGGCCGTCTACGCTGGGACGGTGAGCGACGAGCGCGACTGGGCGCGGCAGCGGCGGGAGGCCGCGGCCGTCCACGCCGACATGCTCGAGCAGCGCCAACGCGCTGAGCACGAGCGCGCTGCCCGGCTGCTCCGCGACTTCGCGGCCGTCGCCCGCGACCGGCTTCCGGCCGAGCCCCTGCGGGTGCGTGGCTACGGCGGCCGCGGCGAGGCCCGCAGCGCACTCACCGGCTGGTACCTGCGGACCGACCGCTCCGCAGGGCTGAGCACCGACGGCGACTTCTACGTCCTCACCGCCCCGCTCGGCCTGCGTGAGCGGCTGCGCGGCGTCGCGCTGCAGCCCACCCCGCCACCCATGGTCCTCGGTGCCGGCGGCCGGGACGGGCAGTCCATCGACCTGCCGGACGCGCTCGAACGCCTGCTCCCCGGCTGGCGCACGCTCGGCTGAGCCGGGCGGGCCCCTCAGGCCACGGAGGCGTGCAGCCGCCGGAGCGCCTGCGCGACGGCGGCCGGGTCCTCGACCGCGCTCATGTGCCCCGCGCGGGGGACGACGACGAGCTCGGACCCACCACCCAGGGCCCGCGCCATCGCCTCGGCGGCCTCCTGCGTGCTCGTGAGGTCCTCCGCGCCGCGCAGCACGAGGCCGGGCACCTCGAGGTCCTCGAGCGCGCTCATCCGGGCCGGCCGGGCGGCCATCGCCCGCTGCGCCCACGCGATCCCGGCCGGCGTCCCCTGCGCCGCCCACCCGCGCACGCGGTCGACGACCTCCGGCCGCTCGGCCCGCGTCGTCTCCCCCAGCACGACGTCGACCATCTCGGCCACTGCGTCCGCGCCGCTGCGCCCAGCCTCCTCGGCCATCCGCAGCCGATTGGCGCGGGCGTCGGCGCCGTCGGCGTCGGCCCGCGTGTCGAGGAGCCCGACGGCGGCGAGCAGCCCACGGTGCCGCTCCGCGAGCGCGAGCGTGACGTAGCCGCCCATCGACAGGCCGGCGACGACGGCGCGGTCGGCCCCCTCGCCGCGCAGGGTCGCGGCGACGGCGTCCGCGTAGGTCTCCAGCGACGGGCCGGGCTGCCGGGAGACCGCCGCGGCGACGTCGTCGGGAGGCGGGGAGGCGCCGAAGCCGGGAGCGTCGAGGGTGAGGACGGGGACGTCGGGCAGCTGCGCGACGACGTCGTCCCACATGCGCGCGTCCAGCGGGAAGCCGTGGAGCAGGACGAGGGGCAGTCCGCTCGGCGGCCCGTGGCGGTGCAGGGCGAGAGGTGCGGTGCTCATCCTCCGAGCATGGCATGCGGGTGTCCCGGACCGCACGCAGTCACGTGCGGCCCGGGAGGACCGGTCAGTCGGTGCTGACGTTCTCGTAGGCCCGCATGACGGTCGCCTGCGCGTCGGCGAGCGCCTCCTCGGGCGTCTTGTCCTCGAGCAGCGCCGCCGTCATCGCGTTGGTCAGCTCGTTGGTGATCTCCTGGCCCACCGGCGAGGCGCCGAAGGACTGCCCGTACTCGACGACCTCGTAGTAGGTCTCGATGACCTGGTCGAAGGCGTCGTTGCCGGAGGGCTGCACGTGGGCCTCGCGGATGGCCTGGTCGGCCTCGGGCGAGCCGGTGAACAGCCCGGTGTTGACGCCACCCTCCTCCGCGATGGTGGCCGCGCGAGCCTCGCCCGCCGCCGTCCACGCGTCGAGGGAGGTCACCTCGACCATCCACGCGCACGCCCCGTCCGGGTTCTCCGCCCCGACCGGCACGACGAAGGCCGTCCCGCCGGCGACGGAGAAGTTCTCCCCGTCCGCGTCGCGGAAGGGCACGGCGCCGAGCTCGACCTGGTCGACGTAGGGCGACAGGACGTTGGGGTACCACTGCGCGTTGATCTGCGCACCGACCTGGTCGGCGACGAACTGGTTCTGCTCGCCGAAGAAGTCGAAGGAGTCCGCGAAGCTCTTGTAGGGCGCGTAACCGCCCTGGGCATCGATGATCGCCTTGACGTGCTCGATCGCGACGACGTTGGCCGGGTCGTCCAGGGTGGGGGCGCCGTCCTCGTCGGTGAGGGAGCCGCCCATGCCGAGCACCCACAGCGGGGCCTGGCCGGTGGGCTGCGGGTCGAAGCCGAGCGTGCTCGGGTTGTTCCCGTTCGCGGCGTACATCGCCTCGACGGCGGGCAGGAGGACGTCGAGGTTCGAGGTGTCGATGGCCTCGTCCTCCACCCCGGCCGCGCTCATGACGTCCCGGTTCAGCAGCACCGCGGGGGGCTGGTAGAACTGCGGGGTCGCCCACACCTGGTCCTGCCACCGCACGTCGTCGACGACGAAGGGGTACCAGTGCTCGTCGGGCACGACCTCGTGGGCCTCGAAGCACTGGTCGAGGGGCTGGATGAGCCCCTGGGCGGCGTAGGTGCCGACGTAGCGGCGGTCCATCTGGACGACGTCGGGCACGTCCCCGCTGGCGATGCGGGTGGTGAACTTCTGGGCGTCGAAGCCCGTGGGGTCGAGCTGGATGTCGAGCTCGGTGAGGGTCTCCTCGGCGTGGTCTAGACGGGCCTGGCCGACGTCGTCGGCGTTGTCGAAGGCCCACGCGTCGATGGCGCCGGTGGCCTCGGCGGAGAAGGAGGCGCTCTCGCCGTCGCCCGAGCCGCCGCCGTCGTCGGAACCGCCGCAGGCCGCGAGGAGCAGGAGGGCCGGGACCACCCCTGTCGCGACGAGTGTGGAGTGACGCCTGTTCATGTCGTTCCCTTTCTCACGGTGGAGGGTGGACGGCGGGGCTCCTGGGGAGACCGCCTCACCCCTTGCGGCCGGTGGTCGCGATGCCCTCGATGAAGTACCGCTGCCCGAAGGCGAACAGGACGAGCATCGGCAGGGTGACGAGGAGCGAGGCGACCATGACGTACTGGTAGTCGCCATGGCCGCCCGCCGTCGGGCTGTAGCGGGTCATCGCGTAGGCGATGCCGAGGGGCGCGGTGAAGTCCTCGACGCCGCCGGCGTTGAGGTAGATGAGCGCCGCCTGGAGGTTGTTCCAGCTGGCCTGGAACTCGAAGAGGAAGACGATGATGAACGAGGGGACCGACAGCGGCATGACGATCCGCCAGAAGATCCGCCAGTAGTTGGCCCCGTCCATCCGCGCCGCCTCGAAGAGCTCGCGCGGCAGGCCGAGGAGGAACTGGCGCTGGAGGAAGATGTAGAACGCCGAGCCGAAGAGGTTGAAGGCCCACAGCGGGGCCCACGTGCCCAGCAGGCCGATCTCCTTCCAGATGAGGTAGGTCGGCACCATCGTCACGGCGCCGGGCAGCATCATCGTGCCGAGCACGAGCCCGAAGAGGGCGTTGCGCCCCGGGAAGCGGAAGTGCGCGAAGCCGAAGGCGACCATCGTGCTCGAGACCGCCACGGTGGAGGCGGCGAGGAGCGCGATCGCGAGGCTGTTGAACAGCCAGCTCGTCAGCGGGAGCTGCTCCCAGACGTCGGCGTAGTTCGACCACACGAAGGTCTCGGGGATGAGCTTGTTGTCGAAGACCTGCCCGCGCGGCTTGAGGCTGGCGGCCAGCAGCCACGCGAAGGGGTACATGAAGACGAGGGTGAAGAGGATGACGAGCACCCACAGCACGACCTTGCCGGGCGTGAACCGGAACGGGGGCCTGCGCCGTCGTCGGGTGCCGTAGCGCTCGGTGCCGGCCGCCTCGTCGGCGATGCGGTCGGTGGCGACGACCGCCTCGGGTGAGTTGAGAGCCGACATCAGCGCTGCCCCTCGTAGAAGACGAGCCGGTTGCCGACGCGCACCTGGATGACCGTGACGATCATGATGATGACAAACATCAGCCAGGCCATCGCCGAGGCGAAGCCGAAGTTGAACTGCCGGAAGGCCTGCTGGAAGAGGTACACGGCGTAGAAGAGCGAGGCCTCCGGGGCGGCGTTGTTCTGGTCGCGCCAGAACAGGAGGTACGCCTGGTCGAAGGTCTGGAACGCGGCGATGCTCAGGACGATGACGTTGAAGAACAGCGCCGGGGAGATCATCGGGAGGGTGATCCAGAAGAACTGGCGCACCGGCCCGGCGCCGTCGATCGAGGAGACCTCGTAGAGCTCCTGGGGCACGTTCTTGAGGGCGGCGAGGAAGATGACCATCGTGCCGCTCACCGCCCACAGCGACATGAGGACGATCGAGGGCTTGACCCAGTCCGGGTCGACGAGCCACTGCGGGCCGTCGATGCCGATCGCGGCGAGGCCCTGGTTGATGGCGCCGGTGTTGCCGTTGAGCAGGAGGAAGAAGACGGCGGCGGTCGCGACGGCCGGGGTCATCTTCGGCAGGTAGTAGATCGTGCGGAAGACGCCGCTGCCCCGCCCCAGCCTGGACAGCAGGAGGGCCAGCGTGAGGGCGAAGACGATCTCGAGCGGGACGAGCATGATCGCGTAGAAGAGCGTGTTCGCCAGCGAGGTCGCCACCCGGGGGTCCTCGATGAGGTTCTCGAAGTTGCGGGTGCCCACGGGGCGCATCGCCCCGGTGGCGAGGTTGTAGTCGCTGAAGGCGATGAACAGGCTCCACACCATGGCGCCCGCGGTGAAGATGAGGAAGCCGACGATCCACGGGGAGATGAAGAGGAGACCGGTAAGGGCCTCGCGGCGGTTGTAGCGCACGTTGCGCCGGCTCTTGCGCGTTCGACCGGCAGCGGACGGCGAGCCTCCCGCGCCCAGCGTGACGGACTCAGCCACCGGAGGGTCCGCTCGTGCTCGTGCCGTCGTGCGGCGCCATCCGTCGTCCCTTCGCCCAATCGTCCCGGCACCCTTGCCAGATCGCGACACTATCGGCGCACCACGGCTCCGGCAACAGGTGGAGAAGCGCTTCTTCGCGGGCCGGTCACCGGGCGGCGGCGTGGGAGCCAGCCCGGGCCCGATGTCAGTGGCACGTCGTACGCTTTGTACAAGCGTTCGACCAGGGGAGGTGCCGGTCATGACCACGACGACGACGTCGCCCACCGGCCCTGCCCCGCTCGCCCGGCAGGCGCGCGCCGGGGTGGCGGCCCTCCTCTCGGGCGCTCCCGGGACGGGCGCCGGTGGGTGGCCAGGAGAGGACCTCGAGGCGGTCGTGGCCGAGCTCGACGCGGCGATCCAGGAGCTCACCGTCTACCGGGGCCAGGTCCTCCTCGCCCACAGGAAGGACGGTCGCTGGGGCTCGGTGCAGGACCGGGACTTCGCCGACTACCGCTCGCGCTCGACCGGCATCGGCCGCGGCGCGGCGCTCGGGGACCTCCGGCTCGCCGAGGGGCTCGAGGCCATGCCCGCGGTCGCCGAGGCGGTGGAGCGGGGCGAGGTGACCCTGGAGCACGCCAGGGCGCTCACCCGCCTCCGCGAGAAGGCGTCCCCCGAGGTGCAGGACGCGCTGGCCGGCGGCGGCCTGGACACCCTCCTCGAGCGGGCGACGAGCCGCGGCCTCACGGCGCCCGAGCTGGGCAAGGAGGCCAAGGCCTGGGCCGCCCGGGTGGACGCCGCGGCCGCACAGGCCGAGTTCGAGGCCGTCCGCCGTCGCCGGTCCCTCACCATGCGCCAGCACGCCGGCGGGGTGGCCGGGGAGTTCTTCCTCGACCCCGTCGCCGGTGACGAGCTCCGCATCGCGCTGGAGGCCGTTACCGGCCGGCCCACAGCCGACGACGAACGCACCCGTGAGCAGCGGATGGCCGACGCCCTGTCCACCATGGCGAGCCGGACCCTGCAGGTGGGCTCGGACCTCAACGGTGCGCAGGTGCGGCCACACCTGGCCGTGCTCGTCCCGGAGGCGACGTGGGTCGGCATCCTGGCGCGGCGGCGCACGTTCGCGACCTGTCCCGACGGGCCACGTCCACCCTGGCCGGACGTGCCGCCGGGGCAGCTCGAGGACGGCACGGTCGTGCCCCTCGGCGAGCTGGAGCGGCTCATGTGCGACAGCGAGATGACCCGCATGGTCATGGACGCCGCGGGGGTGCCCCTGGACGTCGGCCGGACCCAGCGCACCTACACCAAGGAGCTCCGGCGGGCGATCACCACCCGCGACCGCCACTGCAGGTGGCCTGGCTGCCGGCGGCGCGCGTCCTGGTCCGAGGTCCACCACATCACCTGGTTCTCCCGGGGCGGGCGCACGAGCCTCGCCGAGGGCATCACGCTCTGCAGCTACCACCACCACCGGGTCCACGAGCTCGACGTCGTCATCACGACGCTCCCGGACGGTTTCGACTTCCACCACCGCGACGGCCGCCACATCGGCACCTCCGCCAGAGGGGACCCTGGGCCGCTCCTGCCCGACGCACCCGGTGTCACGATCTCGCCGGCTGCTCCACAGGCAGCTGGGGTGACCGCCGGTCCACCGGGAGGACGGTCCGCCGACGTGAGGATCACGTCACCCACGGCGGCCAAGGGTGGTGGAGCCGTGGCCACGATCCGCGGGGCGCCGCCGCCGCGTCCCCTCTCCCCCGCCGTGGCCCAGCCCCTGTGGGACGCGTACCTGCCACGTTGAGCACTTGAGCCTGTGGGCTCAGCCGCAGCGCCAGCGGGCAGGGTGTGCCGGCGGGTGGCGTACGCCTCAGCGGCGGCACCAGCAACGGGGTGTGCGAGCGGCTGGCGCGCCTCGGCCCGTCGTCAAGAATGCGGCGTGCCGGCGGGCGGCGCGCCTCAGCGGCGGGCCCAGCAGGCGGTGTGCCAGTGGCGGCGCTCCTCCAGCCCTGGTCCGAGGAGCGCCTCGGTGGGCCACGCGACGACGTGGCCGGTCCCGGGCGGGATGAGCTGCTGGCACCCGGGGCAGCGGTAGGACTTCTCCCCGCCGCGCACGGTGCGCACCGTGTACGTCTCCCCCTGCGGGCCCGTCTCGCTGCGGACGACGCCGCCGAGACGGTCGGGGTCCAGCGGGACGTGGGCGTCCCCGTAGGGGCGCTTGCGTCCCCGGCGCGCGCGGGCCATCAGCCCTCCAGCGGCGGCAGCGCCGCGGCCTCCTCCACGCCGGGCAGTCGCCCGGAGCGGATGAGCTCGCGGTACCACAGCGCCGAGTCCTTGGGGGTGCGCTGCTGGGAGTCGAGGTCGACGTGGACGATGCCGAAGCGCTTGGAGTAGCCGTAGGCCCACTCGAAGTTGTCGACGAAGGACCACGCGAGGTAGCCGCGCAGGTCCACGCCTGCCTCCCGGGCCCGCAGGGCGGCAGCGATGTGGGAGTGGAGGTAGGCCACGCGCGCGGTGTCGTGGACGCGGCCGTCCACCGGCACGTCGCCGTCAAAGGCGGCGCCGTTCTCGGTGACCATGAGCGGCTGGTCGGGGTAGGCGTTGTCGAGGGCGAGGAGGAGCTCCTCCAGGGCCTCGGGGCGGATGTTCCAGCCCATCGCCGTGTGCGGCGGGTCGACGGGGAGGAACTCGACGTCCTCTTCCGTGCCCACCCACGGCGAGGCGTTCGCTGCGCCGTGCCCGTCGGCGCGCGGGGCGGCGCCCGCACCGACGTGCCGGCGCACGAGCTGGGTCGAGTAGTAGTTGAGGCCCAGGACGTCCAGCCGCTGGCGCGTGATGGTGAGGTCGCCGGGCTGGACGAAGGACCAGTCGGTGAGGTGCGCGGTGTCACGCAGCAGCCGCGTGGGGTAGCTGCCGTCCATGACCGGGCCGAGGAAGACGTGGTTGCCGACGGCGTCGACCTGCGCGACGGCCTCGAGGTCCGGCCCGGACTCCGGGTCGGCGGGGTGGGTGACGTGGAGGTTGAGGGAGATCGAGACGGGGGTGTCCTCCCCGAGCTCCTCGCGAATGGCGACCGTCGCCAGACCGTGGGCGAGGTTGAGGTGGTGCGCCGCGGCGAGGGCGGCGGCCGGCTCGGTGCGCCCCGGGGCGTGGACGCCGGAGGCGTAGCCCAGGAAGGCGGTGCACCACGGCTCGTTGAGGGTGGTCCACAGCGCGACGCGGTCACCCAGCTCACGCGCCATGAGACGGGCGTACTCCGCGAAGGCGTAGGCGGTGTCACGGCTCGGCCAGCCGCCGGCGTCCTCCAGCTCCTGCGGCAGGTCCCAGTGGTACAGCGTGACGACGGGCGCGATACCGCGGGCGCGCAGCTCGTCGAGGAGCGCGCGGTAGAAGGCCACCCCCTCAGGGTTCAGGGGGCCGCGGCCGCCGGGCTGGACCCGCGGCCACGAGATCGACAGGCGGTAGGCCTGCACCCCGAGCCGGGACATGAGCGCGACGTCCTCGCGCCAGCGGCGGTAGTGGTCGACGGCGACGTCGCCCGTGTCACCACCCTGCACCCGCCCGGGCGTGTGGGAGAACGTGTCCCAGATCGACGGTCCGCGCCCATCCTCCCGGGCCGCGCCCTCGACCTGGTAGGCGGCCGTGGCCACGCCCCAGCGGAAGTCCTCCCACATCACAGCTCCACCCCTCCCTTGACGACGCGCACGGGCCGCAGGTCGGCATCGGTGACCACGACGTCGGCTCGCCGGCCCGCCTCGAGCGCCCCGACGCCGTCGTCGCCGAGGACGGCGGCAGGGGTGGTGGCGGCCGAGTACACGGCGTCGACGAGGTCCACTCCCCCGGCGACGGTCGTGCGGACGACGTCGATGAGGTGCGCGGTGCCGCCCGCGATCGAGGTGCCGCCGGTGAGGCGCGCGACGCCGTCGGCGACGGTGACGGCCAGCGAGCCGAGCTGGTAGTCGCCGTCGGGCATGCCGGCGGCGGCCATCGCGTCGGTGACGAGGGCGACGTTCTCCCGGCCGGCGATCTCCATGAAGCTCCTCACGAGGGAGGGGTCCAGGTGGGTGCCGTCGGCGATGAGCTCGATGACGAGGCGGCCGTCGGCGGCGGCGGCGAGGAACTCGGGGATGGGGCCGGGCTCGCGGTGGTGCATGGGGTTCATCCCGTTGCACAGGTGGGTGACCGTGGGGCGCGCGGACCGGGCGGCGGGCGCGTCGGCGAGCATCCGCCCGGCCTCGACGACGGCGGCACGCGCCTGCGGGGCGGTGGCGACGGTGTGGCCGAAGGAGGGCAGCGCGCCGCCCGCGGCGAGCGCGCCGGCGACGCCGTCCTCCCCCGTGACGCCGGCGGCCTCGGGGGCGAGGGTCATCGTGACGACGTGGCCGCGGCCGAGGGCGAGCAGCTCGCGGGTGAACGCGGCGTCCGGCTGCTGGATCGCGGCGGGGTTCTGGGCGCCGCACCGGTCGGCGGAGATGAAGGGGCCCTCGTAGTGGATACCGGCGATCTCCCCCGCCTCGGCGAGCGCGACGAGGACGCCGGTGCGCTGGCGCAGGACCTGCGGCGCCGCGGTGACGAGGGAAGCGACGAGGGAGGTGGTGCCGTGGCGCAGGTGCTCAGCGACGGCGACGCGCGCGGTGTCGAGGTCCTCGGCGTCCGGGAAGCTGGCCCCGCCACCGCCGTGGCAGTGGAGGTCGACGAGGCCCGGCAGGACGTAACCGTCGACGGGCGTGGCGGCGGCGACGGCCTCGCGCAGCGCGGCGGGTGCCTCACCGGCGTTCCCGACCCAGGTGAGGCGGTCGTCCTCCCACGCGACGGCGCCGTCGTCCAGGACGGCGGTGGGGGTGACGACACGTCCGCGGACCACGCGCGGGGAGGCAGTGCTCATCCCCCCATCATGCCAACCGCCGCGAGGCGCGGGCACTCAGAACAGGCGGGTGTCGGGGTCGTCGAGGCCGCGCATGGCGTTGTAGTCCAGGACGACGCAGCGGATGCCGCGGTCCTCGGCCAGGACGCGCGCCTGGGGCTTGATCTCCTGGGCCGCGAAGACGCCCTGGACCGGCGTGAGGTGCGGGTCACGGTTGAGCAGCTCGAGGTAGCGGGTCAGCTGCTCCACGCCGTCGATCTCGCCGCGGCGCTTGATCTCCACCGCCACCGCCCGCTCCTGCGGGTCGCGGGCGAGGATGTCGACCGGGCCGATCGCCGTCGGAAACTCGCGGCGGACCAGACGGTGGCCCGGGCCGAGCAGCTCGATCTGCTCGGCGAGGAGCACCTGGAGATGGGCCTCCACGCCGTCCTTGACGAGGCCGGGGTCGACCCCGAGGTCGTAGGTGCCGTCGTGCACGACCTCGTGGATCTTGACGACGAGCCGGTCGTCGGTCTTCGTGTTCTGGACCGTCCAGACCTCCTGGACACCCGCGGCGGCGTCCTCGGCCTCGGGCTGCCCGACCTCGAGCCGGCACGGCGGGCTCATCCAGTTGAGCGGCTTGTAGGAGCCGCCGTCGGAGTGGACGAGCACCGAGCCGTCGGCCTTGACCATGAGGAGGCGGGTGGCCAGGGCGAGGTGGGCGTCGAGCCGGCCGGTGTAGTCCACCGAGCAGCGGGCGATGACGGTGCGCACGTGGGGTTACCTCCGACGACGTCGCGAGTAATAAGTCAGCTCTCGGCGATGCAGGAGCTGGGGCGCTGCAGAAAGCGAGGGCGGGTCAGGCGGCGCCGCGGTCGACGGGCGGGCTGGACTCGAGCCAGCTCGTCAGGCCCGCCAGGGCGTCGCCCTCGAGCGCGAGGGAGAAGCTGTCACCACCGACGTGGCACTCCACCTCCACCGCCCCCCACGCACTGCCGGGCAGCACCCGGCGTCCCGGCTCGATGACGAGCTCGCTGCGCCGCCACCGCGCTGCCGGGCCGGGGCGCAGGGAGAGGATCCGGTACCAGTCGATCCGCTCCACCCCGTACACGGCCACCCCGCTCGACCAGTCCTGGGACTCGGCGGCGCGCCACGCGCAGGAGAAGGAACCGACCACCCGTCCCAACGCTCGCACGCGCACGAGCATCCACAGCCCGACCAGCAGCGCGAGCACGGCGAGCAGGACGAGCAGCCACAGCAGCCACGTCCAGCCCACAGCGGCCGCTCCTAGTGCTCGACGGCGGCTTCGGCGTGGTCCGCGCGCCGCTCGTCCTGCTCGTCGACGACGATCATGACGTCGTCGTCGTCGCACGACACGAACCCACCGTGGATGTCCACCGACTCCGAGGCGCCCCCCGCCTGGCTGATGGTGACCTTGCCCGGCCGCAGCACGGCAAGCACCGGCTGGCGGCCGGGCAGGATGCCCAGCACGCCGTCCGCGGCGGGGACGCTGACCGAGGCCGCGTCCCCGCTCCACAGGGTCCGGTCAGGACCCACGATCTGCACCGTGAGGGCCACGGGTCAGGACTCCTTCTGAATCTTCGACCAGTTGCGCTCGAGGTCCTCGATGCCACCGATGTTGAAGAAGGCCTGCTCGGGGACCTGGTCGTACTCGCCGTCGGCAATGCGACGGAAGGCCTCGACGGTCTCGGCCACCGGCACGGTCGAGCCCTCGACACCGGTGAACTTCACCGCGGTGTAGGTGTTCTGCGAGAGGAACTGCTCGATGCGACGGGCCCGGTTGACGGTGACCTTGTCCTCCTCGGAGAGCTCGTCGACACCGAGGATCGCGATGATGTCCTGGAGCTCCTTGTTCTTCTGGAGGATCGACTTCACGCGGATGGCGACCTCGTAGTGCTCGCGGCCCACGAACTGCGCGTCGAGGATGCGGGAGGTCGAGGTCAGCGGGTCCACGGCCGGGTAGAGACCACGCGAGGCGATGTCACGCGAGAGCTCGGTCGTGGCGTCCAGGTGGGCGAAGGTCGTCGCCGGGGCCGGGTCGGTGTAGTCGTCGGCGGGGACGTAGATCGCCTGCAGCGAGGTGATCGAGTGGCCGCGCGTGGAGGTGATGCGCTCCTGGAGGATGCCCATCTCGTCGGCGAGGTTCGGCTGGTACCCCACCGCGGAGGGCATGCGGCCCAGCAGCGTGGAGACCTCGGAGCCGGCCTGCGTGAAGCGGAAGATGTTGTCGATGAAGAGCAGCACCTCCTGCTGCTGGACGTCGCGGAAGTACTCCGCCATCGTCAGCGCGGAGAGGGCCACGCGCAGACGCGTGCCCGGCGGCTCGTCCATCTGGCCGAAGACGAGCGCAGTCTTGTCGAAGACGCCGGCCTCCTCCATCTCCATGATCAGGTCGTTGCCCTCACGGGTGCGCTCACCGACGCCGGCGAACACCGACACACCACCGTGGTCCTGCGCCACGCGCTGGATCATCTCCTGGATGAGGACCGTCTTGCCGACACCCGCACCACCGAAGAGACCGATCTTCCCACCCTGGACGTACGGGGTGAGGAGGTCGATGACCTTGATGCCCGTCTCGAACATCTGGGTCTTGGACTCGAGCTGGTCGAAGCTCGGGGGCTTGCGGTGGATGGGCCAGCGCTCGGTGACCTCGAGCGTCTCGCCCTCCTTGAGGTTGAGCGGCTGACCGGTCACGTCGAACACGTGGCCCTTGGTGATGTCGCCGACGGGCACGGTGATCGGGCTGCCGGTGTCGCGCACCTGCATGCCACGGACCAGGCCGTCGGTCGGCTTGAGGGCGACCGCGCGGATGAGGTTGTCACCAAGGTGCTGGTTGACCTCGAAGGTCATCTCGAGCATGCCCTCGCCCTGGCCGATGGTGGACTTGTCCACCGTCGCGACGAGCGCGTTGTAGATCGAGGGGATCTCGTCGGGGGCGAACTCGACGTCGATCGTCGGTCCGGTGACCCGGGCGATGCGGCCGACGCCGGGCGCGGCCTGCTCGGTGCTGGAGTCGGTCGTCGTGGCAGTCATGTCAGTTTCCTTCGATGCGGGCGGCAGTGGACTGGGTACGCACGTTCAGCTCGCTGCCAGTGCGTCGGCTCCCGAGACGATCTCGGTGAGCTCCTGAGTGATCTCGGCCTGTCGTGCGGAGTTCGCCAGCCGCGTGTACGTGGCGATGAGGTCCTCGGCGTTCTCGACGGCGGTGTGCATGGCCCGCTGCCGGCTCGCCAGCTCGGAGGCGGCTGCCTGCAGGAGGGCGTTGTAGATGCGGCTGCGCACGTACAGCGGCAGCAGCTGGTCGAGGACGGCGTCGGGGGACGGCTCGAACTCGTACAGCGGCAGCGGCTTGGCGCCGGCCTCGGCCACGCCCTCGACGATCTCCAGCGGCAGCATCCGACGCACGAAGGGCTCCTGGCTGACCATGGAGACGAACTTCGTGAAGACGATGTGCAGCTCGCCTACGCCGCCGGCGTCGGCCGGCGCGAGGAAGGCCTCGAGGAGCGTCTCGGAGATGTCGCGCGCGAGCTGAGCGTCCGGCTTGTCCGACTGCCCCTCCCAGCTCTTGACGATCCGCTGGCCGCGGAAGGTGAAGTAGCCGATCCCGCGACGCCCGACGACGTAGAGGTCGATCTCCTTGCCCTCGTCCGTGAGCCGCTCGGTGAGCTGCTCGGCGGCCCGCAGGACGCTGGCCGTGTAGGAGCCGGCCATGCCGCGGTCGGCGGCCAGGACGAGCACCGCGACGCGGTTCGTGTCGGTGCGCTCACGCAGGATCGGGTGACCGACGTGCGCGTGCGCGGCCACCGCCGACGTCGCGCGGGTGAGCGCGACGGCGTACGGGCTGGCCTTGGTCGCCTGGTCGCGGGCGCGACCGATCCGCGAGGCGGCGATGAGCTCCATCGCACGGAACATCTTCTTCAGCGTCTGCGTGGAGCGGATCCGCTGCTTGTAGACGCGCTGCTGGGCCCCCACGCTCAGCCCCGCTTCTCGGCGACGATCTGCTCCTGCTCGGTCTCGACCAGCGGGTCGGCCTCGGGGGCGGCCGGCTCGGAGGACAGCGTGCCGTCCCCGGCGAGGAAGCCCTTGCGGAAGTCCTCGATGCCGGAGCGCATCGCGTCCTCGGTCTCCTTCTCGAGCTTGCCGGTCGTCGCGAGCGTCTGGAGGACGTCGGTCGAGCGGCGGAGGTGGTCGAGCATCTCCTTCTCGAAGCGGCGGACGTGGCTGGTCTCGACGTCGTCGAGGTAGCCGTTGGTGCCGGCCCAGATGGAGGCGATCTGGTCCTCGACCGGGAAGGGCGAGTACTGGGGCTGCTTGAGCAGCTCCATGAGCTTCTCGCCGCGGGTCAGCTGCTGGCGCGTGGTCGGGTCGAGGTCCGAGGCGAACATCGCAAAGGCCGCCATCGAGCGGTACTGCGCGAGGGTGATCTTCAGCGTGCCGGAGACCTTCTTCATCGCCTTGACCTGCGCGTCACCACCGACGCGGGACACCGAGATACCGACGTCGACGGCGGGGCGCTGGTCGGAGTTGAAGAGGTCGGACTGGAGGAAGATCTGGCCGTCGGTGATCGAGATGACGTTGGTCGGGATGTACGCCGACACGTCGTTGGCCTTGGTCTCGATGATCGGCAGGCCGGTCATCGAGCCCGCGCCCAGCTCGTCGGAGAGCTTCGCGCAGCGCTCGAGCAGACGGGAATGCAGGTAGAAGACGTCACCCGGGTAGGCCTCACGGCCCGGCGGGCGGCGCAGCAGCAGCGACACGGCGCGGTAGGCCTCGGCCTGCTTGGACAGGTCGTCGAAGACGATGAGGACGTGCTTGCCCTGGTACATCCAGTGCTGCCCGATGGCCGAGCCGGTGTAGGGGGCGATGTACTTGAAGCCGGCCGGGTCGGAAGCGGGAGCAGCGACGATCGTCGTGTACTCCAGCGCGCCGGCCGCCTCGAGGCGGCCACGCACCGAGGCGATGGTCGAGCCCTTCTGGCCGATCGCGACGTAGACGCAGCGGACCTGCTTGGTCGGGTCGCCGCTGTCCCAGTTCGCCTTCTGGTTGAGGATCGTGTCGACGGCGATGGCGGTCTTGCCGGTGCCACGGTCGCCGATGATGAGCTGACGCTGGCCACGACCGATCGGGATCATCGAGTCGATGGCCTTCATGCCGGTCTGGAGCGGCTCGTGGACGCTCTTGCGGTGCATGACGCCGGGCGCCTGGAGCTCCAGGGCGCGCATGGCCTCGGCCTCGATCGGGCCCAGCCCGTCGATCGGCTTGCCGGTGGGGTCGACGACGCGGCCCAGGAAGTTGTCACCCACGGGGGTGGAGAGCACCTCGCCCGTACGGTGCACGGCCTGGCCCTCCTCGATCCCGGTGAACTCACCGAGGACGATGACGCCGATCTCCCGGACGTCGAGGTTGAGGGCGAGGCCCAGGGTGCCGTCCTCGAAGCGGAGCAGCTCGTTCGCCATCGTGCCGGGCAGACCTTCGACACGCGCGATGCCGTCACCGGCGACGGTGACGCGCCCGACCTCCTCCCCCACGGCCTCGGTCGGCTGGTAGGAGTCGACGAAGCTGTCCAGCGCCGCCCTGATCTCCTCGGGCTTGATCGTCAGCTCGGCCATTGCGGTTCCTTCTCCTTGGCGACTGTGGTCGCGGTTCGTCAAGTGGTGCGGGGGTGGGTCAGCCGGCGAAGCGGCGTCGGGCGTCCTGCAGGCGGGTGAGCGTGGTGCCGTCGATGACTTCGGAGCCCACCTGGATGCGCATCCCGCCCAGGACCTGCGGGTCGACGCCCACGTTGACCTGGACGGCGCTGCCGTAGGCGCGCTGAAGGATCTCGGCGAGCCGGGCCTCCTGCGCCTGGGTGAGCGGCGAGGCCGCCGTCACGTTCGCGACGACCCGGTCACGCCGGGCGGCCGCGAGCTCACCCACGCGCCGCAGGGCGCTGGCGAGCGAGCCGGCGCGCGGGGTGGTGACGAGACGCCGCACGATGAGGCGGGTCTCGGCACTGGCGCGCTCGGCGATGAGGGAGTCGATCAGGGCGGCTCGTCGCTCGGGAGCGATGTCCCTGTTGGCGAGGGCCGCGCGCAGCTCCCGGTCGGAGGCGAGCAGCCGCTCGGTGCGGAAGAGCTCCTCCTCGACCTCGAGCAGCACGCCGCGCGACTGCGCGGCGGACAGCACCGAGGCGGTGGCGAGCTCCTCGACGGCGGCGCCGAGGTCCTCGTCCGCGGACCACCGCGAGCGGACCATCCCGGCGAGCAGGTCGACCGCCTCGGGGGCGACCTTGCCGTCGAACAGGGCACCGACGAGGCGCGCCTTGGCGTCACCGGTCCGTGCCGGGTCCGTCAGCGCCCGCCGCAGCGAGCCGGAGGTCGCCAGCGTGTCGGCCGCCTCGAAGAGCTGGGTGCCGAGCTCACGCCCGCGCTCGCCCGCCTCGCGGAGGGCGACCTCCCACCGCTCGCTCGCCGCACGCAGTGCGGCCTGGCTGCTCGCTCGCATCACGCCTCCGCCGCCCCGCCGACCTTCTCCCCGCCGGGGACAAGCTCGGTCTGGGAGTCGAGCTCGTCGAGGAAGCGGTCGATGACACGCTGACGACGCTGCTCGTCGGCCAGGGACTCACCGACGATGCGCTCGGCGAGGGTGGTCGCCAGCGCACCGATGTCCGTGCGCAGGGACGCGGCGGCCTGCTGACGCTCCGCCTCGATCTGCCGGTGAGCGCTCTCGACGATCCGCTCGGCGTCCGTACGGGCCTGGGCCCGGACGTCGGCCGCGATGACCTTCGCGTCCTCCTGCGCCTGCTCGCGGACACGGGCGGCCTCGACCCGCGCCTGGGTGAGCTCGCGCTCGATCTCGGCACGCAGCTCCTCGGCCTCGGCCCGCGCGTTCTCGCCGGCCTTCAGGCCACCCTCGATCTTCTCGGTGCGCTCGTCGAGGATGCGGTTGAAGACCGGGAGGATCTTCCAGACGAAGAAGAAGGCGATGATCGCGATGCAGACGATCGACCAGATGATGTCGTAGTCCGCCGGGAAAATGGGGTTCTGTCCCCCCTCTTCCGCCGCTCGGACCAGGGCCGTGGACAGCATCAGAACACGAAGCCCGCGGCGAAGCCGATCAGGCCGAGCGCCTCGACGAGGGCCGCACCGATGAACATGTTGATACGGAGGGGGCCGGCAACCTCGGGCTGACGGGCCGTGGCCTCCTGGGTCTTGGCGACGAGAAGTCCCAGACCGATACCGGGGCCGATCGTCGCGAGGCCGTAACCGATGGTGGCGATGTCACCAGTGATTTCCACGGGGTGTTCCTTCCGTTGTTGTCCCAGGCCCATGCCCGGCACGTTGGGTGATGACGCGGTCCTCATGACCGGGTCGTCGGTCAGGTCAGTGCGCGTCCTCGGACAGCTGGATGTACACAGCGGTGAGGAGCGTGAAGATGAAGGCCTGAAGTGCCGCGATGAAGATCTCGAAGATCGTGAACGCGAAGCCGGCCGCGAGAGTGACCGACCCGAGGAGCTTGAGCCCACCGGCCGCCTCGAAGAAGAGGAACTGGGTGGCACCGAAGCACAGCACGAGCAGGAGGTGGCCGACGAGCATGTTCGCGAGGAGTCGGATCGTCAGCGTGATCGGCCGCAGGATGAACGTCGAGAGGAACTCGATCGGCGTGAGGATGACGTAGAGGAACTTCGGCACGCCGGGCGGGAAGAGCGAGGACTTGAGGAAGCCGCCCGCGCCCTGGGACCGCACCCCGGCGACGATGAAGCCGACGTAGGCGATGACCGCGAAGACGAGGGGCACGCCGATCACCGAGGAGCCCGCGATGTTGAGCAGCGGGATGACGCCGGTGATGTTCATGGCGAAGACGCCGAAGAAGATCACGGTGAGCAGCGCCGTGGCGCGCCGTCCGCTCTCCTTGCCGAGGACCTCCTCGGCGATGCTGACCCGGACGAAGTCGAGAGCCATCTCGATCGCGCCCTGGAACCGGCCCGGCACGAGCCTGGCGCGACGGGCAGCGAGCCAGAAGACGGTGACGATGAGCAGCGTGGCGACGACGCGCACGAGCATGATGCGGTTGAACTCGAAGGGGGTGCCCTCGAAGAGGAACGCGCCGGGGAAGAACTCGCCCTGCAGCGTCGGGGCGTGGAAGCCCTCGCCCTCACCGGCGGCGCTCGGGACGCCCACGGCCAGGGGGAGGAGAGTCGCGGCGGCAGACAGGGCGGACCCCCAAGAGTCGGTCGGGATGTGCGGTGAGTGACCGCGTTGTCAGGATCGGCTCAAGCCTAACGTATGCGCAGGACCGCCCAGGACCCCGCACGAGCAGCCGTGAGGCGCGCGGACCTTCGTCCCGCCCCCCGCCGGCGAGGTCGCCTGGGTGCCGCAGCACCGTGCGCCCGGTCACCGTGCAGGTCACGCCGGGTACGCCGCGGCACACCCGCCCTCTGCCGGTGTCGTGGGCGCCGGCGCGGCCCCACCGGGGCCCGTGCCGGCTCGCGCCGCCCGCGGCCCGCGCCGTGAGCAAGGCCACAGCGCGAACGCCTCAGACGCCGTCGCTCTCCCGCGCGGACGGGTCGACGTTCGGCACCCGCGCCCTGAGGGCCGCGGACATCTCGATCGCCACCGAGCCGAGGATCGCGAGCACGAGGGTGGCGAAGAAGACGACCGGGTCGTAGAAGTCGCGTCCCCGCACGACGAGGAGGACGACGAAGACGACGACGACCTTCGCCAGCCAGCTCCCCACGAGCGCGGCGCTGGCCACGTACAGGGGCCGGTCCGCCGTCGCCACCATGACGACCGCCGTCGTGAGCGTGAAGAAGGCGACAAGGCCGGTGCCGAGCACCCCGCCCCACAGTCCCGGCATGCCCGCCACGAGGTAGCCGACGACGCAGCTGCCGACGCCGAGGACCACGAGGAGGACGGCCATCTGGCGCAGCGCGGTGCGGAACATCGTGCGCAGGGGGGACGGGGCGGTCATGCGGACTCCTTGGCGTGGCGGGAACGGCGCAGCCCGGGGAGCTTGCCGACGGTGACGAGCAGGGCGAGGACGACGGCGACGCCGGTGGCGACCAGCACCGTGCCGCCGTCGAGGACGACGAGCGCGGCGGCACTGAAGGAGAAGACCGTCGTCCACAGGTACATGACGAGGACGGCACGGCGGTGGCTGTGGCCCCACGAGAGGAGGCGGTGGTGCAGGTGCATGCGGTCGGGCTTGAAGGGCGACTGCCCGGCGCGCAGCCTGCGCAGGACGGCGAGCGTCATGTCGAGCAGCGGCAGCAGGAGGACCGCCACCGGAAGGAGGATCGGGACGAAGACGGGCAGCACCTGGCCCACGGTGGCGCCGCCGGGGTCGATCTGGCCGGTCACGGTGATCGCCGCGGCCGCGACGGTGAGGCCGAGGAACATCGACCCGGAGTCGCCCATGAAGATGCGCGCGGGGTGGAAGTTGTGCGGGAGGAAGCCCAGGCACGTGCCGACGACGGCGGCGATGAGCACCGTCGCGAGGTTCGAGTAGTCCCCCGGCGTCTCCGTCCGGGTGAGGAGGTAGGTGTAGCCGAAGAAGGCCAGCCCCCCGATCGCCATCATCCCCGCGGCGAGGCCGTCGAGGCCGTCGACGAAGTTCACGGCGTTCATCGCGACGACGACGACGAGGATGGTCGCGACGAGGGACAGCCGCGCCGAGCCGATGGTGAGCCCGAAGACCGGGAAGGTGATGAGCTGGACGCCCTGCCACGCGATGAGTCCCGCGGCGAGGACCTGGCCCGCGAGCTTGGTCATCCAGTCGAGGTCCCAGATGTCGTCGGCGACGCCGAGGAGACAGACGAGCGCCGCACCGCCGAGGATCGCCCACGGCTGGCCGGAGTCGAGGACGCCGTCGAGGAAGGGGACGCGGGAGGCGAGGAGGAGCGCGACGGCGAAGCCGGCGAGCATCGCCAGCCCGCCCAGCCGGGGGGTGGGCACCGTGTGGACGTCGCGCGCGCGGACCGGGGTCAGCGCATTCGTCAGCCGGGCGACCCGCAGCGCCACGGGCGTGGCGATGAAGGTGACGACGGCCGCGACGAGCATCACGAGCAGGTAGACCCTCACGGCCCGACGGCACCGTCCTTAGCGCCGTCGGGCCCGGGCCGCTCGACGTCGGTGATCTCGGGCACGACGGCGGTGAGCTCGTCCAGGCTCAGCGCCCCGGCCCGCACGATGCGCAGCGTGGGGCCGGTCGCGTCGATGATCGTCGAGGCCACTCCCCCGCGGGAGGGCCCGCCGTCGAGGTAGACCTCGACGCGATCACCGAGCGCGGTGGCGGCCTCGAGGACGGTCGTCGCGGCGGGGCGGCCGTGACGGTTGGCGCTGGAGACGGCGAGCGGCCCGGTCCGGGCGAGGAGGGCCAGGGCGACCTCGTCGTCGGGCATGCGCAGGGCGACCGTGCCGCCGGTGTCGCCGAGGTCCCACGCGAGGGTGGGCTGGGCGCGGCAGATGACGGTGAGCGGTCCGGGCCAGAAGGTCTCGAGGAGGGTGTGGACGGCGGCCGGCACGTCGGTGGCCAGCCCGGCGACCGTGGCGGCCGCCGGGACGAGGACGGGCGGCGGGCTCTGGCGCCCGCGGCCCTTGGCGGCGAGGAGGGCCGCGACGGCGCCGGGGTCGAAGGCGGCCGCGCCGATGCCGTAGACGGTGTCGGTCGGCAGCACCACGAGGCCGCCGGTGGAGAGGGCGGTGGCCGCGGCGTCGACGCCCTCGTCACGGGTCGCGGGCTGGGTGCAGTCGTACACGCTCACGTACCGGATCCTCCCACGGGCACCGGTGGAGGGATGACATCCTCACCGGCCATGACCCACGTCCGGCGGACCGTCCTCGCCCTCGCGCTCCTCGTCCACCTCGCGGCGCTGTACGTCCCGCGGGTGCCGGGCGACGGTCCGGACCTCTTCCCGGGCGCGGACAAGGTCGTGCACGTCGGTGTCTTCGCGCTCGTCGTCGGCGCGGCGCTGTGGGCGGGGCTGCCGGCGCGGTGGGGGGTGCCGCTGGCGCTCGCGCACGCGGTGGTGAGCGAGGTCGTCCAGCACGTCCTGCTGCCGGCGCGCTCGGGCGACCCGTGGGACGTGCTCGCCGACGTCGTCGGCGTGGCCCTGGGGTGGGCCGTGGCGGCGCGGGTCACACGCGCCGGGCGACGACCATCCGGTTCCGGCCGGTGAGGTCGCGCACGGTCCGCACGTCGGTGAACGCCCCGGTCCCGGCGCAGGCCTCCCGCGCCGCGGCGGCCTGGACCTCGGCGTGCTCCATGACGACGGTCCCGCCCGGGCGCAGGAGGCGGGCCGCCGAGCGCAGGACGGCGCGCGGCACCTCGAGGCCGTCCGCCCCGCCGCCGTAGAGGGCGAGGTCGGGGTCGTGGTCGCGGACCTCAGGGTCCTGCGGGACGGCGTCCGGCGGCACGTAGGGCGGGTTGGAGACGACGACGTCGACCGTGCCGTCCAGCTCCGGCAGCGCCGTCGCGGCGTCGCCGGCGACGAGCGTGACGTGCGGGGCGAGGTCGGCGACGTTCCGGGCGGCCACCGCGAGCGCCTCCGCGCTCAGCTCGACCGCCCAGACGGTGGACGTCGGTACCTCCGTGGCGACGGCGAGCGCGATCGCCGCGGAGCCGGTGCACAGGTCGACGACGCGCGGGGCGCTCACCTGCCCGGCAGCGGTGATGGCCTCCTCGGCGACGAGCTCGGTCTCGGGCCGCACGACGAAGGCACCCGGTTCGCTGACGAGGCGCAGGTGGCGGAAGAACATCTCCCCGGTGAGGTGCTGGAGCGGCTCGCGGCGCCGGCGGCGGTCGACGAGGACGGCGAAGGCGGCGAGCTGGTCCGCGCTCGGCCGTCCCGCCGTGACGAGCGGGCCGCCGAGGACGTGCTCGGCGAGGAGCCGCGCGTCGACGCCGGGCGAGGGCACCGCGGCCTCGGCGAGCAGCGCCTGCGCACCGCGGACGGCCTCGCGCCAGGAGACCCCGACGGCGGCCTCAGGCATGGGCGGCGGCGGCGAGCCGCTCGGCGGCGTCCAGCTCGACGGCGGAGGCGATGACGGCCGCGAGGTCGCCGTCGAGCACGTGGTCGAGGTTGTAGGCCTTGAACCCGGTGCGGTGGTCCGCGATCCGGTTCTCGGGGTAGTTGTACGTGCGGATCCGCTCGGAGCGGTCGACCGTGCGCACCTGGGAGCGGCGCGTGGCGGAGGCGGCCGCGGCGGCTTCCTGCTGGCGGGCGGCGAGCAGCCGCGCACGCAGGACGCGCATCGCCTGCTCGCGGTTCTGCAGCTGGGACTTCTCGTTCTGCATCGACACGACGATCCCGGTGGGGACGTGGGTGATGCGGACGGCGGAGTCGGTCGTGTTGACGCTCTGCCCACCGGGCCCGGAGGAGCGGTAGACGTCGATGCGGAGGTCGTTCTGGTCGATCTCGACCTCGCCGGGGTCTTCCGCCTCGGGGAGCACGAGCACGCCTGCCGCGGAGGTGTGGATGCGGCCCTGGGACTCGGTGACGGGCACGCGCTGGACCCGGTGGACCCCGCCCTCGTACTTCAGGCTGGCCCACACGCCGCCTGCGGGGTCGTCGAGGGTGCCGCGGGACTTCACCGCGACGGCGACGTCCTTGTAGCCGCCGAGGTCGGACTCGGTGGCGCTGATGAGCTGGGTGGACCAGCCGCGGCGCTCGGCGTAGCGCAGGTACATGCGCAGGAGGTCGCCGGCGAAGAGCGCGGACTCCTCCCCGCCCTCCCCCGCCTTGATCTCGAGGATGACGTCGCGGCCGTCGTCGGGGTCCTGGGGGACGAGGACGGCACGGAGGTGCTCGGCGGCGTCGTCGGCGGCCTTGCGGAGGGCCGGCAGCTCGGCGGCGAAGGACTCGTCGACCTCGGCGAGCTCGGCGGCCGCCTCGGCGTCGTCGGTGGCCCGGCGCCAGGCGGTGTAGGCGGACACGACGCGGGTGAGCTCGGCGTAGCGCCGCCCCAGCCGCTTGGCCTTGCCGGCGTCCGCGTGGACGCCGGGATCCGCCAGCGCCGCCTCGATCTCGGCGTGCTCGGCCAGCATCGGCTCGACGGCCGCGAAGTCCTCACTCATGCCGCCCCCCACCACCCCTTCGCATATGTCGGAAAAACGCAGTCCCACTCGCCCTGACACCGTACCGATCCCGCATATGCGTAGAGCGCGGGGGGGGGCGTGGGGGTGGGCAGACGACAGCGCCGGTGGGACTCCTCCCACCGGCGCTGGACGACGACTACTTGCGCTTGCCGTACCGCTGCTCGAAGCGCGCGACTCGACCACCGGTGTCGAGGATCTTCTGCTTGCCCGTGTAGAAGGGGTGGCAGGCGCTGCAGACGTCAGCGTGGATCTCGCCGCTGGTGGCGGTGGAGCGGGTCTCGAACGTGTTCCCACAGGTGCACGTCACCATGGTGGTGACGTACTCGGGGTGGATGCCCTGCTTCATGTGTGTCTCCTTGGTGTGCTTCGCTCCCGGGTCGGCCCGCGCGGTACGTGCCGTGAACCGGAAGTCGACGTTCCATCGTGCCAGAACGCCGCGGCGTGCAGAAATCTTCCCACGGCCGGAGGGCCGGTGCGGTCAGTCGTTGCCCATCCCGGGTGTGGTCTTCTGCACGGTGAGCAGGAACTCGGCGTTCGAGCGCGTCTCGCGCATCTTGCCGAGGAGCAGCTCGACCGCCTGCTGCTGGTCCAGGGCGCTCATGACGCGCCGCAGCTTCCACACGATCCTCAGCTCCTCGGGCGACAGGAGCAGCTCCTCGCGGCGGGTGCCGGACGCGTTGACGTCCACCGCCGGGAAGATCCGCTTGTCGGCCAGCGACCGCGACAGGCGCAGCTCCATGTTCCCGGTGCCCTTGAACTCCTCGAAGATGACCTCGTCCATCTTCGAGCCGGTCTCCACGAGCGCCGATGCGACGATGGTGAGCGAGCCGCCGTTCTCGATGTTGCGGGCCGCGCCGAAGAAGCGCTTGGGCGGGTAGAGCGCCGAGGCGTCCACGCCGCCGGACAGGATGCGGCCGGAGGCGGGGGCGGCGAGGTTGTAGGCGCGCGACAGGCGGGTGATCGAGTCGAGGAGCACGACGACGTCCTGTCCCAGCTCGACGAGACGCTTGGCGCGCTCGATGGCGAGCTCCGCGACGATCGTGTGGTCCGAGGCCGGCCGGTCGAAGGTCGAGGCGATGACCTCACCCTTGACCGTGCGCTGCATGTCGGTGACCTCTTCGGGCCGCTCGTCCACGAGCACGACCATGAGGTGGACCTCGGGGTTGTTCGTCGTGATCGCGTTGGCCATCTGCTGCATGACGATCGTCTTGCCCGCCTTGGGCGGAGCGACGATGAGACCGCGCTGGCCCTTGCCGATGGGGGCGACGAGGTCGACGATCCGGCCGGTCATCGCGGAGGAGACCGTCTCCAGGCGCAGCGGCTCCTGCGGGTAGAGCGGCGTCAGCTTGGAGAACTCCGGACGCTGGCGCGCGCGGTCGGCCGGGGCACCGTTGACGGAGTCGAGCCGGACCAGCGCGTTGAACTTCTGGCGCTGCTGCTCGTCCTGCGGCTGACGGACGGCGCCGGTGACGGCGTCCCCGCGGCGCAGGCCGTGCTTCTTCACCTGGTTGAGCGAGACGTAGACGTCGTTGGGCCCGGGCAGGTAGCCACTCGTGCGGACGAAGGCGTAGTTGTCGAGGATGTCGAGGATGCCCGCCACGGGGAGCAGGACGTCGTCCTCGGTGACCTCGAGCTCGTCGAAGCCCGGCATGTCGCTCGTGCCCGGCCGGCGCTTGCGGTTGCGGTCCCGGTTACGACGGCGGTTGCGACCGGTGCGGTCGGTCTCCGGCTCGACGGCGCGGCGCTGGTCGGCACGGCGCGCGTCCTCCCGGCGGTCATCGACCTCGTCACGCGGCGCGGGCAACTCGATCGCCTCGAGCGCCTTGACAGCGCGCTCGCGGTCGACCGGCTCACGCTGCTGGCGCGCCGGGGGCTGCTCCAGCTGGTCCGCCTGCGCCCGCTCGCGCCGCTCGGCCTGCGCACGCTCACGCTGCTCCGTCTGCGCACGGTCACGCTGCTCCGTCTGCCCGCGGTCATGCTGCTCGGCCTGCGCACGCTCACGCTGCTCCGTCTGCCCGCGGTCATGCTGCTCGGCCTGCGCACGCTCACGCTGCTCCGTCTGCCCACGGTCATGCTGCTCGGCCTGCGGACGCTCGCGGCGGGGCGGGCGCTGCCGCTCGCCGTCGTTCTCCGCGACCTCGGCCACGGGGAGCGCGGGCTGCTCAGCGGTGTCGCCGCCCACGCGGGGCTGGCCGGCCTCGGCGGAGACACGGCGACTGCGCCCGCGACGGGGCGCGGTGGCGGGCGCGTCGGTGGAGAGGCCGGTAGCGACCTCGGCGGCGGGCGCCGCGCCAGGGGCCCCGGCGGCGGGCGCCGCGGCGCCGGCGCCGCTCGAGCTCCCGCGGGCCTCGCGGATGGCGGCGACGAGGTCGCTCTTGCGCATCCGGGTGGTCCCCTTGAGTCCCATGCCGGCGGCGAGCGACTGCAGCTCGGCCAGCTTCATGGTGCTCAGCGAGCCACCGCCGGCGGGGGCCGTGGTGGCGTCACGCTGTTCTGTCACGAGGTTCCTTCCCTCGGGCCCCAGGACCTGAGGCCGGGTGAGCCCGGACGACGTCCGGGGTGATCACTCCGCACGACCACGACCGCAGACAGCGGCAGGAGATCGGGGGGAGGGTGCCGCGGCCCAGGGGCTGGACACCCACGTGGGATCACAGCCCGACGGCGCCGAGGCGCGTCCAGTGTAGCAGTCGGGCGTCCACGGCCGGCGAGGACGGCCGGGCTCCGCGACCGGGGACTTCTGCCCATTGCCCCGCTCCGGCGCCACCGGCAATCATTCAGGCGACACGTCGTGGCAACCGATCCGGAAAGGGGCAGCCAGTGGAGGTCGACGCCGAGGAGGTCAACCGGATCGTCGCGGCCCTGAGGGGCATCATGCTGACACCCCGTGCCGGCGCGGTCGCCGACACCGCCGTCGCCGGGCAGGAGCTCTCCGCGGCGCTGACGACGACGGAGACGACCTGGGCCGCCGAGCTCACCACGCAGGACGCCGCGCTCACCGCGCTGGCCGACTTCCTCGTCGCCGCGCTGGAGACTTTCACCGCCGTCGACGAGTCCCTCGCGACCGCCGCGGCCGGGGAGGGTCCGTGACGGGGCCGCGCGAGGCGGTCGCGCTCGCCCGCCGGCTCAACGCCGCAGCGGTCGCGCCGACCGCGACCCGGCAGGTCGCCGCCGTCGTGCGCACCGCCGGGGCCGCGTCCGTGCTGCGGCTGGGCGACGAGATGCTCACCCGTCCCGACGGGTCACGGCTGCTCGCGGGCGGCATCCGCGCGCGCCTCGCCGCCGGTGACGACGACGCCGCGGTCCGCGTGTGGCTGCGTGCCGTCGCCGACGCGCAGGAGGTCGTCGGCACGACCTCCGTCCCGGTGGCCGACGCCGAGGGGGGCACCCGATGACCATCGCCGAGCTCCTCGAGGGCCTCGACGACGCCGAGGGTGCCCGGAGCGACGCCTACGACGCCCTCCAAGCCGATGCCGGGACGCTGATCGACACCCTCGACCACGCCGTCGGGCTCGCGCAGACGGCTGCCGAGCGCGGGTGCGCGGCCGTGTCCGCCACGCTCGACGCCGATCCCGCTGCGCTGCGTGACGTCGTCGCGGGCTTCCGCTCCGACGCGGTCAGCTGCGCGTCCGCCGCCGACTCCCTGTCCGCGGTGTCCTCCGTCGCGCTGCCCGCCGGCCTCGTCGGCGTCACCGGCACGGCCGTGGGCGAGACGATCTCCGCGACCCTCACCAGCCTGCGCCAGGAGGCGCAGGGCCAGGAGCTCGTCGCCCAGCACCTGTCCACCTACGCGGACGCCCTCGACGAGCTCACCCAGGCCCAGACCGCCGCGCAGACCCGGGCCGAGGGGGGCAGGTCGACCCTCGCCGGCATCCACGTGCCCGACTTCGGCGCCATGCACGGCATCTTCGGCTGGGACTCCCCCTTCCACGACGACTTCGACACGGCGCGGGAGATCGCCGGCTCGGCGCTGGAGGCGCTGCGCGAGGTGTTCTCCGCCGTCGTCGACTACCGCACCGCCCTCGGCGCCCTCCAGGACATGGTGGGGCCGACGGAGGTGGCGCTCGGTGACGCCAACGGCTACGCCCGTGTGGGCGGGGTGATCGCCGGCGGCGCCCCGGTGCCCGCGGGCCTCACCCCGCTCGACCTCATGACCTCCCACTACAGCTCCAGCCCCGACCAGCCGGACGCCTCGATCCTCTCCGACACCGAGTGGGCCCACTTCACCGAGCGGTGGAACTCCCTGACGGACAGGGAGCGCGAGGAGCTCCTCGCGGCGATGTCGGGCACCGCGGACGGCCGCGTCCCCGCGCTGGTCATGTCCGCGCTCGCCACCGGCGCCCCCCTGGCCGCCGTGCTCGCGCTGGCAAGCCGCCTCAAGGCGCTGACCGCCACCCCGGAGGGCCGGGAGGTCATCTCCGAGGTCGCCGGCCTCGACCTCGCCGACGCCGCGGGCGCCGCGGAGCCCGGCGTCCCCGGCAGCCACAACGTCCTCGACGTCGGCGGGGAGGAGTACGACCAGGAGGGCCCCACGTGCGCGTCCACCGACCTGCTCCTCCTCGCCGGCCAGACCGACCCCTTCCTCGCGCTCGTCATCGCGACCGGTGAGCCGGTCGACGGGTACTGGCCCGAGGTCCTCGAGAACGTCGCACCCGCGGACCTCCAGGGCTTGACCCCGGCGGAGCGGTTCCGGCTGCTCCAGGTCGAGGCGCGCAACTACATCAACCAGGGGGACCCCGACCTGCAGTGGAGCCTGGGCGACGACCCGATGGACGAGCCCGGCAGCGTCCGCACCGGCACGGAGTCCGTCACGGGCACCACGCTCACCGCCGACGACGCCGAGTCGCTGGCCGAGATGACCCGCACCGTGGACGCCGGGCAGCCCGTCGCCATCTCCGTCACCGTCGGCGACCTCGGTGACCCGGACAACAACGGTGGCCACCAGCTGCTCGTCGTCGGGCACGAGAACGGCAGCTACCAGGTCTACGAGCCGAACACCGGGGTGTGGACCGTCAGCGCCGAGGACATGGCCGCCGGTGTCCTGCCGCCGGAGGTCGTCGAGAGCATCTTCGGCGCCGACCGCTTCTTCGTCCACGACGGCTACTACCTCCCGTGAGCGCCCGCCGCCGCGCCGCAGTGGCACTCCTCCTCGCCGCGCTCGTCGGTGGCTGCGACAGCGCGCCGTCCCCCTCGCCCTCCCCGTCCACGTCCCCGCCGGCCGGTGCGGGCGTCGACGCCGCCCGTCTGGCCGCCGTCGAGGCGGCGGTGCCGGTGGACGGGCTCGAGGTCCGCGAGGGCGGCGAACGCTCCTGCGCGACGGACGCGCAGTGCCTGCCGGGGACCGTCCGCTCGACGCTCCACGGCAGCGAGGAGCTGCCCGAGCGCAGCTGGGAGGCCACCGCGGGCTGGCTGCGGGAGGCCGTCGAGCCCTGGGTGGCCGACGGCTGGCAGATCGTCTACTCGGTCTGCGCGCCCACCCGGGCGGGCACGGCGCTGGTCAAGGAGCTCGACGCCGACGGCGGCCACTTCGTCGCGCTCGCCCGACTCGACACCCGCGACGGCGCGCGGACGGTGGAGGTGACGGTGCCACGCGCCGAGGAGGGCGCCGACCCATGGGAGACCACGCGCACGATGCTGCCCGATGCCGCGTGCTGGCACGGCGCGGTCCCGGCCGGGCTCGTCGAGCAGTCGACCCCACCGGCCCCCTGAGCAGGGCGGCGCGCCGCGTCAGGCGACGACGAGCCGGGCGCCGCGCGTGACGGCGGGGGTGAGGACCCGCCACCCGTGACGGGTGAAGGCCGCGACGTGGGCGTCGTCGGCGCGGGTGAGCGTGAGGACGCTGGGCCCGGCCCCGGACACGACCGCGGGCAGCCCGAGCTCGCGCAGCGTGTCGATGACGCGCAGCGACTCCTCCATGACGACGGCGCGCTGTCGCTGGTGGAGGCGGTCCTCGGTGGCGGGGAGCAGGAGGTCGGGACGCTCGGCGAGCGCGAGGACGAGCAGCGCTGCCCGCCCGGCGTTGAAGGCACCGTCCTCGTGGGGCACCTGCCGCGGCAGCACCGAGCGGGCGGTGCCGGTGAGCAGCTCCCCCGGTGGGACGAGGACGGTGGGGCGCACGTGCTCCCCCACCCGCAGACGGGCGGCGCGCGGGCGGCCGTCCTGCGACCACGCGACGGTGGCGCCGCCGAGGATCGCGGGCGCCGCGTTGTCCGGGTGCCCCTCGAACTCGGTGGCGAGCGCGAGGATCGTGTCGTCGTCGAGCGCCTCGGGATCCGCGACGAGCCCGCGGGCGGCGACGAGCCCGCCGACGACGGCGGCCGCCGAGGAGCCCAGCCCGCGCCCGTGCGGGATGCGGTTGTGGCAGTGCAGCTCGAGTCCGGCCTGCGGGGCGCCGGCGTGGTCGAGCGCCGCGCGGACGGCGCGGACGACGAGGTGGTTCTCCCCCTCTGGCAGCGCGCCGGCGCCGCTGCCGGAGACGGTGACGTGGGTGAGACCGGTCGTCGCGCGCACGGCGATGTCGTCGACGACGTCGATCGCCAGGCCCAGGGCGTCGAAGCCGGGTCCGAGGTTGGCGCTGGTGGCGGGGACCTGTACCCGCACCGTGTCGTGCGCGAGCCGGCCCATCGTCACGCGAGCCCGAGGGCTGCCGCCGTGGCCGCGGCCTGCGGCGCGACGACCTCGGGGTCGATGTCCGCGTTGCCGAGGGCGGTGGCGGTGTCCTTGAGGCCGTTGCCGGTCACCGTGCACACGATCGTCGCGCCGGCGGGGACCAGGCCCCGCTCGGCGGCCTGGAGCAGGCCGGCGACGCTCGCCGCGGAGGCAGGCTCGACGAAGACGCCGACCTCGCGGGCGAGGAGCGCCTGCGCGTCGAGGATCTGCGCGTCGCTCACGGCGTCGATCCAGCCGCCGGACTCGTCGCGCGCAGCCTCTGCCAGCGTCCAGGACGCCGGGTTGCCGATGCGGATCGCCGTCGCGACGGTCTCGGGGTGCTCCACGGGTGCGCCCTTGACGAGGGGCGCGGCGCCCTCGGCCTGAACGCCCCACATCTGCGGGGTGCGGGTGGCGCGTGCCGGCAGGCCCGGGGCATCGGTCGCGTACTCGCGGTAGCCCATCCAGTAGGCCGAGATGTTTCCGGCGTTGCCGACCGGCAGGACGTGGATGTCCGGGGCGTCACCGAGGGCGTCGACGACCTCGAAGGCGGCGGTCTTCTGCCCCTGGAGCCGGAAGGGGTTGACGGAGTTGACGAGCGCGACCGGGTAGTCCTCGGCAAGCGTGCGGACGATCCGCAGGCAGTCGTCGAAGTTGCCGTCCACGGCCACGAGCTCGGCGCCATGGACGATCGCCTGGGCGAGCTTGCCGGCGGCGATCTTCCCGGCGGGCAGCACGACGGCGCAGCGCAGGCCGGCGCGCACGGCGTAGGCGGCGGCGGAGGCGGAGGTGTTGCCGGTGGACGCGCACACGACCATCTCGGTGTCCGTCGCGGCGACCTTCGACATGGCCATCGTCATGCCGCGGTCCTTGAAGGAGCCGGTGGGGTTGGCGCCCTCCACCTTGACGTGGACCCGCGCGCCGACGCGCTCGCTGAGCACGGGCGCCGCGACGAGCGGCGTCCCGCCCTCGCCGAGGGTGACGACGGGGTCACCGGGCTCGATCGGCAGCCGGTCGGCGTACTCGGTGATCACGCCTCGCCACTGGTGCGCCATCAGACGTCCTCCACCCTGGTCACGGCCAGCACGCGCTTGACCGACGGAATACGGGCGACGGCGTCCGCCGTCGCTGCCAGCGCGGCCTCGCTGGCGCGGTGCGTGACGACGACGAGCACGGCGGCGCCGTCGGCGGCGTGCGCCTGCTCCTGCGTCACGGTCTGGATCGACAGGCCCTTCTCGCCGAAGGTGCCCGCGATCTGGGCGAGCACGCCGGGCACGTCGGCAACCTCGAGGCGCAGCTGGAACTGCGTCGTCACCTCGTCGCCGCCGAGCAGCGGGAGGTCCGCGTAGCGCGACTCGGCCGGGCCGCGTCCGCCGGAGACGCGGTTGCGCCCGGCCGCGACGACGTCGCCGAGCACGGCGGACGCCGTCGGGGCCCCGCCGGCACCCTGCCCGTAGAACATGAGCCGGCCCGCGGCCTCGGTGTCGACGACGACGGCGTTGTAGGCGCCGTGGACCGCGGCCAGCGGGTGCTCGCGCGGCAGCAGCGCGGGGTGGACCCGCACCGAGATGCCCTCCCCGGCCGCGGTGGTGCGCCGCTCGGCGACGGCGAGCAGCTTGATGACGTGGTGGCCGCGGGTGGCGGCCTCGACGTCGCCGGCGGTGACGTAGCGGATCCCCTCGACGGGGACGTCGTCGATGCTCACCCGGGTGTGGAAGGCGAGGGAGGCGAGGATGGCGATCTTCGCGGCGGCGTCGTGGCCGTCGATGTCCGCGGTCGGGTCGGCCTCCGCGTAGCCGAGGGCCTGCGCGTCGGCGAGCGCCTCGCCGAAGCCGACGCCGCGGGAGGTCATCTCGTCGAGGATGAAGTTCGTCGTGCCGTTGACGATGCCGACGACGCGCCGCACGTGGTCCCCGGCGAAGGACTCGCGCACCCCGCGCACCACGGGGACAGCACCGGCGACGGCGGCCTCGAAGTACAGGTCGACCCCGCGCTCCTCGGCGGCCTCGTAGAGCTCGGGCCCATGGGCGGCGAGCAGGGCCTTGTTCGCGGTGACGACGCCCGCGCCGGCCGAGATCGCCTCGAGCACGAGGCTGCGGGCAGGTTCGATGCCGCCCATGAGCTCGATGACGAGGTCCGCGTCGCGGACGAGGCCCGTCGCGTCGGTGGTGAGCAGCCGGGTGTCGACGACGTCGGCCCGGGGAACGGTGGTGTCCCGCACCGCGATGCCCACGACCTCGAGCCGGGCCCCGGTCCGCGCGGTGAGGTCGCCTGCCTGCTCCGTCAGCAGCCGCACCACCTCGGTCCCCACGGTCCCGCACCCGAGCACGGCGACGCGCAGCGCCCGCTCACTCATCGACAACTCCTCTTCCTCGGTGCCGCGGTCAGGATAGGGGTGCCCGCCCGGTGCCGGTGACGGGGTCCAGTCCTCGGCGTCGGCCGTCGCGTCAGTCGCCGACCACCCAGGCGGACGGCGCCGCGCCCTGGGAGCACTGCTGCGGGACTCCCTCGACGTCCGCGAGCGGGACGGCGGTGGCATCCAGCGTCAGCGCCTGGCCGAGCTCGGTCTCGGTGCCGTCCACGCTCACCCGAGGAGGTGCCTGGAGGAGCTCGGCGTCGGCGGCGAAGAGCAGCAGCTCCGGCTGCCCGCCCGGCTGGAGAGCGAGGCAGCCGCCAGGGCCCGAGATGAGCTTGCCCTCGAGGGGCGCCGCGTCGCCCGGGGCCTCGCCCTCCGTCACGGTCAGCAGGATGATCCCCCGGCCCTCAGCGGTCACCGTCAGTCCGTGCGCGGCGGGCTCGTCCTCGGTCGCCTCGTCGGCGGAGGCCTCCTCGGTGGTGGGGGCCTCGGCAGTGGCCGCCGTGGCGTCCTCGGTGGTGGCGGGCTCGTCCGCCGGCTCCTCCTCGCCACCGCAGGCTCCCAGGGCGAGTGCCAGCGCCACTGCCGCCGAGGCGGCGCTGGCGCGGTGAAGGGCGGTGGTCGGACGTGTCACGGTGATGGCTCCCGGGGTCGTGGCGCAGGACCGGACCGGTGCCACGCTCGGGGACGACTGTACGGGCGGCCGGCGGGCGCACCGAGCGTGCGGAGCGCCCGCTGGCGCCGGCGGAACGCGCACCATTGCGCGCGCTCCGGGCGGTGGGACCCCGCTCAGTCCATCCGCTCGTAGGCGGGCAAGGTGAGGAAGTCCACGTAGTCGTCGGCGACGGCCACGTCGAGGAAGGTCGAGCGTGCCTCCTCGTAGTCGGCGGCGTCGCCTGGCAGCTTGGCCACCTCCTCCTCGACCAGCCGCTCGACCAGCGCCCGGGTCACCTGCTTCCCGGTGTCTGCGAGCGTGATGCGGTTGTGCAGCCACTGCCACACCTGCGAGCGGGAGATCTCCGCGGTGGCGGCGTCCTCCATGAGGTCGAAGATCGCCACGGCACCCAGCCCACCGAGCCACGCGTGCAGGTACTGGATCCCCACGGAGATGTTCGAGCGCAGTCCCTCCTCGGTGACCGTCCCGGGCGTGGAGGCGACGTCGAGCAGGTCCGCCGCGGTGACGTGGACGTCCTCGCGGGTGCGGTCGATCTGGTTCGGCCGGTCACCGAGGACCGAGGTGAAGACCTCCTTGCACACCTCGACCATCCCGGGGTGGGCCACCCACGAGCCGTCGAAGCCGTCCCCGGCCTCCCGCGTCTTGTCCGCGCGCACCTTGGCAAAGGCCTGCTCGTTGGCGGCCGTGTCCCGGCTCGGGATGAAGGCCGCCATGCCGCCGATCGCGTGGGCCCCGCGCTTGTGGCAGGTGTGCACGAGCAGCTCGGTGTAGGCACGCATGAACGGCACGGTCATGGTGATCTGGTTCCGGTCCGGCAGCAGGAACTCCGCCCCGCGGGTGCGGAAGGTCTTGATCACCGAGAAGAGGTAGTCCCAGCGTCCGGCGTTCAGGCCGGCGGAGTGGTCCCGCAGCTCGTAGAGGATCTCCTCCATCTCGAAGGCGGCCGGAAGTGTCTCGATGAGCACGGTGGCGCGGATGGTGCCCTGCGGGATGCCCAGTGCGTCCTGTGCGAGGACGAAGGCGTCGTTCCAGAGCCGTGCCTCCAGGTGGGACTCCATCTTCGGCAGGTAGAAGTAGGGACCCATCCCCTTCTCGACCTGCCGACGGCCGGCCGTGGCGACGTAGAGCGCGAAGTCGACCAGCGAGCCGGACGTCTCCTTGCCGTCGACGAGGATGTGCTTCTCGGGCAGGTGCCACCCGCGGGGCCGCATGATGATGGTCGGCAGCTCGTCGTCGGGCCGCAGCCTGTACTCCTTGCCCGTGTCGGGCGCCGTGAAGTCGATCGTCCGGTTGATCGCGTCGAGCAGGTTGAGCTGTCCGCCGACGACCGAGCTCCAACGCGGGGTGTTCGCGTCCTCCTGGTCCGCGAGCCATCCCTTCGCGCCCGAGTTCAGGGCGTTGATCGCCATCTTGCGGTCCGTCGGCCCGGTGATCTCGACCCGTCGGTCGACGAGGCCGGGAGCGGGGGCGGCCACTCGCCAGGAGTCGTCCTCACGGATGTGCGCCGTCTCCGGCAGGAAGTCGAGCGTCCCTCCGTCGGCGATGCGGCGCAGCCGCTCCTGCCGAGCTGCGAGGAGCTCGTGGCGGCGCGCGCCCAGGCGGCGGTGCAGCGTGACGATGAGGTCGAGCGCGTCGGGGGTGAGCACCTCGGTGTCACGCTCCCCCGGCTGCACGGTGATGGTCAGGCCCTCGGGCAGGTCCACGGCGGTTCTCCTTGTCTCGTGTCTTCTCGGTCGGTTCAGGCGCTCAGCTGGTCGCGCAGGGCCGCGACGTGTCCGTGGGCCTCGACGTCGTACTGCGCGCTGCGCACGGTGGCGTCGGTGCCGATGACGAAGGTGCAGCGGTGCACCCCGTCGAAGGTCCGCTCCCCGACCGTCTTCGGACCCCACGTGCCGTAGGCGTCCGAGACGGCGTGGTCGGCGTCCGAGAGCAGCGGGAAGGTGAGGCGCTCGGCCTCGACGAAGGCCTGGATGTCCTCCGGCGGGTCGGCGGAGATGCCGACGACGGCGTAGCCGGCCGCGGCGAGCGAGCCCAGGTTGTCCCGGAAGTCGCAGGCCTCGGTCGTGCAGCCCGGCGTGCCGGCCTTCGGGTAGAAGTACACGACGGCGCCGCGCTCGGCGCCGGCGAGGACCTCGCTGAGGGTCACGGGAGACCCGTCGGCGGCGGGCAGGGTGAAGTCGGGCGCAGAATCGCCCGCGGTGAGTCGTGGCATGGCACCTTTCCTTTCGTTGTACGGAAGTGTAGTTCCACTGTACGGTTTATGCCATCGCCCCCGGGACACTTCCGTGCGACCATCACGGGGACGTCGCCGTCCTCCGTCACCAGAGAAGGAGCCAGTCATGGCTGAGCGCACCTACTGGGCCACCCACGGTGGCCACCCGCCCCAGACCGATCTCCTCACGGACCGGGCGATGTTCCGCGAGGCGTACGCCGTCATCCCCCGGGGCACCCAGCGGGACATCGTCACCTCGAACCTGCCGCTGTGGGAGGGCACCCGCCTGTGGGTGCTCGCCCGGCCGCTCACCGGCTTCGCGGAGACCTTCTCGCAGTACCTCATGGAGGTGTCGCCGGGCGGGGGCTCCGACAGCCCCGAGGACGATCCCGGCGCCGAGGCCGTCCTGTTCGTCATGGAGGGCGAGCTCACGCTGACCGTGCGCGGGGACGAGCACCACGCGATGGCGCCGGGCGGCTACGCCTTCCTCGCCCCCGGCGAGCAGTGGACGGTCCGCAACCACGCCGCGGAGCCGGTGCGCTTCATGTGGATCCGCAAGGCGTACCAGCGGGTAGAAGGTGTGGACGTGCCCGAGTCCTTCGTGACCAACGAGCAGGACGTCGCCCCCACGCCGATGCCCGACACCGACGGGAAGTGGGCGACCACCCGTTTCGTCGACCCGAACGACGTGCGGCACGACATGCACGTGACGATCGTGACCTTCCAGCCCGGTGGCCTCATCCCGTTCGCCGAGACCCACGTGATGGAGCACGGGCTGTACGTCCTGGAGGGGCAGGCGGTGTACCGGCTCAACGAGGACTGGGTCGAGGTGCAGGCCGGTGACTTCATGTGGTTGCGCGCCTTCTGCCCCCAGGCCTGCTACGCCGGGGGGCCGAGGCCGTTCCGGTACCTGCTGTACAAGGACGTCAACCGTCATGTCCGCCTGGGCCTCGGCGGCATGCACCGCTGAGGCCCAGGCGTCGCAGCTCCGCTCAGGCCTCACCGCGGCGGATGAGTCGGCCGTGCGGCGTCCGGAAGTCGACCTCGGTGCCGCGCACGAAGGTCTGGCGCACCACTCCGGACAGCGCCCTGCCCTCGTAGGGGGTGATGGGGTTGCGGTGGTGGAGCCGGCGGGCCTCGACGACGAACGTGTCGTCGGGGGCGAAGACGACCAGGTCCGCGTCGAAGCCGAGGGCGACCCTGCCCTTGCGGGTCATGCCCGCCCGTGCGGCCGGCCGGGCCGACATCCACTCCACGACCTGCTCCAGGCCGATGCCTCGGCGCCGGGCCTCGCTCCACACGACCGCCAGACCGAGCTGCACGGAGGAGATGCCTCCCCAGGCGACGCCGAAGTCCCCGCCCGCGAGGTCCTTGAGGTCGAGGGTGGAGGGTGAGTGGTCGCTCGCGATGTAGTCGATCGTCCCGTCGAGCAGGCCCTCCCAGAGCAGCTCCCGGTTGTCGACCTCACGGATCGGCGGGCAGCACTTGTAGGCGGTGGCGCCGTTCGGGATCTCCTCGGCCAGCAGCGTGAGGTAGTGCGGGCACGTCTCGGCCGTGATGTCGACGCCATCACGCTTGGCGGTCCGGATCATCGGCAGCGCGTCGGAGGAGGACAGGTGCAGGACGTGGGCGCGTGCCCCGGTCCACCGGGTGCGCTCGATGACCTCCGCGATCGCCAGGTTCTCCGCGCCCCGCGGGCGGGAGTCGAGGAAGCGCCGGTAGTGGTCGCCCTCGGCGTGGGGCGCCCGGTCGATGGCCCGGGAGTCCTCAGCGTGGACGATCATCATGGCGTCGAAGCCGGTGAGCTCCTTGAGGTACTCCTCGAGCTCGTCCGGCTCCAGGTGGGGGAACTCGTCGACGCCCGAGTGCAGGAGGAAGCACTTGAAGCCGAAGACACCCTCGTCGTGGAGCTCGCGCAGGTGGGACTTGCTGCCGGGGATGGCGCCGCCCCAGAAGCCGACGTCGACGAACGCCTGCGGCGCGGCAACGAGCCGCTTGTACTCCAGTGCCGGTGCGTTGACGGTCGAGGGGATCGAGTTGAGCGGCATGTCCAGGATGGTGGTGACGCCGCCGGCGGCCGCCGCGCGGGTGGCGCTGGCGAAGCCTTCCCACTCCGTGCGGCCGGGCTCGTTGACGTGGACGTGGGCGTCGACAAGACCGCTGATCAGCGTCTCGTCATCGCTCAGCTCGACGACGCGTTCCCCCTCCAGGCCCGAGCCCAGCGGCTCGATCGCGGCGATCCGGCCGTCCACCACCCCGACCTCGCGGGGCTGGAAACCGGCGCCGCACTGGACCCGCTGCCCGCGGACCACGAGGTCGAAGCGGCTCCCGTCGCGGGGACGTCCGGGAACCGCCCCGGTGACCGTGCCCTCACTGTCCTCCAGACCGTGCCGGCGGCGGAAGTCCCGGATCTGGACGCGGACACGCTCGGGGTCGTTGACGTCGTCGCTGACCGCCTGCTGACGGGCCTCCTCCGCCTCGGACGCCACAGCTCCCGGTCCGGGCTTGGTCACCGAGGAGGCCGCGTTGTCGCGGGCGAGCTCGCTCGGGGACACGGCAGCGTCCGCGCCGCGGGACGCCCGCTCGCCGGCCTCCTCGCGGCCGGCCGTCTCGTCCGTGTCCGGCTGCTCGTTGTCACTCATCTGGGATCTCCTCGGAAGACGGTTCATGCCGTGCCGTCCGGGCTCGCCGGCGCAGCGCGCCCACGCCGCTCACCACAGGTCGTCGTGGGCCGCGCGGGGTCGGCGGTCAGGGGATGTGCGGGGTGGTGGAGCCGAGCCGGTCACCGGCCACCCGTGCGGCGAGGTGCTCGAGGAGCGGGCCCGCCTCGGCGATGCAGCGGGCGACGTCGGGCTCGATGTCCGTGAGTGCGTAGACGCCGACGAGACCGGCCGCGGCGGCCCGCTCGGGCGGGAGCGTGGTGCGGCCGCACACGGCGACCGCCGGTACCGACGCCGCCGCGGCGGCCGCGGCGACCCCCACCGGGGTCTTGCCGTGCAGCGACTGCTCGTCCAGGCTCCCCTCGCCGGTGATCACCAGGTCCGCGCCGGCAAGCCGCTCGTGAAAACCGGTGAGCTCCAGGACCTCCTCGACGCCGGCGCGTCGCACCGCGCCGAGGAGCAGGCACGCGTAGCCCACTCCCCCGGCAGCGCCCGCTCCCGGCTGCTCGGCGAGTGCGCGCGCTCCCCCCACACCAGCCGTCTCCAGGGCGGTGACCCACGTGGCGAGTCCCCCCTCGAGCTCGGCGACGGCCCGGGGGTCGGCGCCCTTCTGCGGTCCGTAGACCGCCGCGGCGCCGACGGGACCCAGGAGCGGGTTGTCGACGTCGCTGGCGAGCACGATCCGCGCGTCGACGAGCCGCGGGTGCAGGCCGGACAGGTCGATGGAGACAAGGTCGCCCAGCGCCCCGCCACCGTCGGGCAGACCGCCGGCCGGACCGGTGAGCCGTGCGCCGAGGGCGGCCAGCATCCCGGCACCACCGTCGGTGCTCGCCGACCCGCCCACGCCGATGACGACGGTGGCCGCACCGTCGTCGAGCGCGTGGACGAGGAGCTCACCGAGCCCGCGGGAGGTGGCGCTGCGCGCCGTCGTCGTGTCCGGGTCGACCATCTCCAGGCCGGAGACGGCCGCCATCTCAAGGACGGCCGTCGTCCCCCGGCGCGCGTACCGGGTGGCGACGGGTGCGCCGAGCGGCCCGGTCGCACTCAGCGTGACCGCGTCGTACCCGGCTGCGAGCGCCGCCTCGACGGTGCCCTCGCCCCCGTCGGCCACGGGCAGCTCGTCCACGGCGATGCCGGGTACGGCCGCCCGCAGGCCCGCCGCGAGGTGCGCGGCGACCTGGGCGGCGCTGAGGGAACCCTTGAACTTGTCGGGGGCGAGGAGCACGCGCGGAGCCATGTCAGTCCAGCATCGCGATGGCGGTCGGCGAGTCCTCGGCCGACAGCGCGAGGTCCTCGAACTCGTTGACGCCGTCCAGCTCGACACCCATGGCGATGTTGGTCACCCGCTCGAGGATGACCTCGACGACGACGGGCACCCGCAGCTCCTGCGCCATCGCCTGGGCCTTGCCCAGGGCCGCGGCGATGTCCTCCGGGTCGGTGACCCGCAACGCCTTGCACCCCAGGCCCTCGGCGACCTTGACGTGGTCCACGCCGTAGCCACCGGTCTCGGTGGAGTTGATGTTCTCGAAGGCGAGGGAGACCTGGTAGTCCATCTCGAAGGCCCGCTGGGACTGGCGGATCAGTCCGAGGTAGGCGTTGTTCACGACGACGTGGACGTAGGGCAGGTTGTGCTGCGCCCCGACCGCGAGCTCCTCGATCATGAACTGGAAGTCGTAGTCACCGGACAGGGCGACGACGTTCTTCTCCGGAAGTGCCGTGGCCACCCCCAGTGCCGCCGGTCCTGTCCAGCCGAGCGGGCCGGCCTGCCCAGCGTTGATCCAGTGCCGCGAGGCGTAGGTGTGGAGGAACTGCGCGCCGGCGATCTGGGAGAGGCCGATCGTCGTCACGTAGACGGTCTCCCGGTCGAAGGCGCGGTTCATCTCCTGGTAGACGCGCTGCGGCTTGATCGGCGTCTCGGTGAAGTGGGTCTTGCGCTGGAGGGTGCGCTTGCGCTGCTGGACCGAGGAGACCCACTCGGAGTAGTCCGGGAGCCCACCGCCTGCGGCGCGCTCGCCGACCGCCTCGAGGGCGGTGCGCAGGAATGCGCCCGCGTCGGAGACCACGCCGTAGTCCGGGGCGAACACCCGACCGATCTGGGTGGGCTCCACGTCGACGTGGACGAAGGTGCGGCCACGGCGGTAGGTGTCCAGCCCGCCGGTGTGGCGGTTGGCCCACCGGTTGCCGACCCCGAGGACGAAGTCGGACTCGAGGAAGGTCGCGTTGCCGTACCGCTGCGAGGTCTGGATCCCGACCATGCCGGCGGCCAGCGGGTGGTCGTCGGCGATGGCCCCCCAGGCCATGAGGGTGGGCACGACGGGCACGCCGAGCCGTTCGGCGAGCTCGACGAGCTCGGCCTCGGCGCCGGCGTTGACCACGCCCCCGCCTGCGACGATGAGCGGGCGCTGCGCGGCGAGCAGCATGTCCAGGGCGCGGTCGACCTGGGCGCGCGAGGCGGCGGGTCGCTGGACCGTCAGCGGCTCGTAGGAGTCGGGGTCGAAGTCGATCTCGGCGAGCTGGACGTCGATGGGCAGGTCGATGAGCACGGGGCCAGGCCGGCCCGAGCGCATGAGCCGGAACGCCTCCTGGAACACTCCGGGAACCTGTGCTGCCTCCAGGACCGTCTTGGCCATCTTCGTCACCGGCGCGGCGATCGAGGCGATGTCGACGGCCTGGAAGTCCTCCTTGTCCAGCTTCGCCACGGGCGCCTGGCCGGTGATGCACAGGATCGGCATCGAGTCCGCCCACGCGGCGTACAGGCCGGTGATCATGTCGGTGCCGGCGGGGCCCGAGGTGCCGATGCACACGCCGATGTTGCCGTGCGCAGCGCGCGTGTAGCCGTCGGCCATGTGCGAGGCGCCCTCGACGTGACGGGCGAGGACGTGGGACACGCCGCCGTGGCGGCGCATGGCGTCGTAGAACGGGTTGATCGCGGCGCCGGGCAGACCGAAGGTCTGCGTGGCGCCCTCCTTCTCGAGGATGGCGACGGCGGCGTCGACTGCTCTCATCCGGGGCATCAAAGTCTCCTTGTCGGGGTGGGTCACTCGCGCCCGGACAGGCGGGCGATCGTGTGGAAGAGGCCGGAGTGGTCGAGGGACCCCTCACCGGCAGCGCGTGCGGAGGCCATGAGCTGGGCGACGAGGGCGCCGACCGGCGCGATGACGCCCTGCTCGCGGGCAGCGGTGGTGAAGATGCCCAGGTCCTTGTGGTGCAGGTCGATCCGGAAACCGGGGTCGAACTCGCGGGCGAGCATCTTGGCGGCCTTCTGGTTGAGCACCGCAGAGCCGGCCAGTCCCCCACCGAGCACCTCGATGGCGGCACGGGTGTCGACCCCGTAGGCCTCGAGGAAGACGACCGCCTCGGCGAGGAGGGCGATGTGGCCCGCGACGATGAGCTGGTTGGCCGCCTTGACGGTCTGCCCGGAACCGCTCGGACCGACGTGAACAACCGTCTTGCCGACCGCGTCGAACAGCTCGCGGGCGGAGGCGAAGTCCTCGGCGGTCCCGCCGACCATGATCGACAGTGCGGCGTTCTTCGCGCCGGCCTCGCCACCGGAAACGGGGGCGTCGAGGTAGCGGAAGCCACGCTCGGTGGCCTCGCGGGCGAGGTCGACCGTGACGTCGGGGCGGATCGAGGAGAAGTCGACGACGAGCGTGCCCGGTCGGGCGCTGGCGAGGACGCCGGCGTCGGAGGTGAGGACCTCGGCGACGTCCGGCGAGTCGGGGACCATGATGGCCACGACGTCGGCGTCACGGACGGCCTCGGCCACGGATGCCGCCGCGCGTCCGCCCGCGGCGACGAGCGGCTCGGCCTTGTCGGGGGTGCGGTTGTACCCGACGACGTCGTGGCCGGCGTGCTGCAGGTGCACGGCCATGGGGCTGCCCATGATGCCGAGACCGATGAAGGCGATGGTGCTCATTGGACTCCCTGTCCGTGAGGTGGTGTGCGGTCAGTGGCTGCTGCGCTGCTCGCGCGGCAGCCAGGCGAAGGGGTCGGTGTCCGCGGACTTGTACTCCAGCCCCACGGGTCCGGCGTAGCCGGCGGCGCGGAGGTCGGCGACCCAGCGCTCGATCGGCAGCTCGCCGCTGCCCGGCGCGCCGCGGCCGGGGGCGTCGGCGACCTGGACGTGGGCGACCCGTGCGGCATACGCGGCCAGCTCGGCGTCGACGTCGGCGCCGTTGACCGCGAGGTGGTAGACGTCGAAGAGCAGGCCGAGGTTCGTCGCGCCGTGCTCCTCACCGACCCGGTCCAGCACGGCGATGACGTCGGCGCTGGTCCGCAGCGGGTAGGCGGGGGCACCGGACACCGGCTCGAGGAGGACGGTGCCACCCACGCGCTCGACCGCCCGCGCGGCCAGGGCGAGGTTCTCGGCACCGAGGGCGTCCTGCGCCGCGGGGTCGGCACCCTCGACGCGGTTGCCGTACAGGGCGTTGAACGAGCGGCAGCCCGTCCGCTCCCCGATCCGGGCGACGACGTCGAGGTTGTCCCGCAGCTCGGCGGACCGCGCGGGCCAGGAGACGAGGCCGCGGTCGCCACCGGGCATGTCGCCGGCGGCGAAGTTGAGCCCGGTGAGCTGCACGTCGGCGTCGCGGAGTGTCGCGACGAAGGCGTCAACCTCGTCGTCCGCGGGCGTCGCGTTGGCAAAGGGCCACCACAGCTCCACGCCGGCGAAGCCGGCGGCCCGCGCGGCAGCCGGACGCTCGGCCAGCGGAAGCTCGGTGAGCAGGATGGAGCAGTTGACGGTGTAGGGGATCTCCGGCGACTGCGCGTTCTCGGTCACGGCTCTCTCTTTCGCTACGTGGAAGGCGACTTTCTCTATACGAAACACTAGTGCGGCGTGGGACCCCGGTCAAGGGCTACCGCGAGGGCTGCTGCCCCTCACGCCCGCGCAGCGCCGTGATGCGTGGCGCCCAGGATCCGGCCGGGGTCCGTGCCCGCCCGGTCGAGAACCTCCTGGGCGTCCAGAGCGCCGCAGTCCACGCCCCGCCGGAGGAACCAGGCCAGGGCCCGGGCAGTGGCCGGCTCGTCCATGACCGCCCCCTTCTCCCCGTGGGTGTACGCCCTCAGCCGCGCCGCGGCAGGTGCGAATCCCTCCAGGTAGAAGGCATAGGTCGCGGCGAACCTGCTGGGCAGGTGCCCGGGGTGCATGTCCCAGCCCTGGTAGTACCCACGCTCCAGCGAACGGCGCACCAGACGCCCGTGGTTGGCCCACGCCGCACGCACCTGGGCAGGCTCACCGACCGGGAGCACGTTGGTCGAGCCGTCCGAGAGCCGGACACCGGTACCCGCCGCGGCGAGCTGCATGACCGCCTTGGCATGGTCGGCAGCCGGGTGGTCGAGCGTCTGGTAGGCAGCGGCGATGCCGAGAGACGCGGAGTAGTCGTAGGTGCCGTAGTGCAGCCCGCTCACGCGTCCGGCGCCGGCGTGGACGAGCGTGGCGACCGTGGCGACGCCCGTGGGGCCGAGGATCGCCTGCGGCGTCTCGACCTGCACCTCGAACCTGAGCCGGCCGGACGGCAGGCCGGCGGCGTGCTCGAGCCGCTCGCAGACCATGACCATCGCCTCGACCTGCTCGCGCGTCGTCACCTTCGGCAGCGTGAGGGTCAGGCCGTCGGGCAGCGCCCCGCCCGCCGCGAGCCTGCCGACGAACAGGTCCACGGTCCGCAGGCCACGGGCGCGGGTGTCGCGCTCGAAGCACTTGAAGCGGATCCCGAGGAAGGGGGTGGCAGTGCCGGACTCGAGCTCGGCGCGCAGACCGTCGACCACGGCGGCGACGACGCGGTCCTCGTCCTCGTCGCCCCGGTCGCCGTAGCCGTCCTCGAAGTCGACCCGCAGGTCCTCCACGGGCTCGCGCAGGAGCTTGTCCTCCACGCGTGCCGCGACGTCCGCGACCAGGTCCTCGCGCACCCCGACCGCGTCGAGCAGCGCGTCGGTGCCGCCGTTGGCGGCGAGCAGGTCACGCGCCGCCCGCCCCCACTCGGCCGCTACCCCCTCGCGGTAGAGGTCCGCGGGGACGTAGACCGTGTGGACGGGCTGGCGGCTGCCGTCGTCGCCCGGGTAGGCGGTGGCCAGGGTCTCGTCGGTCGCGGCGAGGTGGTCCTCGACCGCGGCCAGGGTGGCCTCGTCGAGGGAGCGCCTCATCGTGCGATCCGCTGGGTGAGCAGGTCGTAGTCCTCGGGCTCGACCCCGCGTGCGGCCACTTCCTTCAGACCTTCCGCCTTGACGGCCTCGGCCACGGCCTCTGCCACTCGCGTGTCGAAGACGCCGGGGATGATGAAGGCGGAGTTCAGCTCCTCGGGCCCGACCACCCCGGCGATGGCGACCGCTGCGACGCGCAGCATCTCGTCGGTGATCTGGGACGCCCCGGCGTCCAGCAGCCCGCGGAAGAGCCCGGGGAAGGCGAGCACGTTGTTGATCTGGTTCGGGTAGTCGCTGCGGCCGGTCGCGACGACCGCCGCGGTCTGCCCGGCGTCGATCGGGTCGACCTCCGGGGTGGGGTTGGCGAGCGCGAAGACGACCGCACCGTCGTTCATCCGGGCGATGTCCTCACCGGTGAGGATGTTGCCGGCCGAGACCCCGACGAAGACGTCCGCGCCGCTCAGCCCCTCCTTGAGGGTGCCCTCGAAGCCGCTCGGGTTGGTGTGCTCGACGATCCACTGCCGGTGGGTGTCCTCCCCCGCGGTCTGGACCGTGAGCGCACCGTGGCGGTCGAAGCCGATGATGTCCCGCGCCCCCTGGGCCATGAGGAGGCGGATGATCGCCGAGCCCGCCGCGCCGACCCCGGACACGACGATGCGCACGTCCTCGATCGCCTTGCCCGTCACCCGCAGCGCGTTGATGAGCGCGGCGAGGACGACGATCGCGGTGCCGTGCTGGTCGTCGTGGAAGACGGGGATGTCGAGCTCCTCCCGCAGGCGCGCCTCGATCTCGAAGCACCGGGGGGCGGAGATGTCCTCGAGGTTGATCCCGCCGAAGCCCGGCGCGATCGCCTTGACCACGCGGATGATCTCCTCGGTGTCCGTGGTGTCCAGCGCCAGCGGCCAGGCGTCCACGTTGGCGAACTCCTTGAACAGGGCGGCCTTGCCCTCCATGACCGGCATCGCCGCGCTCGGACCGATGTCGCCGAGGCCGAGCACGGCGGTGCCGTCGGTGACGACGGCCACGGTGTTGCGCTTGATGGTCAGCCGCCGCGCGTCCTCCGGGCGGTCGGCGATCGCCAGGCAGACGCGGGCGACCCCGGGCGTGTAGGCACGGGAGAGGTCACGGCGGGTCTTGAGCGGCACCTTGGGCGTCACCTCGATCTTGCCACCGAGGTGCATGAGGAACGTCGAGTCGGACATCTTCAGGACATGCACGTCCTGCAGGGCGTTGAGCGCCGCGACGACCCGCTCACCGTGCTCGGCGTCGATCGTGTCGCAGGTGAGGTCGACGAGCAGCTTGTCGCCGTGCGACTGCGCGATGTCCACGCCCATGACCGAGGCCCCCGCCGTGGTGGCCTCGTGGACGATCTCGCTGGTCGCGCGCTGTGTCGCCGGCGCCTCGACCCGCATCGTGATGGTGTAGCTCGGACTGGGCAGGGCCATGTCGTTCCTTTGCGCTGGGTTCGGTGTGGGGGCGTGTCGCCGGCCCGGCAGCGGGCCGGCGACACGGTCAGGGGCCGGTGTTCAGGGTCGTGTGCGGGTCGGGCCGGTCGGGGCTCCTGCGGTCCGCCAGGGTGGCAGCGCCGGAGACCGGCGCAGGACCGGCGGGCACGTCGTCGGGGGTGCCGCGCCGCCATGACCGTCCGGTGACGGCCTCCCGAGAGCTGCGGCGGATCTGCAGGATGTCGGGCACGCCGTCGGCGTCGAGGTCGTTGGCGGACAGGGACCCGGAGCGTCGCCCGTGACCCTGTCGCACGCGTGCCGTGACGTCGGCGTCAAGACGCGCCTTGTGCTCCGCCCGGCGCTGGGCGTCGAGCCGTGCGTAGTACTCGTGGCGGCGGCGCTCCTGCTCCTCCGCGACGACCAGGCGGGCCGTGCTCGCGGCGGTGAAGACCGACGGGTTCTTCCGCCGACCCGAGCGCACCTCGTTGAACAGGATGTTGAGCAGCACGGCGACGACGGAGGCGGCCGAGATGCCGGAGTGGAAGATCATGCCGACCCACTCGGGGAACTGGGCGTAGAACTCGGGCACCGCGATCGGGATGACGCCGAAGGAGATCGCGACCGCGACCAGGGTGAGGTTGAGGTTGCCGTCGTACTCCACCCGCGACAGCGTGCGGATGCCCGAGGCGGCCACGGAGCCGAACAGGACGATGCCCGCACCGCCGAGGACGGGCATCGGGATGGCGGCCACGACACGACCGAGGACCGGCAGCAGTCCGAGCACGAAGAGCACCGATCCACCGGCAGCCACCGCCCACCGCGACTTGATCCCCGTGATGGCGACCAGACCGACGTTCTGTGCGAACGCCGAGGCCGGAAAGGTGTTGAGCACCGGGGCGAAGGTGGTGGCGATCATGTCGGCCCGCAGGCCGTCCCCCACGCGGCGGGCGTCGACCTTGGTGCCGAGGATCTCACCGACCGCGATGATGTCCGCCGTCGTCTCGGTCATGATGACGAGGATGACGATGGTCATCGAGATGATCGCGCCGGCCTGGAAGACCGGCATGCCGAACTCGAACGGGGAGGGCAGCGCCACGTTCGGCCCGTTGCCGACCGTGGTGAAGTCGGCCATCCCGAACGGCAGCGCGATGAGCGTCCCGATGACGAGGCCGAGCAGGATCGACAGGCGCGAGATCGTCCCCTGGAGGAAGCGGCTCAGCGCCAGCACGATGACCAGCGTGACGATCGCCAGCGTGACGTTGGCGACGGAGCCCCAGCTGTCGGCCGTGGCGTCGCCACCCATCATCCACCGCACCGCGACCGGCAGCAGTGAGATGCCGATGACCGTGATGATCGTCCCGGTCACGACCGGTGGGAAGAAGCGGATGATCTGCGCGAAGAAGGGACTGATCGCCAGGCCGATGGCGCCGGCGACGATGATCGAGCCGAAGACGGCCGGCAGACCACCGTCCCCGGTAGCGACGGCCACCATGGTGGAGACCGACGCGAACGAGACACCCTGCACGAGCGGCAGCTGGGACCCGAAGAACGGGATGCCGATCGTCTGCAGGATGGTGGCGGCACCACTGACGAGCAGTGCCGCAGAGACGAGGATGCCGATCTGTGCACTGCTCAGGCCGGCGGCCTGACCCACGATGAGCGGCGGGGCGATGACCCCGCCGTACATCGTCATGATGTGCTGCAGCCCGTAGAGGTACGTGCGGCCGATGGGGTACTTCTCATCCTCGGGACGTTGCCCGATGGGCACGTCGGGCGCGGTGCGCGCCGCAGTCGTCGAACTCATGTCGCTGCTCCTTGGTGGACGGGCGGGTGGCGACGGCTCAGCAGAAGCCGGTCACGGTGTCCCAGGCGCGCGGCTCCGTCGGCGCACCCTCGCGTCGGACCTCGGCCTCGATCTTGCCGTAGGGTCGGTCGGCGATGTAGAAGACCTCGTTGGGGTTCTCCAGGCCGAAGGGCGCGAAGTCCACGAGGAAGTGGTGAAGGTTGGGCATGGAGAACTTGATCTCCGCGATCTCCGGGTGGGCCTCCAGCGTCCGCCTGCCCATCTCGAAGAGGGTCTGCTGGAGCGCGTAGGAGTGGACGTCGGCGAAGGTCTCGAGCAGGAGGTGACGCACGTCGTCGTAGGCGGCGTTGTAGTCGACGTCGAGGCTCGCGTACCGCCAGCGGGCGGTGACCGCCGTGGCGAGGATCCGGTCCGTCGTCTCCTGCAGGGTCGTGAAGCGGTCCTTGGGGAAGCCGTGGAACTCCGAGCCGGTGGACTTCAGCACCCGCAGGTCCTCGAGGCCCGCGACGACGAAGACCTCGTCGCCGTCGCGCTGCACGACGGCGGTCCGCGTCTCGGTCCCGCCCTTGACGAAGGCGTGGTCGTGCTCGCCGTTGCTCACGTTGGTCGTCAGGGAGGAGGGGATGTGCTCCCACGTGTACTCCTTGACCTCCCAGCGCCCGCCGGCCACCCAGTCGAACTCCCCGGTGAAGTGGTCCGAGAGCCGGATGGCGAAGTTCTCCGGCGAGACGATGCCGTCCTTGGCCAGGGCGAAGATCGTGTTCTTCTGCGTGTCCGTGGGGACGACCAGGCCCTGGTCGCCCTCGACGTGGGCCGCGGTGAAGTCTCCTCGCAGCTGGGAGGTGACCGACAGCTCGGTGATGCGGTGGCGCGCCTGGTCCCGGTCGACCTTCATGACCCGGACCTCTGCCTTGCCGTACTGGTTGTCGCCGAGGACGATGGCCCCGCTCTGCTGGGTCGTGTCGCTCATGGTTACTAGCTCCTTCGGTAGGTGTGCGACGGATCTGACGGACCGGCTGCGCCGGCCCGGGTGGTTCAGCTACCCCGGTAGGTCGAGTAGGCGAACGGGCTGAGCAGGCAGGGGACGTGGTAGTGGTCCTGCCCCTCCTCGACGGTGAAGTCGATGTTCACTGCCGGGTAGAAGGTCGGAAGGTTGCGCGCGGCGAAGTACTCGCCGGTCGCGAACCGCATCCGGTAGACGCCGGGCTGCAGTCGCTGCGGTCCGAGCTCGCGGTTGCGTCCGTCCTGGTTGGTCACGCCGGTGGCGAGAACCGTGATGCTGTCGCCCTCCACGCGGGAGAGGGACACCTCGACACCGGCGGCCGGAACTCCGGTCACCGCGTCCAGGACGTGGGTGGTGATGTGTGAGGTCATGACAGCTCTCCCCGGAGGCGAAGGACTGCGATCTCGCGCAGCTGGTCGGCGGTGATCTGGCGTTCGGTGTCGGGATCGTTGGCCAGGCGCGCTTCGAGCGCGGCCAGGATGTCGGCACTGCTGCGGCCCGCAGCGCGGATGAGGAAGACGTGGCCGAACCGCTCCTCGTAGGCGCGGTTGCCCTCAAGGAGTCGCTGGGCGGTCGAGGCATCCGTGGTGTCGACGCCGGACTGCTCCCGCCGCGAGTGTTCCGCGTCGGCACCCTCACCCGTCGCGCGTTCACCGATGCGCGGGTGGCGTGCCATGGCGGCGTCGATCTCCTCGTTCGTCCACGGCGAGGCCGCTGTGCGAGCAGTGCGGAGGAGCGCGTCGAGGTCGGCGTAGGGCCGGCCGGCCACGATTGCCTCGGCCCATCGGGGGACGGCCACGCAGGCCAGGAGCAGGTCCCTGGCCGGCCGTTCCGGCGCGGTGTTGAAGGTGTCCAAAGTGGTGATCTTCATCGATCGAGTGAGCCCCTTACTTCCATCACATGAAAGTTTGCTTCCGTACGATGAACGTAAGACCGGCCCTGCTACCTTGTCAAGAGGTGAGGGAACAGAGAGTCGGGCCCGACGCGGCGCAACTCCCCACCTGCGGGGGCGCCCACAAGAACACCACTAGGCGGTACAGTTCTTCCAACCTGCGGAAGCAGGAGCGAACCGCCGCCGTGCTGGCCGCGGCCGGCAACGCTGTGAGGGAGCTCGATGTCCACTGCTACGACCGTCCAGTCCGTCGACCGTGCCGTCGATCTCCTGGAGGTGCTGACCGACCTGGGCGGCTCGGCCGCGCTGAGCGAGCTCGCGGAGGCGTCACAGCTGCCGCTCCCCACGATCCACCGGCTCATGCGCACGCTGGTGGTCCGTGGCTATGCGCGACAGCTCCCCTCCCGCCGCTACACCCTCGGGCCACGGCTCATCCGTCTGGGCGAGAGTGCCGGGCGTCAGCTCGGCGTCGGGACCCGGCCACATCTCGAGCGGCTCGCGCGCGAGCTGGGAGAGAGCGCGAACCTGGCGATGATCGACCGGGACATGGTGGTCTACGTCGCGCAGGCGGCCTCCTCGCACTCGATGCGCATGTTCACCGAGCTGGGCCGGCGCGTCTACTGCCACTGCACGGGCGTGGGCAAGGTGGTCCTGGCCCAGCTCTCCGACGAGACCATCGAGCAGATCGTCGGACGGGTGGGGATGCCGCCGGCGACCGACCGGTCCATCACGACGCTCGCCGCGCTGCTGGAGGAGATGGCTCGCGTGCGCGAGCAGGGCTACGGGGTGGACGACGGGGAACAGGAGATCGGGGTCCGCTGCTTCGCGGTCCCGGTCCCGGGAGCGCCCACGCCGACGGCACTGTCGGTCTCCGGGCCTGCTGCCCGTGTCACCTACGACTTCGGCGAGGCGGCCCTCCCCCAGCTCCGCGCGGTGGCCGCCGACATCTCCACCGAGCTGCTCTCCGTGGGATGAACCGCGCGGTGCCACACCCCTGCCTCCCCGCGCGGCTCGCCGAGCTGGTCGCCGACCTCACCGCCCTCAGCGTCCCTGAGCGCCTGCAGTTGCTTGTCGAGCTCGGCGACGAGCTGCCTGTGCTTCCCGAGCGCCTACGCGCACGCCCTGAGCTGTTCGAGCCGGTGACCGAGTGCCAGTCGCCGCTGTCCGTGCTCGTGGAGCTCGATGGCGGCGGGGACGACGCCGTCGTGCACCTGCACTTCTCGGCACCCGTGCACGCGCCTGTCACACGGGGCTTCGCCGGAGCGCTGCACACCTCGCTCGACGGCGCGCGTGCGGACGAGGTGCTTGCCGTGCCCCCCACCATGCCCGCTCTCCTGGGTCTGGAAGGCGTGGTGAGCCCGCTGCGCCTGGGCGGCCTCACGGCCCTCCTGGCGCGGGTGCAACGCCAGGTTGCCGTGCTGACGGACTGCCGCGGCTGACCAGCCTCCGTAGCCGGAGCGACGCTCCAGCATCCGGCGTCACCCGTGAGCAGGCCTTGCGTCAGCCGCCGATGGCGCTCATCGGACGGTCGGGCTGGAGGAAGCCGGGGTCGTTGATCCCGTGCCCCGGGAGCTTGCCGGTGATGCAGCGGTGGAGCACGCGGGCGAGGTCGTCGTCGGTGCCACCGTCGCGCAGCGGGGTGAGGAGGTCGGACTCCTCCCGGGAGAACAGGCAGTTGCGCAGCTGACCGTCGGCGGTGATCCGCACCCGGTCACAGGTCCCGCAGAACGGCTTGGTCACCGAGCGGATGACGCCCACGCTCGTGGGCCCGTCGTCGAGGAGGAAGCGCTCGGCGGGGGCCGACGCGCGGCCCGGCAGCGGGGTGAGGGTGAACTCCGTGGCGAGCCGGTCGAGGATCTCCTCACCGGTGACCATCTTGACCCGCGACCAGATGTGCCCGGCATCCAGCGGCATCTGCTCGATGAAGCGCAGCTCCAGACCCCGCTCGACGGCGAAGCGAGCGAGGTCGACGATCTCGTCGTCGTTGACGTCCCGCATCGCCACGACGTTGATCTTGATCGGGGACATCCCCGAGGCCTGCGCCGCCTCGACCCCCGCGAGGACCTCGGCGAACTTGTCCCGCCGCGTGAGCTCGCGGAACCGGTCCGCCCGCAGCGTGTCGAGGCTGATGTTGGCCCGCTCAAGCCCGGCGGCCGCGAGATCGTCGGCCAGCTCCGGCAGGAGGATCCCGTTGGTGGTCATCGACAGCTCCAGGGGCCCGCCCGGGCCCTCGATCCGGGACATGCGGGCGACGACGTCGACGACGTCCCTGCGCAGCAGCGGCTCGCCGCCGGTGAGCCGGACCGTGGCGATCCCGAGCGCCGCGGCGACCTCGGCCACCCGGACGAGCTCGTCGGTCGTGAGGATGGAGTCGCGGTGCAGCCACGGCACGCCCTCGGCCGGCATGCAGTACGTGCACCGCAGGGAGCACTTGTCGGTGAGGGAGATGCGCAGGTCGGTGTGGACGCGCCCGAAGCGATCGACCAGCGGCCGGCGCAGCTCGGGGGAGATCGACACGCTCATGCCGACCCCACCCACGTGTGACTGCCGGTCGCTCCGTCGGCTCTCCGCTCCTTGCCGGTCACGGCCATCAGAGCACTCCTTCCACTGTGTGACGATCGAGCAGCGCACACTGGCGCAGCCGCCCTGCAGATCGGCTCCGGTGACCGCGCTGCCACTCGGCCAAGGATCGGGGCACCATCATCGCGGCAGGTCCTCCGGTGTGTCGATGTCGGTCCACGGGCCGAGGTCCCCGCACTCGACAGGGATGACGAGCTCGGGATGGCTGCGCAGCCACGGGCCGGCGCCACGATCCCCTGACACGGACGCGACCACGCTCGGCCACAGGCCACGACCGAGAGCGACCGGGGTCCGCCAGGCGCCGCCGTAGCTCGCGACAGCCGCCGGGCGCGCGGCGTCGAGCACGCGACGGACCCGCAGGAGGTGCTCGGCGCCCACGGACGGCGTGTCGACCAGGGTCACCACCGCAGCGTCGGCGTCCGTCTCGTCGGTGAGGTGGAGGAGGCCCGTGCGAAGCGAAGAGGCCATGCCGGTACGCCACTGAGTGTTCGTCACGGTGTCGACGTGAGCGGGGAGCGCGAGCCGCACTCGCGGGGCGATGCGTGCTCCCAGGACGACGACGACGGGGCGCAGCTCCGCCGACCTGCAGGCGTCCACCGCACGGTCGAGCAGGGTTCGGCCGTCGTAGCCCACCTCGGCCTTGGGCCGCCCGAAGCGCGAGCCGCTACCGGCGGCCAGGACCAGTCCGGCGTGTCTCAACGCGCTTCGCTGCCGATCTCCGCAGGGCGGCGTCGATGCACCGGGTTCGCCAGCGCCGTGTCGTTCACGTAGGCATCCCTTCTGGTCACGGCGCAGAGTGTCTCCCGTGTGGTCACTGCTCAGCACGCGCGGTACCCGATCGGCGTAGCCCACCGGGTCGCCGTACCCACACGGGACACACGGCCGCAGAGCCGCGAGCACCACATGCTCGACATCATCGGGTCAGACCTCGGCTACGGCGTTCTCCCGGGCCTCGTCCTCCTTCTTGCTGCCCCACACCTTGAGCACGAGGTTGAGCACGAACGCGGAGATGCCACCGGCCGCGATGCTGGTGGACAGCACGGGCTGCAGGATGTCGGGGAAGCCGGACCAGAAGTCGGGAGCACCCACGGGGATGATGCCGAATCCGAAGGAGATGCCGACGATGAAGATGTTCCGGGAGTCGCTCAGGTCGTCCTTGGCGATGATCCGCATACCGACGACGCCGATGGTGCCGAACATGACCACCGTGATACCCCCGAGGACCGGCGCCGGGAGCGCAGCGGCCATGTCACCGAGCGGCGCGATCAGGCCGAACAGGATGAGGAACACGCCGGCGAGCGCCACGACGTACCTGGAGAACATCCGGGTGATCTGGATGAGGCCGACGTTGTTGGCGAAGGTGACCAGGGAGAACGGGGTGAAGATGCCACCCACCGCAGTGCCGACGCCGTCGGCGAGCAGCGTGCGGGAGATCTCCTTCTCGCCGGTGTCCTTGCCGATGATCTCCCCGATCGCCATCGTGTCACCGGTGGACTCGATCATGTTGACGAACTGCACGATCAGCAGCGGGACGATCGCCGCCAGGACGAACGTCGGCGCTCCAAGTCCACCGAAGAGCGAGGGCACGGACAGCACACCGGACTCCCCGACGGTGGAGAAGTCGGCCTTGCCCATGAACACGGCGATGACGGTGCCCAGCACGAGGGCAAGGAGGATGGAGACCTGCTTGAAAGTGCGACGGCCGAACCGGTCCACCGCCAGCACGATCCCTACGGTGATGGCCGCCAGCACGAAGCTGGAGACGGTGTTGTAACCGGGGCTGCCCTCCTCGCCCTGGATGAGGTTCGCGGACGTCGGCAGCAGCGAGATCCCGATGATGCCGATGATGGTGCCGGTCACGACCGGGGGGAAGTACCGCAGCAGCTTGGCGAAGAACGGGGCGATGACGACGGTCATCACGCCCGCCAGGATGGTGCCGCCGAACAGCGCCGGCAGACCGTACTCGTTGCCGATCATGATCGACGGACCGATGGCGGTGAAGGTGGAGCCCATGACCACCGGGTAGCGGACACCGATCTTCCAGATGCCGAGCGTCTGCACGAGGGTCACGAGTCCCGCCACCACGAGGTTGGCCGCGATGAGCGCGGCCAACGCCGGCGTGTCCAGGCCGATGGCACCGCCCACGACGATCGGGGTGGTGATCAGACCACCGTAGGCGATGACGACGTGCTGCAGGGCCAAGGGCACCGCCCGCCGGAGCGGTGGCACCTCATCGACAGGGTGAACCGGGCTCGCGGCACTGGCCGCGTCGACCTGGACTTTGCGCTTACTCATTGTTCCTCCACAGACTGATGTGCGGGCCTCGGCCAGATGGCCTGGTGGAGCCGGTGCCACGACGGCGGTCCGGCAGCGGCAACGCCGCGAATCGTGATGAGGTGGTGGAACTGCTCCCTGGTCAGCTGACGCCGGCCAGGGCGGGATTGCGTGAGATGAGGTGGTGGGCGGCCTCGTTCGCCTCGGCGATGACGTCAGCCTCGTCGAGGGTCTGCATCTGACCGTCCGCGAAGACGATGCTGCCCGCGACCATGGTGAGCACGACGTCACTGGCGACCGCCGAGTTCACGAGCGTGGAGTGCGGGTCGTGCACCGGCTGGGTGTGGGCAGCGGACAGGTCCACGGCCACGATGTCGGCAAGCGCGCCGACTCGCAGGCGCCCGACGTCGAACCCGGTGTAGTCGCCGCCGTGCGCAGTGCCGAGGCGCAGAGCCTCGGAGGCCCGCAAGGCGGTCGGGTCCAAGGTGGCCAGCCGCTGGATCGAGATCGCCTGCTTCATGCACTCGAACGGGTCCTGGCGGTGACCACAGCTCGGCCCGTCAGTGCCCAGTGCCACGGTGATGCCGCGGGAGAGCATGTCGCCCAGGCGCATGGAGCCCGACGCGAGGTAGGCGTTGGACGTCGGGTTGTGGGCGACGGCGGCACCCGCCGCGGCAATCGCGTCCAGCTCGGCGTCGTCCAGCCAGATGGCGTGGGCCAGGGTGGCCCGCGCGTCCAGCAGCCCCTCCCGGGCGAGCCACTCGACGGGGCGGACACCGTAGAACTCCAGGTAGGTGTCCGGGTCCTTGCTGCCCTCGCTGCAGTGGGTGTGCCACTTGGTGCCCAGCTCGCGGGCGAGGTCGATCGAGGCAGCCATGAGGTCCTGGTCGAGATAGCTCAGGTTCACCGGCCCCGGCCACACCTCCACGCGCGACCCGGGCGGACGGGCGGCGATCGCCTCCCGGGTAATGGCGAGCTCGTCGCTGGAGTCGTAGCGGTACAGCGGCTCGGGCTGTCCACGCTTCACCCCGACCTCGGAGCGGCGACCCAGGATCCCCCGGGCCACTGCGCCGCGCAGCCCGGCGTCCTCGATGGCGTCGGCCACCGCGAGGGTGGTGTCCAGGTCGGTCGGCGCGTAGTGGTTGTCCACGATGGTGGTGATGCCGGACCGTGCTGCCTCGACGGCGCCGAGCCGGGCGGCCGCACGCGCGTCGGAGGGCGACATCTCCATGGCGTAGGGCCACATGAAGTTGCACAGCCACGGCCAGATCGACTGTCCTTCTCCCAGGCCCTTGGCCAGGGCCTGGAACAGGTGGTTGTGCCCGTCCACGAAGCCGGGCATGAGGGCCGCCCCGGGCAGGTCGATCACGCGCCCTGCCTGCCAGTGCGCGAGCTCCTTACGGGTCCCGACGGCGACGATGCGATCTCCGGTGACGGCGATCGCGGCGTCGGTAATGGTCGTGCGGTCCTCGTCTGCCGGCACCAACCAGCCGGCACGGATGACGACATCGCACTCTGCGGCTTGAGCCACGCTCGCACTCCTCATCGTTGAAGAAAGCCCGTCAGCAACGGCGCTGACCAGATTGCATGCAAATCTAGCGTCGGCCACGCCGATGTCAAGGGCTTTGGCAGACCGACTTTTCTCGCACTCCGGAGCCGGAGCAGATTCTTCTCGGACTGTCGCACCGGCCGTCGACGGGCATGTCGGAACGGTGTTGCATGCAACTTCTTGACGGCCGGGCGCAGCGGTGCTTGACTTGGGACTGTCCGAGCGTGCGGCCAAGGTCGGCCTCACCACGGGCACTGACGACGCCGGCGAAAGACGGTGTCTGGCACACCCGAAGGTGCGTGCGTCGCGGCCGGGGTCCTTCTGCACACAACCCCAGGGAGAGCTCGTGATCATCGACACGCACGTCCACCCGACCAACCTCGTCGACGAGGCATGGCGCCACACCGGCACCCCGTTCACCGGTGAGCGCACGCTCGAGATGATGGACGGTCCGTTCTACATCAACGGCAAGCCGCGTCGAGTCGACGTCTCGTGCATCATGCCGCCTCCGGGAAACACCCAGTGGCGTGAGGGCAACAAGACCGGCCGCGAGGGCATCCGGGAGTACATGGCCTACGTGACCGAACTGACCCAGAAGTACCCTGACCGCTTCATCGGGCAGTTCATCTACAACCCGCGTTTCGGGCCCGAGAACGGCGCGGCCGAGCTGGAGTTCCACGTCAAGGAGTACGGCTACAAGATGCTGAAGCTCCACGCGAACATGCACTCCTACCGCCCGGACCGGGCGCTGGACTGGCTGCGTCCGGCAATGCGCAAGTGCGCCGAGCTGGGCATCACCGTGCTCATCCACACCGGTGACGGGCCCTACTCGATCCCGACGCAGTTCTACCCCATCATCCGGGAGTTCCCGGAGGTGAACTTCATCATCGGGCACTTCGGCATCCAGACGGGTGGCGTGTACTGCTTCGAGGCCTTCTGGATGATCCAGGACTCCCCGAACGTCTACGGCGAGTCGGGGTGGCTGCTCCAGTCCCGGATCGTGGAGTTCGCCAAGGAGATGAAGAAGAGCCGTCTGGTCTTCGGCACCGACTCCCCGCCGAACGAGCCCGGCATGTGGGCGCGTGAGCTCGAGGTGCTCTGCCACGAGCCGCCCCAGGGGCTGAACACCTCCGAGGACGATCTCGAGGGCTACCTCGGTAACAACATGGCCAAGCTCCTCGGTCTGCAGCCGACCCCGCCGCCCAAGGACAAGGCCGAGGCCCAGGCCTACCTGCGTGGGGACATCCCCCAGGCTTCTGCCCAGAACACCCACGCGGCGCACTACAAGGACTACACGCCTGACTCCTGGGCCGACGACTCCTCGCCGGCCGAGCTCGAGGCGCGCGCCGCAGCCTCCGTCTGAGACCGTCCCCGGGCATGTCCCCGCAGCCGAATGGGACCACGAGCCTCGTGGTCCCATTCGGCTCACCGGCGCCGTTGGCCGTCAGGGGGAACACCGGGGCTAGGATCGGACTGGCATCAGCAGCAACGTCCCGACCAGGTAGGAACCATGGCCCGCGCTCGCCTCTCTGTGCTCGAGCCTCTGAAGGAACGCGACCAGCTGGCTCAGCGCACCTACGAGGCGATCCGCGCAGCCATCCTCGCCAACGCGATCCCGCCCGGTACCCCGCTCAGTGTGCCCGAGCTCGCGCGGCGCCTGGAGGTCAGCCGCTCCCCGGTGCGTGAGGCCGTGCAACGGCTGATCTACGACGGGCTGGCCAGCCACGTGCCCAACCGCGGCGCCGTGGTGGACCAGGTCGAGGTCGACGAGATCACCGAGCTGTACGCGGTGCGTGAGGTCCTGGAGGGACTGGCGGCGCGACTGGCCACCCAGAACGCAAGCAGGGACGGCGTGGACAGCTTGCGGGAGATCACCGCACAGCACGAGGAGCTGGTGCGAGATGGTGGCGACGTCGACGCCCACCTGCAGCTCGACATGGCCTTCCACCGGACGATCCGCACCCTGGCAGGCAACCACTACCTGAGTGAGATCCTGGAGTCGATCGTCAACCGTTCGCACTCGGTGATGCACTCCCTGTGGCCCATCTCCGAGGCGGCGCACGCCGCCCTGTGCGAGCATCAGACCATCCTCGACGCCATGGCCGCGGGCGCCCCCGAGGTCGCCGAGGAAGCCGCCCGAGAGCACATCTCGCGGCTGCGAGTACGGCTGCTGCAGACGCTGAGAGCAGCACCGTCCCCTGTCGCTGCGGCGACATAGCCTCCCGCGAGCGCCGGCACGACCCGCGTCGAGCGTGCCGCCCTCCCGAGGTCGTTCACCGGCCGCGCGTCGGCATGACTGGCGCTGCGAGCCCACCGTGGCCCCTCACACTGCATGCACGCAGGGCCGTCCACAATGCCCGGGGCGGCTGCGCCTGACCCGTCGCGTCCGAGCGTCGAGGCGTTGACACTCGTTTGATTACATGCAATGTTTACCTCGGTCAGTCATCATCGGCCGGCCATCGTTGCACCGTCGCAACCAGCTTCGTGCATCGGCCAGTTCTCACCGCGCCTACCCAGGCGTCCAGGCACGTCGATCCCGCCGCAGCTGACGGGTCGGCATCAGGCGATCTGAGGTGAATGAAGCAGTGGCAAGAACAACTCGTGCCAACAGTGAGCGTGCGTCAGCGACGGGAACCGACGACCGCGCTGCGGTCGACGAGCGACTCCCGCTCGGCAAGACCTCCATTCTCGGCTTCCAGCACGTGCTCGTCATGTACGCCGGCGTCGTGGTGGTACCGATCCTCATCGGCCACGCGCTCGGCCTGACCGACCGGCAGATCGCCGCGCTGGTGAGTATCGACCTGGTGCTGGCCGGCATCGGCACCGTCCTGCAGGCCCTGGGGGTGTGGAAGTTCGGCATCCGGATGCCCCTGGTGGTGGGCGCCGCCTCCCAGGGCATCGTCCCGGTGGTCATGGTCGGCGAGTCCCGCGGCATCGGCACCGTCCTGGGGTCGGTGCTGGTGGCCGGCGTCCTGTGGCTCCTGCTCGCCCCCTTCTTCGGGACCCTGGTCCGGTTCTTCCCGCACGTGGTGACCGGCACCGTCATCCTGCTCATCGGCCTCACCCTGGTGCCGGTCGGCTTCCGGATGATCGCGGGCTCGGACCCGACGGCCGAGGGGTACGGCGACCTGGACAAGCTGGCGCTGGCCGGTTTCACACTGCTGCTGATGGCGGTCTTCTACCGCACCCTCAAGGGATTCCTCGGCCAGCTCTCGATCCTGCTCGCCATCGTCCTGGCCACCGCCGTCGGCTGGGTCATCGACCCCTCGACACTGGTGAGCAACGTGGGGCAGGCCCCGCTCGTCGGCTTCACCGCACCGTTCGAGTTCGGCAGCTTCGTGTTCCACGTGCCGTCGATCATCATCTTCCTGATCATCATCCTGGTGATCACCGTGGAGGCATCCGGTCAGGGCCTGGCCGTCGGTGAGGTCACCGGGGTCAAGGTCACGCCCCAGGACATCACCCGGCTGTTGCGGGTAGACGCGCTGGCCACCACCTTGTCGAGCTTCTTCTTCGGGTTCATCTACACCACGTTCGGCCAGAACATCGGACTGCTCAAGCTCACGGGCGTGCGCTCGCGCTTTCCCGTGGTGGCCGGCGGCATCATCCTCATCATGCTCGGCATCTTTCAACCCGTGGGCGAGGTCATGGCCTCCATCCCCAGCCCCGTGGTGGGTGCCGCGGCCGCCGTCACCTTCGGCGTGCTGATCCTTGCCGGCATGCAGATCCTGGCGAAGGTGGACCTGGACAAGCCGGGGAACACGCTCATCGTGATGTTCGGGGTCGTCTTCGGGCTCGTGCCGGTGGCAGCGCCCCACTTCTACAGCCAGATGCCCGACTCCATGAACGCGATCCTGCACTCCGGTGTGGCCATGGGCACGTTCGTGGCCGTCGTTCTCAACCTGCTCTTCAGCCGCCACACCAAGGAGGCGACCGGGTTCGAGAGCTCCACCGGCGACGACACGCCCTCGGCGGACTCGGCCGACACAGCGCGCACGCCCACGTCGGTGCACACAGGACAGGACCCACGCACATGACGCCCTCCGCCTCGCCCGCGACCGCCACCGCGTCCGGCACCTCGCGCCCCAGGTTGGTGATCGCCATCACGGGGGCCAGCGCACCGCACCTGGGCATCGGCCTGCTGCGCGCGCTGCGTCACCTCGGCACCGTGGAGACCCACCTGGTCATCTCGGGTGCAGCCCACCGCACCATCGAGCTCGAGACGGGGATGACCTCGGGCCAGGTCGCCGACCTCGCCGACGTCGTCTACAAGCGGCACGACATCGCCGCCTCGATCGCCTCGGGCTCCTTCCAGACGATGGGCATGGTCGTGGCGCCCTGCTCGATGAAGACCCTGGCAGGTATCGCCCACGGGTTCTCCGCCGACCTCGTCACCCGCGCGGCCGACGTCGTCCTCAAGGAGCGCAGGCCGCTGGTGCTGCTGCCCCGCGAGACGCCACTGAGCCTCATCCACCTGCGCAACATGGTCGCCGTCACCGAGGCCGGCGCCACGGTGCTGCCCCCCACGCCCGCGTTCTACCAGCGGCCCACCTCGATCGACGACCTCCTCGCGCACCTGACCGGGAAGGTCCTCGACCAGCTCGGGATCGAGCACGACCTCTACCCCCGCTGGCAGACCCCTGAAGGAGACGCACGATGACCATCTCGCCAAGCCAGGACGCCCACGACTTCGTGCGCGACTACGCCGGCGCCCATCCCGAGGACGTGCTGGACATCGACCAGCCGGTGTCCGCGGACGAGGGCGTCACCGGCCTCATCTACGAGCTGGCGAGCGAGCGCAAGGACCCGATGCTCCTGTGCCGCCACGTCGACGGGGTCGACGCCACGGTCCTGAGCAACGTCTTCGCCTCACGTACCCGGATCGCCCGGATGCTGGGCGTCGGTCCCGACCAGCTGCACGAGGAGTACCACCGCCGGGCCAGCAAACCGATCCCGCCGCAGGAGGTGGAGTCCGGCCCGATCCAGGAGATCGTCCAGCGCGGTGAGGACGTGGACCTGCACACCGTGCCGATGCTCACCCACTTCGCCTCCGACAAGGCTCCCTACGTCACCAGCGGCATCATCGTGGCCGAGGACCCGGACAGCGGCGTCGGCAACATGAGCTACCACCGTTCGATGATCCACTCGCCCAACGAGCTGGCCACCAGCCTGCACTCTCGCGGGGACCTGTGGAGGATGCTGCAGAAGCACGCGGAGCGAGGCGAGTCGATGCCGGTGGCCATGGTCATCGGTGGGCACCCGCTGTTCATGCTCGCCGCCTCCTCCCGGATCGGTTACGAGGAGGACGAGCGCGCCGTCGCCGGCGGTCTGTTCGGGCAGGCCCTGGAGGTGGTGCGCACGCCCGTGCACGGCATCAAGGTGCCCGCCTGGGCGGAGATCGTGCTCGAGGGCACCATCGACCCGGAGGCACGCGCCGAGGAGGGCCCGTTCGGCGAGTTCTCGGGCTACTCCTCCAACCGCTCCACCAACAACGTGCTGCGCGTCGAGACGATCATGCGCCGACGCGACGCCATGCTCATCGACGTCGAGGGGGGCAACACCGACGAGCACCTCAACCTCGCCCGCATCCCGCGCGAGGCGGAGATGGCGCACAAGCTCAAGGCCCGGTTCCCCGACGTCACGGCCCTGCACTACCCGACCTCCGGCACCCACTTCCATGCCTACGTGGCACTGGACCAGCGACGGCCCGGGGCGGCCCGACAGGTGATGCTGGGCCTGCTCGGCTGGGACCCGTACCTCAAGACGGTGATCGCCGTGGACGCCGACGTGGACGTGACCAACGACTCGGAGGTGCTGTGGGCACTGGCCACCCACTTCCAGCCGCACCAGGACCTGTTCGTCATCGACGGGCTGCCGGGCTCCCCGCTGGACCCGTCCTCTGGCGCCGACGGCACCACCTCGCGGCTGGCCCTGGACGCCACCCGCGGCCCCAGCTTCCACGGCGATCGCATCGTCGTCTCCACGCACGCCAGGACCCAGGCCCGCACCTTGCTCGACACCATCTACGGAGGCAGCTGATGACCACCCAGAAGAAGATCCCCGTGACCGTCCTGACCGGTTTCCTCGGCTCCGGCAAGACCACTCTGGTCAACCACATCCTCACCGTGGAGCACGGCATCCGCATCGCGGTGATCGAGAACGAGTTCGGAGACATCCCGATCGACAACGCGCTGGTCATCGGGGGTGACGAGAAGATCATCGAGATGAGCAACGGCTGCTGCCTGTGCTGCACCGCCCGCACCGACCTCATCGACATCCTCACCACTCTCATCGGACGCAAGGAGGACTTCGACCGCATCATCATCGAGACCTCCGGCATGGCCGACCCCAACCCGGTCGCTCAGACCTTCTTCGTGGACGAGACCATCGCCGCGCACTTCTCCCTGGACGCGATCGTCACCCTGGTCGACGCCAAGCACATCGAGCGGCACCTGGACGAGACGCAGGTGGACGGCGTCGGCAACCAGGCCAGCGACCAGATCGCCTTTGGCGACCGGATCGTCATCAACAAGGTGGACCTGGTGGACGAGTCGGTGGTGGAGTCGGTCACTCGCCGGGTGCGCGAGATCAACGACGAGGCGGAGATCCTCACCTCCACCTACTCCGCGGTGAACCTCGAGGAGATCCTCGGCGGCGCGGCCTTCAACCAGAACAGGGCGCGGGGCGGGATGAGCGACTGGCTCGAGACGGAGGACCACCAGCACGACCAGACACTGAGCTCGGAGTCCGTCCAGCTCGACGGCGTCTTCGACCTGGACGCGCTGCGCCAGTGGTTGACGCACTACACCCAGCACCACGGGGACAACCTGTACCGCCTCAAGGGGGTGGTGCACGTCGCCGGTGAGGACGTGCCCTACCTGGTGCAGGGCATCCACCAGCTCTACGACGTCAGTCCGGCCCACCTGGGTGGCACCCCGCCGGAGAGGTCGGCGGTCGTGTTCATCGGCCGACAGCTCGACCGGGACCAGCTGGAGCAGGGCCTGCGCGGATGCCTCGTCCGAGAGAGCGCGACCGTCTAGACGGTCCCACAGACCGGCACGTGGCGGCGGCAGCGATGAGGTGGGCCGCCGCCACGTGCCTTCTTCCTGCGGGGCGCGCGCGGTACCCCGGCACCAGGCTGCACGACAGCAGGAGCACCTACGGCCGGCGAGCCGGTCGGGTGCCGCCGAGGCGACGGCTTCCCTCGACCGAGACGGACCGGTCCCGATGGATCGGGCCGCCGCTGCGGCCCAGGGGGACACCGCTGCCCCGGCGGCGAGTGGCGATGATCTCCGCGACGACCGACACAGCGGTCTCGTGCGGCGTGATGCCGCCCAGGTCCAAGCCGATCGGCGAGTGCAGCCGCGCCAGGTCCTCGTCGCCCAGGCCACGCCGACGCAGGCGGTCCAGGCGGTCGTGATGAGTCCGGCGGCTGCCCATGACGCCGATGTAGCCAGCAGGTGACCGGATGGCCACCTCGATGACCGGCTCGTCGAACCGCGCGTCGTGGGTGATGACGCAGATGGCGGTGTCCGAGGCGATCTCGATGTCGGCGAGGTACTGCTGCGGCCAGGCGGCCACCACCTCGTCCGCGCTGCGGAACCGCTCGGCCGTGGCGAACGCGGGTCGGGCGTCGCACACGGTGACGTGGAAGCCGACGAGACTGGCGACGTCGGCGATCGCCCCGGCGAAGTCCACCGCGCCGATCACGATGAGTCGGGGCCGGGGGGTGATGAGCTCGACGAACAGCCGGCGCCCCGCCACGATGACGGTGCCGTCGGCGCCGGCCTCCCGGGCCAGGTCCCAGGCCCGTTGCTCCCGCGGCTCGACCCACCCGTCCGGGCGCACGAGACGCACGCGTCCCGCCGCGGACCCGTCGAGCTCCGTGACGAGGGCGGCGTGGCTCTGCGAGCGCCGAGCCTCCACGACGGCCCGCAGGTCGAGGTCGGCGGGGTCCAGGCGCTGGATGAACACCTCGATCTCCCCACCGCAGGTCATCCCCGGACCGAGGGCCAGATCATCCCCGACGCCGTAGCGCACGGTCTGGACCTGGCCGTCGGCCAGCACCTGCTCGCAGCGGGCGAACAGGTCGGACTCGATGCAGCCCACGGACACGCTGCCCTGGACCGCCCCGGTGGAGGACATGGCCATGGCCGCGCCGGGGCGGCGCGGGGCTGAGCGCTCGACGTCGACCACCGTGGCCAGCGCGTAACGCCCCCGCCATGACTGCAGCTCCTCGACGATGCTCAGCACCGTGCTCCCGTCCCTCGCGCTCAGTCGGCCGCGCGGGCGGCCTGCCGGTCGGCGGAGGCGTGCACGGCCTGGAGGATCTTCTCGTAGCCGGTGCACCGGCACAGGTTGCCGGCCAACGCCTCACGGATCTCGGCATCGTCGGGGTGGGCGTTGCGGCGCAGCAGGTCGTGCACCGCGACCACCAGTCCGGGGGTGCAGAAGCCGCACTGCACGGCGCCGCACCTGATGAACTCCTCCTGGACCGGGTGCAGGTCCTCGCCGTCGGCGATGCCCTCCACGGTGATGATGTCCCGCCCCTGCACCTGAGGAGCTGCGATCAGGCAGGAGCAGACGAGGACGTCGTCGACATAGACCGAGCAGGAACCGCACTCCCCCTGCTCGCAGGCGCCCTTGGCGCCAGGCAGGCCGACGCGGTCGCGCAGCATGTCCAGCAGGCTCTCGGTAGGGCGGACGTCCTCGACCTCCCGCTCGACCCCGTTGATCGTGGCTGTCACTCGCATGTCGTCATCCCTTCTCCGTCCCGACCTGCTCGGCAGCCGGTCGGCCGCCGGTCACCGTGTCGATACTCCGACCACGCCCAGCTCAACGTGCGTCGCGCCATCACACCGACGGCGCTGCGGCGGTAGCCGGCGGTGCTGCGGACGTCGTCGATCGGAGCGGTGCAGCCGGCCACCTGTCGTCCGAACTCGGCGACCAGGCTCTCGGGCAGCTCCGCCCGGGAGTGCCAGTACCCTCCCTCGTCGAGCGTGCCGGCCAGGAACTCCTCGGCGGCCACGGCCTGCAGCGGGGTGGGGCCCACCGAGCCCATGCCGATGCCCACCCGGCCGGCGCGCGGGTGCAGGGTGAGCGCGACACTGGCCACCGAGATGACCATGGCGTTGCGGGTGCCGATCTTGGAGTACTGCTGGGGGCCGGTGTCGGTGGGAACCCAGATCGCGACGATGAGCTCGTCGGAGGCCACGCAGTTGCGCTTGACACCGGTGAAGAAGTCGGCGACCGGGACGTGCCGGGTGCCGTCGACCCCGCGGATCTCCACCTCGGCGCGGGTGGCGATGAGCGTGGGCGCGCTGTCGCCGGCCGGCGAGGCGGCGCCGAGGTTCCCGCCGACGGTGCCGCGGTTGCGGATCTGCGGGGAGCCCACGGTGCGCGAGGCGATCGCCAGGCCGGGCAGGTCCCGGCCGAGCTCGGACAGCACCCGGGTGTACGGGACGGCGGCGCCGAGGCGGATCCGCTCGCCCTCCCGCCACCATCGGCCGGCATCCTCCAGCCGGGTCATGTCCATGAGGGGAGCCGGCCGGCGGTGATCGAAGTTGAACTCCACCATCAGGTCGGTGCCACCGGCGATCGGCAGCAGACCTGGCGTCTGTGCACGTGCCTGCAGTGCCTCGTCCCAGGTGGTCGGCTGGAAGAAGTTCATCAGGCACTCCTCGCTGCCACGGTCACCTGAACACCCTCGTCGACGTCGACGATGTGCTCCGGACGCACGGGCGCACGCACCAGGTCCAGGCCCGTGGCATCACGTAGCGCGTTGAGGACTGCCGGTGTGGAGGACAGGTTGGGCGGCTCCCCGACGCCGTTGAGCCCGTACGGGGAGTCCGGGTGCGGGAACTCGAAGATGTCCACGGGCATCGGTGGCACGTCCAGGATCGTGGGGATGAGGTAGTCGGTGAAGGAGGGGTTGAGGAGCTTGCCCTCCGGGCTGAACAGCAGCTCCTCCATCACCGCCAGACCCAGGCCCTGGGCGTTGCCACCGTGGATCTGGCCCTCCACGGCCATCGGGTTCAGCGCCTTGCCCACGTCCTCGGCGGTGGCGAGCTCGACCACCTTGACGAGGCCGAGCTCCACGTCCACGTCCACCACCGCGCGGTGCGCGCAGAAGGCGAACGCGATGTGCGCGTTCCCCTGTCCTGTCTCCGGGTCGATGGGCTCGGTGGGCCGGTGCCGGTAGACGTGGTGGCCCTCGATCGTCTCGGTGCCGACGGCCTCGGCCAGGGACATGCACGCTGCGCCGCTCGTGAGCTCCACGACGACACCGTCCTCCAGCGCGAGGCCGGCCGCGGGGATGCCCAGCCGGGTGGCAGCGCGCTCGAGGACCTGCGCGCGGACCTGGGCGCAGGCACCGGTGACCGCGCCCATGGACATCCAGGACATCCGCGAGGCCGAGGCCGAGCCGGCGTCGCCGATCAGCGTGTTCGCAGGCAGCACCACGACGCGCTCCACCCCGAGCTCGGTGGTCACCGCCTGCGCCTGCAGGGTCGTGACGCCCTGGCCCATCTCGGCGGCAGCGGTGTGCACCGAGGCGATAGGCGCTCCGCCGGCCACGCTGAGACTGACCCGCGCGGTGCACACGTCGTCGACGCCGCCCGAGTAGCCGATGGCCTTGATGCCGATGGCGTAACCCACACCGCGGCGCACCCCTTCACCGTGGGTGGTGTTGGAGACGCCCCCGGGCAGGTCACGCAGGTCAGCCGCACCGACGCGCGCGGGCGGCAGGGGACGGTCACGCACGGCCTCCAGCAGCTCTCGCACCGGGACGGGACCGTCCACCGGTTGGCCGGTGGGCAGGACGGTGCCCTCGACCATCGCGTTCTTCAGCCGCAGCTCCATGGGGTCCATGCCGAGCGCCTTCGCGAGCTTGTCCATGTTGGACTCGACGCCGTAGATGCCTTGGACGGCACCGAAGCCGCGCATGGCTCCGCAGGGCGGGTGGTTGGTGTACACGACGCGGCCGTTGATCTCCGCGTTGGGGACGTCGTAGGCCCCCGCCACGAAGTAGCAGCAGTTGGCCAGCACCACCTGGGAGGTGGAGGTGTAGGCCCCACCATCCATGAGCACGTCCACCTTGACGTAGACGATGGTGCCGTCCTTCTTGGCGCCGTGCTCGAAACGCATCGTGGCGGGGTGGCGGTGCACGTGGCCGTAGAACGACTCGCGCCGGTCGTAGACCATGCGGGCCGGTCGGTTGAGGTGCAGGGCGATGAGGCAGGCATGCAGCTGGACCGAGAGATCCTCCTTGCCGCCGAAGGCGCCACCGATGCCGGCCATGTGCAGGCGCACCTTGTCCTCGGGAAGGTCGAGGCAGGGCGCCATCTGTTTGCGATCGGTGTGCAGCCACTGGCAGGAGATGTACAGGTCCACCCCGCCGTCCTCGCCGGGCAGCGCCAGGCCGGACTCGGGCCCCAGAAAGGCCTGGTCCTGCATGCCGACCTCGTAGGTGTCGCTGACGACGACGTCGGCCGCGGCTCGCGCGGCGTCCATGTCCCCGTGCCTGATCGTCAGGTCCCGGATGACGTTGCCGCCTGCCCAGTCCTCGTGCACGACGCGCTGGCCCGGGTCGGCGGCGCTCCCCGGGTCCAGGAGCGGCTCCCAGGGCTCGTACACGACATCGACGAGTCTGGCGGCCTGCGCGGCCAGGACTGGGTCGTCGGCGGCGACGAGCGCCACCGGCTCGCCCTCGTACCGGACCCGGTCGATGGCGAGCACCGGCTGGTCCGAGACTTTCATGCCGTAGGTCTTGGCGCCGGGCACGTCCTCATGGGTGAGGACGGCGTGCACCCCCGGCACTGCCAGGGCGCGGGAGACGTCGATGCTCCTGATGGCGGCCGCCGGGTGCGGGCTGCGGACGGTGACGCCGAAGACCTCGCCGTCGACGCTGAGGTCGGAGGAGTAGGCGAACTGGCCGGTGACCTTCAAAGGGCCGTCCGGGCGTGGTGCGCTGACACCGATACCGGAGCCGGTTCGCGACTCCGTGGCGCTCAGCAGGGCGGAACTCCGTGGCGGGGACGTCATGATGATCTCCTTCATGGACCACCGGCGAGATGCGTGCGCCGGTGCCGGCTGTGCTCATGGCTGCGTCGCTGCTGCCCCCGTGGGAGCCACGTCAGCGCCGTCGCTTGCACACACACCGGTTGAGGTGCCCCCTGGCACGCGCATCGTGGCGGCCCCCGGGCATCAGGGCGTTGGGTCGAGACATCGAGGAGACCGGGTCGCGGTACTCCTCTTCCGTACCTCCTCGGGGTCGAACGTTCCCACCCCGGCCGCGGAACAGTGCACCTACGGGTTGCCGCCATTGCCTCGACGGCACAGTGAGTGCTCCTGCGTTGGCGCACCCACTCCACGCGCAATCATATCGCCCACCCCTGTGCTCGGCCACCCCTCCACGCGCGCGACCTGCGGGTCACGCGCCCAGCCTCCCCCGCCCCCCGCTGCCGGCGGGGGTGTCACTGGCGCGCAGGGTCGGACTCCAGGGACTGCACCAGTGCGGCTGCGGCGCTGATCGCGATCACCGGAGGGGACTTTCCCACGACGCCTGGAATCCCGATGGGACACGCGATCGTGGCGATCGCGGCGTCGTCGTGGCCGGCCTCGCGCAGGCGCTTGCGGAAACGCGACCACTTCACCCGCGAACCGATGAGCCCCACGCCGGCCAGGTCGCCGCGGGTCAAGGCTGCATCGCACAGGACGAGGTCCTCGGCGTGGTCGTGGGTCATGACGAGCACGTGCGAGCCGGTCGGCAGGGAACCCAGGACGGTCTCCGGGGCCGGCGCGTGGTGGACGTGGACGTCGGCGGGCCCCACGACGCCCCCGAGGCGCTCGCCGGTGAGCTGGTCCGCGCGGCTGTCGACCAGGTGCAGCGCGACCGGCAGCCGGGCCAGTATCTGCGCCAGCTCCAGACCGACGTGGCCAATGCCGAAGACCGCCACCGTGGCACGGGAACGCAAGGGCTCGAGCAGGAGCGTCACCTCGCCCCCGCAGCACTGGTTGCCGTGGGCGGTGACGGCATGCTCGTTGAGCGACATCACCATGGTCTGCGGCTCGGTGGTGCCGTCGTCGAGGATCTCGCGTGCCCGGTCGGTGGCGGTGGCCTCGAGGTTGCCCCCGCCGATGCTGTCCCAGGCGTCCTCGGCGGACACCACCATCTTGGCCCCCTGCTCGCGCGGAGCGTGCCCGCGCACCTGCGCGACCGTGACCAGCACCCCGGGCCGGCCGGTCGCCCGCAGGTGCACGGCAGCGGCCAGCCAGTCCATCACGCCGTCGGCACCGGCTCTCGCCGCACCGCCCCGGCCCCCTGACGCGGGACCGGCGCAGCGTGGTCGCGCACCGCCTCGACGGCCCAGAAGACCGCTTCGGGTGTGGCCGGGCTCGGGAGCAGCACCTCCTGCCCCTCCGTCCCGAACGCTGCCACCGCCGCGCGCAGGGCCTCGCGCACCGAGAACGCCAGCATGAGCGGGGGCTCTCCCACGGCCTTGGACCCGTAGATGACCCCGGACTCGGCAGCTCGCTCGAAAAGGTGGACGTTGAGCTCCTCGGGCATCTCCGAGAAGCTCGGCAGCTTGTAGGTGCTGGCGGCCTGGGTGGAGAGCCGCCCGCGGTGCTCGCCGTCGGACTCGTCCCAGCGCAGCTCCTCGAGCGTGAGCCAGCCGGCGCCCTGGACGAATCCGCCCTCGATCTGCCCGACGTCGATCAGCGGGGACAGGCTGTCCCCGACGTCGTAGACGATGTCGGTGCGTAAGAACCGGTAGGCGCCGGTGAACCCGTCGACCTCGACCTCCGAGACGGCCACGCCGTAGGCGAAGTACTTGAAGGGCTCGCCCTGCATGCGGCTGGAGTCCCAGTGCAGCCCCTCGGTGCGGTAGAACCCGGCCGCGAAGAGCGGGATGCGTTGGGCGTAGGCCTTGTCGACGACGTCGGAGAAGGTCAGCACCGAGTCGTGGAAGCCGAGCCCGGTCACCTTGCCGTCGACGAACCGGACGTCGTCGGGGTGGATGTCGAGCGTGCGCGCCGCCACCTCGGCGAGGCGGTCGTGGATCTGGTCACAGGCGTTGCGCACCGCTGCGCCATTGAGGTCGGCTCCCGAGCTGGCCGCGGTCGCCGAGGTGTTGGGCACCTTGTCCGTGCGGGTGGGAGCGAGCCGGACACTGCTCAGCGGCACCCCGAGCGCCGTGGCCGCGACCTGCCGCATCTTCGTGTGCAGACCTTGCCCCATCTCGGTGCCGCCGTGGTTGATGAGGACCGAGCCGTCCTTGTAGACGTGGACGAGCGCGCCGGCCTGGTTGAACGCGGTGAGGTTGAAGGAGATGCCGAACTTCACCGGCGTGATGGCCAGGCCGCGCTTGCGGTGGCGGTGGGCAGCGTTGAACTCCGCGACGCACCGACGGCGGGCACCGTGGTCAGCGCGCTCCAGACCCTGGGCCCACAGCTCGGCCAGGCGCTCGGCGTGACGCACCGGCTGGCCGTAGGGGGTGGACTGGCCGGGCACGTAGAGGTTCCTGCGCCGCAGCTCGGCGGGGTCGAGCCCCAGCAGCGGCGCACAACGGCCCAGGATGTCCTCGATGACGAGCATCCCCTGCGGTCCCCCGAAGCCGCGGAAAGCCGTCTGGGAGGTCTTGTTGGTCTTGGCGATCCGTCCGTGGATCTCCGCGTTGGGCAGGAAGTAGGCGTTGTCGATGTGACACATGGCCCGGGTGAGGACGGGCTCGGACAGGTCCAGGGACCACCCGCCGTCAGCGGTCAAGGTCGCCACGAGCCCCTGGATGCGCCCCTCCTCGTCGAAACCGATCTCCCAGCTCGCGTGGAAGGGGTGACGCTTCCCGGTCATCGTCATGTCCTGGGTGCGGTTGAGCCGGATCCGTACCGGCCGGCCGGTGAGGACCGCACCAAGGGCCGCCACGGACGCCAGCCCGTGCGGCTGCATCTCCTTGCCGCCGAAGCCGCCGCCCATGCGCAGGCACTGCACGGTCACGTCATGGCTGTGCAGGCCGAGCACGTGCGCGATGATCTCCTGGGTCTCGGAGGGGTGCTGCGTGGAGGACTGGACAAAGACCTGACCGCCCTCGTCGACGTGGGCAAGGGCCGCGTGCGTCTCGAGGTAGAAGTGCTCCTGGCCGCCGAACTCGAACTCCCCGCGCACGCGGTGAGCCGCTCCGGCGAGTGCTGCTGCGGCGTCTCCCCGGGTGATCGTGGGGCGGATGCCCTGGAACTGCTCGGCCGAGATCGCCTCCTTGAGGGTGAGCACCGAGGGCAGCCGCTCGTACTCGACCTCCACGGCCTCGGCACCGAGACGTGCAGCCTCCAGAGTCTCCGCCAGCACCCAGCACACGGCGTGGCCGTAGTACATGACCTCGTGGGGGAAGAGCGGCTCGTCGTGCTTGGTGCCTGCGTCGTTGACGCCGGGCACATCCGCGGCGGTGAGCACGCGCACCACACCGGGCACCTGCAGGGCTGCCTCCGTGCGCAGGGCGGTCACGCGGGCGTGAGCGTGCGGAGCCTGCACCGGCCAGGTGTGCAGGACGTCTCGGCTGCGCAGCACGAGGTCATCGGTGTAGAGGGCGCTGCCACTGACGTGCTCGGCCGCACTCTCGTGCGCAACGGCGCGCCCGACCACAGCACCCTCGGGACGATCGGCGAAGGGCCTCATCGTGCCACCTCCAGTGTCTCGCTCTGCTCGTTCTCGGCGTAGAAGCGCAGCAGGGCCTGCTCGAGCATCGCGCTGCGGTACCGCGAGCTCGCCCGGTGGTCGTCCAGTGGCGTGCCTTCCTGCGCCATGATCGCCGCCGCAGTCATGACCGTCTCCTGGCTCCACCTGGTGCCGACAAGGGCCTCCTCGGTGGCCCGCGCGCGCAACGGGGTGGCCGCCACACCTCCGAGGCCGATCCGCACAGCGCGGACGGTTCCTTCCTCGATGCTGGCCGCAATGGCGATGGCAACGCTGGAGATGTCGTCGAAGCGTCGCTTGGCGACCTTGTAAAAGGCCGAGTGCTCGGCCAGCGGAAGCGGGATCCGCACCGCCCGGATGATCTCCCCCGGCTCCTTGCGGGTCCGTCGGTAGCCCGTGAAGTAGTCAGCGAGCGCGATCGTGCGCTCCCCCTGCCGGCCCGCGAGGACGAGGTCGGCACCCAGCGCGAGCAGCGCCGGAGCCGCGTCCCCGATGGGGGAGGCCGTGCCGAGATTGCCGCCCAGCGTGGCCCCGTTGCGGATGAGACGAGAGGCGAACTGTGGGAACAGCTCGGCCAGCATCGGCACCCGCCCGGCCAGCGCGCGCTCGATCTCCGAGAGAGTCAGCGCCGCGCCGATCTGGATGTGGTCCTCAGCGACGGTCAGCCCACGCAGCTCCTCGAGCCGGTCGACAGCGATGATCTGCCGCGGTCGGCTGTGCCGCAGGTTGAGCTCCACCCCCACGTCGGTGGCGCCCGCGACGACGACTGCGTCGGGCTGCTCGTCGAGCAGCTCGAGCAGCTCGGCGAGAGTCTGCGGACGGGAGAACCGGGTGCCGTCGGAGGCGTGTCGGGTGTGGCGCGGCGGCGGTGCCGGCTGCTCACGCCGCTCGGCCAGCGGGTCGCCGCCTGCAGGCTCCGTGAGCGCGTAGGCGGCGTCGCGGATGGGACGGTAGCCGGTGCAGCGGCACAGGTTCCCGCTCAGCGCGTGGAGGTCGAAACCGTTGGGTCCCGTGTGGCCTCCCGCATCCTGCGGCGCCGTCGCCCGCTCAGGGCGGTAGTACTCGGCCGCCATGGCGCACACGAAGCCCGGGGTGCAGTACCCGCACTGCGACCCGCCCCGTTCGGCCATCTCACGCTGGACGGGGTGCAGGTCCTGCTCGACGCAGGCGCCACCGGCCTTGCCCAGCCCCTCTGCGGTCACGACTTCCTGCCCGTCGAACGCCATCACCGGGGGCAGGCAGGCATTGACCGAGGTCCACCGGCTCCCGCCCGCGCCGTCCGGACGTGCCACGAGCACCGCACAGGCACCGCACTCCCCCTCGGCGCACCCCTCCTTCGCGCCGGTCAGCCCCTCGGCACGTAACCAGTCGAGCAGGTTCGTGTAGGTGCCACAGTTGACAACTTCCCGGGACCGTCCGTTGACGGTCACCTCGATGCGCCCCATTGCTCACTCCTCGTCGAGTCGGGCTTTACAGGTGCTCCGCTGCATCCCGTGAGGACTGCCGGGCAGAGGCATGGTTTTGTTGTTCTGGTCGACCACCGGGCTGCTAGGTATCCATGCCGAACGACAGCGCGGTAGACAGCGACACTACTCCCCGGTTCTCCCCACGGCAAGGTAATCGAAATCAAATTTTCACATGGCGGACATCAGACGCAACGCCCTGTCCGTGGCGGCGGACGCCGGAGCCCGTGCGCCGGCGCCCGCCTCGGTCTGGTCACACGGCGAAGAAGACGTACCTGACGGCGAGCAGTGCCGCGACGAGGTAGAGCACCGGGTGGACCTTGCGCAGTCCACCGGTGAGCGCCTTGATCGCGCAGTAGCTGATCACCCCGAGGCTCACGCCGTTGGCGATGGAGAACGTCAGCGGCATGGCGATGATCGCGAGGAACGAGGGCACTCCCTCGGAGATCTCGTCCCACTCGATGTGCCGGATCCCGTCCATCATCATGGCGCCGACGAGGATGAGCGCGGGCGCCGTCGCCGCTCCGGGGATGGCCCCGGTCAACGGCCACAGGAACATCGCCGCGGCGAACAGCAACCCGGTGACGGTCGAGGTGACGCCGGTCCGACCGCCGTCCTGGATGCCTGAGGCGCTCTCCACGTAGGTGCCGGTGGTCGAGGTCCCCATGAAGGCGCCGAACATCGTCGCCACCCCGTCCATGGCGAAGGTCGTCTTCGCGCGGGGCATGTCGCCGCGCTCGTCGAGGTAGCCCATCTTCTGGGTGAGGCCGGTGAGCGTGCCCGTCGCGTCGAAGAAGTCGACGAAGAAGAAGGTGAAGACGACGGTGAACAGTCCCAGACCGAGGGCCCCGGCGAGGTCGAGCTGACCGACCAGCTCGGAGGGCCAGACCGGCATGGCCACGAGCCCGTCGGTGAACCCTGGGAAGGCGCGGAGCCCACCGTCCTCACCACCCCCGTAGACCTGGGCGCTCGTGACGATCGCCAGGACCGAGCTCGCAAGGATGCCCCAGAGCAGCGCCCCCTTGACCTTGAGCTGGAGCAGGACGGCAGTGACGAGCAGTCCCACGATCGCGACCCAGGCTGTCGGGGCACTGAGGTCACCGAGCGTCACCAGGGTCGCCTCGTCCGTCACGACGATGCCGGCGCTCCGCAGACCAAGGAAAGCCAGGAACGTCCCGATACCCGCCATGATGGCGAACTTCAGGCTCTGCGGGATCGCCATGACGATGGCCCGACGGGCACCGACCACGCTGAGGACGACGAACAGCACCCCGGAGATGAAGACCGCGCCCAGCGCCGTGCGCCACGGCACGCCCATCCCCAGGACGACGGTGTAGGAGAAGAAGGCGTTCAGGCCCATTCCCGGCGCCTGGGCGAAGGGGTAACGCGCGATGAGCCCCATCACCAGGCAACCCACACAACCCGCGATCGCCGTCGTCATGAGGATCTGGACCGGCGCATTGGGCACGTCGATGGCGACGCCGAGCACCTGGGGGTTGACGACGATGATGTAGCTCATGGTCAAGAAGGTCACGATCCCGGCGCGGACCTCCCGGGGGAAGGTCGAGCCGGCAGCCGTGACCCCGAAGAAGCGGTCGAGCGCCCCCTTGACACCTCGTCCGGTCGAGCCAGGGCCAGGCGCCTGGACCCGCGTCTCGTCAGCGCGGCTGTTCTCCTTGGTCGTGCTCATGGTGCCTCCTGTGGTGTTGTCACGCCGGCCGTCGTTGGCCGGGCGCGGAACGCTTCGTGCCCGCCCACCCAGACACCGGCGATGTCAGCGGGCGAACCGAGGGCAAAGATCTTGGCGAGGGCGTCGGTCGGGTCGGTGGCGTGACGCATCGTCATGGCCAGCGTCCCGTCCGGCCGCGGCCGGACCCATACGGCATCGAACTGCCTGCCGGGTGAGAGGTCTCCGACGTCCTGTCCCATCCCGAGCGCGAGCGCGCCCGAACGGGTGGCGAGGTGGAGGAGGTCCGCGGTGGCGAGCGGCGCTCCCTCGCCACCGAGGAGCTGCTGCACGAAGTAGGCCTGGAGGCCCTCCTTGAGGAGGCAGAAGCCGGTGCCGGCACCGACGTCCGAGCCCAGTGCCACCCGCACGCCCGCATCGAGGTGCCGGCGCAGCGGGAAGAGCCCGCTGCCGAGGGCCGAGTTGGACGACGGGCAGTGGGCGACGGCGCAGCCCGCACCGGCGAGCACGTCCAGCTCCCGGTCGGTCGGGTGGACGTTGTGCGCGAAGACGGAGCGCTCGGTCGCCAGTCCGTGCCGTGCGTAGGTGTCGAGGTAGTCGATCGACGTGGGGAAGAGTCGGGCGACCTCGGCGACCTCGGCCGGGTTCTCGTTGAGGTGACTGGTGAACCACCGGTCCTCGGTGAGCAGCTCGGCACAGACCTCGAGCATCTCCTCGGTCGTCGACAGGGAGAAGCGGGGGGTGACGGCGTAGCGCAGTCGGCCGCGGCCGTGCCAGCGCCGCGCCAGTGCCTCGCTCGCCTCCAGGGCAGCGGCGGGGCTCTGGAGCAGCTCCCCGCGCAGGATCCGGTCGCTGAGCACCATGCCGGAGGTGATCCGTTGCCCCGTCGTCACCGCCTCGGCGAAGAGGGCGTCCATGGCCCCGGCGAAGTGCGAGCCGAAGACGAGTGCCGTCGTCGTCCCCGATCCGAGGAGCCCGCCGAGGAAGTCACGGGCGACGCCGCGCGCGTAGCCCTGGTCTGCCAGGCGGGCCTCCTCCGGCAGCGCGCACTCCCGCAGCCAGTCGAGCAGCGTCATCCCCAGGCCACCGATGACGCGCACCTGCGGGTAGTGGACGTGGGTGTCGACGAAGCCGGGGAGCAGCACACCGTCCCGGAGGTCGAGGACCTCCTCCTGCGGGTACGCCGCCCGTGCGCTCGGGACATCGGTCCGCGCGAGGATGGTGCCGTTGCGCACCACCAGCGCGACGTCCTCCCCGGAGCGCAGCCCGTCGGGGTCCCCGAGCGTCCCCGGTGTGTCCAGCACGGTGGCACGGATGATCGTCATGGCGCACTCATTCCCTCGCCAGCCTCACAGCGACATTGCTGCTGTCTGCGCGGTCTGGACCGCGCAGACAGAGGCATGGTTTTCGCGAGCGCGTGCGCCGGGTCGTGAGGTTATCCATGCCGAACGACGACCGCGGCGTACCGCACACTATCGGCACCCGGGCGGCCCGGCAACCGTTTCGAAAGCCGAGTTCCACATTGTGGATCGGCATCAGTGAGCCGCGACCGAGCCGCCCTGACGCCCCCGGCTCAGCCCATCTCGAGCGCGAGGAGGTCGTCCTCGGTCTCCGGGCGGACGATGAACCGTGCCTTCCCGGCGCCCACCGCCAGGACACCCGGCCGCGGCAGCAGGTTGTAGTTCGAGGCCATCGAGCGCCCGTAGGCGCCCGTGGCGGGTACGGCGAGCAGGTCACCGGCCGTGACGTCGTCGGGGAGGAGGACGTCACGCACGACGACGTCGCCGCTCTCGCAGTGCTTGCCGACGACGCGGGAGACGACGGCGGGCGCCTCGCTGCGGCGGCTCGCGACGGCGGCGGTGTAGGCGGCGTCGTAGAGGGCGGTGCGGATGTTGTCGCTCATCCCGCCGTCGACGGAGACGTACCGGCGTTCGGTGCCGTCCTCCGTCGTCACCGGCTTGACCGTGCCGACACGGTAGAGGGTGAGGCCGGCCGGACCGACGACGGCGCGTCCCGGCTCGACCGACACGCGCGGCGGAGGGGTGGCGAGCTCGGCGGACACGCGGCGCACGACGTCGGCGAGCGCGGGGGCGATCTGCGCGGGCGTGGGCGGGAGGTCCGCGCCCGTGTAGGAGATGCCGTAGCCGCCGCCGAGGTCGACCTCGGGCATGAGCGTGCCGGTCTGCGCGGCGACCTCGGCGCGCAGGCGCAGCAGGGCGCCGGCGGCGACCTCGAAGCCGGACAGGTCGAGGATCTGGGAGCCGATGTGGGAGTGCAGCCCCAGGAGCACGAGCTCGGGGCGTGCGAGGACGGCGTCGACGGCGGCGCGCGCTGCACCGCTCGTGAGCGACAGGCCGAACTTCTGGTCCTCGTGGGCGGTGGCGATGAAGTCGTGGCCGCCGGCGTGCACGCCGGTGGTGACGCGCACCATGACGGGCGCGGGCAGGTCGAGCCGCCCGGCGAGGTCGGCAAGGTGCTCGATCTCGCCGAGCGAGTCGACGACGATGCGGCCCACCCCGGCCCGCAGCGCCCGCTCGAGCTCGGCGGTCGACTTGTTGTTGCCGTGCAGCGCGATCGCCTCACCCGGCACCCCGGCCCGAAGCGCCACGGCGAGCTCACCGCCCGTGGACACGTCCACGTGCATGCCCTCCTCGTGCACCCAGCGGTCGACGGCCACCGAGGCGAAGGCCTTGCTCGCGTAGTAGACGTCCGCGCCGGCGAGGTCGGCGAAGGCCTCGGCGAAGGCGGTGACGAAGGCGCGGGCCCGACCGCGCAGGTCCGCCTCGTCGAGGACGTAGACGGGGGTGCGGTGCTCGGCGGCGATGTCACGCACGTCCAGGCCGCCGACCTCGAGGCTGCCCTCGGCGGTGCGGCGGACCGAGCCCGACCACGGGGTGCGGGGGTCCGCGGCGGACGGCTCGGGCGCCGTCGTCGGGGCGCTCACATGCGTTCCGGGGCCGAGACGCCGAGGAGGCGCAGGCCGTTGGCGATGACCTGGCCGGTGGCGTCGTTGAGCCACAGGCGGGTGCGGTGGACGTCCTCGACCGGGTCCTCCCCGCGCGGGGAGACCCGGCTCTGGTCGTACCAGCGGTGGTAGGCCGCGGCGAGGTCCTCCAGGTAGCGGGCCACGCGGTGCGGCTCGCGCAGCCGGGCGGCGCGGGCCACCAGCTCGGGGAAGCCGGCGAGGTGCCCGAGCAGGACGCTGTCCGCCTCGCTGCCGATGAGCGTGGGGTCGAAGGCGTCCTCGCGACGCACGCCGTGCTGCTCCGCGTTGCGGCTGACGTTGCGGATGCGCGCGTGCGCGTACTGGACGTAGTAGACGGGGTTGTCCATGTTCTTCTCGCGCAGCTTCTCCCCGTCCAGGCTCAGCGGGGAGTCGGCGGGGAAGCGCGCGAGCGTGTAGCGGACCGGGTCGGTGCCGATCCACCCGATGAGGTCGCTCAGCTCGATGATGTTGCCGGCGCGCTTGCTCAGCCGCGCCCCGGCGACGGACACGAGCTGGCCGATGAGGACCTCGATGTTGACCTCGGGGTCGTCGCCCGCGCAGGCGGCGATCGCCTTGAGCCGGTTGACGTAGCCGTGGTGGTCGGCGCCCAGGAGGTAGATCTTCTCGGGGAAGCCACGGTCCTTCTTCGACAGGTAGTACGCGGCGTCCGCGGCGAAGTACGTGGGGGTGCCGTCGGCGCGGACGAGGACACGGTCCTTGTCGTCACCGAAGTCGGTGGTGCGCAGCCAGACGGCGCCGTCGGCGTCGAAGACGTGCCCCTGCTCGCGCAGGCGGGCGACGGCGGTCTCGACGGCGCCGCTGCCGTGCAGCTCGCGCTCGGAGAAGTAGACGTCGAAGTGGACCTCGAACTCGGCGAGGACCTGCTGGATCTCGCCCAGCTGGAGCCGGTAGCCGGTCTCCCGGGCGACGGCGACGGCCTCGTCCTCGGGCAGCTGGAGAAGGTCGGGGCGCTGGGCGAGGACCTTCTGGGCGAGCTGGGTGACGTACTCACCGCGGTACCCGCCCTCGGGCACCTCGGTGCCGGCGGCCCGGGCGAGGACCGAGGCACCGAACTTGTCCATCTGGGCACCGGCGTCGTTGATGTAGTACTCCGGCGTCACGTCGGCACCGGAGGCGCGGAGCAGCCGGACGAGGGCGTCACCGAGCGCCGCCCACCGGGTGTGGCCGATGTGGAGGGGGCCGGTCGGGTTGGCCGAGACGAACTCGAGGTTGACGACGTGGCCCGCGAGCGCCTCGTTGCGGCCGTAGGCCTCCGCCGTCTCGACGATCGAGCGGGCGAGCTCACCGGCGGCACCGGCCTCCAGGCGGATGTTGAGGAAGCCGGGGCCCGCCACGGAGGCCTCCGCGACACCCGCGGCGCCGCCGAGGCGCTCGGCGAGCATCTCGGCGAGAGCACGGGGGTTGGTGCCGGCCTTCTTCGCCAGCTGCATCGCGACGTTCGTCGCCCAGTCCCCGTGCTCCCGCTGTCGCGGCCGCTCGACCTTGACCTCGCCGATCTCCTCGGCGGAGAGGGCCAGGGTGCCGTCGGCGACGGCGTCGAGGAGGCAGGAGCGGATGAGCGCGGCGAGTTCGGTCGGAGTCACCGAACCAGGGTACAAGTGCCGCGATCCCCTCCCGCCCGCGGACTACAGCGGCAGGCTCGCGTAGAACTGGCTCACGTAGTCGGCGCTACCGGTGATCTCCAGGACGTGGCCGCGGTCGGTGGTCCAGATGTAGCGGCCGCGCTCGTCCTCGAGGAAGAAGGCCCAGAAGGTGCCAGTCTGGTTGGTGTAGGTGTCACCGGTGTCGACCTGCTCGCCGTCGACGGCCTCGACCATCTCGGCGGCGAAGGCGTCGGCGGCCCCGTTGTCGGGCCACAGGCTCGCCCGCATCTCGATGGTCTCGTCGCCGCTGACGTAGCTGCCGCGGTAGGCCTCGACCGCGCCGCCCACACTGTCGTCGGGAGTGAAGCCCTCCTCGGAGAGCTCGAAGGTGAGGTCTCCGACGGAGACGGTCTCGTCGAGGTCGGCGAGCAGCTCGGAGGATGGCTCCTCGGTGGGCTCATCCGTCGTCGCGCTCGGCTCCGCCGTGGGCTTGTCGGTCGGCTCCTGCGTGGTGGCCGGCTCCGTGGGCTCCTCGGTCTGCTCGGGCGTGGTCGTCGCCTCCGCCGTCGGGGTCGGCGACGCCGCCGGGTCCTCGTCGTCCCCGCCCAGGAGCAGCGCCGCGGCGATGCCGCCGGCCACGAGGAGGACGACGACGGCGATGACGGCGGGCAGCACCCAGCGCGGGCGCCCGCCGTCGGGCTCGGGCTCCGGGTCCGGCTCGGTGGTGCTCGCGTCGGAGTAGATGGTGCGGCCGGGGTCGGGGGCCTGGCCGTAGCCCGCGGCCGGGTAGGCGGCGGTCGCGTCCGCGGGCTGGGTGTGCGGCGCGTCGTAGGGCGAGCGCGCGAAGCCCTCGCCCTCGTCGGGGGTGCGGGGGGCGTCGTCGTCGGACGGTTCGGGCGTCGGGCCCGTGGGCGGCTGCTGGCTCATGTCGTCTCCTTCACGTCCGGCGCGGGTACGCCTGGGAAGTGCGGCGTCCACCCTAGGACCTCATCCTCCCCCTGTCGCCCCACGCCCGCCGGACGTGGCGGGCGCCACGTCCGGCCGATGTCAGGATGGCCCGCCGCCCCTGATAGCATCGCCGAGCGTCGTGCCCCTGTAGCTCAGTGGATAGAGCGTCTGCCTCCGGAGCAGAAGGTCGCTGGTTCGAGTCCAGTCGGGGGCACTCATGCTGCCCGGGGACGGGCGGCCCGGTCAGGCCGAGGGCCACCACATCGGCAGGCCGGACATGATCTCCCGCGAGCGTGTGGCGGAGTCGGTCGTGTCCTGCTCCGCCCACACCCCGACCGCCGCCGCACAGGCGGCGCCGACCATCTGCGCGGCCGTCCTCTCGTCGATGTCGATGACGCGCCCGCGCTCGGCGAGGCGGCGGTGCGCCTCCAGGGCCCGCTCGGCCATCGCGTCGGCGACGATGCGCTGGAACTGGTGGTCGCCGTCGCTGGCGAAGAGCCGCCGGTAGGAGGGACGGTTCCCGGCGACGTGGTCGAGCATCCCCGCGAGCGCGCCGCGGTACGTCTCGGTCACCTGGTCGATCTCGTCCGGCAGGCTGGCCACGTCGACCGAGGCGAGGTCGTTGATGAGCGAGGAGAACATGTAGGCCGCGAACTCCGCGACAGAGGAGAAGTGCTTGTAGAAGGTGGTCCGGTGGATCCCGGCCACCCGGCACAGCTCGGAGACGTTGATCTCGCTGATCGACTGGTCCTCGAGGAGGGTGGTCATGGCGCGCTCCAGGAGCGCCAGCGTGCGCCGCGTGCGCGGGTCGGTGTGCGACTCGTGGAGGGTCATCGCCACATTGTGCCCCACCCCGACCCCCGGCAGGGGCCTGTTCACATACGGGCCGAGGCGCGCGCGGAGCTGCCCTCCTGGGCGTCGTCGTCCCACTCGCCACGGGCGCGCAGGACCTTGCGCAGCACCGTGGGGCGGTCGGTGACGAGCCCGTCGACACCGAGGTCGAGGAGCCGGTGCATCGTGGGAGCGTCGTCGATGGTCCACACGTGGACCTCCAGGCCCAGGCGGTGTGCACGCTGGACGAAGGCGGGGGTGACGACCGGGACGCCGCGGTGGCGCACGGGCACCTGCACGCACACGGCACGGTCCGTCGTCGTGCCCGACGGCGTGGGGACGCCGCGCGCTGGGGCACCGAGCGTCGCGGCGACGACGAGCCGGGCGGTCTCCTGCCGGGCCAGGCTCGTGGCGACGCGCCCCTGGGTGGCCCGGCGCACGACCTGCACCCGGCGGTCGGAGAAGGAGGCGAGGCACACACGGTCACCCGCTCCCGCCTCGGCGATCGTGCGGAGCGCCGGGCCGACGACGCCGTCCTCCTTGAGGTCGATGTTGAGGCGCAGGGCCGGGAAGTCCCGTAGCGCCTCGTCGAGCCGGACGAGGGAGCCGCCGGCGCGGTCCCGCAGCCGCGACGCCTGCTCCCACGTGAGCGCGGAGAGGGGACCGTGACCGTCGGTGGTCCGGTCGAGCGTCGGGTCGTGGTGGAGGACGACGACGCCGTCCGCGGTGCAGCGGACGTCGGTCTCGAAGTAGCGGTAGCCGAGGGCCTCGACGTGCGCGAGAGCGGCGCGGGAGTTCTCGGGCACCTCCGCCCCTCCCCCACGGTGCGCGAGCGCGGCCGGGCCGTGCCGGTCGAGGTACGGGGTCCCTCCGGCGCGGCCGCCGCTCAGGAGGCCGTGCACTGGCTCGGGGCGACCAGGGTGAGACCGAGCGAGGCGAGGAAGGGCAGGGGGTCGACGGTCGTGCCGTAGGCCCGGGTGGGGAAGGGGTTGCGGGGCCGGGGTTCGGAGGCGCTCGGCTCGTCGCTGGGCTCCTCGGACGGCTCCTCGGTGGGCTCCTTCGAGGGGTCCTCCGTGGGCTCCGCGCTGGGCGTCCCGCTCGGCTCCGGGCTGGGGATCTCGCTCGGCTGTTCCGAGGGCTCCTCCGAGGGCTGCTCCGACGGCTTGTCCGTGGGCTCCTCGGACGGGTCGTCCGACGGCTCCTCGGACGGGTCCTCCGTGGGCTCCTCCGACGGGTCCTCCGTGGGCTCCTCCGACGGGTCCTCCGTGGGCTCCTCCGACGGGTCCTCCGAGGCGTCGTCCGTCGGGTCCTTCGAGGGGTCCTTTGAGTCGTCGTCCGTCGGGTCCTTCGAGGGGTCCTCCGAGGCGTCGTCCGTCGGGTCCTTCGAGGGATCCTCCGACGCGTCGTCGGACGGCACGCCGGGGCTCGGGACCGCGCTGAGGACCATGGCGGTGGACGTCCGGGTGACCGGGGTCTTCGTCAGTCCGAGGCCGGCGTCGGAGGTGTGGATCTCGAAGTGGAGGTGCGGGCCGGTGGAGTTGCCATTGCTCCCCACCTCCGCGATGACCTCACCGGCACGCACGTGCTGCCCGGGCTCGACGAAGACGCCGTCGGGGTACATGTGGACGTACCAGCTGTAGAAGGTCGTGTCCCGCACCGTGTGCTCGATGATGACGAGCTCGCTGGAGCGGCCCAGGCGCCCGGCGCCGGTGTAGACGACCGTGCCGTCGGTGACGGCGTGGATGGGCGTGCCGAGCGGGGCGGCGAAGTCCACGCCCGTGTGGAGCGAGTAGCTGCCGAAGATCGGGTGGGTGCGGTAGCCGTAGGGCGAGGTCACCCGGTAGGTACCCGGGGCCACCGGGTAGCTCGCGCACAGCGGGGAGTCGGTGAAGGGGTCGGTGTGCGCCTTGAGGGTGGCCACCGACTCGGCGACGAGCGTGACACCGCCGCCGAGGCCGCCGCCGAGGCCGAGGCCGAGGCCGAAAGCATCCACGGGCTCGGCCTCAAGGGTGAGGTTCGCCGTGACGAACGCACCGCCGGGCACCTTCGTGGGGCTCGGCACCGCCGTCCCGGCGGTCGTCAGTGCCGTGGTTCCGACGAGGAGGGCGGCGCAGCCGACCAGTCCCGCGCGCCGGAGCCGAGCCAGCCCGCCGAGACCGGTCGCAGGAGCGTCGGCGGTAGGCGCCGGCATCCCCCCTGCAGTCAGTGACATCCACGTCCCCTTGCGATCTCGGCCGCGCAGGCACGCAGCCGGCCCAGCGTAACCGAGGTCACAGGCCCGGGTCCATCCGCCCATCGGGCAGACCGGAAGGCAGCGTCGTCAGCAGTCGGCGGAGACCATGACGGCGTCGTGGTCGGCGAGGAACGCGCCGGGGTCCGTCGTCGTCCCGGACTCGTCGAGGTGGATCTCGAGGTGGAGGTGGGGGCCGGTGGAGTTGCCGTTGTTGCCGACCTCGCCGATGACCTCACCGCCGCGGACCTGCTGGCCCTCGGTGACGAAGACCCCGTCCTCGTACATGTGGACGTACCAGCTGAAGAAGGTCTGGCCGTCGATCTCGTGCTCGACGATGACGAGCATGCTCGAGCGCCCGTCCAGGCCCTCGCCCGCGTGCACGACGACGCCGTCGGCGACCGCGTGGATGGGCGTGCCGAGGGGGGCGGCGAAGTCGAGACCCTCGTGCTTGGACCACGTGCCCTGGATCGGGTGCACGCGGTTCCCGTACAGGGAGCTCTGCGTGTAGGTGCCGACGGCGAGGGGCATGGCCATGCGCTCGGCCCCGAGCGCGGCGCCGGCACCGTTGGCGCCGCTGCCGGTGAGGGCGCTGCAGACCGCGGCGTCGCGGTCGACGCTGCGCGAGCTCTGGACGAGCGCGCGGGCGGAGGCGCTGGAGTCGGCGAGGAGGGCTGCGGTGCTGCCGGCGGCGTCGGAGTCGAGCCGGGAGGCCGCGGCGTCGAGGGCGTCGAGGACGGTCTCACCGGCGGGGACGGTGGCGACGGCGGGCAGCTCCTCGGCGGCACCGTGGTCGGTGCCGACGAAGCCCGCGAGCGGGGCGACGATCGTCGCGGCGCCGAGCGCGCCGAGGACGGCCGCACGGGGCATCCAGCGGGGGGCGTGCCCGCGGACCGGGCGGCGCGCGGAGGCCTGCTCCGCGGCGCGCAGCTCGGCGCGGCTGCGGTACTGCGTGCGGGCGGGCGTGCTGCCCTGCGCGTCCGCGGGGGCGGTCGTGGCGTCCTGCGAGGCGGTCACCACGTGCCGGGCCTGGCCCACGCGGCCGACGGTGCCGTCGAGCGGGACGGTGGCGACGAGCGAGCCGGTGAGCGCGGACGCCGCGCGGGCGGCCGCCTCGCGGACGGCGAGCTGGCCGGCGCAGCGCTCCGCCTCCCGTAGCTGCCGTCGCGTCATCGGTGCCGTGGGGGGCATCGAGGCGCGCGCGGGCATAGGAACCTTTCGGTGGATGGAGGGGCGCCGGGCGGACCCGGCGTGTCACGAAACAGTAACGACACCCGTGGCGCCGAGTCCACAAACGCGTCGCGCCCTGTGCACGAGTGGTTCAGGAGGCGGCGCTGTGGCGCTGCATCGAGTCAGACACCTCACCGACGAGCTCCTCGAGGATGTCCTCGAGGAAGACGACACCGACCGTCGGGCCACCGGGCAGCCCGACCCCGGCGAGGTGTGTCCCCGTGCGCTGCATGACCGCCAGGACCTCCTCGATCTCGTCTGTTGGCGCCACTCCGGGCAGCGCGCGCACCCGCCAGCGCGGGACTGGCTGGGCGCGGAGGGAGCCCTCGGCGTAGAGGACGTCCTTGATGTGGAGGTACCCGTGGACCGCACCCTGGAGGTTGCGCACCGGGAAGCGCGAGAAACCCGTCCGCGCGACCGCCACCTCGAAGGCCTCGGGAGTCGTTCCCTCCTCAAGGGTGACGAGGTTCTCATCGGCGACCATGACCTCGGCGGCGTTCTTCTCGGAGAACTCCAGCGCCCCGGACAGCAGCCCGAGCTCGTCCTGGAGCACGCCCTCCCGCTGCGAGCGCTCGATGATCGCGGCCACCTCCTCGGCGGTGAAGGCCGAGGTGACCTCGTTCTTCGGCTCGACACCGAAGAGCCGCAGGACGAGGTTGGCGAGCTCGTTGAGCGCACGGATGAGCGAGGACAGGACGCGGGAGAGGAGGACGAGCGGCGGCCCGAACCACATCGCCGCCTTCTCCGGGCTGGTGACAGCGAGGTTCTTCGGCACCATCTCCCCGACGACGACGTGGAGGTAGATGACGAGCGCGAGCGCCACGGCGAAGCCGACGACGTGCGCGGACGCCGCGGGCAGCCCGAGGTCCACGAGGGGGCCCTCGACGAGGCGGGCGATGGCCGGCTCGGCCACCGCACCGATCCCCGTGGAGCAGACGGTGATGCCGAGCTGGGCGCAGGCCATCATGAGCGTCGCGTGCTCCATGGCCCACAGCACCGTGCGGGCGCGGCGGGAGGTCTCCGCGAGCGGCTCGACCCTGCTGCGCCGCGCGGACATGATCGCGAACTCGGCGCCGACAAAGAAGGCGTTGGCCACGAGGAGGACGAGGCCGACGAGCAGAGCGGTTCCCGAGCTCATGCGTCCAGCTCCGTCGCGCGTGCGCGCAGGCGCTCGATGCGCCGGCCGTCCATGATCTCCACGCGCAGGACGACGCCGGGCAGCTCGACCTCGTCACCGACCTCGGCGATGCGCCCGAGCCGGGCCATGACGAGGCCGCCGAGCGTCTCGTAGGGCCCGTCGTCGGGGACGACGAGACGGGCGAGGTGCGCGAGCTCGTCGGGGCGCATGACGCCGGGGACGACCCAGCTGCCGTCGGCCGTCTCGTGGGCACCGGCGCGGCGGCGGTCGTGCTCGTCGGACACCTCGCCGACGATCTCCTCGACGACGTCCTCGAGCGTGACGATGCCGGACGTGCCGCCGTACTCGTCGACCACCACCGCCATCTGCATGCCGTCGTCGCGCAGGGAGACGAGCAGCGCGGCGAGGCCGAGGGTCTCGGGGACACGCGGTGCCGGGATCATCAGGCTGCCGGCCGTCACCGGGACGTCGCCGCGGCGGTCGTGGGGCACGGCGATGGCGCGGCGCAGGTTGACCAGGCCGACGACGTCGTCGTCGTCGTCACCGAGGACGGGGAAGCGGGAGTGGCCGGTGCGGCGGGCGGTGGAGACGACGTCGGCCGCCGTCGCCGTGCGCGGCAGCGCCGTCATCCGCACGCGGTCGGTCATGACGTCGACGGCCGTGAGCGCCCCGATCCCGATGGAGCGTGTGAGGAGCGTGGCCGTGCCGATGTCGAGCGTCCCCTGCTCCGCCGAGCGGCGCACGAGCGCGGTGAGCTCGCTGGCGGAGCGGCCACCGGCGAGCTCCTCGACCGGCTCGACGCCGAAGCGGCGCAGGATCGCGTTCGCGTTGCCGTTGAGGAGGGAGATGACCGGGCGCAGCACGCGGGTGAAGCCCCGCTGCAGCGGGGCGACGACACCCGCCGTCGCGAAGGGGTCGGCGAGGGCGAGGTTCTTGGGGACGAGCTCCCCGAAGAGCATGGAGAAGCCGTTGACGAGCACGAGCGAGACGACGACGGCGGTCGCGCCGGCGGCCGCGGTGGCCAGGCCGGTGGAGCCGAGCGGGCCGCTCAGCAGCGTGACGAGGGCCGACTGCGCGGTGTAGCCGAGCAGGACGGTGGTGAGCGTGATGCCCACCTGCGCGCCCGAGAGCTCGGTCGACAGGTGCTGCAGGGCCCGCTGCACGCCGAGGGCACGCTTGTCGCCGGCGGCCACGCGCCGGTCGACGGTGGCCGGGTCCATCGCGACGAGGGAGAACTCGGCCGCGACGAAGACGGCCGTGCCGGCGGTGAGCGCCACGCCCAGCAGGACGAGCAGCCACTCGGTCAGCACCCGCACGCCCCTGGCTGGAGGGTGGGGAGGCCGCCGGGACTCGGGGGCTCGGCGTCCGCGTCGCCCTCCGGATGTCGGGGTTCGGCGTCCGCCTCGGGACTCGGGGGCTCCGCGTCCGGTCCCGCGGCGGTGCCGGGGACCTCGAGCGGGCTGGTCTGTTGCTGCGCCATAGTGCGGACACGATACCGGCAGCCGGTGCGCGCGAGGGTTCTGGGGGACACCGGTGTGCCAGAGTGCACCCATGGCCCACACCGGTCCCCCCACCACCGATGCCACCCGGGTGCTCGTCGTCGAGGACGAGCCGGACATCGCGGCGCAGATCGCGCACCGGCTGGCCGCCGAGGGCTGGCGCGTCGAGATCGCCGGGGACGGCCCCGGCGGGGTGGCCGCGGCACGGACCTTCCTGCCCGACGTCGTCGTCCTCGACGTCATGCTGCCCGGGCTCGACGGCCTCGAGGTGTGCCGCCGGATCCAGGCCGAGCGCGAGGTGCCGGTCCTCATGCTCACCGCGCGCGACGACGAGACCGACATCCTCGTGGGCCTCGGCGTCGGGGCCGACGACTACATGACCAAGCCCTTCTCCATGCGCGAGCTGCTCGCCCGCCTCAAGGCGCTGCTCCGCCGCGCCGAGCGTGCCCGCCGCACGGCCGTGGAGGACAGCGGTGAGCCCGGCGAGGCCCCGCTCGTCCTCGGTGACCTCGAGATCGACCGCAACCAGCGCCGGGTGCGCCGCGGCGGCTCCGAGGCTCACCTCACCCCCACGGAGTTCGACCTCCTCGTGTGCCTTGCCGCGAGCCCCCGCACGGTGTTCTCCCGCGAGAAGCTGCTCGCGGAGGTGTGGGACTGGGCCGACGCGTCCGGCACCCGCACGGTCGACTCCCACGTCAAGGCGCTGCGCCGCAAGCTCGGCGCCGACCTCGTGCGCACCGTCCACGGCGTCGGCTACGCGCTGGAACCGACCGAGGACGCCACGGAGGCACGGTGAGCGGCCCGGGCGCGCGGCACGCCCGCGGGGGCCTGCGGATGTCGCGCCCACTCGACCGCTTCGGCTCCCTCAAGATCAAGCTCGGCGTGCTCGTGGCGGTCACCGTCACCGCGGCCGCCTTCCTCACCTGGCTGGGGCTGCGCCACGAGCTGGGCCCCACCCGGACCTTCCCGCTCGCCATCGTCTCGGCCCTCGTCGTCACCCAGGTGCTGGCCCACGGCATGACGTCCCCGCTGCGGGAGATGACGGCCGCGGCGCGCGCGATGGCGCGCGGTGACTACTCGCGCCGGGTGACCGCGACGAGCAGCGACGAGGTCGGCGAGCTCGCGCGCGCCTTCAACCAGATGGCCGAGGACCTCGCGTCCGTCGACACCGCCCACCGGGAGATCGTCGCCAACGTCTCCCACGAGCTGCGCACCCCGGTGGCCGCGTTGCAGGCCCAGCTGGAGAACCTCGCCGACGGTGTCGTGCCCGCCTCCCCCGAGGCGCTGGAGGGGGCGCTGCGCCAGACCCAGCGGCTGGGCCGGCTCGTGGGCTACCTCCTCGACCTGTCGCGGGTGGAGGCGGGCGTCGTGGGGCTGGAGCTCGAGGACGTCGCCGTGCGGACGCTCGTGGACGAGGCCGTCGCAGAGGCGGCCGCCGCCGCCAGTGCCGCGGGCCGGGACGTGCGGTGGGAGGTGACCGTGGAGCCGGCCGAGCTGCGGCTGCGGGTGGACCCCGTCCGGATCTCCCAGGTGCTGGCCAACCTGCTCGACAACGCCGTCCGGCACACGCCGTCGGGCACGCTCGTGTCGGTGCGGGCGTCCTCGGCGGCGTTGCGCGGGGACGTCGTCATCGACGTCGTCGACTCCGGTGCCGGTATCCCGCCCGCCGACCGGGAACGGGTCTTCGAGCGCTTCCAACGCGGCAACAGCCCCGCGCTCACCGGGCGGGCGAGCACGGGCGGTACGGGGCTGGGGCTGGCGATCTCCCGGTGGGCGGTGGCGATCCACGGCGGCACCATCGAGGTCGCCGACTCCCAGGCCGGCGAGGGCGCCACCGTCCGGCTGCGCCTGCCCACCCGCGGCCCCCGGCTGCCACGGTCCGCGGGGACGATGCAGGGCCCCGCCTGACACGGCCTTGACCGCCGGTTGGGACTGACGTCCGAGCTCCGCGAGCTGGACGCCTGATATGGCCCGATCGGCCCTTCCGGCTCCGTCCGACGCGTCCGTATCGCCTACTCTTGAAGGGCACTTTCTCCTCCATCCACACACGTCTCGGAAGAGGGCGATCCCCGAAGTGTCCACTCAGGAGCACCCTGACCCCACGGCCGCTGCCTTCGGCACGAACGAATGGCTCATCGAGGAGCTGTTCGAGCAGTACAAGAAGGACCCCGAGCTCGTCGACCCGGCGTGGTGGGACTTCTTCAAGGACTACCAGCCCGGCAACGGCGCCGTCGAAGGCCGGGCCGCTCAGCAGCCCTCGACCCAGCCGTCCGCACCGCAGCAGCCCCCCTCCGCCGGCACGAGCGACCGCGAGGATGCGCCCGCCGCCGACCCGAGCCCCGCACCGGAGGCCCGCTCGACGAGCAGCGCCGCCGAGGCCCGGCCCTCGTCCGTGCCCGGCTCGGACACGACGGCCGGCAACCCGGCGCCCGCGCCGCAGGCCCGCAAGGTCGCCGAGACCGTGGCGCAGGAGCCAGCACCCGAGGCGTCCGCCCAGCCCGCCGTCGCCGGCTACACCTCCACCCCCGCCTCCCGTCAGCGCGTCGAGGCCCCCGCCGACGGCACGGTCAAGTTGCGCGGCCCCGCCGCGCGCGTCGTGAAGAACATGGAGGCCAGCCTCGAGGTGCCCACCGCGACGAGCGTGCGCGCCGTCCCGGCCAAGCTCCTCGTCGACAACCGGATCGTCATCAACAACCACCTCGCCCGCGGGCGGGGCGGCAAGATCTCCTTCACGCACCTCATCGGCTACGCCGTCGTCGAGGCGCTGGGCAAGCTGCCGGAGATGAACGCCTCCTACGCGGAGATCGACGGCAAGCCGGCGATGAACCAGCCGTCGAACGTCAACTTCGGCCTCGCCATCGACCTGCCCAAGCCCGACGGCACGCGTCAGCTCCTCGTCCCGTCGGTCAAGGCCGCCGAGACGATGGACTTCGGCCAGTTCCGGATCGCCTACGAGGAGCTCGTCCGCAAGGCGCGGAACAACAAGCTCACCGTCGACGACTTCGCCGGCACGACGATCACGCTCACCAACCCCGGCACGATCGGCACCGTCCACTCGATGCCGCGGCTCATGGTCGGGCAGGGCACGATCGTCGGCGTCGGGGCGCTGGACTACCCGGCCGAGTACAAGGGCGCCTCCGAGGAGACCCTCGCCCGCGCCGGCGTCTCGAAGATCCTCACGCTCACCTCCACCTACGACCACCGCATCATCCAGGGTGCGGCGTCCGGGGAGTTCCTCCGCATCCTCGAGGAGAAGCTGCTCGGCCAGGACGGGTTCTACGACCGCGTCTTCGCCTCGCTGCGCGTTCCCTACGAGCCGGTCCGCTGGCAGCGCGACGTCCACGTCGACCCGGAGACCGAGATGGGCAAGCCTGCCCGGATCGCCGAGGTCATCCACTCCTACCGCTCGCGCGGCCACCTCATGGCCGACACCGACCCGCTGACCTACCGTCAGCGCCGTCACCCCGACCTCGACATCACCAACCACGGGCTGTCGCTGTGGGACCTGGACCGCACCTTCCCCACGGGCGGCTTCGCCGGCACCAGCCGGCTGCCCTTCCGCGACATCCTCGGCATGCTGCGCGACACCTACTGCCGCACCATCGGCATCGAGTACATGCACCTGCAGGACCCGGTCGAGCGGCGCTGGATGCAGGCGCGGCTCGAGACGCCGTACCAGAAGCCCTCCCCCGAGGAGCAGCTGCAGATCCTGCGCAAGCTCGGGCAGGCCGAGGCCTTCGAGACCTTCCTCCAGACGAAGTACGTCGGGCAGAAGCGCTTCAGCCTCGAGGGCGGGGAGTCGCTCATCCCGATGCTCGACACCATCCTCACCGGCGCCGCGCGCGACGGCCTGGACGAGGTTGCCATCGGCATGGCCCACCGCGGCCGCCTCAACGTCCTCGCGAACATCGCGGGCAAGTCCTACGCCCAGGTCTTCTCGGAGTTCGAGGGCAACCAGGACCCGCGGACCATCCAGGGCTCCGGGGACGTCAAGTACCACCTCGGCACGGTCGGTGAGTTCACCGCGCACACCGGGGAGCAGACGCGCGTGTACCTCGCGGCCAACCCCTCCCACCTCGAGGCCGTCAACGGCGTCCTCGAGGGCGTCACGCGTGCCAAGCAGGACCGCATCGACCTCGGCCAGCAGGGCTTCTCCGTGCTGCCGATCCTCATCCACGGCGACGCGGCCTTCGCCGGCCAGGGCGTGGTGACCGAGACCCTCCAGCTCTCCCAGCTGCGCGGCTACCGCACCGGCGGCACCGTGCACGTCCTGGTGAACAACCAGATCGGCTTCACCACCGGTCCGGCGAGCTCCCGCTCCACCCACTACCCCACCGACGTCGCCAAGGGTCTGCAGATCCCGATCTTCCACGTCAACGGGGACGACCCCGAGGCCGTGGCCCGGGTCGCGGAGCTGGCCTACGCCTACCGGCAGGAGTTCCACAAGGACGTCATCATCGACCTCGTGTGCTACCGCCGCCGCGGGCACAACGAGGGCGACGACCCCTCGATGACCCAGCCGGTCATGTACTCCCTCATCGAGAACAAGCGCAGCACCCGCAAGCTCTTCACCGAGGCGCTCGTCGGCCGCGGGGACATCACCCCGGAGCAGGCGGAGCAGGCGCTGTACGAGTACCAGTCCGAGCTCGAGAAGGCCTTCACCGAGACTCGCGAGGTGGGCTGGCGCCCGCCCGTCCGCGAGGACGAGCAGGTCGCCGGGCTCGAGCTGCCCGAGTCGCAGCAGGTGGACGCCGGCACGATGGTCGGCTGGCAGACCGCCGTGCCCGAGCCCGTGCTCGGCCGTATCGGCACGGCGCACGTGCGCCCGCCGGAGGGCTTCTCGGTCCACCCCAAGCTCGCCAAGCTCCTCGAGCGGCGCGAGGTCATGTCCCGCGAGGGCGAGATCGACTGGGGGTTCGGGGAGATCCTCGCCTTCGGCTCCCTCCTCATGGAGGGCACGCCGGTGCGCCTGGCCGGGCAGGACTCCCGCCGCGGCACCTTCGTCCAGCGCCACGCGGTCTTCCACGACGCCGAGACGGGCGCCGAGTGGACCCCGCTCATGTACCTCACCGGGGACCAGGCGAAGTTCTGGGTGTACGACTCCTCGCTGTCGGAGTACGCCGCGATGGCCTTCGAGTACGGCTACTCGGTGGAGCGGCCCGACGCGCTCGTCCTGTGGGAGGCCCAGTTCGGTGACTTCGTCAACGGCGCGCAGATCGTCGTCGACGAGTTCATCTCCTCCTCCGAGCAGAAGTGGGGCCAGCGGTCCTCGCTCGTCCTGCTCCTGCCCCACGGCTACGAGGGCCAGGGCCCGGACCACTCCTCCGGCCGCATCGAGCGCTTCCTCCAGCTGTGCGCGGAGGAGAACATGATCGTGGCCCAGCCCAGCACGCCGGCGAACCACTTCCACATGCTGCGCCGCCAGGCCTACAACCGGCCGCGGGTGCCCCTCATCGCCTTCACCCCGAAGCAGCTGCTGCGCCTGCGCGCGGCGGCCTCCCCGCTGGAGGACTTCACCAGCGGGACGTTCCGGACGGTGATCGGCGACCAGGGCGGTGCCCGGGGCGACGTCAGCCGCGTGCTCCTGTGCTCCGGTCGGGTCTACTACGACCTCGCCGCGCACCGGGAGAAGACGGGCGCGACGTCCACGGCGATCATCCGGCTCGAGCAGCTCTACCCGCTGGACCAGGACGCCGTGCGCGCCGAGCTCGAGCGTTACCCGGGCGCCGAGGTCGTGTGGGTGCAGGACGAGCCGGCCAACCAGGGCGCGTGGACCTTCCTGTCCGACCACCTCTCCGGCGAGGCCCTCGGCGGGCGCGAGCTGCGCCTCGTCTCCCGTCCGGCGGCCGCCTCGCCGGCCACGGGCGCGGGCCGCGTCCACAAGGATCAGCAGGCCACGCTCCTGGAGTCGGCCTTCGGCTGACCGGAGCGGCGCGACGCGGGCCGGCCCCCTCGGGGCCGGCCCGCGGTAGGTTCAGGGCACTGACGAGAAGGGAGCCAGGGTGAGCGAGAGGGACGTGCGGATCTGCGTCGTCGGCGACGAGCTGTCGGCGGGGATGGGAGACGCCCGCGGGCTCGGCTGGGTGGGGCGCGTCGTCGCCCGCACCGGCAGCGAGGACCCGCTCTTCGTCACCTCCCTGGCGGTGCCGGACGAGACGTCCACCGCCCTGTCGGGACGCTGGGAGAGCGAGTGCCAGCGTCGTTTCGCCCCCGGCAGCGACAACCGGCTCGTCGTCGCCCTCGGCTCCGCCGACCTCACCGCGGGCCTGTCGCTGGCGCGCAGCCGCCTCAACCTCGCCAACATCCTCGACAGCGCCCGCTCGCAGCAGGTCGAGATCTTCGTCGTCGGCCCCCCGCCCCGTCCCGGGGTGGACGCAGACGCGCTCGGCGCCCTCTCGGACGCCTACGCGGACGTCTCCACCCGCCGTCAGGTCCGCTACGTCGAGACCTTTGCGCCGCTGCGCACCCACGACCAGTGGCTGGCCGACGTCGCCGCGGGCGACGGCGTGCACCCGGGCCAGGCGGGCTACGGCCTCCTCGCGTGGCTCGTGCTCCACAACGGCTGGCACGACTGGCTGGGCCTCCCCCACCCCGCCTGACCACCCCTCCTTGCGCCGAGAGCCGGATTCCTCCGCGGAGGAATCCGGCTCTCGGCACATGTGGGTTCTAGTTGCTGCGGATCCAGCCCGGGAGGTTCATCGGGTTGATCGTCGAGCCGTCCTTCCACACCTCGAAGTGGACGTGGCAGCCGGTGACGTTGCCGGTCATGCCGGTGTAGCCGACGACGTCGCCCTTGTCGACCCACTGCCCGGCGCGCACGTTGAAGCGGCTGAGATGGTTCGTCACCGTGACGTAGCCGCTGCCGTTCATCGTCCCGTGGTCGATGATGACCTGGTTGCCGTGGGAGGCGTTGCCCGGCGCGGGGATGGTCGCCTTCACCGTGCCGCTCGCGGCCGCGACCTGCGGGTTGCCGCACGCGGAGCGCACGTCCACGCCGGCGTGGAACCACTCGTAGCCGGCGAGCGGGTGCATGCGCATGCCGTAGGGCGAGGTGACGTACATCGGGTTGGGTACCGGCGGGATCATCGAGCCGGAGCTGCTGCCACCCCCGCCGTTGGAGGAGCCGCCGCCACCGCCCGAGGACGAGCCGCCACCGCTCGAGCCACCGCCGGAGCCACCGCTGGACCCGCTGCTGCTCTGTGCGGCGGCCGCGCGGCGCTCCCGCTCCCGGCGTTCCTGCTCGCGCCGCTCGGCCTCCCGCTCGGCGACGGTGCCCGCACGGTCCGCCTCGATGCCGGCGATGATGCCCGCGAGGCGGTCGTCGTCGGCCTCCTTCCGGGCGAGGTCCTCGTTGAGCCGGCCCTGCAGCGCCTCGAGCTCGGCGGCCAGGGCGGTCTGCTGCTCCTGGATCTCGACGATCTCCTGGCGGTGCGCGTCGGCAGTGGCCCGTGCCTCGTCGGCGGCGGCCACGGCCTCCTCGGCCTGCGCGTGGAGCTCGTCGATGCGGTCGCGCACCGCCTGCTGGCGCAGCTCGCGGTTACGGTTGACGGCGGTGATGGTCTCGAGGTCGGTGATGACCTTCGTCTGGGTGCGCACCGCGGTGTCCACGATCGCCGTCTGGCGGATGAACTCCTCGCTCGACTCCGCGTTGAGGACGACCGACAGCCCGCTCAGGGAGGCCCCGCCGCGGTAGGTGCTGCGGGCGAGCTCACCGATGGACGAGCGGGTCGACTCGATCTGCGCGTCCCCCTCGGCGAGCTGCTCGCCCAGGTCCCCGAGCTCGCTCTCCGCGAGGGTGAGGCGGTCGGCCACCGCCTGCTCCTCGCGCTCGGCCGCCGCGAGGGCGTCCTGCGCCTCGGCCAGTGCGGCCTCGGCCAGCGGGAGGCGCGCGTTGGCGTCCTCGAGGGCGAGGTAAGCGGTGGCGAGGTCTGCGTTGGTGCCCTCGAGCCGGGACTCCAGCGCCTCCCGGTCGCGGGCGAGCTCCTCACGCTCCTCCTGCTGCTGGCGCAGCTGGCGGTCGTACTCGCGGATCTCGTCGTCGTAGTCGGCGACGGCGGAGCTGCCACCGGCGAGAAGCACGACGGCGAGCGTCGCGGACAGCAGCGCGCGGAGGCGGCGGGGACTACGGGAGCTCGTCATGTCAGACCCTCGTGTAACGGCTCAGTGACACCAGCGAGCTGATGCCGGCGAGCAGGATGGCGGCAGCGACCAGGAGCGGCGCGATGAGCAGGACGTCGCCGGTGTCGACGAACTGCACCCACTGGAACTCCGTGGCCAACCACCCCTCGACGAGGTAGCGCGCGGCGAGCCAGAGCCCGCCGACGGCGAGTGCCGCACCGGCGAGCGCGGCGAGCGCGCCCTCGAGCATGAAGGGCAGCTGGATGAACAGGTTGGAGGCGCCCACGAGCCGCATGATCGACGTCTCGCGCCGTCGGCTCATCGCCGACAGCCGGATCGTCGTCGTGATGAGGAGGACCGCGGTGACGATCATGACGCCGGCGAGGGCGACGGCGAGGAGCGTGGCGCGGTCCAGGATGAGGAAGAGCGGCTCGAGGAGCGCGCGCTGGTCCACGACGTCCTCGACACCGGGCCGGCCGGTGAGCTCGTCGGCGACCACCTGGTACTGCTCGGGGTCGACGAGCTTGATCCGGAAGGAGACCTGCATCTGCTCGGGGGTGAGGGACTGGGTCCACACCGTGTCCGGCATCTGCTCCTGGAAGGCCGCGTAGGCCTCCTCCTTGGTCTCGAAGAAGACCTCGTCGACGTAGGGGGCGAGCGCCTCGGAGGCGAGGAGCTCCTCGATGTCGGCGAGCTGGTCGTCACTCACCTCACCCGTGGCGCAGGTGGGCACCGCGGAGTCCTGCGGGCACATGAAGACGGAGACCTCGACGCGGTCGTACCAGTCGTCCTTCATGTTGCCGATCTGCATCTGCAGCAGCGCGGCGGCGCCGACGAAGACGAGGGAGATGAAGGTGACGAGGACGACGGAGATCGTCATCGACACGTTGCGCCGCAGCCCAGAGGCGAGCTGGGAGAGGACGAAGCGAAGTCTCATGGCCCCTACCTCGCCGCACCGTAGACGCCGCGCGACTGGTCGCGCACCGTCCGGCCGTCCTCGAGCTCGATGACGCGCTTGCGCATCTGGTCGACGATCTCGTCGTCGTGCGTGGCCATGACCACCGTCGTGCCGATCCGGTTGATCCGGTCGAGCAGCCGCATGATCCCGATCGACGTCGTCGGGTCGAGGTTGCCGGTGGGCTCGTCTGCCAGCAGGATCGCCGGCCGGTTGACGAATGCGCGGGCGATGGCCACGCGCTGCTGCTCACCGCCGGACAGCTCGTGCGGCATGCGCTTCTCCTTGCCCTCCAGGCCGACGGTCTCCAGGACCTCCGGGACCGTGGTGAGCACGTGGTGGCGGGGCTTGCCGATGACCTGCAGGGCGATGGCGACGTTGTCGAACACCGTCTTGTTCGGCAGCAGCCGGAAGTCCTGGAAGACCATGCCGATCTGGCGGCGCAGCTGGGGCACACGCCACTGGGAGACCGTGGACAGGTCCCGGCCCAGGGCAAAGACCTGACCCGACGTGGCGCGCTCCTCGCGCAGGACGAGGCGCAGGAGGGTCGACTTCCCGGAGCCGGACTGGCCGACGAGGAAGACGAACTCGCCGCGCTCGATCTCCAGGGTCACCTGGTCCAGCGCGGGTCGCGCGCCCCTGGCGTACACCTTGGAGACGTTCTCGAATCGAATCATGCTCTGCGGCCAGTCTCGGAAGTGGGGGAAGGCGGAACTCTGGCCTCTGTCGAGAGTAGGCACGCCGGTGCCCACGCCGGCCCACGACACGCCGCCGGCTCGAGGGGGCAGGGAGTCAACCGAAGGGATGACGCCGGGCGGTGGGACCGGCGCCCGCGGCTCCTTAGCGTGGGCGGTACCCAGGAGAAAGGTTGTTCGCATGCTCAAGTTGCTCGTTCGTCTGTCCGCGGCATGGACCGGGATCGGTCTCGCCAGCGGGCTCTTCTACCGGGAGATGACCAAGCACTACGGGCTGGCCGGCACCCGGCAGATCGCCGGCACCCAGCTCGCCGTCGTCCACACCCATACGCTGGTGCTGGGGACGGTGATGCTCCTCGTGCTCCTCGCGCTCGCGGCGCAGCTGCCCTCGCTCCAGACCGACTCACGGTTCCGCTGGGCCGTGTGGCTGTGGCAGGTCGGCCTGGGACTGACGAGCATCGGCATGCTCGTCAAGGGCACGATGCAGGTGAGCGACACCCCTGGTTTCGACTCCCCCGCCCTCGCCGGTGTCTCGGGCCTGGGCCACACGGTGCTGACCGCTGCACTCGTCCTGCTCTTCCTCGCGCTGGACCGCGCCGTGCGAGCGCGAGGCGACCACGCCTTGCCGCGGACGGCCGATGCGGGCACCGTCGTGGGTGATGGCGCCGCGTCCTGAGCGGCCGCACATCGTGACCAGGGGAGCGAGATGAAGGGCACGTCACCGACAGGCAGGTCCGCTGCGGAGGACGAGCCGGACGACACCGCGTCCCCCGACCGGTGGCGGGCCCTGGTGGTGCTGGCCGTCGCCCTGTCGATGGTCGTCATCGACGGCACGATCGTCGCGGTGTCCATACCCGACATCGTCGCCGATCTCGGCCTGGACCTCAGCACCGCGCAGTGGGTGACCGCGTCCTACGCCGTCGTCCTGGCCGCGCTGCTGCTGACCGCCGGCCGGCTGGGCGACCGTCTCGGCCGGCGCCGCCTCCTGGTCGCCGGGGTGCTGCTCTTCCTCGTGGGTTCCCTCGTCGCAGCAACCGCCGGCGACGCCGGCGCGCTGATCGGGGGGCGCCTCGTCCAGGGCGTCGGGGCGGCGGCAGTGCTGCCCGCCACCCTGTCCACCGTGAACGCGACCTTCCGCGGTCGCGACCGGGCAGCGGCGTTCGGGGTGTGGGGCGCGGTGATCTCCGGCGCCGCGGCCATCGGTCCGCTGCTCGGGGGCTGGCTGACGACGTCGTTCACCTGGCCCTGGATCTTCCTCGTCAACCTGCCGGTGGGCGTCCTCGTCATCGTCGGCGCCTATCTGTGGGTCCCGGAGACGCGGACCCGCATCGACGTCCCCGGACTGGACGTGGTGGGGCTGGTCCTGTCCGCGCTCGGCTTCGGTGCGCTCGTCTTCGGCCTCATCGAGGGCGAGTCGCTGGGGTGGTGGCGCCCGCAGGCCGATGCACAGCTGCTCGGTCTGACTTGGCCACGAAGTGCCCCCGTCTCGCCCGTGCCGGTGCTCGTCGTCGGAGCGCTGGCCCTGCTGGCGGGCCTCATCCTGTGGGAGCAGCACCGCGCCCGGGTGCGCCGTTCCGCGCTGCTGGACCTCTCGCTGTTCGCCATCCCCACCTTTCGCTGGGGCAACACCGCCGCGATGGCGGTCGCGGTGGGCGAGTTCGGCATCATCTTCGTCCTCCCGCTGTTCCTCGTGAACGCGCTGGGACTGTCGACGATGGGCGCGGGACTCGTGCTCGCCGCGATGGCGCTGGGCGCCTTCGTCTCCGGGGCCTCAGCGCGCCACCTCGCCGCCCGCGTCGGCGCCCCGCAGGTCGTGGTCATCGGCCTGGTGCTGGAGCTGGTCGGCGTCGCCGGCGTGGCTCTCCTCACGTCGGCGACGGTGTCGCCGTGGCTGGTGGCCGCGGCGCTCGTCGTCTACGGGGTCGGCCTCGGGCTCGCCTCCGCCCAGCTGACCGGCACGACGCTCGGCGAGGTCCCGCCCGAGGAGTCTGGGCAGGGCTCGGCCACCCAGTCGACCGTCCGTCAGGTGGGCTCCGCGCTGGGCACCGCCGTCGTCGGGGCCGCCCTCGCCGTCATGCTCAGCACCACCGTGCCCAGCGCGCTGGAGGACGTCGGGCTCCCCGCGGCGCAGTCGACCCAGCTGGCGGAGGCCACCAGCGCGTCCGCCGGGAACCTCATCTCGGGTCTGCGGGCCCAGGGCACCAGCAGCGACCTCGGCGCCCAGGGCCCCGAGGTCGTCGACGCGCTGGCCACCGGCTTCGCGGACGCCACCCGCGGCGCGCTCGGGGTCGCCGGAGCCTTCCTCCTGCTCGGGCTGGTCGCCGCCACGCGCGTCGCTGCGGCCGCCCGAGGTCCGCAGGACACCAGGAGGAGGGCGACGTCGTGACGGCGCTGCGCGCTGCGAGCGGGACCGAGGACGACCGGTGACGCCCGTCCCACCCGTCCGGGTCCTCGTCGTCGACGACCACCCCGTCGTCCGCGCGGGGCTGCGCGCGCTGCTGGACGCCCAGCCCGGGCTCCACGTCGTGGGTGAGGCAGCCGACGGGGCGGGCGCGCTCGTGATGGTCGCGAGCGCCCGCCCCGACGTCGTGCTGTGCGACCTCCGCCTCGGCACAGGGCTCGACGGCGTCGCGGTCGCCAAGGCGGTCGGCGCGCTGGGGCCCGGGGCACCGGCCGTCCTCATCCTCACGACCTTCGACCACGACGCTGACATCGTGCGGGCCGTGGAGGCCGGCGCGGCCGGCTACCTGCTCAAGGACGCCGCACCGGAGGAGATCGTCACGGCGATCCACCGGGCCCGGGCGGGGGAGTCGGTCCTCAGCCCTGAGCTGACCGAGCGGGTCGTCGCCACCATGCGCAGCCGCCAGGCCGGCCTGAGCGCACGCGAGCTGGAGGTGCTCACGCTCGTCGCGCGGGGGCGCTCGAACAAGGAGACCGCGCGCGAGCTCTTCATCAGCGAGGCGACGGTCAAGACCCATCTCAACCATGCCTTCGCCAAGCTCGGCGTGGACAACCGGACTGCCGCGGTGGCCGCCGCCCGGTCGGCCGGCCTCATCGACTGAGGGTCAACCGAAGGGTCGAGGTGGCGGGGTCGAGACCGGCCACGGCGCGCTCGTAGGTTCGAGACGTGCTCCTCACCTCCCTCCCTCGCCACCTGACCAGCCGCCGCGGCGCCTGGATCACCCTGATCTGCTCACTGCTGCTGGCGGTCGCCGTCATCGGTGGGCTCCGCGGCGCCGAGGTCGTCAACGACCACGGCGCCGCCCCTCCGGCCTCGGAGTCGGCTCGCGCAGGTGAGCTGCTCGCCGAGCTTCCCGGCGCCGACGTGCAGCACCTCGTGCTGGTGACCACCCGCGCCGACGGCACCGCCCTCACGGAAGAGGACCTCGGCATGCTCGGACGGCTCGGTGGCCAGCTGCCGACGACCGGTGACGTCGCCGGACCGATCCCCAGCAGCGACGGCCTGGCCGCCCTGCTCCAGGTCCCGGTCTCGGTCGACGGCGAGGACAGCGGCGCCCTGCGCGAGCTCGTCGACGAGGTGCGCACGACCGTGGCGGCAGAGCTGCCGGACACGCTCACCGTGGAGACGACCGGCGGTCCGGCCTTCGGCGCGGACCTCGCCGCCTCCTTCGACGGCGCGAACGTGCGGCTGCTCCTCATCACGGTCGGCATCGTCGCGCTGCTGCTCCTGCTCACCTACCGCTCCCCGGTGCTGTGGCTCGTGCCCGTCGCCGTCGTCGGCCTCGCCGACCAGGTCGCGGCGGTCCTCACGGCGCGCCTGGGAGCGGCTCTCGACCTCAACTTCGACGCCGGCATCATCAGCGTGCTCGTCTTCGGGGCGGGCGCGAACTACGCGCTGCTCCTCATCTCCCGCTACCGCGAGGAGCTGCGCAGGCACGAGGACCACCGGCAGGCACTGGCTGTCGCCTGGCGCGGGACCGTCCCCGCGATCCTGGCCAGCAACATCTCCGTCGTCCTGGCCCTGGCGACTCTCGTCCTCGCCACGATCCCGGGGACCAGGGGCATCGGTGTCGCCGCCGCCGTGGGGCTGCTGGTGGCGCTCGCCGCCGCCCTGCTCGCCCTGCCCGCAGCGCTGGCCGTGGTCGGCCGGGGCGCCTTCTGGCCCTTCGTCCCGCGGCCGGCTGCCGGCGACGACGCAGGTACCTCCGTCACGGCCGATGCCCGCCCGTCGCTGCGCCGCGACCCCTGGGGCGCCGTGGCGACGGCGGTGGCGCGTCGTCCCTGGCAGGTGCTCGGCGCCGGCGCGGTGCTCCTCGCCGTCATGGCCACCGGTCTGATCGGTACCGAGGTCGGCCTGAGCCAGACCGAACGCTTCCGGGTCGCGGCGGAGTCCGCCGACGGCCTGGAGACCATCGCCGAGCACTTCCCCGCCGGCTCCGCCCAGCCGCTGCTCGTCGTCGCGAGGACGCAGCACGCCGACGCGGTCGAGCAGGCCGCGGCTGCCGTCTCCGGGGTCCGGTCCGTCGGCGTCGGTGCTTCCGCGCCCTCCACCGCCGGGGACATCACCACCCTGTCCGTCATCAGCGACGCCGCCCCCGGCTCGGAGCACGAGCGTGATGTCGTGCAGGACCTGCGTGCGGCGGTCCACGGAGTGCCGGGCGCCGAGGCACTGGTCGGTGGCGCCCCGGCGACCGACGTGGACGTCCGGGCCGGCGCCGAGTCCGACCTGTGGCTCATCGCCCCGCTCGTCCTCGCCGTCGTCGCGCTCACCCTCGCCCTGCTGCTGCGGTCCCTCGTCGCACCGGTGGTGCTCCTGGGGATCAACATCGCCAGCACTCTCGCCACCATCGGTGCCGGCGCCTGGCTGGGCCGCCAGCTCTTCGGCTTCCCTGCCCTGGACACACCGGTCCCGGTGCTCGCGTTCCTCTTCCTCGTCGCCCTGGGCATCGACTACACGATCTTCCTCGTCCACCGGGTGCGCCACGAGGCCGCGCAGGTCGGGACGCGCGCCGCCGTCGTGCACGGTGTGAGGACCACGGGCGTCGTCATCACCAGTGCGGGGATCGTCCTCGCCGGGGTCTTCGCCGCACTCGGCATCCTGCCACTGGTGACGCTGGGCCAGCTCGGCCTCATCGTCAGCCTGGGCGTGGTCGTCGACACCCTCGTGGTGCGCACGTTGCTCGTGCCCGCCCTCATCACCGTCCTGGGCGAGCGCTTCTGGTGGCCCAGCCGCCCGTCCCACGCCGTCGGCTCTGACGACGTCGACGTGGCGGCCACGGAGCACGCCCTGTCACGATGACGGGATGAGCGGCCCTGTCATGACCATCCGACGCCTCGTGCTGGTCCAGCACGCCCTGTTCGCGGTGCTCACCGCCGTGTGCGTGGGCCGGGCGCTGAGCACTGCGTCCGTGTCCGGCCCGCTGCTGCTGTCCGTCGCCCTCCTGGTGCTGTGGTACGCCGCGGGAGCGCGTTCCGCCGACACCCATGTCGACCTGCTCGTCACCAGCCCCCTGGAGGACCGCCCCGTCCGGGCGCTCGGGACGGGCGGGTGGTGGCTGTTGGGGCTCGTGCTCTGCTGGCTGGTGACGGTCGTCGTCTCACCGGAGATGGTGTGGGTGGCCTTCTCGCTGTGGCTCCTCGCCGGCCACCTGCTCCCTCTGCGCGTCGCAGTCCCGGTGAGTCTGCTGGTCCTCGCCGCAGTCGTGATGGGCCCGTGGCACGCGGGTGAGCTCACCGTCGCCGGGGTCGTCGGTCCGGTGGTCGGCGGGACCTTCGCCGTCGCACTGTCCCGCGGGGTGCACGCCGTCGTGCGGGACAGCGTCGAGCGGCAACGGCTCGTCAGCTCCCTGTACGCGGCCCAGGAGGAGGCGGAGGTGCTCCACGCCGAGCTTGCCGCGACCCAGCGGGAAGCCGGTGTCCTGTCCGAGCGGACGCGTCTGTCCCGCGACATCCACGACACGCTGGCCCAGGGGTTCTTCTCCATCCTGCTACTGGCCCGGGCGAGCGGCGCCACCGAGGAGCCCGGCGAGCACCGGCGCCTGCTCGGCCAGATCGAGCGCAGCGCCGGGGAACACCTGGACGAGGCCCGCCGGGTGGTCGCAGCACTGGCGCCCGCCACCCTGGAGTCGGGTCTGCACGAGGCCCTGCGAAGGATCGCCTCGAGGTTCGAGGACGAGACGGGCGTGCGGACGGAGCTGCGGGTGGAGGGGGACGTGCACGCGCTCCCGCTCGTCGTCGAGGTCGCGCTGCTCCGGACCGCTCAGGCGGCGCTGGCCAACGTCAGGCGCCACGCAGGGGCCCGCCGCACCGTGGTGACGCTGGCGGAGGCGGACACGTCGGTGCGCCTCGACGTCGTCGACGACGGCCGCGGCTTCGACCTGGCGACGGTGGCGGAGACGGCGCCCTCAGCGGGCAGCGGCTACGGCCTGCGTGCATCGCGCGAGCGCCTCCGGGAGCTCGGCGGCGACCTCCAGGTGGAGTCCGAGCCCGGCGCGGGTACCGCGGTGAGCGCGTCCGTGCCCCTCGGGAGGCCCGGCACGGAGTGACGCGCTCGCGGTGAGGTCAGGCGTCGTCACCCTCGTGCTGCTTGCGCCAGCGGATGCCGGCCTCGATGAAGTCGTCGATCTCGCCGTCGAACACGGCCGAGGGGTTGCCCTGCTCGTGCTCGGTGCGCAGGTCCTTGACCATCTGGTAGGGCTGCAGGACGTAGGAGCGCATCTGGTCGCCCCAGCTCGCCTTGACGTCGCCGGCGAGCGCCTTCTTCGCGGCGTTCTCCTCCTGCTGGCGCACGAGGAGCAGGCGGGACTGCAGGACGCGCAGCGCGGCGGCGCGGTTCTGGATCTGGGACTTCTCGTTCTGCATCGAGACGACGATCCCGGTGGGGATGTGGGTCATGCGCACCGCGGAGTCGGTCGTGTTGACCGACTGGCCGCCCGGGCCGGAGGAGCGGAAGACGTCGACCTTGATCTCCGACTCGGGGATCTCGACGTGGTCGGTCTGCTCGATGAGCGGGATGACCTCGACGGCGGCGAAGGAGGTCTGCCGCCGGCCCTGGTTGTCGAAGGGGGAGATCCGCACGAGGCGGTGCGTGCCGGCCTCGACGGAGAGGTGGCCAAAGGCGTAGGGCGCCTTGACCTCGAAGGTCACGCTCTTGAGGCCGGCCTCCTCGGCGTAGGACGTGTCGAGCACCTTGGTCGGGTAGCCGTGCCGCTCGGCCCAGCGCAGGTACATGCGCATGAGCATCTCGGCGAAGTCGGCGGCATCGACCCCACCGGCACCCGCGCGGATCGTCACGACGGCCTCGCGCTGGTCGTACTCCCCGGACAGGAGGGTGCGGACCTCGAGGTCCTCGAGGTCCTTGCGGATGGCGGTGAGCTCGGCCTCGGCATCGTGGAGGAAGGCGTCGGCGTCCGCGCCGTCCTCCTCCTCACCGAGCTCGACGAGCGCCTCGAGGTCCTCGATGCGCTGGCCCATCCGCTCGACGCGGCTGAGCTCGGCCTGGGCGTGGGAGAGCTGGCTGGTCACCGCCTGGGCGGCGTCCTGGTCGTCCCACAGGTCGGGGGCGCCGGCCTTCTCGGAGAGCTCGGCGATCTGCGCGCGCAGGGCGTCCGGGTCCGTCACCGCGCTGATGGCACGGTAGGTGGAGCGCAGGTGCTGGATCTCGTTCGGGAAGTCGATGGCCACGGTCACCCAGGCTACGCGATGGCGCGCGCCCAGGAGTCACGGCTGCCGCTCAGCCGACGACGAGCCCCACGGCGAGGGCGACCATGACGGCCCCGATGACGGCGTCGAGCACCCGCCAGGTGCCGGGGCGGCGCAGCGCGGGGGCGGCGGCGCGGGCCCCGAGGCCGAGGGCGGTGAACCAGGTGACGCTGCCTGCGACGGCCCCGGCCGCGAACCACCACCGCCCCACCTCGCCGTGCTGGTTCCCGATCGAGCCGAGCAGCAGGACGGTGTCGAGGTACACGTGCGGGTTGAGGTAGGTGAGGGCGAGGGCGGTGAGAGCCACCTGGCGGCGGGTGGCCGGGCCGGCCTCGCGCGCCTCGAGCGTCTGCGGGCGGCGGGCGTCGCGCATGGAGCGCAGCCCGTAGGCGGTGAGGTAGGCCGCCCCGGCCCACCGCAGCACCGTGAGGAGCACCGGGTTGCCGGCGACGACCGAGCCCACGCCGCTGACCCCGACCGTGATGAGCAGTGCGTCGGACAGCGCGCAGATGGCGACGACGAGACCGACGTGCCTGCGGGTCAGGCCCTGGCGCAGGACGAAGGCGTTCTGCGCGCCGATGGCGACGATGAGGGACAGCCCGGTGACGAGCCCGGTCAGCGCGACGCTGAGCACGGCCGGCGGCTCAGAAGGTGTAGGCGATGACGACCATCGCGATGAGGACGACGGCGATGACGGCCGTCGCCACCCGCCACCACAGGGGCTGCACGGGCCGGTGCCGGTCGCCGTCGTCACGGAGCTCCGGGGGCAGGTCGCTCATCGCCGTTCCTTCCGTCTGTAGGCAGGCGTCCCGATGGCCAGCACGATGAAGGCCAGCACCATGACCCCGATGATGACCGTAGCCATCGCGACGGCGTCCTCACCGAGGACGCCGACGAGCGGGCTCACGACCCCGGCGAGACCGGCCTGGGCGGCACCGATGAGCGCGGCTGCGGAGCCTGCTCGCTCGCCGTGGCGGCTGAGCGCGAGGGCGCTCGCGTTGGGCGGCACCACGGAGTTGACGGCGAGGAGCAGCCAGAGTGGGACGACAATCCCCACGAGTCCGGCGATGTCGCGGAAGGCGATGACGTAGAGGGCGACGGCGAGCACGAGCGCGATCGGCACCGCCACCCGCATGATGTGGAGCGGGTCGAAGCGCTGGACGATGGCGGCGTTGACCTGCGCGCCGAGGACGAGGCCGATGCCGTTGAGGGCGAAGAGGAGCGCGAACTGGGTCTCCCCGAGCCCGTACTGCTCCTGGAAGACGAAGGGCGAGCCCGCGACGTAGCTCATGAGGGCGCCCAGGCCCAGGCCTGGGAGGATCGCGAGCGCGACGAACTGCCGGTCGCGCAGCAGCACCCGGTAGCCGCGCAGCGCCCCGCCCACCCCCTCGCTGCGGCGTCGCTCCGGGGGCAGGGACTCGGGCAGGAAGCGCCACATGGAGAGCATGAGCGCCACGCCCAGCGCGGCGAGCACACCGAAGACGGCGCGCCAGCCGGCGATGTCGGCGACGAGGCTGCCCGCCGTCGGGGCGAGCAGGGGCGCGATGCCGATGACGAGCATGAGCCGGGAGAGGATCGCCGAGGCGGTGGCCCCGCTGTAGCGGTCGCGGATGACGGCCATCGCCGTCGTCGTCGCGGCCGCGTTCCCGATGCCCTGGATGACGCGCAGGACGAGCAGCGGGACGATGCCGGCCGCGAAGATGCACAGCACCGAGGCGATGACGTGGAGCAGGACGCCGACCATCACGGGGCGGCGCCGGCCGAAGCGGTCGGACAGCGGGCCGGCGAGGAGCTGGCCCAGCGCACCGCCGATGAGGACGCCGGTGATGGTGCCCTGGACGAGGGCGGGCGTCGTGTCGAGCTCGGTCGCCACGACGGGCAGCGACGGGAGGTACATGTCGGTGGTGACCGCGGGCAGCGCGGCCATGACGCCGACGAGGAGGATGAACTTCGCACTGGGCCGCGGGGACCGTGGGGCGAGGTTGGTCACCGGACAATCGTGCACCACCGCCGGGGCTCGCCCGAGTCGAGGTCCGCAACGGCGGTGTGACTCCTGACTCAGTCGTCCGAGACGGTGACGGTGACGTCGATGTTGCCGCGGGTGGCGTGGGAGTAGGGGCAGACCTCGTGGGCCTTGTCGGCGAGCTGCTGGGCCTCCTCGTGCGGCAGCTCCGGGAGCGCGACCTCGAGGGTGACGGCGAGGCCGAAGCCGCCGTCCGCGCGTCTGCCGATGTCGACGCGCCCGCCGACGGTCGAACCCTGGACGTCGACCCCGGTCTGGCGGGCGACGCCCTGCAGGGCGGAGTGGAAGCAGGCAGCGAAGCCCGCGGCGAGGAGGGGCTCAGGGTTGGCGCCGTTCCCGCGAGCCGCCCATCTCCTTGGAGACGGCCATGTCGAGGTCGAGGCGGCCGTCGGGGGTGCTCACGCGGCCGTCGCGGCCGGCGCCGGTGGACAGTGCTTCAGCGGTGGGCTTCGACCACCCCACCATCGGTCAGCGACCGCCTCGCACGCCGGTGGACCGGTCGCCCGTCAGCTGGGCGAGGGCCGAGCCGAGGCGGCGCTCGATCTCCTCCTCCGTCAGCCGCCCGGCCTCCAGGGTGCGGTCGGCGCCGACGTAGTAGAACGCCGCGCCGATCTCCTCCAGCGGCCGGCCGGTCCGCCGTGACCAGGCGAGGCGGTAGAGGGCGAGCTGGAGCTCCCGGGCCGCGAGGGTGTGGGCGTCCCGGGGCGGCGCGCCGGTCTTCCAGTCGACGACGTGCAGGCCCTGCTCGTCGTCGAAGACGGCGTCGATCCGGCAGCGGACCACCGTGCCGGCCACCGCCGTCTCGAGGTCGACCTCCACCGCGACGGGGCGGCGCGTGGCCCACGCCGAGGTGGTGAAGGTGCCCTTGAGCGCCTCGAGGTCCGGGGCGGCGCCCGCCCGCGGCTCCCCCGGCTCCCCTGGCTCCTCCGCACCGAAGAGGGCGTCGGCCCCCTCGACGTCGAGCAGGCTGGGCGCGCCGTAGTACTCCTCGACCCAGGCGTGGAAGAGGTTGCCGACGCTGGCGTGCTCGCTCGGCGCACTGGGCATGGGCCGGCGGCGCTCGAGGGCGAAGGCGTGCGGGTCCTGGGCGAGCCCGACGACCCCGGACGCGGACAGGTGCGTGCCGAGGGAGACCTCCAGCCCGGCGGCGCGGGACTCCTCGCGCTCGCGGAGGAGGAGCTCGGCGTCGCGCGCCCAGCGGGCGACGTCACCCGAGCGCTCCGCCGGGAGCCCGGTGGCGGTGCCGACGGCGACGGCGGCCGCCTCGAGCCGCTCCCGCCGCTCACCGAGCGGGTCGAGGGGCCACGTGGCGGCCACGACGCGCTCGAGGCTCGGGTTGACGGCGTCCTCGGCCGGCTCCGCGGTCCAGCCGAGGGGTGACTCCTCGACGAGCCCGGCGTCCCGCGCCTCGGTGAGGAAGCGCGAGGGCGGCAACGGCGTCTTGCCGGTGCGGAACCACGAGCCGGTGAGGAGCAGGGTGTGCCGGGCCCGGGTGACGGCGACGTACGCGAGGCGCCGCTCCTCTCCCACGGCGTGCCGGCCGCCGTCGCGCCGGAGCTGGGCGAGGGCGTCACGGACGTCGGCGTGCGTGGGCGCCGGGGGGATGTCGAGGGCGGGCAGGCTCTCGGCGTCCCCGCGTAGCGGGTAGGGCAGCGCGGTGCGGTCGGTGAGCCAGCCGGCGGAGCTCACCGCGCCGTCGGCCGAGGGGCGCCCCTTGTAGCTGGGGAACTGGGACTCGACCATCCCCGGCACGGCGACGACGTCCCACTCCAGGCCCTTGGCGGCGTGGACGGTGAGCACCTGGACGGCGCCGGGCTCGGGGTCCGCGTCGACCGGCTCGAGGCCGCGCTCGCGCTCCTCGGCGGCGTCGAGCCAGCCGAGGAAGGTGCCCAGGCCCCCGGTATCCGCGGCGAAGGAGGCGGCGACGTCGACGAAGGCATCGAGGTTGCCGCGGGCGTGCGCAGGCACGCGGCCGGCGCGCGCGGCGACCTCGATGTCCAGGCCCATGAGCGTGATCGTGTGCGCGACGACCTCGGGCAGGGAGAGGTAGCTGAGCGAGCGGACCTGGCGCAGGAGGTCCCCCAGGCGCCGGACCCGCCGCAGCCCGTCGGTGGTCATCGCGGCGCCCGACGGCGCCCGCCACCCCGGGGCGGGCGGTTCGTCGACGGCCTCGACGACGCTCGCCTCCCCCTTGGCGCCGGTGGCCGCGGCGAGGGAGCGCGCCCAGGCGCCGAGGACGTGGAGGTCGGCGGCGCCGAGCCCGGCGCCGGTGAGCAGCCGCATGGCGGAGTCCCCGCGCGAGGCGTCGTGGGCGGCCTCGAGGGCGGCACGGACGTCGACGACCTCCGGCGCGGCGAGCAGCCCGCCGAGGCCGAGGACCTCGACCGGGACGTCGCGGGCGCGCAGCGCCTCGACGACGCCGGTGAACTGGGAGCGGGTGCGGCACAGCACGGCGGCCGTCTGCTCCGGGGCCCAGCGCTCGACGAAGAAGTCGGCGATGCCGGCGACCTCGTCCTCGACCGACTCGGCGTAGCCGGCGAGCACCCGGCCCTCCTCCGCACCCGGGCGCGCGACGAGCTCGGGCACCTCCACCGGGGCCGGCCCGGAGTCCGCCGGCAGGCGCAGCGGCCCGGACGCGCGGTTGGCGACGGCGAGGATGCGGGCGTCGTTGCGCCACGAGGTGCGCAGGTAGCGGGTGGGGGTGTGCTCCTGGCCCGCGCGGCCCAGGCTGGGGAACTGGGCGGGGAAGTCCGCGAGCGCCGCGGCGGCGGCCCCTCGCCAGCCGTAGATCGCCTGGTTCGGGTCACCGACGGCGGTGACCGCGTGGCCGCCGCCGAAGACCGAGGAGAGCAGCCGCAGCTGGGCCACCGACGTGTCCTGGTACTCGTCGAGCAGGACGAGGGGGTACTGCTCGCGCAGCGCTTGCCCGACGGCGGGCACGGTCTCGGCGATGCGCGCCGCCATGGCCACCTGGTCGGCGAAGTCCATGACGCCGTGCTCCCGTTTGGCGCGGGCATAGGCGTCGACGAGGTCGAGGACCGCCAGCCGCTCGCGCAGGGAACCGACCGTCTTGCGGGTGTCCGCGTAGGGCTCCTTGGTCCGGCCCGACGGCGTGGCGTCGGTGAGTGAGCCGATGAGCTGCTCGAGCTGCTCGCGGGCGTCGTCGGTAGACAGGAGGTGCTCGGCGAGCGCCCCGGACAGGGAGAGCACCGCCTCGGTGACCGAGCCGGGCGTGGCGTCGACGTCGAGGGCCTCGTGCCAGCCCTGGACGACGCCGTCGGCGAGCTGCCAGGCACCGGCCTCGGTGACGAGCCGGGCGTCGGGGTCCATGCCGATGCGCAGCGCGTGCTCCTTGGCGATGTCCGCGGCGAAGGAGTTGTAGGTGGCGATGGTGGGGCGGTCGACGTCCATGCGGGCGTCCTCGACGGCGAGCAGACCCGCGCGCCGCAGCTGGCGTAGGCGCAGCCGGACGCGGTCGGAGAGCTCGGCGGCGGCCTTGCGGGTGAAGGTGAGGCCGAGGACCTCGTCGCCGCGCACCTGCCCGTTCGCGACGAGGTGGACGACGCGCGCGGACATCGTCTCGGTCTTGCCCGACCCGGCCCCGGCGACGACGAGCTGCGGCGCGAGCGGGGCCTCGATGACGGCCTGCTGCTCCTCGGTGGGCACGTGCTGGCCGAGCGCGCGGGCGATGTCGGCGGGGCTGTGCTGGACGGGGGTGAGGATCTCGGTCACTGGGTCACCTGTCGTCCCTCGCTCTGGATCGGGCAGCTGCGCCGCACCGGGCAGTGGCTGCAGCCGGGGTTGACGCGCGCCTCGAAGCGGGCGCCGGACATCGTGTCGGCGACCCGGGCGACGAGCGCGTGCGCCCAGGCCGGGTCCTCGGCCTCCCGCGGCGGGACCTGGCGCCGCTCGGTGGCACCGGCCTTGCCCGTGCCGAGGTAGACGAGCCGCGCCCCGGCCGACTCCCCCGCGCCGGGGAGCCCCCCGGCCTCGACGGCGACCTGGTAGGTGGCCAGCTGCGCGTTGGTGCGGGCCTCCTCCTCGCTCACCGGGTTCTTGGAGGTCTTGAGGTCGACGACGCGGACGACCTCGCCGTCGCCGTCCCCGGCCGGGCCGAGGCGCTCGACGCGGTCGATGCGCCCGACCAGCCGGGCGCGCCCGACGTCCGCGGTGAAGGCGGTCTCGACGTCGACCTCCCCCGGGACCCCGGCCACGTAGTGCGCCAGGCGCTCGACCATGAGCTCGGCCTCCGCCCGCGAGCGCCGCCCCACCCAGCCCTCGCCCAGGCCGAGGGAGGACCAGCGGGCCTCGAGGGCCTCGCGCAGCTCCTCGAGGGTGCCGTGCGGGTGCTCGGCGGCGATGTCGTGGACGAGGTTGCCTAGCGACTGGTCCAGGGAGTCCTCCCGCCGGCCGCCCGCGGTCTGCAGGGCCCAGCGCAGCGGGCAGCGGTCGGCGGTCTCGACGGTGGAGGGGGTGACGGGCACCTGCTGGTCGGGGCCGTGGAGCGGCGCGGTGCTGCTCGCCGTGGCCAGGCCGTGCCACTCCTGCGGATCCGCGCCGGGGACCTCCCGCGCGGCGAGGTGGGCGAGGAGCACGGCCGCCGCCTCGTACCGGTCGGACCGGGCAGCGCCACGCGCCTGGGCGAGGAGCTCGGAGTCCAGGGCGGCCCGCAGCTCGGCGACGAGCCCGCGCAGGTCGAGGGCGGGCGGGACGGGGCCGGCCGCCTCCTCGGCGGAGTCGGCGCCGAGGAGCTCGAGGAAGGAGGAGGGGCGGTCGTCGAGGTCGAGGACGGCGGTGGCGACGAGCCGGCGGGTGGCGCGCGAGACGGCGACGGCGAGCATGCGCAGCTCGTCGTCCAGGACGTCGCGGCGTGCCTGGCTGCGCGCCGCGGGCGTGCCCGGCTCGCGCCGGCCGGAGGCGATGTCGGCGAGCTCGCCCGCCCCGAGCAGCGTGTCCCGCAGGCGCAGGTCGGGCCACACGTCTTCCTGGAGGCCGGCGAGGACCACGACCTCCCACTGCCCGCCGCCGGTGCCGGCCGGGGTGAGGATCGCGACCGTCTCGCGGCGCTGCCCCTGGGCGGCGAGGGTGTCGGCGGCGATGTCCTGGGCGAGCACCTCGGCGACGAAGCCGGCCGGCCCCGCCCCGGCGTGCCGCTCGTCGAACTGCTCGGCGGCGCGGAAGAGGGCCATGAGGGCGTCGAGGTCGGCGTCGGCGCGTTCCCCGGTGGCGCCTCCGGCGAGGGCACGCCGGCGCCACGGCTCGGCGAGCCCGGCGGCGTCCCACAGCGCCCACAGCACCTCGGTGGCACCGCCGCCGTGCTCGTGGGCGGCACGGCCGGCGGCCAGCACGCGGCTCACGCGCACCGGGCCGGCGCGGTGGGGGCCGGGCAGGTGCGCGGCGCGCACCGGGTCGGCGAGGACCTCGAGGAGGAGCTCGTCGGTGGCGGCCCGCACGGCCACCGGGGCGCTGCCCTCGGGCAGCTCGGCCGCGACCGCACCACGCAGGGAGCGCCGCAGGCCGCGCAGGGACACCGAGTCCATCCCGCCGAGCGGGGAGCACAGGAGCGCGACGGCGGCCTCGGCGTCCAGCGCGCCGGTGACCGCGCGCACCGCGGTGAGGAGTGGACGCACGGCGGGCTCCTCGCGCAGCGCCTGGCGCGCACCCTCCTGCGCGACCGGGACCCCGGCCTCGCGCAGCTGACGGCGCAGCCCGGCGACCTGGCCCGTGGAGCGCACGACGACGACCATCTGCGACCACGGCGTGCCGTGGTGCAGGTGCTCCTCGCGCAGCCGCCGGGCGACGTGCGCCGCCTGCTGGCTGGGGCTGCGCAGGACCGCGGTCTCGACGCCGCGGGGCGGCTCGTCCGGGCGGGGCTCGGGCTCGCGGACCTCGGCGTGCGGGGCGCCGCGGTGGCGCGCGCCGCCGACGACTGAGATCTCGCTCGTCACCCGCCGCGTGACCTCCCGGAGCGCGGGCGTGCCGCGCCACACCGTGCCGAGGACCTCACGATCGGCGTCGAAGCCGCCGATCGCCTCGCGCGTGACCGCCCGGCCCACGAGCGCCGGCGTCCCGCCGCGGAAGCCCTGGACACCGGCGTCCGGGTCACCGAGCAGGACGAGCTCGGCGCCGTCGTCGGCCAGCGCGTGGAGCAGACGCGCCGTGGCGAGCGTGGCGTCCTGGTAGTCGTCCACGACGATCGTGCCCCAGCGGGGCGGGGCGAGGTCGGGCAGGTCCTCGCGCCAGGTGCGCAGGGCGTGGGTGGCGACGTCGACGACGGCGGCGACGTCGTAGCGGGCGCCGCGGTCGGCCGGGGTCTCCCCCAGCACGGTGACGTCGGTGTACTCCCCGAGGACGACGGCGGCCGACTCCCACTCCGGCCGGCCGGCGCGGCGGCCCAGGCTCGCGAGCTCCTCCGGGCTCAGGCCCAGCTCGACGGCGCGGGTGAGGAGGTCGCGCAGCTGGTTGCGGAAGGCGGGCTGGGCGCGGGTCTCCGGCCCGATGCCGGCGGGCCAGCGCGGGTCACGGCCCAGGCCGTCGGCGTGCCCGGCGAGCAGCTCGGCGAGGGCGGCGTCCTGCTGCGGGCCGGTGACGAGGGTGGGGGGCGGCTGGCGCAGCGCCGTGGCGCGCGCGTGGACGACGGCGTAGGCGAAGGAGGCGACCGAGCGGACCAGGCCGCGGGTGCTGCCGCCCTCCCCGAGGAGCCGGGTGCCGACGGCGTCGCGGACGCGGTCGGCGGCGCGCCGCGACGGGGCGAGGAAGAGGGCGGGGCTGCTCAGCGGGTGGCTGCCCAGCGCGGCGCAGGACCCGGCGCGGGCGAGGAAGGTCTCCACCGCCGTCGTCGTCTTCCCGCTGCCGGGGGCGCCGACGACGAGGAGGTTCCCGGCACCGGCCGGCCGCGTGACGACACGCATCTGGTCGGCGTCCAGGTCCACCGCGGCGCGCGCCGCCGGGACGCTGAGCCGGACCGCCATCTGTGTCACGCGTCGATGGAACCACGGGCCACCGACATCGGCGGTCACGCCGTCGGCGAACCCGGTCGGCCGGCCTGGTCCGGCGCGCCTACGATGGGTCGACATCCTGTCAGCCGCGGCCCCGGCCGCCCCAGCAAGGAGCGGAACACCTTGGAGATCACCATCGGCGTGCGTGACGTCGCCCGCGAGATCACGATCGACTCCCCGCTGTCCGCGGAGGAGCTGCGAGGGGTCGTCAAGGCGGCGCTGGACGCGGGCACCACCCTCGAGCTCACCGACGAGAACGGTGCCCAGGTGCTCGTCCCCGGCGGCGCGCTCGGCTACGTCCGCTTCGGCTCCGAGACCCCCCGCCGCGTCGGCTTCGGGGTCTGACCTACGCGGCCAGGCCCAGCCGCTCCATGCGGCGGGCGTGGCCCGCGGAGATCGTTCCCACCGCCGGGGCGGCCAGGGCGGCGAGGTCCGCCGCTCCCGCCGACTCGACGACGTCGAGCACCGGCTGGACGGCGCCCAGCGCCTCCCCCGCCACCCGGCGGCCCCACAGCGCGAGCCGGGCCGCGAGCGCCGGGTCGCCGGCGGTCGCCTGCGCGACCTCGGCCGCCACGAGGCCGGTGAGGCCCTGCCCGGCGAGCGCGTCGGCGACGACGCCGCGGACGGGCTCGGGCAGGTGCTCGCCCACCGTCCGGGCCAGGTCCCGCACCATGCCGCCGGCGACGACGGTGCGCACCACCCGCTCCCGCCAGTCGTCCGAGCGCGTGCGCTGCCCGATCCCGTCGAGCAGCGCCAGGTAGGGCGCGGCGGCGTCGGTGAGGTCGCCACCGTGCTCCTCGGCGCTGCGGGAGAGCGCGTCGTAGGCGCCGAGCTGGCCGGACGCGAGCCGCGCGACCGCCACCCGTGCCCGCGTGCGCGGGGCGTGCAGGGCGTCGGCCGCCAGCCAGTCGAAGGCGCTGAGCCGGCTCGCGGCCACGAGCCCGAGCACGGTCACCACCTGCTCGGGGCGGTCGAGGGCGGGGGCGGACGGCTCTGGGCTCGGCATGCGTCCAGCCTAGTTCCGGCACCGCCCCGGCCCTGCCGCGGCTGTGCGCCCGCCCACCATCGGGCGCATGCCGGGCCCCTGGCGCTACACTGGCACGGTTCATACGGTTGACCGGTCGTCACGTATATCAGAGCCCTGCCGCCCACGCGGCGCGAATGCCCACGATCGGCTGCCACGACCAGGCGCTGCTGCCGGCGAACCCGCCGCCCCGCCACAACCGGATAGGTACCACTCGTGACTGACACCTCCTCGGGCGTGATCACGCCCTCGGCCGACGACGGCCGCATCGACGTCTCCACCGCTGTCGACACCGCCGCCCTCGACGCAGCCGGCATCGACACGATCGACGCCGACATCACCGACGCGAGCAACGAGGCCCTCGCCCCGGAGCGCACCTTCGCGGACTTCGGCGTCGACCAGGCGATCGTCGACGCGCTCGCGGACGACGGCATCCTCCACCCCTTCCCGATCCAGGCGCTCACCCTGCCCGTCGCGCTGAGCCGCCACGACATCATCGGCCAGGCCAAGACCGGCACCGGCAAGACCCTCGGCTTCGGCATCCCGGCGCTGCAGAACGTCGTCGCCCCCGGCGAGGAGGGCTGGGACACCCTGCCCGACCCCGGCAAGCCGCAGGCGCTCGTCATCGTCCCCACCCGTGAGCTGGCCGTCCAGGTCGCCGGGGACCTCGTCGTCGCCTCCCGCCGCCGCCCGTCGCTGCGGGTCGCCCAGGTCTACGGCGGACGCGCCTACGAGCCGCAGATCGAGGCGCTCCAGAAGGGCGTCGAGGTCGTCGTCGGCACCCCCGGCCGGATGATCGACCTGTTCAAGCAGCGCCTCCTCGACCTCTCACGGGTGCGCACCGTCGTGCTCGACGAGGCCGACGAGATGCTCGACCTCGGCTTCCTGCCCGACGTCGAGACCCTCCTCGCCGGCACCCCGGCCACCCGCCACACCATGCTCTTCTCCGCGACCATGCCCGGCGCCGTCGTCGCCCTGGCCCGCCGGTACATGACGCGCCCCACGCACATCCGCGCACAGGACCCGGGCGACGACGGCCACACCGTCAAGTCGACGCGGCAGATCGTCTACCGCGCCCACGCCCTCAACAAGGTCGAGATGCTCTCGCGCATCCTCCAGGCCGAGGGCCGCGGCCTCACCATCGTCTTCACCCGCACCAAGCGCACCGCCGCGAAGGTCGCCGACGAGCTCGCCGAGCGCGGCTTCGCCTCCGCGGCCATCCACGGCGACCTCGGCCAGGGCGCCCGCGAGCAGGCGCTGCGCGCCTTCCGCTCCGGCAAGGTCGACGTCCTCGTCGCCACCGACGTCGCCGCCCGCGGCATCGACGTCGACAACGTCACGCACGTCGTCAACTACCAGTGCCCCGAGGACGAGAAGACCTACCTCCACCGCATCGGGCGTACCGGCCGCGCCGGGCTCTCCGGCACCGCCGTGACCTTCGTCGACTGGGACGACATGCCGCGCTGGGGGCTCATCAACAAGACCCTCGGCCTGGGCCTGGAGGAGCCGCCGGAGACCTACCACACCTCCCCGCACCTGTACTCCGACCTCAGCATCCCCACCGGGATCACCGGGCGGCTGCCGCGCAGCGCCCGCACCCGCGCGGGGCTGCAGGCGGAGACGCTCGAGGACCTCGGGGAGACCGGCAAGTCCGCCGGCCGGGGCACCCGGGCCCCGCACGGCGGCGGCCAGGGCGGCCCGGGCCGCGGCGGGCGCAACGGCGGCGGACGCGCCGACGCCGGTCGCAGCAGCGCCACCGGCAGCCAGGGCGCCGAGGCGCCGCGCGAGGGCCAGGAGCGCCGTCGCCGCCGTCGCACCCGCAAGCCGAGCGGTGCCAGCGAGGGCTGACCCACCACGCACGCCGCGCCCCCGTCCGGATCCCCGGGCGGGGGCGTTGCCGTCTCAGCATTCACTTCCGGTGGACAGTGTGTGGCTTTTGTCACGCAGGTTCGCTAACGTGCCCGGATGCGGTCAACGGGGGCAGCACGCGCGGGTCGGGCACTGTCGTCCGCCGCGCTCGTCGTCGTGCTCTCCCTCGCCTTCCACCTGCTCGCCGGCGGCGCCGCGCCCGCGGCCTCGACCCTGGCCGGCCTGGCCGCGGTGTGCACGGCGGCCTCGCTCCCCCTCACCCGCTGCCCGCTGCGGCCGGACCGCCTGCTCGTCCTGCTCGCCGTCGCCCAGGTCGTCCTCCACCTCACCTTCCAGTCCGGCGCGCACCACGCCGCCCACGGCCACGGTCTCCCGCTGCCGATGGTGGCGACCCACGTCCTCGCCACGGTCCTCACCGCCCTCGTCCTGCGGCACGGGCAGGCCCTGCTGCGCGCAGGCCTCGCGCGCGTCGTCCGCAGCCGCCGCCTCACCCCGCGGCCGGTCCCCGCCCCGCCCCGCACGGCCGTCGCCGTCTCACGCCCGGTGCCGCCGGTGGTCCCCGCCACCGGCGCGGCCACCGGACGCGCCCCTCCGCTCCCGGTTCGCAGCTGAGCCCTGGTCGCCCCACCGGCGACCTCCCCGGCCGTGCGTCCGCACGTCCGGGACCGAACCGGAAGGCACACCCATGACACGTCCACTCCCGGCCACCGCGGCCGTGGTCCCGTGACGGTCCAGCTCGTCGACCTCCTCCACCAGGGGGCGCAGGTCCTCGTCTACCTCGGGATCCTCGGCACGAGCGGTCTGGTCCTCTTCCGCACCGTGCTCCTCGACCCCGGGGCGCGCCTCGTCGACGCGCCGGTCCAGCGGCTCACCACCCTCGTCGCGGCCGCCGCGCTCGGCGGCCTTCTCCTGTACCTCGCCGCCGACGGCGCATGGCGGACCGGTGCGGGCGTCTCCGGGCTCGTCGACCCGGGCACCCTGTGGGACACGCTCACCGGCACGCCGGTGGGGCTGGCGACGGTCGTCGCCCTCGTGGGGCTCGTCCTCGCGCTCGGCACCGGCGCCACCCCGGTGGGCCGGGCGCTCACGTGCGCCGGCGCCGCCCTCGCCCTGCTCTCGCTGCCCCTCGCCGGCCACAGCCGCTCCTTCGGGCCCGCCTGGCTCGTCCTCGGCAGCGACGCGGTCCACGTGCTCGCCGGTGCCGTGTGGTTCGGCGGCGTCCTGGGGCTGGTCATCACCCTGCGCAGCTCCGCTCCCGCCGGCGCCGCCGCCCGGACCGTGGGCCGCTTCTCCACCGCGGCCCTGTGGGTGGTGCTCGCGCTCGGCGGGACCGGCACGGTGCTCGCCTGGCGGATCCTGCCCGGTCTGGACGCGCTCACCGGCACCGGCTACGGCCTCACCCTCCTGGCGAAGGTCGCCGTCGTCGGCCTCGTCGTCGTCATCGCCGGGTGGAACCGCTACCGGCTCGTCCCGCGCATCGGGGACGACGACGGCGCCCGCGCCCGCCTGCGCCGCACCGTGGGCACCGAGGCGTGGCTCCTTCTCCTCGCGGTGGCGCTCACCGGTGTCCTCGTCTCCCAGAGCCCCACCGGGTAGGGGCTCGGGCTCAGCGCGCTGAGCGTCCTCAGGCGTGGGCGTCGATGAAGGAGAAGACGGCGTCGGCCATGAGCTGGACGGCGATCGCCGCGAGGAGCAGGCCGGCGAGGCGGGTGACGAGGGTCGTGCCACCGTCGCCGAGGACGCGGTGGATGACGAGCGAGAAGCGCATCGCCAGCCACAGGCAGATGTGGACGCCGATGATCGCCAGCGCGATGGCGAACCAGCCGGTGGGGCCGTCGGCGTCCTGCACCGCGAGCATGGCGGCGACGATCGCGCCCGGCCCGGCGAGCAGCGGCGTGCCGAGGGGCACGAGCGCGACGTTGACCTTGCCGCCCCCGGCGGGTTGCGGCTCCTCCGCCTTGCCGGTGAGCAGCTCCATCGCGACGAGGAGGAGCAGCAGACCGCCGGAGAGCTGCAGGGCGGGCACGGAGATGCCGAGGAAGTCGAGGATGTAGGGCCCGAGCACCGTGAACACGGTGATGACCCCGAGGGCGACGACGGTCGCCTGCCGCGCCGCGCGCTTGCGCTCCTTGGCGGTGCTCGTCGAGGTGAGCGCGAGGAAGATCGGCACGGTCCCGGGCGGGTCCATGATGACGAACAGCGTGAAGAAGGTCGTGGCGAGCAGCCCGACGTCGAGCACCGCGCTCACGGGCGGACCACCGGCAGGTAGCCCTCGCCCTCGATCTGCTCCAGCACCGCGGGGTCGGTGAGGTGCTCACCGAGCCGGTTGGGCTTGCCGGTTCCGTGGTAGTCGCTGGAGCCGGTGACGAACAGGCCGAGGGAGGAGGCGAGGTCGCGGAGCTGGGCCTTGGCGCCGTCGTCGTGGTCGCGGTGGTCCACCTCGAGTCCCGCGAGGCCTGCGGCGGCCATCTCCTCGATGACGACGTCCTCGACGACGCGGCCGCGGGCCCCGGCGCGCGGGTGTGCCATGACGGGCACGCCGCCGGCCCGGCGCACGAGCTCGACCGCCGCGGCGGCGTCCGGGGCGTCGTAGCGCACGTAGTACGGGCTTTCGGCGTGGAGGATCTCGGTGAAGGCGGCCGAGCGGTCGGTGGCGTACCCACGGGCGACGAGCGCGTCGGCGATGTGGGGGCGTCCCACCGTGCCGCCCGGCTCGAGGAGGGCCTCGACCTCCGCCCAGGTGAGCTCGAAGTCCAGGGCCAGGCGCTCGACCATCCGGCGGGCACGGCCCAGGCGGGAGTCGCGGGCACGCGCGACGGCGGTGCCGAGGCCGCGGGCGGCGGGGTCGTGGAGGTAGGACAGGAGGTGGACGCTGATCCCGCCGGCGGAGGTGGAGATCTCCGCGCCGCGGACAAGGGCAACCCCGGTGCGCTCGACGGCGGCGGCGGCCTCCCCCCACCCGTCCCACGTGTCGTGGTCGGTGAGGGCGACGACGTCGAGGCCGGCGGCGGCCGCGGCGGCCATGAGGACGGCCGGCCGCTCGGTGCCGTCGGAGAGGCTCGAGTGGGTGTGGAGGTCGACGGCGGGGCGGGCGAGCACGAGGCCCAGGGTACGGCCTGGGCGCCCGGCGGCGGGCGCCGCGTGCGTGCGACGATGGGCACATGAGCGTCACGGACCGTCAGGACAACCAGCCGTTGAGCGAGCGCGGGTCGAACCGTTCCCAGCGCCCCTCGTCGCCCGCCTTCCGGGCGTTCATCGCCTCGGGCTGGGAGGAGCGGCCGCCGACCCTGCCCGAGGAGAGCCCCGCGGCGCCCTTCGCGGCCGCCCGCCGCGAGCGCCTCGGCGCCCAGTTCCCTGGCGAGCGTCTCGTCCTGCCGGCCGGCACGCTCGTCACCCGCTCCAACGACACCGACTACCGCTTCCGGCCGCACTCCGCCTTCGCCCACCTCACCGGGCTGGGCACCGACGAGGAGCCCGACGCCGTCCTCGTCCTGCACCCCACCGACGACGACGCCGCCACCCACGAGGCCGTCCTCTACTTCCGTCCTCGGGCGGGCAAGGACACCGAGGAGTTCTTCGCCGACTCCCGCTACGGGGAGCTGTGGGTCGGGCAGCGGCCCAGCCTGGAGGAGGTCTCGGCCCTCACCGGGCTGCGGACCGCCCACATCGACTCCCTCGCCGACGAGCTCGCCAAGGACGCCGGGGCGGGCGGGGTCCAGCTGCGCGTCGTGCGCGGTGTCGACGCCGCCGTCCAGGCGCACGTCGAGACCGCCCGCACCGGCCAGCAGGAGACGGAGGCGGCCGACGCCGTCCTCGCCGAGGCGCTGTCCGAGCTGCGGTTGCGCAAGGACGCCTTCGAGGTCGAGGAGATGCGCAAGGCCGTCGCCGCCACCGCCGAGGGCTTCGCCGACGTCGTGCGCTCCCTGCCCCGTGTCCTGGCCCACCACCGCGGCGAGCGCGTCATCGAGGGCATCTTCGGCGCCCGCGCCCGTGAGGACGGCAACGCCGTCGGCTACGACACGATCGCCGCCGCCGGCAACCACGCCAACACGCTGCACTGGATCCGCAACGACGGCGCCGTCCGTCCCGGGGACCTCGTGCTCATCGACGCCGGGGTGGAGGTCGAGTCCCTCTACACCGCCGACGTCACCCGCACGATCCCGGTGGACGGCGTCTTCACCGAGCCGCAGCGCCGCGTCTACCAGGCGGTGCTCGACGCCGCCGATGCCGCCTTCGCGCGCGCGGCCGAGCCGGGCGTCCGCTTCCGGGACCTCCACGCCGCCGCCATGGAGGTGCTCGCCCACCGCCTGGCCGACTGGGGCCTGCTGCCGGGGACCGCGGAGGAGTCCCTCTCCGAGGAGGGCCAGTTCCACCGGCGCTGGATGGTCCACGGCACGAGCCACCACCTCGGCATCGACGTCCACGACTGCGCGCAGGCCCGCCGGGAGATGTACCTGGACGCCGAGCTCGAGCCGGGCATGGTCTTCACGATCGAGCCGGGCCTGTACTTCCGCGCCGACGACCTCACCGTCCCCGAGGAGCTGCGCGGCATCGGTGTACGCATCGAGGACGACGTCCTCGTCCGCGAGGACGGGACAGTGGAGAACCTCAGCGCCGCCCTCCCCCGGACGGCCGACGACGTCGAGACCTGGATGGCGAGCCTCCTCGAGCGCTAGCCCTCTCCCCCTCTCCCCCTCCCCTCCCCCGCATATGTCGGAAAATCGCGGCCCGCGCGTTCTGCGGGCCGCGATTTTCCGACATATGCGAACGGGGGGGTGGGGCGGGGGCTACTCGGTCTCGCCCTGGCGGCGGAAGGCCGTGCCGATGATGTGCTGGTGGAAGCGCTCGTAGGTCTCGGCCTGGTCCCGGGCCTGCTGGGCCAGCGCCTCGAACATCGGGGCGGGCAGCCCGAGGTCCGGTGAGAGCTCGACGAGCGTCTGCCACAGGCCGAGCTTGCCCATGACGGCGCTGCGCATGAGCTCGGACTCGAGCACCGGGGTCATCGGTGAGCCGCTGAGCCGCTCGTTGACCTTGAGCCGGCCCGCACGCTCGGCCACCCACGCCGCCGCCTGCCGGTGCGGGCGGCGCCTGAGGGACAGGGAGTCCATGAGGTCGACGAGCAGCTCGCGCTCCTCGCGGATCTCCAGCGCCACCCGGGCGAGCTCCTCGCCGTGGTCGGTGTCCGCGTAGTCCGCGGCCATCCGCTCCGAGCGCTCCAGGCCGGCCGTCGCACCGGTGAGGTGGTCGGAGAGGTACAGCCCGAGGATGTCGCGCTCCAGGTGCGCCGGCACCCGGTGCGCGGCGGAGTCCTCCTCGGCCCCGGCGATGACGCCGTCCGCGGGGACCGAGCCCGGCGGGAGCTGGTCCTGGGGCCAGCTCTCGCGCGGCCGCATCTGGGGGCTCGGGGTGCCCTGGCCCTCGACCATGCCGACGAGGAGCTCGCGCAGCGTCTCCTTCGCCTCGCCCCTCGGCTCCCAGCCAAGCTCGGTGCGGGCCCGGGTCGTGTCCATGAGGGGGACGTTCATCGCCATGTCGAGCCAGCCGGCGTCGGCCGCGAGCGCACGCGCCTGCCAGGCGAGGGAGACGACGGGCCGCAGCGCCGCCGGCGGCACCTCGATGACTCGGCCGTGGTCGAGGACCTCGGCGAGGTCCGTGCCGGTGAGGACCGGCTCGGTGGCGATGTTGAAGGCACCGGTCGCGCCCTGGACGATGATGCGGCGGTAGGCGTCGGCGAGGTCGTCCCCGTGGACCACCTGGAGCCGTAGCCCGGCGGGCAGCGGGAGGAAGGGCAGTGCGCCGGGGCGCAGGAGCGCCGCCGGGACGAGCGCGCCGAGGAACAGGCGCATGATCTCGGCGCCGGCGTCCGCGTCGAAGACGAGCGCGGGCCGCACCCGGGCCACGGACAGCCCGGCGGCCTCTGCCTCGTCGAGGATCCGCTCCTGGGCGGCCTTGTCGACGGCGTAGTGGGAGGTCGTCGCGCTGCCGTGGGCGGGCCACGACTCGTCACGCCGCTCGTCGTCGTCCACCGGGGAGTAGGAGCCCACCGACGACGCGACGACGAGGTGGCCCACCCCTGCCCGCAGGCAGGCCTCGACGACGCGACGGGTGCCGTCGACGTTGGCGCGCCGGAGCAGGTCCCGCTCGTGGTTGGGCTGGATGAGCCAGGCGAGGTGGACGACGGTGTCGACGCCCTCCAGCGCCCGGGCCAGCTCGTCGACGACGAAGTCCTCGCCGTCGGCGAGCGCCACCGGCGCGGCGATGTCGACCTGCTCCCACCGGGCCACGTCGTAGGGCGCGGCGGTGTCGTCCGGGCGCCGTCGGGCGATGCCGACGACCTCGGTCACCTGCGCCTCCTCGCGCAGGGCGTGGAGGAGCGCGGTGCCGCTGTTGCCGCTGGCGCCGACGACCGCGACCCTCATCGCGCACCCGCCTGGCTCGACGGCATCGCCGGGTCGAGGACCACCTTGATCGCGCCGTCGTCCTTGCGCTGGAAGATGTCGTAGCCGTGGGCGGCGTCCTCGAGGGAGATCCGGTGGGTGCGCAGGTCGAGCACGCCCAGCGGGTCGGCCGAGTCGCTCACGAGCGGCAGGACGTCACCGATCCAGCGGTGGACGTTGGCCTGGCCCATCCGAAGGTTCACCTGCTTGTCGAAGAGGTCGAGCATCGGCATCGGGTCCTGGGCGCCGCCGTACACGCCGGACAGGGAGATCGTGCCGCCGCGGCGGACGATCTCGACGGCCGCGTGCAGCGCGGCCATCCGGTCGATGCCGGCCTTGGTGAAGAGGGGCCGCGCGAGAGCGTCGGGCAGCATCCCGGCACCGGCCTGCACGCCCTTGGCCACGGGTGAGCCGTGCGCCTCCATGCCGACGGCGTCGATGACGGAGTCCGCGCCGCGCCCGTGGGTGAGCTCGCGGACGGCGGCGGCGACGTCGTCGACCCCGCGCAGGTCCATGGTGGCGATGCCGTGGCGGCGGGCCATCTCCAGCCGCTCGGGGACGAGGTCGACACCGATGACCTGCTCGGCGCCGCGGTGGCGGGCGATCCGGGCGCTCAGCTGCCCGATCGGTCCCAGCCCGAGGACGACGACCGTGCCACCGGGTGGCACCTGCGCGTACTCGACGGCTTGCCAGGCGGTGGGGACGACGTCGGAGAGGTAGAGGTAGCGCTCGTCCGGCTCGCCGTCGTCGGGCACGACGACGGGGCCCACGTCCGCGAAGGGCACGCGCAGGTACTCGGCCTGCCCGCCCGGCACCTGGCCGTAGAGCTTGGTGTAACCGAAGAGGGAGGCACCCTTGCCGTGCTCGCGTACCTGCGTGGTCTCGCACTGGGAGTGCAGACCCTGCGAACACATCCAGCAGGAGCCGCAGGCGATGACGAAGGGGACGACGACGCGGTCACCGGCCTTGAGCGAAGTGACCTCGCTGCCGACCTCCTCGACGATGCCCATCGGCTCGTGGCCGAGGACGTCGCCGGAGTCGAGGAAGGGGCCGAGCACGCTGTACAGGTGCAGGTCCGACCCGCAGATCGCAGTCGAGGTGATCCTGATGATCGCGTCGGTGGGGTGCTGCAGCCGGGGGTCGGGGACGTCCTCGACGCTGACCTTCTCCCGGCCCTGCCAGGTGAGTGCGCGCACAGGTGCCTCCCGTCAGCTCGAGGAGGTGGGGCCGGCGGTGTCGTCGCCCTCCGCCTGCGAGGGCTGGTCGAAGGGCTCCTCGTGCTCCAGCTGCTCGGGGTCGGCGTCGGGGTCCTTGGCGGGGTCGTAGGGCTGCTCGGACGGGTTCGGTGTGTTCTCGCTCATGCTTCTCACCATTCCACCGGCCCGCAGGGCTCGCACGCCGAGGACGCCCCGCTTGCCGAGTCCCCCCACCGGCTCGATCCTGTGGCGATGACCTCCGCGGACACCACCCGTCTCGCGCGACGCATCACGCCCGCGCTCCTGTTCCTCTTCATCCTCGGTGACGTCCTCGGCGCGGGGATCTACGCGCTCGTGGGGGAGCTGGCCGCCGAGTCCGGCGGCATGATGTGGGCCCCGCTCATGGTGGCCCTGCTCATGGCCCTACTCACCGCTGCGAGCTACGCCGAGCTCGTCACGAAGTACCCCAAGGCCGGCGGTGCGGCGATCTTCGCCCAGCGCGCCTTCAAGCGGCCCATCGTCTCCTTCGTCGTCGGTTTCTCCATGCTGGCCGCCGGCGTGACGAGCGCCGCGGGCCTGTCCATCGCCTTCGCCGGCGACTACCTCGCCACCTTCGTCGACGTGCCCACCCGCATCGCCGCGCCGGTCTTCCTCGTCCTCCTCGCCCTGCTCAACGCGCGGGGGATCAAGGAGTCGGTGCGCTCGAACGTCGTCATGACGGTCATCGAGGTGTCCGGCCTCGTCCTCGTCATCGTCGCCGTCGCGATCGCGGCGGGCAGCGGGCAAGGCGACCCGGCCCGTCTCGTCGAGCTCCCGCCGGGGACCGGTGCCGGGACGGCGATCCTCGCCGGCGCCCTGCTCGCCTTCTACTCCTTCGTCGGCTTCGAGGTCTCGGCCAACGTCGCCGAGGAGGTCCAGGACGTCAGCCGCGTGTACCCGCGCGCCCTGTTCGGCGCCCTCGGCGTCGCCGGCATCGTCTACGCCCTCATCGGCATCGGATCGGCGCTCATCATGCCGCCGGAGGACCTGTCCGGCTCCTCCAGCCCGCTGCTCGACGTCGTCGAGGCCACCGGTGTGGGCGTCCCCGACTGGCTGTTCTCGGTCATCGCGCTCGTCGCCGTCGCCAACGGCGCGCTGCTCACGATGATCATGTCGAGCCGGCTCGTCTACGGCATGGCGGACGAGGGCCTGCTGCCCTCGGTGCTCACCAAGGTGCTGCCCAACCGCCGCACCCCGTGGCTCGCGATCGTCGTGACGACGGTGGTCGCGGCCGGCCTCACGATCATCGGGGATCTCGCGATGCTCGCCGAGACCGTCGTGCTCCTCCTGCTCATCGTCTTCGTCAGCACGAACCTCGCGGTGCTCGTCCTGCGCAAGGACTCCGTCGAGCACGACCACTTCCGCACGCCCAAGGTGCTGCCGGTCCTCGCGCTCATCACCTGCGCCGTGCTGCTGAGCCAGCAGTCCCTGCAGGTGTGGCTGCTCGGCCTGGGGATGGTCGCGATCGGCGTCGTGCTGTACTTCGTCACCCGCGGGGTGCGCGACACCGACCGCGCCGAGGCCGGTCCCGCCGACCGTTCCCGCTGACGCGTGAGGGCAGTGGCCCGGCCCGGGCGTCCGGGCCGGGCCACTCCCGGGCGTCTCGCGGGACGTGTCGGGGACTCGGTGCGGATCGCCGACGGCGGGGCCGACCGGCAGCCGCGGTCAGGCGAGGCTGGGCAGGTGCTCGCGGGCGAAGGCGAGCGACTCCACGAGCGCCGCCTCCCGCTCGTCCGGCTTCATCTTGCGGGTGGTCACCTCGACGGCGATCGAACCGGTGAAGCCGAGCTCGGGCAGGGCGCGCAGCACCTCCTCGCAGGGCTGGCTGCCCCGGCCGGGCGCCAGGTGCTCGTCCCGGTTGGAGCCGGTGGAGTCGGTGAGGTGGAGGTGAGCCAGGCGCCCGCCCAGCCGTCGCGCGACCTCGAGGGAGTCCTGCCCGGCCACACCCGCGTGGGACAGGTCGAGGGTGACGTGCTCGTAGCCCAGGCCCACGGGGTCCCAGTGCGGCAGGTAGGCGTGGCGCTCCTTGGTCCGCGAGCCGTCCTTGGCCCGTGCCTTCCACGGGAACATGTTCTCGACGGCGAGCTTGACCTCCGTCGCCGCCTGGCGGCGGGCGATGCCCTCGACGAAGCCCGCCGCGTAGTCGCGCTGCCAGCGGAAGGGCGGATGCACGACGACGGCCTCCGCACCCACCGCCTCGGCGAGCTCGACGGAGCGGTCGATCTTGCCCCACGGGTCGGTGCCCCACACGCGCTGGGTGAGCAGCAGGGTGGGCGAGTGGATCGACATGACGGGCACGCCGTAGGTCTCGGCCAGCTCGCTCAGCCGCCGCGCGTCACGCGTCTCGGGCCACTTCCAGACCATGACCTCCACGCCGTCGTAGCCGAGCCGCGCGGCGTCGGCGAAGCAGGACTCCGTGCTGCTGGGGTAGCACGAGGACGTGGACAGGAGGATCGGGGGGACCCTCACGAAGTGCGCTCCTCGCCGTCCTGCGGCGCCGCGGGCCGCCGCTGCCCGTACCGGGGGTTGCCGTGCTCGTCCTCCAGCGGCGTGAAGCTGCGCGCGGGCGCCTGGGGCGGCGCGTCCGCGGGCGGCGCGCCGACCGGGCCGGGCTGCGGGGCTTGCTGGGCGCTGTAGGAGCCGGCGGCGGGCGGGACGGCGGGCGCCGGCTGCTGCCACGTGGCGTCGGTCCCCACGCGGGTGCGGATGCCGGCCTCACCGAGGAGGCGCATCGCCTCGCCCACGCGGCTCTGCTCGCAGAGCAGCGCGTAGCGGCTGGCGACGACCTGGCTGGAGGACGTGAAGTCGCGCTTGCCACCGGTGAAGGCGTAGGAGACGAGCGCGAAGAGCATGCCGAAGGCCGCGCCGATGACGAGCGCGGGCAGGAGCATGACGAGGGTGCTGCCCTCGGACAGCAGCCCGAAGAGGAGGCCGACGAAGAGGCCGAACCACGCGCCGGACATCGCGCCCGCGAGCGCCACCCGCGGGTAGGACAGGCGTCCGGTGATGCGCTCGACCATGCGCAGGTCGGTGCCGACGATCGTCGTGTGCTGGACCTCGAACTCCTTGTCGGAGAGGAGGTCGACAGCACGCTGGGCCTCGAGGTAGGTGTCGAAGGCGGCGATCTGGACGCCGGTGGGGAGGGTCGGCGTCGGGGGCACGCCACCCCTGCTGCTGGAGAAGGCCATGGGCCGATTGTCTCCCGTCCGCCCTCGGTCCGCTACGCGCGCCCCCGGCCGCGGCCCCGGACGATGACGGGCGCGGCGGGCCGGGGTCGTTGCTCTTAGGCTGGCGGCGTGAGTACACCCGCGAGCAGGAGCGCGCCCACCCGGGTCTTCGTCGGCAGGCTGGCGGGGACCAACGTCTTCGACCCGCTCGGCGACCCGGTCGGCAAGGTGCACGACGTCGTCGTGCTCGTCCGCACGAGCTCGCTGCCACGGGCGGTGGGCCTGGTCGTCGAGGTGCCCGGCAAGCGCCGGGTGTTCCTCCCGCTGAGCCGGGTCGTGAGCATCAGCACCGGGGCCGTCATCACGACCGGTCTGCTCAACATCCGCCGCTTCTCCCAGCGTGCCAGCGAGACGCTCGTCGTCGGCCAGCTCGTCGACCGGCGGGTGACGATGGCCGACGGCAGCGGCCCCACCGTCATCACCGACGTCGCGATCGAGCAGCAGCGCAACCGCGACTGGCTCGTCACCCAGCTCTTCGTCGAGCGCAGCGGGGCGAGCCGGGGGCTGCGGCGCCGCCGCGGGGAGCAGCTCATCGTCGACGTCGGCGACGTCGTCGACCTCTCCGGCGACGCCGGACCCCAGCCCGCCACGACCCTGCTGTCGACGATGGAGGACCTCAAGCCCGCCGACGTCGCCGACGTCCTCCACGACCTCCCGCCGGACCGGCAGATCGAGGTCGCCGCCGAGCTGTCCGACGACCGCCTCGCCGACGTCCTCGAGGAGCTGAGCGAGGACGACCGCGTGGCGATCGTCTCGGGGCTGGACGCCAACCGCGCCGCCGACGTCCTCGACGTCATGCAGCCCGACGACGCCGCCGACCTCGTCAACGAGCTCCCGCCCGACGTCGCCCGCTCCCTGCTCGACCTCATGGAGCCCGGGGAGGCCGAGGACGTGCGCCGCCTCATCGCCTACGAGGAGCGCGCCGCCGGCGGCCTCATGACGACCGAGCCGATCATCCTGCCCCCGGAGGCGACCGTCGCCGCCGCGCTCGCCAGCGCCCGGCGCCTGGACGTCACCCCGGCGCTGGCCACGATGGTCTTCGTCGTGCGTCCACCGCTGGAGACCCCCTCGGGGCGGCTGCTCGGCGTCGTCCACATCCAGCGCGCGCTGCGCGAGCCGCCCAGCGCCCAGCTCGGCTCGATGCTCGACAGCGACATCGAGACCGTCGGGCCGCACGCGGGCATCGGCAAGATCACCCGTCTGCTGGCGACGTACAACCTCACCGCGCTCCCCGTCGTCGACGAGGAGCGCCGCCTGCTGGGCGCGGTGAGCGTCGACGACGTCCTGGACCACCTGCTGCCCGACGACTGGCGTGACGCCGACACCGAGGCGACCGACACCGCGATGACGAGGAGTGCCCATGGCTGAGCGGCTCGACACGCCACTGCCCACCCGCCGACGCTGGCTGCGCCGGCCCCGGGTCGACTCCGACGCCGTCGGCAGCACCGCCGAGGCCATCGCCCGCTTCACCGGCACGCCGCGCTTCCTCGTCTACCTCACGGGTTTCGTCGTCGTGTGGCTCTCGTGGAACACGTGGGGGCCCGAGCCGCTGCGCTTCGACTCTGCGGCGCTCGGCTTCACCGCGCTCACCCTCATGCTCTCGCTCCAGGCGTCCTACGCGGCCCCGCTCATCCTGCTGGCCCAGAACCGGCAGGACGACCGCGACCGGGTGACCGCCGAGCAGGACCGGCAGCGCGCCGAGCGCAACCTCGCCGACACCGAGTACCTGGCCCGTGAGCTTGCCGCCCTGCGTCTGGCGCTCGGTGACGTCGCCACCCGCGACTTCGTGCGCTCCGAGCTGCGCAGTGTGCTCGAGGAGCTCCGGGAGGAGGACGAGGAGCGCGAACGCGCCCACTGAGGGCCCCCCGCAGGCGCCTGCCGCCGTCGGGTGCGAGCGGTCACAGGGACCTCGGGCCGCTGGACCCCGCCCTGCGGCGACCTACCATGGGGGTATGTCTGCCCCCACCGTCGAAGCGATCCGCACCGAGCTGGAAAAGGTTCTCGACCCCGAGATCCGCCGCCCCATCACCGAGCTCGGCATGGTGCGGTCCGTGGAGGTCGACGGCGGCGACGTCGTCGTCGGGATCGACCTCACCACCGCGGGCTGCCCGCTCCGCTCGACGATCACCAAGGACGTCACCGCCGCCGCCCAGCGGGTGGAGGGCGTCGCCGACGTGCGCGTCGACATGGGCGTCATGAGCGAGGAGCAGCGCAAGTCGCTGCGCTCCCAGCTGCGCGGCGGCGTCGCCGAGCCCACCATCCCGTTCTCCGAGCCGGGCAACCTCACCCGTGTCTACGCCGTCACCTCGGGCAAGGGCGGGGTGGGCAAGTCCTCCGTCACGGCCAACCTTGCCGCCGCGATGGCCGCCGAGGGCCTCAAGGTGGGCGTCGTGGACGCCGACATCTACGGCTTCTCCATCCCCCGCATGCTCGGCGTCGAGCACGCTCCCACCAAGGTCGAGGACATGATCCTGCCGCCGGTCGCCGGTGACGTGAAGGTTATCTCGATCGGCATGTTCGCCCCTCCCGGGCGTCCGATCGTGTGGCGGGGGCCGATGCTCCACCGCGCGCTGCAGCAGTTCCTCGCCGACGTCTTCTGGGGCGACCTCGACGTCCTCCTCCTCGACCTGCCGCCCGGCACCGGTGACATCGCGATCTCCGTGGGCCAGCTGCTGCCGAACGCCGAGCTCCTCGTCGTCACCACGCCGCAGTCCGCGGCCGCGGAGGTGGCCGAGCGCGCCGGGTCCCTGGCCGGGCAGACGAACCAGCACGTCGTCGGGGTCATCGAGAACATGTCGTGGCTCGAGCAGCCCGACGGCCAGCGCGTGGAGCTCTTCGGCTCCGGCGGCGGCCAGCAGGTGGCCGACAACCTCTCGGCCGGCCTCGGCTACGACGTCCCCCTGCTCGCCCAGGTGCCGCTGGAGATCAAGCTCCGCGAGGGAGGGGACTCCGGGCGGCCCTTCGTCCAGGACGACGACTCCCCCGCCGCCGATGCCCTGCGCGGCGTCGCCAAGCGCCTGAGCCAGCGGGCCCGCGGTCTCGCCGGACGCTCCCTGGGCATCAGCCCGCTCTGACGCTGCCGGTCGGTCGCCCCTTCGGCTCCCTCAGGGGTGGGGACTGTCGCGAGCGCTGACCGGGAAGGACGACGCAAGCGGGCCCTCAAGGCGATGCGGGAACGTGCCGCCCTACGTTGCCTCGTCGTCGAAGGGGGCCCGGCCTCCGGGCGCCCTCGGGGCCCGCGCCGGGCGCTCGTCGTCCTCGCGCAGGGCGTCGCGGACGATGCGCCGCGGGTCGTACTGGCGCGGGTCGAGCGAGCGCAGGTCGAGGTCGCCGAGCTCGGGGCCCAGCTCGGCGCGCACTCGGTCGGTCGTGTCCGTGGTGAGCCGGCGCAGGTTCCTCACCAGCCGCCCGAGCTGCTGCGCGTACTCCGGCAGCCGCTCGGGACCGATGAGGACGACCGCGAGGAGCGCGATGACCGCTAGCTCGGACCCGTTGATCGGCACGCCCCCAGGATAGGCCGCTCGCTAGTCGCTCCCGGCCTCGTCGAGGACGACCTCGACCTCGCGCTCCTCCCCGCCGTCGCGTCGCACGGTGAGGACCACCGTGTCGCCCGGCGCGCGGGAGCGGACCGCGACGATGAGCTCGGAGGGCGTCGTCACCGGCTGCCCGTCGAAGTGTGTGATGACGTCACCCGGCTCGATGCCGGCCTCGTCCCCCGGCCCGCCGGGCGTGACGGCGGGCGTCGAGGCACCCGCGCCGTCCTCGAGCACCTGCACGCCCTCGCCCTGGTAGCGGGTGTCGAGCGCGACCCCGATGACGGGGTACGTCGCCCGGCCGGTCTCGATGATCTGCTCGGCGGTCCGGCGCACCTGGTTGGAGGGGATGGAGAAGCCGAGGCCGATGCTCCCGGTCTGCTGGCCGCCCGCCTGGGCGATCGCCGTGTTGATGCCGATGACCTCACCCGCCGTGTTGATGAGCGGCCCGCCGGAGTTGCCCGGGTTGATGGCGGCATCGGTCTGGATCGCGTTGATGAACGAGGCGCCCTCCCCCGATCCGCCGGCCTGGACCGGGCGGTTGAGGGCGGAGATGATCCCGCTCGTCACCGTGCCCTCCAGGCCGAGCGGGGCGCCGACGGCGACGACGGGGTCCCCGACGACGACGGCGTCGGAGTCCGCGAGCTGGAGCGGCGTCAGCCCGTCCCGGTCGACCTTGAGGACGGCGAGGTCGTAGTCGGCGGTGCGGCCGACGATCTCGGCGGGCAGCTGGGCGCCGTCGGCGAGGGTGACGGCGACGGTGCCGCCGCCGTCCGCCGCGGCGTCGATGACGTGGTTGTTCGTCACGAGGTAGCCGTCCTCGCGCAGCACCATCCCGCTGCCGCTGGAGGCGGTGTCCCCGCCGAAGACCTCGATGAACACCGTGCTCTCCAGCGCGGCGGCCGCGATGCCCGCGACCGACTCCGGTGCCCGGCTCGTCGACACGGTGCTGCCCGAGGCGGGCAGCGCCGAGCCGGAGGACGTCGAGGGCCACAGCCACCGCGCACCGAGCGCCCCGAGGACGAGCCCTGCAAGCAGGGCGACGAGGACGAGGAGGACGACGACGCCGGCCCCCACTCCCCGCCGGCGCCGCCCGCGGGGCTGCCGGCCGGCGGCGGCCTCGGCGGGCGCTCCACCCGACCACGAGCCGGGCGCGGGCCACGCGTAGGGCTGGGCCGGCGAGGCACCGCCCGTGGGCGCGGCCGCCGGGGCGTAGCCGGGGGCCGGGGCCCCCTCCTGGTTCGTGGGTGCGGACGTGTAGCCCGCCTGGTCCGTGGGCGCGGACGCCGGCGCATAGCCGGCCGTCGTAGCGCTGGGGGGCGAGGCCGGCGCGGACGCCGACGCGTAGCCCTGTCCGCGGGTGAGGGGCCACGCGCCGTCGGGCGAGGACCACGGCAGCCGCTGGCCGTCGTGGCCGGTGTCGGCGGGGGACGGCGGCTGCGGTGCGGGGGCGCTGGGCCGCCACCAGGCGTCGTCGCGGGACGACTCCTCGCGGCGCTCGTCGCCGGGCTGCTCCGGCTCGGGGGTGCCGGCCGGTGGTGCGGCGAGGCACTGCGTCGCGGGGGCGCCGTCGTCGGCCACCTCGTCCACGCTGTACGGCTCGGGCCGGGGCGCGGGCGAGGGCGGGTAGCCGTGCTCGTGCTCGTCGGGTCGCTCGCTCATGGGCACAGTCTCCTCCCAGATCGGGGCGCGGGCCGCCTCAGCCCAGCGCCCACTCCGTCACGGTGTCCCAGCCGCGCGAGAACCGAGCACCGACCGAGGTGTCGTAGTCGCCGTCGGGCAGGGCGGCGAGGATGGCGTCGCTGGCGGGGGCATCGTCCGGAGCGGCGAGGACGACGACGACGCAGTCCTCGCTCTGCAGGGCGAGGTCGTGGACCCCGCTGGGCAGGAAGAACGCGTCCCGCTGGCCGACGAGCCCGGTCTGCAGCTGCTCGGCGGCCTCGCCCGGCAGCACGCCGCGCTGCTGGAGGATCCGCACGTGCGCCATGGCCCCGGCGATCTCGACCTCGAGCACCTCACCGCCCGCGGTCTCGTGGACGGCGACGTCCACGACCCGCATGCCGCTGGGCAGCGACTCGGGCGCGCTCCACCCGTGCTCGGCCATCCACGCGACGACGTCCCCGCTCACCTCGCCGCCCGCGTCGCTCAGCTCCGTGGGACGCTCACCGACGCTGCCGGAGACGACGTCGAGGATGGCGTGCGGGTCCGCCTGCGGTTCGGACATGCTCCCGACGACGACGAGCCCGACGGCGCACGCAGCCGCGAGCCCGCCTGCACCCACCACCGCGAGCAGGAGACGTCGCCCACGCGGCGCAGGCTCCTCCGGGCCCGGCGACAGTGCGAGCAGGCGCGCGGTGAGCTCGGGGCCGGGCTCGACGTCCCACGCCTGGCTGAGCATCGTCCGCGAGGAGCGCTCCTGGCCGAGCAGCCAGTGGCAGCGCGCGCAGACGGCGGCGTGGGCGAGGAGCTCCTCGGCCTCGGCGGCGGGCAGCTGGCCGTCGACGAGCGGGGCGACCCGGGACCCGAGGTGGTTCACGAGAGCACCTCGCTGTCCACGGTGCCGGGGCGCAGGTGGCCGAGGCGGTCGCGGAGCATGGCGCGGCCGCGGTGGATCCGTGAGCGCACCGTGCCCATCTTGATCCCGAGGGTCGCGGCGATCTCCTCGTAGGACAGGCCCTCGACGTCGCACAGGACGACGGCCACGCGGTACTTCGGCGGCAGCGCGTCCAGGGCCTCCTGGATGTCCGGGTCGACGTGCCCGTGCTCGTAGCGGCGGTGCAGGTCGTGCTGCTCGTGCGAGGCGGGTACGTCCTCGGCGTGCTCCCCGAGGTGGGTGAGGCGGACGCGGGAGCGCTTGCGGACGCCGTCGAGGAAGAGGTTGGTCGTGATGCGGTGGATCCAGCCCTCGAAGGAGCCGGGCTGGTAGGAGTGCAGCGAGCGGAACACCCGGATGAAGGTCTCCTGGGTGAGGTCCTCGGCGTCGGCCTTGTTGCCGGTCAGCCGGTAGGCGAGGCGATAGACCCGCGCGGAGTGGTCACGCACGATCTCCTCCCACGACGGCACGGTCCACGGTGTCTCGTCCTGAGCGGTCATGCGGCGGCCTCTTCCGTGCGGTCTGGAGGCCAGGATACGGAGCGAACCTGGGGAGCACCTGGGAGCGGAGCGGCGGGCGCTACGATCAGGGCGACCCTCGTCCGTGCGCACCCAGGAGGCACCACCATCGCTGCCGAGAAGGCCCTCAGCTGGGCCTACACCGAGGAGTTCGTCCCGGAGGACGACGTCACCGCCGCCGCCCGCCGTCGTGCCGAGGAGCTCGGCGCCACGGCCGTGAGCGCGGGAACCGGTGCGGCGCTGCGACTGCTGGCGGCCGCCGCCGGAGCGCGCGCCGTCGTCGAGATCGGCACGGGCACGGGCGTGAGCGGGCTGTGGCTGCTCGGGGGGATGAGCCCGGACGGCGTCCTCACGACCATCGACGTCGACACCGACCACCAGCGCGCCGCCCGTGAGGCCTTCACCGCGGCGGGCGTGAAGTCGGCTCGTACCCGCCTCATCTCCGGGCGCGCCATGGACGTGCTGCCCCGGATGGCGGACAACGCCTACGATCTCGTGCTCGTCGACGCCGACCCCTCCGAGGCCGCCGACTACGTCGAGCAGGCGACGCGGATGCTGCGGGTGGGCGGCGTGCTCGCCGTGACGAACACCCTGTGGCACGACCGCGTGGCCGACCCCGCCCGCCGGGACGAGTCGACCGTCGCGATGCGCGAGCTGGGCAAGGCGGTGCGCGCCGACGAGCGTCTCACCGCGGCCCTGCTCCCCTCGGGCACCGGCCTCCTCGCCGCCGTCCGGCGCCGCTAACCCGCCCAACCACCCCACATATGCGGGATTTCTGCGGCCGGGCGTGCGCTCGAGCCGCAGAAATCCCGCATATGCGGACTTTGGGGGGTTAGGCGTCGGGGAGGCTGGCGAGGATGGGGGCTGAGCCGGACAGGCCGAGGCGGGTGGCGCCGGCCTCGATCATCGCCTGCGCGGCGGCGGCGTCGCGGATGCCGCCGGAGGCCTTGACCCCGAGGCGGCCGTCGACGGTGCGGGCCATGAGCTCGACGGCGTGGACGCTGGCGCCCCCGGTGGGGTGGAAGCCGGTGGACGTCTTGACGAAGTCCGCGCCGGCCGACTCCGAGGCCCGGCAGGCGGCGATGATCTGCTCGTCGTCCAGGGCGGCGGACTCGATGATGACCTTGAGGACGGCGGGAGCGGGCACGGCCGCGCGGACCGCCGCGATGTCCGCCTCGACGGCGGCCCAGTTCCCGGCGAGCGCCTCGCCCAGGTTGATGACCATGTCGACCTCGTCGGCGCCGTCGGCGACCGCGCGGGCGGCCTCGGCCGCCTTGACCTCACTGTGGTGAGCACCGGAGGGGAAGCCGCAGACGGTGGCGACCACGAGGCCCTCGGCGTCCTCCAGCGGCAGCTGGGACGGCGAGACGCACACGGCGAGGACGCCGAGCTCGCGGGCGTCCTCGACGAGCGCCGCGACCTGCTCGCGGGTGGCCTCGGGCTTGAGCAGCGTGTGGTCGATCATCTGGGCGACGGCGTGACGGGTGGTCATGTACTTCCTCCTGGACTCGGTGGACCGAGCCTATCCGCTACGCCTCCGGGCCCTCGGCGGGGTCGTCGTCGTCGACAGGGACCTCGATGACCTGCTCGAGCTGGTCGGCCTCGGCGGCCTCGCGGTCGGGGTCGACGACCTCGGGCGGGTCGTAGTCCTCACCGGTCTCGGGGTCGAGGGCGGCCACAGCCTCCTCGGGGTCGGGCAGGTCCTCGGCGGGGGGCGGGCTCACGGGGTTGCTCATCGTCTCCCTCTCTCGGGTCACTGGACGGGCCTCCCAGTGTGGCCCGTCGGCGGGCGACGTGCAGGGTGGGCGGCTCAGGCGGGGACGGGCAGCAGCGCGGCGACGACGTGCGTCCAGCCGCCGAGCGCGGGCATCGCCTCGGTCCGGCCGAGCAGGTCCGCGGACCGCACGGTGAAGACCGCTCCGCGCGAGGGCTCGTAGACGCGCAGCGTGCCGGGGACCGCGGCCCCGGGCGGCGGGGGGACGGCCAGGACGACGTGGCGCGGGACGGCGTGGGCGAGGCCGCCGCGCACGTCCCCGCCCGTGTACAGCGGCACGGGGTGCCCGCGCCGGTTGGCGCCCTCGACCAGCCCGAGCACCGTGGCGCCGTCCTCGGTGGTGTCGTCGACCGGACGCACCCGGTAGCGCAGCCCGGGGAAGCGGGCCTCGCGCGCCGCGGTCCACGGCGGCGTGCCGAGACTGGTGGGCCAGGGCAGCGGACCGAGGGCGCGCCGGCCCGTCGCGGCCTTCACCCGCTGCTGGGCGGCGGCGAAGCGCTCCTCCGCGCCGCCGGCGACGTCCTCCTCGGGCACCTCCGGCGGGCGCGGGCCGGCGGGCGGCCCCCCCGTCTCCAGCCACTGCGCGAGGGCCGGGTCACCGGTGGCGGCGAGCATGACGAGCACGGCCGAGCCGCACGTCGTCCCGTCGACCTGCCGGGCCCGGGCACCGCCGAGGAGGACGGGCAGCCCGTCCGCGGGCTCGGTGACGCCGGTGCCCGCCGCGGCAGCCGGTCCCTCGGTCACGTGAGGCACGCGGGAGGGCGTGCGCACGGGCCGGCTCAGCGCCGCCAGCGGTGCCGTCAGCTGCCACCTGTGCCACGACGACGGTGCCACGTCAGCCCGCGATCTTCTCGAGGACGACGTCCCCCTTGGCCGCGCCGTCGCCCGCACCGATGTCGATCCCGCCCTCGAGGGCCTGCCGGGCCCGGTCGAAGCGCTCGGGGGTGTCGGTGTGCATGGTGAGCAGCGGCTGGCCCGCGCGGACGGTGTCGCCCGGCTTGACGTGCAGCTCGACGCCCGCGCCGGCCTGGACGGCGTCGCCCTGGCGGGCACGGCCCGCACCCAGGCGCCACGCGCAGACGCCGACGGCGTAGGCGTCCAGGCGGCCCACGACGCCGTCGGCCTCGGCGGTGAGCGTCTCGGTCTCCTTGGCCGTGGGCAGCGCCGCGTCCGGGTCCCCGCCCTGGGCGCTGATCATGCGGCGCCACACGTCCATGGCGCGGCCGTCCTCGAGCGCCGCGCGAGGATCGGCGTCGGTGCGGCCGGCGGCGTCGAGCATCTCGCGGGCCAGCGCGACGGTGAGCTCGACGACGTCGGAGGGGCCGCCACCGGCGAGCACCTCGACGGACTCGCGGACCTCGAGGGCGTTGCCCGCGGTGAGGCCGAGCGGGGTGGACATGTCGGTGAGGAGGGCCGTCGTGCGCACGCCGGCGTCGCTGCCGAGGGCCACCATGGTGCGGGCGAGCTCGCGGGCGGCGTCGATGTCCTTCATGAAGGCGCCGGAACCGACCTTGACGTCGAGGACGAGGGAGTCGGTGCCCTCGGCGATCTTCTTGCTCATGATCGAGGAGGCGATGAGCGGGATGGCCTCGACGGTGCCCGTGGTGTCGCGCAGCGCGTAGAGCTTCTTGTCCGCCGGGGCCAGGCCGGTGCCGGCCGCGCAGATGACCGCGCCGACGTCCTCGAGCTGGCGCAGGATCGCGTCGTTGTCGAGGTCGGCGCGCCAGCCGGGGATGGCCTCGAGCTTGTCGAGGGTGCCGCCGGTGTGGCCGAGGCCGCGGCCCGAGAGCTGGGGCACGGCGACGTCGAAGACGGCGACGAGCGGGGCGAGCGGGAGGGTGATCTTGTCCCCCACGCCGCCGGTGGAGTGCTTGTCGGAGGTGGGGCGGGACAGGCCGGAGAAGTCCATGCGGCTGCCGGAGGCGATCATCGCGGCGGTCCAGCGGGAGATCTCGTCGCGGTCCATGCCGCGCAGGAAGATCGCCATCGCCAGCGCCGACATCTGCTCGTCGGCGACGATGCCGCGGGTGTAGGCGTCGATCACCCAGTCGATCTCGGCGGCGGCGAGGCCGCCGCCGTCGCGCTTGGTCCGGATGAGGTCGACGACATCGAAGGCTTCGGTCATGGTGACACCCTAGGACGAGGCGCCCAGGGGCGCCGACAGCGGGGCGGGACGCGCCCGCGGGACCGGCGACGCTCCGCCGCCGTGGGACCGCCCTACCGGGCCGTCCACTCCTCGAGGTGGCCGGGGCCGAAGGCCTCGGGGAGGAGCGCGGTCACCCGGTGGATGCCGGTGGGCGTCTCGACGAGAAGCTCGGGCCCGCCGTGCTCCCACAGCAGCTGGCGGCAACGGCCGCAGGGCACGATGACCCGCCCCTCACCGTCCACGCAGGTGAAGGCGACGAGCCGACCGCCGCCGGAGGCGTGCAGCGCCGAGACGAGGCCGCACTCGGCGCACAGGCCGATGCCGTAGGAGGCGTTCTCGACGTTGCAGCCGGTGACGGTGCGGCCGTCGTCGACGAGCGCGGCCGCGCCCACGGGGTAGGTGGAGTAGGGGACGTAGGCGCGGGCGACCATCCCCCGTGCCAGCTCGCGCAGGCGCTCCCAGGTGGCGTCGTCGGTCATCTCGGGCTTCCTCCTGGTGGGTGCGCTGCGCGAGCGGGCGGGCTACTTGACGTAGGGGATGTTCTCCGCGGCGGGTGCGCGCACCCGGCCGACGAAGCCGGCGACGGCGAAGATCGTCACGACGTAGGGCAGCATGAGGAGGAACTCCCCGGGGATGCCGCTGCCGCCCATCGCGCTGAGCATGTTCGCAAGGTTGCGCGAGAAGCCGAAGAGCAGGGCCGCGGCGAGCGCGCCGAGCGGGTTCCACCGGCCGAGGATCATCGCCGCCAGCGCGATGAAGCCGTTCCCGGCGGACATGTCGCGTCCGAACGCGAGGCCCGAGCCCACCGTGAAGAAGGCGCCACCCAGCCCGGCGAGCGCGCCGCCGAGGATCGGGGTGACCCAGCGCGTGCGGATGACGTCGATGCCGACGGTGTCCGCGGCCTTGGGGTGCTCGCCGACCGCACGCACCCGCAGGCCCCACCGGCTGCGGAACAGGAAGAGCTGCAGCGCGACGACGGCGGCGTACATGAGGTAGACGAGGATGTTCTGGTCGAACAGCACCGGGCCGATGACCGGGATGTCCGAGAGCAGCGGCACCGGCAGGGAGGGCAGCCGCTGGCGCTGGTTGAGCCCGGGGTTCTCGCTGAGCACGGTGGAGAAGAAGAAGCTCGTGACACCGAGGACGAGCACGTTGAGCACGACGCCGACGATGATCTGGTCCACCCAGTACTTCACGCTGAAGAAGACGAGCAGGACACCGACGAGCGCGCCGGCGATCGGCGCGGCGACGACGCCGAGGTAGGGGCTCGTCGTCATCGAGGCGACGATCGCCGCGAGGAAGGCGCCACCGAGCAGCTGGCCCTCGATCGCGATGTTGATGACGCCCGAGCGCTCGCACATCACCCCGGACAGTGCACCGAAGACGAGCGGCACGGACAGCGCGAGCGCGCCGGTGAGCAGGGAGGTCACCGGGATGGTGCCCCCGATGCCCTGCCAGGTGAGGAAGGCGAGGACGAAGGCGGCACCGAAGAGCGCCGGCGGCCACCAGCCCAGCGGCTGGCGACGCGTGGCGCGGTACGCCGCGTAGCCCGTGACGGCGGCCATGACGAGGGTGAGCACCCACAGCGCCGGGACGGTCGGGACCTCGGTGTTGGGGATCTCGGCGAGCTCCCCACCCGTGGCGGTGCGGAAGGTCGTCGTGCCCGACTCGGTGAACAGCGTGAAGCCGAGCAGGGAGATGAGCGTGAAGACGGCCATGAAGCCTGGACCGCGCCACTTGACGGGCGGCAGCACCACGGAGTCACGGGCGTCGGGGCGGGTGAGCGTGGAGTGGCTCATGCCGAGGCCTCCTTGGCGGCGAGCACGGTGGACTTCCCGCGCGAACGGTCCGGTGCCGGCAGGCGGAAGATCGCCCGGACGAGGGGCGGGGCCGCGATGAGCAGCACGATGACCGACTGGACGACGAGGATGATGTCGATCGGGGTCGGGGTGGTGGACTGCATGAGGAAGCCACCGGCCTTGAGCGCCCCGAAGAGCAGGCCCGCGGCGAAGGTGCCCCACGGGGTGGCGCGCCCGAGCAGTGCCACGGTGATCGCGTCGAAGCCGTAGCACGCCGCGACACCGGCGGTGAGGATCTGCTCGGTGCCGAGCACCTGCGCCGACCCGCCCAGGCCGCTGAGGCCACCGGCGATGACGAGGGCCACGATCGTCACCTTGGCGACGGAGACACCCGCCGTGCGGGCGGCCTCGGCGTTGGCGCCGACGGCTCGCAGCTCGAAGCCGAAGGTCGAGCGCTCCACCAGCCACCACACGGCGGCGGTGACGAGGATGGCGAGGATGAAGCCGAAGTGGAGGCGGAAGCCCTCCCCCAGCAGCAGCGGGTAGAGCGCGGTGTCGCGCACGTTGGGCGAGCGCGGCAGCGCCGAGCCGCTCTGCTGGAACGCGGGCTGGGTGAGGACCCAGCCGATGAGGTACACCGCGATGTTGTTGAGCATGATCGTGACGATCACCTCGTTGGCCCCGGTCCGGGCCTTGAGGACACCGGCGATGCCCGCCCAGATCGCGCCACCGAGCACCGCGCCGAGGACGGCGAGGACGACGTGGAGGACGACGGGCAGCTCGAGGGAGAAGCCGATCCAGCCACCGAGGATCGCGCCCACGATGATCTGGCCCTGGCCACCGATGTTGAACATCCCGGCGCGGAAGGCGATGGCGATGCCCAGACCGGTGAAGATCAGCGGCACGGAGAAGACGAGCGTCTCCGTCAGCGGGCGGATCGCGCGGGTGAAGGTCTCCGCCTGGTAGTCGAAGATCGAGCCGCGGAAGAGCGCGGCGTAGGCCCGGGAGACCGCGTCCCACACGGCACCGACGAAGTCCATCGGGCGGGCGAAGAGGTAGCCGGCGGTGTCCTGAACGCGGGTGTCGGCGGCGGCGATGAGGATGCCGCTGAGCACGAGCGCGACGACGATCGCCAAGGCGGTGACGAGCCAGCCGCCCGAGAGGATGTCCCGGACGAACTGCGCGGTGCGGGTGCGGGGCTCCCCGTCCGGCACCTGCCGGGCCGACGCCGGGGACTCCTCCGCCTGGGCGATGATGTCACCGGGGTGCTCGGCGGGGCGCCGGGTCTCGTCCTCGGTCACGGCGCGGTCTCCTCACTCATGTCGTCCGCCGCGGACATCGCGGTGCGGTGCTGGGCGGCCTGGGACAGCGCCTCCTCGTAGGGGACGCCGGCCATCATGAGGCCGAGGACGTCGCGGTCGGTGTCACCGGGGACGACGCCGACCACCCGCCCGCGGTACATGACGGCGATGCGGTCGGCCAGGGCCATGACCTCGTCGAGCTCGGTCGAGACGATGAGCACCGGGGTGCCCTTGTCCCGCTCGGCGACGATCTCCTTGTGGATGAACTCGATCGACCCGACGTCCACGCCGCGGGTGGGCTGGGAGGCGACGAGCAGGCGCAGCGGGCGGGACATCTCGCGCGCGATGACGACCTTCTGCTGGTTACCGCCGGACAGCGTGGAGATGGGGTCGTGCACCGAGGTGAGGCGCACGTCGAACTGCTCGGCGCGCCTGTGGGCGTTGTCCTCGACGACAGCGGGCTTGAGACTGCCGAAGGCGGCGAAGGGCGCGGTGTCGTACAGGTCGAGGATGAAGTTCTCGGCCACGGTGAAGCCGGCGATGACCCCGCCCGTGGAGCGGTCCTCGGGGACGAAGCCGATGCCGGCGCGCAGCCGCTGCTTGACGGAGGCGTCGACGAGCTCCTTGCCGTCCAGGACGATCGAGCCGGAGACCGGCTCGACGAGTCCGAGGATCGTCTCGGTGAGCTCGGTCTGGCCGTTGCCCTGGACACCGGCGACGACGACGATCTCCCCGTGCCGCACGGTGAGGTCGAGCCGGTCGACGGCGACCTGCCCCTTACCGTCGAGCACCGACAGGTCGGTGACGACGAAGGACTCCTCCCCCGGTGCGGCGTGGTCCTTGTCGACGGCCATGCTCACCGAGCGCCCGACCATGAGGGAGGCGAGCTCGGTCTCCGAGCTCGCGGGGCTCGCCTCGCCGACGACCGTGCCGCGGCGGATGACGGTGATGGAGTCGGCGATCGCCCGGACCTCGCGCAGCTTGTGCGTGATGAAGACGATCGAGGTGCCCTCGGCCTTGAGCTGGCGCATGATCGCGATGAGCTCGTCGGTCTCCTGGGGCGTGAGCACCGCCGTCGGCTCGTCGAGGATGAGCACCTTGGCCTCGCGGGAGAGGGCCTTGATGATCTCCACGCGCTGCTGCACGCCGACGGGCAGGTCCTCGATGACGGCGTCGGGGTCGACGTCGAAGCCGAAGCGGTCGGAGATCTCCTTGACTCGCTTGCGTGCCTCGCGCCGGCTGATGATGCCCAGGGGCCCGGTCGGCTCGTAGCCGAGGGCGACCGACTCGGCGACAGTGAAGACCGGGACGAGCATGAAGTGCTGGTGGACCATGCCGATGCCGGCGGCGACGGCGTCGCCGGGGCCGGAGAAGGTGACGGGCTCGTCGTCGAGGAGGATCTGCCCCTCGTCCGGGTCGTACAGGCCGTAGAGCACGTTCATCAGCGTGCTCTTGCCGGCCCCGTTCTCACCGAGCAGCGCGTGGATCTCCCCGGGCTCCACGACGAGGTCGATGTGGTCGTTGGCGACCAGGGGGCCGAAGCGCTTGGTGATGCCGCGAAGCTCGAGCTTCACATCCGCTCCATCGGTAGCGGGCCGCGGCGACGCGGCCGGAGGGGTGGACGCCGCGGCGTCCTGGCGGGCAGACGGTGACGGCCCGGCCACGGGCCGGGCCGTCACTGCGCGTGGTGGGTCAGGGAGCGTTGACGGTCTCGACGGCGAGCTCGCCCGAGACGATCTGCTCCTGGAGGGCCTCGACCTGGTCGAGGAGCTCCTGCGGGATGTCCGCGCTGCCGGTGGCAAGGCTGACACCGCCGTTGGCGAGGTCACCGATGTAGGGCTCGCCGGTGAAGCTGCCCTCGAGGCCGGACTTGATGGTCTCGAAGACGCCCGCCCCGATCTCCTTGACGACCGAGGCCAGGACGATGTCGGCGTAGTCGGTGGAGGCGGTCCAGTCGGAGTCGACACCGACGACCCACACGTTGCCGGCGCTCTCGGCGGCGGCGGCCGCACCCAGGCCGACGGGGCCGGCGACCGGCATGATGACGTCGGCGCCCTGGGCGATGAACTGCTCGGTCAGCGCCTGGCCCTGGCCCTGGTCCTCGAAGCCGCCGGAGAACGTGCCGTCCTGCGCCTCCTTGTCCCAGCCGAGAACCTGGACGTCGCCGTCGTTGTCCTCGTTGAACTTCGCGACGCCGTCGACGAAGCCGTCCATGAAGATGTTGACGGACGGGATCGGCAGGCCACCGAAGGTCGCGACCGTGCCGGTCTCGCTCATGCCCGCGGCGACGTAGCCCGCGAGGTAGGCGGCCTCGGCCGTGTTGAAGATGATGGGCGCGGCGTTGGGCAGCTCGACCGGCACCGGGGCGGCATCGGCGCCCTCACCCGGGTCGGAGAACGTCGCGTCGACGAGGCCGAAGTTGACGTCCGTGTTGGCCTCGGCGGCCGTCTGGATCGGGTCCTCGAGGAGGAAGCCGACACCGATGGTCATGTCGCAGCCCTGCTGCACCATGGAGTCGACGTTCGGGCCGAAGTCGGCGTCCGACTGCGACTCGGCGTCGTTGAGCTGGATCCCGAGCTCCTCCTCGGCGCGCATGCCGCCCTCCATGGCCGACTGGTTGAAGGACTGGTCCTCCCAGCCGCCCTGGTCGGAGATGAGGCAGGCGAGGTAGTCGACCTCCTCGGCGGACCCGGTGGTCGCCTCGGTGGTGGCCTCGCCGGCGGGCTCGGTGCTGTCGTCCTCCGGCGCGTCGCCGCACGCCGCGAGTGCCAGCGTGGCGACGGCCACGAGAGCGGTCGCGTAGATCGTCTTCTTCACGCTTGTCTCCTGGGGATGGTTGAGGCCGGGGTCGGCGGACGATGGAGGCGTCCACCGCGACCTATCGGCTGCGTACGGCCGACTGTAAGCCTCCGCGGCCGCGAGAGTGGCCGCATGGTGAGATGTGTCTATGTTCTGTTACACAAACGTTGTTAACGCGCGCGCACGGCCGCGGGCCCGCGGCCGGACAGGACGGGCGCGCCGCCCCGGGAGCCGGGCCGGGGCTGCGCCGCGACCCGCGGCTCGTAGCCGGCACGCTGCGCGGTGCGGGCCAGCACCCGCGCCCCGATGCTGATCGCGCGTTCGTCCACGACGAGGTCGCCCTGGTGGAGGTCGTGCGCCGCCCCGCCGGGCGCGCGGGTGCCCAGTCGCACCATCGCCCCGGGCACGCGCGAGAGGTACCAGGCGAAGTCCTCCCCGCCCAGCGACTGCTCGGTGAGCACGACGGCGTCGTCGGCGACGACCTCCCGGGTGGCGCCGTCGAGCAGCCGCACGCACTGCTCGTCGTTGACGACGGGCGGCATGCCGCGCTGGTGCTTGAGCTCCACCTCGACCCCGAGCGGGGACAGGAGGTCCGCGACGACGTCGTCGACGAGCGTGCCGGCCCGCTCCCAGGTCTCGACGTCCAGCGAGCGCAGCGTCCCGGTGACGCTGCCGACCGAGGGGATGGTGTTCGGCGCCCGGCCCGCGTTGACCGCACCCCACGTGAGGTTGGCCCCGGAGCGGGGGTCCAGGCGCCGGTCGAGCACGGCGGGCAGCTGGGTGATGATGTGCCCCAGGGCATAGACGACGTCACCGGTGAGGTGCGGGCGTGAGGTGTGTCCGCCGGCGGACCGGACGGTCACGGTGACGTTGTCCGACGCCGCGGTGATCGGGCCGATGCGTGAGCCGATCTTTCCGCAGGCGATCTTCGGCGCGCAGTGCAGGGCGTAGATCTGCTCGACACCGTCGAGGACGCCCTGGTCGAGGAGCTCCCTGGCGCCGCTCGGCTGGACCTCCTCGGCGGGCTGGAGGATGAGGCGCACACCGACGGGCAGCTGCCCCTCCTCCTCGAGGCGCGCGAGGATGAGGCCGGCCCCGAGGACGGCACTGGCGTGGACGTCGTGGCCGCAGGCGTGCGAGACGCCCTGGCGGCGGGAGCGGAAGGGCAGCCCGGTGGTCTCGGGCACGGGCAGCGCGTCGATGTCACCTCGCAGGGCGATCCGCCGTCGTCCCCGCTCGCGCGGGTCGGGGCCGATGTCGCAGACCAGCCCGCTGCCCTTGGTGCGGCGCGGGGACAGGCCCGCGGCGGTGAGCCGGTCGAACAGGAGGGTGGTCGTCTCCTGCTCCATCCAGCCCAGCTCGGGGTTGGCGTGGATCTGGCGCCGGATCGCGACCAGCTCCTGCTCCAGCTCGGCAGCGAGCTCGACGATGCGGTCAGCCTGGGGGACGTCCTTCACCTCAGCGACCCTAGCGCGCCTCAGCGGAGCGCGTCGGGCAGGACGTCGACGACCTCCTTGAGCCGCTGGGCCTGGGCGGTCGTCGTCACGAGCAGCGCGTCGGGCGTGTCGACGACGACGGCGCCCGGGACTCCGAGCACCGCGACCAGCCGGCCGGTGGCCGGGACGAGGACGGCGCCGGCGCTGTCGGCGGCGAGGGCGCGGCCCTCGCCCAGCGTCCGCACGCCGTCGGGGCCGGCGGGGAGCAGCGTCGCGAGCGAGCGCCAGTCCCCGACGTCGTCCCAGCCGAGCTCCGCGGGCACGACCGCCACCCCGCCGTCCGCGGCGACGGGCTCGGCGACGGCGTGGTCGATGGCGATGCGGGTGAGGCGCGGCCACTCGCGGGTGAGGACCTCGTCCCGGTCCGGCCCGTCCCAGGCGCGGGCGATGGCGAGGAGGCCGTCGTGCAGCGGGGGCTGGAGCCGGCGCAGGTGCTCGAGCAGCACCTCGGCGCGCACGACGAACATGCCCGCGTTCCACCGGTACCGCCCGGTGGCCAGGTACGCGGCGGCCGTCTCGGCGTCGGGCTTCTCGGCGAAGGAGGCGACGTGGAGCGCGGTGGGGGCACCCGCGACCCCGAGGGGCGCCCCGGACTCGACGTAGCCGAAGGCGGTCGAGGGATGGTCGGCCTCCACCCCGATCGTCACGACGTACCCGGCGCGCGCCGCCGCGACGGCCTCGCGGACAGCGGCAGCGAAGGCCTCGGGCCGGCGCACGAGGTGGTCGGCGGCGAAGGAGCCGACGACGACGTCGCCGTGCCGCTCGCGCAGGAGCGCCGCCGCGAGCCCGATCGCGGCCATCGAGTCCCGGCCCGAGGGCTCGGCGAGGAGCGCGTGCCCGGCCAGGTCCGGGAGCTGCTCGCGCACCGCGGCCGCGTGCGCCTCACCCGTGACGACCGTGACGCCGTCGGCCAGGGGCGCGAGCCGGTCCCAGGTGCCCTGGAGGAGCGTGCGCCCACTGCCGGTGAGGTCGAGGAGGAACTTGGGGTGCGCGCGGCGTGAGAGCGGCCACAGCCGGGTGCCGGCGCCGCCGGCGGGCACGACGGCGTGGAAGCCGGGAATCGGGTCAGAACTCATGGCGGCAGCCTAGACAGCGGGACCGTCCTCCCTGCCGGACACGTGTGCCCGTGTCCCGGGCCCATGGTCCCGAGAATGTCCACGACGTGGATACCATGCTCGTGTGTCCACCACTCATACTGCAGCGCGGCAGGTCAAGGGCCGCCGCACGTCGGTCGCCCTCAAGCTCGTCATGGCGGTCACCGGCGTCATCTTCCTGCTCTTCGTGCTGGCCCACATGTACGGCAACCTCAAGGCGCTGTCCGGGCAGCAGGCCTTTGACGACTACGCCCACCACCTGCGGGTGCTCGGCGAGCCGATGCTGCCGGAGTCCGGCTTCCTGTGGGTCATGCGCCTGGGCCTCATCGTCAGCCTCGTGCTCCACGTGTGGTCCGCGACCGTGCTCACGCGGCGCAAGCGCGCGGCCCGCACGCAGAGGTACGTGATGAAGAAGTCGGTGTCCTCGAGCCTGTCCTCGCGGACGATGATGTGGGGCGGCCTGGCCCTGCTCCTGTTCATCGTCTTCCACATCCTGCAGTTCACGACCCTGACGATCGAGGTCGGCGGCTCCTTCGACAGCCCCTACGACCGCCTCGTCGCCGCCTTCGAGACGTGGTGGCTCGTCGCGATCTACGTCGTCGCGATGGTGGCCCTGGGCATGCACCTGCGCCACGGCATCTGGAGCGCCACGCAGACCCTCGGCTGGTCCAACCGCACGCGCCAGCCGATGATCAAGGCAGTAGCCCTGGCCGTCGCGATCCTCGTCGTCGTCGGCTTCCTCGTCCCGCCGCTCGCCATCGCCTTCGGGCTCGTCTAGACCCGCGGAGTAGTGCATCCCATGACCGACCAGCTCATCGACGGCCTCTACCGCGAGGGCGCCCCGATCGCCGACACCAAGGCCCCGACCACCGTCCCTGTCGAGCGCCGCTGGCGCGAGCGCCAGTTCGGCGCCCGCCTCGTCAACCCCGCCAACCGGCGCAAGATCAGCGCGATCATCGTCGGTACCGGTCTGGCCGGCGCCTCCGCCGGCGCCACGCTGGGCGAGGCCGGCTACCAGGTGAAGTCCTTCTGCTACCAGGACTCCCCGCGCCGGGCGCACTCGATCGCCGCGCAGGGTGGCATCAACGCGGCGAAGAACTACCGCAACGACAACGACTCGACCTTCCGGCTCTTCTACGACACCGTCAAGGGCGGCGACTTCCGCTCCCGGGAGTCCAACGTCTACCGCCTCGCCGAGGTCAGCGCGAACATCATCGACCAGTGCGTCGCCCAGGGCGTGCCCTTCGCCCGTGAGTACGGCGGCCTGCTCGACAACCGCTCCTTCGGCGGCGTCCAGGTCTCCCGCACCTTCTACGCCCGCGGCCAGACCGGCCAGCAGCTCCTCATCGGCGCCTACCAGGCCCTGGAGCGACAGATCGCCGCCGGCACGGTCCAGATGTACACGCGCCACGAGATGCTCGAGCTCGTCGTCATCGACGGCCGCGCCCGCGGCGTCATCGTCCGCGACATGGTGACCGGTGAGATCGAGACGCACCTGGCCGACGTCGTCGTCCTCGCCACCGGCGGCTACGGCAACGTCTTCTACCTGTCGACCAACGCCATGGGCTCCAACACGACGGCGATCTGGCGCGCGCACCGCAAGGGCGCCCTGTTCGGCAACCCCTGCTACACGCAGATCCACCCGACGTGCATCCCGGTCTCCGGGGACTACCAGTCCAAGCTCACGCTCATGAGCGAGTCGCTGCGCAACGACGGCCGCATCTGGGTGCCCAAGCGCGCCGAGGACTGCGACAAGGACCCGCGGGACATCCCCGAGGAGGACCGCGACTACTACCTCGAGCGCACCTACCCGGCGTTCGGCAACCTCGTCCCCCGCGACATCGCCTCCCGCCAGGCGAAGAACGTGTGCGACGACGGCCGTGGCGTGGGCCCGGCGGTCGACGGCGTGCGTCGCGGTGTCTACCTCGACTTCGCCGAGGCGATCGAGCGGATGGGCCGCAAGGCGGTCGAGTCGAAGTACGGCAACCTCTTCGACATGTACCAGCGCATCACCGGGGAGAACCCCTACGAGGTGCCGATGCGCATCTACCCGGCCGTGCACTACACGATGGGCGGGCTGTGGGTCGACTACGACCTCCAGTCCAACGTCCCCGGGCTCTTCGTCACCGGTGAGGCGAACTTCTCCGACCACGGCGCGAACCGGCTGGGCGCCTCCGCGCTCATGCAGGGCCTGGCCGACGGGTACTTCGTCCTGCCCAACACGATCAACGACTACCTCGCCGGCGGGCCCTTCGAGAAGGTCGCCGAGGACCACCCCGCGGTGGTCGAGGCCCGCGCGTCGGTCCAGGACCGCATCGACCGCCTGATGAGCGCCGGCGGCACGCGCTCGGTCGACTCCTTCCACAAGGAGCTCGGGCACATCATGTGGGAGTACTGCGGGATGGAGCGCACGGCCGAGGGCCTGCAGACCGCCATCGAGAAGATCCGGGCGCTGCGCGAGGAGTACTGGCGCGACGTACGGGTCCTGGGCGCGGCCGACGACTTCAACCAGTCCCTGGAGAAGGCCGGACGCGTCGCCGACTTCATCGAGCTCGGTGAGCTCATGTGCATCGACGCGCTGCACCGCCGCGAGTCCTGCGGCGGTCACTTCCGCGCGGAGAGCCAGACCGAGGACGGCGAGGCGCTGCGCCACGACGACGAGTTCGCCTACGTGGCGGCGTGGGAGTGGACGGGGACCGGTGAGGCACCCGTGCTCCACAAGGAGGACCTCGTGTACGAGTACGTCGAGATGAAGCAGCGGAGCTACAAGTGAGAATCACCCTCAAGGTCTGGCGTCAGGCCAACGCCGCCACCCGCGGCCGGATGGTCGACTACCGGCTCGACGACGTCTCCGAGGACATGTCCTTCCTCGAGATGCTCGACGTCCTCAACGAGCAGCTCATCGGTCAGGGCGAGGAGCCGGTGGCCTTCGACCACGACTGCCGCGAGGGCATCTGCGGCATGTGCGGCCTCATGATCGACGGCATCGCGCACGGGCCGGAGGTCACCACGGTCTGCCAGCTCCACATGCGCTCCTTCAAGGACGGCGACACCATCACCGTCGAGCCGTGGCGCGCGGACCCCTTCCCGGTCATCAAGGACCTCGTCGTCGACCGCTCGGCCTTTGACCGGATCATCCAGGCCGGCGGCTTCATCTCCGCCAACACCGGCGCGGCCCCGGACGCCCACGCGACCCCGGTGCCCAAGGCCGACGCCGACGCCGCCTTCGAGGCGGCCGCCTGCATCAGCTGCGGCGCCTGCGTCGCGGCCTGCCCCAACGGCTCCTCGATGCTCTTCACCGCCGCCAAGGTCACCCACCTCGGCAAGCTGCCCCAGGGTCAGCCGGAGCGGCTCGGGCGCGTGGTGTCGATGGTCGCCCAGCAGGACGCCGAGGGCTTCGGTGGTTGCACGAACATCGGTGAGTGCGCGGCCGTGTGCCCCAAGGGCATCCCGCTGGACACGATCAACCAGCTGAACTTCGACCTGCGGACGGCGCTGCGCAACGGCGTCTGAGCCCAGCCCTCACGACCGGCCACTCCGCGCGTCCTCAGGGGCAGCGGGTGGCCGTTCGTCGTACTACCGGCGGCGGGTCTCGCCGCGAGCCCTACGGCGTCGCGCCGAGCGGTCGGCGTAAGCGTCCTTGGTCTCGTGGCGCCGGCCCAGGCGGCGGCGGTTCCACTCGCGTGCCCGGCCCACGAGGCCACCCCAGTACGCCTCCCGGGCGCGAGCCTCCACGGCCATCCGCTCGTTCCACTCGTCCTGCTCGTCCTGCGCGTGGCGCAGCGCGAGCACCTCCTCGCCCTCCTCCCCGAGCCGCTCGAGGTCGGCGACGAGGGTCTCCTCCCGGAGCTTCTCGGCGGCCTGCACCGTCCCCGTCGTCGCGTCGTAGTCCCAGGCGAGGGTGCCCGGCGCCGAGAGCGTGACGTAGTTGGGGTGCTCGTCGAAGTTCGTCGCGCCCGGCTCGTCCGGCTTGGGCGGGGCCGGCGGGTTGGCGGTCCACGCCGCGATCATCAGCGTGACGCGAGCGAGGAGGTTGACCCACAGGAGCAGGGTGATGAGGGCGGCGGCCGTGGCGAGCAGCGGGTTGTCGGCGCCGCCGACGAGGGTGGTCCCGAAGAGCCGGAGCACCGTGGAGGCCACCGCGCCGAGCAGCGCCCCGACGAGGAGGTCACGGCGCGGCACGTGCACCCCGGCGAGCACCCGGAAGAGCAGGACGTACACCGCACCGTCGACGAGGAGGGCGACGAGGTAGCCGAGGACGCGCAGCGCCACGGACGCGAAGGTGCCCTCGATCCCCACGCTGTCGAGCAGCCACTGCCCGGCAGCGCCCGCGGCGATGCCCAGTGCCGCCGTCGTCACGACCGCGAGGGCGAGGATGAGGAAGCCGCCGAGGTCGCGCACCCGGGTGAGGACGGGGCTCTCCTTGGGCGTGACGATGCCGAACATCATCCGGATCGAGCGCTTGAGCGCGCCCATGACGGAGATCGCCGTCCACAGCAGCACGCCGACGGCCGCGATGCTCGCGGGGTTGAGCGCCGTGCTGAGCACGAGGTCGTCGGGGTTGACCAGGCCCCCGTTGCTGCCCGTGTCGATGATGCCGGGCAGCGCGTCGTCCACGCTCTGCAGCACGGTCTCGCGCAGCTCGGCGTTGTTGCCGAGCACGGTCATGAAGATCGTGTAGCCGATCGTGAGCGCCGCGAAGATCGAGAACAGCGCCGAGTAGGTGATGCCGCCGGCGAGCAGGCCGCCGTTCGTCTTGGCGTACCGGGCCAGCCCGCGGCCGGGCCGGGAATGCTCCCAGCGCGACATGAGCGCGGTGACGCGCTCCCCCAGCGACGGGCGGTCCTCGGCAGCGGTGCTCATGGCCCGCAAGCCTAGGGACGAACCCCCCGCCCGGCATCAGCAGACCCCGCGGACCCACCGCGCCGGCCCCGCGCGTCCAGGCTTCGCGCCCGCCTCGGGGCGCCCCTGCACGGGCTCCACTCCTCACCATGCGCCCGCTGAGGCACCGTGCTGCCCGTCGACGGGCGGCACGGTAACCTCCGTCGGGCGCACAGCGGGACGAGAGCATGTTCGTGCCGCCTCCGATGATCGGTCATGTTCGATTATGGGGAGTTTTCTGGCACACTGGGCGCATGGACACCGAGCGTTCCGAGGCGCCACCACCATTGCTCGCCCGGCAGCGGCAGCAGCAGATCCTGGCCGCGGTCAACCAGCACGGGGGCGTGCGCGTGGCCGAGATGGTCGACCAGCTCGGCGTCTCGGAGATGACGATCCGCCGGGACATCACCAGCCTCGTCCGGCGCGGGCTCGTCGCCCGGGTGCACGGCGGCGCCGTCGCCCCCAGCCGCTCCGCACAGGAGCCGGCCTTCGCCCTCAAGGCCGGGCAGCACACGGGCGAGAAGGCGCGCATCGGCACGCTCGCCGCCTCGCGCGTCGAGGCGGGGGACGCCGTCGCGCTCTCGGCGGGCACCACCACCCTCGCCGTCGCCCGCGCCCTCACGGCGCTGCCCCACTTCGCCACGCTCACCGTCATCACCAACTCCCTGCCCGCCGCCGACGTCCTCCACCAGGCCGCCATGCAGGCGCGCGAGGCCGGCCGCCCGGCGCCCACCGTCGTCCTCACCGGCGGGGAGCGCACCCCCTCGGACGCGCTCGTCGGGCCGGCCACCGTCGACTACCTGCGCGACGTCCGCGTCGACTGGGTCTTCCTCGGCGCGCACGGCTTCGACCCCGCCATCGGCCTCATGACACCCAACCTCCAGGAGGCGTCGACGAACTCGGCGCTGCTCGCGACCGGCCGCAGCGCCGTCGCCGTCCTGGACTCGAGCAAGTGGGGCGTGCGCGGACTGCGCACCTTCTGCCGGGCGGAGGACCTCGCCGCCCTCGTCACCGACGTACAGCCGGACGAGGAGACCCTCGCCGCAGCCGCCACGCACGACTTCTCCCTGGAGATCGCTTCCGATGACTGACACCGTCCGCAAGACCCGAGGCACGCTCGCCGACGGCCGCGAGATCCTCTACTTCGACGACTCCGAGCCCTACGTCTCCGGCGGCGCGACCCGGCGCCTGGACGACCCTCGCCCGCTGCCGGACCGGTTCGGCCCCGTGGCCGGTCCCGACGGCGAGCCGCAGCCCTTCACCGGCCCGCAGATGCGCTACGACGTCCTCACCGGTGAGTGGGTCCCGATGGCCACCCACCGGATGAACCGCACGCACCTGCCCCCGGCGGACGCGAACCCGCTCGCCCCGGCCCGTCCCGGCGCGGCGTACACCGACGGCGACATCCCCGCGGACGACTACGACGTCGTCGTCTTCGAGAACCGCTTCCCCTCCCTCGTCCAGGTCCCCGGCGAGGAGGACGTCGTCACCCACCTCGACGGCGAGCCGCTGTGGCCCGTCCGCCCGGCCGCCGGCCGCTGCGAGGTCATCTGCTTCTCCCCCGACCCCGACGCCTCCCTCGCCACGCTCGACGAGCGCCGCATGCGCACGGTCGTCGAGGCCTGGGCCGACCGCACCACCGAGCTCGGCGCGCTCCCCGGCGTCGAGCAGGTCTTCTGCTTCGAGAACCGCGGCCGTGAGATCGGCGTGACCCTCCACCACCCGCACGGGCAGATCTACGCCTACCCCTACCTCACCCCCCGCACCGCGACGATGCTGCGCCAGGCGCGCGAGCACCGGGCCGCCACCGGCCGCAATCTCCTGCGCGACGTTCTGGACGCGGAGCTGCGCTCCGGTCGCCGCGTCGTCGCCGAGTCCGAGCACTGGGCCGCCTACGTGCCGGCCGCCGCGCGCTGGCCCGTCGAGATCCACCTCGCCCCGCGCCGCGACGTCCCGGACCTGCCCGCCCTCACGGACGAGGAGCGCACCGACCTCGCCGGTATCTACCTGCGGCTCCTGCGCGCCGGGGACCAGTACTTCGTGACCGAGGGCGACGACGGCGAGCCGCGGGCCATCGCGCTGCCCTACATCTCCGCGTGGCACCAGGCCCCGGTCAACGAGGGCCGCGAGGACCTGCGTCTGCACCTGCAGCTCTTCTCCGTCCTCCGCGCCCCCGGCAAGCTCAAGTACCTCGCCGGCTCCGAGTCCGGCATGGGCGCGTGGGTCTCCGACACCACCCCCGAGCGCATCGCCGACCGGCTGCGGGAGGTCATGGCGTGAGCGTCCTCGCCCCTGCCTGGACCGCCGACGCCGGCGCCCGCCGGGCCCGTGACCTCCTCGCCTCCGCCCTCGGTCCCGAGCCCGCCGACGGCGTGTGGGCGGCCCCCGGGCGCGTCAACCTCATCGGGGAGCACACCGACTACAACGGCGGCCTGTGCCTGCCGATCGCCCTGCCCCACCGCACCTACGTCGCGGTACGCCGCCGGGAGGACCGCACCGTGCGGCTCACCTCCGGACAGGAGCCGGGCGTGCGCACGATCGACCTCGACGGCGTCGGCCCGGTGGGCTCGCCGGGTGCGGTCGAGGGCTGGCCGGCGTACGTGGTCGGCGTCGCCTGGGCGCTGGTCGCCGAGGGCCTCGTCCCCGCCGAGCGGGTGACCGGCTTCGACGCCGCCGTGGACAGCTGCGTGCCCTACGGCGCCGGCCTGTCCTCCTCGGCGGCGCTCGAGTGCGCCGTCGCCATCGCGCTCGACGAGCTGTGGGGGCTGGGCCTGGCGGCTGACGACGCCGGACGGGCCCGTCTCGCGGCCGCCTGCGTGCGTGCGGAGAACGAGGTTGCCGGGGCACCGACCGGCGGGATGGACCAGTCCGCCTCGCTGCGGGCCGAGGAGGGCCGGGCCCTGCTCCTCGACTGCCGCGACGGCTCCACCCGGCAGGTCCCCTTTGCGCTCGAGGCGGCGGGGCTGGAGCTGCTCGTCATCGACACCCGCGCCCCGCACGCGCTCGTCGACGGCCAGTACGCCGAGCGCCGCGACAGCTGCGAGCGCGCCGCCCGGCAGCTCGGCGTGACGACGCTGCGCGAGGTCGAGGACCTCGACGCCGCCCTGGCCTCGTTGGCCGACCCGGTGGTCCAGCGGCGGGTGCGCCACGTCGTCACCGAGATCGAGCGCGTCGCCCGCTTCGCCGAGGAGCTCGACGCCGGGCCGCTCGACCCCGCCCGCGCGGCGGCGCTCGGCGCGCTCATGGTGGGCTCGCACGTCTCGATGCGCGACGACTACGAGATCTCCTGCGCCGAGCTCGACCTCGCGGTGGAGACCGCGACGGCTGCCGGCGCCCACGGCGCCCGGATGACCGGCGGCGGCTTCGGCGGCTCCGCGATCGCCCTGCTCCCGGCCGGGCAGGCCGAGCGGGTGGCAGGGGAGGTCGGCGCGGCCTTCGCCGCGGCCGGCTTCGCCGCACCGGCCTTCCTCCTCGCCCCCGCGAGCGCCCCCGCCGCCCGCACCGCCTGAGCCGCGCCCCTCTCGCGCCGGTTGGTGGGGTGTCAGGCGACGCCGACGCCACCTCCCTCCGCACCGACAGCTGGACTCTGCCGGGAGCTCGCAGGGCGAGACCCAGCTGTCGGCGTGAGTGGGAGCTTTCAGTCCACGTCGACGACGAGCGGGGCGTGGTCGGAGAAGCGCTGGTCGTAGGCGGCGGCACGGTCGACCGTCGCCGTGCGGGCCCGCTCGGCGAAACCGGGCGAGGACAGCAGGTAGTCGATCCGCCAGCCGGCGTCGTTGTCGAAGGCCTTCCCGCGCATCGACCACCACGTGTAGGGGCCCGGGCCCTCCCCGCCGAGGCGGCGACCGAGGTCGACGTAGGCGAGGGCGTCGAACCAGCGGTCGAGGTAAGCGATCTCCTGGTCGAGCACGCCGGACGTGCGGTTGTGGTTGCTCTTCCAGTTCCTGATGTCGACGGGCCGGTGGACGATGTTGACGTCCCCGCCCACGACGACGTCCCGCTCCCCCGCCGCCGCCTGCTCAGAGAGCGTGGTCAGCCGCGCGGTCACCTTGTCCAGGTGCGCATACTTCGCGGCCATCCGCTCCGGCTCGTTCGCCGTCCCGGAGTGGACGTAGACGGACACCAGGGTGAGCCGACGGTCGCTGCCCGGCAGCTCGACGTCCATCTCCACCCAGCGGCCGGTGTCGACGGGCGGCTCGTCGTCGCCCAGGCCCACCCGCACCGCCGTGGCGGGCAGCCGGGACGCGACGGCCACCCCGGCCCGGCCCTTGATGTCGCAGGCCTGGTGGGCCACGTGCCAGCCCTCCCCGAGGAGGTCGTGGACGACGTCGTCGGGGGCGCGGACCTCCTGGAGGAGGAGCAGGTCGGGCGAGCGGTCCGCGAGCCACGTGTCCATGCCCTTGCGGACGGCGGCGCGGATCCCGTTGACGTTGACGGTGGCGATTCTCAGCATCCGGCCATTCTCACCTCGGCCACCGGCTGGACCGAAAACGGCCCGGCCCCGCAGCCGGTGCGGCTGCGGGGCCGGCCGCTGCTACGGGGTGCGGCGCAGGCCGAGGGTGTCGGTGCCGTTGCCGTCCCAGTCGCCCACGTAGACCTCGTCGCCCTCGCGGCCGTAGGCCACCACCCGCTCCGCCGGCCCCCCGCGCAGGGAGTTGACGACGTGGTAGACGCGCCCGCGCCGCACGGCGAGGGTGTCGGTCCCGTTGCCGTCCCAGTCACCCGTGAGCGTGACGTCACCGGCCCGGCCGTACGTGACGACGGTGTCGGCGGCCCCACCTCGGAGGTCGTTCTTCACGTGGTAGGTCGCGCCGCGGCGCACGGTGACGGTGTCGTCCCCGTCGCCGTCCCAGTCACCGACGAGCACCTCGTCGTCCGGGCGCCCGTAGTCGGTCACGACGTCCGCGGGCCCGCCGGTCAGCGAGTTCTTCACGTGGTAGGTCCTGCCGCGGCGCACCGCCAACGTGTCGGTGCCGTCCCCGTCCCAGTCGCCGACGAGGACGTGGTCGTCGGCGCGGCCGTAGACGATCTCCCGTTCCGCCGGACCGCCCCTCAGGTCGTTGCCCACGTAGTAGCGCGCGCCCCGCCGCACCGTGATCGTGTCGGTGCCGTCCCCGTCCCAGTCACCGATGAGGACCTCGTCGGTGTGCCGGCCGTAGGCGAAGGCCACGTCCGCGGCGCCGCCGCCCCAGCCGTTGCTGAGGAAGAAGCCGTACTCCGGCTCCGGCGGCCGCGGGCCCGGCTGCCCGGTCCGCACGACCATCGCGCTGCCCCCACCGGAGCGCCTCGGCTCTGCTGCGGCCTGCAGGCGCCCGTCCGGCAGGAAGGCGATACCGGTGACGTTGCCGAGCGTGGCCACCTCGTTGACCGTGTGGCCCCGCGCACGGAGTGCCTCACCGAGCGCGGTGCCGGCGATCGCGGCCTCCGCCTCGCTCGCCCCGCCGTTGCGGCTGGACAGCCGCGGAGCGGCGATGGCCTCGGGCAGCGACATGCCCAGGTCGAGGTGGTTGATCGCCACCTGGAGCACCGTCGTGATGATCGTCGACCCGCCGGGTGAGCCGAAGGCGGCGACAGGGGCACCGTCGTCGAGCACGATCGTCGGTGCCATGCTGCTGCGCGGCCGCTTGCCGCCCTCCGGCGCGTTGGCGGGGTGCTCGGGGTCGGGCTCGAAGTCGGTGAGCTGGTTGTTGAGGAGGAATCCGTACCCGGGCACGGCGATCCCGCTGCCGCCGATCTGCTCGATCGTGAAGGTGTAGCTCACGACGTTGCCCCACCGGTCGGCGACCGTGAGGTGCGTCGTCGAGCCGTGCCCCTCCGCGGACCCGGCGGACGCGGCCGCGCCCGCGCCGTCGTCGTAGGGCCACGGGTCCCCGGCCGGGACAGGCCGGGCCTGCGCCTCAGGGCCGACGAGCTCGCGCCGCTCGTCGGCGAAGCCCTGGGAGAGCAGGCCGGTGAGGGGCACGTCGAGGAACGCCTCGTCACCGACGTAGGCGTTGCGGTCGGCGAAGGCGAGCGCCGAGCTCTCGGCCATGTGGTGGAGGACCTCCTCCTCGGCCATGCCGGACAGGTCGAAGCCCTCGAGGATGTTGAGGGCCTCCCCCACCGTCGAGCCGCCGCTCGAGGGCGGCGCCATCCCGTAGACCTCCAGCCCGCGGTAGTCCACGACCGTGGGCTCCTGCTCGAGCGCCTCGTAGCCGGCGAGGTCCGCGAGGGTCATCTCCCCGGGCCGGACCGGGCGCTCGGCGCCATCGGCCAGCGGCGGGTTGGTGTTCGTCGCGACGATCGCCTCGGCGATCTCGCCCTCGTAGAAGACGTCGGCGCCCTCCTCGCCGAGGAGGCGGTAGGTGTCGGCGAGCTCCTCGTTGGCGATGACGGTGCCCTCCGTGGGCGCCTCGCCGTCGACGAGGAAGGTCTCGGTGCTCGAGGTGAAGTCCTGGAAGATCTCGAGGTTGTCCGCGGTCCGCGACTCGTACTGGGCGTCGACGACGAAGCCGTCGTCGGCCAGCCGCACGGCCGGCTCCAGCACCTCGGCGAGCGGCTTCGTCCCGTACTGCGACAGCGCCAGCTCCCACCCGCGGACGAGTCCGGGCACGCCCTGGGAAAGTCCCGAGACGCGCCGCTCGGCGAAGGGGATGGGCGCGCCGTCCTCGAGGAAGACGTCCGGCTCCATCGCCGCCCACGCCTCCTCGCGGGAGTCGATCGTCGTCACCTCACCGGTGTCGGCGGAGTAGAGGACGAAGAAGCCGCCGCCGCCGATGCTGCCGTCGTAGGGGCGGGTGACGCCGAGCGCGGCGGAGGCGGCGACGGCGGCGTCGACGGCGTTCCCGCCCTCGCGCAGCACCTCCAGGCCGGCGGCCGAGGCATAGGGGTCCAGGGAGGCGACCGCGCCGTCGTAGCCGGTGGCGGTCGCCTCCCTGTCGTGCTCCTGCGGCAGGCCGTGGGCCGCCGGGACAGCGCCGGCGACGAGTGCCGCCGTCAGCGCCAGGGTGAGGGTGCCCGGCCGGAGCGGCCGTCTCGCGTGGTGCGACATCGTTGTCCTCCGTGCTGTAGGGACCGTCCGTGGATGCTACGGGGGTCCCTCCGCCGGGGACATCGTCGAGAAGGATGACTGGCGGGTGGTTCGTGCGTGCCTCAGCGGTCGAGCACGAGGCCCGGCCGGCCCGCGCCCAGTGCGACGACCGCCTGGGCGAGTGCGATGACAGCCGTGAGGACGAGGACCAGCTCCCACGCCACCGTGCCGCCGATCCACCCGGCCACCAGCGGCCCGCAGGCTGCCACGACGTAGCCGATCGCCTGCGCCATGGACGAGAGCTGCGCGGTCTCGCGGGCGTGTGCGGTGCGCAGCCCGAAGAGGCTGAGCGCCAGCACGAGGGAGCTGCCGGACGCGACGGCGGCGAGGACCACCCACACCACGGCGATCCCGGGTGCGAGGAGCAGGCCGACCATGGCCACCGTCATGCACAGCCCCACCGCCACGCCGAGCCCGCGCAGGTCGGTGCGCCGCCGCATGAGCACGGTGACCCCGAAGCCCGAGAGCATGCCGACCACCTGGTAGACGAACAGGTGCCAGCCGGCGGTGCGAAGGTCCAGGCCCAGGGACGCCTCGATGGTGGGAAGCCAGTTGACGAGGATGTAGAAGCTCGCCGACTGCAGGCCCATGAACAGGCTGACCAGCCAGGCGCTGCGGCTGCGCCACATCGTCACGGCCGGCGGCCCGGCGCTCACGGCCGCAGGCGGGTCCGGGGCCGTCGCCGGTCCGGCCCGCACCGCCCGCACGCCCCAGATGACGGCGACGACACCGACGACGACGGCGAAACCCGCCAGCGGCTGACGCCACCCGCCGCCCCAGGCGTCGGAGACGGGGACGGCGATGCCGGAGGCGACCGCCGCCGTCGTGGTCATGACAGCGGTGAAGCACGCGGTGACGAGGGCGATGCGGTGAGGCTGGTCGCGCTTGACGACGGCAGGGGCCAGGACGTTGCCTGCCGCGATGGCGAGGCCGATGACGGCGGTACCGAGCCACAGCGCGCCGGGGACCGGCAGCGAGCGCACCACGAGTGCAGCCGCGAGCGCGAGGAGCGCAACGGCGATGACGCGCTCGAGCCCGAAACGCACGGCCGGACGGTGCGCCAGCACCGAGCCGACCCCGAAGCCGAGGACGGGCAGCGCTCCGAGCAGGCCGAGTGCCGTCGGGCCCAGACCGGTGTCGGCGCCGATGCGGTCGATGAGCGGCCCCACGGCCGTCACCGGGGCGCGCAGGCACATGCCCAGGAGGAGGACGGCCACCACGGCCGCGACGGCGGCGCGCCGCGGCCGTGGCAGCGACGTCACGACTGCTCGGCCGAGTCCACGACGTTGGCGAGCAGCATCGCGCGGGTCATCGGACCGACCCCGCCCGGGTTGGGCGAGAGCCACCCGGCGACGTCCGCGACGCCGTCGGCGACGTCCCCGCGCAGGCGTGCCCTGCCGGTGTCGGGGTCCTCGACGCGGCTCACGCCGACGTCGAGCACCGCGGCTCCGGGGCGCACCATGTCCGCCGTGACGATCCCGGGCACCCCGGCAGCGGCGACGACGACGTCGGCCTGGCGCACGTGCGCGGCGAGGTCACGGGTGCCGGTGTGGGTGAGGGTGACGGTCGCGTTGACCTCGCGGCGGGTGAGGAGCAGGCCGATGCTGCGCCCCACCGTGGTCCCGCGGCCCACGACGACGACATGCTTGCCCGCGAGGTCGACGTCGTGACGGTCGAGCAGCTCGATGACGCCGCGCGGGGTGCACGGCAGCGGGCTGGTGACCGGCTCCTTGACGCGCAGGACGAGACGGCCGAGGTTCGTCGGGTGCAGGCCGTCGGCGTCCTTGTCCGGGTCGATGCGCTCGAGGACGGCGTTGGTGTCCACGCCCGCGGGCAGCGGGAGCTGGACGATGTAGCCGGTGCAGGCGGGGTCGGCGTTGAGCCGGTCCACGGCCGCGAGGATCTCCTCCTCGGTGGCCGTGGCCGGCAGGTCGACACGGATCGACTCGATGCCGATCTCGGCGCAGTCGCGGTGCTTGCCCGCGACGTAGCTGCGCGAGCCCGGGTCCTCGCCCACGAGCACCGTGCCCAGCCCGGGCACGATGCCGCGCTCACGCAGCGCGGCGACGCGGGTGGCGAGCTCGGACTTGATCTGCGCGGCGGTGGCCTTTCCGTCCAGGACGCGTGCGGTCACTGCTGCAGGCCCTCGTACAGCGGGAACGCGTCGGTGAGCGCCGTGACGCGGGCGTGCAGGGCGGTGACGTCCGCCGCTGTGCCCTCGGTGAGGGCGGTGGCGATGATGTCGGCGACCTCGGTGAACTCCGCGGCCCCGAAGCCGCGGGTGGCCAGGGCGGGCGTGCCGATGCGCAGGCCGGAGGTGACGCGCGGCGGGCGCGGGTCGAAGGGCACCGCGTTGCGGTTGACCGTGATCCCGGCGGTGTGGAGAAGGTCCTCCGCCTGCTGGCCGTCGAGGGCGGAGCTGCGCAGGTCGACGAGGACGAGGTGGACGTCGGTGCCGCCGGTGACGACGGAGACGCCGGCCTCGGCGACGGCCGGGGCCATGAGGCGCTCGGCGATGATCCGCGCGCCCTCGAGGGTGCGGCGCTGACGGTCGGCGAACTCCTCGCCGGCGGCGACCTTGAGCGCCACGGCCTTGGCGGCGATGACGTGCATGAGGGGGCCGCCCTGCTGGCCCGGGAAGACCGCGGAGTTGAGCTTCTTGCCCAGGTCCTCGGCGTCACGGGACAGGATCATGCCCGAGCGGGGGCCGCCGAGGGTCTTGTGGATGGTCGTGGAGACGACGTCGGAGTGCGGCACCGGGTTGGGGTGCAGGCCGGCGGCGACGAGCCCGGCGAAGTGGGCCATGTCGGTCCACAGGTACGCGCCGACCTCGTCCGCGATCGCCCGGAAGGCGGCGAAGTCGAGGTGGCGCGGGTAGGCCGACCAGCCGGCGATGATGACCTTGGGGCGCACGGCGAGGGCCTGCTCGCGCACCTGGTCCATGTCGATGCGGTGGGTCTGCTCGTCGACGCCGTAGGCGGCGATGTCGTAGAGACGGCCGGAGAAGTTGATCTTCATGCCGTGGGTGAGGTGGCCACCGTGCGGCAGGGACAGGCCCAGGACCTTGTCCCCCGGGCGGGCGATGGCGTGGAGCACCGCGGCGTTGGCGGTGGCGCCGGAGTGGGGCTGGACGTTGGCGTACGCGGCGCCGAACAGCGACTTCGCGCGCTCGATCGCGAGGTTCTCCGCGATGTCGACCTGCTCGCACCCGCCGTAGTAGCGCTTGCCGGGGTAGCCCTCGGCGTACTTGTTCGTCAGCACCGAGCCCTGCGCCTGCAGGACGGCGCGCGGGACGAAGTTCTCGCTGGCGATCATCTCCAGCGTCTCCCGCTGGCGGGTGAGCTCGCCGTCGAGGACGGCGGCGATCTCGGGGTCGAGCTCGGCGAGGGCCTGGTCGGCGACCGGGCGCGTGTCGGTGGGCTGGCTCATCGTTCCTCCGCATGTCTCACTGGGTGCGCGCCGGAGCGCGCGTTGCCGGTGACCCTCGGCCCAGGCGGGCGACCTGAGGTCTGCGTGGTTCGTCGCTCCCCGGTGGTGATCCACCTCTGGCGCCAGTCGCGACAGGGACAGACTCTACCCGCTCCGGCTCAGCCCTGGTGCTCGGCCGGCTCCTCCTCGCCGAGGATGCGGCGCAGGTAGGCGTAGGTGAGGTCACCGGTGTGCTGGTCGTACTGGTGCTCGTACCCGTGCTTGGCGTACATCGACAGGTTCTGCTTGGAGTCCTGGCCGGTAAAGACCCAGACCTCCTTGGTCTGCTCCGGCAGGTACTCGAGGACCGACATGAGCAGCTGCGTGCCCAGGCCCTGGCCCTGGAGGTCCGGGACGACGGCGAGGCGGCCGAGGTTGGCCCGCTCGCCCTCGAGCTCCACGCGGATCGAGCCGACGAGCCGGGTGCCGATCCAGGCTCCGAGGGTGACGACCTCCGGGCGCTGCAGGTCGGCGCGCAGCTCCTCGAGGGTCTGCGTGAGGGCAGGGATGCTGGGGTCGCCGTAGAGCTGGGCCTCGGTGACAAAGGCCGCCCGCCGCACCGTCAGCAGCTCGCCGGCGGCGTCGTCGTCGACCACATCGATGCGAACGTCGTCCATGCCGCCATCCTTGCACCGTCCCCCCGCAGGCGCGTACTCGTCCACCCCGCGATCCCCCTCCCAGCCCCCCTCCCGCCGACAGCCGGATTGCGCCAGGCGGTGACCGTCGTGCACCTGGAGCAATCCGGCTGTCGGCGCAGGAGGGGAACACCCCTCGCGACAGCCGGATTGCGCCCAGCGGTTGGGGGCAGGCGCCCGGCGCAATCCAGCTGTCGGCGGGGAGGGGCGGGCGCGACCGAGCTCGGGGTCAGCGGAAGATGACGGTGCGGGCGCCGTCGCGCAGGACGCGGTGCTCGGCGTGCCAGCGCACCGCACGCGCGAGGACCCTGCGCTCGACGTCCTCGCCGAGGGCCACCATCTCGCGCTCGTCGTCGCCGTGGTCCACCCGCTCGACGTCCTGCTCGATGATCGGGCCCTCGTCGAGGTCCGCGGTGACGTAGTGGGCGGTGGCACCGATGAGCTTGACGCCGCGCGCGTGGGCCTGGGCGTAGGGACGGGCGCCCTTGAAGCTCGGCAGGAAGGAGTGGTGGATGTTGATGACCCGCCCCTCGAGGCGGCGGCACAGGTCGTCGGAGAGCACCTGCATGTAGCGGGCAAGGACGACGAGCTCGACGTCCTGCTCCTCGACGAGTTCGAGCAGCCGCGCCTCGGCCTGCGGCTTGGTGTCGGCGGTGACCGGCACGTGGTGGAAGTCGTAGTCGTAGAACCGGGCGAGGTCCCCGAGGACGGTGTGGTTGGAGACGACCCCGACGACGTCGATGGGCAGGCGGTCGTTGCGCTGGCGGTAGGCGAGGTCGGCGAGGCAGTGCGCCGCCTTGGACACGAGGACGAGCGTGCGCAGCGGACGGCCGACGACGTCCAGGTGCCACGTCATCTTGAAGCGTCCGGCGAGCTCGGCGAGCGCCGCCTCGAGCTCCTCCCGGGGCGCGCCGGTCTGGACCTGAACGCGCATGAAGAAGAGTCCGGTGGAGGGGTCGCCGAACTGCTGGGACTCGGTGATGTTCCCGCCGTGCTCGGCCAGGAGCCCGGCGACGGCGCTGACGATGCCGGGCCGGTCGGGGCACGAGAGGGACAGGACGAGGTGGAGGTCGCCGTCGGTGTTCACCCGCCAGAGGCTAGCCGACCGCGCCGGCCCGCCCGGGCAACGGTCCGTTCCCCGGCCCGCTGGTCGCGACGACGTGTAGGTCCCGGGTCCCCTCAGGACCCGGAACCCACACGCCGTGCGCAGCGGCGTGCTCAGCCGAGCCGGCGCCGCCGGTTGACGAGCGTCGCGCCCGCGAGGAGCAGGAGCAGCGCGACCACCACCGGCACGGCGAGGCCGGCACCGGTCTGCGGCAGCTTCCCGCCGGGCCCTGCGCCGGGCCGGCCGTCGTCGCTCTCCGGGCCGCCGTCGCCGCCGCCCGACGGCGGGCCGACCGGCGGGTCCGTCGGGTCGACCGGCGGGTCGGTCGGGTCGACCGGCGGGTCCGTCGGGTCGACCGGCGGGTCGGTCGGGTCGACCGGCGGGTCCGTCGGGTCGACCGGGTCCTGCGCCTCGACGAGCACCGCGACGGTGCGGGCCGGCACGGTCACGCTGCCGGTCTCGGCGTCCCACACGGTCTCCCGCACGACGTCGTCGGCGCCGTCCACCTGCACCGGCGAGAGCGCGAGCGCCCGTCCCGCGAAGCCGTCCACCTGCTCGGTGACCGCCTCCGGGGAGGCGTTGAAGACCGCGAGCACGCCGTCGAGGGCGGCGTCGACATCCTCGGTCCCGGCGGTGTCGTCCACCGCCATGACGAGCAGGCCGGGCGTCGCGTCCGGCCCCGAGCCCGGGAAGGTCACCTTCTCCTCGATGAGCTCGGCCGACCCGAGCCGGAACAGCTCGGTGGAGAACCGCAGCTCGAGGAGGTCCTGGGCCATCGCGGTGGACTGCTCGATGTCGGCCTGCTCCGGGCGCAGGTCCGGGTTTGCCAGGAGGGGGCGCATGACGTCCCAGGCGGCGGCGTTGTCCTCCGCCGGGGGCAGGCCGACGCCGAAGTTGTTCGTCCGCATCGACCAGTCGAGCCGGTTGAAGTGGTCACCGGAGTTGTAGCTGTTGCGATCCAGCGACTTCGAGCGGAGCAGGTCGGTCCCCGCGTGCCAGAACGACGGCGTCTGCGAGAGCGCCGTCGTCGCCAGCGACAGCGTGTTCATCCGCACCCGGTCCCCCATCGAGGTCTCGACCGGAAGCTTGAGCGCGAGGTTGTCGAACAGCGTCTCGTTGTCGTGGGCGTCGACGTAGGTGACGACCTCGTCGGGCTGGGTGGCGTACCCGGCGGGCTGGCCGTTGTAGTCGATCTCCGCGCCGGTCTGCTCCTCACCGGCAGCGGTGAGGAAGGAGTAGCCGGCGAGGTTGCCGGCCAGCCCGAGCCGCACGAGGTCGGTCTGGTGGGCCAGTCGCGCCGCCTGCTCCTCCGGCGTCCCCTCGGCGACGGCGTTCGGGTCGGTGAAGGAGCCCGAGCCGAAGCCCTGGATCGTGCGCTGGTCCTCGTCGAAGGGCCCGCCGCCGCGGACGGCGTCGCGCAGCCGGTCGGAGAAGGTTCCGATGCCGGTCCCGTCGAGCTGGCCCTGGGTCGCCTGCTCGAAGCGGGCGTTGTCGGCGACCTCCCCGAAGTTCCAGCCCTCGCCGTAGACGTAGACGGACTCACCGTCCACGCCGTCGTCCTCGAGGGTGAGGGCGTCCAGCGCGTCGCGGACGGCCAGCATGTTGTCGCGCGAGTGGTGGCCCATGAGGTCGAAGCGGAAGCCGTCGACCCCGTAGTCGGTGGCCCAGGTGAGGACAGAGTCGACCATGAACTTCTCGGCCATCTCGTGCTCGGTGGCGACGTTCTGGCAGCACGTGGACGTCTCGACGCTGCCGGTGGCGCTGAGCCGGTGGTAGTAGCCGGGGACCACCCGATCGAGCACGGACCGCTCGTCCTGCCCGGAGGCGCTCGTGTGGTTGTAGACCTCGTCGAGCACGACCTGGAGCCCGGCGGCGTGCAGGCCGCCGACCATGGTGCGGAACTCGGCCGTGCGGCTGCCGCCGTCCCGCTCGACGGCGTAGGAGCCCTCGGGCGTCGAGAAGTGCCACGGGTCGTAGCCCCAGTTGAAGCCGTCGAGGTCGCGGGCGGCACTGACGGCGGCCTGCTGCTCCTCGGAGTCCGGTGCGGCGTCGGGCACGTCCGGCTCGGTGCGTGCCGCCGGGTCCTCCTCGATCGTGGCGATGTCGAAGGTCGGCAGGAGGTGGACGGTGTTCATCCCGGCCTCGGCGAGCGTGCGCAGGTGGCGCATCCCGTCGCTGCCTTCCTGCGCGAAGGCGCGGTAGGTGCCGCGCAGCTCCTCGGGCACGGTCTCGTCGCTGATCGAGAAGTCGCGCACGTGCAGCTCGTAGATCGTGCGGTCCACCGGCCGCTCGACGACCGGCCGCGGGGTGTCGGCCCACAGCTCCGGCGCCCAGCGCGGGTCGTCGAGGTCGACAAGCACAGAGTGGGTGGAGTTCTCGGTGAGCCCGACGGCGTAGGGGTCGGTGACCTCGTTGGTGACGACCTCGTCCACGCTGGGGGCGTAGACGGTGACGGCGAAGCGGTAGGCCGCGTCCTCCCAGCCGGGCTCGCCCTCGACGGTCCACGTGCCGTCGTCCGCGCGGGACATGTCGAGGACCTCGGGCTCGCCGGTGACGGCGGCCGCGGCGCCAGCTCCTGCCTGCGGCTGGGCCCACAGGTGGAGATCGACGTCGGTGGCGGTGGGCGCCCACAGGGCGAGGGACGGCGCGCCGTCCTCACCCCACTCGACCCCGAGCGTGCGGCCCGCGGCCGCGTCCGCGTAGAGGTCGTCGAGCACTCCGGGGACCTGCAGCCCGGTGAAGGCCGAGACGACCTCCCCCTGCCGCTGCAGCACCTGCACCTGACCGGTGAGGAGCTCCTGCACCTCGGAGGTGCTCAGGCCCTCCACGCGCAGGGCGAGGTGCTCGGCGAGGTGTGGGAAGCGCTCGGCGAGCGCCTCCGGCAGTCCCTGTCCCACGAGGGTGAGCTCCGCGGAGCCGTCAGCGCCGTCGACCTCCCCGTCGAGGACCTCCATGCCACCCGCGGCGGCGTGGTGCAGGGACCACTCGAGCTCGGCGAGGTCGGTGCCGGCGGGCACGAGGGAGGCCGGCCACGCGATGGTCGTCTCGTCGAGCCAGTGCGCGGCGAGCTGACCGGTGCCGGCCAGGGGCGGGTCGGTCGCCTCGACGGTGAGCACGTGGGTCTCGAGGTCGTAGCTGAAGGACACGAGCTCGCCGCCCGTGGCGCTGAACGTGACGTTCGGGCCGTCGAGGACGCCGCCCGCGCCGTAGTTCTCGTCCCAGCTGCGGCCGTGGGCCACCTTGACCTCGTAGCTGCCGGTCGCGAGCCCCGCCGTCTCCCAGGTGTAGGTGCCGTCGCCGTCGGGGTCGGTCATCCACGTGGCCATGCAGTCCGGCTGCCAGTCGCCGGGGCACCCGACCTGGCTCTGGAAGCTGCCGGGCAGGGTGATGACCGGGCCCTCCGCGGTGTTCGCGAAGAGGTGGGTCACCGGGTCGTAGAAGAAGGTGATCGGCCCGCCCCCGTGGGTGTAGGTGACGTTGTCACCGCCGGGCACGCCCCCGGCCCCGTAGTTGACGTCCCAGCTGCCGCCGACGGCGACCTTGTACTCGTAGCTGCCGGCGGGCAGGTCGAAGGTCGCGGAGTAGACGCCGTCCTCACCGAGGGCGAGGGACGCGGCCTCGCAGTCGGGCTGCCAGTCACCGGGGCAGCCCATGGCGGCGTTGTGGCTGCCCGGCACGGTGACGAGGTCACCGCCCGGCTGCTCCGGCGCGGTGCCGTCCACCGCCTGGCCCACCGAGCCGACCGTCGAGGCGGCGCTGCGGTTCCCCGCGGCGTCCACGGACACGGCGCGGTACTCGACGAGCGTGCCGGTCGGCAGCCCGGAGACGTCGTGGAAGACCCGCGGCGCATCGCCCTCGGCGGTGCCGAGCGCGGTCCACTCCTCAGCCCCGACGAGCCGGTAGGCGAAGGAGGTCTCCGCCCACACGTCGTCGGCGACGTCGGCGCCGACGGGGGCGACGCCGTCGAGGCGGCCGCCCTGGGCGGGTGAGAGCGTGATGTCGCCGGGCTCCGCAGGCGCGCCCACGGTCCCGTCGGCGACGAGGACGACGGCGGACAGCGGGGGCACGCTGAGCGTCACCGCCCCCGTCGCGTCCGCCGTCACGGTGGCGTGGTCCCCGTACAGGGAGGTGTAGGTGGCACCGGGCGTGAGGGTGGTGAAGGTGGCCGTGGCCGCGGCGGTGCGGTTGTTGACGGCGACGACGTGCTCGCGCCGCTCCTCCCGGTCCACCCGGGCGAAGGCGTAGACCCCGGCGCCGTCGTCGGCGTGGAGCTCGACCTGCGCGCCGGTCGCGAGCGCCGGGGTGCTCGAGCGCAGCTCGGCGAGCCCGGCGATGTGCGTGTAGAGGGGCGCGTCGGTGTCGTACCGGTCCTGCGCGCCGATCGGCTCGCCGTCCAGCGTCTCCTCGTCCTGGTACTGCTGCACCTGGCTGGCGAAGAGCGACTGACGGGCGTCCTTGTCCCCGCCCTGGCCGACGAAGCCCTGCTCGTCGCCGTAGTAGACGACCGGCTGGCCGCGGGTGAGGTACATGAGGGAGTGGGCGAGCATCGAGCGCTCGCGCTCGTCGCCGGAGCCCTGGAGGAAGAAGCCGACGCGGCCCATGTCGTGGTTGCCGAGGAAGGTCGGCAGGTCGTGGGCGCTCGTCCGCGGGGTCGTGTAGTACGCGTCCGCGGCGAAGAGCCCGGACAGGCCCGCGGCCGTGAAGCCCTTGGCGTAGCTGACCGCGGCCGACTGGTAGGCGAAGTCGAGGACGCCGTTCATGTCGGTGTCGCGCACGTACGGGGACAGGAGGCGGGCGTCGGCGTCGTAGACCTCGCCGAACATGAAGAACTCCTCGTTGCCCTGGGCGCGGGCGTGGTCGAGGACCTCGGCGGTCCACTCCTCCCAGAACTCAAAGTTCACGTGCTTGGCGGTGTCGATGCGGAAGCCGTCGATGCCGAGGTCGATCCAGTCCTGGTAGACCTCGATGAAGCCGTCGACGACGGTCGGGTGCTCGGTCATGAGGTCGTCGAGCCCGTCGAAGTCGCCGTAGGTGACCGACTCCCCCTCCCACGTCGAGTTCCCGCGGTTGTGGTAGAGCGTGACGTCGTTGAGCCACTCGGGGACCTTGACGTCCTCCATGCCCTCCTCGACGACGGGGGTGTAGGGGAAGGAGGTCTCGGCGTCGAGCTCGGGGAACTGGTCGGTGCCGGCGTAGGTGCCCGGGTCGAAGACCTCGCCGTCGGCGTCCCGGTAGGGGGAGGTGGCCGTGTCGACGTAGCCGTACTCGCCCTCCGCGTAGTCGACGACGTCGGCGGTGTGGTTGGTGATGATGTCGAAGTAGACCTTGATCCCGCGGTCGTGGGCGTCGTCGATGAGCGCCTCGAGCTCCTCGTTGGTGCCGAGGTGCGGATCGATCTGGGTGAAGTCAGTGATCCAGTACCCGTGGTAGCCGGCGGAGGCGTTCTCGCCCTCGCCCTGGACGGGGCGGTTCTTGAAGGACGGCGTCAGCCAGATCGCCGTCGTGCCCAGGCCCTGGATGTAGTCGAGGTTCTCGTGCAGGCCGGCGATGTCACCGCCGTTGTAGAAGCCCTTGTCGGTGGGGTCGAAGCCGTGGTCGAGGCGGCCGCCGTCGGTGCCACCGGTGTTGTTGGCCGCGTCGCCGTCGGCGAAGCGGTCGGTCATGACGAAGTAGAACTGTTCGTCCGCACCGGGCTGGCGGACGGGCTCGGCGACGAGCGCGGCGTCCGCGTCGGTGTAGCCCTCCTCGAGGCCGAGGACCTCGAGCGCGAGGAGGCCGTCGGCGCGGTCGAAGGTGAAGCGGATGTCGGCCGGTCCGGCGAGGTCGAGGGCGTAGTTGGTGTCCCCTCCTCCGACGCCGTAGGCCTCGTCCCAGGTCCCGCCGACGGCGACCTTGTACTCCCAGCGCCCGGCGGGGACGGTGAGTTCGGCAAAGTAGACGCCCTCGGTGCCGGTCGCCTCCAGGGCGGCACCGGTGCACCCGGGGTCCCAGTCGGCGGGGCAGCCGAGCTCGGACTGCAGGTCCCCGGCCAGCACGACGACGGCGTCGTCGGCCGCTGCCGGCACGGTACTGGCGGCGGCCAGGCCTGACGCGAGCAGCCCGGCGGCTGCAAGAGTGGCGACGGCGGCGCGCGGGCGGGCAGATCTCGCGGACATGGGACTCCCTCGTCTCCGGATGATGACCGCAGCGTAGCCCCGCCTGAAAGCCCCGTGCAAGGCTTGCAGATTGTTTCACGGCGCGCCCGGGGCGCCGCCTCCCTCAGCCGCCGAAGAGGCCCCCGAGCCCGCCGCCGCTGCTCTTCGTGCGGTTCTCCTGGTGCCCGCCGCTGACGACCGTCTCGCTCGGCTGGACGATGACGTAGCCCTGCCCGCCAAAGGCCATCTGGAAGGTCTCCCCCGTGCCTCCGCGCACGAGCGAGGACAGCCCGCCGGTGTCGACCCGGATGTCGGCGCTGACGCCGCCGGTCCACAGGACCACGGCCTGGGCGTCGGCGAAGGTGGGGGCGCTGGCGACGTCGAGGGCCACCGGCTCGCCCTGGGTGGCGACGGCGACGTAGCCGGTGCCCCGCAAGGAGACGTTGTACAGCCCGCCCGCCATCGCGGCCCCGCGGGCCTGGAGACGGTGGATGTCCCACTCGATGGAGGAGGAGAAGGCGAGCACGCTGGCGCCGTTGACCGAGACCATGTCGTTCTCGAGGTAGAAGACCTGGACGTCGGCGGCGCCGTCGGCGACGAAGAGCTCGCCCTGGCCGGTGCACTCCATCATGCTCACGCCCTCGCCGGTCATCGCCGACTTCATGATGCGGCCCAGGCCGCCGGAGCCCTTGTTCTGGAAGTGGACGTCGCCCTGGTAGGCGACCATCGAGCCGGACTTAGCCCACACCGGGCCGTAGCCCATCTGGATCTTGAGAAGCTTCTTGTTCTGCAGGACGAAGGGCTCCCGCGCGGCCGTCTCCTGGAAGTCGCTGAACAACGTCCCGTGGATGGGCATGGCTCTCCTCCGCGCGTGTGGCTGGCAGCCGCAGCCTAGTGGCCCCGCGCACGGGCACGGGAGCCTTTTCGGCGCGAAGCCTCAAGGTTCGCCGGAAGACGCCGAGGGCCGGGAAGGGTGTCCCCTCCCGGCCCTCGGTCGGTCTGCTCAGATGAGGCCGAGCTCCTGCACGGCGTCCCGCTCGCCGACGAGCTCGGCGACCGAGGCGTCGATCCGCTGGCGCGAGAAGTCGCCCACCTCCAGGCCCTGGACGATCTCCCAGCGACCACCGGTCGAGCGCACCGGGAAGGAGGAGATGATCCCCTCGGGCACACCGTAGGAGCCGTCGGACGGGATCGCGGCCGAGGTCCAGGAGGAGCCGGTGCCGCGCACCCAGTCGTGGACGTGGTCGATGGCCGCGTTGGCGGCGGACGCCGCCGACGACGCACCACGGGCGTCGATGATGGCCGCGCCACGCTTGGCGACGGTGGGGATGAACTCCCCGTCCAGCCAGGCCTCGTCCACGAGCTCGGTGGCCGGACGGCCGCCGATCGTCGCGTGGAAGACGTCGGGGTACTGGGTGGCGGAGTGGTTGCCCCAGATCGTGAGGTTCTCGATCTCGCTCACCGCGGTGCCGGTCTTCTGCGCGAGCTGGCTCAGCGCCCGGTTGTGGTCCAGGCGCGTCATCGCGGTGAAGCGCTCGGCCGGGACGTCCGGGGCGTGGCGCTGGGCGATGAGCGCGTTGGTGTTGGCGGGGTTGCCGACAACGAGCACGCGGATGTCGGAGGCGGCGTTGTCGTTGATCGCCTTGCCCTGCGGGCCGAAGATCCCGCCGTTGGCCTCGAGGAGGTCCCCGCGCTCCATGCCGGCCGTGCGGGGCCGCGCCCCGACGAGCAGGCCGACGTTCGCGCCGTCGAAGGCGGCGTTCGCGTCGTCGAAGATGTCGATGCCGGACAGCAGCGGGAAGGCGCAGTCGTCCAGCTCCATCGCGGTGCCCTCGGCGGCCTTGACGCCCTGGGGGATCTCCAGGAGGCGCAGCCGGACGGGGGTGTCCGGGCCGAGGAGCTGGCCCGAGGCGATGCGGAAGAGCAGGGCGTAGCCGATCTGGCCGGCGGCCCCGGTGACGGTGACGTTGACGGGCTGGTTCATGAGCGTTGTCTCCTTCGGGCCGTCAGCCGAGACGGGCGGCGAGGTTCTCGTCGATCGACGCGAGGAAGCCCTCGGTCGTCTGCCACTCCTGGTCCTGGCCCACGAGCAGGGCGAGGTCCTTGGTCATCTTGCCCGACTCGACGGTCTTGATGATGACGTCCTCGAGGGTCTCGGCGAAGCCGGTGACCTCGGGGGTGTTGTCGAGCTTGCCGCGGTGGGCCAGGCCCCGCGTCCACGCGAAGATCGAGGCGATCGGGTTCGTCGAGGTCGGGTTGCCGGCCTGGTGCTGGCGGTAGTGGCGGGTGACCGTGCCGTGCGCGGCCTCGGCCTCCACGGTGCGCCCGTCCGGGGACATGAGCACGGAGGTCATGAGTCCGAGCGAGCCGAAGCCCTGGGCGACGGTGTCGGACTGGACGTCGCCGTCGTAGTTCTTGCAGGCCCAGACGTAGCCGCCCTCCCACTTCATGGCCGCCGCGACCATGTCGTCGATGAGGCGGTGCTCGTAGGTGAGGCCCGCGGCGTCGAACTGCTCCTTGAACTCGGCCTCGAAGATCTCCTCGAAGATGTCCTTGAAGGCGCCGTCGTAGGCCTTGAGGATCGTGTTCTTCGTCGACATGTAGACGGGGTAGCCGCGCTGCAGGCCGTAGGAGAAGGACGAGCGGGCGAAGTCGGCGATCGAGTTGTTGTAGTTGTACATGCCCATCGCGACGCCGCCGTCCTCACCGAACTTGGCGACCTCGAGCTCCATGGGCTCGCTGCCGTCGTCGGGGGTGTAGGTGATCGTCACGGTGCCGGGGCCGGGGACCTTGAAGTTCTGCGACTTGTACTGGTCGGCGTGGGCGTGGCGGCCGATGATGATCGGCTTGGTCCAGCCCGGCACGAGGCGGGGGATGTTGGAGATGATGATCGGCTCGCGGAAGATGACGCCGCCGAGGATGTTGCGGATGGTGCCGTTGGGCGAGCGCCACATGTTCTTGAGGCCGAACTCGGCCACGCGGGCCTCGTCGGGGGTGATGGTCGCGCACTTGACGCCGACGCCGTACTGCTGGATGGCGTGGGCGGCGTCGATCGTCACCTGGTCGTCGGTGGCGTCGCGGTGCTGGATCCCGAGGTCGTAGTACTTGAGGTCGATGTCCAGGTAGGGGTGGATGAGGCGGTCCTTGATGAACTGCCAGATGATCCGCGTCATCTCGTCGCCGTCGAGCTCGACGACGGGGTTCTCGACCTTGATCTTCGCCATGTTGCTGCGCTCTCCTGACCACCACGAGGGTGTGTGCTCGGGGTCCTCGGCGCCGGGGCGCCGGCACCGCCACCAAGATTACTCGACATCGAGATAAATGGGCCACACCTCCGTTACGGGTGCTGGCCGGCCACCCCCGGGTCCGCACCGGCGACGGCGGTGGCGCCGTCGTCGTCGGCCTCCTCGGTGGCCCGGACGTGGAGGCGGTCCACGCGCCGCCCGTCGAGGGCCGCGACCGTGAGGGTCAGGCCCTCCCACTCGACGGCGTCGCCCACCGCCGGCATGCGGCCCAGGCGGGTGACGACGAAGCCGGCGAGGGTGTCGAAGGGGCCCTCGGGCAGCTCGCGGTCCAGGACCTTGGTGATGTCCGCCCGCCCGAGCAGCCCGGCGACGTCACCGACGTCACCGCGCGTCCGCGCACCGGGCTTCGGACGGTCGTACTCGTCGTTGATCTCCCCGACGAACTCCTCCACGACGTCCTCGAGGGTGACGATCCCGTCGGTCCCGCCGTACTCGTCGACGACGACGGCGAGGTGCGCGTTCTGCGTGCGCATGTCGGTGAGCGCGGAGAGGACCCGCTTGCCGGTCGGGAAGAAGGGGACCTGGCGCACGAGGTCGCCGACGACGCGGGCGCCGGGGCGGATGCTGATGAGGTCGCGCACGTGGATGAAGCCGAGGACGTCGTCGTCGTTGCGGCCGCGGACGGGGTAGCGCGAGTGCTCGAGCGTGGCGACCAGCGCCTGCGCGTCGCCCACCGGCAGGTCCGCGTCGAGGAACTCGACCTCGGTGCGGGGCGTCATGATCTCCTCCACGCCCCGGTCCCCGACGGCAAGGATGTCGACGACCATGTCCCGCTCCACGGCCCCGATCGACTCGTGCCGGGCCACCATCGAGCGCAGCTCCTCCGCACCGATCTCCTCTCGCTGCTCGTGCGGGTCCCGCCCGAGCAGACGCATGACGAGGTTGGTCGAGGCGCCGAGCAGCCAGATGACGGGCCGCATCGCCGTCGCGATCCAGTCCAGCGGTGTCGCGACGACGACGGCGAAGCGCTCGGCGCTCTGCATCGCCAGCCGCTTGGGCACGAGCTCACCGAAGACGAGGGACAGGTAGGAGATGAGGACGGTCGTGCCGACGAAGGCGACGGTGCTCGCGACCCCGCTGCCGAGGCCGAGGTTCTCCAGCGCGGGCGCGAGCTGCGGTGCGATCTGCGCGGCGCCAAAGGACGCGGAGAAGAAGCCGGCGAGCGTGACGCCGATCTGCACGGAGGACAGGAAGCGGTTGGAGTCCTCGGTCAGCCTCGCCACCCGGGCACCGGGGCCGCCCTTGTCGGCGAGCGCGCGCACCTGGCTGTCGCGCAGGGAGACGAGTGCGATCTCGGAGGCGGCGAAGACGCCGCCGAGCAGGACGAAGGCGAAGACGAGGGAGATGTCGACGACGAGGTCGGTCATCGGACCATTGTCCCAGGAGGGTCGCCCGCCGCACGGGGCGGCCCGGGGCAGTCAGATGAGGTTGCCGGCCGGGGCGAGGACGGCGAGCGCGGCGGCGGCGACGAGGAGCAGGGTGACGTCGAAGGCGGTGGAGCGGGCCCGGAAGGCGGGCGGCACACCGCGGTCGGTGCCGCGGAGGACGGCGAGCATGACGCACAGCGCCGCGAGGACGAGCGCGGCCGAGGGCACGTCGACGAGCACCGCCGTCACGCCCGCGGCGAGCGTGCCGAGGACGACGAGCCACAGCACCGCCGTGCCTGCGCCGCGCGTGGAGTCCATGGCGACGAGGCTACCGTGGGGCCGTGATCCTCCCTCCCCTCCCCACCCGGGTGGCCGTCGTCGGCACCGGGCTGGCCGGCCTGCGGACGGCCGCCGAGCTGCGCGGCCAGGGCTTCACCGGCCGCCTCACCGTCGTCGGGGAGGAGCGGGCTGCGCCCTACGACCGTCCCCCGCTGAGCAAGGAGCTCCTCACCCGCACCGCACCGGTCGACCTCGCCGGTGAGGGCTACGGCGAGCTCACCGCGCTCGCCGACGAGCTCCTCACCGGTCACCGCGCCGTCGCCCTCGACGCCGGCGACGACGGCGCGCGCCTCACCGTCGCGGGTCCGGACGGGACGCGCGAGGTGGCGGCCGACGTCGCCGTCGTCGCGACCGGGGCCGGCCCCGTCGTCGTGCCGGGATGGAGCGACGTCCTCACCCTCCACGACCTCCACGATGCCGCGCGGCTGCGGGAGCTGCTGCGGCCGGGTGCCCGGCTCGCCGTCATCGGCGCGGGCTGGGTCGGTGCCGAGCTCGCGACGGTCGCCGCGGCGGCCGGCGTGGACGTCACGGTCCTCGAGGGCGGCCCGGTGCCGCTCGGGCACGTGCTCGGCCCGCGGGTCGGGGAGCTGCTCGTGCCCTGGTACGCGGAGCGCGGGATCGCGCTGCGCTGCGGCGCGACGGTGACCACCGCGGACGCGAGTGGCGTGGGGCTGGCCGACGGCTCGCGGGTGGCGGCCGACGTCGTCGTCGCCGCGGTCGGGGTCCGCCCCAGCACGGCGTGGCTGTCCGGCTCCCTGCCCCTCACCGCGCGCGGCGCGGTGCCCGTCGACCTCACCGGGCGGGTGCGCGGCGGGCCGGCGTCCGTCCGGGCGGTCGGGGACTGCGCGGACCGCCACTCCCCGCGCGACGGCATCGTGCCCGGAGCGCACTGGGACGGCGCCCTGTCCCATCCCGCTGCGCTCGTCGCGGACCTGCTGGGCGCGGCGGACGGCCCGGCGCCGGACCCGGCCCCCTACGTCTTCTCCACCCAGCTCGGCCACGAGCTCACGGTCGTCGGGCACGTGCCGCCGGGGGCGGAGGTCGTGCTGCGCGGCGAGCCGGGCGCGGGTCCGTGGACCGCGCTGTACGTCGTCACCGACGCCGAGGGCGTCCCGCGCCTGCATGCCGGACTCACCGTGGACCGCCCGCGCGACGTCGGTGCGCTCCGCAGGGCGCTCTCCGCCCCGGAGCACCCCGTCGTCGACCCCCTCGCCGCCGCGGACCCGGCCATCCCCCTCCGCAAGACGTTCACGTAGCCCCGCCCCGCCCGACCTGCCGGACCGCTCGCCGCGCTCGCGGTCAGCGGTCGGTGGGCTCTCGAGGTGGGGTGCTGTCGGGGATCTGCGCACAGGTCCCCGGGCAGGGCCCGTCCGCGACAGCTGTCCCGGCGTGTCGGGGGCGTGTCGCGAACCTGTGCGCAGATCCCCGGCGGCGGGACGACGGCCCGCCGCCCCCGCCGGCCGTCAGTGCGCGAAGTGACGGGTGCCGGTGAGGTACATCGTGACGCCGGCCGCCTGGGCCGCCGCGACGACCTCCTCGTCGCGGATCGAGCCGCCAGGCTGGACGACGGCGCGCACGCCGGCGTCGAGGAGCACCTGGAGGCCGTCGGCGAAGGGGAAGAAGGCGTCGGAGGCCGCGACGGCGCCGCGGGCGCGCTCGCTCCCCTCCCCCAGCGCGTTGGCCCGCTCCACGGCGAGACGGCAGGAGTCGACCCGGTTGACCTGCCCCATGCCCACGCCCACGCTCGCGCCACCGGCGGCGAGGAGGATGGCGTTGGACCGCACGGCCCGCACCGAGCGCCACGCGAAGGCGAGGTCGGAGAGCGTGGCCGGGTCGGCGGCCTCGCCCGCGGCCAAGGTCCAGCCGCTCGGGTCGTCGCCGGGCGCGTCGACGAGGTCGCTGGCCTGGACGAGCAGCCCGCCGCTGACGGCACGCATCTCCAGCCCGGACCCGCTGCCCTCGGGCACGACGAGCAAGCGGATGTTCTTCTTCGCGCTGAGGATCTCCACCGCCTCCGGCTCGAAGGCCGGCGCGACGACGACCTCGGTGAAGACCGGGGCGATCTGGGCGGCCGCCTCGGCCGTGATCGGCCGGTTGGCGGCGATGACGCCACCAAAGGCGGAGACCGGGTCGCAGGCGTGCGCGGCGGCGTGGGCGGCGGCGATCGTCGCGCCCACGGCGATGCCGCACGGGTTGGCGTGCTTGATGATCGCGACGGCGGGGTCGGCGTGGTCGTGCGCGGCCCGCCACGCGGCGTCGGCGTCGACGTAGTTGTTGTAGCTCATCGCCTTGCCGTGCAGCTGTTCGGCCTGCGCGATCCCCGGCCGGCCGGAGCGGTACAGCGCGGCCGCCTGGTGCGGGTTCTCGCCGTAGCGCAGGACGTCGGCCCGCTGCCAGGTGGCACCGGTCCACGCCGGGAAGCGGCTCTCGTCGTCGGGCGCGACGACGCTGCCCATCCACGACGCGACGGCGACGTCGTAGTCGGCCGTGTGCCGGAAGGCCGCGGCCGCGAGGTGGCGGCGCTGCTCGAGGGTGAAGCCGCCGGCGGCGACGGCCGCGGCGACGTCGTCGTACCCGGACGGGTCGACGACGACGGCGACGCTCGCGTGGTTCTTCGCGGCGGCGCGCACCATGGTCGGCCCGCCGATGTCGATCTGCTCGACGCACTCCTCGGGCGCGGCGCCGGAGGCGACGGTGTCGGTGAAGGGGTAGAGGTTGACGACGACGAGCTCGAAGGGCGCGACGCCGAGCTCCTTGAGCTCGCGGACGTGGGCGTCCTTGCGGAGGTCGGCGAGGATCCCCGCGTGGACGCGCGGGTGGAGGGTCTTGACCCGGCCGTCGAGGCACTCGGGGAAGCCGGTCACCTCCTCCACGGGGGTCACCGGGACGCCGGCCTCGGCGATGGTGCGGGCGGTGGAGCCGGTGGAGACGATCTCCACGCCGGCGGCGTGCAGCGCCTGGGCGAGCGGCGCGAGGCCGGTCTTGTCGTAGACGGAGACGAGGGCGCGGCGGACGGGACGCGAGTCGGTCACGAGGTCACTCCTGGGTTCGCTGGTATCGGACCCGGGCACCCAGGCGGGCGGCACCCTGCAGGGGACTTCCGGCCGCTTCCCGGTGGTGACTCCACCTCTGCGCCAGTCACGGCCGGGGCCGAGTCTAGCGTGCCGCGGAGCTCGACCAACGGCCGGCGGGGCGGTCGGTAGCGCGGAGCTCAGTCGTCGAAGGGCGGGCTCCAGCCGTAGTTCTCGGAGAGCCGCTGCACCTCGGTGCGGCTCTTGTCCCGCATGAGGGTGACCGTGTGGCCGTCCGCGTTGGTCACGTGGACCAGGTAGCCGCCGCCCTTCTGGCGGGCCACCTTGACGGTGGCGCCGTCGCCCTGGGTCCGCGGCAGCGCCGCGTCGAGCCGGCCACGGTCCGCGGCTGTCAGCGCCCCCCGCTGCTGCTCCCGCAGTGCACCGTGCTCGGTCGTCGCGGGCTTGTCAGCGGTGCCCCGCTGTCGCCGGGCCTCTGCCTCGGCCTTGTCCCAGTCCCGCTCGGCGGCCGTCCGCTCATCCGGCTGACCGTCGCCGGACTCGGTGGTCCTGGTCGGCTTCCTCGCCTTGGCGGGCTTGTCGGGCGTGCCGGACGTCAGTCGACGGTCGGGTCCCTCCTCGCCGCGCTTGCCGGCCTTGACCGTCCTCGCCTTGCCCTGCTGCGCCTTGTGCGAGGGCTCGGACCCGCCGCTCGGCGACGTCCGCCGGGTGGTCGGAGGCGTCGTCGGGCTGCCGACGGACGGACGGCCCCCGACCGGTGGCCGTGGTGCCGTCGTCCCGGCACCCGGCTGCGGCCGGAAGCGGATCCTGCCGCCGGTGTTGGGGGCGCCGAGGGAGGTGATGCGCCCGCGGGCGGGTGACCCACCGCGGGCGGGCGACAGTGATCCGCCGAGGGCGGCGACGGCGCCGGCGAAGGTCGCCCCCAGCTCCATGAGTGTGAAGAGGGCCTGCAACTCCTCGATCGTCTCGTGCAGGCCCGCACGGAGCGAGGTGATGTTGGCGGTGTCGCCGTACGCGACGTACGACGTCGGTCCCGCCTCCCGGACGGGGTAGATGAAGCCGTCGCTGCGCCTCTCGTACCGGGCCAGCGGCCGGCTCGCGGTCACCCAGCGGTTGTCCCGCCCTCGCGAGCCACCGAGCAGTGGCACGTCCGTGACCGGGACCGACAGCGTCCGGCCGTCCCGGTACGTCAGCACGATCGTCGGCACGCTGGCGTGGTCGATGGTCTCCCAGGTGGTCCCGGGCAGGCACAGACCGGTGGCGAGGACGATGTTGTTGTCGATGTAGTTCGCTCGGAACTCCGGGTCGTCCTCGGTGATGCACCGTGAGGCCCCGGGCCGTGCCGCGTCCACCAGCACCGTGGCACCGACCGAGCACTCGTCCGCCGACGGGGTGCGCTGCACGGCCGGCGCCGCGGTCCCGGCGATCCGCCGGACCGTCGTCCCCGCCGCGGCGTAGCGGTCCGCGTAGAGGGGGCGCAGGTGCTCGGGGACGTCCGCCCACTCCTCCCCCAGACGGCTCCACAGCTCGAGGACCTCCCCGCCGTCCAGGCCCGCCTCGTCCGCCCGCTCGATGTTGTGGAGGTAGGCGTCGACCTCCTTGAAGGGGTCCGACCTCGCCACCTGGAAGGACTCGGCGTGCCGGTACTCGTGGATGACCGCGGAGTACAGCCAGGCCACGTTGACGAGCGCCGGTGGACCGATCCGCACGGTGGACGGCAGCGGGTGGAAGCCGCCGCCCCGGGCCGGCCTGGCCCACTGCCGGGTGTGGCCCTCGTCGGTGAGCGTCGGGTCGAAGCGCATCCGGCGTCCCTCGATGAGCGAGAGGTCGACCTCCGCCCGGGCCGCCAGCACCCCCACGACAAGGTCGATCGCCGCCTGGGCGCTGCTTGCGGACCCCGTGACGAGGTGCTGCTCGACCTGGGCGAGAACGTGCTCGGGCAGCCCGGGGACATCCTTGCCCACGGGCGTCGGGCCCGTCTGGCGCTGGAGCACGGCGCCGACGGCACGGTTCCCGGCGAGGGTCTGCAGCTGGAGCAGCGCGGCGGACGAGGTCCGCGCGTCTCTCGTCGGCGAGCCGGTCCGGGCGTCGCGGAACTGGGCAGCTCCTCGAGGGCGTGCGTCAGGTCGGCGCGCAGATGACTGCCTGACGCCGTCGGGCGCGCGCTGCTGCACCACCACACCGACCTCCTCCGCCGGGTCCACCGTGAGCCTGCCCGGCGCGCCGTGCCAGACCGGCGAGGTCGTCGTGAGGGCAGCCTGCGCTGCCCCTTCGGCGGGACCGTCCTACGGCACGCCCGGCCCCGCCTCCCGGTCACGCGCGTCGACGGGCAGCGCCCGGTACCGCTGCCACGCCTCGAGGCACTGCGGCTGCGTGCCGCCCGGGTGCGCGGCGAACCACGCGCGCGTGAAGCCGTTGTACTCGAACTGCCGCCCGATCTTCCCGGTCTGCACCTCACGGGTCCGGTGCCAGTGCTCTACGGCCTCGGCGAGCGTGCGTCCCTCGCCTTGGGCGATGAACTCGCGCATGTGCTCGTCGAAGCGGAACGCGGGTCCTACCTCGGCCGTGAAGAAGTGGCGCAGCACCTGGCTGCACCGTTGCCCGTCGGGGATCACGGTCCGTGGCCCGACGGGCGCGGTCAGCTGGCGCGCCGCCGGCCTCCGGCGGGCGGGCGCGGGCACCGGCTCGCCGTCGAGGGCCGCGCTCAGGCGCTGCAGCAGCTCCTCCTTGCCGCCGCTGCGGGACAGGCCGAGCGCGCCGGCAAGGTCCTGAAGCTCGGCGCGCAGCCAGTACCAGCGGCGCAGCTCGGCGCCGCTGCGCACGGCCGTGAGCGCCGGTCTGGTCTCGTCCACCGGCTCAGCCGTCGACGACGACGCGCCGGCCCTCGACCCGCCACGGGAGGCGGGCGAGGCGGCCCACCTGCTCGACGAGCTGGGCCCGCTCGGCCACCTTGATCCGCTCGGTGAGGGAGTCGACCGTGTCGTCGTCGTGGACGGGCACGGCGACCTGGGCGACGATCGCGCCGGTGTCCACGCCCTCGTCGACGACGAAGAGCGTGGCCCCGGCGATCTTCACGCCGTACTCGAGGGCGTCGCGCGGGCCGTTGATCCCGGCGAAGGCGGGCAGCAGGGAGTTGTGGGTGTTGAGGTAGCGCCCGCCGAAGCGCGCGAGGAAGTGGTGGCCGCACAGCTTGAGGAAGCCGGCGGAGACGACGAGGTCGGGCTCCGCGGCCGCGACGGCGGCGGTAAGGGCGCGGTCCCAGGACTCACGGTCGGGGTGGTCGGCAAGGCGCTCGACGAAGGTCGGGATCCCGGCCTGCTCGGCGAGCGCGAGCCCGCCGGCGGAGGGCCGGTCGGCCCCCACGGCGACGACCTCGACGCCGTAGCCCCGGTCCCGGGCCGCGTCGAGGAGGGCGGCGAGGTTGGATCCCCCGCCGGAGATGAGGACGACGACTCGTGTGGGCACGTGCCGAGGGTAATGGGCCGGAATGGAACACTGGGCGCATGTCCCGCGACCAGCCCGCTGCGCCCCTCAGCGACGAGGCGGTGCGTGCCGCGACGCGTCCGGTGCTCTGGTTCTCCGTCGTCCTGCTCGTCGGCCTGTGGCTGTCGGTGACCCGCCCGCCGTGGCCGCTGCCGCTCGTCCCGGGGCTGCTCGGGCTGCTCGCCCTCGTGCTCGGCGTCGTCGGGCTCGTGCGGCTGCGGCGCGCCCGGGTGGGCGGGGCGATGGTCGTACTCGTCGTCGTCGGCCTCGGCATCGCGGCCGCGATGGTGCTCCTCACCGGTCTGCAGGCCCTGCTCTGGCCGGTGTACGCAGACTTCTACGCCTGCCTGGACCGCGCCCTCACCCACCAGGCGGAGGCCGCCTGCCTCAGCGGTCTGGAGGACCGCGCCCAACGGATGCTCCTGCGGCCCTGACGCCCCTCGGGAAGCGGGATGGCCCGAACGCTCCTAGCGTGGACGGCGAACCCCAGACCCAAGGAGGCACACCCATGGCCCAGCTGACGAACAAGACCGTCGCGTTCCTCTCGACCAACGGCTTCGAGGACTCCGAGCTCACCGTGCCCTGGGAGGCCGTGACGTCCCAGGGCGCCGAGGCCGTCCTCGTCTCCCCGGAGTCGGGCACGATCACCGGCAAGAACGGTCACGAGCAGCAGGTGGACCTCACGACCGCCGAGGCCACCCCCGACCGCTTCCACGCCCTCGTCCTGCCCGGCGGCGTCGTCAACGGGGACAAGCTCCGCATGGACGAGGCTGCCGTCGCGTTCGTCCGGGAGATCTTCAACCAGCACAAGCCCGTGGGTGTCATCTGCCACGGCGGCTGGATCCTCACCGACGCCGAGGTCCTCGAGGGTCGCACGCTCACGTCCTACCCCAGCCTCAGGACGGACCTCAGGAACGCCGGGGCCACCTGGGTGGACGAGGAGGTCGTCGTCGACGCCGGGCTCGTCTCGAGCCGCACGCCGGACGACCTCCCGGCCTTTTGCGACAAGCTCGTCGAGGAGATCGGCGAGGGCGAGCACGAGGGCCAGACGGCCTGACCTACTCGGGAGAGTCGGACGGCGGCGTGGGCGCGGAGCCTGCGCCGCCGTCGTCGTTCCTGCGGCTCACCCGCGCCCGGACGGCACGGCTGCCGCGCCCGACGGCGGCGTGGACCTGCGGGTGCAGGGCGAGGAGGACGACGACGGCGCCCGCGGCGGTCTGCCAGGCGAGGGCACCGGCGAGCGCGGGGGCGGGGACGCCGACGGTCGCGAGCCGGCCCGGCCCGATGCTGCCGGAGGCGGCCACGGCGAGGAGCGCACCGAGGACGGCGAGGGTCGCGGCCGCGACGACGCCGCTGAGCGCCGCCTGCCACCAGCGCTCCTGGAAGCGGCTGCGGTGCAGCCACGCCCCGACGGCGGCGCCGACGAGGACGGGGACGAGGACGACGAGACCGAGCCCCGGCGCCCCCGGCTCGGGCAGGATCCCGAGCACGGGGAAGGCCGGCAGCGGGGCCGCGACGACCTCGCTCGGGGAGAAGAGCGTCCCCTGCCCGACGGCGAAGCCGGGTCCGCACAGCCAGGCGAGGGCCCACACCACCATGGTCGGCAGGTAGGCGAGCTGGCCGAGGAGCAGGACGACGGTGCCGAGGCGGCCCGGCGCGAGCGCCTCGTGGAGCTCGAGGACGGTGACGATCCCGCTGACGAGCCCGACGGCGAGGACGAGGACGGCGAGGGCGAGGAGGCCGGCGACGGCCAGCCAGGCGCCCCGGACGCCGGCGCGCGCCCAGTCCGGTACGGCCTCGCGCAGACGCAGCCACCACGCGGGCCGCGGCGTGCGCGCGCGCCACAGCGCGAGGAACAGCGCGCCGCCGCCGATGACGAGGGCCACGAGCGCGACCGCCGGCCGTGCGGCCGGCCCGGGGACGACGGCGGACAGCCCGAGGACGCTGAGGACGAAACCGCCGAGCGCGAAGGCCGCGGTGGCCGGCCGGCGCAGCCGCGCCCGCCGGGCGCCGCCGTAGACGAGGGCGGCGCTGACGAGGCTCGTGCCGAGCGGGGCGAGGGAGACGGCGCCCGCCTCACCGACGTCGACCGCGGCGCCGTGGCCGAGCAGCCACACGCCGGTGCCGATGGCCGCCGCGTCGGTCCAGGTGGCCTCGCCGAGCAGGGGTGCGGCGGCGGTGGCGACGTAGGTCGCGACGGTCGGCACGACGACGAGCAGCCAGCTGATGATCGCGGCCTCGATGCCCGCCAGGGTGGCACGCAGCCAGGCCTCGGGGAGCCGGGGCGCGCGGCGGGCGGGGCCGCTCACCTGGGGGTGGACCGTCGTCGTCATCTGCCCCATCGTCGGTGACCGGGCGGCGCGGGCGCGCGAAGGCGGCGGCGTGTCGTGGCGATGTGTCCGATCCGTTGCCTCACGCCGTCGTCGGGGTGCCGGGACGCGCGACGGCCCGCCGCGCGGGGGCGCGGCGGGCCGTCGGTGGTGCGGTGGGCTCAGCCCTGAAGGAGCTCCCGGGCCAGGCGCGCGGTCTCGCTCGGCGTCTTGCCGACCTTGACGCCGGCGGCCTCGAGGGCCTCCTTCTTCGCCTCGGCCGTGCCGGAGGAGCCGGAGACGATGGCGCCGGCGTGGCCCATCGTCTTGCCCTCGGGAGCGGTGAAGCCCGCGACGTACCCGACGACGGGCTTGGTGACGTTCTCCTTGATGAACGCCGCGGCCCGCTCCTCGGCGTCGCCGCCGATCTCGCCGATCATGACGATGAGCTCGGTGTCGGGGTCCGCCTCGAAGGCCGCGAGGGCGTCGATGTGCGTGGTCCCGATGACCGGGTCCCCACCGATGCCGATGGCGGTGGTGAAGCCGATGTCCCGCAGCTCGAACATCATCTGGTAGGTCAGCGTGCCGGACTTGGACACGAGGCCGATGCGGCCCGGGCCGGTGATGTCGGCCGGCGTGATGCCGACGTTGGACTTCCCGGGGCTGATGATGCCGGGACAGTTGGGGCCGATGAGCCGCACGCCCTTGCTCTCGGCGTAGGTGAAGAACTCGGCGGTGTCGGCCACCGGGACGCCCTCGGTGATGATGACGACGAGCGGCATGCCGGCGTCGACGGCCTCGATGACGGCGGCCTTGGTGAAGGCCGGCGGGACGAAGACGACCGACACGTCCGCGCCGGTGGCCTCCATCGCCTCGGTGACGGTGCCGTAGACCGGCACGGAGACCGTGCCGGCGGTCCGCTCCTCGGCACCGGGGCCGATGGGGGTGACGTCGAAGTCGACGCTCGTGCCGGCCTTGCGCGGGTTGACGCCACCGACGACCTGGGTGCCCGAGCCGAGCATCCGGCGGGTGTGCTTCTGGCCCTCGGCACCGGTCATGCCCTGGACGATGACGCGCGAGTTCGCGTCGAGGAAGATCGACATGCTGTTGTCCCGTCCCTTACTTCGCGAGCTCGGCGGCCTTGGCCGCGGCGTCGTCCATCGTGTCCACCATGGTGACCAGCGGGTGGTTGGCCTCGTCGAGGATGCGACGTCCCTCGACCACGTTGTTGCCGTCCAGGCGGACGACGAGCGGCTTGGTGGCGGAGTCGCCGAGGATCTCCAGCGCCTGGACGATGCCGCTGGCGACCTGGTCGCACGCGGTGATGCCGCCGAAGACGTTGACGAAGACGCTCTTGACCTGCTCGTCACCGAGGATGACGTCCAGCCCGTTGGCCATGACCTCGGCGTTCGCGCCGCCACCGATGTCGAGGAAGTTCGCCGGGCCGACGCCGTACTGCTCGCCCGCGTAGGCGACGACGTCGAGGGTGCTCATGACGAGGCCCGCGCCGTTGCCGATGATGCCGACCTCGCCGTCCAGCTTGACGTAGTTGAGGCCCAGCTCCTTGGCCTTGGCCTCGAGCGGGTCGGCGGCGTCCTTGTCCTCGAGCTCGGCGTGCTCGGGGTGCCGGAAGGCGGCGTTCTCGTCGATCGTCACCTTGCCGTCCAGCGCGATGATCGCGCCGTCCTCGGTGCGCACGAGCGGGTTGACCTCGACGAGCGTCGCGTCCTCGCTCGCGTAGACCGTCCACAGCTTCTGGATGACGTCCGCGACGGCGTCGGCCACGTCGGCGGCGAAGCCGGCGGTCTGCACGATCTCCCTGGCCTTGGCCTCGTCGATGCCGACGACCGGGTCGACGGCCACGCGGGCCAGCGCCTCGGGGCGCTCGACGGCCAGCTGCTCGATCTCCATGCCGCCCTCGACGCTGGCCATGGCCAGGTAGCGGCGCTCGGCGCGGTCCAGGAGCACCGAGAAGTAGAACTCCTCGGCGATCTTCGCGCCCTCGGCGATCATCACGCGGTGGACGGTGTGGCCCTTGATGTCCATGCCGAGGATCTCGGCTGCACGCGCCTCGGCCTCCTCCGGGCTGTGGGCGAGCTTGACGCCGCCCGCCTTGCCCCGGCCGCCGGTCTTGACCTGCGCCTTGACGACGACGGTCCCCCCGCCCAGCTTCTCGGACGCGGCACGCGCCTGCGCCGGCGTGGTCGCCACGATCCCGCCCAGGACGGGTACCCCGTGCTTCTCGAACACGTCCCGTGCCTGGTACTCGAAAAGGTCCACCAGGTCAGTCCTCTCATCGACGTTCTCGGAATGCCTCGACATCGAGACATCTCCGTCCACTGTACCCGGCGTCGCGGTGGGAGGCGCACCGGGCGCAGCTCCGCCGGGGCTCCGGTCCCGACGGCACGGAGGCGTGCCCCCGGCCCGGGGCCAGGGCGCGTCCGGTCGTTCTCAGACGAAGTTGGCGGAGGCCTCGTCCAGGCGCTGCACCTGCTCCGCGGTGAGCTCCAGGACCACCGCGGCGAAGAGCTGGTCGAGCTGGGCAGGGGTCGTCGCGGCGGCGAGCGGGGCGGTGACCTTGCCGTTCGCCGTCGCCCACGCGAGCGCGACGGAGGCCGGGTCGGTGACGTGCTCCCGGGCGACGGCGTCGAGCACGTCGAGGACCCGCAGCCCCTCCGGGGTGAGGTAGCGCTTGACGGCGGCGCCGCGGGTCCGACCCTCGGTGTCCGCCTCGGTGCGGTACTTGCCGGTGAGGAAGCCGCCGGCGAGGACCTGGTAGGGGAAGACGGACATGCCCAGGCGCTGCGCGACCCCGGCCAGACCGATCTCGTACTCGCGGGAAACGAGGGAGTACCGCGGCTGGAGGGCGACGGGCCTGGCAAAGCCGTTCTCCTCGCAGGCCCGGAACCACTCCTCGATGGCAGCGACGGAGAAGTTGGACAGCGCGACGGCGCGGACCTTGCCCTCGGTGACGAGGCGGTCAAAGGCCGCGGCGCTCTCGACGACGGGCGTCTCGTCGTCCTGGTAGTGGGCGTAGAAGAGGTCGATGTGGTCGGTGCGGAGGCGGCGCAGGGAGTCCTCGGCGCCGCGGACGACCGTCTCGGGCGACAGGCCCAGCAGGTCCGGCTTGCCGGAGACCTTGGTGGCGATGACGACGTCGTCGCGGTTGCGGCGGTCGGCCACCCACTGGCCGATGATCGCCTCGGACTCCCCGCCGGAGTTGCCCGGCACCCAGTAGGAGTACATGTCGGCGGTGTCGATGAAGGTGCCGCCGCGCTCGACGAAGCCGTCGAGCACCGCGTGGAACTGCTTCTGGTCACCAGGGTCGTTGAAGGTGTTGGTGCCCAGGCCGAGCGGGGAGACGTGCAGCTCGGAGCTGCCGACGGGCAGGGCGGTGGTGGTCTCGGTCATGGAGTCCTCTCGGGTGGTGGGTGCGGGGCGGGTCAGGCGCGGCGGAGCACCGCGACGAGGAAGTCGGAGTCCTCGGCGGCCGGGCGCAGGTCCCAGGTGGACAGCAGGTGGTCGGCCACCAGCCCGGCGGCGACGGCGTCGCCGAGGAAGTCGTCGAAGTCGTAGCCGCGGCCGGCGCCGAAGCCGATGACAGCGCGCCCGTCGTGGGCCAGGTGGCGGGCCATCCGGCGCAGCACCTCGCGCCGGGTGCTCGTCGCGAGGAAGGTCATGACGTTGCCGGCGCAGAGGATCGCGTCGAAGGGCTCGGCGATGCCCCGCGCGGGCAGGTCGAGCTCGGCGAGGTCCTCCACCACCCACGTCGCGTCCGGGAAGTCCTCCTGCGCCGCGGCGATGAGGACCGGGTCGACGTCGACGCCGACGACGGTGTGTCCGAGCCCGGCGAGGTAGCCGCCGTGACGTCCCGGGCCGCAGCCGGCGTCCAGGACCCGTGCCCCGCGCGGCACCATCGCGTCGATGAGCCGCGCCTCGCCGACGACGTCCGCCCCGGACTCCGCCATCGTCCGGAAGCGCTCGACGTACCAGTGCGAGTGCTGCGGGTTGGCCTGGGTCATCTGGACCCACTTGCTCTGCTCGCTCATGCCCCCATCCTCTCCCCCGACCAAGGATGTGCCACAAAGCGGCGCCCACGGGCTGCCGCGGGCCTCGGCACCGGCGTGTCGCCCGGCGTGCCGACACGCAGCCGGCGCCTTTGTGGCACATGCCCGCCGGTCCGGGCCGGCGCCGCGCACCAGGCCGGGCCGGGCACCGTCCCGGCTAGTCCAGACGGTGCTCGACGAGCTCCTCGACGTCCTCCCCGGCCCGCTCGAGGCTCGAGGTCTCGTTCTCGCGCTCGGCGGCGTCCGCCTCCGGCACGTCGCGCGTCGTCTCCGGCGTCTTTCGTCCCACGGTTCTCTCCTCGGTCCGGCTGCTCGACCCGACGTTAGGACCGCGGCTCCGGCCCTGCATCCCGGAAGCCGCCTCAGCTGGGCCAGACCCCTGAGGAACCCCGACGGTGACTGCCCAGGAGGTGGGTGTCGACGATGCCGACGGCCTCCATGAGAGCGAACATCGTCGTCGGGCCCACGTGGCGGAAGCCGCGCGCCTTGAGCGCCTTGGCCAGCGCGACGGACTCGGGCGAGGTCGTGGGGACCTCGGCGTAGGTCCGCGGTCTTGGCGTCTCGGCCGGCTGGAAGGACCAGACGAACGCGGGCAGTCCGCCGTCGGCGCGCAGCGCGACGGTCGCGCGGGCGTTGGCGATCGTCGCGTCGACCTTGCGCTGGTTGCGGACGATCCCGGCGTCGGCCATGAGGCGGGTGACGTCGTCGTCGTCGAAGGCGGCGACGGCGTCGGGGTCGAAGTCGGCGAAGGCAGCACGGAAGGCGGGTCGCTTGCGCAGGATCGTGGCCCACGAGAGCCCGGACTGGAACGCCTCGAGGCTGAGGCGCTCGAAGAGCCCGCGCTCGCCGCGCACCGGCATGCCCCACTCGGTGTCGTAGTACTCGCGCAGCAGGGGGTTGGCCGCCGCCCACGCCGGGCGGGCGAGGCCGTCCTCGCCGACGACGAGGTCACTCACCGGCGGTCTGCGCCAGCAGGCGCTCGGAGAGCTCGGTGAAGGCCTCGGCGACGACCTCGGCGTACAGGTGACCCCCCTCGATGTCGGGGTGGATGCCGTCGGACTGGAGCTTCCCCGGCTCGGCGTCGATGGCGGCGTACCAGTCGGCGACGATCGCGTTGGGATAGTCGGCGACGACGTCCGCGAGCGCCGCGTTCGCCTCCGGGACCCAGTACGAGCCGCCGTAGAGGTTGACGACGACGACCATCCGGCCCGGGCCGAGCGCGTCCAGCGCCGCCCGCACGACCGCGGGCTCGCCGACCCCCGCGTTCGTCCCGAAGTCGAGGACGACGGCGCGGCGCACCGTGCCCTGCTCGACGGCCTGCTCGATCGCGGCCAGCCCGTCGGGCCACTGGCGGTTGGACTTCGCGTCGAGCGCGACCTCGGGCCAGCGGGCGGTGAGCCCGTGGGCGCTCGTCACCATGATCGAGTCGCCGAAGCCGCTGATCTCGTCGCCGGCGGGCACGGTCCAGTCGGCGGGCAGCGGCTCGGGCGCCTCGCTCTCGGCGGCGGAGGCGGCGACGAGCTCCTCGTTGGCCTCGATCTGCTGCTGGGTGAGCGACGTCGTCGGTGCTGTCGCCACCGCGACGGCGGTCGTGACGAGGAGGACGACGGCGGCGCCACCGACCACCTGGGCGGCGCGCCGGCCGCCGCGCAGGGCGCTGCGCCAGCGGCGCCACACCCCGCGGAAGCCCTCCTGGCGCACCGGCATCTCCAGCCAGCGGTAGGAGGCACCGGCGACGACCAGCGTGAGGACGAGCGCCAGCCCCCGGGTGGTCCAGCTGAGCGCGGAGTCGTAGGTGGTGGCGGGCATCAGCTCGGTGAGGACGAGGATGAGCGGCCAGTGCCACAGGTAGATGCCGTAGGACCGCTCCCCCACCCACGCGACCGGCGGCATCTGCAGCAGCCGCTGGTAGAGGCCCACCGGCCCGAGGAGCGCCGCGACAAGCACCGCGGTGAGGAGCGAGGCGGTGAGGATGCCGCCGCGGAAGGTGAGCGCCGAGCCCTCGTGGAGGACCGTCATGAGGGCGAGCAGTCCGGCCATGGCGACGAGCGCCGCGGGCTGACGCCAGCGCTGCCACGCCGCGGAGTGCAGCCAGCTGCGCGGGGAGGCCCAGGCGAAGGCGAGCGCCACCCCGATCATCAGCCCGAACAGGTGGGTGTCGGTGCCGTAGTAGACCCGGGTCGCGTCCTGCCCCGGCGTGTAGAGCACCGCCATGAGGAGCGCGGAGACGGCGGCGACGGCGAGCGCGACGCGCACCCGCTGCCGGCCGGTGCTCGTGAGCGCGAGAAGCAGCCCGAGCAGCGGCGGCCACAGGAGGTAGAACTGCTCCTCCACCGCGAGGGACCAGAAGTTGACGAAGAGCAGCGGTGAGGTCTGGGCGAAGTAGCTCGAGCCCGCGCCGACCTCGAGCCAGTTGTTGGAGAAGGTGAGCGCCCCGAGCACCTGCCGGCCGACGTTGACGAGCAGGTCACCGCCCGCGATCGCCGCCAGGCTCACGCTCACGACGACGACGCTGACGAGTGCCGGCAGCAGCCGCCGGGCGCGCCGCAGCCAGAAGCGCGGGAGGTCCACCCGGCCCTTCTTGCCGAGCTCGCGCAGGAGCAGGGTGGTGATGAGGAAGCCGGAGATGACGAAGAAGACGTCGACCCCGAGGAAGCCGCCGGGCAGCGAGGTGGGCCGCAGGTGGTAGACGAGCACCGCGCCGACGGCGAGCGCCCGCAGGCCGTCCAGGCCGTGGATGTGCCCGGCCCGCGCGGTCGTGGTGGCCGGGGCACGACGGGAGGTCGTGTAGGTGCGCCCGGGGCGAGCCGGCGCGGCGGTCTGAGCCATCCGCCCTCCTCGACAGTCGTGTCGGGCACAGGCTAGGTCCGCCGCGCCCGGCTCCGTGGGAGCCGCGCCGCACCAGCTCCCACCCGCGCCGACAGCCGGACTCCTCCGGCGCGCGCGCCGCCCCCCTTTTTTGCGCCGAGCGCTGTCGGCGGGCACACAGAGGGCGGGGGCTAGAGCTTGGTCACCGGGGCGTAGCGCAGGAGGAGGCGCTTGACCTGGCCGCCGCCGAAGTCGATCTGGGCGACGGCGCTGGAGCCGGAGCCCTCGAGGCCCACGACGGTGCCCAGGCCGTAGGAGTCGTGGGTGACCTTGTCACCGATGTCGAAGCCGGGGATGTCGCCCGCCGGGCGCGGGGCCGCCGAGCCGAAGCTCGGGGTCTCCGGGTCGCTGCGGCGTGTGCGCACCGGGCCGCTGCGCGCACCGCTGCCCCCGGCGGGACGCCCGCCGCCGTAGCCGAGGCCGCCGGAGCCCCAGCCACCGCCGCGCAGGGCGTCGGTGGAGGACTCGGCGCGACGCCAGTCGAGGAGCTCCTCGGGGATGTCGGAGATGAAGCGGCTCGGCGGCAGCTGCTGCGGCATGCCCCAGGCGGTGCGCACCGCGGCGCGCGACAGGTAGAGGCGCTTGCGGGCGCGGGTGAGCGCGACATAGGCCAGGCGTCGCTCCTCGGCGAGCTCGTCCTCGTCGGTGAGCGAGCGCTGGTGCGGGAAGGTGCCGTCCTCCAGGCCCGTGACGAAGACGACTGGGAACTCCAAGCCCTTGGCGGTGTGGACGGTCATCAGGGTGACCTGCCCCTGGTTGGCGGCGTCGTCGTCGGGGATCTGGTCGGAGTCGGCGACGAGCGCCACCCGCTCGAGGAAGTCCCCGAGGTCACCCTCGGGGTCGCTCTGGGAGAACTCGGCGGCCACCGCGTGGAGCTCGGCGAGGTTCTCCACCCGGGTGGCGTCCTGCGGGTCCTCACTCGCCCGGAGCTCGGCGAGGTAGCCGGAGCGGTCCAGGGCGGCGTCGAGGATCTCGGCGGGACCGGCTCCGGCGGCGAGCATGTCGCGCAGGCCGGTCATGAGCTCGTGGAAGCCGCGCACCTGGGTGCGCCCGCGGGTGGCGAGGCCCAGGACCTCGGGGGCCGCGCCGGCGGGAGCCGCGGCGTGCTCGATCGCCCCGCCGAAGGAGATGCGCTCGCGCTCGGCGTGGGCCGCGAGCATCGCCTCGGCCCGCTCCCCGAGCCCGCGCTTGGGGACGTTGAGGATGCGACGGAGGTTGACGGCGTCGTCGGGGTTGGCGACGGCCCGCAGGTAGGCGAGGGCGTCCTTGATCTCCTTGCGCTCGTAGAAGCGCGTGCCGCCGACCACCTTGTAGGGGATGCCGACGCGGACGAGCACCTCCTCCAGCGCCCGGGACTGGGCGTTGGTGCGGTAGAACACGGCGACGTCGCCGGGGCGTACGCCGTCGGAGTCGCCGAGGCGGTCGATCTCCTCGGCGATGAACCGGGCCTCCTGGTGCTCGGAGTCCGCGACGTAGCCGACCACCTCCGCGCCGGCGCCGCTGTCGGTCCACAGGTTCTTCGCGCGGCGGTTCGGGTTGCGCGAGATGACCGCGTTGGCGGCGGTGAGGATGTTCTGCGTGGAGCGGTAGTTCTGCTCGAGGAGGATGGTCGTCGCCTCGGGGTAGTCCGCCTCGAACTCGAGGATGTTGCGGATCGTCGCGCCGCGGAAGGCGTAGATCGACTGGTCGGCGTCACCGACGACCGTGAGCTCGGCCGGCGGGAGCCCGGCGTCGTCACCCTCGACGCCCGCGAGCTGCCGGATAAGGACGTACTGCGCGTGGTTGGTGTCCTGGTACTCGTCGACGAGCACGTGGCGGAACCGGCGGCGGTAGTGCTCGGCCACGTGCGGGAAGGCCTGGAGCAGGTTGACCGTCTGCATGATGAGGTCGTCGAAGTCCAGGGCGTGGGCCTGGCGCAGCCGCGCGTCGTACTGCCGGTAGGCCTCGGCGAGCGCGGTGTCAAAGGCGTTGCCCTCGCTGACCTCGGCGGCGAAGGAGTCCGGGTCGACGAGCTCGTTCTTGAGGTCGGAGACCTTGCGGGAGAAGGTCTTCGGGGGGAACTTCTTGGGGTCGAGGTCGAGCTGGCGCATGACCAGTGCCATGAGGCGCTGGGAGTCCGCGGCGTCGTAGATCGAGAAGCTCGAGCGTAGGCCGAGGGTGGCGTGCTCCCGGCGCAGGATCCGCACGCACGCGGAGTGGAAGGTGGAGACCCACATGTGCCGCGCGACCGGGCCGACGAGCTCGGTGACCCGCTCGCGCATCTCCGCGGCGGCCTTGTTGGTGAAGGTGATGGCCAGCACCTCCCCCGCCCGGGCGCGCCCGGTGGCGAGCAGACCGGCGATGCGGTGGGTGAGGACACGGGTCTTGCCCGAGCCGGCGCCCGCGACGATGAGCAGCGGCCCGCCCTCGTGCACGACGGCAGCGCGCTGTTGCGGGTTGAGACCCTCGAGCAGGTCCGCCTGGCGCGGCGACACGGGGACGGTGGAGGGCGCGTCGTCCTCGCGCGGGGGGACGGCGGCGGGGAGGGGCGGCAGGTTCCCGCCCATGAGCCCGGGCAGGTTGTCGAAGAGGGAGGTCATGGCCCTTCCAGGGTAGGTCCTGCCACCGACACCGCCGCCGTCAGGTCTGCCACATGCCGATGAGGAGGGCGCCGGTCGCGATGAGTGCCCCGCTCAGCTCCACGAGGATCGCCAGGCCGACGGCCCGCATCGCCCGGCCGGTGGAGCGCCACGCCTCGCGCTGGTCGCGCAGGCGGGTGCTCTCGGCGGCGTAGACGCCGGCGACGAAGCCGATCGGCAGGCCGATCACCGGGATGACGAAGAAGCCGACGACGCCGAGCGCCGCCCCGACCACCAGGGTGCGGGCCGGCACGCCGCCCTTGCCGAGGTAGCGCCCGGCGAGGACGTACTTGCCGATCTCCGCGCCGACGACGGCGATCACCGCGATCGTCCCCACCGTCCACCCGACCGTGCCGCCGGTGACGATCGCCCACACCACGGCGGCGGCCCCGACGAGGAACCCGCCGCCCGGGACCACCTGCACGACGGCGCCGACGAGCCCGATGATGACGACGATGAGGACGATCGCCTCGCCGAGGACGCCCATCAGCGGGTCAGCGCCACAGCACCGCGATGGCGATGTTGAGGGTGGTGAGCGCGGCGATCGAGCCGATGAGCGCGCGGCTCGGCTCCTTCTTGCGGCTCGCGACGACGACGAGGGCGGTGACGACGACGGCGACGACGAGCTTGATGCCGATCTTCATGTAGTTGAGGTCGGGCAGCCCGTCCCCCATCTCGGCGACGCCGGTCATGAGGATGCCGGTGACGAGCGCGGTGAGCGCGCCGTGCAGGACGCCCGGCGCCAGGCGCGGCGTGCGCAGGTTGGTCACGGTCCCGCCGAGGACGATGGCCCAACCGACGAGGTGGAGGAAGAGGAGGAGATAGTAGAGGAAGGTCATGCCGCCAGCCTAGATGAGCGCCGTCGTCGTCTTGACGAGCCGGGCGCTCACGTATCGGTTCTCACCGGCCCTGAACCGCGCGTGGGTGCTGCTCCCCTCGACGGCGACGAACCGTTCGAGGGGCCGGTGGAAGGGGCGCGGGATCCATGCGTCCATGAGCGCCCGCCGGCGGTCGTCGTCGACCTCGAGGGCCGTGCAGACGTTCGGCGTGATGTCCCGCATGTCGACCACCTCCAACGGGCTCGTCCTCAGAGTGGCCTCGAGCTCCGCCATCGCCACCTTTCCCCGCAGGTCGGCGAAGAGGAGGTTGCCGCCCGGTCGTAGCACCCGGTGGACCTCCGCGAGGAAGGTCTCCACCGAGGGGTAGCAGTGGGAGGACTCGACGTTGACGACGGAGTCGAAGGAGTCGTCCGGGAATGGCAGGTCGAGGGCGTCGCCCTGGACGAAGCTGAGGCCCGGGGCGTGCCGGTAGCGCCGGCACAGCGCGATCCCGGCGCGGGAGAGGTCCACACCCGTCACCGTCCGCGGCGCGCGGTAGCGAGCGAGGAACGAGGAGCCGCCACCCCGCCCGCAGCCGACCTCCAGGACGTCGGCACCCCGCAGGTCCACGTCCCCGACGACGTGGTCGTAGAGCTGGATGCACATGCGGTCCGGCTCGTCGGCGGGCCCGAGCGCCAGCGTCTCCTGCCGGGGGTCGAGAGGGGCGTAGCCGTAATTCATAAAGGCCCACTCGGGCCTGCGCACCCGCGACCCGAGGAGCTCGTACAGGCTCCGCCACGCGACCTGACGCACGTCCATGCCTCAGGCTAGACCGGCGCCGTCGTCGGCGGCAGCCACCCGCCGCCCCGTTAACCTGAGGGACATGCCCATGGACGACGCGGTGCCGCACGCGCTGCAGCGAGCGGTCTCGGACGGCGACGCCCTCCGCGCGCGGCTGGCCCTGGACAGCGTCCCCGCCGACGACGGTGACGTCCTCGACGAGCTCGCCACCCTCGCCGCAGCCGGTGACACCGGCTCCACACTCGCGGTCGAGCTGCTCGTCGAGCGCCTCGACGCCTCAGGGATCGTGCGCCGGATCGTCGCCGGTGCGCTGCTCGACCACTCCGCCGTCGACGACGTCACCCAGGACGCCCTCATCTCCGTCGCCGGCTCCGTGGCCTCCTTCGCGGGGACCAGCCGGCTGACGACGTGGGTGCACCGCATCGCGCGCAACCGGGTCGTCGACCACCTCCGGCGTCAGCGTGCCGCTTCGCCGCTGCCCCCGGGAGAGCTCGGGCCTGCGGAGCGGATGAGCTCGATGATCGCCACCCGCGCCACCGTGCGGGCCGTCCTCGCCGGGCTGCCCGACCACTACCGCGAGCCAGTGACGCTGCGCGACGTCGAGGGGCTGACCTAAGAGGAGGTCGCCGCACGCCTCGAGCGCCCCGTCGGCACGGTCAAGGCGCAGGTCTCCCGGGGCCGTGCCCTCGTCGCAGCCGCGCTGCGCGAGCCCACCGACGGGGCCGGGCGCCGGTGACGGTCGAGCGGATCGGGCGCTACCGCCTCGAGGGGGTCATCGGCGTCGGGTCCTTCGTGACCGTGCACCGCGCCATCGACGAGCGGCTCGAGGACGTCGTCGTCCTCAAGGTGCTTGCAGAGAACCACAGCCTCAACCCCGAGGTTCGCGAGCGCTTCATCGCCGAGGGTCGCAGCCTGCGCCGGGTGAGCAGCCCGCACGTCGTCGCCGTCCACGACATCGGGGAGACGGACCGGCAGCAGCCCTACCTCGTCCTCGAGCACGCAGACCGCGGCACGCTCGCCGGCCGGGTCGCCGAGCTGCGCGGCCACGGCTGGACGGCGGGCCGGCAGGACGTGCTCGCGGTGGCGCGGTCGCTGGCCGCCGCCGTCGGCGCGGTGCACGCGGGCGGCCTCGTCCACCGTGACCTCAGCCCTGGAAACATCCTCCTCACTCACCCTCCCGGCCGGTGAGGAGCTCGGCCCGCCGGCGCAGGTGGTTCGTCCCGACGAGCGGCTCGTCCTCGCGGACCTCGGGATGTGCAAGGACCTCGCGCTGAACTCCGGACTTACCGTCGCGGGCGGGACCGCCGGCTTCCGGCCTCCCGAGCAGGACGGCCCCGGCGTCGGTCGACACCCGCGCTGACCTGTGGGCGATGTCCACGCTCCTCCTGTGGCTGTGCGAGGGTGCTGCGCTGCCGCCTGCCCTGGACGCCGCCGTGTGTCGCAGCACGGCGCACCACCCGGACGACCGACACCCCGACGTCGGGGCCTGGCTCGCCGACGTGGAGTCGGCACTTGCAGTTCCGCCGGTGACGGTGGAACCTGCCACCCCGACCACCGCCCCTGCGCCGCGGCGACGGCGCCGCGCCCCGCTCGGTGTCGCGCTGGCCGTGCTGCTCGCGGCCGTCGCCGGCCTCGTCGGGGGTGTCCAGCTCGCCGGCGGGCTCGGCGCCGAAGACAGCTCCGGCGCCGCCGCCATCACGATCGACGGGCCGGGCGAGATCACCGTCGGCGAGCACGCAACCTTCACGGCCGTGGTCGAGGGCGTTGACGGCTGGGTGTGGACCATGCCGAGCGGCGACCACGTGGTCGACGCACCCAGCGTGTCGACCACGGCCCGCTCCCCTGGCAGCGCGCGGGTCGTGCTGCGCGCCCGCGCTCCCGACGGCACCGACCTCGAGTCCGTCCACCACCTCACGGTCCGCGAGTGACCGATCTCACAGTCGGCCGTGCAACTCACCGTCGGACGCGTACGACTCATGTGCGACCCCTCAGAAGGAGAACCCCATGACCACGGCCCTCCGTCGCTCGCTCGCGGCAGCCGCCCTTGCCCTGGCCGGCGCCTCGGTGCTCGCCGCCTGCGACGCCGACACGCCGGCCGACTTCGACACCCCGCCGGAGACCACGTCCGCTCCGGCCGCCGAGACCGGCGAACCGAAGGAGTCGGCCGCGGAGCCGGCCGACACGGCGACCGACGGTCGGGACACGGACCCCGCCGAGCGGATCGTCGGCCCGGAGGACGCGCTCGACACCGTCGTCTACGCGCTGCCGGGCGCCGACGAGCGCGACGACGCCACGGTGACCGTCGGCCTCCACTCGCTGCGGGTCGAGGGCGAGGCCATGCGCCTCGAGCTGTCCTTCACCCCGGACTTCCAGGGCGACGGCAGCTACAACATCTACTCGCTCAACAACCAGAACCGGCTCGCGCCGGTGCTCAACGACCGGGTGAACCTCAAGCAGTACACGCTCCTGCGGGACGGGACCGAGGAGTGGGCGACGAACACGACCAACAGCGGCCTGCGGGCCGCCAGTGGCGAGACCCTCCGGTACTGGGCCTACTTCGCCGCTCCCGAGGACGACATCGACACACTCAGCGTGGGCGTCGGCATGGTCGAGTTCGACGACGTGGCGATCGAGCGGTGAGCGGGATGCGTCGCTCCACACCGCGCCGCGCGCTGCACGGCCTGCTCGTCGCCGGTCTCGCCGGCGGCCTCATGCTCGCCGGTACTGGCGCCGCCTCCGCCGACCTCAGCGAGCAGGAACCGCCCCCGCCGCCGTCGGGCGGGCTGAGCCGCCAGGTGCTCCACGACTCGGTCCGCGTCTTCGACCCGGCCGGCTCGGTCCGGGTGTTCGACCCGAGCGTCCACGTCTTGTCCTTGGAGGACGACGTCACGCGCGATGACGGGGAGACGACCATCGCGCTGTCGACCGACCTGCTCTTCCGCGAGAACACCTGGGAGCTCCCCCGAACGCCGCCTCGCGGATAGCCGACCTCGTCGCGGACGTCCCGGAGGGCGCGAGCGTGGGGGGCGTCGGGCACACCGACACCCAGCAGCCCCACGGGCAGGACTTCGACAACCAGGAGCTCTCGGAGAACCGCGCGGAGGCGGTCGCCGCCGCCCTCAGCGCGGAACGTCCGGACCTCCGGCTCGAGGTCTCCGGTCGCGGCGACACCGAGCCGCGCGCCGCCGGCGAGCCGGACGACCCCACCGTCCATGCCGCCAACCGTCGCGTCGAGATCGTTTACACCGGCTGACCCTCGATGCCCCTCGTCTGGGCCGCATCCGGTACGGCCCGGGCCGTTTCGGATGTGCGTCTCGGTGACCGGATGTGCGGCCCAGGCGGGTGGGGGGGGCCGGGTGGTCAGATGAGCCGCCGCACCGCTGCCCAGCGGGTGAGCTCGTGGCGGGAGGAGAGCTGGAGCTTGCGCAGCACCGCGGACACGTGGGTCTCGACCGTCTTGATCGAGATGAACAGCTCGCTGGCCACCTCCTTGTAGGAGTACCCGCGGGCGATGAGGCGCATGACCTCCTGCTCACGGGCGGAGAGCCGGTCGAGCTCGTCGTCGGTCGTGGCGATGTCCTTGGCGGCGGTGCCGAAGGCGTCGAGGACGAAGCCGGCCAGCCGCGGGGAGAAGACGGCGTCCCCGCCGGCCACCCGGCGCACGGCGTCGGCGAGCTCGGTCGGGGTGATCGCCTTGGTCACGTAGCCGCGAGCGCCGGCGCGGATGACCCCGACGACGTCCTCGCTGGCGTCCGACACGGACAGCGCGAGGAAGCGGGTCGGGACGTCGCGGCAGCCGGTGATGACGTCGATGCCGCCCCCGCCGCGGCCGCCGGGCAGGTGGACGTCGAGGAGGACGACGTCGGGCCGCGTCTCGTGGACGACGGCGACGGCGGACTCCACGTCCGCTGCCTCCCCGACGATCCGCAGGTCCGGGGCGTGCGCCTCGAGCTCGCTGCGCACCCCGCTGCGTACGAGGGCGTGGTCGTCGACGACGACGACCCGCAGCCGACCGTCCTCTGGTGTCGTGCTCATGTCACTCCCCTGTCGCCGGCTCGGGCATCCGCAGCACGACCTCCGTACCCTCCAGGCCGCTGCCCGGTCCCGTACGGATCGTCGCACTGCCGCCGTGCCGTTCCAAGCGGCCGACGATCGAGTCGCGCACCCCGTGCCGGTCAGGCGGCACCGCGGCAAGGTCGAAGCCGGGTCCCCGGTCGCGGACGAAGACCTCCGTCGCGCCGTCACCGACCTCCACGTACAGGGACACGGGCGGCGCGCCGTGGACGACGGCGTTGCGCAGCGCCTCCCGGGTGGCGGCCAGCAGCGGCTCGGTCGTCGCGTGCGGGGGCCGGTCGCCGGCGGTGACGACGTCGACGACCACCCCGTGCTGGTCCTCGACCTCGGCGGCGACCTCCCGCAGCGCGGCAGCCACCGAGGTGCCCGCGGTGGGCCGGTCGGAGTAGAGCCACTGCCGCAGCTCGCGCTCCTGCGCGCGGGCGAGCCGGGCCACCTGGTCGGGGTCGTCGGCGCGGGCGCGGATGAGGGAGAGCGTCTGGAGGACGGAGTCGTGCAGGTGGGCGGCGATGTCGGCGCGCTCGGACTCCCGTGCGCGGGCGCTGCGCTCGGCGCTGAGGTCGCGCACGAGCCGCAACCACACCGGCGCGAGGACGACGGCCACGCCCACGAGGATGGCGGTGCTCGCAAGGATCCCGGAGAGGAGCTCATCGGCCCCCAGCCCGCGACCGAGCAGGAGCACGATGCCGACGACGGCGAGGAGCAGCCCGCCGCCCACGCGTGCCACCCGGTGCCACCGGGGCGCGGGCGCCGCGTCCTGCCCGGACAGCGACGCGTCGAGCTGGGTCCAGACGAGGGCAGCGCCGCCGACGACGACGAGGAGCGGCACCAGCCACTCGTTGGGCAGCGGCACGTCCGCCCGCCACAGGAGCACCGCGCCGGCGGCGAGGAGCAGGAGCAGGCCGACGACGACGTCGGTCGCCGGGACGACGCTGCCCATCTTCCGCAGCCGGGGCGCCAGGCGCACGGATGCCGCCGGGTGCGCGGCCTCGGCGGCATCCTCCGGGTCGCCGCTGGGCACCAGCACCCACAGCCAGCCGTAGAGGACGATCCCGGCCCCGAACGCGAGCACCGACAGCAGCATGGCCAGGCGCACCCGCGCCACGGGCAGACCGAGGTGGGCCGCCAGGCCGGCGCACACGCCGCCGATCCGCTGACCGGCCGGCGGCCGGCGCAGGGGCAGCCGCTCGCGGAGGAAGGTCGTCACGGCCCGATCGTCACACGCCACGGGGCCGCACCGGGAGTCCCGCGGTCCAGGACCAGGGGCGCCCCCGGGGTCCGGGTGGTGCCGGCCGGGGGCGGATCAGGGGTCTCCCCGATACCCGGCGCCGCCCGCGCACGCTTTGCTGGTCCCATGAACGGCCACAGCGCACCGCACACCCCACCCGCACCACCGTCTCCGCCGTCGGTCGGCTTCTTCGACTCCGTCCGCCGCCTCGGCATCTGGCGCTCGACCGACCGCTGGGCCGGGGGCGTGGCCGCCGGCATCGGCCGGCGCTACGGCCTGGACCCGCTGCTCGTGCGTGGGCTCCTCGTCGTCGTCACGCTCTTCGGTGGCCTCGGGCTCGTCCTCTACGGCCTCGCCTGGGCGCTGCTCCCCGAGGAGACCGACGGCCGCATCCACCTCGAGGAGGCGGTGCGCGGGAGGTTCGACATCGCCCTCGCCGGCGCCGCCGCCGTCCTCGTCATCGGCCTGAGCCGACCGGTCTTCTGGTGGGGCGCGGCCTGGTGGTCCGCCCCGTGGGTGCTCGCCGTCGTGGCGCTCGTCGTCCTCGTCATCGTCAGCAAGGACCGCGACACGACGACGACGCCGCCCGCCCCGGGCACCCCGCCCCCCTTCGCGGCCGGCCCGGACACCGCCCCGCCCCCGCCCGCCCCGCCGCGGCCCGCCTACGACGTCCCGGAGGACGCCATGCCCCAGACCACTGCCCCGGCCACCGGAGAGAGTGCCTCCTCCACGGAGGTGACCGACTCCCCCACGCTGCCGATGATCGAGTCCGCCACGCGCCCATTGTCCGCGGCCACCGGGACGACGACCGAGGACGTGCCCGGCCGCGCCGAGCCCGCGGAGCCGGCAGAGCCCGGCACCACCGCGCCGGGTGAGGGCGGCTGGCACGGCAGCGGTGCGGGCTGGCAGGGCAGCGCCGCCTGGCACGGCGGCTCAGACGCCGGCGGTGCGGGCGGCTGGGGCGGCGCCGGGTGGAGCGGCGGGCACACACCCCCGCCGCAGCCACCCGTCCCGCCGCGCCCGCCCGTCCCCGGACCGGGGGCCCGCACGACGAACCTCGTCCTGGCGATCTGCCTCCTCGGCGCCGCCGGCGTCGCCCTCGCCCACCAGCAGGGTGCCCTCGACGCCAACCCGTGGCTCATCGGCGGCGGCGGTGCCCTCGCCGTCCTCGGCGCCGGCGTCCTCGTCAGCGGCCTGCGCGGCCGCAGCCAGGGCGGGATCGGCGTCGTCGCCCTGCTCGTCGCGCTCGTCATGGTCCCCGCCGCCGCAGCGGCGGCCACGCTGCCCGGCTTCGCCCGCTTCGGGGCGGACGCGACCACCTGGGCCGGGGACCCCACGTGGGCGCCTCGGACGGCGCGGGAGGCGGAGGCGGGCTACTCGCTCGTCGCCGGTGAGCTCGTCGTCGACCTCACCGACCTCGAGGAGGACGCGACCCTCCCCGTCAGCGTGACCTTCGGCAACCTCACCCTCGTCGTCCCCGAGGACGCCGACGTCACGGTCAACGCCGCGGTCACGGCCGGTGAGATCGTCGGCCCGCTCAGCGACGACTGGTCCGGCCCCGGGCTGCCCTCGCGCGACCCGGACGGCCGCGACCGCATCGCCGACGGCGCCGGCGTCAGCACGACCCTCGTCCAGGAGGGCGACGGCCGCGGCCCGGAGATCGTCGTCGACGCGGCGGTCACCTTCGGCCAGCTCTACATCGAGGAGACGTCATGACCGACAGCTACACCGACCCGTCGCCCGTCCACCGCGGGCCCCGCGTGGGGACCGTCGTCTGGGGGACCATCCTGCTCCTGCTCGGGCTCTGCGTCCTCGGCGTCGGCGCCGGCCTCACCGTCGACCTCCAGGCCGCGCTCATCGCGCTCCTCGCCCTCGCCGGTGTGGGCCTGCTCGTCAAGGCCCTCCTCACCCGCTCCGACTGACCGCGCCCCCACCCCGGCCGACCGCCGGATCCCTCCCAAAGCCAGGGATCCGGCTCTCGACGAAAGGGGTTCTTCGGACCAGGGAGGAATTCGGCTCTCGGTGTGAGAGGAGTGGCGGGGGCCGGGCGGACATGGCGAGAGCCGGGCTCCTCGTGGAGGAGTCCGGCTCTCGGCGACTGGTGCGGGAGTGCTAGGCGACGGGCACGCGGACCGGCTCACGGGCCGGCTCGACGGCGGCGGGGGCCTTGGCGAGCTGGTTCATGCCCAGGCCGATGACGATGAGGAGGGCACCGAGGCCGATGACGAGGGCGGCGACGCCGTAGGAGACGACCGAGGTGAAGAGCGAGGCGCGGAGGAAGGAGGCGTTCATGATCGTCTCGCGCTGCCCCTGGAACTCGGCGGCGGCCTCGGTGTCACCGGCGGCCTCGGCCTCACCGGCGAGGGCACCGAGCTCGGCGTAGGTGGCCCCGTTCGTGGCGTGCAGCGCGTGGGTGTTGATGATGTCGGCCTGGGCGTAGGCGCTGAACGGTCCCTGGACCTCGGCACCGGCGAGGAACGCGGCGTCCTCGGGGACCGTGATGTTCTCCGCCTTGAGCTGGCTGGTGACCATTCCCCAGGTGACGCCGCCGGCGATGATGAAGATGGCTCCGGCAACGATGGCGAGGAGGCCGGCGATGCGGGCGATACCGGTGCGGCGGGTCGTGCTCATGGTGTGGTCCTTTCACAGTGGCTCAGTTGCCGTGAGGCCCGTGCTGGGCTTCTGAGAACAATCCTGGCATTCCGGATTGTCCGATTCCGGGCCCATGGTCCCAGGCCGGCGCCGCCGAGCCGGGAGGGCGCCGTGACCCGCGTCACGCTCGGGGACCCACCCCTCTCCAGGGGCGCGTCGCTGCGCGCCCCGGCCGCTCGGTGAAGGTCAGCGGGGCGGTCGGGCCCGCATGTCCAGGGCGTGTGCGTAGAGCGCATCGCAAGCGCCGCGGACGTCGGCCCAGTCGAAGGGCGGGGGCGTCGCGTGCGCGTGCTCGCGCAGACGGCGCAGCAGCGCCGCGTCCTCGGCGAGCCGGACGACGGCGTCGGTGAGCGCCAAGTCGGCGGCGGCGTCGTCCAGCCCGTCGGCGCGGTCGGCGGTGAGCAGCCCGTCGACGCCGTCGGTGACGTACTCGCTGGGTCCGGTGCCGCGGCCGGTGACCACGGGCAGCCCGGCCGCGCGCGCCTCGAGCCCGGCGATGCCGAAGGCCTCGAGCCGGGCAGGGGCGACGAAGACGTCCTCCCCGGCGTAGCGCGCCACGAGCTCCTCCCGGGGCAGGCCACCGGTGAGGGTGACGACGTCCCCGAGCCCGAGCCGCTCGACGAGAGCGCGCACGCGGCGCTCCTCGGGGCCCGCGCCGATGAGGGTGAGGTGGACGCGCGGCGCCCCTTCCGGGCTCCGCCCGAGGCGGCGGTCGGCAGCGGCGACGATCTCGACGAGCGGTGCCGGACGCTTGCGCGGCGCCAGTCGCTGGGTGGCGACGAGGCGCAGGGTGCCGTCGGGGGTGCGCGGCAGCGCGGCCGGGCGCCAGTCGGCGACGGTGAGGCCGTTCGGCAGGACCGAGACGTCCTGCCGTCCGAGCATCCGCGCGACCCGCTCCCCCGCGACGCCTGACACCGCGGAGACCGCGGCCCGCGAGCGCAGCGTCTCGCTGCGCCGGGCGAGCGCCCCGAAGCCGGTGACGACGCCGTCGAGCATGCAGTGCCACGTGATGGCGAGCGGCACCCCGGTGAGGCGGGCGGCCGTCACGCCGTCCAGGGCGAAGGGCGACACGACGCCGGCGTGGACGTGGACGACGTCGGGACGCAGCCGCTCGACGGCCTCCCGCAGCAGCCACGCACCGCGCGGGTTCACCGGCAGGCCGAGCGTGAGCGCCGAGGCCATCCGGTGCACGCGCACGCCCGATCCCAGGACGCGGGTGGCGCGACGGGCACCGTCGGTCCCCGGCGTCGCCGTCGCGACGTGGACGTCGTGGCCGGCCCGAGCCTGGGAGACCGCGAGGTCGTGGACCTGCGTCTCGATGCCCCCCGTACGAGGCGGGAAGCAGTCCGAGACGTGGAGGACCCTCACTCCCACTCGATGGTGCCCGGCGGCTTGCTCGTGACGTCCAGGACCACGCGGTTGACCTCGGGGACCTCGTTGGTGATGCGGCTGGAGATGCGGGCCAGGACGTCGTAGGGCAGGCGCGACCAGTCGGCGGTCATCGCGTCCTCCGAGCTGACCGGGCGCAGCACGATGGGGTGGCCGTAGGTGCGGCCGTCGCCCTGGACGCCCACGGAGCGGACGTCGGCGAGGAGGACCACCGGGCACTGCCAGATGTCGCGGTCCAGGCCGGCGGCGGTGAGCTCCTCGCGGGCGATCGCGTCCGCGGCGCGCAGCACGGCGAGCCGCTCGGCGTCGACGGCGCCGACAATGCGGATGCCCAGGCCCGGGCCCGGGAAGGGCTGGCGCCAGACGATGCCCTCCGGGACGCCGAGCTCCAGCCCGACGGCGCGGACCTCGTCCTTGAACAGCGTGCGCAGCGGCTCGACGAGCTCGAACTGGAGGTCGTCCGGCAGACCACCGACGTTGTGGTGGGACTTGATGTTCGCCGCGCCCTCACCGCCGCCGGACTCGACGACGTCGGGGTAGAGGGTGCCCTGGACGAGGAAGCGGACCTCTGCCTCCTCGGTGGCCCGGCCGGCCTCCTCGACGATCTCGCGGGCGGCGGCCTCGAAGGTGCGGATGAACTCGCGGCCGATGATCTTGCGCTTGGTCTCGGGGTCGGTGACCCCGGCGAGCGCGGAGAGGAACTGCTCGGTGGCGTCGACGACCTTGAGGTTGACGCCGGTGGCGGCGACGAAGTCCTGCTCCACCTGCTCGGCCTCACCGGCACGCAGCAGGCCGTGGTCGACGAAGACGCAGGTGAGCTGGTCACCGACGGCCTTCTGGACGAGCGCGGCGGCGACGGAGGAGTCCACGCCGCCGGACAGGCCGCAGATGACGCGCGCGTCACCGACCTGCTCGCGGATCGCGGCGACCTGCTCGGCGATGACGTTGCCGGCGGTCCACGTCGGCTGAAGGCCGGCGCCGTCGTAGAGGAAGCGCTCGAGGGCGGCCTGGCCGAAGTCGGAGTGCTTGACCTCGGGGTGCCACTGCACCCCGAAGAGCCGCCGGCCGCGGTCCTCGAAGGCCGCGACGGGCGCGCCCGGGGAGGTAGCGAGGACCTCGAAGCCCTCCGGTGCCTCGTGGACGGCGTCGCCGTGGCTCATCCACACCTGCTGGCGCTCGGGCGTGCCCTGGAGGAGGGACCCCTCGCCGCGCAGCTCGACGACGGTCGCGCCGTACTCGCGGTCCCCGGTGCGGGCGACGGTGCCGCCGAGTGCGGAGGCCATCGCCTGGAAGCCGTAGCAGATGCCGAGGACCGGGACGCCGGCGGTGAAGAGCGCGGGGTCCACGCCGGGGGCGTCCTCGGCGTACACCGAGGCGGGCCCACCGGACAGGATGATGGCGGCGGGGTCCTTCTCCAGGACCCGCTCGACCGCCATGGTGTGGGGGACGATCTCGGAGTACACCCCGGCCTCGCGCACGCGGCGCGCGATCAGCTGGGCGTACTGGGCGCCGAAGTCGACGACGAGGACGGGCTGCGGCGTGGCCGCGCGCTCGGCGGTGGTGGGGGCGTCGGTCGGGGCGTCGCTCATGCTCACCTCGCCAGCGTAGCCGCGCGCCGGGCGACCACGCCCGGGAGGTCGGCCTCCAACCAGCCCTTGGCGCGGTGCTCCATGACAAAGGACAGGACCGGGACGACCCCGGCGACGACAAGGGCCGCCATCCGGCCCAGGCCCCAGCGCATGGCGGACCACAGGTTGAGGACGCTGACGAGGTAGACGACGTAGATCCAGCCGTGCGCGAAGGGGATCCACCCGATCCACGACTCGACCTCCGGCCCCACCCCGATGAGGTAGACCAGGACCATCTCCACGCACAGCAGCAGCAGCATGACGCCTGTGACAAATGCCATGGCCCGGTAGAACGTCCAGGCCCCGCGGGCCTTGCGCTCGCGCTCCGCCCGCAGGGCCGCACCCGGGGCGGTGCCCGGTGCGGCGGTGGTGTCCTCGCTCATGCGTCCTCCTTGCGCCCGCCCCTGCGAGCTCCTCCCCAGTGTCTCAGGAGCCGCTGACGACGGAAAACAGGCTGCCCGGTGTCCTCGGCGACACCTAGGCTCAGGCCGTGCTCGACGTCCCGGCCGGCCACCCCGGTCATCCCCCTCTCGGTGCGCCCACGGCCTTCCTCGCCTGGGCGGCCCGCGGAGCCTGGCCCACCCTCCTCATCGGCTGCCTCCTCGCCTCCGTCGTCTCCCTCGCGGGGGCGGCGGTGCCGCTCGTCCTGGGCACCGCCCTGGACAGCGGGCTCGACGGCGGCGTCTCCACCCGGCTCCTGTGGCTGGCCCTCACCCTCGTGGGGATCGGGCTCCTCAGCGCGGTCGCCACGAGCGTCGGCCACGCCGCCGAGGTCGGCGGCTGGCTGCACGGCGCCTTCAGCGTCTCGCGCCTCGTGGGGCACCACGTCACGCGGACCGGCCCGGCGATCGGTGAGGAGCTGCCCACCGGGGAGGTCGTCAGCGCCGTCGCCAACGACTCCTTCCAGGTCGGCAACGTCCTGGAGCTGCTGCCCGCCTTCGTCGGCGGGCTCGTCGGCTACCTCGCCGTCACCGGCTACATGCTCCAGCAGTCCCCCACGCTCGGGATCGTCGTCGCGCTGGGGCTGCCCGTCGTCACCGTCGTCGTCTCCTTCCTCATCAAGCCGCTCCAGGCCCGGCAGAAGGAGCAGCGCGACGCCGCCGGACGGCTCGCGACGCTCGCGACCGACACCGTCTCCGGCCTGCGAATCCTGCGTGGCATCGGCGGTGAGGACGCCTTCGCCGAGCGCTACCGCGCCCAGTCCCAGCGGGTGCGGCGGGCCGGCGTGCGGGTCGCCGGGCTGTCCTCGGTGCTCGAGGCGCTCCAGATCCTCCTGCCCGGCCTCTTCGTCGCCTGCATCGTGTGGCTCGGGGCCCGGCTCGCGATCACCGGGGAGATCTCCCCCGGGCAGCTCGTCACCTTCTACGGCTTCACCGCCTACCTGTCCGAGCCGCTGCGCTGGGTCACCCAGTTCATCAACTTCCTCACCCGGGGACGCGTCGCCGCCCGCAAGATCACCGGTGTCCTGTCGGTGACCCCCGAGGCCGGGACGCTGGCGGAGTCCGAGGCGGCCGACTCGCTGCCCCGCCCCGCCGTCCCGTCCACGCCCGGCGCGCTCGTCGACACGCTCACCGGGCTCGCGCCGCGACCGGGCGGGCTCACCGCCGTCGTCACCCCCCGGCCCGGCGAGGCCGAGGCGGTGGCGAGCCGGCTCGGGCGCCTGGACGACCACAGCACCGCGGAGGTCCTGCTCGACGGCGTGCCGCTGCGCGAGCTGCCCCTCTCCGAGGTCCGCCACCGCGTCGTCGTCGCCTCCTCGACCCCGCAGCTGTTCACCGGCCCGCTGCGCGCGGCGCTCGACGCCCGCGAGGACGGCCTGGACGACGCCACCCTCCTGCACGCCCTCGACACCGCCGACGCGCACGATGTCCTCGAGTCGCTGCCCGAGGGGCTGGACGGGGAGATCACCGAGAAGGGCCGCTCCCTGTCCGGTGGCCAGCGGCAGCGGGTCGCGCTCGCCCGCGCGCTCCTCACCGAGCCGCAGGTGCTGGTCCTCGTCGAGCCCACCAGCGCCGTCGACGCCCACACCGAGGCGCGGATCGCCGCCCGCCTGGGCGAGTACCGCCGCGGCCGGACCACCGTCGTCCTCACCGCCTCCCCGCTCGTCCTCGAGCACGCCGACGACGTCGTCCTCCTCGACGACGGCGCCGTCCACGCCCGCGGCCGCCACCGCGAGCTCCTCGCCCGCGCCGCGGCCGGCGAGCCGGACGCGCAGGCCTATCACGCCGTCGTCGGCCGGTCTCTCACCACGGAGGTGGTCTGATGCAGCTCCCCGTCGCCGACTCCCGGCGCGTGCGCGCCTTCGCCGGGCGGCTGCTGCGCTCCTACCGGCGCCCGCTCGCCACCGTCGTCGTTCTCCAGGGCCTGGCCGCGGTCGCCGCGCTCGCCCTGCCGTGGCTGCTCGGCGGTCTCGTCGACGCCGTCGTCGCCGGCACCACCCGCCGCCACGTCGACACGGTCGCGCTGTGGCTCGTGGGGGTCGTCGTCCTCCAGGCGCTCGTCACCCGCTACGCCCAGCGCAGCGCGATGGTTCTCGGTGAGGAGGTCTTCGCCGAGCTGCGTGAGCGCTTCCTCTCCGGCGTCACCCATCTGCCGCTGTCCACCGTCGAGCGCGCCGGCACCGGTGACCTGCTCGGGCGGACGACCAACGACATCGACCGGGTCCAGTGGGCGGTGCGCTTCGGCGTCCCGCGGGTCCTCGTGACGACGACGACGATCGTCCTCACCTTCGGGGCGGCGCTGCTCGCCTCACCGCTCGTCGCGCTGGCGATGCTCGTCGGCCTGCCGGTGCTCGCGCTCGCCACCCGCCGCTACCTGCGCCGCTCCGCCCCCGCCTACCGGGAGAACGCCGCCGCCTACGCCGACCTCAACGGGGTGCTCACCGAGTCGGTCGAGCACGCCGCGACGGTCGACGCGCTCGCCCTGGGCCACCAGCGCCGCCGTCGGGCCGACGCCGTCGTCGCCGCGGCGTGGAACACCGAGAAGGTGACGCTGCGGCTGCGGATGTCGGTGTTCTTCTGGCTCGTCACGTCCTTCGCGCTGCCGGTGGCCGCCGTCGTGCTGTGGGGCGCGCACCTCGTGGGCGCGGGCCTCGTCACCCTCGGCGCCGTCACCACCGTGGCGCTGTACGTCATCCAGATCCGCGGCCCGCTCTTCGAGCTGCTCATGTGGGTGGACGAGATCCAGGTGGCGACGGCGAGCCTCGCGCGGATCGTCGGTATCGAGCTCGTGCCGCCGGACCGCGAGGCGGGACCCGCGCGGCCCGAGCGCGAGGACGTGCGCGCCCGCGAGGTGCGCTACGCCTACCGCGACGGCGAGGACGTCCTCCACGGCATCGACCTCACCCTCACCCCCGGGGAACGGCTGGCGATCGTCGGTCCGTCCGGAGCCGGGAAGTCGACCTTCGGGCGCATGCTCGCCGGCATCCACCCGCCCACCGGCGGGCGCGTGACGATCGACGGCGTGCCGCTCGTCGACCTGCCCGAGGAGGAGCTGCGCCGGCACGTCGCGCTCGTCACCCAGGAGCACCACGTCTTCGTCGGGACGGTCGCGGACAACCTGCGGCTGGCCAAGCACGACGCCGACGACGGCGAGCTCGCTCGCGCCCTGCATGCCGTCGACGCCCAGGACTGGGTGGCGGCGCTGCCCGATGGCATGGGGACGGCGGTCGGCTCGGGAGGTGCGACGCTCACACCGGCGCAGGCCCAGCAGCTCGCGCTCGCCCGGCTCGTCCTGCTCGACCCGCACACGCTCGTGCTCGACGAGGCGACCTCGCTGCTCGACCCGCGCGCGGCCCGGCACCTGGAGCGCTCTCTGTCCGCGCTGCTCACCGGCCGTACGGTGGTGGCGATCGCCCACCGCCTGCACACCGCGCACGACGCCGACCGCGTCGCCGTCATGGACGCCGGCCGCATCGCCGAGATCGGCCCGCACGAGGAGCTCGTCGCCGCCGGCGGCGAGTACGCCTCCCTCTGGCAGTCCTGGCAGCAGGAGTGAGCGGAACAGCTCAGCTGTCGCCGCGGGGTCATCCCCCCTTCGCCGAGAGCTGAGCTGTTCCTGCCTCAGCCGGCCAGCTCCTCCGCCAGCTCCCGCTCGTCCGCCTCGGAGAGCGAGGTCTTGAGGACCGTCCCACCGAAGTCGCCCATCGCCGCGGCGAACCTGTCCTCGGTGACCTTCCGCGCCATGACGACGACGGCTGCCTTGCCGGGATCGAGCAGCCCCTGCACGCGATCTTGGAAGCTCCGGTTGATCCCGGACCTGCCGAGCCTGCCGGTCAGCGCGCCGAGCGCGCCGCCGACGAGCAGACCGAAGCCCGGGACGAGGAAGAGGAGGCCGAAGATCGCCCCCCCCCCCCCCCACAGGGCTCCCGAGGCGGTGGAGGCCCAGACGACGTTCGACGGCGTGTCGACGTGCTTCTCGCCGTCGTCGTCGACGCGGACGAGCGCGAGCCCGGCGAGCTCCACGATGAAGTCCCGTTCCAGGTCCAGGACCTTGTCGTAGGCACGTCGGGCAGTGACGTGGTCGTCGTAGCCGAGGATGATCAGCTCTGACATCGCGGCGCTCCTTCTCACGGAACACGGTCGGTCCCCACCCTTCCACCGGGCCGGCCGGGACGGTACCCCCGGGAAGGGGGAGCGGCGGGTGACCGGAGCAACGGCTCGGTAGGACGGAGGCAGGGGATGACCGTGCAGCGTGTGGTCGCACCGGTGCCGGGCGCGTCGGGCGCCGCGTCATGACCGGTGACGTACCGGTCCCCGGCGGGCGCGGGCTCGCTGCCGGGACCGCGCTGCGTGTCCTCGTGACGCACTGGCGGGCCTGGCTGCGCGTCGCCGTCACCCTCCAGCTCCTCACCGCCCTCGTCGCCGGGCCGGTGGTCGGCCTGCTCCTCGCCGCCGCGCTGCGTGCCGCAGGGGTGCCCACGCTGACCGAGGCCAGCCTCGGCCAGGTGCTGCGGCACCCGGCAGCGGTCCTGCTCCTCGTCGCGCTCACCGTCGTCGCCACGTCGGCGGCGCTGCTCCAGCACGCGGCGTTCGTCCTGTTCGCCCGCGGGCTGGCAGACGGCCGGGTGACGCACGTGCCGGAGCTCGCCCGCCAGGGCGCTGCCGTCCTCGTCCGCTCGGCGGGACCACAGCTCGGGCTGCTCGCGCTCTACCTGCTCGTCCTCGCGCCCCTCGGTGGCTTCGCGCTGGGCGCCTCGTTCGTCCGGCCGCTCGAGGTGCCCGCCTTCATCGGCGGCGAGCTGCAGAAGACGCCGCTCGGGACGGCCGCCTGGCTCGGCGCCGGCGCCCTCCTCGGGTACGCCAACCTCCGTCTGCTGCTCGTCCCGACCCTCGTGCTCAGCACCGGCCTCACCCCCGCCGGCGCCTACGCCGCGAGCTGGCGGGCGACCCGCGGACGGGTCACCCGGCTCGCACTCGCCGTGGCGGCGCTGTGGCTCGTCGCCGCCGCCGGCGTCGCGGCCCTCGCCACCGCGGCCGTCGCCGTCACGCGCCTGTCGGACGCCCTCTTGCCCGCCGCGTCACCGGTCGTCGCCGGCGCCGCCCTCGCCATCGCCCAGGTGGTCCTCCTCGGCGGTGGCGGCCTGGTCGCGGCCTTTGTCGCGCTGCTGCTGCTCGGCATGGTCCCCGGCCCGCCGCCGGCGCCTGCCGGCCCGGTGCCTCCCGGTCGCGCAAGAGCTCGCGGGGCGCTCGCGGGGGTCCTCGTGGCGGTGCTCGCCACCGGGACGGGTGTCGCCGGCGCGGCGAGCCTCCGCACCACCGACCCCAGTCGGGTCACGCTTGTCATCGCGCACCGCGGCGCGACCTACGGCGCCGTGGAGAACACCCTCGAGTCGCTGGAGGCGGCGGCCCGGCTCGGCGCGGACGTCGTCGAGCTCGACGTCCTCCAGGCGGCCGACGGCGGGCTGGTCGTGGTCCACGACACCAACCTGCGCCGGATCGCGGGGGTGAACCGGGACGTCGCCGACCTCACCACCGAGGAGCTCACCGCCACGACCGTCCGGCAGGCCGGTCACGAGTCGACCATCCCGACCTTCGCCGCCTTCGCCGAACGGGCCGCCGAGCTGGGCGTCCCGCTGCTCGTGGAGATCAAGAGACACGGGCGGGAGCGCGGTGACCTGGTCGGTGACGTCGTCGCCGTCCTCGAGGCCCACGACCTCGTCGGCACGTCCCTGGTCCAGGCCTTTGACCGTGCGACCGTGGCCGAGATCGAGACCCGCTTCCCCCACGTCACCACCGGGGGCGTCGTGGCCTTCTCCCGGGGCCGCCTCGACCCCGGCGCCGCCGACTTCCTCACCCTGGAGCAGAGCTCCTACACCCCTGACCTCCTGCGCCAGGCGCACACCGCCGGCGTGCAGCTGTTCCTGTGGACCGTGACGGAGCCGCGGCGGGTGCGGGCCTTCGTCCGGGACGGCGTCGACGGCGTCATCACCCCGTCCCCGAGCGTCGCCCTGGAGCAGCGCGGGGTCGTCGCCGCGGAGACCGGCGTGTCGGACCGCCTGTCCGACCTCATCCGCTCGCTCGTCAGCTGAGGCCGCCGGGCCGGTGACTACCGGCCGGTCGAGGCCAGGCGTGACTCACGGACGTCGTCGCGCAGCACCTTGACCCAGAAGACCACCGCGAAGAGGGCGAAGGCCCACCACTCGACCGCGTAGGCCAGGCTCTGGACGTTGGGGTCGGCGTCGAGCTCCTCGACGGGTGAGGGTGCCGGCGCCAGTCCGCCGGGCTGCGCCGGCTCCTCGAGCACGAGGTAGGCGCTGTACATCGGGGTGCCCCACACCTGGGCGAGCTCCCCGGCGCTGATGCCGCCGGCGAAGCCCTCGGGCAGGCCGGGCTCCCCCGCGGCCTCGGAGTCGCTGAGCACCCCGACGATCTCCAGCCGCGCCGTCGGAGGCGGCGGCGCGGTGACCTCCGCCCCCGCTCCGCCCGCCTCGAGCCGGTCGGCGATCCCGTCCGGGAGCCAGCCGCGCAGGACCGGCATGATCGCGCCGTCGTGCGGGCCGCCGTCGACGTGGAACGCGGTGACGACCATGAGCGCCTCCCGCCCGCCGACGTTGCGGCCGGGCACGAGCACCTGCTGCTCGGGGTCGAAGGACCCCTCGAGGCTGACCCGCCGTCCGAAGTGCTCAACCCCGAACGCGCTCTGCGGGGCGAGCACCTCGGCGATCGGCGCGGCCGGCGCGGCCATGAGCTCCTCGCGCTCGATGCGCGCCGCCTCCTGACCGCGGATCCCGGCCCGGTCCAGCTGCCAGAAGCCCAGGCGCGTGCACACCGCGGCCACGACGACGACGAGCAGCAGGAGGACGAGCATCCGCCGTGTCGTCGCGGCCCGCAGCCAGTCTCGGGCGTCGGCCCGGGGACGCTGGGCGGTGGTGGACACGCCACCAGGGTAGTTCGCCGTGCCGGGGGCACCGGCCTAGGACCTTCTCCGGTGGCTGCGGCCTCCGGGAACCGGAAGGCTGGGCGGTGACTACTGACACAGGGAGTATCCGCATGAGCACTGCCTCCGTCCCCGCCACCACCAACGCCTGGCGCCGCCGGGCCCGCCCCGCCCCGGACGACGCGACCCTCGACCGGATCGACGCCTGGTGGCGCGCGGCGAACTACCTGTCCGTCGGCCAGATCTACCTGCTCGACAACCCGCTGCTGCGCGAGCCGCTGCGCACCGAGCACGTCAAGCCCCGCCTCCTCGGCCACTGGGGCACCACCCCGGGCCTCAACTTCCTCTACGCCCACGCCAACCGGGCGATCCAGGAGCGCGAGCAGCCGATGATGTACATCACCGGCCCCGGCCACGGCGGGCCCGGCCTCGTGGCGAACACCTACCTCGAGGGCACCTACTCCGAGGTGTACTCCGACATCACCCAGGACGCCGAGGGCCTGCGGCGGCTCTTCCGCCAGTTCTCCTTCCCCGGCGGCATCCCCTCCCACGTGGCGCCCGAGACGCCCGGCTCCATCCACGAGGGCGGGGAGCTCGGCTACGCCCTGTCCCACGCCTACGGCGCCGCCTTCGACAACCCCGACCTCCTCGTCCTCGCCGTCGTCGGTGACGGCGAGGCGGAGACCGGCCCGCTCGCCACGAGCTGGCACTCGAACAAGTTCGTCAACCCCCGCACCGACGGCGTCGTCCTGCCGGTCCTCCACCTCAACGGGTACAAGATCGCCAACCCCACGGTGCTGGCCCGGATCGGGGAGGATGAGCTCACCGACCTCATGCGGGGCTACGGCCACCGCCCCTACGTCTTCACCGCCGGCTTCGACGACGAGGACCCGGCCTCCGTCCACGGCCGCTTCGCCGCGCTGCTCGACGAGGTCCTCGACGAGATCGCCGAGATCAAGCAGCGGGCCGCGCAGAGCGACCCGGAGGAGGTCGAGCGGCCGCTGTGGCCGATGATCGTCATGCGCACCCCCAAGGGCTGGACCTGCCCGGAGGTCATCGACGGTCAGCAGGTCGAGGGTTCCTGGCGCTCCCACCAGGTGCCCCTGTCCAGCGCCCGTGACACCCCCGAGCACATGGAGGTCCTCGAGGGCTGGATGCGCAGCTACCGGCCCGAGGAACTCTTCGACGACGACGGCCGGCTCGCCGGTGACGTCGCCGCCCTCGCCCCCGCCGGCCAGCTGCGGATGAGCGACAACCCGAGCACGAACGGCGGCCTGCTCCTCAAGGACCTGCGCCTGCCGGAGATCCGAGACTTCGCCGTCGACGTCCCCGCCCCCGGTGGCGCGGTCACCGAGGCCACCCGCGTGCTCGGCCAGTGGCTCACCGAGGTCATCCGCCGCAACCCGGACAACTTCCGCCTCTTCGGGCCGGACGAGGTGGCCTCCAACCGGCTCCAGGCCGTCTACGACGTCACCGGCAAGCAGTGGAACGCCGACATGGTGCCCGCGGACCACGAGGAGCACCTCGTCCGCGCCGGCCGCGTCATGGAGGTCCTCTCCGAGCACCAGTGCCAGGGCTGGCTCGAGGGCTACCTCCTCACCGGCCGCCACGGCCTGTTCACCTCCTACGAGGCCTTCATCCACATCGTCGACTCGATGGTCAACCAGCACGCGAAGTGGCTCAAGGTCACCGACGAACTCGAGTGGCGCCGGCCCATCGCCTCGCTCAACTACCTCCTGTCCTCCCACGTGTGGCGCCAGGACCACAACGGCTTCTCCCACCAGGACCCGGGCTTCATCGACCACGTCGTCAACAAGGGCGCCGACATCGTGCGTGTCTACCTGCCGCCGGACACGAACACGCTGCTCGCGACCTACGACCACGTGCTGCGTACCCGCCAGTACGTCAACGTCGTCGTCGCCGGCAAGCAGCCGGGGCCCGACTTCCTCACCATCGAGGAGGCGCAGGACCACTGCCACCGCGGCGTGGGCATCTGGGAGTGGGCCGGCACGGAGGAGGAGGGCCAGGAGCCCGACGTCGTCCTCGTGTGCGCCGGTGACATCCCCACCATCGAGGTGCTCGCCGCCGCCGACCTCCTGCGGCGCCACCTGCCGGAGCTGCGGGTGCGGGTGGTCAACGTCGTCGACCTCATGCGCCTGCAGGACGAGAAGGAGCACCCGCACGGGATGAGCGACCGCGACTACGACACCGTCTTCACCACCGACCGGCCGGTGATCTTCGCCTACCACGGCTACCCGTGGCTCATCCACCGACTCACCTACCGGCGCTCCGGCCACGCCAACCTCCACGTCCGCGGCTACAAGGAGAAGGGCACGACGACGACGCCCTTCGACATGGTCATGCTCAACGACCTCGACCGGTACCACCTCGTCATGGACGTCATCGACCGGGTGCCGGGCCTGGGGTCGCGGTACGCGGGCCTGCGCCAGCGGATGGCCGACGCCCGCCTCGCCGCGCGCCGCTACACCCGGGAGCACGGCACCGACATCCCCGAGGTGGCCGAGTGGCAGTGGCCCGACGTCGGGGAGACGGCCACCGCCGAGGGCGGGCCGCAGTACGACACCGGCGGCGACAACGCGTGAGCCCGGGACGTGGCCGGGCACACACGACCAACCGGGACAAAGTCCCAGGTGCTCCCGCGGCCACCGGGAGAGACTGACACGTGGCCGCGAGCCTGGTGGCCGCCCGAAGCAGCACTGAGAGGAGACGAAGTGGCGCGCAGCATCTACATCGCCTCACCGGAGGGTGACACCGGGAAGTCGACCATCGCGCTGGGTCTGGTCGACCTGTTCGTGAGGCGGGTGGAGCGTGTGGGCATCTTCCGGCCGGTGGTCCACGCCGGCGACGAGCCCGACAACGTCCTGGAGCTGCTCCTGTCCCACGACGGCGTCGACCTCGCCTACGAGGACTGCGTCGGCGTCACCTACGACGACGTCCACGCCGACGAGACGGCGGCCCTCACGCGGATCGTCGAACGCTTCCACGCCGTCGGGCAGCGCAGCGACATCGTCGTCATCGTCGGCTCGGACTACACCGACGTCGCCGGCCCGGCCGAGCTCTCCTTCAACGGGCGCGCGGCCGCGAACCTCGGTGCCCCGGTCCTCCTCACCGTGAGCGCCCTGGGCCGCACGACCGAGGAGATCCAGCAGGTCGTCGACATCGCCGCCGCCGAGCTGCGCTCGGACCACGCGACCGTCGCCGCCGTCGCCGTCAACCGCTGCGAGACCGAGCGCATCGAGGAGGTGCGCGACGCCGTCGCCGTCCTCGACGTGCCCGTGTGGACCTTCCCCGAGATCCCGCTCCTGTCGGCCGCGACGATCGCCGACCTCGTCCAGGCGCTCGACGGCACCGTCATCGCCGGGGATGAGGCGCTCCTCACCCGCGAGGCGGAGTCGATCCTCGTGTGCGGGATGAACGTCGAGCACATCCTCGAGCGGCTCAAGGAGGGCCAGCTCGCGATCGCGGCCGGGGACCGCTCCGAGGTGCTCATCGCGCTCGCCGCCGCTCACGCCTCCCAGAACTTCCCCTCTCTCGCCGGGATCGTCCTCAACGGCGGCTACGAGCCCAACGCCGAGGTCCGCATGCTCGTCGAGGGCCTGGGTCGCTCCCTGCCGATCGTCACCACCGAGCACAACACCTACGAGTCGGCGCGGATCGCCTCGACCACCCGGGGCCTCATCTCCCGCGGCAGCCAGCGCAAGCGGGACCTCGCGCTGGGCGCCTTCGAGCGCAACGTCGACGGCGAGGCCGTCCTCGCGGCCCTCGACGTGCCGCGTAGTTCGGTCGTGACCCCGCTCATGTTCGAGTCCGAGCTCCTCGAGCGGGCGCGCGGGGACCGCAAGCACATCGTCCTGCCCGAGGGCACCGACGACCGCATCCTGCGGGCCGCGAGCACGCTGCTCTCCCGCGGCGTCGCCGAGCTCACGCTCCTCGGCAACGAGAGCGCCGTGCGCGACCGGGCAAGCGACCTGGGCCTGGACATCGAGGCCGCCCAGATCGTCGACCCGCGCACGAGCGAGTTGCTCGAGCCGTTCGCCGAGGAGTACACGCGTCTGCGCTCCCACCGCGGTATGACGGTGGAGCGGGCGCTGGAGGTCCTGCCGAGCGTCTCGTACTTCGGCACGATGATGGTCCACCTCGGCTACGCGGACGGCATGGTCTCCGGTGCGCAGCACACGACCGCGCACACCATCAAGCCCTCCTTCGAGATCATCAAGACGCGGCCGGGCACGTCGATCGTGTCCTCGGTCTTCCTCATGTGCCTGGCCGACCGGGTGCTCGTCTACGGCGACTGCGCCGTCAACCCCGACCCCGACGCCGAGCAGCTCGCGGACATCGCGATCTCCTCCGCCGAGACCTCCGCCCAGTTCGGCATCGACCCGCGCATCGCGATGCTGTCCTACTCCACGGGAACCTCGGGCAGCGGCGCGGACGTCGACAAGGTGCGGGCGGCCACCGAGCTCGTCCGCGAGCGCCGGCCCGACCTCTTCGTCGAGGGCCCCATCCAGTACGACGCCGCCGTGGACGCCTCCGTGGCTCAGACGAAGCTGCCGGAGTCCGAGGTCGCGGGCAAGGCGACCGTGTTCGTCTTCCCCGACCTCAACACCGGAAACAACACCTACAAGGCCGTGCAGCGCTCGGCCGGTGCGGTAGCGATCGGGCCGGTCCTCCAGGGCCTCAACAAGCCGGTCAACGACCTCTCCCGGGGCGCCCTGGTCCAGGACATCGTCAACACCGTGGCCATCACCGCCATCCAGGCGCAGGCCAGCGAGGAGCAGCAGTGAGCAGCACCGTCCTTGTCATCAACTCCGGCTCGTCCTCGATCAAGTACCAGTTGATCGAGCCCGAGGAGGGCGTCGTCGTCGCCTCGGGGCTCGTCGAGCGCATCGGGGAGGACGCGGGGCTGCTGCGGCACACCTTCGAGGGCGTCGACACGCGGCTCACCGAGCCGGTCCCCGACCACGGCGCCGGCCTGCGCCGGGTCCTGGAGCTCTTCGCCGAGGTGGGCCCGGACCTGGGCGCCGCCGGGATCGTCGCCGTCGGGCACCGCGTGGTCCAGGGCGGGGCCCGCTACTCCGGGGCGGCCCTCGTCGTCGACCACGTCCTCGCCGACATCGAGGAGCTCATCCCGCTCGCCCCGCTCCACAACCCCCCGAACCTGCGCGGGATCCAGGTGGCGCGCGAGCTGCTCCCGGGCGTCCCGCACGTCGCGGTCTTCGACACCGCGTTCTTCTCCGACCTGCCCGACGCCGCCGCGACCTACGCCCTGGACCGCGAGGTGGCCAAGCGCTACCGGGTGCGCCGCTACGGCGCCCACGGGACCTCCCACCAGTACGTCTCCCGCACGGCCGCGACCGTCGTCGGGCGGCCGCTGGAGGAGTTGCGCCAGGTGGTCCTCCACCTCGGCAACGGGGCCTCGGCCTCCGCCGTCTCGGGTGGGCGCGCCGTGGACACCTCGATGGGGATGACGCCGCTGGAGGGCCTGGTCATGGGCACCCGCACCGGCGACATCGACCCTGCCGTCATCTTCCACCTCAGCCGCAACGCCGGCTTCACGATCGACGAGATCGACGACCTGTTCAACCGGCGCTCGGGCCTCAAGGGCCTGTCGGGCAAGAACGACATGCGCGAGGTCCACGAGCTCGTCGCGGCCGGCGACGCCGGGGCCCGGCTCGCACTCGACGTCTACGCCCACCGGCTGCGCAAGTACGTCGGTGGCTACGCCGCCGTCATGGGCGGCCTGGACGTCCTGTCCTTCACCGCCGGAATCGGCGAGAACGACGAGATCGTCCGCGCGGAGGCGCTGAGCGGGCTGGAGTTCCTCGGCATCGAGCTCGATCCCGCGCGCAACAGCGGCCGGATGAGCGGGCCCAAGGTCATCTCGACCGACCGCTCGCGCGTGACGGTCCTCGTCGTCCCCACCAAGGAAGAGCAGGAGATCGCCCGCCAGGTCGTCGCTCTCATCTGAGAGCCGCCTGCGTCGTCGCATACGCACATCGGGTCACCTGGAGGGGTCCGGGAAGCGGTTGCCCGTGACCGGATGTGTGTCCTCGCCGGGGCGGACGCGGTGCTCAGCCCCCCGCCGTCGACTCCTCCTCGAGCTCCCCGCCCTCGGTCGACTCCTCGTCGCCGGTGACCTCGTCGGCCGTCGGGGCGATGACCGCGGGGTCCTCGCCGTAGATGGTGCCGCGGTAGCGCGGGCGCATGAGGTTCTCCACCGAGAGGACATCATCCACCTCCGCCTCGGTGAGCAGCCCCCACTCCAGGACGATCTCGCGCACGCCCCGCCCGCTGCGGGCGGCCTCGCGGCCCACCCGGTCCCCGTTGTGGTGCCCGATGATGGGGTTGAGGAAGGTGACGAGCCCGATCGAGCTCATGACGTTGCGGCGGCACACCTCCTCGTTGGCGGTGATGCCGGCGACGCAGCGCCGGTCGAGGGTGTCGCAGGCGCGGGTGAGCAGCGAGATCGACTCGAACAGCGCCGTCGCGATCACCGGCTCCATGACGTTGAGCTGGAGCTGGCCGGCGGCCGCCGCCATCGTCACGGTCGTGTCGTTGCCCATGACGCTGAAGCAGACCTGGTTGACGACCTCGGGGATGACCGGGTTGACCTTCGCCGGCATGATCGAGGACCCGGCCTGCATCTCGGGCAGGTTGATCTCACCCAGGCCGGCGCGCGGGCCGGAGGACAGCAGCCGCAGGTCGTTGCAGATCTTGTCGAGCTTGACCGCCACCCGCTTGAGCGCGGCATGCATCGAGACGTACGCGCCGGCGTCGGACGTCGCCTCGATGAGGTTCTCCGAGCGCACGACCGGCAGGCCGGTGACCTCCGCGAGGTGGGCGACCGCCCGCACCGTGTACCCGGGCGGGGTGTTGAGCCCGGTCCCGATCGCCGTCGCCCCGAGGTTCACCTCGAGCAGCAGTGCCTGCTGCCGGGAGAGGTTGAGCAGCTCCTCGCCGAGGAGCGCGGCGAAGGCGCTGAACTCCTGGCCCAGCGTCATCGGCACGGCGTCCTGCAGCTGGGTGCGGCCCATCTTGAGCACGCGGGAGAACTCGTGCCCCTTGCGGCCGAGGGTGCCCGCGAGCGCCTCCAGCCGCGCCTTGAGCCGCTCGACCGCCTGGTGGGTCGCGATGCGCAGGCCCGTGGGGTAGGCGTCGTTGGTCGACTGGCTCTTGTTGACGTGGTCGTTGGGGTGGACGACGTCGTAGCGCCCCTTGGGCAGGCCCAGGCGCTCGAGGGCGAGGTTGGCGATGACCTCGTTGACGTTCATGTTGACCGAGGTCCCGGCCCCACCCTGGTACACGTCCACGGGGAACTGGTCCAGGCAGCGCCCGGCCTCGAGCATCTCGTCGCACGCCCCGATGATGGCGTCGGCGATGTCCACCGGCAGGGTGCGCAGGTCCCGGTTGGTGAGCGCGGACGCCTTCTTGACCAGGACCATCCCGCGCACGAGGTCGGGCAGGTCGCGCACCCGGGTGCCGGACAGGGCGAAGTTCTCGACCGCGCGCAGCGTGTGGACGCCCCAGTAGACGTCGTCGGGGATCTCGCGCTGACCGAGGAGGTCCTCCTCGGTGCGGGTGGCGGCCATCAGCTCGGGCGGGTCATCGCGACGACGTCGAGCGCACCGTCGAGCTGCTCGGCGGTGATCTCCCCGCGTTCGACGTAGCCCAGCTCCTCGACGGCCTCGCGGACCGTCGTGCCGTTCTTCACGGCGTGCTTGGCAATTGCCGCGGCGGCCTCGTAGCCGATGACCCGGTTGAGGGGCGTGACGATGGACGGGGAGGACTCCGCCAGGGCGCGGGCCCGCTCGACGTTCGCGGTGATGCCGTCGACCGTGCGGGTGGCGAGCGCGACGCTCGCGTTGGCGAGCAGGGTGATCGACTCGAGGAGGTTGCGCGCGATGACCGGCAGCATGACGTTGAGCTCGAAGGAGCCCGAGGCGCCGGCGAAGGCGATCGTCGCGTCGTTGCCGATGACCTGCGCACACACCATGAGCATGGCCTCGGGGATCACCGGGTTGACCTTGCCGGGCATGATCGACGAGCCCGGCTGGAGGTCGGGGATGGCGATCTCGCCGAGCCCGGTGTTGGGTCCTGAGCCCATCCACCGCAGGTCGTTGCAGATCTTGACGAGCGAGACCGCCACGGTGCGCAGCGCGCCCGACATCTCGACCGCACTGTCCTGGGCGCTCTGCGCCTCGAAGTGGTTGGTCGCCTCGGTGAGGGGCAGGCCCGTGTTCTCGGCGATCTTCACGATGGCCGACGGCGCGAAGCCGGCCGGCGCGTTGATCCCCGTCCCGACGGCGGTGCCCCCCAGCGCGAGCTCGGCCAGTCGCGGCAGGGCGGCCTCGACGCGGGCGATGCCGTAGCGCAGCTGGGTGGCGTAGCCGGCGAACTCCTGGCCCATGGTCACCGGCGTGGCGTCCATGAGGTGGGTGCGGCCGGACTTGACGACGTCGGCGAGCTCCTCGGCCTTGCGCTCCAGGGACCCGGCGAGTGTGTCGAGCGCGGGCAGCAGGTCGTGGACGACGGCGGCCGTGGCGGCGATGTGGATCGAGGACGGGAAGACGTCGTTGGAGGACTGCGAGGCGTTGACGTGGTCGTTGGGGTGGACGCTGCGCCCGAGGAGCGTGCTCGCGATGTTCGCGACGACCTCGTTGGTGTTCATGTTCGACGACGTGCCCGAGCCGGTCTGGAAGACGTCCACCGGGAAGTGCTCGTCGTGCTCGCCGGCGATGACCTGCTCGGCGGCCTCGGCGATGGCTCGCGCGAGGTCCTCCTCGAGGACCCCGAGCTCGGCGTTGGCGAGCGCGGCGGCACGCTTGACCTGCGCGAGGGCAGCGATGTGGTGCCGCGACAGGCGCGTGCCGGAGATCGCGAAGTTCTCCACGGCGCGCTGCGTCTGGGCGCTGTAGAGGGCGCCCCGCGGGACCCGCACCTCCCCCATGGTGTCGTGCTCGATGCGGAAGGCTTCGTCCTGCGTCACTGCTGCTCCAAAGCTTGGTTGGCGGGTACGGGTGCTGCGGTGGGCGCTACTTCTCGTCCAGGTCCTTGCTCAGCAGCTCGGCGAGGGAGTCGAGGGCCTCCTCGGCTCCCTCACCCTCGGCGGTGAGGACCACGTTCTCCTGGTACTTCGCTCCCAGGGTCATGACCCCGAGGATGCTGGCGGCGTCGACGGGGGTGCCACCCTCCTTGGCGATCTTCACCGGGACGCCGGACTCGCCGGCCGCCTTGACGAAGAGGGACGCCGGGCGGGCGTGCAGGCCGACCTTCGAGCCGATGGTGACGGTGCGCTCTGCCATGGGAACTCCTACCGGTTGTTGGGGGTGTAGGGGGAGACGACGACCTCGACCCGCTGGAACTCCTTGAGGTCGGAGTAGCCGGTCGTGGCCATCGCCCGGCGCAGGGCGCCGATGAGGTTGACGGTGCCGTCGGGGGTGCCGCTGGGCCCGTGGAGGATCTGCTCGAGGGAACCGACCGTCCCCACGCGCACCCGCTCACCGCGCGGCAGCTGCGGGTGGTGGGCCTCTGAGCCCCAGTGCCAGCCGCGCCCGGGCGCCTCCTGGGCGCGGGCCAGGGAGGAGCCGAGCATGACGGCGTCGGCCCCGCACGCGACGGCCTTGACGAGGTCGCCGGAGCGGCCCACACCGCCGTCGGCGATGACGTGGACGTAGCGGCCGCCCGACTCGTCGAGGTAGTCGCGGCGCGCGGCGGCGACGTCGGCGACGGCGGTGGCCATCGGGGTGTGGATCCCCAGCGAGGTGCGGGTCGTGTGGGCGGCGCCGCCGCCGAAGCCGACGAGGACGCCGGCCGCACCGGTGCGCATGAGGTGGAGCGCCGCGGTGTAGGTGCCGGCGCCACCGACGACGACGGGCACGTCGAGCTCGTAGATGAAGCGCTTGAGGTTGAGCGGCTCGGCCGTGGAGGAGACGTGCTCGGCGGAGACGGTGGTCCCGCGGATGACGAAGAGGTCCACGCCCGCCTCGACGACCGTGCGCCAGTGCTGCTGGGTGCTCTGCGGGGAGAGCTTGCCGGCCACGGTGACGCCGGCGGCGCGGATCTCGTGGAGTCGCTGGGTGATGAGCTCGGGGACGATCGGCTGGGAGTAGATCTCCTGCATGCGCCGGGTGACGGCTGCGCCCTCGAGGGTGGCGATCTCCTCGAAGAGGGGCTCGGGGTCCTCGTAACGCGTCCACAGGCCCTCGAGGTCCAGGACCCCGATGCCGCCGAGCTCGCCGAGGAGGATCGCCGTCGCCGGGCTCATCACCGAGTCCATCGGCGCCGCGAGGACGGGGATGTCGACGTAGTAGGCGTCGATCTGCCAGCCCACCGAGACGTCCTGGGGGTCGCGCGTGCGGCGCGAGGGCACCACCGCGACGTCGTCGAAGGAGTAGGCCCGTCGTCCCCGCTTGCCTCGGCCGATCTCGATCTCGTTGCTCACAGGCGCCAGGTTACCCGGCGGTCGGTAGATTGCGGCCCATGGTCTGCGCGCACCCCCACGGTCCCTCCCGCCGGCAGGTCCTCACCTGGGCCGGCGCCGGCGCGGCGGCGCTGACGCTCGCCGCGTGCTCGGGCGAGGAGGACGCGCCGCCGCCGGAGGCCGGGGAGCGCCTGGTGGGGCTCGAGGAGATCCCGGTCGGTGAGTCGGTCGGGGTCCGCACGCGCAAGGGCGCCGAGGTCGTCGTCACGCGGGTCACCGAGGAGGAGGTCGTCGCGCTCAGCGCCGTGTGCACCCACCAGGGCTGCACCGTGCGCCGGGAGACGACGGACCTCGCCTGCCCGTGCCACGGCTCGCGCTTCGACCCCACCGACGGCACCGTGGTCCAGGGCCCGGCGGAGGAGCCCCTCCCCCGGGTCAAGGTGCGCATCGAGTCCGGCGCCGTCGTCACCGCGTAACGCCGCCCCTGCCCCTGCCCCCCAGGGGGGTGAGGGCAGCGCTGCGCCGCCGCCTCGGCTGACGGCGCCGCTACACCGGCTGGACGTGTGCCTGCTCCGCAGTGGGGAGCCACTCGAGGTCGACGTCGGGGCCGCCGAGCCCCTCGGCGGCCCGGCGGGCGTTGACGCGGCTCGCCCAGTCGCGGTGGTGCCCGCGCTGCCACTCGTGGAGGTCGGCCAGCTCGCGGGCGCCAAGCTCGGGGAAGGAGCCGAGCAGGGAGTCGAGCACGCCGAGGGTGGCCAGGACGTCCACCTCCGCCGTGTGGAGGTCCTCGGGGACCTCCACCCGGTAGTGCACGCACAGGTCGCCGAGCCTGCGGGTGCCGGAGCGCTCGTGGTCGAGGGCACGGTCCATGACGAGGGGGTCGAGCACGAGCGCGGGCGTGCCGCCGAGCCGCTCGGCGAGGGTGGGCAGCGCCCAGCGCGCGAGCTCGTGCTCGAGCAGCGTGAGATCGAAGCAGGCGTTGTAGGCGACGACCGGCACGCCGTCCTTGACGGCCCGCACGAGCTCGGCCGCGATCTCCTCCAGCGCGTCCGCCGGTGCGGCGCCCTCGGCGCGAGCACGGCCGGTCGTGATGCCGTGGATCGCGCTGGCGGGCGCGGGGATCTCGACGCCGGGGTCGATGAGCCAGGTGCGCTGCCGGGTGCCACGGGCGTCACGCCTGACGAGGGCCGCCGTCACGATCCGGTCGTGGTGCGGGTCGACGCCGGTGGTCTCGGTGTCGAAACCGAGGAAGGGACCCGCCGTCCACGTGTGCATGTCCGCTCCTCCCGGGTGCCGTGCTCCCGCGCGGCGTCGTCGATGTCGTCCACGGTGCCAGAGACCACCGACATCCCCGGACGAGCCACGCGGCGGGTCACACCGGCAGGGCGACGTAGACGGTCTCGAGGAACTCCTCGATGCCCTCGGCGCCCCCCTCACGGCCGAGCCCGGAGTGCTTGACCCCACCGAAGGGCGCGGCCGCGTTGGAGAGGAGGCCGGTGTTGACGCCCACCATGCCCACCTCCAGGCGCTCACTGAGCCGCAGCACCCGGGAGAGGTCAGTGGTGAACAGATAGGCGGCCAGCCCGACCTCAGAGTCGTTGGCGAGGCGGACGGCCTCGTCCTCGTCGCGGAAGGTCGCCACCGGGGCGACCGGACCAAAGATCTCGTTGGCCATCACCGGACTGTCAGGGGCGACGTCGGTGAGCACGGTGGGCCGGTAGAAGTACCCCGGCCCGTCGACGGGCTCCCCGCCCGTGAGCACGCGCGCTCCGGCGTCGCGGGCTGCGGCGACGAGCTCGTGCACGCCGTCGCGCTGGCTCTCCGAGACGAGGGGGCCGAGGTCGGTGCCCTCCTCGATCCCCGGACCGACCATGAGGCCGGCGAAGTCCTCAGCGAGCCGGCGCGCGAACTCCTCGGCGACGGACTCGTGCACGAGAAAACGGTTGGCGGCCGTGCAGGCCTCGCCCATGTTGCGCAACTTCGCCTGGCGGGCGCCGATGAGCGCGGCATCGAGGTCGGCGTCCTGGAAGATGATGAACGGCGCGCTGCCGCCGAGCTCCATCGAGGTGCGCAGCACGTTGTCGGCGGCCTCCTTGAGCAAAGCCCGGCCCACCTCGGTGGAGCCGGTGAAGGAGAGCTTGCGCAGCCGCCGGTCCTGGAGGAGCGGGCCGGTGACGGTACGCGCGCTGGAGGTCGGGACGATGTTGACGACGCCGTCGGGGACGCCGGCGTCCAGGAGGACCTGGCCGAGGGCCAGGGCGGTCAGGGGCGTGAGGGCGGCCGGCTTGAGGACGACGGTGCAGCCGGCGGCGAGCGCCGGGGCGATCTTGCGCGTCGCCATCGCGAGCGGGAAGTTCCACGGGGTGATGAACAGGCAGGGTCCCACCGGGCGCTTGGTGGTGAGGATGCGCAGCGTGCCCTCGGGCGCCGTCTGGTAGCGCCCGTTGACGTGCGCGGCCTCCTCGGAGAACCACCGGAGGAACTCCCCGCCGTAGGTGACCTCGCCGCGCGACTCGGCGAGCGGCTTGCCCATCTCCAGCGTCATGAGGGTGGCGAGCTCCTCGGCGCGCTCCGTCACCAGGTCGAAGGCCCGGCGCAGGATCTCCGCGCGCTCACGCGTCGGCGTCGCCGCCCAGGCGTCCTGGGCGGCCGAGGCGGCGTCCAGCGCGGCGGCGCCGTCCGCGGCCGACGCGTCCGCGACCGCGGCGATCACCTCGCCGGTGGCAGGGTCGTGCACGTCGAAGGTCGCGCCGCCCTCCGCGTCACGCCAGGCACCTCCGACGAGCAGCGTCGTCGGGGTGGTCTCCAGGAGTGCGGAGGGGGTCAGCGGCATCGGGCACCTCGTCCTTCGGAAGTGCTCCCAGCATATGGGCCGGCCCCCGGCACGTGCGGGCGACGCCTCAGCGGGTGTAGTTGGGCGCCTCGACCGTGAGCTGGACGTCGTGCGGGTGGGACTCCTTGAGCCCCGCGGAGGTGATCCGCACGAACTTGCCCTTCTCCGCCAGCTGCACGAGATCGTGCGCACCGACGTAGAACATCGACTGGTGCAGGCCACCGATGAGCTGGTAGGCCACCGCGGAGAGCGGACCGCGGTAGGGCACCTGGCCCTCGATACCCTCGGGCACGATCTTGTCGTCGGTGTCGACGTCCGCCTGGAAGTAGCGGTCCTTGGAGTAGGACACCCGGCCGCGGGAGGCCATGGCCCCGAGGGAGCCCATGCCGCGGTAGTGCTTGTACTGCTTGCCGTTGACGAAGACGAGGTCCCCGGGGCTCTCGTCGCAGCCGGCGAGGAGGGAGCCGAGCATCACGGTGTCCGCTCCGGCGACGAGCGCCTTGGCGATGTCGCCGGAGTACTGCAGGCCGCCGTCGCCGATGACCGGGACGCCGGCCGGCTTGCACGCCTGGGCAGCGAGGTGGATGGCGCTGACCTGCGGGACGCCGACGCCGGCGACCACGCGCGTGGTGCAGATCGAGCCGGGCCCCACGCCGACCTTGACGGCGTCCGCGCCGGCGTCGACGAGTGCCTGCGCGCCCTCGCGCGTGGCGACGTTGCCGCCGATGACCTGGACGTGGCTGGTTGCGGGGTCCTTCTTGAGCCGCGTCACCATCTCGAGCAGCAGGCGGGCGTGACCGTTGGCGGTGTCGGCGACGAGGACGTCGACACCGGCCTCGACGAGGGCCGTCGCCCGGTCCCACGCGTCGCCGAAGAAGCCGATCGCCGCCCCCACGCGCAGGCGGCCCTCGTCGTCCTTGGTGGCGAGGGGGTACTGCTCGGACTTGACGAAGTCCTTGACGGTGATGAGCCCCCGGAGCACGCCGTCGGCGTCAACGAGCGGCAGCTTCTCGATCTTGTGCCGGGCGAGCAGCGAGGCGGCGTCGTCGCGGCTGATCCCCACAGGGCCGGTGACGAGCGGCATCGGCGTCATGACGTCGCGCACGAGGCGGCCCTCGAACTCGGCCCGGTCGATGAAGGCGGTGTCGCGGTTGGTGATGATGCCGAGCAGCACGCCCCGCTCGTCGACGACCGGCAGGCCGGAGACGCGGTAGCGCGCGCACAGCGCGTCGAGCTCCGCGAGGGTGGCGCCGGGCCCGACCGTGACGGGGTCGGTGATCATGCCCGACTCCGAACGCTTGACGGTCTGCACCTGCTGCGCCTGCGCCTCGATCGAGAGGTTGCGGTGCAGGATCCCGATGCCGCCCTGGCGCGCCATGGCGATCGCCATGCGCGCCTCGGTCACGGTGTCCATGGCCGCCGAGAGCAGCGGCACGCGCAGGGAGATCTCCTTGGTCAGCCGCGCCGTCGTGTCCACCTCGGACGGGATGACGTCGGTGGGCCCGGGAAGCAGGAGGACGTCGTCGTAGGTCAGGCCGGTGAAGCCGAAGGGGTCCGTCACGTGGAAGTCGCTCACACCCCGATCCTACGTGCGCGAGCGGCAGGTGGTGGAGGTGGGTCTAGTCACGGACGGCGGCGGCGATCTCCGCCACTGCCGCCGCGGCGGTCCGCACGCGGTGCACGTGGGGCAGCCACAGCGAAGGGCTCGCGTCGCCGAGGAGGAAGACGTCGACGTCGCCGCGCTCGGAGGCCTGGGTGGCGACCTCCTCCGCACCCGGCGGGTTACCGATCACCGCGAGCGCGGTCGCCTCGCCCTCGGGCAACCAGGGGAGCTGTCCGGGGCCCTCGGGCAGGTGCTCGGCCGGGACGACGAGCGCCCCTACCCCGGCCTCCGCCAGCCCGCCGGCGATGACGTGCGCCGGCACGCGGTCGGCGACGGCGGTGAGGATCCGCACCGGCGCCGGACCGGACGCGGCGAGGTCGCGGATCGCCTGCATCAGACCGAGGCGCATGACGCCGTGGGGGTCGCTGCCGGGCCGCTCGCCGAGGCGGTGGCGCCCCTGGTCGACCATCTCCGCCGCGGGCCGCACGAGGTCGGTCCAGACGGCGACGACGCCGGCCTCCCGGGTGGCGCGGCTGAGCATCCGGTGGACGCGCCGCAGGTCCGGCTCGACGGCGGCCGCGGCCAGGGTGAGCGGGTCCAGCGCGAGCGAGCCGTCGTCGGTCTCCTCCGCGGGGCCGGCGTCCTCCCCGCCGCGAGGGTCACCCGTGCCGGACTCGGTGGCGATGCGGGCGGCGTCGACCGGCGCGACCCCGCGCAGGGTGAGGCGCCGCATCGTCTGGAGGCGGGCGACGTCGTCGGGCGTGTACCGGCGGTGGCTGCCGGCCTGGTGCGCGGAGGGGCCCAGGCCGTACCGGCGGTCCCACGTGCGCAGGGTCGACGCGGCCACGCCCAAGGTCCGGGCAACGGCCGCCACGGTGAGGGGTGCAGCGTCCATCCGGGAGTCCCCGCCCGATCCGGGGGTCGCTCGAGCCACCAGTCCTCCTTCGTCGGCCTCGATTCTGCACCCGGCCGGCGGTCCGGGCACGTCCGCCGCGCCAGGAGCGCACCGACCGGCACGGCTGCCCCGCTCGCGGCGCGGTCGATGCCCGTTAGCGGATCGTTTCCTGAACTACTTTCGCGAGGGGCTTGAACAATGCATGCATCGGTTGCTAGGTTCTTCCTCATTGGCCCCGCGGCACCGAGGTCGCGCAGCACGGATGTGAAGGAGTACGACGATGGCAGAGCTCAGCAGGCTTCCCGGACCGGTCATGGACCTCTGGGAATGGCAGTACCAGGGCAAGTGCCGCGAGGCCGACCCCAACCTCTTCTTCCACCCCGAGGGCGAGCGGGGTGGCACCCGGCGCCGCCGCGACGAGGCGGCCAAGGCCGTGTGCGCCGAGTGCCCCGTCATCCAGCAGTGCCGTGAGCACGCACTGAAGGTCCGCGAGCCCTACGGCGTGTGGGGCGGTCTGTCCGAGGACGACCGCCAGCAGATCCTCTCCACCCCGCTGCGCCGCGCCAGCTGACGCGCCACATCCGTCGTACGACGAAGGGCCCCGGTCTTGCGACCGGGGCCCTTCGCTTGTCCTAGGAGGACGTCACTTCTCGACGACGGCGAGAACGTCGCGCGCGGAGAGGATGAGGTACTCCTCGCCGGCGTACTTCACCTCGGTACCGCCGTACTTGCTGTAGATGACGACGTCACCCACGGCCACGTCCACGGGGACGCGGTTGCCCTTGTCGTCCACGCGGCCGGGGCCGACGGCGACGACGGAGCCCTCCTGGGGCTTCTCCTGGGCGGTGTCCGGGATGACGAGGCCAGACGCGGTGGTCTGCTCGGCCTCGAGGGTCTGCACGACGATGCGGTCCTCGAGGGGCTTGATGGAGACCGACACTGCGGACCTCCCCTTCGCTTAGGTGAGTAACGGAACAAGGTCAGTCGCACCATGGCCGGCGGGCCGCCGTCGCGGGGGTCGGCCCGTGGTTCTGGTGCAGTCGCGGGGCCCGAGGGCCGTCGCACGCCCAAATCTATGCCCGCGTTAGCACTCGGTCAAGGTGAGTGCCAACGAGTCGGGCGCCTACGATCGTGTGGTGGACGCCAGTGCGCTGAGCAAGCTGCTCTCCCCCGAGGGCTGGGCCCTGCTCGGCCAGCTGCCGCCCTACGACGAGACGACCGCACTCACCCTCTCGACGGCGCTGCGCGACCGGGGTCTGGACCCCGAGCTCGTCGCCGCCGCGATGACCCAGTCGCGGCTGCGCGCCAAGGGGCGGGCCAAGTTCGGGGAGTTCGCTAACGGGATGGTCTTCACCCAGGCGGGCCTCGAGCAGTCCACCCGGCTCACCGTCGCCGCGCACCACGCCGCCCGCTTCTCCGCGGCCGGCTCCACCCGCGTCGCCGACCTCGGCTGCGGCATCGGCGGGGACGCGATGGCACTGGGCGGCCTCGGGCTGCCCGTCCTCGCCGTCGAGCTCGACGAGCTCACCGCAGCCGTCGCGACCGTCAACCTGCGCCACTTCCCCGAGGTCACCGTCGTCCACGGTGACGCGCTCGCCACCGACCTCGACGGCGTCGACGCCGTCTTCGCCGACCCCGCGCGGCGCACCCGCGGCGGCCGCCGCATCTTCGACCCCTCCGCCTACTCCCCGTCGCTCGACGACGTCCTCGCGCTGCGCGACCGGGTGCCCGCCCTCGGCCTCAAGGTCGCCCCGGGCATCCCGCACACTGCCCTGCCCGCCGACGCGCACGCCCAGTGGGTGAGCGTGGCGGGGGACGTCGTCGAGGCGGGCCTGTGGTTCGGGCCGCTCGCTCCGGAGGGGCCGGGGCGCAGCGCCCTCGTCCTGGACCGCGCGGGCCGCGCACACCGTCTCACCTCGGAGGTGGAGGCCGCCGACGCCCCCCTGCGGGCGGGCCAGGTGCGGGACCTGGACCGCTACCTCTACGAGCCCGACGGCGCGGTCATCCGAGCCGGTCTCGTCGCCCTCGCCGGGGACGAGGTGGGCGCGGGCCTGGTGGCCGAGTCCATCGCCTACCTCACCGGGCCGCGGCTCGTGCACTCCCCGTTCCTCACCGCCTACCGGGTGCTCGACTCCTTCCCCTTCGCGCTCAAGACGCTGCGGGCCTACCTGCGCGACCGGCAGATAGGGACGGTGACGATCAAGAAGCGCGGCACCGCCGTCGAGCCCGGGCAGCTGCGCCGACAGCTCTCCCCCAGCGGCCCGAACGCCGCGACGGTCGTCCTCACCCGGCTCGCCGGCCGGCAGAGCGTCATCGTCGTCGAGCCGGTCACGGCCCCCGACTAGCCCACGGCGGTGGCCGCCGTGGCGGCGCATCGCGCCCGCGGACGGCATCATGTCCCCATGGAGATCGACTTCGCCCCGTCGGCGCGATCGACGGTGGGGATCGAGTGGGAGCTCGCCCTCGTCGACGTCGACTCTGGCGACCTGCGACAGGTCGCCCCCACCGTCCTCGAGGCGGTGCGCCCGCCCGGCGCGGACGCGCACCCCCACATCCACCCCGAGCTCCTCCTCAACACCATCGAGGTCGTCTCCGGTGTCGCGACGACGGTGCGCGGGGCGGGCGCGGACCTCGCGCGCACCGTCGAGGAGCTGCGCGCCGTGCTCGACCCGCTGCGCGTGGACCTCATGTGCGCGGGCACGCATCCCTTCGCCCGCTACGACTTCCAGCGGGTGACGAACAAGGAGCGCTACGCGACCCTCATCGAGCGGACGCAGTGGTGGGGCCGCCAGATGGTCATCTACGGCGTCCACGTGCACGTCGGCATCGAGGACCGGCGCAAGGTGCTGCCCATCCTGCGGGCGGTGCTGTGCTACCTACCGCACCTCCAGTCCCTGGCCTCCTCCTCCCCGTTCTGGGCAGGACGCGACACGGGCTACGCCTCCAACCGCGCGCTCCTGTTCCAGCAGCTGCCCACGGCGGGGCTGCCGCAGGTCTTCGACGAGTGGCACGAGCTCGAGGCCTACGCCGGGGACATGCTCCACACCGGCGTCATCGACTCACTGGGCGAGATCCGCTGGGACATCCGGCCCGCGCCGCACCTGGGCACCCTGGAGATGCGCGTGTTCGACGGCGCCTCCAACCTCACCGAGGTCCTCGCCCTCGCGGCGCTCGTCCACTGCCTCGTCGAGCACTTCTCCACCATGCTCGACAACGGCGAGGAGCTGCCCCGGATGCCCCAGTGGTTCCTCCAGGAGAACAAGTGGCGCTCGGCGCGTTACGGCATGGACGCGATCGTCATCCTCGACGCCGCCGGCAACGAGCAGCTCGTCAGCGAGGCCGTCACCGAGCTGCTCCCCCGGCTGGAGCCGGTCGCCGAGCGCCTAGGCTGCCTCGAGGAGCTCGGCGGCATCCGCACGATCCTCACCAAGGGGGCGTCCTACCAGCGTCAGCGCCGTGTGGCACGCCGCCACGACGGCGACCTCGACGCCGTCGTCGCCTCCCTCGTGGCGGAGATGAGAGCCGGCCGCCCCCTCTGAGCGGCGCGGCGCCTGCCGCCGCCACTTACGTCGCACTTCTCGCTCTTGTCGCGCCCTTTCCGTCACCCCCGGAGGAGTGGAAAGTGCGACGCAAACGAGTTAGGCGCGGACGGTGGTGAGCGGCATGCCCGAGTCGGCGGGGATGTCCCACGCGGAGGGGCCCACGCCCGAGCGGAGCATCGCCGAACCCAGGGCCGCGATCATCGCGCCGTTGTCCGTGCAGTAGCGGATCGGCGGGATGCGCACCTCGATGCCGTGCTCCGCGCCGCGCTCGGCGGCCAGCTCGCGCAGCCGCGAATTCGCGGAGAACCCGCCGCCGATGACGACCGTCTGCGTGCCCGTCCGCTGGCACGCGGCGAGGGTCTTGCTCACGAGCACGTCGGCGACGGCCTCGGAGAAGGAGGCGGCGACGTCGGCGGCGGGGAGCTCCTCCCCGGCGTCCTCGACGCCCTCGACGTACCGGGCGACGGCCGTCTTGAGGCCGGAGAAGGAGAAGTCGTAGGGGTGGCGAACCACGTCCTTGCCCTTGGACAGGCCGCGAGGGAAGCGGATCGCGGTGCGGTCCCCCTGCTGGGAGAGGCGGTCGACGTGCGGGCCGCCGGGGTAGGGCAGGCCGAGCAGGCGGCCGACCTTGTCAAAGGCCTCACCGGCGGCGTCGTCGAGGGTCTGCCCGAGCTCGACGACGTCGGTCGCGACGTCGCGCACCTCGAGCAGGCTGGTGTGCCCGCCGGAGACGACGAGCCCGACGAAGTGGTCGGGGAAGGCGCCGTGGACGAGCTCGTCCACGGCGATGTGCCCGATGACGTGGTTGACGCCGTACAGCGGCCGGTCCAGCGCCAGCGCGAGCGACTTCGCGGCGGCGAGCCCCACGGTGAGGGACCCGACGAGGCCCGGGCCGGCGGTGACGGCGACGGCGTCGACGTCCTCGAGGCGGCAGCCCGCGGCGTCGAGCGCGGCGTCGAGCGTGGGGACGAAGGCCTCGAGGTGCGCGCGGCTGGCGACCTCCGGGACGATCCCGCCGAAGCGCGCGTGCTCGTCCATGGAGGAGGCCGTCACGTCGGCGAGCAGCTCGCGGCCTCTCACCAGCGCGAAGCCGGTCTCGTCGCAGCTCGTCTCGATGCCGAGGACCAGGGGTTGGCTCACCCCCACAGGGTAATGCGCCCACCACCCGGCAACACCTGTGGCTGACCTCACAGCACCCGGGCGGATGGTTCCCCGCGCCCGGGAGGTTGCCGTGCACATGACCACCGAGATGACCCCCGTGACCGACCTGCCGCGCGCGATCTTCCACGACGCGCGCACGACCAACTCCTTCACCCCGGAGCCGGTCCACGTGCAGCTCGTGCGCGAGGTCTACGAGGCTGTTCGCTGGGCGCCGACGGCGATGAACGGGCAGCCGCTGCGCCTCGCGGTGGTGGAGTCCCCCGCCGCTCGCGAGCGCCTCGTGGCCCACCTCAACGAGGGCAACAAGGCCAAGACCCTGGCGGCGCCGCTCACCGTCGTCGCCGCCTGCGACCCCGCCTTCCACGAGCACCTCGAGCTTCTCGCCCCGCACCGCGCCGGTGCCCGGGAGAAGATGGCGGGCGACCCGGAGTTCCGGGAGTCCTTCGCCCGCACCAACGGGCTCATCCAGCTCGGCTACCTCATCCTCGGGCTGCGCGCCGCCGGGCTGGCCGTGGGCCCGATGACCGGCCTCGACGCGGCGGGCGTGGACGCCGAGCTCTTCGCCGAGTCCGGCTGGCGCACCCTCGCGGTGCTCAACGTCGGCCACGGTGCGAGCGCGGAGCCCGGGGCGGTGCGCCCGCGCGCCGGCCGTCTCGACTTCGAGACCGCCGCCGTCGTCCTCTGAGGGCTACGGGGCGGCCGTGAGGTCGCCCTGACCAGAGCGCAGGGTGAGGCGCATGACGACGGCGTCCTCGTCGCCGTAGTAGCGCCGCCGCGTCCCGATCGGCACGAAGCCGGCGCGCTCGTAGAGCCGCTGCGCGCCCAGGTTGCCCGCCCGGACCTCGAGGAAGACGTGGCGGGCCCGCGCGGCACGCGCCTGCTCGAGGAGGTCGGCGAGCAGCGCGGCACCGGTGCCGCGGCCGCGGTGGGCGGCGGCCACCCCCACCGTCATGACCTCGCTGTCCTCCCCCAGCGCGATGCCCGCGTAGCCGACGACGACGCCGTCGCTCTCCGCCGCGACGTAGTACCGGCCCGCGTGGCCCAGCTCCTCCCGGTAGGCCGCCCGCGACCACGCCCCCTGCCCGAAGAGCGCGCGCTCGAGCTCCATGACCCGGTCGAGGTCGTCCTCCCGCAGCGGCCGCAGGATCACGAGGCGCGCTTGCGCGCCGCCGCCGGGGTGACGTCGGGGCGGCGCAGGTACAGCGGCTCGGTGCCGAGCGCGACCTCCTCCCCCGCCTCAGCGCGCGCCAGCCGGGCGCGCACGACGCGGGCCAGGACGGCGGCGTCGACCTCGTCCGGCGTGCCGGGGGTGGGGGGCAGGACGTCGGCGTACAGGAGGGCGCCAGGACCGGCGACGACGACGGGCCCCTCGTCCACCGCCGCGTCCAGCGGGTCCTCGGCGAGCTCGGCGGCGGGCCCCACGCGCGGCTCGGACAGGACCTCGACGTCGTCCTGCCCGAGCGCGCGGTAGCGGGCGGAGTAGACCTCCTTGCGCCGCGCGTCCCCGAGGACGAGGACGGTGGAGCCTGGGCGGACGTCGAGGACCTGGCGCGCGAGGACGTCGAGGCTGCTGACGCCGTGGACCGGGATCCGGCGGGCACGGGCGAAGGTGAGGGCGGTGACGAGACCGACCCGCAGGCCGGTGTAGGGCGCCGGCCCGGTGCCGACGGCCACGCGGTCGACGTCGGAGGCGCTCAGCCCCGCGGTCTCGAGAACCTCGGCGACGAGCGCGGAGAGGCGCTCGGCGTGGCCGCGGTGGTCGGCGCTGCGGGCGCGGGCCAGCACGCCGGCGTCGTCGTCGTGGAGGGCGACCGCACTGCCGGCGGAGGTGTCGATGCACAGGGTTCGCACGGCACCCAGCGTAGTCCGCCGTCGGCGGCGGTCACCCGCCGGGCTGCTCCGGGCGCGGGCCGTCGGCGTCGGTGTCCTCGGGCGGCGGCGCCATCCCGGCGTGGACGTCGGCCGCGATGCGCGAGTCGGCCTGGCGGTACTGGCGTACCAGCAGGATGGCGATCCCCGCACCGGCAAGCACGATGACTCCGATCGGGACGAGTGGGGACAGGGTGTCCTCCTCCCCCTCGGACGTGCTTGGCACCGCCGCGGGCGGCGACTCCCCGCGCCACGCGGCGAGGAAGTCCTGGAAGACCTCGGCGGGCAGGGCGCCCTGGAGGACGCTGCGCGCCCCCTCGGTGAGTGGCCACACCTCCCCGTCAAGCAGGCCGAACCAGCCCTCGACGGTGTCGTCGCGGATGAGGACCGTGCCGGAGGGGATCTTCTGGAGGGCGCCGGCGAGCTCGGTGTCCTCGGTGACGTCAAGCAGCTCGAGCGGGCCGCCCGCCGCGCCTGCGCGGACCACCGCCACCGGCTCGGGCGTCTCGGCGGTGCGCCGGACGACGGCCGCGACCCACTCCTCGACGGGGGCGGCCGGGACGTCGGGCTCCTCGCCGGCGACGTACGCGTCGTTCCACGTCGCGACCCGGCGGGGGGCGCTGAGGGTGAGGTCCTCACCGAGGTCGGCGACGGCGTCGTCGCCCTCCTCGGCGAACCAGGCGGAGACCTCGGCGGGCACGTCGGTGGCCGGGGCGCCGGGCGCGGGCTCGCTCGGCGCGTCCGTCGCGGCGGTGGCAGCGGCCGGGTGGAGCAGGACCGCGGCCGCGAGGAGCAGCCCGGCCAGCCGGCGCCTGGTCACCGGACGGTCCCGGCCGCGTCCGCGTCGAGGGCGGCGGCGAGGTCGACGCCCTCCCACCGGGGCCCGTGGGCGTGGATCGTCACGGTGCGGGCACCGGCGTCGGCAACCTCGTCCGCGTCCCGCAGGCCGCCGCGCGGGCGGGCGACCATGATCTCGAGCCGGTCCTCGGCCAGCCCCTCGACCATGCCCTCGCCCCACTCGACGACGGTGACGGAGTCCTCCAGGGAGCTGTCGAGGTCGAGGGCGTCGACCTCGGCGAGGGACTGGAGGCGGTAGGCGTCGACGTGGACGAGGTCGGGCCCCTCCCCCAGGCTCGGGTGGGCGCGCGCGATGATGAAGGTGGGTGAGGCGACCTGGCCGCGCACGCCCAGCCCGGCGCCGATGCCCTGGGTGAGGGTCGTCTTCCCGGCGCCGAGGTCCCCGGTGAGGACGACGAGGTCGCCGGCGCGCAGGACGCCGGCGAGGCGGCGCCCGAGCTCGCGGGTGGCATCGGGGTCGGCGGGCTGCCAGGTGGTCATGAGGGGTCCTCCTGCGAGACGTGGGTGCGGGGGATGCGGCTGCCGAGGCGGGTGACGATCTCGTAGCTGATGGTGCCGGCGGCGTCGGCCCAGTCCTGCGCCGTCGGGTCGCCGTCGCGGGCGTCACCGAGGAGCACGGCGCGGTCACCGACCGACACGTCCGCGCCGTCGGGCCCGAGGTCGACGACCACCTGGTCCATGCTCACCCGCCCGGTGACCCGGCCGCGGTGCCGGCCCACGCGTACCGGCCCCGCGTTGCCGGCGTGGCGGGGGATGCCGTCGCCGTAGCCGAGGGGGACGAGCGCGAGCCGCGCGGCCGACGGCGTCGTGTAGGTGTGGCCGTAGCCGACGGGGGTGCCGGCGGGCACGTCCTTGACGTGGACGACCTCCGCCTCCAGCCGCATGGCGGCACGCAGGCCGAGGGCGACGGCGTCGGCGACGTCGGGGGCGGGCGAGAGCCCGTAGAGGGCCACGCCGGGGCGGACGAGGTCGAGGTGGGTGTCGGGGTGGAAGAGGGTGCCGGAGGAGGCGGCGAGGTGCCGGACGTCGGGCCGCAGCCCCGCCCGCTCGGCCGTGGCGACGGCGTCACGGAAGGCCGCGAGCTGCGTGGCCGTCGTCGGCTCGGCCGGCTCGTCACCGCGGGCGAGGTGGGACCACACGCCGACGACGTCGACGGTGCCCTCCGCCGCGAGACGGGCCGCGTGGTCGACGAGCTCGGCCCACTGCGTGGGCCGGGCGCCGCCGCGGGCCATGCCGGTGTCGGCCTTGAGGTGGACGCGGGCGGCGCGGCCGGTGACGCGGGCGGCGGCCGCGAGCTCGTCCAGGGCCCACGGTGCCGACGCAGAGAGGTCGAGGTCCGCGGCCAGCGCCTCGGCGAGCGGGGCCCCGGGGCCGTAGATCCAGGTGAGGAGGGGCGCGTCGACGCCCGCCGCGCGCAGCTCGAGGGCCTCGCCGAGCTGGGCCACACCCAGCCACGTCGCACCGGCGGCCAGCGCCGTGCGCGAGACGGGGACGATCCCGTGCCCGTAGGCGTCCGCCTTGACCACGGCCATGACCTCCGCGGCGCCCGCGACGGCCCGCAACCGCTCGACGTTCGCGCGGATGGCGGCATGGTCGACGACCGCCCGTGCCGGGTAGTAGCTCACGGTGCCGAGTCTGCCACGGCGCCGCGCGGCCTCAGCGGTCCGCGAGCAGCGCGGCGACGACCCCGGGGACCGCGTCGGCGACCTGCAGGGCGGTGACGGGTCCGCCGGCCGAGGCGCGGGTCCCGGCGCGGCCGTGGACGAGGGCCGCGGCGGCGGCGAGCTCGGCGGTGAGGGTGCCGTCGGGGTCCTGGCCGTCGGTGAGGTCCTCCCCGCGGACGGCGAGCAGGGCGCCGAGCACCCCGGCGAGGACGTCGCCGGTGCCGGCGGTGGCGAGCCAGGGCGTGCCGTCCGACTGGCTGAGCGCGGCGCCGCCCGGGGCGGCGACGACGGTGGTCGGTCCCTTGAGGAGGACGACAGCGCCGGTGAGCGCGGCGGCCCGGCGGGCCAGCTCGAGGGGTGCGGCCTCGACGTCGGCGCGGTCGGTCCCCTCCCCGCGGGCGGTGAGCAGCCGGGCCAGCTCCCCGGCGTGCGGGGTGAGGACGGTGGTGGGGGTGAGCCGGTCGGGCGCGAGCGTCAGGGCGCCGGCGTCGAGCACGGCGGGGACGCCGTCGGCGAGGGCGCGCCGGAGGGTGTCGCGCACGTCGTCGGCCCGGGCGTCGTCGTCGGGGTCGATGCCGCTGCCCAGGGCCCAGGCCTGGACGCGTCCGCCACCGACGACGACCTCGGGGAAGCGCCCGTGGATGACCCGCGCGACGGCGTCCGGGCCGAGGTAGCGGACCATGCCGAGCCCGGTGCGCAGGGCGCCGGCGGCGGCGAGGACGGCGGCGCCCGGGTAGGTGGTCGAGCCGGCGACGAGACCGAGCACCCCCCGGGTGTACTTGTGATCGGTCGCCACGGGCGCGGGGAGCAGGTCGGCGACGTCGGCCGGGGTGAGGCGGCGCAGCGCCGGCTCACCGAGGTGCGGGGCCAGGCCGAGGTCGACGACGACGACGCGCCCCGCCAGCGCCTCCGCGGGCCGCAGGAGCAGGCCAGGCTTGGCGGCGCCCATCGTCACGGTGACGTCGGCGCGCAGGACCGGGCCGGGGACGGTGCCGTCGTCGACGCCGATGCCCGAGGGGACGTCGACGGCGACGACGGTCGGCTCGTCCGGCATGAGGGAACGCCGGTCCTCGAGGGCGGTGACGATGCCGGCGAGGGGCTCGCGCAGGCCGCCGCGGCCGCCGGTGCCGGTGAGTCCGTCGACCCACACACCGGCGCGGTCGGCGAGGACGGCGAGCTCCTCGCCGCGCGGGCGGCCGTCCTCGTCGAGAAGGGGGCGGACACGCACGCCGGCGCTGCGGGCCGCGGTGAGACCACGCTCGTGCGGCCGGTCCGTGCACAGCGCGGCGACGACCTGCAGCCCCCGCCGCGCGAGGTAGCCGCCGGCGTACAGGGCGTCCCCGCCGTTGTTGCCGCCGCCCACGAGGAGGAGGACCGTGCTCCCGCTCCGGCGCGCTTCGAGGCGGCGCAGCTCGCGCAGCACCTCGGTGGCGACGGCGAAGGCGGCCTGCTTCATCAGCTCGTCGGTCGCGGTGGAGGCGAGCAGCGGCGCCTCGGCCGCCCGGACCGTCTCGGCCTCGTACGCACGGATCATGCCCTCATTGTGTCCCGTGCCCCCGGACCCCGCCGCCGAGCCAGGCCCCCTCCCACCGCCGACAGCTGAGTTGTTACCCGCGGCATCCAGCGCGGACGGGGTGAGTTCCCACTGCCAGGAACACCTCAGCTGTCGGCGGAGAGGCGGGGCGGGCGGCTCAGCGCTCGGCGAGGACCATGGCGGAGGCGATCCCGGCGTCGTGGGAGATGGACAGGTGCCAGGTCCGGATCCCCAGCTCTTCGGCCCGCGCGAGGACCGAGCCGCGCACGTGGACGACGGGCGCGCCGCCGACCACCCGCTCCACCGTGCAGTCCTGCCACGACATCCCGCCCGGCGCGCCGAGCGCCTTGGCGATCGCCTCCTTGGCCGCGAAGCGCGCCGCCAGCGAGGCGGGCGGCAGCTCGCGCTCCTCGGGCGTGAAGAGCTTCTCCCGCAGCCGCGGCGTGCGCTCGAGCGTCCGCATGAAGCGCTCGACGTCGACGACGTCGATGCCCACCCCGACGATGCTCACTCGACGGTGACGGACTTGGCGAGGTTGCGCGGCTGGTCGACGTCGTAGCCCTTGGCGCTGGCCAGCTCGCCGGCGAAGATCTGCAGCGGGACGACGGAGACGAGCGGGGCCATGAGCGTGGGCGTGGGCGGGTAGCGGAAGACGACGTCGGCGTAGGGCGTGACGTCCTCGTCACCGTCCTCGGCGATGACGAGGGTGCGCGCGCCACGGGCCCGGATCTCCTGGATGTTGGAGATGACCTTGGCGTGCAGGGTGGGACGGCGCGGGGTCGGCACGACGACGAAGACCGGCTGGCCCTCCTCGATGAGCGCGATCGGACCGTGCTTGAGCTCGCCGGCCGCGAAGCCCTCGGCGTGGATGTAGGCGAGCTCCTTGAGCTTGAGCGCACCCTCGAGGGCCACCGGGAAGCCGACGTGGCGCCCGAGGAAGAGCACCGAGGTGGTGTCCTTCATCGCGCGAGCGACCTCGCGGACCTGCTCCTGGCGAGCGAGGACCTCCTCGATCTTCGCGGGGATGCGGCCGAGCTCGGTGAGGTAGTCGGCGACCTCGTCGATGTACTTGTTGCCGCGCAGCTGGGCGAGGTACAGGCCGAGCAGGTAGGTCGCGGTGATCTGGGCGATGAAGGCCTTCGTCGAGGCGACGGCGACCTCCGGCCCGGCGTGCGTGTAGAGCACGGCGTCGGACTCGCGGGCGATGGTCGAGCCGTAGGTGTTGACGACGGCGAGCACCTTGGAGCCCTGCTCGCGGGCGTGGCGCACCGCCATGATCGTGTCCATCGTCTCCCCCGACTGGGAGATCGCCACGACGAGGGTCTTCTCGTTGACGACCGGGTCGCGGTAGCGGAACTCGTGGGCGAGCTCGACCTCGACCGGGATGCGGCACCAGTGCTCGACCGCGTACTTCGCCACGTGCCCGGCGTAGGCGGCAGTACCGCACGCGACGACGATGATCTTGTCGATGCTCCGCAGGATCGTCTCGTCGATGCGCAGTTCGTCGAGCTTGAGGCGCCCGAGCTCGTCGGTGCGCCCGAGCAGCGTGTCGGCCACGGCTTGCGGCTGGTCGTGGATCTCCTTGTCCATGAAGGAGGCGAAGCCGCCCTTGACGGCCGCCGCGGCGTCCCACTCGACGGTGAAGGCGCGCGGCTCCACGGGCTCCCCGGCGGCGTCGACGACGCTGACCGAGTCCCCGGTGATGGTGACGACCTGGTCCTGGTCGACCTCGAGCGCGGACTTCGTCTGCGAGACGAAGGCGGCGACGTCGGAGCCCAGGTAGTTCGCGCCGTCGCCAAGCCCGATGACGAGCGGGGAGTTGCGGCGGGCGGCGACGATCGTGCCCGGGTGGTCGGCGTGGACGGCGAGGAGCGTGAAGGCGCCATCGAGGCGCTTGGTGACCTCGAGCATCGCGGCGGTGAGGTCGCCCGCGTAGGTGCGGCCCAGGAGGTGGGCCACGACCTCGGTGTCGGTCTGCGAGGCGAAGGTGGCGCCCTCGGCGAGGAGCTCCTTCCGGAGCGCGGCGAAGTTCTCGATGATGCCGTTGTGGATGAGCGCCAGGCGCCCGTCGCCGGACAGGTGCGGGTGGGCGTTCTCGTCGGTCGGCGCGCCGTGCGTGGCCCAGCGCGTGTGCCCGATCGCCGCCTGCGTGGCGGGCAGCGGTTCCCGCTCGAGCTCGTCGAGCAGCCCCCGGAGCTTGCCCGCCTTCTTCCGCACCACGAGGGCGCCGTCGGCGACGACGGCGATGCCCGCGGAGTCGTAGCCCCGGTACTCGAGACGGGCGAGGCCGTCGAGCACGACGTCGACAGGCGGGGTGGCCGCGGCCGCGACGGACACTGCTCCCACGATTCCGCACATGGTCTCCAGCGTACTTGCCGGTGGTCTGCCTCACGCACGCGCCGGGCCGACGGCGGTGCGCACCACCGGCTGCCGTGCGCCAGACTGGTGGAGTGACGTCCCCGCAGGCAGCGACGTCGGCGACGCAGCCGGCCACCTCCCCCTTCCTCGAGTTCGACCGCGCGGCGTGGAGCCGGCTGTCGGCCGCGACCCCCCAGCCGCTCACCTCGGCGGACATCGACCGGCTCCGCGGCCTGGGCGACCCCGTGGACCTCATCGAGGTGGACACGGTCTACCGGCCGCTGTCCCGCCTGCTGTCGCTGTACGTCGCCTCCTCCCGCCGTCTCGGCTCGGTGACCTCGACCTTTCTCGGGGAGCGGATGGGCCGCACGCCCTTCGTCATCGGGGTGGCCGGCTCGGTCGCCGTCGGGAAGTCGACGACGTCGCGGCTGCTGCGGGAGATGCTGCGCCGCTGGTCGGGGATGCCGCGCGTGGACCTCGTGACGACGGACGGCTTCCTCCACCCCAACGCCGAGCTCGAGCGCCGGGGCCTCATGTCCCGCAAGGGCTTCCCCGAGTCCTACGACCAGCGCGCGCTGCTCCGCTTCCTCAGTGCGGTGAAGTCCGGCGTCCCCGAGGTCACCGCCCCGGTCTACGACCACCTCACCTATGACATCGTGCCGGGCCGGGAGATCACCGTGCACCGCCCCGACGTCCTCATCGTCGAGGGCCTCAACGTCCTGCAGCCCGCCCGCACGACGTCCGACGGCGCGCCCAGCCTCGCGGTGAGCGACTTCTTCGACTTCTCGATCTACGTCGACGCGCGGACGAGCGACGTGCGCCGCTGGTACGTCAACCGCTTCCTGTCGCTGCGCGAGACGGCCTTCGCCGACCCCCGCTCCTACTTCCACCGCTACGCGGCGCTGAGCGACGAGGAGGCCGTCGAGACGGCCACCCGGATCTGGGGCTCGATCAACGAGCCGAACCTCGAGGAGAACATCCTGCCCACCCGTGGGCGCGCCTCCCTGGTGCTCACCAAGTCCGGCGACCACCGCATGCACCGGATGCGCCTGCGCAAGATCTAGCCGGGCGTGCTCGTGCGCTCGTCGCGGCGCGGCTCGGCGGGGTCCGGCGCGGCCACGTAGTCCGGGGCGAGCACCTCCAGGCTCTCGGGCAGCTTGCCGCCGAACCGCCGGTGCACCCACCGCAGGAGGGCGTCCACGACGAACCCGATGACCACCCCGCCGGCGACGCCGACGGCGATCGCCACGAGCGGGTGGTCGTGGAGGAAGACGCCGGCGCCGATCCCCAGGAGCGTGGAGTACCCGCCCCACACGACGGCGGCGATCGCGGCGATGAGGATGAACCGCGGGCGGGGGAAGTGGACCGCACCGGCCGTCATGTTGACCGCCACCCGCCCGATCGGGACGAAGCGCGCGGAGAGGATGAGCACGGTGCCCCGCTGGGCCAGGGCGCGCCGGGCCCACCCGAGGCTGGCCCTGCCACGTCTGCCCTGGAAGATGCGCAGCCGGTCGATGGGCACCCGGGTGCCGATCGTGTAGGCGATGAGGTCCCCGGCGAATGCGCCCACCGCCGCCACGAGGACGAGCAGCCACAGGCTGGGCCCGTCACCCGTCATCGCGAGCACGGCGACGCCGATGACGATCGACTCGCTGGGCACCGGCGGGAAGAACCCGTCGATGGTCGCCAGGACGAGGACCGCGACGAGCAGCCACGGGGAGTCGGCCATGCCGAGCACCCAGGCCTCGATCGCCGCCATGGCCGCCGTCATCGGGCACCGGTTCCTGTCACCGGACCATTAGACCGTGCCGGGTGCCCCGGTGTCACCGGGGATCACCCTGAGGCGGCCCCCGGGTCAGCCGAGCGCGACGCGCGCGCGGACGACGTCGGCGAGCTCCCCCGCGACGGCGTCGGCCTCCTCCTGGGTGGCGGCCTCGACCATGACGCGCACGAGCGCCTCGGTGCCCGACGGGCGGAGCAGGACGCGGCCGGTGTCGCCCAGGCGCTGCTCGGCGGCGGCGACGGCGTCGCGCAGCCCCTCGTCGGTGCCGGCGCGCACCTTGTCGACGTCGGGCACGTTGACAAGCGTCTGCGGGAGGCGGGTGACGATCGAGCCGAGCTCGGCGAGCGAGCGCCCTGTCTCGACGACGCGCGCGGCGAGGAGCAGCGCGGTGAGGAGGCCGTCGCCGGTGGTCGCGTGGTCGCTGGCGATGATGTGGCCGGACTGCTCGCCGCCGAGGCTGAAGCCGCCGGCGCGCATCGCCTCGAGGACGTAGCGGTCACCGACCGCCGTCTGGACCGTGCGGATCCCGGCCTCGCGCATGGCGAGGATGAGGCCGAGGTTGCTCATCACCGTGACGACGAGGGTGTCCTCGGCGAGCCGGCCATGCTCCTTGAACGCGGTGGCGAGGATGCCCATGATCTGGTCGCCGTCGACGATCGTGCCCTCGTGGTCGACGGCGATGCAGCGGTCGGCGTCGCCGTCGAAAGCGACACCGAAGGCAGCGCCGGAGGCGACCGTGACGGCCTGCAGCTGCTCGGGGTGGGTGGAGCCGCAGTCGTCGTTGATGTTGCGGCCGTCGGGCGAGGCGTTGATGACGACGACGTCGGCACCCGCCTCCCGCAGCGCGAGCGGGGCGATGTCGCTGGCGGCGCCGTTGGCGCAGTCGATGGCGATCCGCAGCCCCTCGAGCGGCCGGCCGGTCGCGGCGACGAGGTGGTCGATGTAGGTGCGGTCCGCGGCCCGCGCGTCCTCCTCGATACGGCCGACGCCGTCGGCGATCGGGCGGTCCCACGCGGCGCCGAGGCTCGCCTCGATGGCGTCCTCGATGGCGTCCTCGAGCTTGAAGCCGCCGTGGGCGAAGAACTTGATGCCGTTGTCGGGCATGGGGTTGTGCGAGGCGGAGATGACGACGCCGAGGTCGACGTCGGTCGTCGCCGTCAGGTGGGCCACGCCCGGGGTGGGCAGCACGCCGACCTCGACGACGTCGACGCCCGCGCTCGTGAGCCCGGCGGCCAGGGCCGCGGAGAGGAAGTCCCCGGAGATGCGGGTGTCGCGGCCGATGACGGCGCGGGGACGGCGTCCCTCCGCGCCGGCGGCCACGGTGAGGACCCGCGCCGCTGCGGCTCCGAGGCCGAGGGCGAGCTCCGCGGAGATGTCGCGGTTGGCGAGCCCGCGCACGCCGTCGGTTCCGAACATTCGGGGCATTGGCTGTGTTCCTCACGTCAATAGGTCGTTGTGCCGATCCCATGGTGCCAGGTCAGTCCCCACCCCCCCCTCCTCCCACCCTCCCCCCCTTGTCCGCATATGCGGAAATTCTGCCGCCCTCAGCCGCGCGCGACCGCAGAATTCCCGCATATGCGGACCAGTGGAGAGGAGAGACGAGGGCCGGGACGCGGAACGGCCCCGCCTGACGACGGGGCCGTTCCTGCCAGCGCTGGATCAGCGCTTGGAGTACTGCGGGGCCTTACGGGCCTTCTTGAGGCCGGCCTTCTTGCGCTCGACCGCGCGGGCGTCGCGGGTGAGGAACCCGGCCTTCTTGAGCGCCGGACGGTTCGAGTCCTCGTCGATCAGGTTGAGGGCGCGAGCCACGCCGAGGCGCAGCGCACCGGCCTGGCCGGAGATGCCGCCGCCGTGGATCCGCGCGACGACGTCGAAGCGGCCCTCGATGTCGAGCAGCGAGAACGGCGAGCTCACCAGCTGCTGGTGGAGCTTGTTGGGGAAGTAGTCCTCGAGCGAGCGACCGTTGATGGTCCACTGGCCCGACCCGGGGACGAGTCGGACGCGCGCAACCGCTTCCTTGCGGCGGCCGAGCGCCTGCCCGGGGGCGGTGATGCTCTGACCGGCACCCGCGGCGGGTGCGTCGGTCTCGGTGGTGTAGCTGCTGGGGACGTTCTCGTCGTCCAGCTCGATCTCGGGAGTGGTCTCAGCCACAGTTCTCCTCGTGTCCTGGTGAGAGGCTGCCGAGTCCTTGCGGACTACTGGGCAACCTGGGTGATCTCGAAGGCCTGCGGCTGCTGCGCGGCGTGGGGGTGCTCCGGGCCTGCGTAGACCTTGAGCTTCTTGAGCTGCTCGCGACCGAGGGTCGTCTTGGGAACCATGCCGCGGACGGCCTTCTCGATCGCGCGCTCCGGGAAGCGCTCGAGGAGCTGGGCGTAGCTCGTGGCCTTGAGGCCGCCCGGGTAACCCGAGTGACGGTAGGCCATCTTGTCGTCGAGCTTGCTGCCGGTGAGGGCGACCTTCTCCGCGTTGATGACGATGACGAAGTCACCGTTGTCGACGTGCGGTGCGAAGCTCGGCTTGTGCTTCCCACGGAGCAGGGTGGCGACGTGGGTCGCCAGTCGGCCGAGGACGACGTCGGTAGCGTCGATGACGTACCAGTTCTTCTCGACGTCGCCGGGCTTCGGTGTGTACGTGCGCACGGGCGTAGCCTTCGTTTCTCTCATCGAGGGCGGCATCGTGCGCGTTGGCGCACTGGGCCGTCCATGGTCTGGTGGTGCTCGCTGAGCGCATCCGCGCCGCTGCGCCGGCGAGTGGGAGCACCGGGGAGCGCAAAGGGATGCACAACGACATCCAAGAGTACCGCCGTCCGCCGCGCTGGGTCAAAGGCGGCGGACGGCGGCCCGAGTGAGACGTGCCACGCGGGTCAGCCGGGCGTGCCGCCCTCACCGGTGAGTCCGATGGGGTCGTCCTCCTCGCGGATGCGCATGGCGGCCTCCTCGGCCGTCGCGGCGCCACCGGCGATGCCGACGTCCTGGGCCATCATGCCCTGCTCGCGCTCACCCAGCGGGCCGACGGCCTCCTCGGAGACAGCCTCGATGCGGCCGGCACGGTCCGCCTCGCGGTCCGGGTCCGGCTCCTGGGCCTCGTCCCACACCTCGGGCTCCTCGGTGTCGAGACGCTCGGCGAGGGTGTCCCCCTCGATGAGCTCGGCCTGGGTGAGGTTCTGGCCGCGCAGCGGGTCACGCTCGGGCGGGGAGTAGCCCTCCTCGAGAAGGTCGTCGACGCCACGGCGCTCGAGGGTGTCCTCCTTGGTCAGCTGGTCGGTGTCGCCCTCGCTGTCGCTGGGGATGGCAGCGTCGGCGCTGGTCGCCGGGGTGTTCTCAGACTCGCTCATCCGTCCAGGCTGCCACCGCCGCGGCGGTGCCGCACGGGGAGGGCCGCGCCTACCGGGCGGGGAGGGTGCGGACGTTGCGCGCCTGCGCGGCCCGGGTGGCGAGCTCCTCGTCGGCGGGGTAGCCGACCTCCTCGAGGGTGAGCCCGTGGGCCGCCGCGACGGTGACCCCGGGGTCCCGGCGCCCGGCCGCGAGGACCGCGGCGGGCCAGTCCACGGGCCGGCGCCCCTCCCCCACGGCGAGGCTCGCGCCGACGAGCGCGCGCACCATGGAGTGGCAGAAGGCGTCCGCGCGGACCGTCGCGACGACCAGTCCGTCGGCCCGCCGCTCCCAGCGCAGCTCCTCGAGGGTACGGATCGTCGTGGCCCCCTCGCGGGGCTTGCAGTACGCGGCGAAGTCGTGCTCCCCGCGCAGCCACTGGACGGCGACGTCCATGGCGGCGACGTCGAGCGGGCGCCCGTGCCACAGGACGTCACGGCGCCGCAGCGGGTCGCGGGCCGCCGGGGTGTCGGCCACGCGGTAGGCGTAGCGCCGCCACACGGCGGAGAAGCGGGCGTCGAAGCCGGGCGGTGCGACCCGCACGCCGTGGACGACGACGTCAGCCGCCCCGCGCGGGCGCGCGTCCCGGCCGAGGACGCCGGCGAGGCGGGAGGCGAGGGCCTCCTCGGGCGGGCGCTCGCTGCGCCCTGGCACCGCCCGCCACGCGGCGGCGGGCACGTCGAGGTGGGCCACCTGACCGCGCGCGTGGACCCCGGCGTCGGTGCGCCCGGCCACGGTCAGCCGTGCGGGCGCCGGCAGGCGCAGGACGGTGGTCAGTGCCTCCTCCAGGGTCCCCTGGACGGTCCGCAGACCGGGCTGGGTAGCCCACCCGGCGAAGTCCGTGCCGTCGTAGCGGAGGTCCAGCCGCAGCCGGACCGTCTCGTCCTCGGGGGCAGCGCTCACGCCTCGCAGGCTAGTACCGTCCCTCGGGTGGACCCACTGAGCACCGCGCGCCGCGGCCCGACCACGCTCGCCGTCGACTGCGGGGGCGGCGGGATCAAGGCCTCGGTGCTCGACGCGGCGGGCACGATGCACGCTCAGCCGGTCCGGGCGGCCACGCCCTACCCGTTGCCACCGCAGCGGCTCGTCGACACGATCCGGTCCCTGGCCGACCAGCTGCCGCCCGCCGAGCGCGCCACGGTGGGAATGCCGGGGATGATCCGGCACGGCGTCGTCGTCACGACCCCGCACTACGTCACGCGCGCCGGGCCCCGGACCAAGGTGCTGCCCGACCTCGTCGAGGCGTGGGAGAACCTCGACCTCCAGGAGGCACTGAGCGCCGAGCTCGGCATGCCGGTGCTGCTCCTCAACGACGCGGAGGTCCACGGTGCGGGCGTCGTCGCCGGCGCCGGGCTCGAGCTCGTCGTCACCCTCGGCACGGGCCTGGGCAACGCCCTGTTCGACGGCGGCCGGCTGGCCCCGCACCTCGAGCTCTCGCGGGCACAGGCCCGGTGGGGCCTCACCTACGACGAGTACATCGGCGAGCACGAGCGGCTGCGGCTGGGGGACGCGATGTGGTCGCGGCGGGTGCGGCAGGTCGTCGACTCCCTGCGGCCGGTGGTCCTGTGGGACCGGCTCTACCTCGGTGGCGGCAACTCGCGCCGCATCACCGGTCCGACCCTGGACCGGCTGGGCGACGACGTCGTCATCGTCCCCAACAGCGCGGGGATCGTCGGCGGGGTGCGGGCCTGGGAGCTGGGCGGGATCACGCCGAGCGGGCGGTCCTGACCGAGCCGGGTGCGACCTCCTCGACGAGGTCGAGCATGATCCTGTTGAACTCCTCGGGACGCACGAGGGAGACGAGGTGGCTGGCCCCGGGGACGATCTCCAGGCGCCCGTCGCGGGAGGCGGCGAGGAAGCGCCGCTCCTGGGTGCGGAAGTGGTCCCAGCGGCCGTTGACGAGCCGCACGGGCGCGTCGATGGCCCGCAGGTCGGCGATCGGGTCGAGGCCGCCGACGGCGGCGAGCGCCGCGTCCATCACCCCGAGCTCCATGCCGCCGTCGTGGAGGTCCGCGAGCGCCGCGGGCGGCAGCGCCACCCGCGCGAGGGTGTCGTTGAGCCACCGGCCGCCGTCGGGCAGGCGCGCGATGAGCGCGGCGACCCGCCGGTAGGCGGTCAGGCCGGGGCCGCGCGGCTGCGTGGAGCACCCCGCCGCCAGCACGCCCACCACCCGCTGCCCGGTCCGCGCCGCCCAGTCCAGGGTGAGGTAGCCACCGAGGGACAGGCCCACGACGACGACGGCGCCCTCGGCCGCGCGGGCCGCCTCCTCGACCGCCGCGCGGGCGCCGTCGACGGTGAAGGGCTCCCCCGCACGCTCCCCGTGGCCGGGCAGGTCCGGGGCGAGGGCCGGCACGCCGGCCTCCTCGAGCGCGGCGAGCTGGGGCCGCCACATCGTGCGGGACGCGCGGATCCCGTGGACGAGGACGACCGAGACACGGCTCACGGGCCCACCCTGCCACGCACGGCGGTGGCGACGTCGGGCCGCCGGCCAGGATCACCCAGGGCCAGCGCCCTGCCCCACCCAGCCGCGTCCGGTGGCCCGTCACGTCCTGCTCACACCGGTGCCCGGGCCGCCACCAGCCACCCTGCCACCCACGAGCGGAGGACGGAGGGCCTGCACCGCACCTCGGTCTGAGGACGTCGGCACCGGCCACGGGCTCACGCTCGGTCGCCAGACGCCGGGCCCGAAAAAGGACAACTCCGTCCGGTCCGGCGTCGCCGGGCCGGACCAGCCGTCGACAGGCCCGCACCCGCCGGTCGGGCCCCCGCTGCCGGACGAGGGCCTCACCGGGAGACCGGTGAGGCTCCTGTCCCCGCACTGTCCTCCACCGCCCGGAGGTAGACCTCGAGGGCCTCCTCACCTGCCGTCACCCGGGCGGCGGCGGCACCCGCGCGCGGCGTGAGCCGGTCGACGACCCCCTGACCCGCGTTCCGCGCCACCTGGGCGACGGTGCGCAGCGCGCCGGGGCGTACCGCCCGGGCCACGAGGCGAGAGGGCGAGGAGTCGCGGCGCTGCCGCTCCACCGGGACGAGCCGGTCGACGGCGTCGAGGATCGCACGCAGCGGCAGGGACGTCCCCAGCATCCGGTAGACGTCCGCGGGCACCGGGGTGCCGAGGGTCGCCGTGGCCCGCCGCAGCGCGAGCGCCACGTGCGCCTGGGCGCCCCACTCGGTGGCGCGTGCCGCGACCTCCCGCCACTCCTCGACCTGACGGCTGAGCTGGTCGACGTCGACCATCCAGGCGAGCCGGTTGGCCCCCGCAAGGGCGGCGTGCAGCGTGACGTGGACGAGGGCGTCCGTCTCGTCCAGCGCCCACGCCTGGCCCAGGCCGATGCGCACCCGGCGCCGCCGCGCGAGGAGCGCGTCGGTGTCGATCCGGAAGAGCCGGCGCCGCGAGCCCATGTTGATCATCGCCCAGTGGAGGTCGACCTGGATCCCCGCGGGGGTGAACCAGTGCATCTCGCCCGGGGTCTGGGGGTTGCGGAGCATGTCCTCGTAGTCGCCCACCTCCCACCCGGCCCCGAGCAGGGCCCGGCTGGCCGCTCGCAGGTCCTGCGGCGCGACGAGCAGGTCGAGGTCGCCGTAGGGCCGCACGCCGGGCACGGGGTGGGCGAGCTCGGACAGGACCGGCCCCTTGAAGACGACCCAGGGGATGTCGGCGAGCACCTCGGACACGTGCGCGAGGAGCATCCCGGCACGGATGTGGAGCGACTTCGCGGCGTCCCGGTCCGCCCGCAGCACCTCGGCCACCGCCGGGGCCGTCTCCCGCAGGCGGACGTGGGCGAGCGGCGAGACCCGGTGGTGGCGGGCGGCCGCCACCACGGAACCGGCCGGCAGCGAGGCGGTGGCCGTGACGTCGCCGCCGTCACGGCACACGGCGCGGAGGAGCTCGCCGACCGCCCGGCCATGGTTCCTGCGCGTCATGCCGTTCCCGTCCTCGCCCGCCGCCGGATCCGGCGCTACCGGGAGCGTAGCGACGGCCCGGGTGTGGGACGGCGTGATTGCCGGACGCTCGCCGTCGTGCCCGGGGTGAGCGTCCGGGTGAGCACGGCGTCCCGGACGCGTCATCCGGGGGTCACCCACGTTCACGCGCGACAACCGTCGTCAAGGCCGGGGCCCGTCCCTAGGCTCGGTCCCAGTCGGCGGCACCGCACCCCCGTCCGCCGACCACACGGCCCGTCCGGGCGTCATGGCTCATCGCTCACGAAGGAGTAAGGACATGAAGTACGACGCACCCCGCATGACGGAGGTCGGCAGCGTCCGCGACCTCACGCTCGGCAAGGTCCCCACAGGCCCGCAGAGGGACAACGCCGTCTGGTTCGACATCTGGGGCGACCCCAAGAACCCGAACCCGCCCGTCGGCTCCCGCTGAGCACGCCCGCTGCGGGTCGAACGGTCCGAGCGGGACCGTCCGGCCCGCGGCACGTCCACCCGCGTCCCCGAGGAGAGGCCACCCGCGTGAGCGCACCGACGGCACAGGCGACGTTCACCAGCCTCACCCGGGCGGAGACCCTCCTGGCCCTGCCCGAGGCCAGCACCGTGCCCGTCGTCGTCGAGCACACTGGGCTCGGGGCCCGGGCCACCCTCGAGGCGATCCTGCTGGACGCGCTGTCCACGCCGCCGTGCCACGTCCTGTTCTCCGGTGGGCGCGACTCCTCCGCCCTCCTCGCCCTCACCGTGCGCCTCGCCCGTCGGCACGGCCTGGCCGAACCCGTCGCGGTGACGGTCCGTCACCCCGCCGCACCGGAGTCCGACGAGACCGCCTGGCAGGAGCTCGTCCTCGAGCACCTCGACCTCCACGACCACCTCGTCCTCGACTTCGACGGCGAGCAGCGCCTCCTCGGCGAGGTCGCCACCGCTGCACTGCGCCGGCACGGCCCGGTGTGGCCCGAGGCCGTCCAGCTGCACGGAGCCGTCTACCGCCACCTCGACCCCGGCGTCGTCATCTCCGGGGAGGGCGGTGACGCCGTCCTCGACGGGCAGCGGATGGGCGCGGTGCGTGACGCCCTCGCCCTCACCCGCCCCCGCCGCCGGTACCTGCGCCACGGCCTGCGCGCGGCCCGTCCGAACGTCCTGCGCCGCCGCGACGTCCGCGCCCAGGCCGCCTCGATCAGCCCTCCGTGGCTGCGCCCGGCAGCCGCGGCCGAGTACCTCACGCGCGTCACCACACTGGCCCAGGAGCCGCTGCGCTGGGACCGCGCAACCCGGGAGGCGCTGCGCTCCCGCCCCATGGCGGTGGCCATGGCCAACGTCGACGCCGGGATCGCCGAGTACGGCTCCCGGCCCGTCACCCCCTTCGCGGACCTCAGGTTCGTCGACGCCCTGGCGGCGGAGGCCGGCCCGCTCGGCTGGGGCGACCGGACGGCGATCTTCCGGCGGCTCTTCCACGACGTCCTGCCCGACCGCGTGCTCAGCCGCCGGTCCAAGGCCTCCTTCAACTCCACCCGCTGGGGTCCGGAGGAGCGTGCGTTCGCCCGGGCCTGGGAGGGCGCCGGCCTCGACCCGGACTGGGTCGACCCCGCCGCCCTGCGCGCCGCGTGGCTCGAGGAGGACCCCCATCCTGCCGCGGACTTCCTGCTCCACCTCGCCTGGGCACAGGCCCACGGCATCCCGACGGCCGTGGAGCACGCCCCGTGATCCGCGAGGTCCGCACCCTGCTGCGCCGCCATCCCCGCACGTGGGTCCGCGCCGCCCGCGCGGCGGCACTCGCGGCCCTCGTCGAGATCGGCCTGCGTACCCTGCCGCTGCCCCGGCTCGCCCGGCTGCTGCGCGTGCGGCTCGTCCTGGACGGCACGGCCGGCCGGCGCGCCGACCCGCGCCTCATCCGACTGACCCCGGACGAGCGCGAGCGGCTCGACGTCACGTGGCGTGTGCTGCGGCACCGCCCCTTCAACGGGACCTGCCTGCGCCGCGCCCTCCTCGGCGCGCACGTGCTGCGGCACCGCGAGCACGCCGTCCGCATCGGCGTCCAGAAGGTCGACGGCGAGGTCAAGGCGCACGCCTGGCTCGAGGTGGACGGGATCGTCGTCGACCCCGACGGCGTCGAGAGCTTCCGTACCCTGGCGACCGGAGTCCCCGCATGAGCCCCGAACCGCCCCAGCGCCTCTACGGCCTCACCGTCGCGGCCGACTTCGCGCTCCACCAGCACCGCTCCGCGCGCACGGGCTCGCGGGTGGACGTCACCGTCGTCGACGGAGCGCCCATGGCCGAGGACCGGCGGACCCCTCCGGGCACCGTCCTCCTCGACTTCGGCACCGCCCCGGACCGCTGGTACACGGCGACCCGCGGCCAGGACGGCTCGGTCCTCCTGCGCGTGCACGGCGTCTGCGACTTCGCCATCAGCCCCGACCTGTCCGAGGTGACCCTCCACCTCGTCCACGGCACCGCCCCGGGCATGCGGGCCATCATGACGACGGGGACCCTGCTCGCCCTCCAGCTCTACCTGCGAGGCCACGCCGTCCTCCACGCGAGCGCCGTCGAGCGGGACGGGAACGCCGTCGCCTTCCTCGGGCACTCCGGGATGGGCAAGAGCACCCTCGCCGCCCTCCTGTGCGCGCAGGGTGCCCGCATCGTGAGCGACGACGTCGTCCCGGTGACGACGGGCGACGTCCCCCTCGTGCCCCTCGGGGCGACCGAGCTGCGCCTGCGCCCGGGCGCCGAGGCCGTGACGGCGGGGCTCACCGACCTGCGGTCGAGGACGAGCGCGGACGGCCGCACGGTCGTGGGCCTGCCCTCGCCCGGGACCGACGCGGTCCCGCTCGGCGCCGTCGTCATCCCGCGGCCCAACCGGGAGGGGCGGCTCGAGCTGGAGCCCCTCGACACGAAGTCCGCTCTCTTCGCGCTCATGAGCTTCCCGCGGCTCATGGGCTGGCAGGACCCCACCGTCCTCGCGCAGGTCTTCACCCACGCCTCCTGGCTCGCTCGCAGCGTGCCCGTCCTCGTGGGGCACGTGCCGTGGGGGCCGCCGTTCCGCGAGGACATCACGCCGGCGATCTGGGCGGCGGTCGACCGCCCGGCCCCCGCCTACCGCGCCTGAGGGACCCCGGGCTCGCCGAGGTAGGCGGCGGCCTGGAGGCGGAACAGCTCCGCGTACATGCCCTCCCGTGCCATGAGCTCCTCGTGGGAACCTGCTTCGACCACCCGTCCCTGGTCGAGGACGTAGATGACGTCGGCGGCGCGTACCGAGGAGAAGCGGTGCGAGATGAACACCGCGGTCCGGCCGGCGAGCACCGCCCGCAGCGACTCGTACAGGGCGCTCTCCGCGCGGGGGTCGAGGGCCGCGGTGGGCTCGTCGAGGATCATCAGCTCGGCGTCGCGGTAGAAGGCGCGGGCGATCGCCACCCGCTGCCACTGGCCGCCCGAGAGGTCGCGTCCGCCCTTGAACATGCGCGAGAGGATGGTCTCGTAGCCCGCGGGCAGCGCCTCGAGGAAGCTCGCCGCGCCCGCCCGGCCGGCCGCCTCGGCCACCCGCGCGTCCTCGCACTTCCCCGCGCGGCCGAAGGCGATGTTCTCGCGGGCGGTGAAGGCGTACCGGACGAAGTCCTGGAAGATCACCGCGACGCGGTCGCGCACCGAGACCCGCGAGTACGTGCGCGTGTCCCGGCCGTCCCACCGCACGGCCCCGGCGCTCGGGTCGTACAGGCCGGCGAGGATCTTGGCTAGCGTCGTCTTGCCCGACCCGTTCTCCCCCACGAGGGCGACGACCTGCCCGCGACGGATGCGCAGGTCCACGCCCCGCAGCGCCTCGGTGGCGCTGCCCGGGTAGCTGAAGCGGACGTCCTCGACCGTGATCTCACCGAAGGCTGGAGGCGCCGGGTCCCCCTCCTCCTCGTCGCGCGCCGTGGCCGCCAGGTCCATGAACTGGTCGACGTCGGAGAGGAAGAGGCCGGCCTCGAAGATCGACTGCATGCCACGCAGCAGGGCCTGCACCTGTCCCTGGAGCATCCTGATCGCGACGATGGCGGCACCCGCCTGGGCCACGGACACCGCGCCGCGGCCGATGAGCGTGACGAGGACGAGAAGGGTGGCGGTGAGGACGGCGGCGGACCCGAGGTTCCCGGCGGTGCTGAGGGCCAGCCGTCGCCGCAGGTGGCGGGCGAGGTCGGCGAGGTAGCGGGCGTAGAGCTCGTCGAAGCGCTCCCGGAACGGACCTCCGAGGTCGAAGGCGCGCACCTCCTTGGCCTCGTCGCGCGTGGTGAGGAGGTAGCTGAGGTAGTAGCGCTGCCGCTGATGCGGCGTCTGCGCGACCGTGAACTGGAACTCGCGGCGGCTCTCGCGCCGGTTGGTGAGGATCATCGGCAGCCCGCCGAGCAGGAGCAGCGGCAGCAGCACCGGGTGGATGCCCGCGAGCACGGCGCCGACCCCGATCGTCGCGGCGAGACCACCGACGATCCCGAGCAGCGCCTGGGTCACCTGGAAGGGCCGGCTCGTCGCACTGGCCTCCACCCGCTGGAGCCGGTCGTAGAAGGAGGCCGACTCGAAGTGGCGCAGCGAGACGGCGGTGGCCGCGTCAAGCACGTCCTGGTACGTGCGCCGGGCCACGGACTCCCCGAGGAAGCGGCTCATGCTGCCGCGCACGGAGTCGAGCAGCGCGGCCGCGGCCATGAGTCCCGCGAGGCCGAGCGTCGCGGCGACGAGCACGCTCGGCACGCCACCACCCGGACCGAGCTCGAGCACCGCGGAGAGGAAGGACTCGACGACGAGCACCTGGCCCGCCAGGACGAGGGCCGCGACCACCTGGACGACGAGCAGCCCGACGAACAAGAGCCGTCCCGAACCCCAGACAAGGCGCGTCGAGCGGCGGACGAGCTGCCACAGGCGCCCGACGGAGCGACGCTGGTTGCGGCTCTCGATCTGGAGGTCGAGCGGGTCGAGCAGCTCGGACGTCATCGCCCGGCCTCGCGGCTGGTCACCGCAGCAGCCCCTTGGCGGCGAGGTCGGCGGCGAAGGCGGACGCGTCCGCCACGGCCGTCGAGCGGTCGATCCCGTACTCCGCGACGAGCGCGTCGGCGAGCTCTGCGACGGACCGCTCCTCGGTCAGCAGCTTGGCCAGGTGGGCGCCGGCCACATTCGTCGTGAGGTAGACCGAGCGCGCGGTGTCGAGGATGACCAGCTCGTCGTCGATCTCCTGCCAGGTGATGCCCTCGCTCCGCAGCTGCACGTGCACTCCCTCTCGAGCCCTCCGGCCGCTGTCGCGCGCCCGGGACCGTGCCCGGGCGCGGCGACGCGCCCCGGCAGTCCTGGCGAGCGTACTGCCGGGGTCGACCGCGTCACGGGGTGCGGCGGACGATCGTGGGTGCACGCGAGGCCCCACACCCGGGTGAGGGTGAGGGGCCTCGCGACTCGTCGGGGTGACCTCGTGGGTTCCCCGAGCAGGTGGACCGGCTGGCGCCGGTCGTCAGTCAGCCGCGCGGGTTGGCGTGACCGGTGTCGGTCCCGCCGGCCTGCGCGTCGGTGGCGGCGTCGGTCGCGGCCTGGGCGGAGGACTCCGCGGCGGCCTGCTGGGCCTCCTGCGTCTCCTCGGCCTTGGCGTCCTCGACGGCGTCGGCAGCCTCGTCCGAGACCGTCGTCTCGGGAGCCTCGACGACGGGCGTCGTGGCCTCCTTCGCGGCGCGCTCGACGGCCTTCTCGGCCTCACGGACGGTGGCCTGCTTGGGGCTCACCGGCTCCATGACGAGCTCGATGACGGCCATGGGGGCGTTGTCGCCCTTGCGGGGGGCCGTCTTGGTGATCCGGGTGTAGCCACCTTGACGCTCGGCCATGGCCGGCGCGATCTCCGCGAACAGGTCGTGCACGACGCCCTTGTCACGGATCGTGGCCATCACCTTGCGGCGGGCATGCAGGTCGCCACGCTTGCCGAGGGTGATGAGCTTCTCGACGACCGGGCGCAGGCGCTTGGCGCGGTGCTCCGTCGTCGTGATGGCGCGGTGCTCGAGCAGCGCCGTGGCGAGGTTCGCAAGCATGTGACGCTCGTGGGCGGGGCTGCCACCAAGACGGGGGCCCTTAGCGGGAGTGGGCATGATCTCTCCTGTTGTGAATCGTTGGTGGCGTCAGTCGCGCGCGTCGTCGCTGAACTCGACGTCGCCCTCGTAGTCCGACTCGTCGTCGACCTGCGAGATGTCGAAGTCGACCGGGCTGTCCTTGAGACCGAGACCGAGAGCAGCCAGCTTCTCCCGGATCTCACCGATCGACTTCGAACCGAAGTTACGGATGTCGAGCAGGTCGGCCTCGCTGCGGGCCACGAGCTCACCCACGGAGTGGATGCCCTCGCGCTTGAGGCAGTTGTACGAGCGCGACTGCAGCCCGAGCTCCTCGATCGGGAGCGCGAGGTCCGCGGCCAGGGCGGCGTCGGTCGGCGAGGGGCCGATCTCGATGCCCTCGGCCTCGACGTTGAGCTCCCGGGCCAGGCCGAAGAGCTCGACGAGCGTCTTGCCGGCGGACGCGAGCGCGTCACGCGGGGTGATCGCGTTCTTCGTCTCGACGTCGACGATGAGGCGGTCGAAGTCGGTGCGCTGCTCCACACGGGTGGCCTCGACCTTGTAGGTCACCTTGAGGACCGGGGAGTAGATCGAGTCGACCGGCACGCGGCCGATCTCCGAGTCGAAGCTCTTGTTCTGGCTCGCCGAGACGTAGCCGCGGCCACGCTCGACGGTCAGCTCGACCTCGAGCTTGCCCTTGGCGTTGATGGTCGCCAGGTGCAGGTCGGGGTTGTGGACCTCGACGCCGGCCGGCGGGGTGATGTCACCGGCGGTGACGACGCCCGGGCCCTGCTTGCGCAGGTACATCACGACGGGCTCGTCGTGCTCCGAGGAGACGACGATGCCCTTGATGTTGAGGATGACCTCGGTGACGTCCTCCTTCACGCCCGGGACGGTCGTGAACTCGTGGAGGACACCATCGATCCGGATGCTCGTGACCGCAGCACCGGGGATCGAGGAGAGCAGGGTGCGACGCAGGGAGTTGCCAAGGGTGTAGCCGAAGCCCGGCTCGAGCGGCTCGATGACGAACCGGGAGCGCTGGGGGCTGACGACCTCTTCGGTCAGGGTGGGGCGCTGTGCGATGAGCACGATGTGTTCCTTTCAGCAGGCATCCGCTATATGACGCCGTGCAGGGCACCCGCCGGTCATCGGTCCGACCGGCGGGAGGGTGAGACGGTGCCTCGTGCCGCACGCCGCCCCGTGGGGCGGCGTGCGGAACGGGACTCAGACGCGGCGGCGCTTGGGGGGACGGCAGCCGTTGTGGGCCTGGGGCGTGACGTCCTGGATCGAGCCCACCTCGAGGCCGGCGGCCGTGAGGGAGCGGATCGCGGTCTCACGGCCGGAGCCGGGACCCTTGACGAAGACGTCGACCTTCTTCATGCCGTGCTCCTGGGCACGGCGAGCCGCGGCCTCGGCAGCCATCTGGGCGGCGAAGGGCGTCGACTTGCGCGAGCCCTTGAAGCCGACCTGGCCCGAGGACGCCCAGGCGATGACGGCGCCGTTGGGGTCGGTGAGCGTGACGATCGTGTTGTTGAACGTGCTCTTGATGTACGCGTGACCGTGCGTGACGTTCTTGCGCTGATTCCGGCGGGGCTTGCGGGCCGTGGACGCCGAGCGGGTCTTGGGGGGCATGCGGTGCTTCTCTCCTGGTCGTCGGACCGGTGGCAGTCGGCGCGGTGAGCGCCGGGACGTGCGACCGGACTACTTAGCGGGCCTTCTTCTTGCCGGCCACCGTGCGCTTGGGGCCCTTGCGGGTACGCGCGTTGGTCTTCGTGCGCTGGCCGTGGACGGGCAGTCCACGACGGTGACGCAGGCCCTGGTAGGAACCGATCTCCACCTTGCGGCGGATGTCGGCCTGGACCTCACGGCGCAGGTCTCCTTCGACCTTGAAGCTGCCCTCGATGTAGTCACGGAGAGCGACCAGGTCGCTGTCGGTCATGTCCTTGACGCGAAGGTCGGGGCTGACGCCCGTCGCCTCGAGCGCCTGCTTGGCGCGGGTGCGCCCGACGCCGTAGATGTAGGTGAGCGCGATCTCGAGCCGCTTCTCGCGGGGGAGGTCGACGCCGACGAGTCGTGCCAACTTGTGCTCCTTGTGCTGCTCGGAGGTCTTCCGCACCACTCTCCCGTCCGAGCCGGACGGGCCCCGGCCTCCGAGCCGAGGGCTGCTCCCGTGGGAGCTAGCGGTGCGCGTGGCGGCAGGACGCCGCCGTCGTCAGATCAGCCCTGACGCTGCTTGTGACGAAGGTTGGTGCAGATCACCATCACGCGGCCGTGACGACGGATGACCTTGCAGTTGTCGCAGATCTTCTTGACGCTGGGCTTGACCTTCATGGCATTCCTCCGCCGCCGCGCCGGCGCACTGGGCACCGCGACGGCGATTGTCGAGTGGTTACTTGTAGCGGTAGACGATGCGACCCCGGGTGAGGTCGTACGGGCTCAGCTCAACGACGACCCGGTCCTCGGGGAGGATCCGGATGTAGTTCTGACGCATCTTGCCCGAGATGTGTGCGAGCACCTTGTGGCCGTTACTCAGCTCCACCCGGAACATCGCGTTGGGCAGCGCTTCGACAACGCTGCCCTCGATCTCGATGACGCCGTCCTTCTTCGCCATATCCTCCGCTAACTCTTCTCTCCTGCATGGCCGCCGTCGTCTCGCGACGGCGGCGGGGCGTACCGTGGAACACGCCCGTCCCTCCAGGTTCCAGGCAGGGAAGTGGCAGGCACGCTCGTCCAGCGCTCCATCATACGACATCGCGCCTGCAGCCGGGTGCATGACCTCCCTCACAGGGGGCGCACGGGCGGGGCCGTCCGAGGACGGCCCCGCCCGGCTGGGGAGTCTGGTCGTGCCGCTCGCCCCGGGACCGATCACAAGCACCGGGGTTCGCACGACGCTGCCTCACCCTGCACCCCGGCCGGTCGGGCAAGACCGGCCGGGGTGGTCTAGTGGCCGGGCGGCTGCCCGGCGGCTTCACTCCGGCGGCGTGCGAGGACCGCGAGTCCCGCGCCGAGCGCGGCGGCGAGCCCGGCGAGCGTGACGAGCGGCCCGACTCCGGCGCCCGTCTCCTGCAGGCGTCCCGTGCTCGACCCCGCCTCCGGCGGCACGCCGGCCTCGGGGGTCTCGGTGGGCGATGGCTCGGTCTCGGGCAGCTCGGCGCCGATCTCGAGGAGGACGTCAAAGGACGCCCTGCGGGGCGCGACGTTCGCGCGGTTGCCCGAGGGGGCGGTGGCGGGCAGCTCGTAGCCCACCGTGACGGGCACCTCCCGGCCCTTGTCCAGCTCGACCTCGAGGACGGGGGTCACCCCGTTCGCGTCGAGCTCGGCGAAGGAGGCCGAGCCCCCGGGCCAGCGCAGGAGGAGGTCGTCGTAGAAGCTGCCCAGGTCTGCCCCGCTCGCGTGGTGCACGTCGGGGGACGACGGGTCGAAGAGGTCGACGTTGACGATGCTGGCGCGCAGCGTGCCCGTGGCCGGGCCGTCGTTGCGCACAAGCACCGTGCGGCTGGTGGAGTCACCCGGCACCGCGACCGGCGCGCCGAGGAAGCTCTCCGTCGTCACGCCCGTGTAGGTGGTGCCGTCCCACGACAGGTGGATCGACTCGTCGAAGGGCACGGCCGCGTCCGCGCTGCCCCCGCCGAGGCCGACGGCGAGCGCCGCGGCGGCGACGGTGCTGAGTACTCGGCTCACGGCTGCTCCCCGGGACGGAAGGTGGTGGAGGTGAAGGTGATGGTGTGGACCGGTTCGGCGGCCGGGTCGAGCCGGGCGACGACGGTGGCGCCCCACGTGTCCTTCGCCTCGACGTCGGCCCCCGCGGGGGGACGTGCCGTGACGGTGGCGGTGTTGGCGTACTCGCCGACCTCCGGGGCGCCGTCGTAGGCGGCGTACAGGCACCAGTACTCGCGGACCGGCTCGGTGCTCTCGGAGTACGTGGCAGGGACGGGGGTGGACTCGTAGCCGCTCGGCTCGGGGACGCTCTCGGGGGTGAGCTCCTGGATGCGGCACTCGCGCGGTGAGTCGACGCGGAAGAGGGCGATGTCGGCGCTGCCGAGGACCCCGCTCCCCCAGCTCTCCGGCGGGGTGACGACGTAGCGCAGACCCTTGTTGCCCTGGCTGAGGGAGTCGACCTCGACGGCGACGGCGAGCTCGCCGTCACGGACGAGGCGGGTGGCCTCCCGCGGGCCGACGGTGTGCACCGCGGTGCCCGTCGGTGCCGGGTCGGCGGCACCGGGCGTCCCGACGGCAAAGGACTGGTAGCCGGCGGCGACGGTGCCGCCGAGCTCGGCCGAGTCGCTCCACAGGGCGAGGGAGACCCCGCCGATGCCGAGGCAGGCGCCGGTGAGGCCGGCGACGGCGGCTGTCACCGCCGTGCGGCGGCGGGTCGTGGTCATGAGGTGAAGCCCTCTCCGGTGCGGACCTGCTCGAGGTCGACGACGACGGTCCCCAGGTCGGTGAGCTGCGCGGCCGCGTCCGCCTCGACGCGGTCGCTCGTGCCCTCGCCCAGCGTGATGGCGACCTCGACGGTGAGGACGCGACCGTCGTCGTCGAGGGTGACCAGCCGCTCCTCGCCGAGCGGGACGCCGGTGACGAGGGGGTCGCCCGCCTCGTCGAGCACCGCGTAGGTGGCGGTGACGCCGTCGGGGAGGGCGGGTTCCCGCTCCCAGCCGACGGTGAGCCGGCCGCGCAGGTTGTCGCCCTCGAGCTCGGTGGTGAGGCGCTGGCTCACGAGGAGCGAGTCGCCGGGGCGGACGAGGAAGTGGTCGGGGTCGATGCGCCGGGGGGTGCCGGCCACGTCCGCCGAGGTCTCGTGCCACACCGTCTCACCGTCCGTGTCGATGAGGAGGTTCCCGGCGGTGATGGTGCCCAGCGGCATGTCGGCGGCGGCCTGCCAGAGGGCGACGGTGCCGCCCGCGCCGGTGGCGCCCGCGAGGAGCGCGGCGCCGGCGACGAGGGGCAGGGACCCGCGGCGCAGGCGGGCCCGGCGGGGGGTGGGGCGAGTGGTCACGACTCTCCTGGGGTGATCTGCCCGGGGCCGCGGCGGCGGCCGGCACGGGAGTCTGCGATGACGAGGTAGCTGCCGTACCCGATGAGGAGGCAGGCGACCGCGGTGACGACGACACCGCGGTTGGGACCCACCGCACCTGCGAGATGACCGACGTAGGGGACGTGGTAGACGACCCGCCCCATGACCTGCTCGGCCGAGACCGGGTCGTCGTCGGCGCCGTTCGCGTCACCGCGGGTGATGTAGGCGGTCTCGGCGCCGAGGGTGAGGCCGACGACGCGGTGGGTGATGAGCGTGGGGTCACCGGCGACGGGCTGGAAGGTGACGACGTCACCGACCTCGTACCGGTCCTGCGGGACCGACACGACCATGTCGCCCGGCGAGTAGGTCGGTTCCATGGAGCCGGTGAGCACCGTCAGTGCCGCGCCGCCCAGCACGCGGGGGACGACGGCGACGGCGGCGGCGAGGAGGAGGAGCGCGACGAGCAGGACGGCGGTCGTCCCGCTGAGGACCGCCCGCCAGAAGGTGCCGGTGGGCGCCTCGGCAGGTGCCGGCGTCGTGTCGGGGGCCGCGACGGTCGTGGCCATGGTGCTCCTTCCTCAGGTGGTCGTCGTGGACGAGGAGTGGGTGGGGGGACGCCGGGGGGTGCGCACCCCCACCCGGTGGCGATCAGAAACCGCCGTCGACTCCCGCGTCACGCACCTGCGTGAGGGCGACGTCGAAGTCCTTGAGCGTGGCCTTGGCCCGGGTGAGGTCGCGTCCGGCGACGTCCTCGTCGAAGGTCACGGTGAGGACGACCTCGAGGTTCGGGGTGGCGGTGAGCGCGGCGGGCAGCGTGGGGAGCGGGGCCACGTTCTGCGAGTTGTCCGCCGAGGCGAAGCGCAGGGCCTCGGCCTCGGCCAGCGGGGTCGCGTCGACGATCGTCGTGCCGTCGAGGCGGACCTCGTAGGTGGCGTGCTCCGCCAGCTCGGCGAGGAGCTGCTCGTTGCCCGTCACACCGAGCTTGTCGAGGGAGAGCTCGGCGACGAGGTTGTCGCCCTGGAGGGCCGCCTTCAGGGGCAGGGTGCCCTGGATGGTGTCGCCCGGGACGATGCGGAAGGTGTCGAGGTTGATCGAGTGGTTGCCCTGGGTGCGGTCCTCGGAGACGTCCTTCCAGGAGACGGCGCCGGCAGAGACGTCGAGGTTGCCAGCGGTGATCGCGCCACCGTCGACCCAGGCGCTGTCGTTCCACAGCGCGAAGGTCGCGCCGCCCATGAGGAGGGCCGCGCCAGCGGCTCCGGCGACGAGGCCCGTGGTCTTCTTGTTCATGTTCATGTCCTTTATGAGGGGTGGTTCGGCGGCGGCGCATGCGCCGCCATGACCGAGCGGAGGGCCCGGGCAGCTGGGGGAGGGTCAGGGGCGTGCGGTGACGAGCCCTGAGCCCGTGCAGACCATGGAGGCGCCGACGGCGAGGTCTGCTCGTGGGCACCGGACGGCCACGCCCTGGTCGTCGGTGACGACGACGTCGGTGAGGGCCGTCTGGCCGGTGTTGCGGACGGTGTAGGTCCACGTGACGGTGGAGCCGGTCGTGACGGCGGAGCCGGGGCTCAGCTCGCTGGCACCGTCGAGCTGCGCGGCGGACGGGACGTCCCACGCCTGCTTGACGATCTCGACGCCCGGCTCGCGGGACTGGGTGTTGGTGAAGGTGCAGGTGACGTCGTCACCGACGGCCACGCGCAGGGAGGTGCCGTCGCCGCTGCGGGTGAGCGCGAGGGGCTGCCCGTTGGCCGTGCAGCTGAGGTCGGACAGGTCCCAGCCCTCGGAGCGCTGCTCGTCCCGGAGGTGCTCCTCGAGGCGGACGGTCGCGGCAATCGCGTCCGGGCGGGTGAAGCGCACGGTGTAGGCGACGGAGCCGGAGGAGCCGGTGACCTGCGCGCCGTCCGGGGTGAGCGTGCCGCTGCCGTCGGTGCGCGCGGCGTCGAACGTCCACCCGGCTCCCGGCCCGGCCCGCCCGCCGTAGGGCTCGGCGACCTTGTCGACCGTGATCGTCGCCTGGCAGGTGGCGCCCTTGGCGAGGTTCTCCAGCAGGCCGGCGAGCTCGCGCCACTCGGTCTGGACGTGGTCGGCCGCACCGGCGGGGGTGCCGGGGACGTAGGGGGTGGGCCCGGAGACGGCGCGCAGGTTGAGCGCCTCACCCTCCATGCCGTCACCGACCCCGACGGCGAGGACCCGGGTCCCTTCCGCCTTGAGCGCGTTGGCCGAGAAGATCGCCTGCTCCGTCTCGACGAGGCGGGTCGTGCTGCCCGGTCCCGTGGCGGGGCTGCCGGAGTAGGTGGCCAGGCCGTCGGTGATGATGATCGCGAGGTCGAAGGGCTGACGGTCCTGGGCGACCTGGTGGATGCCGCGGTCCCAGTTCGTCCCGCCGGCAGCCGTGTAGGCGTTGATCCGGCTGCGGATCGTCGCGAGATTCCCGTCGACGGGCATGAGCTGCGGGTAGTTCCGCCCCGACGCTCCGGTGGAGCGGGGCGCGCTCGCGGCGAAGGTGAAGAGGGACAGCCGGGAGCCGGTGCCCTCGAGCGACTCGGCGAAGGCGATGGCGGAGGCCTTGAGGTCCCCGACGGCGCCAGCCTCGGCCACCGAGCCGGACAGGTCGAGGATGAGTGCGACGTCGATGCCGGCGTCGCAGGTCTGCGGCAGCTGCGGGTTGGCCCGCGAGCTCTGCCAGCGGCCGCCGGAGACCGTCCGGTCAGTGCTCCCACCGGTGGTCGTCATGAAGTCGAGGCCCGCCCTGTACGTGGTCCCGGCCCGAAGCTGGGTCCCCGTCCGGAAGCGGTAGGGCGTCGCCTCCTGGACGGCCGCGCCGCCCGTGACGAGCGCCGAGCTGGTGTACCAGCCGTCGGGGGCGGCCTCCTGCACGACCCAGAACTGACGGTCCAGGTTGACGCCCGCGGGCGAGACGACGATCTGCTCGTACTCCACGCACCACTGACGCCAGGCGATGCACCCGCCGGTGCGCGTGACGGCCTGCTGGGTCTGCGGGACGACGAAGCTGCAGTCGCCCTGCGCGTCGGACACGCACGTCGCCCAGCTCGCCGGGACGGCGCGGGTCGGGCCGTTGGCACCGCCGTCGTGGAGGCGCAGCCGCACGCCGGCCAGCGGGGCGACGGCGGAGGTGGCGGTCCGGTCGCCGCCCACCTTCACGGTGATGACGGCCGAGGTGCTGCTCGGGCTGGAGACGGCCAGCGGTGCGACAGCACCAGCCGCGCCGCCGGCGGCCGGCGCGAGCGCGGCGGGGGGCTGCTCCTGTGCCGGCTCACCGGGTGTCGGCTCTTCGACTGCGGGTGCGTCCGCGCCGGTCGCGGGCTCCTCGGCGCCGGACGCCGGCGCAGCGAGGGCAGGCTCCTTCCCGGCAGCGGGCGACGGGTCCTCGAGGGCGGGACCCACGGGCGCCGGCTCCTCGACCGGGGCGACGCGCAGCTGCTCGTCGGCCGCGGCGGTGCTCGCCGGCGTCACGGCGGTCTGCGTGCCGGCACCTGGCTCGCCGCTCGCGACGGACCCCGTCCCGCCGACGACGAGCGCCAGGCTGACGAGGGCCGTCAGGCCGAGGCGCAAGGTGCGCCCGGCCCGGCTGCCCGTTGAGGTTCCGTGCTTCATGGTGTCGTGCTCCGCCCGTGATCGATGACGAGGGGAAGCACACCAGCCGGACGACCCACCGCGAGGGCCGGCCACGAGTGACAGGAGGAGGACCGCGAAGGGATGTCCGGGCTAGCCACGGCTGGCGTGGGCCTCTCCGGGGTGAGCACGAGGGAAGCGTCTCCCCGCCTCGTGAGCTTCACAGGCCCGGAATCATGCGAAAGAACGACCTGCACTACGACTTTCGTCGGGGTCACCCTCCCGCTCACCCCCTCCTTTCGAGCGGTTCGACCGCCACGGTCCATGGCGACCCGCGTCGCTGCGTCGACGGGCTGCCTGACCACAGCGCGAACGGGGCCGTCCTGGGGACGACCCCGTTCGCCGGCCACCGAGCCGGTTCGGGAGGAGCCTGGCGCCGATCACAAACGCCGTGCGCTCCCGGCGGCCAGAGGGGCCGCCCGCGTCCTCACCTGCCGGGCGGTGCCGATGGGGACGCGGTGCGGGTAGGTGGTGGCCGTGTCAGCGACCTCCACCGGCTTGGGTCAGGCGTCCTTCCGGCGCCTGGTCGTGCCGAGGGCGAGACCGCCCGCGGTCAGCAGGGCCGCCAGCAGCGCGGCGCCCGCGACGGCAGCGCCGGTCGGCGGCAGTCCGGGCGTGCCCGCCTGGGCGGTCCCCGGCGCGCGCGCCGGGGTGATGTGCGCCGTCGAGCACTCGATGCACACGGGCGGGGGCGTTCCCTCCCCGGTGACGACGTTGCGCAGGCGCACGTTCCAGGCGTCGTCGTCGACGACGACCCGGTAGGTGAGGGTCGCCGTCTCGCTCAGCCGCGGGATGTCCCACACGAGGTTCTCACCGTCCCAGTCGACATCACCCACGCTGGCCTCGATGGCGCCGGTGGTCCGAGCGTGCTCGAGGACGTCGGAGAGGTCGTCGGTGACCGTGAGGTCCGTCGGGTCGACGTCGCCGGTCGGGGTGGCGGTCACCGTGTAGGTGATCGTGTCGCCCGGGTCGACGGTGCTGCCCGACACGGGGTCCGAGCTCTTCATGAGCGTCCACGCCGGCTCCCCGACAGGGCCGCAGTCCTCGGCCGGGATGACGTCGTTGCCGCTGCGCAGCTCGGCCCGGTTGAAGAAGCCGCGTCCGGGCGTGCCGTCCGGGTCACAGACGAGGTTCTCGTCCGGGATCCCCGCACTGACCTCGACGACGAAGGTGACCTCGTAGCGCTGGGCCTGCCCGCCCTCGATGGCGACGAGGTCGAGGATCGGCCCCTCACCGTCCCAGTCGAGGTCCTGCGGGTCCTCGGGGTCGGTGACGTCCCACGCCTCCTGGTCGAGGATCGTCACGCCCTCCGCGAAGCGCGGGGTGTCGACCAGCTGGTAGTAGGCCAGGGCGTCGCTCGCGGTGTTGTCGACGACGATCGTGTAGCTGACCGCCCAGGTGCCGTCCCCCCGCTCGGCCACCGAGTCGAAGACCTTCTCGAGGTCGGGGTGGGCGGGCGGGAGGCAGTCACGGTCGGTGTCGTCCTCACCGTGCGCGGTGAGGGTGGCGGCGTTGAGGAAGCCGCCACCGTCGGTCCCGTCCTCGCCGCTGCACAGCCCCGCCTCCCCGCCGGTGACGCCGGTGGCGACCGCAGCCGTGACCGTGACGACGTAGGTGTCGCTGCCACCACCGGTGAGCGGCCGGTCGTCGGCCAGGGTCGTGGTGAGCTCCCCGGGCAGGCCGCCCCACTCCCCCGCGACGGCCGTGCCCTCGAGCGCCCACTCGGCGGTCAGCGGCGTGATGCCCTCGCCGTACTCGAGGGTGTCGCTGAGGTCGTAGACCCCGCCGACGCTCGAGTCGTTGGAGGCGACGACCTCGTACACGACTTCCCAGGTGCCGTCGGGCAGCTGATTCGCGGAGACGGCGGTCTTGTCGACCGACATGTCCGGGTCGGGGATCGGCACGCACGCGTCGTCGTCGTAGTCGTCGTTGCCGGAGGTGATGGTGGCCAGGTTGAACAGGCCGTGCCCGGCGTCGGAGCCGTTGAGCCCGCACTCCCGCAGCCCGCCGTCGCTCGCGACGACGTCGGTGAGGCTCACGGTCACGGTGACCGTGTAGGTGTGGGTGGTGGCGGCGGGCAGGAGGACGCCGGTGACAACCCCCGTCCCCGTGACGCCGTCCCAGTCGCCGTAGACCGCGCCGTCGCGCTCGATGCTCGCGTCGAGGATGTCGACACCCTCGACGAAGTCGAGCTCGTCGGACAGGTCGTAGCTGACGGCCTGGTCGGCGTCGGGGTTGGCGACGTCGATCGTGTAGCTGACGTCCCAGGTGCCGTCGTCGTTGTCCACGAGCGCGCCGGGCGTCTTCTCGACCGTCGGGGCCACCGGCTCGGCGCAGGCGCGGACTGTCTCGTCCTCGTCGAGGACGGTGAGCGTGGCGGCGTTGAGGAAGCCTCCGCCCTCGCTCAGCTCCTCGTCGTCGCACAGGCCGGCCTCGGTGCCGATGACGCCCTCGGCGACGTCGGCGGTGACGACGACGACGTAGGTGTCCGTCGCGCCGGCCGCGATCTCGACGTCGGTGGCGAGCACCGTCGTCGGGTTGCCGGCCACCGGCTCGGTCCACTCACCGCCGGCCTCGGGGTCACCCGCCGGGAACCAGGCAGCCGCCGTCGGCGTGATCCCACCGCCGTACTCGAGCGTGTCGCTCAGGCTGTAGACGCCCGCGTAGTCCTCGGGGTTGGCGACGTCGATCTCGTAGGTGACCAGCCAGTCGCCGCCCGGCAGCTGGTCGGCCGAGACAGCCCGCTTGGCGACGTCGAGGTCGGGCACGCAGACCTCGACGACCTCCTCCGCGGACTGCTGCGTCTGCGCGATCCACGCCGTGTTCGTGTACTCGACACAGGCCCCGGGCGTGCCCTCGAGCTCGAGGGAGTAGGTGAAGACGGTGGGCGTGCCCTCCGCGTTCCACGTCGCGGGGCCGAGTGGCACCGGGTTGGCCGGGTCGGTCTGGTCGTCGATGACGGTGATGGTCTGGTTGATCGGCGTCTGTGCCCAGTCAGCGGCCTCGATGTCGGCGGTGCCGGTGGCCGTGGTGCTCGGGGTCGGCACGGTGTCCGCCCACGTGGCGGTCGCCGTGTTCGTGCCCGAGTAGGACGGCTGGGTGACGAAGGTGCACGTGTAGCTGAGGGTGACGGTCTCGCCGGCCCCGACGAGCACGTCCTCGCCGTCGGCGACGGCGCAGACCGCCCCGCCCCCGACGTCGACCGTGTCGGTGACGTCGGCGGTGATGTCGAGCCACTCGTTGGGGTTGGCCACCGTGATGGCACCCTGCATCGCCCAGCCGGCGTCACTGCTCCCCGTGGGGGTGGCGGTGACGGTGTAGTCGGCGGTCGCGGTCCCTGTGTCCGGGTCGACCGTCACCGTCGTCTCGTCGGCCTCCTTGTCGATCTCCCACAGGTAGGTGCGGTCGAAGGAGACGACGACGTTCTTCTCGACCTCGAGGTCGAGGCCGGCGCACAGCGTGACGATCTCGGTGCTCGACTCGTTGACCACGAGCGGAGCGAACATCGGTCCCGTCGCGTTCTCGATCGTGGCCGTGTTGGGGAACTCGACGCACTCGCCCGGGGTGCTCGGCCAGGTGAGCTCGTAGGTGAGGACGACCTCGCCGTCGGCTGCGTCGAAGGTGTTGCCGCCGGGGTAGGTGCTGAGGTCGTAGTTCGAGTCGGTGACGGTGACGAACCGGTCGACCTCGCTGACCTCCGCGTCGGCGAAGTCGAAGTCGGCCGCGCCGGTGGCGGTGCCGGAGGTGCCGGGGAATGCGGCTGTGCTCCACGTCGCGGTCGCCGTGTTCGTGCCGGCCGTCACCGCGGTGGCCGCGGTCGGCGTGCACGAGTAGGCGAGGGTGAGTGAGCTGTTGGCACCCACCGTGGCGTCCGTCCCGCCGGTCACCGTGCAGGTTCCTGCGGGCAGGGAGTCGAGGACGTTGACGCCGGTGAAGGGGACGTCGTTCGAGTTGGTCACCGTGATGGTGCCGGCGACCGTGAACCCGGACTCGACGGGGCCTTCGGGCGTCACCGTGACATCGTAGGTGAAGGTGCCGTCCTCACCCGCGGGCACCTCGAGGACGTCCTCCTCGGCGACCTTCTCGATGTCCCAGTCCCAGTCGCGGGTAAAGCTCGTCTGGGCCGTCTTCGCCACGGTGAGGTCGTCGTAGTCCGGTGGGGCCTCGGCGTTGCGGACGGTACAGCTGACGACGTCAGTGACGGGAACGTCCACGGTGAAGCCGAGCCCGCCGGCGTTCACGACCGGGACGGCAGCGCCTGTGGTCAAGTCGGTACAGACGGCGTTGGCGCCACCGACCTGGACCAGCTCGTAGCCCTCCTGCTGGGTCTCGGCGACGGTGACCTCACGGCTGAGGGCGCCCTCGGGATAGCTCACCTCGAAGTTGACCGCGCTCGTCTCGTCCGTCGTGGCGGACGCCGGGTCGATGCTCTCGGTGGGGCTGGTGAAGGTCCATCCTGGGCCACCGTCGACGACATCGCCGTCCAGCTCCTCAACCTCCTTGACCACGGTGAGCGTGCCCGCACAGTTCTCGGACGCGATGTCGACGAGGGTCTGCTCGAGGTCGTCGAAGTCGGTCCGGAAGAAGTCGACACCCTCGGTGGGGCCGGAGACGAGCGGGATGCGGATGGTGGCGCCGGGCAGGGGTGCCTCGGGGCCGATACCGACGAGGATGATCTGGGCGCCGGTGGCCTTGACGGCGTTGGCCGACAGGATCGCCTCGTTGACCTCCGCGATCGTCGCGACGTCGCCGGGCCCCTGCCGGTCGCGGTGGAAGGTCGGTTGTCCGTCGGTGAGGAAGAGGACGATGTCGTAGGTCTCGTCCGACTCCGCCACCTGGTGGAACCCGCGGTCCCAGTTCGTGCCACCACCCATGGCGGGGGTGGGCGTGAAGCCGTTGATCCGCGCGGTGAGCTCGGAGGCGCTGCCAGGGGTGGCCACGCTCGTCAGGGGCAGGCCGGTGTTGGACGCGCCGTCGGCGGGTGCCGAGGTCGCGAAGGTGTAGAGCGCGACCTGGGACGGCGTGCCGGTCAGCGCCTCGATGAAGCCGTTGGCGGAGTCCTTGTACTGATCCAGCAGCGCGGACGACTCGGTCACCGAGTTCGACAGGTCGACAACCATGGCGACGTCGAGACCGCACTGGGGCGGGGCGACGTTGTTGGGGCGGACGCTGGCCCAGAACGGCTCCGCGACGCTGTCGTTGTAGCTCTGCGGAAGCTCGATGATGCGGTCGTCGGCCGGGGTGTCCGCGAAGATCGGGCCGGTCGCGAAGATGTAGTCGGCGCCCTGCGCCCACTGCGTGGGGGCGACCCAGTCTCCCGGGGCGTCGGTCTGGACGGCGTAGAAGGCGTCGACGTCGCCGAGGGATCCGGGAAGGTCGGCGAAAATCCCGCACTCGCCCGTCTCGTCGGTGGTGCACTGCCCGACGAGGACGCCGTCCGGCGGACCCTCCGCCGGGATGTCGGTGATCCGGTAGAACTCGTAGTCGACGCCCTCGAGCGGGGTGGCCGTCGAGTTCTCGTCGCCCGTCCCGGTACGGTCGCCGCCAGACCTCACGATGAGCTTGACCTCACCCGGCCCCGGGTCGCCCGGCGGCACGAGGAGCGGCGTGACAGCCTGGTCCGCCTCGTCGGCAGCCGGCGCCTCGGCCGCGGGATCCTCAGCGGCAGGCTCCTCGGCGCCAGGCTCCTCCGCGGCAGGTTCCTCGACCGCGGGCTCCTCCGCGGCCGGCTCCTCCGCGGCCGGCTCCTCGGCTGCGGGCTCCTCCGCGGCCGGCTCCTCGGCAGCGGGTTCCTCCGCTGTCGGGTCCTCGACCGTCGTGTCGCTCGTCTCGAGGCTCGCGTCGGTGCTGAGCTCGGTGAGCAGGTCGGCCACCTCGGCGTCGTCCCGCGGCGTGGCCAGCGAGGCGGTGCCGCTGAGGACGAGCGTCAGGCTGGTGAGGCCGACGAGGAGGCTGCGCGACCTGCGCCGCCAGGGAGATGGGGTGCTGCGGTGACGGCTAGGCATGGCGACGCTCCTTGTGATCGGTAGGGCGCTGCCAGCCCACCACCGGCGTCGCGCGCGCGGAGGAGTGCGCCGGGATGACCGTCGGCTGATTCTCGGAGCGTGCAGGGTGAGTGACACTGATCACATACGCGCCTATCCCGCCTTCTCCCGGGGATCCCTTCGGGCCCGGCCCGCAGAGGTGGCGGGGAACGGCTGCGCGAACGTCTCCGGCGCACCCGCCACGTGCCCCACACTGTGGGCGTGCACGCAGAGCCGAAGGTGTCGGTGGTGGTCCCCGTCCGGGACGATCCCCGGCTGTCCTCCTGCCTGGACGCGCTCGATCGGCAGAGCTACCCCGCCGAGCTCGTCGAGGTCGTCGTCGCGGACAACGGTGACGACCCCGCCGTCCGGGCGCTCGTCGACGCGCGTCCCGGCGTCCGGTACGTCGCCGAGCCGGCGGGCGGCTCCTACACCGCCCGCAACGCGGCGGTACTCGTGAGCACCGGCGACGTCCTTGCGTTCACCGACTCCGACTGCCTGCCGGAGCGGGGCTGGCTCGAGCAGGCGGTCCGCGCCCTGGCGGACGGGGCCGACATCGTCGCCGGGCACGTCGCCGTCTACGCCCGGGACGCCTCCCGTCCCCACCCGGTCGAGGCCTTCGAGCTCGTTCACGCCTTCCCGCAGGAGACCTACGTGTCCCGCAGCGGCGCCTCGGTCACGGCCAACATGTGCACGACGCGCGCCGCTTTCGACGCCACCGGGCCGTTCCGCTCCGAGCTGCGCTCCGGCGCCGACATCGAGTGGGCCCAGCGGGCCAACCGCCTCGGCCTGCGGACGGTCTACTGCGCGCAGGCCGTCGTCCACCACCCCGCCCGGGACTCCTACGCCGCCCTGCGCACCAAGCTGCGCCGGGTCATTGCCGGCCGCCACGAACGCGACCTCCTCGACGGTCACGACTCCCCCGCCCCCTGGCCGGCCGCGCGCTCGCTCGTCCCGCCCCTGGGCGCGGTCCGCCGAGCACGCCGCTCACCGCAGCTCGTCTCCACCCGCGCCCGCGCCGCCTTCCTCGTCGGCGAGGTGTACCACCGCTACGTCGCGGCCTGGGTCACTGCCGAGCTCGCGGCCCAGGACCGGCTCAGGCGCCGGCGGGCGCGCGCAGCCGTTCCCGCAGGTTCGCGGTGAGCGGGCTCGTCACCACGGTGTCCGTGGGCTCGGCGACGCGCATGGGCAGCGCCGGGCTCATCGCCTCCAGTCGCCACAGCGTGCCGATCGCGCCGATGACGACGACGGTGACGCCGACGAAGGTCGCGAAGCTGAAGGAGTCGAAGGTTGCGCTGGCGAGCAGTCCGCCGGGCATCACCACGGCCAGCGCCTGCGCAAGGTGGCGGGTCTCCTCGGTGCTGCCCCTCAGCCGGATGCTGCGGGCGAGGGCGTAGGGGACGAGGAAGAGGGCGAGGAGCGCGGCCAGCCCCAGGATCCCACCGGCCAGGAGCGTGCCGTAGAGCTGGTTGTCCAGGAGGATGTACCGCTCTGGTATCACCGTCCCGGCACCGCGCCCGAGCCAGGGCCGCATCTCGAACATGCGCCGGACGAAGCCCTGGTCGGCGATCCGGTTCTGGACGCTCGGGTCGTTGTCCATGTTGGTGAACAGCGAGCGGATGGTGCCCAGCACCCCTCGGTTGACGACGTGGAAGACACCGGTGCCGACGACTGCGACGACGAGCACGTTGTACCGCCGCCGCCACGGCCACACCACGCCCAGGAGGACCATCGTCACCGCGACCGTCAGCATCGCCGAGCGGGAGATCGACAGCGGGATCGCGGAGGCGATGAGCGCGACGCACACCCAGTGGCCCACGCGTGCGCGGCCCTGCGGGGCGAAAAAGGCGTAGTGGAGCGCGAGCGGCAGGACGAGGGCCAGGACCACGCCGAACTCGATGTAGTGGTTCGCAGTGCCCGCCACCCGCGCGAAGTCGACGTCGCCCCGAGCGCCGACCCCGATGAGGGCGGAGTTGTGCTGCAGGCCGGGGATGCGGATGTACCGCGTGAGGTCGACGATCCGGAAGAACTGCAGGATCCCGACGGACGCCATGACGGCGGACAGGACCACGAGGGTGCGCAGCAGCGTGTCGAGCTGCCGCCGCGTGACGAGGCCGTCGGCGACCGCGAGCGCCACGCCGACCATCGCAACGGTGAAGATCAGCCATCTGTCGGCGCTGTTCGCCTCGATCTGCGGGAGGAGCCGGTCGTAGCCGACCGCGTAGCCGACGAGCTGGACGGCGAGGTAGCCCGCGAGCAGCCACCGCACCGGCTGCCGGCCCCCGGGCAGTCGCTGGGGGCGGCGCATCCAGACGCACCACAGGAAGGCGAGGAGGATGCCGATGGCAACGGAGGGGCGCCCGACCGCCCCCAGCCCGCCGATGACGAGACGGGCAGGAATGAGGAACTGCAGGACGAGGAAGACGAGGAGGAGGGCAAGCGTGCTGAGTCGGTGACGCCGCAGCAGGACGGGCTGCCAGTCCTTCGCACCGGCCGAGCGGCGCAGCAGCACCGGCTCGAAGTCGAGGTCGTCGGGCAGGCGCGTACGGCGCCGCAGTCGCGTGCTCACGCGTGGGCGTGGTCGCGGTCCCGACGCGACTCCGCGGCCGGCTCCGTGTCCTCGGGCCAGTCGGGAAGCCCCTGCGCGATGGACGGCGCCCCTGCACGTGGGCGCCTCCGTGCCCGACGGCGGCGGACGAGCCCGACGATGTCGTCGAAGAGCACGGCGACCACGAGCGCGGCACTGGCCCCGAGCAGTCCGGTGACGGCCTGCACCTGCAGCTTGCCGTCGTAGGCGACGCCCAGGAGAGAAGGCGCCGCGAGGACGTCGAGCCCGTACTGGGCAGCGGGCGGGATCCCTGCGCCGGACTGCCGCGCCTCGAGTTCCTCGACCGCGAGCCCGAACACGTAGTCGGCGGTCGCGGCAGCCTTGTCGAAATGAGCACCGCGCACGGTCACGGTCATGATCGTGCTGCGTGACTGGCCTGCCACCTCGTAGCTCGCGAGCAGCCCCTCGGCCTGCGCGCGCGCCCGCATCTCCGCACTGTTGAGGACGATGGCAACTGCGGCGGTGGCCTGCTGCTCACCGCCGTAGGGGTTGGGCACGGGAGCCGGTGCGCTGCCAGGTGTGATGAGCGCGGTGCCCGCCACCTCGTACTCCGGCGCCACTCCAGCGCCGACCACCTGGACCGCCCCGGCGGTGAGGGCGAGCAGGGGCAGGAAGATGTACCACCGGCGCAGCGCGGCCACCGTGATCCGCCAGACGTCCACTTGGCCTCCAGGTGCGTAGTCGGGGTGGGACGGGTGGGGACAGCTGTCCCCACCCGCCGGCCACCCGGTCGGGCCAGACGGCCCTGCCGATCACGGGCGTCGGTCCGTCGTCGACCCGTGGCGGCCCCCAGCCCGTCGCTGACCGGGCGGTGCCAGCGACTGGGCCGAGCCATGCGGGCACCCTCCACGTCGGGAGTGGCACCCGTCACGAGACAAGGACAGCACCCGACCCCCGGCGCTCGCCGCGACCTGCCGGATGACGACGAGCTGATCGGGCGGCGAGGAGCGGGGTGAGCCCCGGGGTGAGCTTCGGCGGCCGTCCCGAGGCCCCGGCCGGCCAGTCACCCCCGGGGGAACCTCATCCCCACGATGTCATCCGACGGTCACCCTTAACGGCCCGGAGCCCCCGTGCCATGTTGAGACGGCTGCTCGGGCGAGCCAACGCCGTCCCGTCCGACCGGCTCAGACTGCGACGAGCGATGGAGGGCGAACTTCTCACGTGAACATCCCTCCTGACGTCCAGTGGCCCGCCACCTCCACTTCTTCACCGGCCCAGCCACTGCTTGACCCGCCCGTTCCCGCGGGGTGGTCACGATGAGCCTGCGCACCGACCGCTACCAGGACGACGACCGGGCTCTGCCCCCCACCGCCGTGCCAGGTGAGCCGCTGCGCGTGGCGAGGTCCGGACTCCCGTGGCGCGCCGCGGCAGTCCGCTACCTCGTCTCGCTGGCCTTCGCCGATCTCGGCCTCGCCGCGATGGCGGTGATGCTGCGCGTCCGGCAGGAGCACGACGCCGCCATGGTCGCCGTGCTGGCCCTCGCCGCCGGCCTGGGCTTCGTCCTCACCGTGGCGGCGTGCCGCGGCTACCGCGCCGCGTGCGCGGCCTCGGCCGCCGAGGACCTCTCCAGCCTCGTGCGGGCCGCCGGCGTTCTCGCGCTGGCCTCGCTCGTCGTCCACTACCTCGGCATCGCTCAGGTGCCCCGGATCCTCTTCTTCGAGGCGCTGGCACTCTCGATCTTCCTTGCCGCGCTCGCGCGGCTGGCCGCTCGGCCCGTCCTGCGGCGCCTGCGCTCGCGCGGCATCTTCCTGCGGCGCGCTCTCGTCGTCGGCTCGGCGGAAGGTCTGACCCACCTCTTCGACGTGCTCGACGACGCCCATTCCCACGGTTTCGTCGTCGTCGGGGTCTGCACGCCGACGACCGACGACATCGACAGCCGCACGCCCGTTCTCGGCCGCTACGCCGACATCCCCGACCTCGTGCGGACGCTCGACATCGACGCCGTCGTCGTCTCGGGCGGCGCGATGGAGGCGGCCGACCTGCGCCGCCTCGGCTGGCAGCTCGCACCGCTGGCGACCGACCTCCTCGTCCTGCCTTCCATCACCGAGGTCGTGCCGCGGCGGCTGCGGCTCGAGTCCCTGGGCGGGACCCCGCTGCTCGGTGTCACGCTCACGCCGCCGCGCCCTGTGCTGTGGTCCAAGGCGGTCTTCGACCGTGTCCTCGGCAGCCTGCTCCTGCTCGCCGCGACCGTCGTCATCGTGCCCGCCGCGGTCGCCGTGCGTCTCAGCTCGCCCGGGCCGGCCTTCTTCGTGCAGACCCGCGTCGGTCTGGGCGGTCGCCCCTTTGCCATGTACAAGCTCCGCTCGATGCACACCGACGCCGAAGCCCGCCTGGCCGAGCTGCTCGATCGCAACGAGGGCAACGGGATGCTCTTCAAGCTCCGCGAGGACCCGCGCGTCACGCGGGTCGGCCGAGTGCTGCGGCGGCTCTCGATCGACGAGCTGCCCCAGCTGTGGAACGTCGTGCGGGGCGACATGTCCCTCGTCGGACCGCGACCCGCACTGCAGTCCGAGGTCGACGCCTTCACCGGTGACGTGAGCCAGCGCCTGCGGGTCAAGCCCGGCCTCACCGGACTGTGGCAGGTCAGCGGCCGCTCCAACCTGTCGGCGGAGCAGTCGGTGCGCCTGGACCTGCGGTACACCGACAACTGGTCGGTCCGCATGGACGTCCTCATCCTGTGGCGCACGGCCCACGCCGTGCTGAGCGGTCATGGCGCCTACTGACGTCCCCACGCCGACCCCCGCGTCCACGGAGGCGGGCGCGCTGGGTTCTGTCGTCGTTCCCGCCCACAACGAGGCAGCCGTCATCGGTCGGCTCCTCCACGCCCTCACGACGGGCGGCGCCGCCGTCGAGGTCGTCGTCGTCGCGAACGGCTGTACCGACGCCACCGCCGAGGTCTCCCGGGCAGTCCCCGGCGTCCACGTCATCGAGACACCGGTCGCGTCGAAGATGCGCGCCCTCGCCCTCGGGGACCGGCACGTCACCCGCTTCCCTCGTTTCTACGTCGACGCCGACGTCGTCATCAGCGCTGACGACCTCACCATGCTCGGGGCCGCGCTGCGTGAGCCCGGGGTTCACGCCGTCGGCCCCGGCCGCCACCTTGACCTCGCCACCTCCAGTTGGCTGGTACAAGCGTACTACTCGGTGTGGTGCCGCCTGCCCGGTGTCGAGCGGGAGCTCTACGGCCGAGGTGTCATCGGTGTGGACGAGACCGGACACCGTCGCCTGGCCGGGTGGCGCGAGACGATGGCGGACGACCTCGTGGCAGCGATGAGCTTCGCGCCCGAGGAGCTGCGTGTCGTGCCTGCCGCCGAGGTCCGTATCGTCCCGCCGCGTGAGTACCGCGATCTCCTGCGCCGCCGGGTGCGGGCAATGACGGGCAACCGGCAGCTCGCCCGCGACCCACACGCGCCACCGCTTCGCGGTGCCGGCGGCGTGTCGATCCTCGCCGCTCTCATCCGGCGCGAGCCCGGGCTCCTCCCCGCCGGCACCGTCTTCCTCGCCACCGCCGCCCTCGCCCGAGCCCGCTCGAGCTGGGCGGTGGCCCGCGGCGACACCACCTGGCTGCGGGACGAGAGCAGCCGGCGCGTCGAGCCGCCCGCCGGCCTGCGCACCACCTCCGCCACGTCCGCCTCGACCCCTCGAGCGGAGCGCCTCCCATGATGCGCACCACGGCCCGCGGCTCGGTCGCCGTCGTCGTCCTCACCCTCCTTGCGAGCCTGGTCGGGGCCGTGCCCGCAGCCTCGGCTGACGGCCAGCAGATCTCCTTCGGTTCGGAGCAGAAGCGCAGGCCGTCCCGTCCGCTCGACGGCGCGGCGGTCGACGGCGTCACCAACGGCCGGCTGCACGTGGTCGGCCGCGGCCTGATCGCCGGCCCGTTCCCCAGCGCCGTCCACGAGGTTCTCACTCTGCCCTGATCCAGCACACCGAGCAGCGGACCGGCGCGCCGGTCCCCCACGGAAGGCGATGAATGACCGCGCAACGTACGGCCCCGACCCCGGCCGAGCAGCACACCACAAGGCACCTCGACCTCGTGGTCGCGGGTGCGCCGCTCGACAACGACAACCGCGGTGTCGAGGCGCTGGGGACCTCTGTCGTCGGCCACCTCGCCGGCTCAGGAATGGTCAGCCGGCTCACCGTCCTCGACAACGGCTGGGGTGTCCGTCCGGACCCCGCGTGGACCGGCGGGCTCGTCGAGCGACTCGGCGTCCGTCGCTCACGCCGCTGGCACCGCCAGGAGAGCTGGGCGCGTATCCGTGCCGACCAGGCGCTCGGCGGACTGGGCAACCCCTTCGTCACCAGACTTGCCCGGGCGGACGCCCTTCTCGATCTCAGCGGAGGTGACAGCTTCACCGACCTCTACGGCGCGCACCGGCTTGCGGCGATCTGCGCACCGAAGGAGGCAGCGGTGCGTGCCGGGCGCCCGCTCGTGCTGCTCCCACAAACTTTCGGTCCGTTCACCACGGTGGAGGGGCGCCGACGTGCCGAGCGGCTCGTGCGCCGCTCGACCGTGGCGTACGCGCGCGACGCCTGGAGCCACGAGCAGCTGCTCGACCTCGCCGGGCGGTCTGCGGACACCAGCCGTCTTCGCCTGGGTGTGGACGTCGCATTCGGGCTCACGCCGCGTGAGCCGGATCCACGCACCGTGGCACGTTTCGCCGCGCTCTCCGGGGAGCTCGTCGTCGGCGTCAACGTCAGCGGTCTGTTGCGCGAGGAGGACACCGGCGGACGCTTCGGGCTCGCCGGGCCCTACCTCAGGACAATGACCGAGCTGGTCCGCGGCCTCGTTCGCCGCGGCGCCGTCGTCGTCCTCGTCTCACACGTGGACGGCGGCGACCCGAAAGAACGTGACGCCGCAGCCCATGCGCAGGTCGAGGCGGCACTGAGCACGTCGGAGCGGGGGCGGGTCTGGCGCCTGTCACCAGCACTGCGGGCCGCAGAGCTGAAGTGGTGCATCGCGCAGCTCGAGTGGTTCGCCGGTTCACGCATGCACGCCACCATCGCTGCCCTCAGCTCGGCAGTCCCCGCCTTCGGCTACGCCTACAGCGACAAGGCGCGGGGTGTCTTCGGGACGTGCGGCGTGGCGGACCATGTCACGGACGCCAGGGCCGTGGCCGGTGCCGAGGCCGTGGAGCGGGCTCTCGACTCCTTCGCCGCACGTGCCCAGGCACACGCGGTGCTGCGCGAACGTGTACCCGCGGTCGTCGACCGCGCCCGCGGCCAGCTCGACGAGGTTCTCAAGGCGGTCACGTCGTTGCGTGACGCGGCACCCGGTGCGATCACATGATCGGTCAGCTGCCGCGCTCCATCCCGGAGGTCGTCGCCTCGCACCTGTGCACGGGGTGTGGGGCGTGCGCCCACGTCGCCGGGGACGCCCTCACCATGCACGACGTGCCCCGCATCGGGCGCCGACCGCTGCCTCTTGCCTCCGTCAACGGCTCCGCCACCGGCACACTCAGTGGCGACGCGCTCGCGGTATGCCCTGGACGGCGGCTCGAGCACCGCCCTGAGACGCTCGAGGGAGCACCGCTGAACGGCGAGTGGGGGCCGGTCCTTGCCCTGTACGAGTGCTGGTCCACCGACCCCGATGTGCGTCACCGTGGGTCCTCGGGCGGGGTGGCCACCGCTCTCGCCGCCCACGCTGTCACGAGTGGGCGCGCGAGCGGGGCGCTCCATGTCCAGGCCGATCCGCAGGACCCGCTTCGCAACGTCACGGTCCGCAACACCACCTACGCGACGATCACGGCGGCCACCGGCTCCCGGTATGCCCCGGCCAGCCCCTGCGAGCGCCTCGACCTCGTCGAGGCCGCCGCCGGCCGCACCCTGTTCGTCGGCAAGCCCTGCGACGTCGCCGCCGTCCAGAACGTCGCGGCCATCCGGCCTGCACTGGCGGAGCGCCTCGACATCACCGTGGCGATCTTCTGCGCAGGGACGCCCTCCACGGCGGCGACGGAGGACCTGGTCCGATCGCTCGGCACCGACATCGAGGACGTCGTGTCCGTCGACTACCGAGGTGAGGGGTGGCCCGGGAACTTCCGGGTGAAGTCGGCCTCGGGTGAGGTCCGGAGCATGACCTACGCCGAGGCGTGGAACGGGACGCTGACGAAGAACCGCCAGTGGCGCTGCCTCATCTGCCCGGACCACACCGGGGAGTTCGCCGACCTGTCCGTCGGGGACCCCTGGTACCGCGAGATCGGTCCCGACGAGCCGGGCCGGTCACTCGTCGTCGTACGGACCGAGGCCGGGCGCGCAGCGCTGCTCGCAGCCCTCTCGGACGGCGCCCTCGACGGTGGTCCGATCCCCCTGGAACGTCTCGAGCAGAGCCAGCCGAGCCTGGCCGCCACCCGCGGGGCGGTGTGGGGGCGGGTCCTCACCATGGGCCTCATGGGCCTGCGGGTGCCGAGGTACCAGAACATGCCGGCGTTCCGGCTGTGGCTCCGGCTGCCACTGCGCGGCAAGGTCACCTCGATCGCCGGCACCTACCGGCGCGCCCGTCTGCGCGGCCTGCACCGACCGGAGACGAGCGCCCCATGACACACCGCGCCGACGTCCTCATGATCACCTACCGCAGCGCCGGTTACCTCCACCTCAGCCTGCCCCGGCTGCTCGAGACCCTCGGCGAGCGTGACCGCGTGTGGCTCTGGCACAACGGCGACGACGAGGCGACCCTGGAGACGCTGCGGCCCTACCGGGACGACCCGCGGGTGCACCGCTTCCACCACAGCCGCGAGAACGTCCGGCTGCGCGAGCCCACCAACTGGCTGTGGCAGGAGTCGGACGCCACCTTCGTGTCGAAGGTCGATGACGACTGCCGCGTGAGCCCGGGGTGGCTCGACACCTTTGCCGCCGCTCACGCGGCGAACCCCGACCTCGGTGTCGTCGGTAGCTGGCGCCACCCCGAGGAGGACGTCGACCCGCAGCTCGCAGCCCGGAAGATCGTCGACCTCGCGGGCGGGCACCGGCTCATGCGCAACCTCTGGGTCCAAGGCAGCGGCTACCTCCTGCGGCGCGAGCTCACTCACCGGCACGGGGGGATCCGCGAGGACGAGGCCTTCACCCGCTACTGCATACGGTTGGCCCGGGGTGGGGCACTCAACGGCTTCTACTACCCATTCCTCCCCGAGGACCATATGGACGACCCCCGATCCGAACACACGCTCATCCGGACCGACGCCGACCTGCTGGACCGCATGCCTCTGTCGGCTCGCGCCAACGGCGTCATGACGGTCACCGACTGGACGGCACAGCTGGTGCGCAGCGCACACGTGCTCCAGACCGCCTCTCTCGACCCGCGCTCCTACGAGGGCTGGCGTCAGCGGCTGACGTCGGTTCGGCGGCGGACCCGCCGCCTCATCGGGCAGCCGGCTCGGTGGTGAGCTCGTGACCGTCCCCTCACCACACCCACCGCGACCCGGCGACGAGCCTGACGTCCTCGTCGCCGTCGTCACCTACAACAGCGCGAACATCGTCAACCGCTTTCTCGAGGCCCTCCCCGGCGCGCTGGCGGGCGCAGGAACGGCGACCGTGGTCGTCGTCGACAACGACTCACAGGACGGCACAGCGAGCCTCGTCCGCTCGCTCGCACCATGGGTCGTCGTCGTGGAGGCTGGCGGCAACCTCGGTTACGCCGCAGGTATCAACCGTGCGCTTGCTCACACGCGCCCACGGCGCGGGGCATACATCCTCAACCCCGATGCCGTTCCGTCACCGGGAAGCGTCGACATCCTGGCGCGCGCTGCGGAGGAGCACGACCGCACCGGGATCACGGTTCCGCGGATCGTCGGTGCGGACGGTCGCCTCAAGCCGTCGCTCCGGAGAGAACCCACCATCGCGCGAGCTTTCGGTGAGGCTCTGCTCGGTGGGCACCGGGCAGGCCGCTTCGCCGCTCTCGGGGAGGTGATGACGGACTCCGCGCTGTATGTCGACGGAGCCCGGGCTGACTGGGCGACCGGGGCCGCGATGTTCGTCGCCCGGCGCGCGATCGACGCGGTCGGGTCGTGGGCCGAGGAGTACTTCCTGTACTCGGAGGAGACCGACTTCGCACTCCGCGTACGCGACGCCGGACTCGAGCTCCGCTTGGCCGCCAGTGCGGAGGTCGTCCACCCCGGCGGGGAGCAGACCACCTCACCGTGGCTGTGGAGCCTCGCAACGGTCAACCGCACGCGCCTGTACCGCAGTCGCCACGGACGGGCGCCGAGCGCGATCTTCTTCGGCGCCGTCCTGCTCAACGAGTGCCTCAGAGCCCGCCGGCCCACCAGCTGGGAAGCAGCGCGCGCCCTTGTGCGTGGCGTCCGTCCGCGAGGCGACAGCATCGCCCTCTCAGTGGCTGCCCGCTGAACTTTCGCGGTCAGCCCGGCGGCGGCGAAGGGACGCGACAAGTCCGACGAGCTCCCTGCGGGCCGCGGGCCAGAGCATCATCACGACGCCCCACACGACGAGAGCGCCGGCCACGGTTGCCGCGAGAGCGAGCGGCGCGGACACCCTGGGCACGACCGCGGATCGGACACCGGCAGTCGTGACGAGGACGAGAGCCGCGACGACGGACGGTCGCGCCATCGCACGGAAGGGGTCGCCAAGGGCGACCGGGCTGTGACGGCAAGCGAGCGCGAACCCAGGGACGACGAGGAGCAGCTGGGTCGCCGCGTACGACGCCGCCACCCCCTGCACACCCCAGCGCACGCCCACAAGGAAGCCCGCCACCGTCACGACGCCTCCGACCACCGCCCAGGCGACGTAGGGTCTGCCCCGACCCGTGCTCGTGTAGATCCACCCGGTCGTCGTCGAGACGAGCTGGACGAAGCTCGCGAGCGCGAGGAGCTGGAAGATCCGTGCCGCCGCGAGCCACTGGTCCCCCAGGACGACCGCTATGACCTCGTCCGCGGCGACGGCCAGGACGACGACCAGTGGCATGCCCGCGTGGCACAACCCCGCGATCGCGGTGCGGTAGGCCAACCGGTACCGCCCGGGCTCCTCCTGGAGCGCGGCGAGGGTCGGGACCATGACGGCCTGGACGGGGGTCTTGAGCTGTCGCAACGGGAGCATGAGGAGGCTGTAGGCCCGCGTGTACAGGCCTAGCGCGCCGGCGTCGAGGAACCGCCCGATGACGACGTTGTCCCCCTCCCGCGACACGGTGTGGAAGAGGTTGGCCACAGAGACATGGATGCCGAACCGCAGCAGTGGGGCCGCGTCTGCGAGGCGGCGTGGCGAACTCGGTCGCCACGGCACCGCCCACCAGTTGAGGATTGTTGCGAACACGAGTGCACTGACGTTCTGCACGACGAGTGCCCATACCCCGAGGCCGAGGAGTGCCGCCGCGAGCGCGGCCAGGCTCGAGAGCAGCCCGGCGGTCACGTTGCGCAGAGAGATCCGGCGGAACTGCATGGCTCGGTTGAGCAGGGCGCCGTGCTGGACCGACACCCCGGACACGACGAACCCGGCTCCGAGGGCCGCGCACAGGGGGACGAGTGCCGGCTCGTCGTAGAAAGCCGCGAGCGGGATGCCACCGAGGGCGACGAGACCCGCAAGCACGACACCAACCGCCGTGTTGACCCAGAACAGGGCGCTGACCTGGCTCCAGCGGAGGTCTGGTCGCTGAACGACAGCTTGACTCAGGCCGAGCTGTCGGAACTGGTTGACGAGGGCCGTCAGTGTGAGCGCCATCGCCATGAGGCCGAAGTCCGCCGGGGTGAGCAGCCGAGCCAGCACCATCGTCGTACCGACTTGCACGGCCGCACTCATCCAGCTGCCCGCCAGCGTCCAGGCCACACCTCGGGCGGCAGACTTCCCTAGCTCACCGTGGGTGACGGACCGAGCCAGCCAGTGATCGAGGTCCAATGCGTCAGCCTTGTCCTCAGGGCCTCGCCGGAGCCGCAATGTCGTCCTCCTCGCCCCGTGTGCCGACCGTCCTAGCGTAGTGAGGGCCTCCACCTCACCGAGGCCGACCGCAAGGTGACCGCTGACTGGTCTCGGGGTGAGCGGGGTGCCCCAAGAGGCTGAGGCCGCCCCCGACTTCGCCGGGGACGGCCTCGACGGCTCGTACGAGACAGGTCAGCGCACCGACGTGCCGGTGTCCTGCCAGACGTTCGAGACGTCCCAACGACTGGCGTCGCCGAGGTTGCCCACGGCGTCATAGCGAAAGTTGCGACCGAACTGGTTCCCGCTGTAGTGGGCGCTGTCGACGTCGCCGCTCCGGCCACCGTTGATGGTGAAGTTGCCGCCGTTGAAGAGGTTGTCCTCCACGACCAGGTTGCTGATGGGGTCGTCCCCGAGCAGCGACCCGATCTGGATCGCCGCGTTCATCGGGTCCCTCGTGTCAGGGCGGTACGCCTGGAAGTTGTTCCCTCGGATGGTGACATCGTCACCCCTGCGGATCTGCAGCGCGTCGTGGTGCCCGCCGGGCACCCGGTGGAGACTGTGGATGAAGGTGCGCTCGACGGTGACGTCGTCCGCCTCGATCCGGATGCCGTCCTCGGCGGAGTGGATGTTCGCCCCGCGGACCGTCCCGGCCCCCTTGAAGAGGATGCCGATGCCCGTGCTGTTGAGGTTGTCGACCTCGACGTCCTCGATCAGGGCGCCGGTGACGCCGCTCTCGACCATGATCGGGTACCCGTCGGTGGCGACCTCGACGATCGAGTCCCGGACGGTGACGTCGTCCGCAGCGATCGTGACGGTACCGCGGATGTGCTTGGCCTCCACAACCGTGCCCGGCTCGGTGATGGTCATGCCTTCGGACCGGGTGAGCTTGACCCCCTTGGGAACACCCGTCGTCTTGGCAGTCGGGAACTCCGCACCAGGCGCAGGCTCGGGCTTCGAGTCCGGCTTCGGCGCAGGCTCCGGCTTGGGGGCCGGCTCCGGCTTCGGGGCAGGCTCGGGCTTGGGGGCAGGCTCGGGCTTGGGGCCCGGCGTCGGAGTGGGCTTCGGGCCCGGGTCCGGACGCTTGTCGGCGTTGAGGCTGAAGGCCTCACCGTCGACGGTGCTGTCGACGACAACCGCGGGCTTGCCCTTCTGCGACATGAAGTCGTTGCGGCAGCCCTCGAGGGCCACGCGCTCGGCGTAGTAGTTGCCGAAGGTGATGCCGTTCGTCTTCCTCGGGTTCTCGCACTCAACGGTCGTGTCGATGATGCGCGTGTTCTTCACGTCGGCATCGATACGGATGCTGTGGTTGCCCCCGTAGGAGACCTTGGTGTTCTTGATGGTGACGTCGTCGGCGCGGACGTAGATCATGCCGTCGACGTGGAGACCGTCGACGACGGTACCGGGCTCGGTGATCGTCAGGCTCTCGGACGGCACCAGGACGACGCCGTCGGGAACCCCGACGGTGGCTGCTGCCGGGCCGGGCACGAGACCGACGCCGCCCAGGGCGACGGCCAGACTCATGAGCGCGTGTGAAACTCGCATGTAGTAGCTCTTTCTCGGTTGCGGAACAGCGGCGCGAGGGCGCCAACCATTGGGGAAAATCCGCCCGAGTCCTCCCCCATGGACCGCACTACCGTAACCGAACCGTTACCAGAACGGTGTGGACATGGCGATGCTGGTGCCCTGGACGGGCCATACGACCTGGTCAGTGCGGTGCCGTGGACCTCCTCACACCGCGTCCAGGAGAAAGGTCTGCGGCGCCACGGCCACCCGCACACGCCGCACCATCGCGGCCCGCAGGTCCTGTGCCGTCAGCACGGCGGGGAGTCGGCGCACGGCCAGGCCACGGCGGTCCAGCTCGTGCGCGATGAGCTCCTGGTGGTCGTCGACGTGCTCACCGTGCTGCTGCCGTCGGGGCAGCACCACGGGACAGCGACCGGCGTCGAGAGCGGTGAGGCACGAGCCGATGCCGGCATGGGCGACGACGAGGTCCGCCTCCGCGATCGCGGCGTGCAGCTCCGTGGCCGGCACGTCGGCCCGGCCCTCGACGGGGAGCCCGGAGGCGTCGGTGACCCCCACCTGCCACAGCACCTCGGCGTCCGGTGCCAGGACCTCGGGAAGCACCCGGCAGACGGCTTCGAGGGCGCGGCGGAAGCCGTAGGTCTTCATGGTCCCGAGCGTGACGACCACGCGGCCGGCCGCCATGATCGGACGCTCCTCGGCGACGTCGTAGCCGTCGAAGAGCGAGCCCCGGTACTGCCAGCGCTCGTCCGCCCACCGTGGGTACTGGCTGTAAGTCTGGGTGCCGGGCACCCGCGAGACGATCCGCCCGGTGAGGCTCGGCCCCTCCGCCCGGGCGGCGCTCTCGATGTAGTGGGTCCGGATCCCCAGGGCGCGGGCGACGGAGAGGAAGGGGAGCGCGATGCCCGAACCGGTGCTCACCACCCGGTCGAAGCGTCCGGCGCGCAGGATGCGCCGGGCCTCCGGCATCATTCGCACGACCTGTCCGTAGCCGCGCGGCGGGATGTAGGGGACGTGGTGGACCACCTCGCCGGCCAGGAGCGAGCGTGACTGTGCCTCGTCGAAGGTCACCCACTCGACGTCGCTCAGCACCGGCCGCAGCCTGCTGCGCAGGCGCCACAGCTGCTCGAGGTGACCACCGGTGGACGCGACGAGCAGCGTCCTGCCCGGCGACCCGTGGCCGGCTCGCTCGGGACCACGCGCTGGACTGGTGAACGTCACGACGACCTCCCTGGTGGGTGCTCCCGTCAACCCCACCACTCGCGACGGCGCCACGGCCGGCGACGTCGGGGTGATGCGGACCCGAACCCCGCGTCGGTGCGGGATGAGCGGCAGGGTGACCCGCCGGCGTCAGTCCTCGTCGAGCAGGGACAGCTCCCGGGCGCGCTCGAGCGCGTGCGTCCTGTCCGAGACCCCGAGCTTGCGGTAGATCCGGCGGACGTGGGTCTTGACGGTCGACTCCGACAGGTACAGGCGCCGTCCGATGTGGGCGAGCGGGACGTCGCTGTCCAGCTCGCGCAGCACCCGCAGCTCGGCGACGCTGAGCTGGCCGGCGCGCAACGGCTCGGGGAACACGGTGTCGGTGTGGGCCAGGCGCGGCTCGTCGAGGAACTGGCGCGTCCAGGAGCCGTCGGGCGCGATCGCCTCAAGGTCGACCCGCGGCACGGTGAGGAAGGGCAGCAGCACCTCGGTGTCGGACGCCAGCCCGACGGCCGTGGCGAGGGAGTCGACTGCCGCCTCCCGCTGTCCGGTGCGCCAGGCCGCGCACGCGTGGAGGAGCAACAGCTCCAGCCCCACGCGGGGGCGTGTGCCCGCGAAGGCGGCGGCGTTCTCGGTCAGACGCATGGTCTCGGCGTAGGCACCGACGTAGAAGGCGTGCCGCGCCCGGCTCGCGTGCATCCACGCACCGCCGTCGTGGACGCCGGCGAGGAGGGCACCGGCGCGGTCGAGCCGTCCCTCGGCGAGCGCGAGGTCCACCCGGAGGGCCATCACTGAGACCCGGACGATCTCCGCCTGGTCCTGACCGTGGTCGGTGACGTAGCGCTGGAGGACGACGCGGGCGCGCTCGAGGCGCCCGTGCAGGATGTCGCCGAACGCCGCCGCGACCCGCGTGAGCTCGAGGAGGGGGGCCAGCCCGTGCTCCCCCGCGAGCTCCGGCACGGTCGGCCACGTGCTGCCGGCCAGGCGCACCCCCGCCAGCACAGTGAGGGACAGCGGCCGGGCCACGGCCTCCAGCCTCGTGGGGGTGGCGGCGAACCCGTCGGCGTAGGTGCGCCAGGCGTCGGCGCTGCGGGTGTGGCCGAGCAGTGCCATCGCGAGCGCCGTGCCGTGCGCGGCCTCCCGCGCCGCCGCGCAGTCACCCAGCCGGACCGCCTCGTGGCAGGCAAGTGCGAAGCCGTAGGCGGCCCTGACGCCGTCGTTGGCGTGGAGCGTCGACAGCGCCCACTGGGTGAGCAGCTCCGGGATGGCCCGCTCGATGTCGGCGTCGTGCTGCGGGTGCCCGCCGTCGGCCAACGAGCTGTCGAGCCGTCCCAGGAGGATCTCCGCGGCCCCGAAGCTGGGCGTCCCGTCGAAACGCAGGGCCAGCCGCTGCGTGGTGGTGAGCGAGCGCACCGGCAGCGGGCTGCCCGGCGTGAGCAGGCCGCCGCGGAGCGCCGCCTCCGCCTGGCGGGCCGTGTCCCGGTCGAGCACGTAGTCGCGGGCGACGACGAGCCGGGTGCTGGAAGCCACGAGCTCACGGGGCATCGCACGGACGGCGGCCTGGACGGCGTCGGGGTGCCGGACGAGCATCTCGGCCCAGTGCTCCTCGAGGATCCCGAGGACCAGCGGCCACGCCTCGGCGCGCAGGGCGTAGGTGAGGGCCTCCGCCGCGAGCCGCTGCTCGCGCCGGCGCCTGCCGAGGCGGCGGTTGAGCTCTCGGAAGCGCTCTGGGCTGTCGGCCCGCAGGTTCTCCAGCAGGGCTTGGCGCAGTCCGTGGGGGTAGGAGGAGGTGCCGTCGTCGTGGGAGTCCGTGTAGGCGCTGTGGATGACGACGTCGGCGAGCGGCAGCTGCGCGGGGTCGTCGACGAGGACGTCGAGGTCGCCGGGGCGCATCGGGTAGGGCACGGCCAGCGCCGTGAGCACGTCCCGCCACTCGACCCGCTCCTGGTCGGCGATGATGAGCGCGGTGTAGCGGGCGATGGCGGCGGCGTCCGTGACGAGCCCGCCGTCGCTCGTCCGTCGCGTCTCGAGGAGCGCCGCCCGGACGAGGGCGGGCCAGCCCGCGTACTCGCGGATGATCCGGCCGGTCTCCTCCGCGGACAGGGACAGGCCCAGCCGCGCGGCGAGGAGCGCAGTCTCCGCGGGCCCGAGGCTCAGCTCCGGGACGCCGAGGACGGTGGCGTCCACCGTGGCGGGGCCGATGCTCATGATCGGCCTCTCAAGACGCGTCGTGACGACGAGGTGGAGGAGCTCGTGCACCTGGGCCAGCTCGACGAGCTCGGGGTCGACGCCCACGTCCGTCACCTGATGCAGCCCGTCGATGACGAGAACGAGCCGGCGGGTAAGCCGCCGCAGCGCCTCGTCGACGGCGTCGAGGCCCGGCTCGGATGCGGGGGACGCGACGTCGGCACCGACGAGCGCGTCGTGGACGGCGGCCCACAGGTCGTCCCCGCCCATGCCGTCCACCACGGTGAGCCAGGCGACGGACCTGTCATCGAGCTCGCCGCTCCGTAACCAGTACGCGACCGTGCTCGTCTTCCCGTAGCCGCGCGGCGCGCGCAGCACGACGAGCGCGGGCAGGTGGCGCATGACCGCCTCGGCGGCGGGAGGGGGGCAGAAGACGCTCGGGACACGGGGCAGCCGCGTCCGGTGAGCGCGCGCCCGCACGGCTACCGCCGCTCCCGGCCGAGGCCGCGGCTGAGCACCAGCGCCTCGTCCCGGCTGGAGGCGCCGAGCTTGCGGTAGACGTGGCGCAGGTGGGTCTTGGCGGTGTTGACCGACATGCCCAGCGCCGCCGCCACGCCCGCGGGACCGGCGCTGTCCTGGAGCGCGGCGAGCACCTGCAGCTCCCGCGCACTGAGCTCGCTCGGCACCGCGGGCGCGGAGGGGACGGCCTGCGGCCGCTGCGCCTCGGTGGTGGAGGGCAGGGGCCGCAGGGCGAGCAGCTCCGGGTCGTTGCCCGCGAGCGCGCCGAAGATCTCGGGGCTGATGAGGGCGAAGGGACGGCGCTGCCCCGTCTCGTAGGCGATCCGCACGCCCCGGGCGAAGCGGCGGCGCGCGGCGGTTCCCTGGCCGAGCCGGAAGAGTGCCGCGGCGATGATGAGCTCGTTGATGAGGCGGCTGCGGGCCGTCATCCGCCGGTCCCCGAGGTCGCGGGCAGCAATGTCGATGGCCTCCTGCTCGCGCCCCTGGGCGTGGAGCAGGTAGGCGCGGGTGGAGCTGGAGACGAAGCCGTCGACGAGCCGGTCGAGCACTTGTTCGGCGACGTCGACCATCCCACCGGCCACGAGCAGCTCGACCAGCTGGGTGCCGATCGTCGACTCCGCGATGCCGCCGGGCTCGAGGTGCCGCAGCGCGGCGCGCAGCTGCCCGACCACCCGCGCCTGGTCCTCGGGGGTCCCGTACACCGAGGAGTACAGGCCACGGGCGTGGATCGCCAGGGCCCACAGCTCGTCCCGGCGTCCCGGTTCCACGATGTCCGCCACGGCCTCGTGCACCTCGGGCCGCATCCCGTCGACGGTGGCGATCGCGCGCATGATCCGCCCGCCCACCCGCACGAGCCGGCTCACCTCGTCGCCCTCGCCGCCGGCGATCACGTCGGCAAGCTCCTCGTCCTCCAGGAGGCGCAGCGCGAGGTCGGTCTCCCCGTGGAAGGTCTTGGCGGTGAGCATGCCGCCGATGCCCACCAGCCGGGCGGTGCGGTCGTCGTGGCGCAGGCCGTGGTCCCGGACCCGCTCGAAGGCGTAGGCGGCCGCCTCGTGCTCGCCCGCGAACACGGCGGCGAGACCGGACTGGATGAGGATGTGGATCTCGTCGGTGGTCTCCTGCTTCTCCGCCCACCGTTGCTTGACCGCGGCGACGACGAAGTGGGGGCGGACAGGTGTCCACTCGCTCGCCTCGTCCGCGGACGCCGGCGCCATCCGGGGCAGGTGGCGGCGCACCACCTGCAACCGGGGGTCGCCGTCGGCGATCTCCCGCGGGAAGCTGCCGGCGATCTCGATGAGCGTGTGGGGGTGCTGGGTGAGGAGCGCGGACCACTCCTCTTCGATGATGCGCAGCGCCGTGTCCCACTCCTGGGCCAGGACGGCGTGGCGGAGGACCCCGACGGGACCCTCCTCCTGCGCCGCGAGGGCCATGAGGGCGATGTGCACCTCCCGTTCGAGGTGCGGGTGGCGCTCAAGGGACACCCGGCGGAGGGCGTCGCGGATGGCCGGCGGGTAGGAGTAGCGCAGGCCCTCGACCGTCTCGCGCTCACGCAGCAGCCCACCGACGCGCAGGTTGCGCAGCTCTCGCAGGGCGGTGCCGTCCGGGACGATCGCGCGCGCCGCCGCCGCCGAGAACTCCTCGGGCACGGCGGTGCGCATGAGGAACTCACGCAGCGCCGTCGACCGCACGTCCGCCAGGAGCGTCTCGATGAAGCCGTCCACCGTGCCGGTGTCGACGGCGGCCTCGCGTCCACCGACCCCCGCGGTCGCGATGCAGGTGCGGACGGCGGCGGGCCAGCCGCCGAGCTCCATCGCGAGATCGGCGGCCCCGTCCACCGTCATCGAGACGCCGTGCCGCTCGGCGAGGGCGAGGACGTCCTCGGCCCGCATGGCCAGGTCCGCCGGACGCACGACGGTGAGGTCGACTGACAGGGCGCCCGTGGTCTCCAGCGCCCGCAGGGAGCGGGTGCAGACGACGAGCTCGAGCGCGGCGCTGGAGCGCACGAGCTCGAGCAGCTCGTCGTCGATCTCGCTGCGACCGTCCAGGTGACCGGCCTCGTGGTAGTTGTCGACGACGAGCCGCAGCGGCTCCTCACGCCGCAGCAGCGACCCGAGCACCGCGGCGCGGTCCGGGTCGTCCTGCGCCTCTGGAGAGCCGTAGCCGTCGAGGTCGGCGGCGGTCAGTGCCGTGCGCAGCGTGGCCCAGAACCCCGGGGCCAGGCGCGAGCCCTCGTCGAGGGGGACGTAGACGGTGGGGACGCCGTCGTCCTCGCCCGTCAGCCACTCGACGAGCGCGGTCGTCTTCCCGAAGCCGCGCGGGCCACGCAGGACGGTCAGCGGCGCGCGGGAACCCAACGCGTCCAGGACTCGCGGCGCCACGTAGGCGGCGCGACTGGCGCGAGGGAAGGGTCCGTGAACCCGCCGCCCCAGGCGATTCATGCCCTTATCATGACAGAGGGGCGATCCGCACGTTCCGTGTTTGGAGCTCGGCCGCTCCGCCGTCCTCGGCGGTGAGCACCCACAGGCCGTCGTCGGTGAGCGCCACGGAGTGCTCCCAGTGGGCGGCCCGGGCGCCGTCCGCCGTCACCACGGTCCAGTCGTCGGCCAGGACACGGGTCTCGATGGTGCCGCGGGTGAGCATCGGCTCGATCGCCAGGCACATCCCCGGGCGCAGCTTCGGCCCGCGCCTGGACGCCCGGTAGTTGAGGACGTCGGGCGGCTGGTGCATGGCGCTGCCGATGCCGTGGCCCACGTAGTCCTCGATGATGCCGAGGGGCTCGTGACCGGCGGCCACGTGCGCGGCGACGGCGTCCTCGACGGCCTCCCCGACGACGTCGAGCCGGCCGCCGCCCGCCAGGGCCGCGATGGCGTCCCACATGGCAGTGCGCGTCGCCTCGCTGAGCGCGTGGTCGCGCGGGTCACCCTCGCCGAGGACGACGGTGAAGGCGGCATCGCCGTGCCAGCCGTCGACGACGGCCCCGCAGTCGAAGGAGACGACGTCGTTGTCGGCGAGGACGCGCTCCCCCGGGATGCCGTGGACGACCTCGTCGTTGACGGAGATGCACACGTGCGCCGGGTAGCCGTGGTAGCCGAGGAAGTTCGACCGCGCCCCGGCGCGGTCGAGGACTTGCCGGGCGACGTCGTCGAGCTCGGCGGTGGTCCGCCCGGGCGCGGCGGCCTCCCGCAGCGCCGTGTGGATCTCGGCGACGACGAGGCCGGCGCGGCGCATGACCCGGACCTGGTCCGGGGTCTTGTACTCGATGCGCTCGCGCATCAGCCCGCGTTCAACGCCGTGAGCAGGCGCTCGGTGACCTCCTCGACGGCACCGATCCCGTCGACCCTCACGAGCAGCCCGCGCCCGGCGTAGTGGTCGGCCAGGGGCGCGGTCTGGTCGTGGTAGACCTCGAGGCGCCGACGGATGACCACATCGGTGTCGTCGGCACGGTTCTGCTCGGCCGCGCGGCCGAGCAGGCGCTGCACGACGACCTCGTCGTCCGCGGTGAGCTCGACGACGGCGTCCAGGGACGTCCCGCTCGCCTCGAGCATCGCGTCGAGCTCGCGGACCTGGTCCAGGGTGCGCGGGTAGCCGTCGAGCAGGAAGCCGTCCGCGGCGTCCTGCTGGGCCAGGCGGTCCCGGACCATGTCGTTGGTGATCTCGTCGGGCACGTACTCCCCCGCGTCCATGTACCGCTGCGCACGCTGGCCAAGCTCGGTGCGCCCGGCGACGTTGCTGCGGAAGATGTCGCCGGTGGAGATCGCCGGGATGCCGAGTGTGGAGCTCAGGCGGGTGGCCTGGGTGCCCTTGCCCGCTCCGGGCGGGCCGAGGAGGACGAGGCGGCGGCTCATCGGAGGAACCCTTCGTAGTGGCGCTGCTGGAGCTGGGAGTCGATCTCCTTGACGGTCTGCAGACCGACGCCCACGACGATGAGGATCGAGGTCCCACCCAGCGCGAAGCCGACGGTGTCGGGCAGGTTGAGGGCCGCGAACACGATGACCGGGAAGATCGCGATGAGTGCGAGGTACAGCGCGCCCGCCGTCGTGATCCGGGTGATGACGTACTGGAGGTACTCCGCCGTCGGGCGCCCCGCGCGGATGCCGGGGATGAAGCCGCCGTAGCGTTTCATGTTGTCCGCGACGTCGTCGGGGTTGAAGGTGATCGACGTGTAGAAGAACGCGAAGAACAGGACGAGGACGAAGTAGATCGCCATGTAGAGCGGCGCCGTGGGCGACAGGAGGTTGAGGCTCACCCACTGCACCCAGCCCTCGGTCTGGTCGCCGAACTGGGAGAACAGACCCGGCAGCGCGAGGAGCGAGGAGGCGAAGATGACCGGGATGACGCCGGCCATGTTGATCTTGATCGGGATGTAGGTGCTCGACCCGCCGTACATGCGCCGGCCCACCATGCGCTTGGCGTACTGGACGGGCACACGACGCTGGGACTGCTCGACGAAGACGACGAGCAGGGTGATGACGAGGAGCAGCGCGATCACGATCGTCACGTTCGCGACGCCGTTGGCCGCGCCGCCGACGGACCACAGCGCCGACGGGAAGCCGGCCGCGATCGAGGTGAAGATGAGCAGCGACATGCCGTTGCCGACACCGCGCTCGGTGATGAGCTCGCCCAGCCACATGATGAGGCCCGTGCCCGCCGTCATGACGATGATCATGATGACGATCGTCATGATCGAGTCGTTGGGGATGAGCGGGACGGAGCAGCCGGGGATGAGGTTGCCGCTGCGGGCCATCGTGATCATCGTCGTCGACTGGAGGACGGCAAGGAAGATCGTGAGGTAGCGGGTGTACTGCGTGAGCTTGGCCTGCCCCTGCTGGCCCTCCTTCTGCAGCGCCTCGAAGCGCGGGATGACCACGCGAAGCAGCTGGGTGATGATGCTTGCGGTGATGTAGGGCATGATGCCCAGCGCAAAGATCGACAGCTGCAGCAGAGCGCCGCCGGAGAAGAGGTTGACGAGGCCGAGGAGGTCGTTGGTGCTGCCGACGGCCTCGAGGCACTGCTGCACGTTCGGGTAGGAGACCCCCGGGGTGGGGATGACGGACCCGAGGCGGAAGATCGCCATGATCCCCAGCGTGAAGAGCAGCTTGCGCCGCAGGTCCGGCGTACGGAACGCCTGGGCGAATGCGCTGAGCAATCTTCCTCCTGCAATGGTGACGACGGCGGGCGACATAGCTCGCGTCGGCGGTCTGGACCGCAACGTACTGTACCTGTTCCGGACCGTGGCCCGTGCCACGTCCCGGGAGAGCACGAACGGGCGGCCCGGTGTCCGGACCGCCCGTTCGTCGGCGACTCACGCCTTGGTCAGGGACCCGCCTGCTGCCTCGATCTTCTCCTGCGCCGAGACCGACCACGCGTTGGCCACGATGTCGAGCTTGACGGTGACCTCACCGCTGCCCAGCACCTTGACCAGCTGGCCGGAGCGCACCGCGCCCTTGGCGACGAGGTCGTCGACCGTCACGGAGCCACCCTCGGGGAAGAGAGCGGACAGACGGTCGAGGTTGACGACCTGGTACTCGACGCGGAAGGGGTTCTTGAAGCCGCGGAGCTTGGGCAGCCGCATGTGCAGCGGCATCTGCCCGCCCTCGAAGCCGGCCGGCACCTGGTAGCGGGCCTTGGTGCCCTTGGTGCCGCGACCCGCGGTCTTGCCGCGCTTGCCGCCCTCACCGCGTCCGACGCGGATCTTGGCGCTCTTGGCGCCGGGGGCGGGACGCAGGTGGTGCACCTTGAGGGTGCGTGCCTGCTCGGGAGTCTGCTTGGACTCTGCCATGGTTACTTGACCTCCTCGACGGAGACCAGGTGGGCCACCGTCGTGATCATGCCGCGGACCTCGGGACGGTCCTCACGCACGACGCTCCGGCCGATCCGGCCCAGACCGAGCGTGCGCAGGGTCTGGCGCTGGTTCTCCTTGCCGCCGATCGCGGACTTCGTCTGCGTGACCTTGAGCTGTGCCATCACGCACCGACCTTCCCGGCAGCGTCAGCCTGCTTCTCCTCGCGTGCCTGCGCCTCGCCGGCCGCGCGGTTGCGCAGCATGATGGCGGGAGCGACACGCTCGAGCGGCAGACCACGGCGAGCCGCGACGGACTCGGGCTGCTCCAGGTTGCGCAGCGCCTGGGCGGTGGCGTGCACGATGTTGATCGCGTTCTCCGAGCCGAGCGACTTGCTCAGCACGTCGTGGATCCCGGCGCAGTCGAGGACGGCGCGGACCGGACCACCGGCGATGACGCCGGTGCCCGGGGCGGCGGGGCGCAGGAAGACCACGCCCGCCGCGGCCTCACCGGTGACGGCGTGCGGGATCGTCTTCTGAATCATCGGGACGCGGAAGAAGTTCTTCTTCGCCTCCTCGACACCCTTCGCGATCGCGGCCGGCACCTCCTTGGCCTTGCCGTAGCCGACGCCGACCGTCCCGTTGCCGTCCCCGACGACGACGAGAGCGGTGAAGCTGAAGCGACGACCACCCTTGACGACCTTGGAGACGCGGTTGATCGTGACGACGCGCTCGATGAACTCGTTCCTCGGCTCGGCGGCGCCGCGACGGCCCTCGCCCCGGCGACCGCCGGAACGCTCGCCGCCGGCGGCGGGGCCGGCGCCGGTACCGGAACCGGTCCTGCTTCGCTGCGGTGCAGCCATCAGATGTTCCTTTGCTCTCGTACGTTCACGCTGGTCACAGGGCGAGCCCGCCCTCACGGGCGCCGTCGGCGACGGCGGCCACGCGGCCGTGGTACCGGTTGCCGCCGCGGTCGAACACCGCGGTCTCGACACCGGCAGCCTTGGCACGCTCGGCGACGAGCTCGCCGACGCGACGCGCCTTGGCGACCTTCTCGTCGTCCGACGCCCGCAGGTCGGCCTCGAGGGTCGAGGCGGACGCGATGGTGGTGCCGCTCGTGTCGTCGACCAGCTGCGCGACCATGTGGCGCGAGGAGCGGGTGACGACCAGGCGCGGACGCTCGGCCGTGCCGGAGACCTTCTTGCGGACACGGAGGTGACGGCGCCCGCGAGCGGCGTTCTTGCCCTTGCCCTTGACGGACAGTGCCATCACTTACCTGCCTTTCCGGCCTTGCGGCGGACCTGCTCGCCGGCGTAGCGCACACCCTTGCCCTTGTAGGGCTCGGGCTTGCGGATCTTGCGGATGTTGGCGGCCAGCTCGCCGACCTGCTGCTTGTCGATCCCGGAGACCGTGAGCTTGGTGGGGGCGTCGACGGTGACCGTCACACCCTCCGGCGGCTCGATGACGACCGGGTGGGAGAAGCCGAGCGCCAGTTCGACGGCGGATCCCTTGGCGACGGCGCGGTAACCCGTGCCGACGATCTCGAGCTTGCGCTCGTAGCCCTGGGTGACACCGGTGACGAGGTTGGCGATGAGCGTGCGGGTGAGGCCGTGCAGCGAACGCGACTCGCGCTCGTCGTTCGGCCGGGTCACGACGACCGCACCCGCGTCGTCGCGAGCGACGGCGATGGGGGCGGGAACGGTGTGGCTGAGGGTGCCCTTGGGCCCCTTGACGGTCACGACCGAGCCCTCGATGGTGACGTCGACACCTGCGGGGACCGGGACGGGGACCTTTCCGATACGGGACATGTCTCTACTCCTTCCCGGCTACCAGACGTAGGCGAGGACTTCCCCGCCAACGCCCTTGGTCTGTGCCTCGCGGTCGGTGAGCAGACCGGAGGAGGTGGACAGGATCGCCACGCCCAGGCCACCGAGGACCCGGGGCAGGTTGGTGGACTTGGCGTACACGCGCAGTCCGGGCTTGGACACGCGGCGCACTCCGGCGAGCGAGCGCTCGCGCTGGGGGCCGAACTTCAGCTGGAGCGTGAGGTTCTTGCCCACCGGGGCGTCCTCGACGTCCCAGCCGGCGATGTAGCCCTCGGTCTTGAGGATCTCGGCGATGTTCTGCTTGAGCTTCGAGTACGGCATGGTCACCGACTCGTGGTACGCCGAGTTGGCGTTACGCAGACGCGTCAGCATGTCTGCGATGGGGTCAGTCATTGTCATCGGGCCTCGGCCCTTCCTCGTCGGGGTTTCCTACGGGACCTACGACGTAGTCGTTTACCAGCTGCTCTTCGTGATGCCGGGGAGCTGGCCGGCAAGGGCCATCTCCCGCAGGCAGATGCGGCACAGGCCGAACTTGCGGTAGACCGAGTGCGGACGGCCGCACCGTTGGCACCGGGTGTAGGCGCGCACCGCGAACTTGGGCTTGCGGTTCGCCTTCTGGATCAGGGCGGTCTTCGCCACGTCAGTTCTCCTTGAACGGGAAGCCGAGGTGCTTGAGCAGCGAGCGTCCCTCGTCGTCGGTCTTAGCGGTGGTGACGACCGTGATGTCCATGCCGCGCACGCGGTCGATCTTGTCCTGGTCGATCTCGTGGAACATCGACTGCTCGTTGAGACCGAAGGTGTAGTTCCCGTTCCCGTCGAACTGCTTGGGCGAGAGCCCACGGAAGTCGCGGATACGGGGCAGGGCGATCGACAGCAGGCGGTCGAGGAACTCCCACATGCGGTCGCCACGCAGCGTGACGTGGGCGCCGATGGGCTGACCCTCACGCAGCTTGAACTGGGCGATCGACTTGCGGGCCTTCGTCACCTGCGGCTTCTGGCCGGTGATGAGAGCCAGGTCGCGGATCGCGCCCTCGATGAGCTTGGAGTCGCGTGCCGCGTCCCCCACGCCCATGTTGACGACGATCTTGGTCAGACCGGCGACCTGGTTGACGTTCGGGTGCTGGAACTCCTCGCGCAGCGCGCCGAGGATCTCCTCGCGGTAACGCAGCTTGAGGCGCGGGCTCGTTGCGGTGGTGGTCTCGCTCATGTCAGATGTCCTTACCGGAGCGCTTGGCGACGCGGACACGCTGCGTGCGCTCCACGCCGTCGCGCTCGACCGTCTCGGTGCGGATCCCGACCCGGGTGCCCTTCTTGGTCTCCGGGTCGACGACCATGACGTTGCTGGCGTGGATAGCCGCCTCGATGGTCTCGATGCCACCGGTCTTGGCGCCGCGGCCGGACTGACCGACCTTGGTGTGGCGCTTCATGCGCTGGACACCCTCGACGATGACGCGGTCACGCTCGACGTCGACCTCGAGGACACGGCCCTGCTTGCCCTTGTCGCGGCCTGTGATGACGACCACGAGGTCGCCCTTCTTGATCCGAGCCATCTCAGATCACCTCCGGAGCCAGGGAGACGATGCGCATGAACTTCTTGTCGCGCAGCTCGCGGCCCACGGGGCCGAAGATGCGGGTTCCGCGCGGCTCGCCGTCAGCCTTGAGGATGACGGCGGCGTTCTCGTCGAAGCGGATGTAGGAACCGTCGGGGCGACGACGCTGCTTGGCAGCGCGCACGACGACAGCCTTGACGACGTCGCCCTTCTTGACGTTGCCGCCGGGGATGGCGTCCTTGACGGTGGCGACGATGACGTCACCGATACCGGCGTAGCGCCGGCCGGAGCCTCCGAGCACACGGATGCACAAGATCTCCTTGGCACCGGTGTTGTCGGCGACCTTCAGTCGCGACTCCTGCTGGATCATTCGATGTACTCCTGTCGTCGAGCCGGTTCTCAGCCAGGGCTGAGCCTTGCCGAACGGATGGGGGGCTGGTGGGCTACTTGGCCTTCTCGACGATGTCGAGAAGTCGCCAGCGCTTGGTCGCGCTCAGCGGCCGCGTCTCCATGATACGGACGAGGTCGCCGACGCCGGCCGAGTTGGCCTCGTCGTGCGCCTTGACCTTGCTCGTGCGGCGGATGACCTTGCCGTACAGCGGGTGCTTGACGCGGTCCTCCACCTCGACGACGACGGTCTTGTCCATCTTGTCGGACACCACGTAGCCACGGCGCACCTTGCGGTCGTTGCGCTCCTGCGTGGTGGTCTCTTCGGTGTTCTCGCTCATGGCCTCGATCACTTCTCGCTGCTGGGCGCGGTGCGGATGCCGAGCTCGCGCTCGTGCACGATGGTGTAGATGCGGGCGATGTCGCGACGCACGGCCTTGAGCCGACCGTGGTCCTCGAGCTGCCCGGTGGCCGAGGAGAAGCGCAGCTTGAACAGCTCCTCCTTCGCCTTCGCGAGCTCTTCAGCCAGGGTCTCGTCGGTCATCCCGTCCAGGTCGAACGGAGTCAGGCCCTTGGAACCGATAGCCATCAGCCTTCACCACCCTCACGGCTCACGAAACGAGTCTTCATGGGGAGCTTGTGCTGCGCGCGGGACAGGGCCTCGCGCGCCAGCTCCTCGGGGACACCGGCCAGCTCGAAGAGCACGCGGCCGGGCTTGACGTTGGCGACCCACCACTCGGGCGAGCCCTTGCCGGAACCCATGCGGGTCTCAGCCGGCTTCTTGGTCAGCGGGCGGTCGGGGTAGATGTTGATCCACACCTTTCCACCACGCTTGATGTGCCGCGTCATGGCGATACGGGCGGCCTCGATCTGCCGGTTGGTGACGTACGCGGGCTCGAGAGCCTGGATCGCGAACTCACCGAAGGCGATCTCGGTGCCACCCTTGGCCACGCCGGAGCGCTTGGGGTGGTGCTGCTTGCGGAACTTGGTCCGCCGGGGGATGAGCATCTCGCTCAGGCCTCCGTTCCTGACTCGGCGGGGGCTGCGGCCTGCTCGGCAGGCGCGCCCTCGGTCTGCTCGGCCTGGCGAGGACCACGGGCGCCCTCGGGCCGGCGGCCACGGGGACGGTCGGCGCCGCCACGTTCGCCGGCGCGGCCACGGCCACGCGGGGTGGCGTCGGCCTGCTCGCGGGCGAACTCGCGCTCGGTCTGGTCGCCCTTGTAGATCCACACCTTGACGCCGATGCGCCCGAAGGTGGTGCGGGCCTCGAAGAAGCCGTAGTCGATGTTCGCGCGGAGGGTGTGCAGCGGCACGCGGCCCTCGCGGTAGAACTCCGAGCGGGACATCTCGGCGCCGCCGAGACGGCCGGAGCACTGCACCCGGATCCCCTTGGCGCCGGCGCGCTGCGCGGACTGCATGCCCTTGCGCATCGCACGACGGAAGGACACGCGGCTGGCGAGCTGCTCGGCAATGCCCTGGGCGACGAGCTGAGCGTCGATCTCGGGGTTCTTGACCTCGAGGATGTTCAGCTGCACCTGCTTGCCCGTGAGCTTCTCCAGCTCCCCGCGCAGGCGGTCGGCCTCGGCGCCGCGGCGGCCGATGACGATGCCCGGACGCGCGGTGTGGAGGTCGACGCGGACCCGGTCGCGGGTGCGCTCGATGTCGACCTTGGAGATGCCGGCGCGCTCGAGACCAGAGGCCATGAGCTTGCGGATGGCGACGTCCTCGCGGACGTAGTCGCGGTACCGCTGCCCGGGCTTGGTGCTGTCTGCGAACCACCGCGAGCGGTGGTCAGTGGTGATGCCGAGCCGGAACCCGGTCGGGTTGACCTTCTGACCCACTATCGGGTCCTCCCCTTCGTTCCAGCGGCGGATGAGCTCGCGCCGACCTTGCTGTCGTCGCCCACGACCACGGTGATGTGGCTCGTGCGCTTGAGGATCCGGCTCGCGCTGCCCTTGGCCCGCGGCCGGAAGCGCTTGAGCGTCGGCCCCTCGTCCACGAACGCCGCGCTGATGACGAGAGCGTTCTCGTCGAACGCCTCACCGGCCTGGTCGGCCTTGACGCGAGCATTGGCGATCGCGCTCTCCACGACCTTACGCACCGTCTCGGCTGCCGCCTGAGGGGCGAACCGCAGCACGGTCACGGCCTCGGAGGCGCGCTGACCGCGGATGGTGTCCACGACGCGCCGAGCCTTGAGGGGCGTGACGCGCACGTATCGCGCCTGCGCCTTGGCTTCCATCATTCCTGCCTTACTTGTCGGATGTGCGGGTTGCTGGGTCACCAGACGCCTCAGCGGCGTCGGGCCTTGCGGTCGTCCTTGTCGTGCCCGCGATAGGTGCGGGTCGGGGCGAACTCCCCCAGCTTGTGGCCGACCATCGACTCGGTGATGAAGACCGGGACGTGCTTGCGGCCGTCGTGCACCGCGAAGGTGTGGCCCAGGAAGTCGGGCGTGATGACCGACCTGCGGGACCAGGTCTTGATGACGTTCTTGGAGCCCGTCTCGTTGGCCGTGTCCACCTTCTTGAGCAGGTGGCCGTCGACGAAGGGACCCTTCTTGAGGCTGCGAGGCATCTCGTCGCTCTCCTACTCTCAGCGCTTCTTGCCGGTGCGCCGGCGGCGCACGATGAGCTGGTCGCTCGGCTTGTTCGGACGGCGGGTCCGGCCCTCGGGCTGACCCCAGGGGCTGACCGGGTGGCGACCACCGGAGGTCTTACCCTCACCACCACCGTGGGGGTGGTCGACGGGGTTCATCGCGACACCACGGACGGACGGGCGCTTGCCCTTCCACCGCATGCGGCCGGCCTTGCCCCAGTTGATGTTCGACTGCTCGGCGTTGCCGACCTCACCGATGGTGGCGCGGCAGCGCGAGTCGACGTTGCGGATCTCACCGGAGGGCATCCGCAGCTGGGCCATCGTGCCCTCACGGGCGACGAGCTGGACCGACGCACCGGCCGAGCGGGCGATCTTCGCGCCGCCACCGGGCTTGAGCTCGATGGCGTGGATGACCGTACCGACGGGGATGTTGCGCAGCGGCAGGTTGTTGCCCGGCTTGATGTCCGCGCCGGGGCCGTTCTCGATGACGGTGCCGACCGAGATCTTGTTCGGCGCGATGATGTAGCGCTTCTCGCCGTCGGCGTAGTGCAGGAGCGCGATGCGCGCCGTGCGGTTGGGGTCGTACTCGATGTGCGCGACCTTGGCCGGCACGCCGTCCTTGTCGTGACGGCGGAAGTCGATGACGCGGTAGGCACGCTTGTGGCCACCACCCTTGTGACGGGTGGTGATACGACCGGTGCTGTTACGGCCACCGCTCTTGCTCAGCGGACGGACCAGCGACTTCTCGGGCTGCGACCGGGTGATCTCGACGAAGTCGGCCACGCTCGAGCCACGACGGCCCGGCGTCGTCGGCTTGTACTTACGGATTGCCATGGGTGTCGATCCTCAATCTCTCCAGCGCGCGGCGTCAGCCGGCAACTTCACCGAAGATGTCGATGGTGCCCTCGCGCAGCGTGACGATCGCGCGCTTGGTGTCCTTACGCTTGCCGAGGCCGGTACGGGTCCGCCGGGTCTTGCCCTGACGGTTCGCCGTGTTCACCGAGCTGACCTTGACCTGGAAGATCGCCTCGACGGCGTTCTTGATCTCGGTCTTGTTCGAGCGCGGGTCGACGAGGAAGGTGTACTTCCCCTCGTCGATGAGGCTGTAGCTCTTCTCGGAGACCACCGGGGCGATGATGACGTCCCGGGGGTTCTTGTTGTGCTCGATGCTCACTTGCCATCCTCCTCGCGCGGCGCGGCGGTCCCGAGGAACTCCTCGAGGGCGGCGGCCGTGAACACGACGTCGTCGTTGACGAGGACGTCGTAGGTGTTGAGCTGGTCGACCCAGATGAGGTGGGTGCTGGGGACGTTGCGCAGCGACTTGAGCGTGAGCTCGTCACCACGGGCCAGCACGACCAGCGCGCTCCGCTCGGCCACGATGGTGCGCAGCGCGGCGAGTGCGGCGGACGTCTTGGGGACGTCGTTCGAGACGAGCTCGCTGACGACGTGGAGACGGCCGGCGCGAGCGCGGTCCGAGAGGGCGCCACGCAGGGCGGCGGCCTTCATCTTCTTGGGGGTGCGCTGGCTGTAGTCGCGCGGGACGGGCCCGTGGACGACGCCACCGCCGGCGTACTGCGGCGCACGGATCGAGCCCTGACGGGCGCGGCCGGTGCCCTTCTGGCGGTACGGCTTCTTGCCACCACCACGGACCTCGGCCCGCGTCTTGGTCTTCGCGGTGCCCTGGCGCGCGGCGGCGAGCTGGGCGACGACGACCTGGTGGATGAGCGGCACGTTCGTGGGGACGTCGAAGATCGCGGCGGGTAGCTCGGCGGTGCCGGACTTCTTGCCCGTGGCGTCCAGGACATCCACAGTCTGGGTGTCAGCCATGGTCACGCCCCCTTCACAGCGGTACGGACGACGACGACGCCGCGCTTCGGGCCGGGGATCGGGCCGGCAACGAGCAGCAGGCCCCTCTCGACGTCGACGGCGTGGATCGTGAGGTTCTGGGTGGTCTGGCGCTTGTGGCCCATGCGACCGGCCATCCGCTGGCCCCGGAACACGCGGCCGGGCGTCGAGGCCCCGCCGATCGAACCGGGCTTGCGGTGGTTGCGGTGCGCACCGTGGGAGGCACCGACGCCGGCGAAGCCGTGACGCTTCATGACGCCCGCGGTGCCCTTGCCCTTCGTCGTGCCGATGACGTCGACGACGGTGCCCGCCTCGAACGCGTCAGCACGCAGCTCCTGGCCGACGGTGTAGCCGTCGGACTCGGAGGTGCGGACCTCGGTGACGAAGCGACGCGGCGTCGTGCCGGCCTTCTCGAAGTGGCCCTTGAGGGGCTGGGTGACCTTGCGCGGGTCGATCTCGCCAAAGGCGAGCTGTACGGCGCTGTACCCGTCGGTCTCGGGGGTCCGCAGCTGGGTCACCACGTTGGTGCCCACCTGCACGACGGTCACCGGGACGAGCTGTCCGTCCTGGTCCCAGACCTGGGTCATGCCGAGCTTGGTGCCGAGCAGGGCCGTGACGGGCCTGCTCGCAGCCTGCTTGGTGAAGGTAGTCATTGTGGCGAACCTCAGAGCTTGATCTCGATGTTGACGTCGGCGGGCAGGTCGAGCCGCATGAGCGAGTCAACGGCCTTCGGCGTCGGGTCGATGATGTCGATGAGGCGCTTGTGGGTGCGCATCTCGAACTGCTCGCGGCTGTCCTTGTACTTGTGCGGTGAACGAATGACGACGAAGACGTTCTTCTCCGTCGGCAGCGGCACCGGACCCACGACCGTCGCACCAGCGCGAGTCACCGTGTCGACGATCTTGCGCGCCGAGCTGTCGATGACTTCGTGGTCGTAGGACTTGAGCCTGATGCGGATCTTCTGTCCCGCCATGGCGTCGTCTAACCTCTCTCGTACCGCTCTGTTACCGTCCCCCGCACTCGGGCGTGTCGCGCTGTGCGCACACACCTGAGCACGGCGCATCGTCGATGCGGGGCCCTTGGGCTTGCTTGTGGAGCCAGGGCTCGGGGCCCGACTCAGCCTGACACCCGGGGGCACGCCCCCAGGCAACCGGAACAGTCTGCCAGACCCGACCGCCTCATGGCGAATCGACCCCGGCCTCACCGGTGTGTTCTTGGTCATCGGCGGGCAGACGGCCCTCCGACACGCTTGTCGGCTCTCGTGGTGCGGTCACCGCGAGTGCGCATGCCGGGCTCTCACCCGACCCGATCTACCCTACCAGCCCGCGCGCCTCCTTGACGAGGGCGGGGCGCGTGACCTCCCGCACCGCTCACGCCCTTGCGCCGTCCTGCATCCCCTCGCCGGCAGCCGGACCCGGCCCGCACACCAGCGCAGACTGCGGGGCTCCGGCCGAGGCCTCTGTGCCGCCGGCGGCGGAGAGCTCCGGCCGGTGCGAGGGCGAAGCGCGCGGCGCGGTGCCGGGCGACGTCCCGCTCTCGGCGCGAGGGCGTGGGCGGGGACAGGCCGCGGCGGGATCCGGCTGTCAGCGGGGAAGAGTGGGCGCCTCGGGGACGCCGAAGGGCCCGGCGAGCGTGCTCGCCGGGCCCTTCGGGTCGTGCTGGGTGCTGGGTCTAGGCCCAGCGCATGATCACTGAAGGATCGTGACGACCCGGCCGGAGCCCACGGTGCGGCCACCCTCACGGATGGCGAAGCCGAGGCCCTCCTCCATCGCGATCGGCTGGATGAGGTCGACCGTCATCTCGGTGTTGTCGCCGGGCATGACCATCTCGGTGCCCTCGGGCAGCTGGATGACGCCGGTGACGTCCGTGGTGCGGAAGTAGAACTGCGGGCGGTAGTTCGAGTAGAAGGGGTTGTGACGCCCACCCTCGTCCTTGCTCAGGATGTAGACCTGGGCCTCGAACTTCGTGTGCGGGGTGATCGATCCCGGCTTCACGACGACCTGGCCACGCTCGACCTCCTCGCGCTTGGTACCACGGAGGAGCAGGCCCACGTTCTCACCAGCCTCGGCGGTGTCGAGGAGCTTGCGGAACATCTCGACGCCGGTGACGGTCGTCTTGGTGGACTTCTCCTTGATACCGACGATCTCGACCTCGTCGTTGACCTTGAGCGCGCCGCGCTCGACACGGCCGGTGACGACGGTGCCACGACCGGTGATCGTGAAGACGTCCTCGATCGGCATGAGGAAGGGCTTGTCGATGTCGCGCACCGGGGTCGGGACCTTCTCGTCGACGGCGGTCATGAGCTCCTCGATGGAGGCGACCCACTTCGGGTCCCCCTCGAGGGCCTTGAGTGCGGAGACGCGCACGACCGGCGCGTCGTCGCCCGGGAACTCCTGGCTCGAGAGCAGGTCGCGGACCTCGACCTCGACGAGCTCGAGGATCTCCTCGTCGTCGACCATGTCGGACTTGTTCAGCGCGACGAGGACGTAGGGCACGCCGACCTGGCGGGCGAGCAGGACGTGCTCACGCGTCTGGGCCATCGGGCCGTCGGTCGCCGCGACCACGAGGATCGCACCGTCCATCTGCGCGGCACCCGTGATCATGTTCTTGATGTAGTCCGCGTGACCGGGAGCGTCGACGTGGGCGTAGTGGCGCGCCTCGGTCTGGTACTCGACGTGCGAGACGTTGATGGTGATACCGCGCTGACGCTCCTCGGGAGCGTTGTCGACCTGGTCGAACGGGGTGAACGCGTTCAGGTCGGGGTACTTGTCCGCCAGCACCTTGGAGATGGCCGCGGTCAGCGTCGTCTTACCGTGGTCGACGTGACCGATGGTGCCGATGTTGACGTGCGGCTTGGTCCGCTCGAACTTGGCCTTCGCCACTTGTGTCCTCCTGGGACTCGGGTAGTTGTCTGCTCAGCGTCAGGTGCGTGTGCGCCTGTCGGGGAGCAAGCCCTACGGGTCGGTTGGTGAAAAGGGGGTACTGCTGGTCGACCAGTGGGACTTACTCGCCCCGGGTCTTCTTGATGATCTCCTCGGCAACGTTCCGAGGAACCTCGGCGTAGCTGTCGAACTGCATCGAGTACACCGCGCGACCCTGGGTCTTGGACCGCAGGTCTCCGACGTAACCGAACATCTCCGACAGCGGCACCAGTGCGCGAACGACCTTGATGCCAGTCGCGTCCGTCATGGACTGGATCATTCCACGACGGGAGTTGAGGTCGCCGATGACGTCGCCCATGTACTCCTCGGGCGTACGCACCTCGACGTCCATGACGGGCTCGAGGAGCACGGGGTCCGCCTTGCGGACACCCTCCTTGAACACCATCGAGCCGGCGATCTTGAAGGCCATCTCCGAGGAGTCGACCTCGTGGTATCCACCGTCGAGCAGGATCGCCTTGACACCCACCATGGGGTAGCCGGCGAGGACACCGTTCTGCATGGAGTCCTGGATGCCCGCGTCCACGCTCGGGATGTACTCGCGCGGGATGCGGCCACCGGTGACCTTGTTCTCGAACTCGTAGAGCTCGCCCTCGGCGGTGTCGAGGGGCTCGAAGCTGACCTGCACCTTCGCGAACTGGCCCGAGCCACCGGTCTGCTTCTTGTGCGTGTAGTCGACCTTCTCGGCCTTGCGGCGGATGGTCTCGCGGTAGGCGACCTGCGGCTTGCCGACGTTCGCCTCGACCTTGAACTCGCGACGCATGCGGTCGACGAGGACGTCGAGGTGGAGCTCGCCCATGCCGCCGATGACGGTCTGGCCGGTCTCGTCGTCCAGGCGGACGGTGAAGGTCGGGTCCTCCTCGGCGAGCTTCTGGATTGCGGTGCCCAGCTTCTCCTGGTCGCCCTTGGTCTTCGGCTCGACCGCCACGTGGATGACAGGCTCGGGGAAGCTCATCGACTCGAGGACGATGGGGGCGTCCTGGGCGCACAGGGTGTCACCGGTGGTGGTGTCCTTGAGGCCGATGAACGCGTAGATGTGGCCCGCGTGGGCCTCCTCGACCGGGTTCTCCTTGTTGGAGTGCATCTGGAAGAGCTTGCCGACGCGCTCCTTCTTGCCCTTGGTCGAGTTGAGGACCTGGGCGCCCTGCTTGGCGGTACCGGAGTACACGCGCACGTAGGTGAGCTTGCCGAAGAACGGGTGCACGGCAACCTTGAAGGCCAGTGCCGAGAACGGCTCGTTCTCGTTGGGCAGACGGGTCAGCTCCTTCTCCTCGTCACCGACGGCGTGGCCGACCATGGGCGGCACGTCGAGCGGCGAGGGGAGGTAGTCGATGACGGCGTCGAGGATGGGCTGCACGCCCTTGTTCTTGAACGCCGTACCGCAGAAGACGGGGAAGGCGTCGCCGGTGACCGTGAGGGCGCGGACACCCTTCTTGATCTCCTCGGGGCTCAGCTCCTCGCCGCCGAGGTACTTCTCGAGCAGCTCCTCGTCAGCCTCGGCCACCGCCTCGACCAGCTCGGCGCGGTACTGGGCCACCTTCTCGACGAGGTCCGCGGGGACCTCCTCGATCGTGTAGTCCTCACCGATCTGGACCTCGCCGCGCCAGGTGAGCGCGCGGTTGTAGACGACGTCGACGACGCCGACGAAATCCGACTCCGCACCGATCGGCACCTGCATGACGAGCGGCTTGGCCTTGAGGCGGTCCTTGATGGTCTGCACGGTGAAGTAGAAGTCCGCACCGAGCTTGTCCATCTTGTTGACGAAGCAGATGCGCGGGACGTTGTACTTGTCCGCCTGCCGCCACACGGTCTCCGACTGCGGCTCGACGCCCTCCTTGCCGTCGAACACGGCGACGGCGCCGTCGAGGACGCGCAGGGAGCGCTCCACCTCGACGGTGAAGTCGACGTGCCCGGGGGTGTCGATGATGTTGATCTGGTTGTCGTGCCAGTAGCAGGTCGTGGCAGCCGACGTGATCGTGATGCCGCGCTCCTGCTCCTGCTCCATCCAGTCCATCGTGGAGGCGCCGTCGTGCGTCTCCCCGATCTTGTAGTTGATGCCGGTGTAGAACAGGATCCGCTCGGTGGTCGTCGTCTTGCCGGCGTCGATGTGCGCCATGATGCCGATGTTGCGGACCTTGGTCAGATCGGTCAGCACGTCAAGTGCCACAGGAGACTCTCTTCAGTCGATTTCGTGCAGGACGGCAGGGCGACGAACTACCAGCGGTAGTGCGCGAAGGCCCGGTTGGACTCGGCCATCTTGTGGGTGTCCTCGCGGCGCTTGACCGCGGCACCGAGGCCGTTGGAGGCGTCGAGGATCTCGTTCATGAGGCGCTCGGTCATCGTCTTCTCGCGACGGGCGCGGGCGTAGTCGACGAGCCAGCGCAGGGCGAGCGTGGTCTGCCGGGAGGGGCGGACCTCGACGGGCACCTGGTAGGTGGCGCCACCGACGCGGCGGGAACGGACCTCGAGGGAGGGACGGACGTTCTCCAGCGCGCGCTTGAGGACGGCCGTGGGGTCACCGTCGGTCTTCTCGCGAACACCCTCGAGGGCGTCGTAGACGATCTTCTCGGCGGTGGACTTCTTGCCGTCCCGCAGGATGCGGTTGACGAGCTGGGTGACGGTCGGCGAGCCGTAGACCGGGTCGACGACGAGCGTCCGCTGAGGTGCGGGACCCTTGCGCGGCATTACTTCTTCTCCTTCTTCGCGCCGTAACGGCTGCGAGCCTGCTGGCGACCACGGACACCCTGGGTGTCGAGCGCGCCGCGCACGATCTTGTAGCGGACGCCGGGGAGGTCCTTCACGCGACCACCGCGGACGAGCACGATGGAGTGCTCCTGGAGGTTGTGACCGACGCCGGGGATGTAGGCCGTGACCTCGATCCCGCTGGACAGGCGCACGCGCGCGACCTTGCGGAGCGCCGAGTTCGGCTTCTTCGGGGTCGTCGTGTACACGCGGGTGCACACCCCGCGCCGCTGGGGGCTGCCCTTGAGGGCGGGCGTCTTCGACGTCGAGGTCTTGACGCTTCGGCCCTTGCGGACCAGCTGCTGAATCGTGGGCACTACGTCTCCGTCTCGGATTTGTGTTTCTCGCACTTGATGTTCGCCCGGCGCACCGGGTGGGCCGCCGGCCTGACCGCGTGACGGTCGTCTGCTGGCCCCTGCCCCCCGCACTCGGGAGTGTCGCCGGGCCTGCGGATCACAAGCACGCACGAGGGACCCGATGTCGCGGGCACCGCCCAGTAGCGTACTCTGCCGCAGTTTCTTGCGTCAAAGCGTGGCGGCTTGACGTCCGTCACGCGTTCCGTGGGGCGGCCGCGCCGCGGCCGCCCCACGGACTGGTCACACGCCGCGGAAGTCCACGCCGAAGGAGTCCGGACCGAAGTCCAGCTCCTCGAGCATGATCGGGTCCGAGCCGCCCTGGACGAAGTCCAGCTCGCTGTAACCCAGCTGGGAGAAGGCCTTGGCCTTCGCCTCCTCGGTCGGCTCGACGTCCACGTTGCGGTAGCGGGGCAGGCCCGTACCGGCGGGGATGAGCTTTCCGAGGATGACGTTCTCCTTGAGGCCGAGCAACGGGTCGCGACGCCCGCTCATCGCGGCCTCGGTCAGCACCTTGGTGGTCTCCTGGAAGGAGGCCGCCGACAGCCACGAGTCCGTGGCCAGCGACGCCTTGGTGATGCCCATGAGCTCGGGGCGGCCGGATGCCGGCGTCCCACCCTCAGAGACCGTGCGACGGTTCTCGTCCTCGAAGCGGCCACGCTCGGCGAGCTCACCCGGCAGGAGCCGGGACTCGCCCGAGTCGAGCACGGTGACGCGCTTGAGCATCTGCCGGACGATGACCTCGACGTGCTTGTCGTGGATGTCCACGCCCTGGGAGCGGTAGACCTCCTGGACCTGGTCGACGAGGTGCTTCTGGACCGCACGCGGACCGAGGATCCGCAGGACCTTCTTCGGGTCCACGGCGCCGGCGACGAGCTGGCGGCCGACGGCGACGTGCTCGCCGTCCTCGACCAGCAGGCGCACGCGCTTGGAGACCGGGTAGGCCAGGTCCTCACCGCCGTCGTCGCGGACGACGACGATCTTGCGGGTGCGCTCGGAGTCGTCGATCTTCACGCGGCCGGCGGCCTCGCTGATCGGCGCCTCACCCTTGGGGGTGCGGGCCTCGAAGAGCTCCTGGATACGGGGCAGACCCTGGGTGATGTCCTCGGCCGAGGCCGCGCCACCGGTGTGGAAGGTCCGCATCGTCAGCTGGGTGCCGGGCTCACCGATGGACTGCGCCGCGATGATGCCGACGGCCTCGCCGATGTCGACGAGCTTGCCGGTGGCCAGCGAGCGGCCGTAGCACTTGGCGCAGGTACCCACGCGGGACTGGCAGGTGAGGACCGAGCGGACCTTGACCTGCGTGACCCCGGCTGCGACGAGCCGTGCGATGAGGACGTCACCGACGTCCTCGCCGGCCTCGGCGACGACGGTGCCGTCGTCGGACGCGGCGTCCTGCGCGAGTGTGCGGGCGTAGACGCTGGTCTCGACGGTGTCGAGCAGCAGCAGGCCCCCGGAGGAGTCCGTCTCCGCGATCGGCAGCGTCAGCCCCAGCGAGGTCCCGCAGTCGTCCTCGCGGACGATGACGTCCTGGGAGACGTCGACGAGACGACGGGTGAGGTAGCCGGAGTCGGCGGTCCGCAGCGCGGTGTCCGCCAGGCCCTTACGGGCGCCGTGCGTCGCGGTGAAGTACTCGAGGACCGACAGGCCCTCGCGGTAGTTCGACTTGATCGGACGCGGGATGATCTGACCCTTGGGGTCGGCGACCAGGCCTCGCATACCGGCGATCTGACGCACCTGGTGCCAGTTACCACGAGCACCGGAGGTCACCATGCGGAAGATGTTGTTGTCCGCCGGGAAGTTCACCCGCATGGCCTGGTCGACCTCGTTGGTCGCCTGGGTCCAGATGTCGATGAGCTCGGAGCGACGCTCCTCCTCGCTGCGGCGGCCGAGGTCGTACTCGCGCTGGACCTTCTGCGCCTTCTCCTCGTAGGACTCGAGGATGTGCGCCTTGGCGTCAGGGGCGACGACGTCGGAGATCGCGATCGTGACGCCCGAGCGGGTAGCCCAGTAGAAACCGGCCTCCTTGAGGGCGTCCAGGCTCGCGGCCACCTCGACCTTCGGGTAGCGCTCGGCGAGGTCGTTGACGATCCCCGAGAGCTCCTTCTTGCCGACGACGCCGTTGACGAACGGGTAGTCGATCGGCAGCGCCTCGTTGAACAGCGCACGGCCCAGGGAGGTCTCGAGGATGATCGCGTCACCCTCCTCCCAGCCCTCCGGCGCCGTCCAGCCGAGCGGCGGGACGAGGTCGGTGAAGCGGATCCGCACGGTCGCGCCGAGGTCGAGCTCGCCGGCGTCGAAAGCCATCCGCGCCTCGGAGGGCGAGCCGAAGACCCGGCCCTCCCCCACGCCGCCGGCCTTGTCGCCGGTGAGGTGGAACAGGCCGATGATCATGTCCTGCGTGGGCATGGTCACCGGACGGCCGTCCGAGGGCTTGAGGATGTTGTTGCTCGAGAGCATGAGGATGCGGGCCTCGGCCTGCGCCTCGGTGCTCAGCGGCAGGTGCACGGCCATCTGGTCGCCGTCGAAGTCGGCGTTGAAGGCGCCACACACGAGCGGGTGGAGCTGGATGGCCTTGCCCTCGACGAGCTGCGGCTCAAAGGCCTGGATGCCGAGACGGTGCAGCGTGGGGGCACGGTTGAGCAGCACGGGGTGCTCGGTGATGACCTCCTCGAGCACGTCCCACACCTGGGTGCGCGCGCGCTCGACCATCCGCTTGGCGGCCTTGATGTTCTGCGCGTGGTTGAGGTCGACCAGCCGCTTCATGACGAAGGGCTTGAAGAGCTCGAGCGCCATCTGCTTGGGCAGGCCGCACTGGTGGAGCTGCAGCTGCGGGCCGACGACGATGACCGAACGGCCGGAGTAGTCGACGCGCTTGCCGAGGAGGTTCTGACGGAAGCGTCCCTGCTTGCCCTTGAGCATGTCGGAGATCGACTTGAGCGCGCGGTTGCCGGGTCCGGTGACCGGACGGCCACGGCGGCCGTTGTCGAAGAGCGAGTCCACGGCCTCCTGGAGCATCCGCTTCTCGTTGTTGACGATGATCTCCGGCGCGCCGAGGTCGAGCAGCCGCTTGAGGCGGTTGTTCCGGTTGATGACGCGGCGGTAGAGGTCGTTGAGGTCGGAGGTCGCGAAGCGGCCACCGTCCAGCTGGACCATCGGGCGCAGGTCCGGCGGGATGACCGGGACGGCGTCCAGGACCATGCCCAGCGGCGAGTTCTCCGTGGTGAGGAACGCGTTGACGACCTTGAGCCGCTTGAGGGCGCGCGTCTTGCGCTGACCGGTCCCCGTGGAGATCGTCTCGCGCAGCGACTCCGCCTCGGCGGCCAGGTCGAAGGTCTCCAGGCGCTTCTGGATGGCCTCGGCCCCCATGTAGCCCTTGAAGTAGATGCCGTAGCGGGCCTGGAGCTCGCGGTAGAGCAGCTCGTCGCCCTCGAGGTCACCGACCTTGAGGTTCTTGAACCGGTCCCAGATCGTGTCGAGACGGTCAAGGTCCAGGTCGGCGCGCTTGCGGATCTGCGTCATCTCGCGCTCGGCGGACTTGCGCAGCTTCTCGCGGGCGTCGGCCTTGGCCCCGGCCTGCTCGAGCTCGGCGAGGTCCTCCTCCAGGCGCTTGGCGCGGGCCTCGATGTCGGTGTCGCGCTTGCGCTCGACGTCCTGCTTCTCGAGGTCCATCTCGTTCTGGAGGCTGGACAGGTCCTCGTGGCGCCCGTCCTGGTCCACCTCGGTGATCATGTACGCCGCGAAGTAGATGACCTTCTCGAGGTCCTTCGGGGCAAGGTTGAGGAGGTAGCCCAAGCGCGAGGGGACGCCCTTGAAGTACCAGATGTGGGTGACGGGGGCGGCGAGCTCGATGTGGCCCATCCGCTCACGGCGCACCTTGGAGCGTGTGACCTCGACACCGCAGCGCTCGCAGATGATGCCCTTGTAGCGCACGCGCTTGTACTTGCCGCAGTTGCACTCCCAGTCCCGGGTGGGGCCGAAGATCCGCTCGCAGAACAGGCCGTCCTTCTCGGGCTTGAGCGTGCGGTAGTTGATCGTCTCGGGCTTCTTGACCTCTCCGTGGGACCAACCACGGATCTCCGATGCCGTGGCCAGGCCGATGTGGAGCTGGTCGAAGACATTGACGTCGAGCAAGGTTTCCTACTTCCTTCGGTATGTCACCGTGTGGAATCCAAACGGGGCCGGCGGGGCTGCCGTGACGACGGGCGTCACGGCAGCCGCGGCCTCTTAGATGTCGTCGACGCTGCTGGCGTCGGGACGACGCGACAGGTCGATCCCGAGCTCGTCGGCGGCCCGGTAGACCTCCTCGTCGGCGTCACGCAGCTCGATGGCGTTACCCTCCGCGTCCAGGGCCTCGACGTTCAGGCACAGGGACTGCATCTCCTTCATGAGGACCTTGAAGGACTCGGGGATGCCGGGCTCGGGGATGTTCTCGCCCTTGACGATGGCCTCGTACACCTTGACGCGTCCGGGGATGTCGTCGGACTTGATCGTCAGGAGCTCCTGCAGCGCGTAGGCGGCGCCGTAGGCCTCCAGGGCCCACACCTCCATCTCACCGAAGCGCTGGCCACCGAACTGTGCCTTACCACCCAGCGGCTGCTGCGTGATCATCGAGTACGGGCCGGTGGAGCGGGCGTGGATCTTGTCGTCCACGAGGTGGTGGAGCTTGAGGATGTACATGTAGCCGACCGCGACGGGCTCGGGGAAGGGCTCACCGGAGCGGCCGTCGAACAGGCGGGCCTTGCCGTCGGTGCCGACCATCCGCTCGCCGTCACGGTTGGGCGTGGTGCGGCCGAGGAGACCGGTGAGCTCGTGCTCGTGGATGCCGTCGAAGACGGGCGTCGCGACCGGGGTCCCGGCCTCTCCGCGCAGTGCACCCTCGGGCAGGTTCTCGGTCCACGTGCCGTCGCCCTGCGGCGCGTCGGTGGCGTCCCAGCCCTGCTTGGCGACCCACCCGAGGTGGGTCTCGAGCACCTGGCCGACGTTCATGCGGCCGGGCACACCGAGCGGGTTGAGGATGATGTCGACGGGCGTGCCGTCCTCGAGGAAGGGCATGTCCTCGACCGGGAGGATCTTGGAGATGACACCCTTGTTGCCGTGGCGCCCGGCGAGCTTGTCGCCGTCGGTGATCTTGCGGCGCTGGGCGATGTAGACGCGCACCATCTGGTTGACGCCGGCGGGCAGCTCGTCGTCCTCGTCCGCGTTGAACTCCTGGATACCGATGACGGTCCCGGACTCGCCGTGGGGCACCTTGAGGGACGTGTCGCGCACCTCGCGGGCCTTCTCACCGAAGATCGCGCGGAGCAGGCGCTCCTCGCTCGTCAGCTCGGTCTCACCCTTGGGCGTGACCTTGCCGACGAGGATGTCACCGGCGCTGACCTCGGCACCGATGCGGATGATGCCGCGCTCGTCGAGGTCGGCGAGGACGTCCTCGGAGACGTTCGGGATGTCCCGGGTGATCTCCTCGGCGCCCAGCTTGGTGTCGCGGGCGTCGACCTCGTGCTCCTCGATGTGAATCGAGGACAGGACGTCCTCGGCCACGAGGCGCTGGGAGAGGATGATCGCGTCCTCGTAGTTGTGGCCCTCCCACGACATGAACGCGACGAGGAGGTTGCGGCCCAGGGCCAGCTCGCCGTCGTCGGTCGCCGGGCCGTCGGCCAGCGCGGAGCCGACCTCGACGCGGTCGCCCTCGTCGACCAGCACGCGCTGGTTGTAGGACGTGCCCTGGTTGGAGCGACGGAACTTCGCGACGCGGTAGACCTGGTTCGTGCCGTCGTCGGCGGCCACGTGGATCGAGTCCGCGGAGACCTCGGTGACGACACCGGGCTTGCTCGCCGTGATGACGTCGCCGGCGTCGACCGCCGCGCGACGCTCCATCCCGGTGCCCACGAGCGGGGCCTCGCTGCGGACCAGCGGGACCGCCTGACGCTGCATGTTGGCGCCCATGAGCGCACGGTTCGCGTCGTCGTGCTCGAGGAAGGGGATCATCGCGGTCGCGACGGACACCATCTGACGGGCGGAGACGTCCATGTAGTCGATCTCCGACGGCGGGACGGTGGCCATCTCGCCACTGCCGCCGCTGGCCCGGACGAGCACCTGCTCCTCGCGGAAGTTGCCGTCGTCGTCGAGCTTGGCGTTCGCCTGCGCGATGACGTAGCGGTCCTCGTCGTCGGCGGTGAGGTAGTCGACGTCGTCGGTCACCCGGCCGTCGACGACGCGACGGTAGGGGGTCTCGACGAAGCCGAAGGGGTTGATGCGCGCGAAGGTCGCGAGCGAGCCGATGAGGCCGATGTTCGGGCCCTCAGGGGTCTCGATCGGGCACATGCGGCCGTAGTGCGAGGGGTGGACGTCACGGACCTCCATCGCCGCGCGGTCACGGGACAGCCCACCCGGGCCGAGGGCGTTGAGCCGACGCTTGTGCGTCAGCCCGGCCAGCGGGTTGTTCTGGTCCATGAACTGCGACAGCTGCGACGTGCCGAAGAACTCCTTGATGGAGGCGACGACGGGCCGGATGTTGATGAGGGTCTGCGGCGTGATCGCCTCGACGTCCTGCGTGGTCATGCGCTCGCGCACGACGCGCTCCATCCGGGACAGACCCGTGCGGATCTGGTTCTGGATGAGCTCGCCGACGGACCGGATGCGGCGATTGCCGAAGTGGTCGATGTCGTCGGTCTCGACGCGCACCGTGACCTGCTCGCCGTCGCGCTCGACCGTGTACTCCGTCTCGCCCTTGTGCAGGGCGAGGAGGTAGCGGACCGCGGCCTTGATGTCCTCGACGCGCAGCACGGACTCGGTGAGGTCACCGCTCGTGCCGAGCTTCTTGTTCACCTTGTAGCGGCCGACCTTCGCGAGGTCGTAGCGCTTGGAGTTGAAGTAGTAGTTGTCGAGGAGGTTGCGGCCGGCCTCGACCGTCGGCGGCTCGCCGGGGCGAACCTTGCGGTAGATGTCGAGCAGGGCCTCGTCCTGGGTGCTGACGTTGTCCTTCTCGAGGGTCTCCAGCAGGACCGGGTAGTCGGCGAACTCCTCGCGGATCTCAGCTTCGGTCATGCCCAGCGCACGCAGGAAGACGGTGATCGACTGCTTGCGCTTGCGGTCGATGCGGATCCCGACGGCGTCGCGCTTGTCGATCTCGAACTCGAGCCAGGCGCCGCGCGAAGGGATGATCTTCGTCGTGAAGATGTCCTTGTCGGACGTCTTGTCGGCGCTGCGCTCGAAGTACACGCCCGGGGAGCGGACGAGCTGGGAGACGACGACACGCTCGGTGCCGTTGATGATGAACGTGCCGCGCTCGGTCATGAGCGGGAAGTCACCCATGAAGACCGTCTGCGACTTGATCTCGCCGGTCTCGTAGTTGGTGAACTCCGCCGTGACGAACAGCGGAGCGGCGTAGGTGAAGTCCTTCTCCTTGCACTCCTCCGGCGTGTACTTCGCCGGCTCGAAGCGGTGGTCGTTGAAGGAGAGGGACATCGACTGGCCGAAGTCCTCGATCGGGGAGATCTCCGCGAAGATCTCCTCCAGCCCCGAGGTGCGGGGAACGTTCTTGTCGCCCTGCTCGATGGCAGCAGCGACGCGGTCGCGCCACGCCGGGTTGCCGAGGAGCCAGTCGAAGCTCTCGGTCTGCAGCCCGAGAAGATCGGGCGCCTGGAGCGGCTCCTGGATCTTGGCGAACGAGACACGGCGCGAGGCGAGCCGTGTGGCGATGTCTTCAGCGGTGGGAACAGAAGAGGTGCGCGAGGCAGCCAAAGGGGGTCCTTCCCTGCGAATTGTGTGCACACTGCGCTGTCGGGACTGTCTCCTCGTCGCGTCGACCCGGCGCTCGGCAGGGTTCGGGGCGGCAGACAGGCAGGCAGAAGTCAGCGCAAAGCGAAAGCATACACACGTGCGCAGGGCAATGTCCAGCGCACCGTCGCGCTGTGGGCCCTGGTCTGGCCGACGCCGCTCACCATACGCCATCACCTCGGGCGGGAGAAGTCATGACGCGCCGGGAGATCGCGGGGAACGCCGACGGCCCGGCACCCCGAGGGGTGCCGGGCCGTGACGGGCGGTGACGCCGGGTGGAGCTATGAGGTCACTTGACGGAGACGGTGGCCCCGGCGCCCTCGAGGGTCGCCTTGGCCTTGTCCGCGGTGTCCTTGTCGACGCCCTCGAGGACGGCCTTGGGGGCCGAGTCGACGAGGTCCTTGGCCTCCTTGAGGCCGAGGCTCGTGAGCGCGCGGACCTCCTTGATGACCTGGATCTTCTTGTCGCCGATCGCGTCGAGGACGACGTCGAACTCGGTCTGCTCCTCCTCGGCCGCGCCGGCGTCGCCGCCGCCGGCCGGGGCGGCCGCGGCAACGGCGACCGGAGCAGCGGCGGTGACCTCGAAGGTCTCCTCGAACTGCTTCACGAACTCGGAGAGCTCGATGAGGGTGAGCTCCTTGAAAGCCTCGATGAGCTCGTCGGTGGTGAGCTTCGCCATGGTGGCGTCCTTCCTGGTTGTTCTGCCCTGTGCTGTGTACTGCGTGGAGCAGGGTGGGGTGGGGGTACCGAAGCCTCAGGCGGCGTCGGCTGCCTGCTTCTCGCGCAGGGCCTCGATGGTGCGCGCAGCCTGGGTGGCCGGCGCGGTGAACAGGTATGCAGCCTGGTAGAGCGCTGCCTTGAACGCGCCAGCCGCCTTGCCCAGCAGCACCTCACGGCTCTCGAGGCTCGCGAGCGTGTCGACGTCCTGCGCCGACAGCGCGCGGCCCTCGAGCACGCCACCCTTGATGACGAGCTGGGGGTTGCTCTTGGCGAAGTCACGCAAGCCCTTGGCAGCCTCGGAGGGCTCCCCGGTCACGAAAGCGATCGCCGTCGGGCCGGTGAGCTGGTCCTCGAGTCCCTCGAGCCCCGCCTCCTTGGCCGCGATGGAGGTCAGCGTGTTCTTCACGACGGCGTAGCTGGCATTGGTGCCGAGCGAGCGGCGCAGCTCCTTGAGCTGGCCGACGCTGAGCCCGCGGTACTCGGTGAGCACGACGGCGTTTGCCTCACGCAGCTGCTGCGTGAGCTCGGTGACTGCCGCCACCTTGTCAGGCCTCGCCATGGCCCTCCTTCTCGGTCGTGCCGCCGGAGGATGAGGTCGAGCAACAAAAAAGCCCCGCGCAGGGTGTGCACGGGGCGCGTCGCGAGACGGCGTCACATGATCACCTGCGCTGGCTCCGCTGCTGCGGACTTCGACCCGTCATGGCTGACGGGGGACCGGCGGTCTTGGGCAGAGGCAACAGTACCCCGGCAGCGGCCCCGGGTCCAAGCCCGTGGGCCGCGATGTGCCCCACCCCACACGCGCAGACGCAGCAGCGCCCCGGTCCTTGCGGGCCGGGGCGCTGCTGGCGTGGTCTCAGATCAGGACGGGGTGCCCGAGGTGAGGTTGCGCGTGAGGGTGGCGTCGAGCGGGATACCCGGACCCATCGTCGTGGCCATGGTGGCCTTGGCGATGTACCGGCCCTTGGAGGAGGACGGCTTGAGCCGCAGCACCTCGTCCAGGGCGGCGGCGTAGTTCTCCACCAGCTGCTCCTCCGAGAAGGAGACCTTGCCGACGATGAAGTGCAGGTTGGAGTTCTTGTCGACGCGGAACTCGATCCGCCCGCCCTTGATCTCCGTGACCGCCTTGGCGACGTCCATGGTCACCGTGCCGGTCTTCGGGTTGGGCATGAGGCCACGGGGGCCGAGCACGCGGCCGAGGCGGCCGACCTTGCCCATGAGGTCCGGCGTCGCGACGGCGGCGTCGAAGTTCGTGTAGCCCGCGGCAACCTTCTCGATGAGCTCGTCGCCACCGACCTCGTCGGCACCGGCGGCCTCGGCCTGCGCCGCGCGCTCGCCGACGGCGAAGACGAGGACGCGGGCCGACTTGCCGGTGCCGTGGGGCAGGCTGACGGTGCCGCGCACCATCTGGTCCGCCTTGCGGGGGTCGACGCCGAGACGGAAGACGACCTCGACGGTCTGGTCGAACGTGGTGGTCGCGCTCTCCTTGGCGAGGCGGACCGCCTCGAGGGGGGCGTAGACCTGGGAGCGGTCGATCTTCTCGGCCGCCTTGCGGTAGTTCTTGCTGCGCGTGGTCATGCTGCTTCTCCTAGTGTGAGCAGTCGTGGTCTGCGGGTCCGCGCCGGACCCTGCCACGGGGCGCCGAGGCGCCTGGAACGACGGACGCGGGAGGCGTCCTGGTGCCTCAGTCCGAGACGGTGATGCCCATGGAACGGGCGGTGCCGGCGATGATCTTCGCGGCGGCGTCGACGTCGTTGGCGTTGAGGTCGACCATCTTGCCCTCGGCGATCTCGCGGACCTGCGCCGTCGTGAGGGAGCCGACCTTCGCGGTGTGCGGGGTGCCGGAGCCCTTGGCGACGCCGGCGGCCTTCTTGATGAGCTCGGCGGCCGGCGGGGTCTTGGTGACGAAGGTGAACGAGCGGTCCTCGTACACCGTGATCTCCACGGGGATGACGTTGCCGCGCTGCGACTCGGTCGCCGCGTTGTACGCCTTGCAGAACTCCATGATGTTCACGCCGTGCTGGCCCAGCGCGGGGCCGATGGGCGGCGCGGGGGTCGCGGCGCCGGCCTGGATCTGGAGCTTGATCAGGCCTGCAACCTTCTTCTTGGGAGGCATGGTGCGTCCTTATTGTTCCTGGGCGTCGGTGACCGCCGACGCCGCCTTGCGGGTCCGGCGCAGCAGGAAGCGTGCGCCGGGGAGCCGTCCGCTCAGATCTTGGCGACCTGCGAGAACGACAGCTCAACCGGGGTCTCCCGGCCGAAGATCGACACGAGCACCTTGAGCTTCTGCTGCTCCGGGCTGATCTCGGAGATCGTGGCCGGAAGGGTCTCGAAGGGCCCGTCGGTGACGGTGACGGACTCGCCGACGGAGAACTCGACCTCGATCGGGGTGCTGGCGGCACTCCCGCCGGCCGCGGCCTTGGCCGACTCCTTGGGGGCGAGGCTCGGGGCGAGCATCGAGAAGACCTCGTCCTCGGTCAGCGGCACCGGCTGGTGGGTGTGGCCGACGAAGCCGGTGACACCGGGCGTGTGGCGCACCGCGCCCCACGACTCGTCGGTCAGGTCCATGCGCACGAGCACGTAGCCAGGGATACGGACCCGGGTGACGAGCTTGCGCTGGGAGTTCTTGATCTCGACGACGTCCTCCATCGGGACCTCGACCTGGAAGATGTAGTCCTCCATGTTGAGGCTCTGGATGCGGTTCTCGAGGTTCGCCTTGACGCGCTTCTCATAGCCCGCATAGGAGTGCACGACGTACCAGTAGCCCGGCAGCAGCCGCAGCTCGCGTCGGAACTCCTCCTCGGGGGAGACGTCCTCGGCGTCCTCGGCGTCGACCTCGGGCGAGTCCTCGACGACGGCCGACTGCTCGGCAGGGGTCGAGTCCTCGCCTGCGGCCTCGCTCTCCTCGACGGCTGCGGCGCTCTCGGCCTCCGCACCCGGCAGGTCGCTCGGGATGTCGTCAGGAGCCTCGTCCGGGGCCGTGTGCTCCACGGTCTCCTCAGTCACGGGGTCACCAACTTTCTTGCGTCGTAGTTCGATGCTGCGGGGGCGGGATCAGCCGCCGAACACCCACAGCGCCAGCCGCCCGAAGCCCAGGTCGACAAGGCCCACGTAGGCCATGATCGCCAGCACGAAGACGATGACGACGACGAAGAACGTGAACAGCTCGTTGCGGGTCGGCTTGACGACCTTCTTCAGCTCGGCGATCACCTGTCGGACGAACAGCGCGATCCGGGCGAAGAGACCACGCTTCTTGGTCGTCCCGTCCCCGGCGCGGCCGGCACGCTCGGGCTTGCCCGAGGTCGTGCTCGCGGACTCACTCACAGGCGGTCTTCCTCACTGGTCAGGGTGTCGTGGCCGAGGGCGCCGTTCCGACGCCGCTGTTGCAGGGCAGGAGGGACTCGAACCCACAACCGCCGGTTTTGGAGACCGGTGCGCTACCAATTGCGCCACTGCCCTTCGCGGCTTCCTCCTCCGACCGACCGTCGCAGCGCGCGGTCGAGCCGGTGGTCGAGAGCCACCAGGGATCGAGTGTACGCGTCCGGGGCCGCTTGGTCGAATACGGCTCCCCGTGACGCTCGTCGCGGCCTCCCGTCCGCGGGACGGGCCGCCCAGGGACGGCGCGCGCGGGCCGTGCCACCATAGCCGGGTGAGCGAGCACAAGAGCACCCCGAGCACCCCGTCCCCCACGCGCGTCTCCGCCCGGCTGGCGGCGATCGCCGAGAGCGCCACCCTGGCGGTCGACGCGAAGGCGAAGGCGCTCAAGGCCGCCGGTCGGCCGGTCATCGGCTTCGGTGCCGGCGAGCCGGACTTCCCCACGCCCCAGTACATCGTCGACGCCGCCGTCGCCGCGGCGCAGGACCCGGTCAACCACCGCTACTCCCCCGCCAAGGGCCTGCCCGTCCTGCGCGAGGCGATCGCGGCCAAGACGCTGCGCGACTCCGGCTACGAGATCTCCCCGGACCAGGTCCTCGTGACCAACGGGGGCAAGCAGGCGGTCTACCAGGCGTTTGCCGCGATCATCGACCCGGGCGACGAGGTCCTCCTGCCCGCCCCGTACTGGACCACCTACCCCGAGGCCATCGCGCTGGCCGGCGGGCGCGCCGTCGAGGTCGTCGCCGGTACCGACCAGGACTACCTCGTCACGGTCGAGCAGCTCGAGGCGGCCCGCACGCCCCGGACCAAGGCGCTGCTCTTCTGCTCGCCGTCCAACCCCACCGGCGCCGTCTACTCCCCCGAGCAGACCGCCGCGATCGGCCGCTGGGCCCACGAGCACGGCGTGTGGGTCATCACCGACGAGATCTACGAGCACCTCGTGTACGACGACGCCGTGTTCACCCCCGTGCTGCGCGCTGTCCCCGAGCTCGTCGACACGACGATCGTCCTCAACGGCGTCGCCAAGACCTACGCGATGACCGGCTGGCGCGTGGGCTGGATGGTCGGCCCGAACGACGTCATCAAGGCGGCGACGAACCTCCAGTCCCACCTCACCTCGAACGTCGCCAACGTCTCCCAGCACGCCGCCCTCGCCGCGGTGTCCGGCGACCTCAGCGCCGTCGCGACGATGCGCGAGGCCTTCGACGAGCGTCGCCGCACGATGGTGAGCATGCTCCGGGAGATCGACGGCGTCGAGGTCCCCACCCCGCGGGGCGCGTTCTACGCCTACCCGAACGTCGAGGGCGTCCTCGGGCGCACGATCCGTGGCCGCACACCGCAGACCTCCGCGGAGCTGGCCGCGCTCATCCTCGAGGAGGCCGAGGTGGCCGTCGTGCCCGGTGAGGCCTTCGGCCCCAGCGGCTACCTGCGCCTGAGCTACGCGCTGGGCACCGAGGACATGGTCGAGGGCATTCGGCGCATCCAGGAGCTCCTCGGCTGACGGGAGCACGCGACGAGAGAGGCCCGGGCGGGAGCCCGGGCCCTTCTCATCCCTGTCTCACGCCCGGCCCCGATACTGGTCCGGTGAGCACCCGCCGTCGTCGCCCCTTCACGGTCCGCACCCGCATCCTTGCGACCGTGCTCGTGCTGAGCGCGCTCGCCCTTGTCGCGGCCGGCGGGACGGCGTGGGGCCTGCAGCGCATCCGCGTGGACCGGAACATCGACGACGCCCTCAACCGGACGATCACCGAGCTGCGCACCCTCGCGGCGACCGGCGTCGACCCGGACACCGGCAGCGCCTTCCAGGACTCCGACCGCCTGCTCTACATGATGATGAGCCGCGAGGTGCCGGCAACCAACGAGGGCATGATCGCCTTCGTCCGCGACAACGTCCGCTACCAGACGCAGGACATCGGGGTGCCCCTGGCCCTGGACCCCGAGCTCGTCCACGCCGTGTCCGACGCCTGGGAGTCGGAGCAGAGCGTCATCGCCACGCTGCGGACCTCCCAGCGGGAGTACCGCTACGCCGCCGTCCCGGTGCGGGTCGGCGACTCGACCCCAGGGGCGATCGTCCTCGCGTTCGACCGGAGCGCGGAACAGGCGGAGATCGGCGGGATCTTCCGCACCTACGGGCTCGTCGCGGCCGTCTCGCTCCTCATCCTCGCCGTCGTCGCCTGGATCCTCTCCGGCCGTCTCCTGCGGCCGCTGCGGACGCTGCGGGAGACGGCGGAGCAGATCAGCGACACCGACCTGTCCCGCCGCATCCCGGTGGACGGCGACGACGACCTCTCCGATCTCGCCCGGACCTTCAACGACATGCTCGGGCGGCTGGAGACGGCCTTCGGCTCCCAGCGCCAGCTCCTCGACGACGCCGGGCACGAGCTGCGCACGCCGATCACCATCGTGCGGGGCCACCTCGAGCTCATGGACCCGAGCGACGAGCAGGACGCGACCGAGACGCGCGCGCTCGCGCTGCGCGAGCTCGACCGGATGCACCGGCTCGCCGACGACCTCGTCCTCCTCGCCCGGTCCGAGGCACCGGACTTCGTGCGGGCCGAGCAGACGGACGTCGGCACGCTCCTCGACAACGTCCTCGACCAGGCCCGGCAGCTGGGCAACCGGCGCTGGCGGGTGACGAACCGCGCCGAGGCCGTCGTCGACGTCGACCCCGAGCGCGTGACGCAGGCACTGCTCCAGCTCGCGGCCAACGCGGTGAAGTTCTCCGACGACGGCAGCACGGTCCGTCTCGGCTCCAGCCTCGAGGACGGCCTGCTGGCCCTGTGGGTGGAGGACGAGGGCATCGGCATCCCGCCCGAGCAGCAGGGCCGGATCTTCGAGCGCTTCGCCCAGCTGACCGGGCCCCAGCGACGCCCGGCCGGGGGCTCCGGTCTCGGCCTGTCGATCGTCGCGGCGATCGCCGCCGGCCACGAGGGGCGCGTCGACGTCACCTCCGCCCCGGGCAGGGGGTCGCGCTTCACGCTGCTCCTGCCGGCACCGGGCGTCCAGCCCGCCCCCATCCCCGACGACGAGATCGTCGTCGACCCCGACGAGCTCGGCGCAGAGGGCGCCGACCAGGACGGAGCCCGCTAGATGTCCCAGATCCTGATCGCCGAGGACGAGCCCGGCATCTCCTCCTTCATCACCAAGGGCCTGCGCGCCGCAGGTTACGCCTCGACGGCGGTGACCACGGGCCAGGAGACGCTCGTCCTCGCGCTGGCCGGGGACGTCCAGCTCCTCGTCCTCGACATCGGCCTGCCGGACATGGACGGGTTCACCGTCCTGCGCCGGCTGCGGGAAGCCGGCTCGGCCCTGCCGGTCATCATCCTCACCGCCAGGACCTCGGTGGACGACACCGTCGCCGGCCTCGAGGGCGGGGCCGACGACTACATGCCCAAGCCTTTCCGCTTCGAGGAGCTCCTCGCGCGGATCCGGCTGCGCCTGCGCGCGCCCGAGCAGGGCGGCCAGACGACGAACGTCCTCTCCTTCGGTGACCTGTCCCTGGACCTGCGCACCCGGCACGCGACCGCCGCCGGCCGGGAGGTGGAGCTGTCCGCCCGGGAGTTCTCCCTCGCCGAGACGTTCCTGTCCCACCCGGGCCAGGTCCTCAGCCGCGAGCAGCTGCTCGACCGGGTGTGGGGCTACGACTTCGACCCCGGCTCCAACGTCGTGGACGTCTACGTCCGCTACCTGCGCAAGAAGCTCGGCGCCGAGCGCATCGTCACCGTGCGCGGCATGGGCTACCGCCTCGTCGACACCACCCGCTGAACCGCCCCGCCCGCTTAACGGCCCCGCCCGCTTCCGCATATGCGGAAAAACAACCGCTCCGCCACCCCTTGCGCCGCAACTTTCGCGCATATGCGGGTCGAGGTGGGGCGCAGGGTGAGACGGGGGGCCTGATTCGGAGCGCCCGTGCGCGGGGCGGGGTCAGTCGGCGGAGTCGGCCGATGCCGGGCTGGGTGCGCTGGCCGGGCTCTGGGCGCTCGTCGGGCTCGGCGGGGTGACCGGGCTCGGCGGCGTGAGCGGCGTCTGGGCGGTCTGCGCACTGACGGCGGTCTGGGCGGTGACGGCGGAGCCGGCGGTCGGCGAGGCCGGGTCCGTCGCGCGGGCGTCTGCCTCCGGACCGGCCGTCTCCGGCGGCGTCGGAGCGTCCGTCGCGGCGGCGACGATGTCGATGCCCGTGCCGGCGGCCGTCGCGGAGTCGTCCGCGGTGGCGCTGGCGACGCTGCCGCCGATGACAGCGACGGCGCCGAGGGCTCCGGTGACGATCCAGCTCTTGCGTGCGCTCATCTTCTTCTCCTGCCGTCGCCCGCGGTGGCGGGCTGATGTCCCCCACTCAACCCGCCGCCCGTGAGACCTTCAGGAGGTGGGGATGAGGTGACTCTCATCAGGCGGCGGAGTCGGCGGACTGCGGACTCTGCGGCGACGGGGGCGTCACCGGGGACGGTGCGGTCACCGGGCTCGGCGCGCTGACGGCCGTGGGGGCGCTCAGCTGGGTGGACCCCTGGCTGAGCTCCGGCGCAGGCTCGCTCGCGGGGTCCGTGGCGGGCGTCGCCGTGCCCGCCGCAGGTGAGGACGGGTCGGTCGCCCCAGGGTCGGGGGTGGCGGACGGGCCGGCCTCCTTACCGGCCACCCGCACAGCGGGCAGCGTCTGGCTGTCGGGTGGATCGGTGATGGCCGAGGCCATCACCGCACCGCCGATGCCGAGGGCCCCCAGGACCCCTGTCGTCACCCAGCGTCGTGCGCTCATCGCTCGTCCCTCCTCGTCGGGTGTGTCTGTCACCCCCGAGTATCAGCCCACCCTGCCCGGATGAGAGGGGGAGGAGGGCCGGATGAGAGGCCTCTCATCTGGCCCCGGCGAGCCAGCTCTCGGCCTCCGCCAGGCGCCCTTCGGCGTCGGCGCGCCACCCCGCCGCGCCCGTGCGTCGCGCACCGGCCACGAGCGAGAGCACGACACCCGCCGCCCGGGCCCGGAGCGCGCCGCGGTCCACGAGCCGCTCGCACCGCTCGGTCCACGTCTCCAGGACGGCGGGCACGCCGGGGTAGGTGCGCGGGGCGAGGTGGGGCAGCACGCTCACGTGCGCGAGGAGGCAGGCGAGGTCGTCGACGCGGCGCCCCGGGCCGAGGGAGTCGAGGTCGAGCAGGGTGCTGACGCGCCCGCCGGTCATGAGGAGGTTGGCCTCGTAGAGGTCACCGTGGGTGGGCACGACGGGACCGGCGTCGGTGCTCGCCAGCGCGGCGGCCACGCCGTCGGCGAGCGCCTCGATGCGCGCGCGGTGCTCGGGCAGGACGACACTCGCCGCGTGGGCGTAGTGCGCCGAACGCTCGGCCCAGGCGGGCCGGCGCGGCAGCTCGAGCGCGGCCGCGGGCAGGCGGTCGAGGACGGCGACGACGTCGTCGAGGACGGCGCGCGCCCGCGCCGGCTCCATCCCCTGCGCCAGCGCATTCGCCAGGGAGGCGCCGCGCCCCGCGCGGATGATAAGCAGGCCGTCGTCGTCCTCGTGGAGCACCTCCGGCGCCGGGACACCGGCGGCGGTGACCACGCGGTGGCGGGTGGCGAGCTGGTGCAGCGCCCGCGGCCGCACGACCTTCGCGTAGACCTCCCCGTCCGTGAGGCCCGTCCCCCGCGCCCGCACGACCGCGCGGCGCAGCGGGCGGTAGGCGAGGAGCTCGACGGCGGGCTGCCGCTCCACGCCCAGGCGCTGGGCCAGCGCGGCCGGGGAGCAGGCCGCCGCGAGCGCCGGGAGCTCCGGGTCGGCCGGGTGGCGCCACACGTGGATGACGCTGCCGCCGCTCTCCAGGCGGACGAGCCCCTCCCCCGCCGGCGCGGTGACGCGGCCCGTCGTCGCGCACAGGTAGTCGTCCGGGCCGTCGCCGCCGGTGCGCACCGTGTAGCCGACAGTGACGCCGGCACCGGGCCGGTGGTGCACCGTGTGGACCCGCCACGGGCCCAGCGTGGCGCCCTCGGCCGCGAGCGCCGCCCCCAGCACCTCCCCCGCCCCGGGGCCGGTGAGCAGGGCGACGTCGTCCCGCTCGGTCTGCGACACCGACTCGTCCATGGGGGACAGTCCACCACGACCCGGCGGGGCGGCGCCGCACGTCGTCGCCGCCGGGTCCGTGACAGACTCAGGCCCGTGCGGGACATGACGACGCTGCCCAAGACCCACCTGCATCTCCACTTCACCGGCTCGATGCGGCCCAGCACCCTGGCCGAGCTGGCCACGGAGGCCGGGATCCGTCTCCCGCCGGCCCTGCTCGACGGGCAGGCGCTGCGGGTACCCGCAGGGGAGCGGGGCTGGTTCCGCTTCCAGCGCCTCTACGACGCCGCCCGCGCCGTCGTGCGCAGCGAGGCCGCGATGCGGCGGATCGTGCGCGAGGCAGCCGAGGACGACGCCGCCGAGGGGTCGCGCCGCCTGGAGATCCAGGTCGACCCGACGTCCTACGCACCCTTCGTCGGTGGGCTCACCCCGGCGCTGGAGATCGTCCTGGACGAGGCCCGGGTGGCGAGCCGGACGACGGGCGTGGAGATCGGCGTCGTCGTCGCCGCCTCGCGCACCCGCCACCCGCTCGACGCTCGCACGCTGGCGCGGCTGGCGGTGCGCCACAGCGGCGACGGCCCGGGCGAGGTCGTCGGCTTCGGGCTGAGCAACGACGAGCGTCGCGGGGACACGAGCGACTTCGCCCCCGCCTTCACCATCGCCCGGCAGGCCGGGCTGGCGAGCCTGCCCCACGGCGGGGAGCTCCTCGGTCCCGACCACGTCCGCTCCGTCCTCACCCACCTCGGACCCACCCGGCTGGGGCACGGTGTGCGCCTCGCCGAGGACCTCGCGCTGCTGGAGAAGGTCACCGAGGCGGGCATCGCGCTCGAGCTGGCCCCGGCGAGCAACGTCGCGCTCGGGGTCTACCCCACGGCCGCGGACGTCCCGCTGCGGGCCCTCCACGAGGCGGGGGCCCGGATCGCGCTGAGCGCCGACGACCCGCTCCTGTTCGTCTCCCGCCTCACCGACCAGTACCGCATCGCGCGGGAGGACCACGGCATGGACGACGCCGCCCTCGCCGAGCTGGCCCGCGGCTCGGTCCGCGCGAGTCTGGCGGCGGAGTCGAGCAAGCGGCGCTGGCTGGCCGAGATCGACGCCTGGCTGGAGTCCTAGAGGCTCACGCCGAGGAGGACCGGCTCGGGGACGAGCTCGACGCCGAAGCGCGCGCGGACGGTGTCACGCACCGTGCGGGCGAGCTCGACCACGTCGGCGGCGCTCGCCCCGCCCCGGTTCGTCAGCGCCAGGACGTGCTTGCTCGACACCGCGGCGCGCCGAGGGTCGCCCTGCCCACGCTCGACGCCGGAGCGGGAGATGAGCCAGGCGGCGGAGGTCTTGACCAGGCCCGGGACCGTGGGCTGAGTGGCGCCGAAGGCTGGCCGGGAGCGGTCCTCGACCGGGAAGCGGGGCGCGTCGGGCGGCAGCAGGGCGTCGGCCTGCTCCACCGTGAGCACCGGGTTGGTGAAGAAGGAGCCGGCCGACCACGTGTCGGGGTCAGCGTCGTCCAGGACCATCCCCTTGCCGCGGCGCAGCTCGCGAACGGCCTGCCGGACCTCGGCGGCCGGCGCGCGGGCGCCGAGCTCGACGCCGAGCGCACGTGCCAGCTCGGCGTACCGGACGGGCGCCGAGGTGGAGCCGAGCGCGAGCTGGAAGCCGACCTCGAGGACGACGTACCGGCCCGTGGGACCCCACGTGCGCCCCCCGCCCGCGCGGGTGTCGGTGAGGGAGCGCTTGAGCACGCTCGTGCGGTAGCCCAGCCCGAGCTCGCTGACGACGAGGGTGCGCGTGCGCTGCTCGAGGCGGTCGTAGACGCGCACCGTCTCGAGCGTCTCGGCAACTTCCTGGCCGTAGGCGCCGACGTTCTGCACGGGGGTGGCGCCGGTGGACCCGGGGATCCCCGAGAGCGCCTCGACACCGCGCCAGCCCTCGGCGACCGCGGTGGCGACGACGTCGTCCCAGGGGTGACCGGCGGGCACGGTGATCGAGACGCCGGCACACGCGTACTGCGACTCGGTGCGGATGCCTCGGCGCGCGTCACGCACGACGACGCCGTCGAAGCCGTCGTCGGAGGCGAGGAGGTTGGAGCCGCCACCGAGGACGAGGAGCGTGGTGCCCTGCTCGTCGGCCTCGCGCACGGCGGCGACGAACTCGGCCTCCGTCGACGCCTCGACGAGACGGGCCACCGGCCCGCCGACGCGGAAGGTGGTCAGCTCGGCCAGCGTGCTCCGCGGGGCCGGGGACTGCTCGGTGGTGCTCACCGGACCAATCTAGACGTGGCCCGGCGCGGGAGCGTCCAGCGGTCGCGGCGTCTGCGGCAGCGGGCGTGCGGCCCGGGCGACGAGGAAGGCGACGGCGAGGGGCACGGCGATCGCGAGCATCGCCCGGCGGTAGCCGACGTGCTCGGCGAGCAGACCGAGGAGCGGCGGGCCGCAGAGGAAGGCCGTGTACCCGATCGAGGCGACGACCGAGACGCGGGTGGCCGCCCTGAGCGGCTCGTCGCCCGCCGCGCTCATGCCCGCGGGGAAGCCGAGCGCGGCGCCCAGGCCCCACAGCGCCCCGCCGAGGAGCGCCAGCCACAGCACCGGGGAGAGGGCGAAGAGCAGGAGGCCGGCGAGCGCGAGGACGGTCGTGCCGCGCAGCACCGCCACCCGCCCGAAGCGGGCGAGCAGCCGCTCCCCCGCCAGGCGCATGACCGTCATCGCGGTGACGAAGACACCGAAGCCGAGGGCGCCGACGGCGTCGGACGTGCCGAAGCCGTCGACGACGCCGAGTGCGAGCCAGTCGTTGGCGGCGCCCTCGGTGAGGGCGAAGGCCAGGACCATGACGCCGACGAGGAGGGTGCGCGGCTCGCGCCACCCGCCGAGCGCGGCGGCGAGGCGGCGGCGTCGGCCGGTCTCGAGCGGCGCGGGGGTGAAGGGGAGGAAGCCGCGGGTGGCGACCAGCCCGCCGACCACGACGGCGACGGCGACGGTCGCGAGGTGCACGACCACCGGCACCCCGAGGAGTGCGGCGCCGGCCCCGAGCACCGCCCCCGCCACGGTGCCGAGGGAGAAGCCCGCATGGAAGCGGGGCATGATCTCCCGCTCGATCTCGTGCTCGACCAGCCCGCCCTCGAGGTTCATCGCGACGTCCCAGGCGGCGATCCCCATCTGCGCGACGAGCAGGCCCACCGCGAGCAGCGGGACGACGCCGGAGAGCAGCCCCGCCGCGACGACCGCGAAGCCCGCGACCGCGACGACGACCCCACCACGCACGGTCAGCGCCGCGCCCACCCGCTGCGCGACGGCGCCACCGGCGGGCAGCGCGAGCAGGGAGCCGACGGAGCCGACGAGGAGGAGCACACCCATCTCGCCGGGGCTCAGCCCGAGGGCGTCACGGACGGCGGGCAGGCGGGAGACCCAGCTGGCGAAGAGGAAGCCGTTGAGGGCGAAGATCCCGAGCACCGCTCCGGTCGCGCGCCGGCCGGCGGGCGAGGTGGTGGCGCTCACCTGGGCCGGACCACGGCGTGGGCCTTGGCGAGCACCGTGACGCCCGCGGCCCGCGCGGTGAGGTCCACGCGCACCGTACCGGCCTCGGCGTCCAGGGCGCCCACCTTCCCGCTCACCTCGAGCTCGACCGCACCGGGGTCCGGCACGACGATCGGGCGGGTGAAGCGCACCCCGTAGTCCATGACGACGCCCGGGTCCCCCGCCCAGTCGGCGACGGCGGCCGCGGCCAGGCCCATCGTCGCCATGCCGTGGGCGATGACGCCGTCGAGGCCGACGTCGCGGGCGATGCGCTCGTTGTAGTGGATGGGGTTGAAGTCCCCGGACGCGCCGGCGTAGCGCACGAGCAGCGCGCGGTCGACGGCGTAGGTGCGGGTGAACAGCTCGTCCCCGACGGCGAGGGCGGACAGGTCCATCAGCGTCCCTTCCCGCGCACGGCGAGCGTCGAGCGGACGGTCGCGACGGGCGTTCCGGCGTCGTCGGCGATCTCAGCCCGGGTGCTCACCATCGCGATGCCCGCCCGCTCGGTGACGGAGTCGACGTGGACGGTGGTGCGCAGGAGGTCCCCGGCGACGATGGGGCGGTGGTGGGTGAAGCGCTCCTCCGCGTGGACCACCCGGGAGAAGTCGATCCCCGACTCGGGGTCGGCGATGTAGGCCTGCTCGGCGCGCTGGGCGACGACGACGGCGAAGGTGGGCGGCGCGACGACGTCGTCGTAGCCGAGCTCACGGGCGGCGTCCCGGTCGGTGTGGGCGGGGTGGCCGGCACCGGTGGCGGCGGCCATCTCGGCGATCTTCGCGGCGGAGACGCGGTAGGTCTCCGTGGGGGCGTACGAACGCCCCACGAGCGCCAGGTTGACGCTGGTGGGGCGGTCGGGACTCTCGTTCACGCGGTCAGCGACCGGTCAGCGGGTCTCGCGGTGGATCGTGTGGCGGTTGTCGCGCGGGCAGAACTTCTTCACCTCGAGGCGGTCGGGGTTGTTCCGACGGTTCTTGTTGGTGATGTAGTTCCGCTCCTTGCACTCCTCGCACGCGAGGGTGATCTTCGGACGGACGTCGCTGGACTTGCTGGCCACGGTATTCCTCGCGTTCATCGGGGCTCCGGGGCCCCGGAGCCGTGTCGTTCAGTAGCGGGGGCGGGACTCGAACCCGCGACACCACGATTATGAGCCGTGTGCTCTAACCACCTGAGCTACCCCGCCATGATCGTCGACCATGGCCGGCACGCCATGTTACGTGACGCACGACGTGGACGTCGATCGGAGCCCCGAAAGGGAATCGAACCCTTGACCTTCTCCTTACCATGGAGACGCTCTGCCGACTGAGCTATCGGGGCGGCGCTGACAACCGTACATGCTGAGGCGGCTCGGACGAAATCGCCCAGGCGTGGCCTGCCTCACGTCCCCGGCGGACGGTCACCACCGACGACGACGGCCCGGATCTGCGGGGATCCGGGCCGTCTCACGTGGCGGGTGCAGGATTCGAACCTGCGAAGCATTCCGCGGCTGATTTACAGTCAGCTCCCTTTGGCCACTCGGGCAACCCGCCTTGGTCCGTGCAGGACCGAGTGGAACAATACCAAGCCGGAGCGGGTGCTCCCAACCAGGAGCCCGCGTGATCCACCTCGCACCCAAGGAGACCCCACCGATGGCAGCCGACTCGTCCTTCGACGTCGTGAGCAAGATCGACCGCCAGGAGGTGGACAACGCCGTCAACCAGGCCGCCAAGGAGATTGCCCAGCGCTACGACTTCAAGGGCGTGGGCGCCTCGGTCGAGTGGAGCGGCGAGGACGCGATCCTCATGAGGGCGAACTCCGAGGAGCGGGTCCTCGCGGTGCTCGACGTCCTGCAGAGCAAGCTCATCCGCCGCGGGGTGTCCCTCAAGGCGCTGGACACCGGCGAGAACGAGCCCCAGGCCTCGGGCAAGGAGTACCGCCTCGTGGGCACGCTCAAGGAGGGCCTCAGCTCCGAGAACGCGAAGAAGATCACCAAGCTCGTCCGCGACGAGGGCCCCAAGGGCGTCAAGACCCAGATCACCGGCGACGAGGTGCGGGTGTCCTCCAAGAACCGGGACGACCTCCAGGCCGTCATCGCGCTCCTCAAGGGCGCCGAGGACATCGACGCCGCCCTGCAGTTCGTCAACTACCGCTGAGGCTCGCCCGCGCCGCGGCCGCCTCCTCGCACTGTGCCCCCGCTGGTACCACTGTGCCCCCTGTTGACCGGGCGCACAGTCGCATAGCGGGCGCAAGGTGACGTGCAGGCGGGAGAGGGGCGCACCGACACTCGCGCAGGTCAGCGGTAGCCGGCCATCCGCTCCAGGCGGGCGATGCGCTCGGCCATCGGGGGGTGGGTGGCGAAGAGCTTGGTCCTCCCGCCGCCCCGGAAGGGGTTGGCGATCATCATGTGCGAGACGTCCTCGAGCCGCGGCTCGGGCCGCAGCGGGGCGGCCGCCGTGCCCCGCTCGAGCTTGGCGAGGGCCGAGGCCAGGGCCATCGGGTCGCCGGTGAGCTGGGCGCCGTCCTCGTCCGCGTCGAACTCGCGGGTGCGGGAGATCGCCAGCTGGATGAGCGAGGCGGCGATCGGGGCGAGCAGCGCCGTCGCGATCATCGCCAGCGGGTTGCCGCCACGGTCCCGGCCCCCTCCGAAGAACAGGAGGAACTGTGCCACGGAGGTGATGAGCCCGGCGATGGCCGCGGCCATCGACGAGGTGAGGATGTCGCGGTTGTACACGTGCATGAGCTCGTGGCCCAGTACCCCGCGCAGTTCGCGCTCGTCGAGGATCTGCAGGATGCCCGCCGTGCAGCACACCGCGGCGTTGCGCGGGTTGCGGCCGGTGGCGAAGGCGTTGGGCTGGACGGTGGGCGAGACGTACAGGCGCGGCATCGGCTGGCGTGCCGTCGTCGAGAGCTCGCGGACGATCCGGTACATGACCGGCGCCTCCGCCTCCGAGACGGGCCGCGCGCCCATGGCGCGGATCGCCAGCTTGTCGGAGTTCCAGTAGCTGTAGAACGTCGTGCCGACGCCGATGAGGGCGAAGACCCAGATGAAGGCACCGGAGCCGGTGCCGCTGGAGACGAGGCCGCCGATCCCGAGGAGGACGGCCCACATGACGCCGAAGAGCGCCGCGGTCTTGACTCCGTTGAGGTGCCGTCGACCGCCGTCCATCCTCAGCTCTCCTCCCCCCGCGACACGCGAGTCATCTCGTCCCTGGGCACGACCTTGACGCGCTCGCGCCCCTCGGCCTCACCCAGGGAACGCTCGTAGGCGTCCAGGAGTTCCCAGCCCGACCAGCTCGTCGTCGGCACACCGCGCGCCTCGAGGGCGGCGATGAGGGCGTCCGGGTCGGCCGGCGCCCTGCCCGGCGCGATGCGCCCGGCCTCGACGTCGGCGACGAGGTGGCCGATCGTCTGCTGCGCGTCGGACTTCGTCGACCCGATGAGGCCGACCGGTCCGCGCTTGATCCAGCCCGTGGCGTACAGACCGGTGACGATCTCGCCGTCCGCGTCCATGACGCGGCCCTCGTCGTTGGGCACGACGCCCGCGACGTGGTCGAAGGCGACGCCGTCGATCGGGGAGCTGAAGTAACCCACCGCCCGGTAGACGGCCTGGACGGGGGTGTCGACGAGGACGCCGGTGCCCCGCACGGTGCCGTCCCCGACGAGCTCGGTGCGCTCGGTGCGGATGCCCTCGACGCGGTCGGTGCCGAGGATCTCGACGGGCCGGTGGAGGAAGTGGAGGTGGATGCGGCGGGAGGCGGTGAGCTCCTCCGGGTCGCGCAGCGTCCAGTCGGTCAGCGTCTTGACGACCTGCTTGGTCTGGTTGGTCGAGCGGATCGCGGCCTCGGAGCCCTCGTCGAACTCGAAGTCCTCCTCGTAGACGATGACGTCGACGTCGGGGACCTTGCCGAGCTCACGCAGCTCGAGCGGGGTGAACTTCACCTGGGCGGGGCCGCGGCGGCCGAAGACGTGGACGTCGGTCACCGGGCTTCGACGCAGGCCCTCGACGACGTTCGCGGGGACCTCGGTGGGCATGAGGTCCTCGACGTGCTTGGCGAGGATGCGCGCGACGTCGAGGGCGACGTTGCCGACCCCGAGCACCGCCACGCTCTGCGCCTCCAGCGGCCAGGTGCGCGGCACGTCGGGGTGGCCGTCGTACCAGGAGACGAAGTCCGCGGCGCCGTAGCTGCCGGGCAGGTCGATGCCCGGGACGGGAAGCGGGGCGTCCTTGTCGGCGCCGGTGGAGATGATGACGGCGTCGTAGTGCTGCCTCAGCTCCTCCATGGTGACGTCCGTGCCGACGTCGACGTTGCCGACGAGCCGGATGTCGCCGCGCGCGAGGATCTTCTGCAGCGCGACGATGATCTGCTTGATGCGCGGGTGGTCGGGGGCGACGCCGTACCGGACCAGACCGAAGGGGGCGGGAAGGCGCTCGTAGAGGTCGATGGAGACCTCGAGGCCGGCCTTGGACAGGATGTCGGCGGCGTAGATGCCGGCCGGGCCGGCGCCGATGAGCGCAACGCGCAGTGGCTTGGTCACAGAGCCTCGTCTGGTCGAGAGTGCGGGCAGGGAAATCCGCCGTCCAGTCTATGCGCTGCTGCACGCGCCGCCCCCCCCACCACCCCACCTGGCGCATATGCGCGAAATCTGCTGCCCTCCGCGCGGAGGGCATGCAGCTTTCCCGCATATGCGGAGGGGAGGGGTCAGGCGAGGCGGTCGACCATGAGGCTGGCGAAGTCCTTTAGGGCTTCTTTCACCGGGCCTTCGGGCAGGGGGGCGAGCTCGGCGACGGCGTCGCGGGCCCACTGGCGGGCCAGCTCGCGAGCCTCCTCGAGGACGTCGTGGTCCCGCAGCTGCTCGACGGCGGCGCGCAGCGCGGAGTCCGAGCCGAGGTCGCTGGCGAGCCTCTCGAGGACCGCGGCACCCTGCGGGTCGATCCGGCCCTCCGCGGCCCGCCTCTGCAGGAGGAGCACGGGCATGGTGGCCACGCCCTCGCGCAAGTCCGTGCCGGGCGTCTTGCCGGTGGTCTCGGAGTCCGAGGCGAGGTCGATGACGTCGTCGGCGAGCTGGAAGGCGACGCCCACCTTCTCGCCGTACTGCTCCAGGACCCCGGCCAGCTCCTCCCCCGCGCCGCTGAAGACGGCGCCGTAACGCGCCGAGGCGGCGATGAGCGAGCCGGTCTTGTCCGCGAGGACCTGGATGTAGTGCGCGATCGGGTCCTCCCCCTTGCGCGGCCCGAGGGTCTCGTGGAGCTGGCCCAGGCACAGCCGCTCGAAGGTCTCGGCGTGCACGAGCACCGCCTCGGCCCCGAGGGACGCGACGAGCTGGGAGGCCCGGGCGAAGAGGAGGTCACCGGTGAGGATCGCGACGGAGTTGTCCCAGACGGCGTGCGCGCTCGGGGCCCCGCGGCGCAGGGCGGCGGAGTCCATGACGTCGTCGTGGTAGAGGGTGGCGAGGTGGGTGAGCTCGACGGCGACGGCCGCCCGCGCGACCTCCTCGCGCCCGGCGGTGCCGAGCTCCGCGGTGAGGAGGGTGAGGGCCGGCCGCAGGCGCTTGCCGCCCGCCGCAGCCAGGTGCTGCATGGGGGCGTCGACGAGCTCGTCGGCGCCGGTGACGGCCTGGCGCAGGCGGTCCTCCACCTCCTCCATGCGGACGAGGAGGCGGTCGCTGAGCTCGTCGTTGCCGAGCTGGAACATGGAGGCGGTCACGGCAGGAACGTCGCCGCCTGCTCGGCGAGGTCGAGCACCGGGCCGGGCAGGACACCGAGGAGCACGGTGCCGAGGGCGCAGACCGCGATCGCCACCGAGGTGAGGCCCTCGGAGCGGACGACGGCCGTGCGCTCGCCGTCGGGCTCGGTGAAGAACATGAGCACGACGAGGCGGACGTAGAAGAAGGCGGCCGCGGCGCTGGCGAGGACGGCGACGACGACGAGCACGGTCGCCCCGCCCTCGACGCCGGCGGCGAAGACCGCGAACTTCCCGATGAAGCCACCGGTGAGCGGGATGCCGGCGAAGGACAGGAGGAACAGCGTCATCGCCAGGGCCAGGCCCGGGCTGCGACGGCCCAGGCCCGCCCACTGGGACAGGTGCAGGGCCTCACCGGTGACGTTGCCGGCCGCATCACGCTCACGGACGAGGGTGACGACGGCGAAGGCGCCGACCGTGGCCAGGCCGTAGGCGAGGAGGTAGAACAGCACCGCGCTGATGCCGGCCTGGACCAGGGCGATGACGCCGACGAGGACGAAGCCGGCGTGGGCGATCGAGGAGTAGGCGAGCATCCGCTTGACGTCCGTCTGGACGAGCGCGATGACGGTGCCCACGCCCATCGTGAGGATGGCGATCCCCCACAGCAGCGGCTCGAGGTCCCAGCCGAGGCCGGGGACGACGACGTAGACGAAGCGCAGCAGCGCACCGAAGGCTGCGATCTTCGTGGCGGCCGCCATGAAGCCGGTGATGGGCGTCGGGGCGCCCTGGTAGACGTCCGGGGTCCACATGTGGAAGGGCGCCGCGCCGACCTTGAAGAGCAGGCCGACGACGAGGAGGACGGAGCCGGCGAGGAGCAGGCCGTCCATGCCACCGGTGCTCGGCACCGCGACCGCGAGCTCCGACAGCCGCAGGCTGCCGGAGAAGCCGTAGAGCAGGGCCGCGCCCATGAGGAAGAACGCCGAGGAGAAGGCACCGAGCACGAAGTACTTGAGCGCGGCCTCCTGGGACAGCAGGCGGCGGCGGCGGGCCATCGCGGTGAGGAGGTAGAGCGGCAGCGAGAGGACCTCGAGCGCGACGAACATCATGAGGAGGTCGCCGGCTGCGGGGAACAGGAGCATGCCGCCGGTCGCGAAGAGGACGAGCGGGAAGACCTCGGTCTGGCTGAGGCCGGCGCGCTGCGCCTCGGCCTCCTCCGGGCTGCCCGGCCGGGTGCCGACCTGGGCGGCGAAGGCGTCCTCGCCCCACTCGGAGCGGTCGGCGATGACGAGCAGCGCGATGAGCGCGACGATCGCGATGATCCCCTGGGCGAGGAGGGCGGGACCGTCCTCGATGAGGGTGCCCCCGGCCACCTCCCGGGGGCCGTCGACGGTCACGACGGTCCAGCGCCAGACGACGGCGACGAGCGCGCCGGCAATCGCCAGCGCGGAGAGCGCGACCTGGGTGCCCCGGCGTGCCCGCTGGGGCACGAAGGCCGCGACGAGGATGCCGAGAAGGCCCGCGCCGAGCACGATGAGGACGGGCGTCAGCGCCGCCCATTCGATGTGCGGTGGGACGAAGTTCACTGCTCGCTCCCCTCGGCGCCCGCGGCTGCGGCGTCGCTCGATCCGTCAGGTCCTGCCACAGCCGCCGAGTCCAGCGTGCTGGGCTGCTCGATCGCGGCCTCCTCGGCCACCGGCCGCACGGCGTCCATGACCGGCCCGGGCACGAGGCCCAGGGCGAGCATGCCGGCGATCAGCAGGGCCACGACCCACTTCTCACGCGCACCGAGGTCCGGCAGCGCCGCGAGGGTCTCGTTGCGCGGTCCGGTGAACATCCGCTGGTAGGGCAGCAGGATGTACAGGGCCGCGATGATGACGGCCAGCACGGCGAAGACCGCCGCGACGACGTTCACCCGGAAGGTGCCGAGCAGGACGAGGTACTCGGGCACGAAGCCCGACAGTCCCGGCAGGGCGATGGTCGCGAGGCCGGCGACGAGCCAGCTGCCCGCGAGCACCGGGGTCACGCGCTGCATGCCGCCGTACGCGGCGATCTCCTGCGTGCCACCGCGCTGGGTGAGGAAGCCGGAGAAGAGGAACATCGCAGCGGTCGAGACGCCGTGGGCGACCATGTAGAGCATCGCGCCGGTGAGGGCGACCTCCTCGCGCACGAAGATGCCCAGGACGATGAAGCCGAAGTGGGACACCGAGGTGAAGGCGATGAGGCGCATGACGTCGCGCTGCCCCAGGGCGACGAGGGCGCCGTAGAGGATCGAGACGACCGCGAGCACGATGATGACCGGCGCGGCCCAGCGGGAGGCCTCCGGGAAGAGCGGGAGGCACAGCGCGAGCATCCCGAAGGTGCCGACCTTGTCGAGGACACCGACGAGGAGCGCGGAGGTGCCGGGCGAGGCCTGCTGAGCGGCGTCGGGCAGCCAGGTGTGGACCGGCCACATCGGCGCCTTGACCGCAAAGGCGATGAAGAAGGAGATGAAGATCCACCGCTCGGCCCACACGCCGAGATCGGTGCCGGCGAGGGTGTCGATGAGGAACGCCTGCTCCCCGCCGGGCCCCATGACGCCGAGGGCGATGACGCCGACGAGCATGACGAGGCCGCTCGCCAGGGAGTAGACGAGGAACTTCAGCGCGGCGTAGCGGCGCTTGGGGCCGCCGTAGTTCCCGATGAGGAAGTACACCGGGATGAGCATCGCCTCGAAGACGACGTAGAAGAGGAAGACGTCACGGGCGGAGAAGACGGCCACCATCGTCGCCTCGAGGAGGAGGACGAGGGCCACGAAGCCGGCCTGGCGGCGCGCGACGACCGCACCGTCGGGCACGATCTCCTGCTCCCGCCAGGCCGCGAGCAGTGCGAGCGGGACGAGAAGGACCGACAGGCCCACCATCGTCAGGCCCAGGCCGTTGATCCCGACGGCGTAGGAGACGCCGAGCTGCGGGATCCACGACAGCTGCTCGGTGAACTGGTGCTCCGCGGCGGCGCCGAGGTCGAAGCCGCTTGCCATGACGACGAAGCCGGCGAGGACGACGAGGGAGACGACGAGGCCGACGGTACGGGCCACCCGGTGGAGGGCGGGCACGAGCCAGATCACCGCGGCCGCGACGAGCGGCACGACGATGAGCAGGCTCAGCCAGGGAAGGTCACTGATGTTCTGCATTGGTCGCTTCCTCCAGCTCAGCCGCGCGAGGCCAGGACGACGGCAAGGGCGGCTACGACACCGACGAGCATGATCGCGGCGTAGGAGCGGATGTAGCCGGTCTGCAGGCGGCGCAGCCACCCGCCGGACCCGGCGGTGCCACGGGCCAGGCCCATGACCGCGCCGTCGACCACGGCGGAGTCCCCGTAGACGAGGGCGCGGGTGAGGTACTGCCCCGGGCGCATGAACACTCCTTCGTTGACGGCGTCCTGGTAGAGGTCGCGGCGGGCGGCGCGGGTGAGCACCGAGCCGCGGGGGGCCTCGACCGGGACGGTGGACGCGGCGTACTGGCGCCACGCGAGGAAGACACCGATCGCCATGAGGACGACCGTCGCGGCCATGATGGCCGCGATGGGCAGCACGGGCTCGTGGTGCTCGGCGTGCCCGGTGACGGGCTCGAGCCAGGTGACGAAGCCGTCGCCGGCGGCGAGCACGGCACCGAGGCCGACCGAGCCGACGGCGAGGATGACCATCGGCACCGTCATGAGCAGCGGGGACTCGTGCGGGTGCTGCTTCGTGCCCTCGCGGGTGGGCGCCCAGCGCTCCTTGCCGTGGAAGGTCATGAAGAACAGGCGCGACATGTAGAAGGCGGTGAGCCCGGCGACGAGGAGGGTGACCGTGCCGAAGACCCACGGGCGCCAGCCCTCACCGACGAAAGCAGCCTCGATGATGAGGTCCTTGCTCCAGAAGCCGGACAGGCCCGGGAAGCCGATGATGGCCAGCCAGCCGGCACCGAAGGTGAGCCAGGTGATCTTCATGTGCGTGCCCAGCCCGCCGAAGCGGCGCATGTCGACCTGGTCGTCCATGCCGTGCATGACCGAGCCGGCCCCGAGGAACATCCCGGCCTTGAAGAAGCCGTGGGTGACGAGGTGGAAGATCGCGAAGGCGTAGCCGACCGGACCCAGGCCCGCTGCGAGCATCATGTAGCCGATCTGGGACATCGTCGAGGCGGCGAGCACCTTCTTGATGTCGTCCTTGGCCGCACCGACGACCGCCCCGAAGACCAGGGTGATCGCGCCGACGATGACGACGACGAGCTGCGCCGTGGGCGCACCGTCGAAGACCGGCGCGGAGCGCACGATGAGGTAGACGCCCGCCGTCACCATGGTCGCGGCGTGGATGAGCGCGGAGACCGGCGTGGGGCCGGCCATCGCGTCGCCCAGCCAGGCCTGCAGCGGGAACTGGGCGGACTTTCCGCAGGCCGCGAGGAGGAGGAACAGCCCGGTGATCGTGAGGATCGTCGTGCTGGCGCCCTGCGCGCCCGCGAAGACACCCTCGAACTCGACCGTGCCGAAGGCGGCGAACATCATCATCATCGCGAGGAGCAGGCCGACGTCGCCGACGCGGTTCATGACGAAGGCCTTCTTCGCGGCCACCGCGTACTCCGTGCGGAAGTTCCAGAAGCCGATGAGGAGGTAGGAGGCCAGGCCCACGCCCTCCCAGCCGACGAAGAGGAGCACGTAGGAGTCGGCGAGGACGAGCAGCAGCATCGCCGCGACGAAGAGGTTGAGGTAGGCGAAGAACCGGCGGCGGTCGACGTCGTGCTCCATGTAGGCCACCGAGTACACGTGGATCAGCGTGCCCACGAAGGTGACGAGGAGGACGAAGGTCATCGACAGCGGGTCGATGCGCAGCCCCGCGTCCACCGTGAGGTCACCGGCGGGCAGCCAGGTGAACAGGTGCAGCCCCATGACCCGCTGCTCGGGGTCGAGCCCGAACAGCTGGAGGACGACGAGGAGCCCGACGACGAAGGAGCCGGCCGAGGCGAGCACGCCCAGCCAGTGGCCCCAACCGTTGGAGCGGCGGCCGGCGAGCAGCAGCACGGCGGCACCGGCGAGCGGCAGCGCGACCATGAGCCACGCGTAGGAGGCCGCGCCGCCTGCCGCGGCGGCGTCCACCACGTCAGTGGGCACGGTCAGTGCCGGAGTTCCCAGCATGTGCACGTTGCTCCCCGTCAGTTCTTGAGCAGGTTGACGTCGTCGATGGACGCCGACCGGCGGGTTCGGAAGATGGAGACGACGATCGCCAGGCCGATGACGACCTCGGCGGCGGCGACGAGCATGACGAAGAAGGCGAAGACCTCACCGTGCAGGTTGCCGTGCCACCGGGCGAAGGTGATGAGCGTGAGGTTCGCGGCGTTGAGCATGAGCTCGACCCCCATGAGGGCGATGATGCTGTTGCGCCGCAGCAGCACCGCGACCGCCCCGATGGAAAAGAGGATCCCGGACAGGACCAGGTAGTTGACCAGGCTCATCGCTGCTCCTCCTGCTGGTCCGGCACGTGCGCACGCAACGCGCCGGTGTCCTCGGTGCTCTGGCTCGTGGGCACCTCGCCGTCCACGGTCTCGGTCCCCGGCGCCGGCGTGGTGCCGGGCATCCCCGGCATGCCGGACTGGGTGACGCTGCGCGCACCCAGGTCGCCGGGGTGGGAGCTGGTGGACGTCGCGAGCTGTGCGGCGAGCTCAGGGCTGACCGAGGCGATGCTGCGCTGCTGGCCACGGATGCGCAGCACCCGGGGCACGGACTCGTCGATCGGCTTGCCGTCCGCGCCGAGGGCGGGGACGTCGGCGGCGTTGTGCCGCGCGTAGACACCGGGGGCCGGCAGGCTGCGGATGCGCCCGCCCTCCGCGGCATAGGCGGCCATCTTGGCCTCGGCGACGTCCCGCTGGGTGCGCTTCTTGCGCAGCCGCTCGGCACGCGTGAGGACGACGGCGCCCACGGCGGCGGTGACGAGCAGGATGCCCGCCACCTCCATCGCCACGACGTAGTCGGAGAAGAGGAGCCGCGCCACGCCCACCGGGTTGGTGTCCGCGTTGGCGGCCTCGAGGCCGCGCGGGGCGGGCAGGGCGGCGCGCAGGCCGACGGCGGCGACGAGCGCGATGAGCCCGGCACCCCCGAGAAAGCCGATCCAGCGCTGGCCCTTGAGCGTCTCGACGACCGAGTCGGAGGAGTCGACGCCGACGAGCATGAGGACGAAGAGGAAGAGCATCATGATCGCGCCGGTGTAGACGACGATCTGCGCGACCCCGAGGAAGATCGCCTCCTGGACGATGTAGAACCCGGCCAGCGCGATCATGACGAACACGACGCACATGGCGGCGTACATCGCCTTGCGGGCGAAGAGCAGGCCCAGGGCCGCGAGCACCGCGAGGGGCGCGACGATCCAGAAGAAGACCTCCTCCCCCGTGCTCGTGACGCCGGTCTCGGCCAGTGTCATGGGCAGGATCATGCGGGGGCCCCCTCGACGGGACGCGCGGTCTGCAGGCTCTCGTCCTCGGGACGGTTCTCGCGCACCCACTCGACCTGTGCCTCGGTGGGGCCGGTGACCTCGCCGCGGTAGTAGGTGTCGTCGTCGGCGCCCTCGACCATCGGGTGGGGCGGGGCGAGCATCCCGGGCATGAGCGGGGCCAGGAGGTCCTGCTTCTCGTAGATGAGGCCCTCACGGGTGGGGCCGGTGAGCTCGTAGTCGTTGCCCATCGTCAGCGCCCGCGTGGGGCAGGCCTCGATGCAGTACCCGCAGAAGATGCAGCGCAGGTAGTTGATCTGGTAGACGCGGCCGTAGCGCTCCCCGGGGGAGTACTGGGCGTCGGGGCTGTTGTTGGCGCCCTCGACGAGGATGGCGTCCGCCGGGCAGGCCCAGGCGCACAGCTCGCAGCCGATGCACTTCTCCAGGCCGTCCGCGTAGCGGTTGAGCTGGTGGCGGCCGTGGTAGCGCGGCTGCGTCGGCACCTTCTCGAAGGGGTACTGCTCGGTGACCGTGGGACGGAACATCGAGGAGAAGGTGACCCCGAAGCCGGCGACGGGCGCGAGGAGCTCGCCGACCGGGCCCTTCTTGTCGGGCTGGTAGTCCATGGGGAGCCGCTTGCCGACCTCCCCCCGGCGCTTGGAGGGCTTGGCAAGCTGCTTGCGCAGGTTCTCCTTGCCAGGCTCGTGGTCCTGCCGCTTACTCATCGCTGGCCTCCTGTGCAGGTGCCGACTTGGTCTGGGTCGCGGTGCCGGCCTCGGTGAGGCGGCGCCGCGGGGAGGGCGGGAGCTGCTGGCCCGGCATCGGCGGCACGGGGAAGCCACCGGCGAAGGCGTCGAACCCGGAGTCGACGACCACACCGTCGGCGCCCGCGGGGGCCGTCTGCTCGGCGTCGGGCTCCGTCTTCTTCTCCGGCCACACGAGGGTGAGGACGAGGACGACGACGAAGAAGCCCGCGAGGACGAAGAGCATCGTGCGCAGGTCGATGTCGGAGAACTGGAGCAGTCCCTGGACGACAGCGACGGCGACGAGCCACGCGAGGGCGGCGGGGATGAGGATCTTCCAGCCGAGGTTCATGAACTGGTCGTAGCGGAAGCGCAGGAGCGTGCCGCGCAGCCAGAACATGAAGAACATGACGAGCCAGATCTTGGCGATCAGCCACAGCGGCGGCCACCAGCCCTGGTTGAACATGCCGTCGTTGATCGCCGACAGCGGCCAGGGTGCACGCCAGCCGCCGAGGAAGAGCGTCGCAGCGACCGCGGAGACGTTGAACATGTTGATGTACTCGGCGAGGAAGAACCAGGCGAACTTCATCGAGGAGTACTCGACCATGTGGCCGGCGACGAGCTCGCCCTCGGCCTCGGGCAGGTCGAAGGGCAGGCGGTTGACCTCACCGACCATCGACACGAGGTAGATGAGGAAGGCGGGCAGCAGGATGATCGCCCACCACACGCGGGTCTGGGACTCCACGATCTGGGACGTCGAGGCGGAGCCGGCGACGAGGAAGACCGAGGCGAGGGCCAGCGCCATGGCGAGCTCGTAGGAGATGACCTGCGCGGAGGAGCGCACGGCGCCCAGCAGCGGGAAGGTGGAGTTGGAGGACCAGCCGCCCAGGACGATGCCGTACACGCCCAGCGCGGTGATGCCGAGGATGTAGAGCACCGACACCGAGGAGTCGGCGAGCTGGAGCGGGGTCTCGATCCCGAAGATCGACACCTCGGGCCCGAAGGGGATGACCGCGTAGATGAGGAAGGCGCACAGCGCGGCGATGAACGGCGCGAGCAGGTAGACGAAGCGGTCGGCGCCCTTGAGGTTGATGTCCTCCTTGAGGAGCAGCTTCATCGCGTCGGCCGTCGACTGGAGCAGCCCCATGGGGCCGTGCACGTTGGGGCCGGGCCGCGTCTGCATGCGCGCCAGGACCTTGCGCTCGGCCCAGATGGCGATGAGCACGAAGACCAGCAGCATGACGATGATCGCCACCGCCTTGATCACCCAGATCCACCAGGTGTCGTTGCTGAAGTCGGCGGTCGGGGCGGCCGTGGGGTCGCTGACCACCATGGGCGCGAACATCATCGCGTCACCTCCAGGTCGACGAGGGAGCCGGCGCCCGCGCCGAGCATCTCGTGCACGTGGGACCCCGGGGAGTTCTCCGGGACCCAGACGACGTCGTCGGACATCGTCGTGACGGCCAGCGGCAGGGTGATGCTACCGGCCCGGCCGCGAACGGTGACCGCGGCCCCGTCGACGGCGCCGAGGCGGGCCGCGCGGCCCGCCGAGAGGCGCAGGACGGGGCGGTGGGCGGTGCCCGCGAGGTGCGGCTCACCGTCCTGGCCGCGACCGGCGTCGAGCTGGAGCTTCCAGGTGGCCAGGACCGCCTGGTGCTCGCCCACCGCGGGGGCCGGCGCGGCGCCGACCGGTGCGGGGACGGGCACCTGGGCGGGCTGCCAACCGGCGAGCTCGGTGAGCTGGGCGTGGACGTCGGCGAGCGTGCCGCAGCCCATGGTCGTGCCCATCTCGGCGGCGAGGGCGTCCAGGACACGCTGGTCGGCCATCTGGTGGGAGACGAGCACCTGCCCGAAGGGCCGGCGACGTCCCTCCCAGTTGACGAAGGTGCCGCCCTTCTCGACGGGCGGGGCGACCGGCAGCACGACGTCGGCGTGCTCGGTGACCTCGCTGCGGCGCACCTCGAGCTGGACGACGAACCCGGCGGCGGACAGCGCGCGCCGCGCGAGGGCTGGGTCGGGCAGGTCGCGCAGCTCGACGCCGCCGACGAGGAGCCCGCCGAGGCGTCCGGCCCCGGTGTCCTCCAGGATGGCGGTGAGGTCGCGGCCGGCGGCGGAGGGGAGCCGGTCCAGGCCCCAGGCGGCCGCGACGTCGACGCGGGCCTCGGCGTCGGACACGTGCCGTCCGCCGGGCAGCAGGCCCGGCAGCAGCCCGGCCTCGACGGCGCCCCGCTCTCCGGCACGGCGCGGCACCCAGGCCAGGCGCGCACCGGTGCGGTCGACGAGACGCTCGACGGCGGTGAGCACGCCGGGCAGCGCACCGGCCCGCTCGCCCACGAGGACGACGGCGCCGGGCTCGGTGAGCGCGGTGGCCACCGCGGCGGCGGCGACCTCCGTGGAGTCGGGCGCGATGCTGTCGAGCACGGCTGCCTCGGCGCCGGGGACGGCGGGCAGCAGCGAGGCGCGCAGCTTGGTCGTGCCGCGGGTGGCGAAGGGGGCGACGGTGCTCACCGCGACGGTGCCGGCGAGGACACCCTTGCGCAGGCGCAGGAACATCGTCCCGCTCTCCTCCTCGGGCTCCAGGCCGACGAGCAGGACGTGCCCGGCGTGCTCGAGCGCGGAGAAGGTGACGTCCATCGGGGCGCCGGCGACCCGGCGCGCGAGGAAGTCGGCCTCCTCGGCGGAGGAGGGCCGGGCCCGGTGGTCGACGTCGTTGGTGCCGAGCACGGTCCGGGCGAAGCGGGACCACGCGTAGGAGTCCTCGAGGGTGAGGCGGCCGCCGGGCAGGACGCCGACGCCGCCGTTCCCGCGGGCGCGCTCGAGGCCGCGGGCGGCCAGGTGCAGCGCCTCGGACCAGCTCGTCTCGACGAGCTCCCCGGTGTCCTCGTCCCGCACGAGCGGGTACTCCAGGCGGTCGGGGGCCGACTGCCAGGTGAAGGCGAAGCGGTCCTTGTCGGTGATCCACTCCTCGTTGACCTCGGCGTCGTCACCGGCGAGGCGGCGGACGACGACGCCGCGGCGGTGGTCGACGCGGATGGCCGAGCCACCGGCGTCGTGCTCCGCGACGGACTCCGTGGAGATGAGGTCGAAGGGACGCGCGCGGAAGCGGTACGTCGCAGAGGTGAGCGCGCCGACCGGGCAGATCTGGATCGTGTTGCCGGAGAAGTACGAGGAGAAGGGGCGACCGGTCGTGTCGGTCTCGGCGACCCCGACCGGGCCGGCGGACAGGCCGACGAGGACGCCGGGCTCACCCTCGACGGGGCCGCTGAGGCCGCGGTCCGTGCGGTGCGGCGCCTCCCCGCCCTCGTAGGCGAAGTCGAGGACGTCGGCGTCGAAGGTGCCGATCTGCGAGCCGTGCGTCGCGTGGACGTCGCGGCCCGGCGTGCCACCGCCCCGGCCCTGGAGCGCGATGAACGGGTCACCGGCGATCTGGTCGGAGAAGCGGGTGCAGCGCTGGCACAGGATGCAGCGGTCGCGGTCGAGGAGGATCTCGCTGGAGATCTTCAGCGGCTTGGGGAAGGTGCGCTTGATGTCGACGAAGCGGGAGGTCGCCCGGCCGTTCGTCATCGCCTGGTTCTGCAGCGGGCACTCCCCGCCCTTGTCGCAGACGGGGCAGTCGAGCGGGTGGTTGACGAGGAGGAACTCGATCATCCCGTGCTGCGCCTTGTCGGCGACGGCGGAGGTGTGCTGGGTCGCCACGACCATGCCGGGGGTGGCCTCGAGCGTGCACGAGGTCTGCGGCTTGGGCATCGCGCGAAGGTTGCCCTCACGGTCCGGGGTGGAGACCTCCACGAGGCACTGGCGGCAGGCGCCGGCGGGCTTGAGGAGGGGGTGGTCGCAGAACCGCGGGATCTGGATCCCGACCTGCTCGGCCGCCCGGATGACGAGCGTGCCCTTGGGGACGTCGACCTCGACGCCGTCGATGGTGACGGTGAGGAGGTCGCGCTGCTCCGTCGTCGCGGGAGTGGAAGCCGTCGTCGTCATCGGGCACCTACTTCGGAGAACACGGCCGAGGCCTCGTACGGGAAGAGCTCGCGGGCGGCGGTGTGCGTGCCGGCCTCGAACTCCGAGCGGAAGTACTTGATGCCGCTCTGGATCGGGACGGCGGACGCGTCGCCGAGGGCGCAGAAGGAGCGTCCGGCGATGTTCGCCGAGACGTCGAGGAGGAGGTCGATGTCGGTGGGCAGGCCCTTGCCGGCCTCGAGCCGGTGCATGACCTGCTTCATCCAGTACGTGCCCTCACGGCAGGGGGTGCACTTGCCGCAGGACTCGTGCTGGTAGAAGTCCGTCCAGCGGGAGACGACGCGGACCACCGAGACGGTCTCGTCGAAGACCATGAGCGAACGGGTGCCGAGCATCGAGCCCGCCGCCCCCACGGACTCGTAGTCGAGCGGGACGTCGAGGTGCTCCTCGGTGAGGATCGGGCTCGAGGAACCACCGGGGGTCCAGAACTTCAAGCGGTGCCCGGCGCGGATCCCACCAGCCATGTCGATGAGCTCGCGCATCGTGATGCCGAGCGGCGCCTCGTACTGCCCGGGCCGGGCAACGTGCCCGGACAGGGAGAACAGGCCGTGGCCGGCGGACTTCTCGGTGCCCATCGAGGAGAACCAGTCCGTGCCCCCGCGCAGGATCCCGGGGACCGAGGCGATCGACTCGACGTTGTTGACCACGGTGGGACGGGCGTAGAGCCCCGCGACCGCCGGGAACGGCGGCTTGAGCCGCGGCTGGCCGCGGCGGCCCTCGAGGGAGTCGAGCAGCGCCGTCTCCTCACCGCAGATGTAGGCGCCGGCGCCGGCGTGGACGGTGATCTCGAGGCTGTAGTCGCCGTTCGGGCCGAGGTTCGTGCCGATGAGACCGGCCTCGCGGGCCTCGCGGACCGCGGCCAGGAGGCGGCGGTAGACGTGGACCACCTCCCCGCGCAGGTAGATGAACGCGTGGTTGCCGCCGATGGCGTAGGACGTGATCGCCACGCCCTCGATGAGGGCGTGCGGGTTGGCCAACATGAGCGGGACGTCCTTGCAGGCGCCCGGCTCGGACTCGTCGGCGTTGACGACGAGGTAGCGGGGACCGCCGTCGGGAGCCGGGAGGAAGGACCACTTGAGGCCGGTGGGGAAGCCGGCGCCGCCGCGGCCGCGCAGGCCGGAGCCCTTGACGGTCTCGACGACGTCGCCCGGGGCCATGTCCATGGCCGTGGCCAGGGCCTGGTAGCCGCCGCGGGAGCGGTAGGTCTCCAGGCTCCAGGAGCGCTCGGCGTCCCAGATGTCCGACAGGATCGGAGTCAGCTGCGTCTGGCTCACTGCTTGCCCTCCTCGGCCGTGGCGCCCTCGCCGGCCGGGCCACGCTTGCCCGCCGGATCGGTGTCGTCAGGGGTTGTCGGCGGGCGCTCGGCGCTGCCGTAGGGGTTGGGGACGGTCCCGCCCTCGACGGCGCCGCCGCCTCGGGCCTCGTCGGTCGCGGGGGCGGTCCAGCCGCGCTCGCGAGCCAGCTGCAGCCCGGCGAGGGTCGCCGGACCGGCGCCCACGCCCTCGTCCGCGCGGCCGTCGTCGAAGCCGGCCAGGACGTGGGAGATCTCCTTGAAGGTGCCGACGGTCGCCGCCCCGCGCGTGGGGCTGACCGGACGGCCGGCCCGCAGCTCGTCGACGAGGCCGATGGCCGACGTCGGGGTCTGGTTGTCGAAGAACTCCCAGTTGACGACGACGACGGGCGCGTAGTCGCAGGCCGCGTTGCACTCGACCTGCTCGAGGGTGATGACGCCGTCCTCGGTGGTCTCGTCGTGGCCGATGCCCAGGTGCTCGGAGACCTTGTCGTAGATGATGTCGCCGCCCATGACGGCGCACAGCGCGTTCGTGCACACCCCGACCGTGTACTGGCCGTTGGGGTGGCGCTTGTACTGGGTGTAGAAGGTCGCGACCGCGGAGACCTCGGCGCGGGTGAGGCCGAGGAGCTCGGCGCACAGCGCGATGCCGCGGGCGCTGACGTAGCCGTCCTCGGACTGGATGAGGTGCAGCATCGGCAGCAGGGCCGAGCGTGCCTGCGGGTAGCGGGAGATGATCTGCCCGGCCTCGCCGCGCAGCCGCTCCTCCACCTCGGGTGCGTACGTGGTGACGACGCTCATCAGCGGTCCACCCCTCCCAGGACAGGGTCGATCGAGGCCAGCGTGACGACGACGTCGGCCAGCTGGCCACCCTCGCTCATGATCGACGTCGACTGCAGGTTGGAGAAGGACGGGTCACGGAAGTGGGCTCGGTAGGGCCGCGTCCCGCCGTCGGAGACGAGGTGGACCCCCAGGACGCCGCGCGGGTGCTCGATCGACTGGTACACCTGCCCGGCCGGGACCCGGAAGCCCTCGGTGACGAGCTTGAAGTGGTGGATGAGCGACTCCATCGAGGTGCCCATGATCTCGCGGATGTGGTCCAGGGAGTTGCCCTGGCCGTCGCTGCCGATGGACAGCTGGGCCGGCCAGGCGACCTTCTTGTCCGCGACCATGACCGGGCCGGGGGTGGCCTCGAGGCGCTCGAGGACCTGGTCGACGATCTTCATCGACTCGTAGCACTCGGCCCAGCGGACCTTGACGCGCCCGAAGGCGTCGCAGCTGTCGTCGGTGATGACGTCGAAGTCGTAGGTCTCGTAGCCGCAGTACGGCGCGATACGACGCATGTCGAGCGGGTAGCCCGAGGCGCGCAGCGCGGGGCCGGTGAGCCCGAGGGCCAGGCCGGCGGCCAGGGAGATGTGGCCGACGTCCTCGTGCCGCAGCTTGTAGATGGGGTTGGCCATCGTGAGGTCCTGGAGCTCACCGATGTCGCGGCGCACCTTGGGGAGCAGCTCGCGGACCATCTCGACCGTGTCGGCCGGGATGTCCTGCGCCACGCCGCCGGGGCGGATGTAGGCGTGGTTCATCCGCAGGCCGGTGATGTGCTCGAGGATCCGCAGGATCTCCTCGCGGGCGCGGAAGCCGATCGTCATCATCGTCGTGGCACCCAGCTCGTTACCGGCCGTGGCGATCGCGACGATGTGCGAGGCGATCCGGTTGAGCTCCATGACGAGGACCCGGATGAGGGTCGCGCGCGCCGGGATCTCGTCGGTGATGCCGAGGAGCTTCTCCACGCCGAGGCAGTAGGCGGCCTCCTGGAACAGCGGGGCGACGTAGTCCATGCGGGTGCAGAACGTCACGCCCTGGGTCCAGTTCCGGTACTCCATGTTCTTCTCGATACCGGTGTGCAGGTAGCCGGTACCGACGCGCAGCTCGTTGATCGTCTCACCCTCGATGTCGAGGATGAGCCGGAGCACGCCGTGGGTCGAGGGGTGCACCGGCCCCATGTTGACGACGATGCGCTCCTCGCCCAGGCGCTCGGCCTCGGCGGCGATGGCCGCCCAGTCACCGCCGTCGGCGGTGAACTCGGGGCCGGTCTGCGAGTCGAGCGCAGGCCCGGTGGCGTGCAGGTTCGTGTGCTCGGCCATCAGCTGTAAGACCTCCGGGTGTCGGGCGGCGGGATCGTCCCGCCCTTGTACTCGACCGGGATCCCGCCCAGCGGGTAGTCCTTGCGCTGCGGGTGGCCGACCCAGTCGTCGGGCATCGCGGTCCGCGCGAGGGAGGGGTGACCGTCGAAGACGATCCCCATGAGGTCCCAGGTCTCCCGCTCGTGCCAGTCGTTGCCGGGGTAGATGTCGACGATCGTCGGCACGTGGGGGTCGGCGTCGGCGACGGCGACCTCCAGGCGCAGCTGGCGGCCGTGGGTGAGGGAGATGAGGTGGTAGACGGCGTGGAGCTCGCGGTCGACGTCGGCCGGGTAGTGGACACCGGAGACGCCCATGCACAGCTCAAAGCGCAGGTCCTGGTCGTCACGCAGCCACTGGGCCACGCGGCGCAGGTGCTCGCGGGCGAGGAAGATCGTCAGCTCGCCGCGGTCGACGACGACCTTCTCGATCGCGCTGTCCGGGTCGACGCCGTCGGCCTCCAGGAGCTCGACGAGGATGTCGACGACCTCGTCGAACCAGCTGCCGTAGGGCCGCTCGGCGGCCGTCGGCATCGCGACGGTGGCGACGAGGCCACCGAAGCCGGAGGTGTCTCCGCTGCCGTGGACACCGAACATGCCGCGGCGGACGTCGACGACCTCCAGCTCGCGGCGCCCGCCGACGGGGCCGGCGGGGATGTTCTGCCCGGCGGCCTCGAGGGCCGCCTCGGTCGTCGACTGCGCACCCGTCTCGCCGATGCCCGGCTTGACGACGTCGGCGGCGGACGTCTTCTCGTCCTCGCGCTCGCTCATGCCAGCAGCCCCTTCATCTGGTGGGTGGGAGTGGCGGCCAGCGCCGCCTCCTCCGCCGCACGGGCCACGGCCTCACGGTTGGCACCGAGGGGCTCGTGCTTGACCTGGTCGTGCAGCGCCATGATCGCGTTGATGAGCATCTCCGGCCGCGGCGGGCAGCCGGGCAGGTAGATGTCCACGGGCACGAGGTGGTCGACGCCCTGGATGATCGCGTAGTTGTTGAACATGCCGCCGCTGGAGGCGCACACGCCCATGGAGATGACCCACTTGGGGTCGGCCATCTGGTCGTAGATCTGCCGGACGACGGGCGCCATCTTCTGGCTCACGCGGCCCGAGACGATCATGAGGTCGGCGTGACGCGGGGACGCGCGGAACACCTCCATGCCGAAGCGGGAGATGTCGAAGCGCGGGGTGCCCGCGGCCATCATCTCGATGGCGCAGCACGCCAGGCCCATGGTGACCGGCCACATCGAGCCCTTGCGGGCCAGCCCGACGGCCTTCTCCACGGTCGTGAGCATGAACCCCGCTGGGAGCTTCTCTTCCAGACCCATGTTGTCCTCCTCAGTCCCACTCAAGGGCGCCGCGCCGCCACTCGTAGGCGAAAGGCACGGTGATGATGGCGATGAAAGCGAGCGCGGCGACGAGGCCGAAGGCGGCCAGCTCACTGAAGGCGATGGCCCACGGCACGAGGAAGATGACCTCGACGTCGAAGACGATGAAGGTCATGGCCACGAGGTAGTACTTGATGGGGAAGCGGCCGGCGCCCGTGGCGCGCGGGGTGGCCTCCACACCGCACTCGTAGTTCGCGACCTTGACCCGGTTGTAGCGCTTGGGCCCGATGACCGCGCTCGCCGCGAGGCCGCCGATCGCCAGTGCGGCAGCTGCCGCCGCCATGACGAGGATGGGGACGAAGGGGTTCATCGTGCCTCCGTGGTTGCTCGGTGCGCGGGGGGCGTGGCCCTCCGGCTGCTCGGGTGTCCGTCTCGCTGCCTCACGATGCCGGCACCGCCCTGCTCAGTGCCGCGATGAGCCTATCCATCCAGTCCCCGTCGCGGCGGTCGAAGCCGTCGGACAGGAGCTTCATGACGAAACGCATGAGGACGGGCCGTGGGAGACCGTACTTCACGCAGGCGCGCATGATCTCCGGCCGCTCGATGAGGCGGGCGAAGACCTGGCCCATCGTGAAGTAGCCGCCCAGCTCGTCGGCGAGGATCGCGGGGTAGGTCCGCAGCGCCTTCTCCATCGCGTAGGGCGTGGTCCGGGCCAGCGCCTGGGAGACGACGTCGGCGGCGATCCGGCCGGACTGCATCGCATAGGCGATGCCCTCGCCGTTGAAGGGCGAGACCATGCCGCCGGAGTCACCGACGAGCAGCATTCCCTGGGAGTAGTGCGGCTTGCGGTTGAAGGCCATCGGCAGGGCGGCGCTGCGCAGCTCGCCCACCTGGTTCTCGGGCGTGAACTCCCACTCGGCGGGTGCGTTCCGCATCCACGTTGCGAACAGGCCCTTGTAGTCGAGCTTCGTGGGCTTGGCGGTGGAGCTGAGCGAGCCGAGCCCGACGTTGACCGTGCCGTCGCCCAGGGCGAAGATCCAGCCGTAGCCCGGCATGAGGTTCGAGCGGCCCGGCTCCCCGTCCCACAGCTCCAGGTGCGACTCCATCATCGGGTCGTCGTGGCGCGGGCTCGTGAAGTAGGTGCGGATCGCGACGCCCATGGGACGGTTGTCGTTCTTCTCGATGCCCATCGTCGTGGCCAGCCGCGCCGAGACGCCCCCGGCGTCGACGACGATGCGCGCGCGGTAGGAGCGCTCCTCCCCCGTCCGTCGGCCCTTGGCGTCCACCGAGCGGGTGGTGACGCCGAGGATGCGGCCCGAGCGCTCGTGGCGCACGGGGCCGGTGACGGCCACGCCCTCGAGCAGCCGCGCACCGCTGGCGGCGGCGTGCCGGGCGAGGGTCTCGTCGAGGTTCATCCGCGAGCGGGCCAGGCCGTAGGACGGCATCTCGGCGAGCTCGGGCCACGGGATCTCGATGCGGTGGCCGCCACCGTAGGTGCGCAGCCCCCAGTTGCGGATCCAGCCGTCGGACTCCTCGGTGGGCACGCCCATGCGGATGAGCTCGGCGACGGCGCGCGGGGTGAGGCCGTCACCGCAGATCTTGTCGCGCGGGAAGGTCGCCTTCTCGAGGAGGAGGACGTCCAGACCGGTCTGGGCGAGGTAGTGCGCGGTGGCCGATCCGGCGGGGCCTGCGCCGACAACGATGACGTCGGCGTCATCGTGGGCTGCGCGCACGTCACCTCTCCTGGTTCGTCATGGTGCCCACCGACGTCCAGAACGGCGCGGTGATGCAACAGCAGTCTACAAAGTTCGCGACGCGCTAACCGCTTAGGGTGACCTAACCAGGCGCGGGGGGCCCACCCTGGGACAATGCCCCCATGAGCCGAGCCGACCTGGACAAGCAGCCGCGTGAGGTGGCGAGGATGTTCGACGCCGTGGCCAAGCGCTACGACGTGACCAACGACATCCTCTCCCTGTGGCAGGACCGCGCGTGGCGCGTGGCCACCCGGCGCGCGGTCGCGGCCGAGCCGGGCATGCGCGTCCTGGACCTCGCGGCCGGCACCGGCACCTCCAGCGAGGCGTACGCGGACGCGGGCGTCGCCGTCGTCCCGTGCGACTTCTCCACCGGCATGGTCGGGGTGGGCAAGCGCCGCCGGCCCGACCTCAGCTTCGTCGCGGGTGACGCGACGAGGCTGCCCTTCGCCGACGAGTCCTTCGACGTCGTGACGATCTCCTTCGGGCTGCGCAACGTCGTCGACACCGACCTCGCGCTGCGGGAGATGCGGCGCGTGACGCGGCCGGGCGGGCGCCTGGTCATCTGCGAGTTCTCCCGGCCGACCTTCGCGCCCTTCCGCGTGCTGTACAGCTTCTACCTCACCCAGGTGCTCCCCCGGGTGGCGCGGCTGGTGTCCTCCAACACCGACGCCTACGGCTACCTCGCCGAGTCGATCACCGACTGGCCCGACCAGCGCGGCCTGGCCGGTCTCGTGGCCGGCGCTGGCTGGCGCTCGGTGGGCTACCGCAACCTCTCCGGCGGCATCGTCGCGCTGCACCGCGCGACCCGCTGAGGACGGCCACGATGTCGTCCGCACCCGCCGGGGACCCGGCGCCCGTCCCGCTGCTCGCCCGGACCGTCCCGGTCGAGGACCCCGGCGGCCTCCTCGACCTCCTCCCCCGCCCCGACGTCACGACGACGGCGAGCTGGGTCCGGCGCGGCGACGGGCTCGTCGGCTGGGGGGTGGCCGCCCGCGTGGACACCTCCGGCGCGACGCGAATGATCGACGCGGACGCGTGGTGGCGCCGGACAGCCGACGCGATGGTCGTGCGCGACGCCGTCCGGGTGCCGGGTACCGGACCGGTGGCCTTTGGCTCCTTCGCCTTCTCCCGCCGCTCGGAGGCGGGCGGCACGCTCGTCGTCCCGCGCGTCGTCGTCGGCCGACGCGAGGGCCGCAGCTGGCTCACCGTCGTCGGCCCGGCGGGGCTGGGCCCGAACCCCTCCCTCGCCCACAGCCGCGGCGACGTCGCGCCCGTCACCGCGCCCGGCGAGGTCACCTTCACCGACGGCGCCCTCACGAGCGCGCAGTGGCAGGAGGCGGTGGCCGAGGTCGTCGAGGCGATCCGGGCCGGCACGGTGGAGAAGGTGGTCATGGCCCGCGACGTCGTGGCCCGCACGAGCGCCGACGTCGACGTCCGCCACCTCCTGCTCAACCTCGCCGACCAGTACCCGACGTGCTGGACCTTCGCCGTCGACGGGCTCGTGGGCGCGACCCCCGAGCTGCTCGTGCGGCGCGACCAGGGCCTCGTGGCCTGCCGGGTGCTCGCCGGGACGATCCAGCGCACCGGCGACGACGCCGCCGACCTGCGTCACGCGGCCCAGCTCGCCCGCTCTTCCAAAGACCTGGGCGAGCACGAGCTCGCGGTCCAGTCCGTCGCCAAGGCGCTGGGGCCGTACTGCTCGAGCTTCAACGTGCCCGACTCACCCTTCGTCCTCCACTTGCCCAACGTCATGCACCTGGCCAGCGACGTCACCGGTGTCGTCGACCGGCAGACCTCGCCGAGCTCGCTCGCGCTCGCCGCGGCGCTGCACCCGACGGCCGCCGTCGGCGGGACGCCGACACCGCGCGCCGTCGAGGTGCTCGCCGAGACCGAGCGGATGGACCGCGGCCGCTACGCCGGCCCCGTCGGCTGGATGGGCGCCGACGGCGACGGCGAGTGGGGCATCGCGCTGCGCTCCGGGGAGGTCACCGGCCCGCGCTCGGTGCGCCTGTTCGCCGGCTGCGGCATCGTCGCCGCCTCCGACCCGGCCGCCGAGGTCCGCGAGTCCGAGGCCAAGCTCCGCCCCATGCGCAGCGCCCTCACCACCACCTGACCCGCCCGCCCCCACCCCACACCGCATATGGGTGAAAGTCGCCGTCGTCGCTCAGCGTCGGCCGCGATTTTCACCCATATGCGGTGTGGGGTG